>UCEZ01000033.1 GCA_900471525.1 Hyphomicrobiales bacterium | reverse complement strand
GCCCTGGCCTGCCCCCGGGACATCAACCTTCTGGGCCTCTTCGGTTGCACGGGCCAGCCGCTCGCCACGCCGCAACTCTTGGAGCCGCGCCTCCGCTATCCGGACCGTCGCCTTCAACTTGTCGATGGCTGCAGCGAACTGTGCCTGGGCAGCTTGCGATGCGTCGCGCTCGGCTTCCAGATAGGCGATAGCCTCGGCCGCCTCGTGGGCAAGCCTCGTATCGGATTTTTGGAGGGCAGCAAGGGTGCGACTTTCGAGATCGGCTATGCGGTCGAGTATCGCCGTATATTGTTTCTTTTCCTGTTCGTTTTGGGCGATGGCGACGGCTGTTGCCCTGCGAGCAGACTGGATGACCAGGGCCGCATCGCGGATTTGCTGTTCCAGCAGAGGCACGGCGTGGCGGTCGGCGAATGCCTGTTCCGCAGCATGTGCACGACCGCGCATCAATGTGAAAATTCGATTGAACATTTATCTTCTCCCATCTATGAACGTTGTTCATGAAATGAGATGTACGCTAAAAATGAACATCGTTCAACATATATTTTGAACGATGTTCACGAATTGGGATGGAATGGTTAATGGCCGGACGACGAGAAGAAAAACGCGAGGACCTGAAAGCGCGCTTGATCGAAGCGGCACGCAAGCGCATTGCTGCCGAGGGATTGGCAAGCCTTCGGGCTCGCGATGTCACGCAGGATGCCGGCTGCGCCCTTGGCGGCCTATATACGGCGTTCACCGACCTCGACGAGCTGATTATTCACGTTAATTCCGGCACGCTTAAGGTATTGGAGGACACGCTCGCTCTGGCAGAGGTCAAAGACCGCTCGCCAACGGACCGCTTACGCAACCTGGCACGCGGTTATCTGACGTTCGCGGTCACGCATCGGCATCTCTGGAAGGCGCTGTTCGAACATCGCCTGCCCGAAGGTTGGGTATCGCCGCAATGGCATCTCGAGGAACATATGTTCTTGATGGACGTGATTGCCGAGCCACTTCGCGAGCTACAGCCAGCCATGTCGGCTGAAGAACGAGCCAGCCGCGCTCGCACACTTTTTGGAGCCGTGCATGGCGTAATCAGCATCAGCCTGGAAGCACGTTTCGTGGGCCTGCCGATGGAGCAACTCGAACGGGAACTCGACGAGTTCGTTTTGACCATCGCGGCCGGCTCGAAAGCCAGGCAGGCGGAATGATCTCTGTCATTGGTGCTGCCGATAGGCAGAGGGTGTGACGCCGGTGCCCAATTTAAAAGCCCGTGTCATGTGGCTCTGGCTGCTGAAGCCGCAGGCCGAAGCGATTTGCGCGATTGGCTCGTTGCCGCACAACATCGATTTGGCGCGCTCGACACGCCGGTGGGCGACCCAGCCGTGCGGGGACACGCCATAGCTTGCCCGGAACATGCGCTGAAAATGAAATGCGCTGAGCTGCGCGATCGCCGCCAGATCCTGCAGGCGGATTGTCCCATCGAGATGGGCCTCGATATACTCCAGACTCCGGCGCCGCACATGAGGAGCGAGTCCCCCGCTGACCGCGCAGGGACGCATCCCTCCATAACGCGGATCGACCAAGAAATCGTTGATTGCCTGTGTCATCGCTTCTTCAGCCAGCAGATGACCGTCCGCCAACATCGCTTTCGTCATCTGCTGGAGCGCACGCGCCAGGGCGGGTGCGTCTTCGAAGGTCACTTCCGGAAGAGCCATAAGCCGAGCATCGCGGTCAAACGTCTCTGCAAACATCCGGCGCATCTGATCGTCGGGAATATACAGATGGACGAACTCGAAGGGGTCGGTGATTTCCCATTCGGACGAGTGCCCCTGTGGCATGATGCACAAGGCTCCGGGCCGGCCGCGCGCGGGTCTACCATCCAGACGGCGGGTTCCGGCGCCACCCTTGAGATAGAGGCTGAACGTATGCCCATCCGGCCGCTCATAGCTCATCCTGTCGCCTGCATTGCTCCACAGGGCAGCTGAGCGTCCGAACCCCAGATCGATGGACTTCGCCAACCGGGCACAAGGAGACGCTGACAAAAACCTGAAAACCGAGAGGTGGCTGTCTCTCACCAATTCTTCCCCACACCTGACCGCGCCGTGCGGCGAACATACCGTTCAACGACCTACATGGCGATCAGGAAGTCCGGGCAAATCGATTTCATAGCAAGAATCTGCAAAAGACCGGTGCGCAGGTCGCCTATTGTCGAGAAAACGAGGATCACCCTATGGCAAATGCTGCTCTCTTCATCTCGACCGTCCTTATATGGGGGACGACTTGGATCGCCATTGCGATGCAGGTCGGTCCCGTGCCGGTTCTTGTCTCGGTCTTTTACAGATTTGCGGTCGCAGCCGTGATTCTCGTTGCCATCCTGGCTGTCATGCGGCGGCTCAAGCTCCCCGCCTTGCGTGATCAACCTTTCATCCTTGCGCAGGCGCTCTGCCTGTTCAGCCTCAATTTCATCTGTTTCTACAACGCAGCCGCCTCTATCCCGTCCGGGCTGATCTCGGTGATCTTCTCGCTCGCAACGGTCTACAATGCTGTCAACGCGCGCCTTTTCTTCGGCGACCGCATTACGGGCCGCACGCTTCTCGCCGCTGTGCTCGGAGCAACCGGCCTTCTCCTCCTTTTCGGACAGGATGTTGTCGTCGATTTCGATACGGGCACGTTGAAGGGCATCGGGCTCGCCGCGCTTGGCACGCTGTTCTTCTCGCTGGGCAATATGGCATCGCGTCGAAACAGCGCGGCCGGCATTTCGCCGCTGACTGCCAATACCTGGGGCATGACCTATGGCGCGATCATCCTCTTCTTGCTGATTGCCGTAACGCAAACGCCGATCCTCGCGCCGCCTGACATCGCCTATCTCGCCGCCCTGCTCTATCTCGCGGCGATCGGATCGGTGATCGGCTTCACCACCTACCTCATGCTGGTCTCCCGCATCGGTTCCTCGCGCGCTGCCTATGCCACCGTGCTCTTTCCGATCGCCGCCCTGTCGCTTTCAACAGTCTTCGAGGGCTACCACTGGACAGGCATGGGTCTAATCGGCCTCGCCCTGACGCTTCTCGGGAACCTGGTCATCTTTGCGCGCCCTATAGGCCGTCGCGAACCGCAAGTAGATGGGAAGCTGTCCGCCCCCTGATCTCGCTCGATGGGCCTTACGACTTACCTGCAGGATTTCGAACGTATGGATCAAGGGTGTCAGACGTCCTCCCCCGCAGCGCGTCGTGTTCGATCATGTAGATCTGGTTTCTCCCGTCCGTGGCAACCTTATCGGTGAACGCTGAGTTCCCCTCGTCGTTGCCTTGCAGCTGCCATCGCTCGCGCGTGGCCTGCAAGACAGCCGAGACCCGCCCTGGATCAGACCGGATTGTATATATTCGCCCGGCGGTAGATCTTCTTACCGCAGATCACAGCGGGTTGGCGGAGGTTTTGCCCGAATCGTCACGCTCCTCTCTGCTTTCGGCGTCGGCCGCATTGAGTGACCGGCAACAAAAGCCCTCACGTATCGATTTTTCCTGGAAATTGTCAGCTGACAATCGGCCTAAGCGACGGAGACTGCTTGGACTTTTTCGAATGAGTCACAGCGTTAAGGTTTCGTTAACTAAAAACACCTTGACGACTACCCCAGACTCGCGGTCATTTGCGGAAATTCTTCCTATTCATCAGGATTTGCGTGAATGTCGACCAAGGCCGCGATTGTTGAGAAAGCCAAGAAAGCGAACGTGCGTTCGATTGACGAGACGATCGCGCATGACGCTAGTGTTTTGAGCGGCCAACTTCAAATCCTCTTTGAAAAGCTCTTCTCTCCCAACGCCCAAAAAGAACTCCGGCGTTTCAGCAGCGCAGAAGCTGCAAGGCTGCTCGGCGTGACCGATAGCTACGTCCGTCACTTGGCAACGCAAGGAG
>UCEZ01000007.1 GCA_900471525.1 Hyphomicrobiales bacterium | reverse complement strand
CGGCATCCACCCGATTTCCGGCCAGGGCCTCAATCTCGGCTTCAAAGACGTGGCGGCGCTGGCCGAAACCATCGTCGATGCGGACCGGCTCGGCCTCGACATCGGCTCGCTCGCTGTACTGGAGCGCTACCAGAGCTGGCGACGCTTCGACACGTTCCGCATGGGCGTGACCACCGATGTGCTGAACCGGTTGTTTTCCAACGATGTCACGCCGGTCAGGGCGTTGCGCGATTTCGGTCTCGGCATCGTCGACCGGCTGCCATCGGTGAAGTCGTTCTTCATCCGGCAGGCCTCGGGGCTTGGCGGGCAGAGCGAACCGAAAATGCTGGGTGGACAGGCGATCTGACGGTCAGATCATCCGGATATTCGTTACTCGATAGACAATCAGGTCCCAAAGCCAGCCTGGGGCCAGGTCGGCAACGGCCGTAAAGCCCTCCCAAAGGCCCGGATAGGAGAAAAGTACCGCGAGACCGATCGCCACGGTCCAGGTGCAGGTGATGCGCAGGTTCTTGAGGCTGAAGAACTCGTAGAATCCATCCTCGTCATATTCCGTGCCGGCCACCATGTCCCAAAAGCCGTAATTGGTGCTGAGCATGTCGTCGATGACGTGTTCACGCCAAAACAGGCCGCGGCCGGCATGGAAACGGTCTGGTATAAAGTTGAAGGACGACCGGAAAACGTGGATGGCCGCGCCGAGCAGAGCAAGCGCGAGGACAGCGGCGAAAAGATACCAGACGATCATGGCGTTCCCGGCGATGGCGGACATCTCGGTGGAAAGCTATATCGCGTATTGGTTGAAAGCCCGTAAAAGCCGCCCACCGGCCCGGTACGAAAATCAATCCTCGATCTTGCGCGCCTCGGAAATCAGCATGATCGGGATGCCGTCGCGGATCGGGTAGGCAAGCCTTGCCTTTTCCGAGATCAGTTCGTTCTCGGCGGCATGATAGCTCAGGCGACCCTTGGTCAGCGGGCAGACGAGAAGTTCGAGCAGTTTGGGGTCAACCCGGCTGGTCCTGTCTTCCATCGTTCCCGCCCTATTGCAGCATAGTTTCGATATCGCCGAAATTGCGGGCGAGCACGATCTCGGTGATGGCGATCAGCGTTTCGGCGCGGGTCTTCAGATCAGGCGCTTCCAGCAAGGCCTGTTTTTCCGCCGGGCCATAGGGCGACATCATTGCCATGGAATTGACCAGCGTCGCGTTGCTTGCCCGCTCGACGCTCTCCCAGTCGGCTTCCAGCTTGTTGGCATCGAGATAGGCCTTGAAGGCGGCCAGCAGCGCTTCGCGATCGACCTGGGCTTCATCGTCCGGCCCGGTGAGATCGGTGGCGAACGGAGCGATCCTGAAGGAGCGGTAGCCCTTTTTGACGAGGTGTATTTCGCCGAAGAGGCGGAACCTGCAAATGCCGGTCAGGGACACGAGATAGCGGCCGTCCTCCATTTCGGCGAAGGATGTGATCCTGCCGACGCAGCCGACCTGGCAGAGCGCCTGCACATGGGCCTGGCCCGCCTCTTCGCGGACTTCACCGAAAGACGGCTGGATCATGCCGATCAAGCGGTTTCCGGCCAGCGCATCGTCGAACATGGAAAGATAGCGCGGCTCGAAGATGTTCAGCGGCAGTTGCGAGCCGGGAAGCAGGAGCACGCCCGTCAGCGGAAATACCGGAAGCGTCTCCGGCAGGTCCTGCGGCCTGAGATAACGTGCATTTCCGACCTGCATCTCGCAATGTACCCCGTCGCTGTCGCGTATTCCTCGCAATCACGGCCACGCCGCGTCGCTTATCGACAAGAAATGGTGCGCCGCGCGGAAATCTCAAGAGAGACTGTCACAAACACGCAAAAGCGGCGAGGTCAGGAGAACAGGATCGAGGACAGTTTTCGTCGCGCCGACAGCGTTGCCGGATCCATCGGTCCCCAGACATCGAAGAACTGCAGCAGTTCGCGCCGTGCGCCGTCATCCTCGAATGTCCGGTCACGCTTCATCACCTTCAGAAGATGATCGGCCGCCGCCTCGCGGTCGCCTTCCACGTTGCGGATCTTGGCGAGCTTGATGCGGGCGCCGTGATCGTCGGGATCGGCGGTGAGCGCCTGTTCCAGAGCGTCGGGATCGCCCAGCTTGCGAGCTTCCTCGATCTGGCCGAGCTTCTTCAGGACCGCCACGATGCCGGCGTCCTTTGCAAGTTCCTCAGAAAGTTCGGTCAGCACCTCGCGCGCCTGCTGCGCGTCGCCGGCAGCGATCATGCAATTGGCAAGGCCGGCAAGAGCGATGGCATTCTCAGGGGCTGCCTGCAGCACGGCGCCGAACAGACCGGCCGCGTTCTGCAGGTCGCCCTGCTCAAGCAGTGTCTTTGCCTCGGCAAGCGCCGCGTCTATCTCGGCCTGCTGGTCGTCGATCATCGGGCCGGCGATCTTGTCGATGAACTGGCGGATCTGGCTTTCGGGCACGGCACCCATGAAACCGTCGACCGGCCTGCCGCCGACGAAGGCGATCACGGCAGGGATCGACTGGATGCCGAGCTGGCCGGCGATCGAGGGATGATCGTCGATGTTCATCTTGACCAGCCGGACGCGTCCCTGCGCCTCGGTGACGACCTTCTCGATTACCGGCGTCAGCTGCTTGCAGGGGCCGCACCAGGGTGCCCAGAAATCGACGAGGACCGGCTGCTGGCGGGAGGCTTCGAGAACGTCGCGGGAAAAACTGGCGGTCGTCGTTTCCTTGATCAGATCGGCGGCCGGCACTGCCGCCGGGGTCGTTGCCGCCGTCTGCGCCGGTGCTGCGCCATAGCTGGCCGTCGCCGTCATCTGGTTGCCGTAGGATGCTGCATAGGGATTGTCGTTGCCGCTCATCGTGTCTCCTCGCGGACATCCTCGTCCGTCTGACTTTCTTGCGTCAAAGATCGTATGTCAGGACGTCACTTTCAAGACAAGCGGTTCGTGTCCTGTCGCCTCGATAAAGCGCATGAGGTCCTTCGAAGCGATCGAGGTCGTTGCGTCGTTGACGAGCGGATGGCAGTTGACGATCTCGTCCTTCATCAGCTCTTCGTCGACGATGATCTTCACGTTCTGGCCGATGTCGTTGATCACGCCGAAAGCGGTGACGGCGCCGGGAATGACGCCGAGATATTCCATCAGCTTTTCCGGCCGGCCGAAGGAGACCTTGCTGGCGCCGCCGATGAGCGTGTGCACCGTCTTTAAGTCCACCGTCGCGTTTTCCTCGACGGTCAGAAGGAAATAATTGTCCTTCTTGTCCTTCACGAACAGGTTCTTGGTGTGGCCGCCGGGAATTTCGTCGCGCAGCGCAACCGATTCGGCGACGGTGAAAACCGGTTCGTGCCACATGGTCTTGTGCTGAATGCCGAGGCTGTCCAGAAACTGGAACAATTCGTCCTGTGTCTTCGGCTGCATTTCACTCATGACGGCTTCCTTCGCTCGAAAAATGACGGTCTTCCCTTACGGCGAAGGGCAAACAAGCGCAATCATTCACAGGATGCAGGCTGCAAAACGCGTTGTTTTCAGGGCCTTGCGACATTCCGTCAAAAATTTCTTCCACAAGTCGTCATTTCCCTGTTGCATTTGAAAAACGGCTGGGCCATATAGCGCCCGTCGCCGCAAGCAACAACGCAGCGACGCCACGGTCCACCGACTACCCCCGGACCGAGGTTGATGAGCGGGTGTAGCTCAGGGGTAGAGCACAACCTTGCCAAGGTTGGGGTCGGGCGTTCGAATCGCCTCACCCGCTCCATTCTTCCAGACGCTGCAAGCCTCGGTTCGCCGGGGCTTTTGTGTTTTAAGGTCCGGTTGAGATCTCACGGATGCACAATCGTGGCTGCGCGGACGCGGCAATCAACTTATCGACGTCTTGCACTAATCTGGCGTTCAACGCCCGTCATCCTCACCCTCCAATTGGTAAGTTCTGAACTCACGCCATAGTGGCGAGCGATATCGTCGTTATGCATGCCGCGACTTTTACAGTGCATCAAACCTGCGCGCGGTAGCAGCACTGAGGCGGCAAGCCAATCGGCCTCTTCTTCAAACTCTGCAGGGTAGTCGCTTAAAAGGAGAAGGCCCCCTTCCGACCGATCGACGCGGTTCGGTTTGTGACGCAGTTCTATATGCGCCCATTCGTGCATTAAGGTGTTAGCTTGTCGCGTCTCCGGATGCGTTGAATTCACAATGATCACTGTCTGCTCGCCTATGCGTATCGCTACGCCCGACCAGCTATCAGGGTCCTTCACCGTAAGCTGTTCTAAGTGCCTGGCCTCCAAACCTGGAACCTCAACTGGGGTCCACACGACGACACCTAAAGATTGGAGAAAAAGCTTTGGCTCAAACTTATTCAAAACCGTCAGACTTTGATTTTTCCTGAGGGTTTCGGAAATCTGTTCAGCTTGAGTTTTGAAGCCACGCCGCATTTTTTCAGACGGTCTCGCGGTCTAACAGAGCGTTTTGGGCTGCAATGATCATCGCACCCAATGCGGTCGCAGTATCAACCGAAGTAGTTTTCTTTTTCCGGAGGTGGACACTTGCTGCCGGTTTAGTGGATGCCTCTGCTGACTGCATTCCAAGAAATTTCGCGGGTTCTTGCCCCAACCATTTGCAGATGGCGGCGAATGTTACCAAGTCAGGAACATTGCCGTTTTCGATTCGTGAGAGGGTGGCGGGACTGATTCCAATTTCCTTAGCGGCTGCCCGCACTCCTAGCGTTGCACGTCGCTGCGCGACCATTTCTCCAAGTTTTTCAATCTCTAAACTCATTGCAAACCCATGCTGTGCGCGCGCTGTTGACTCAGCGATGCGACTCGGCTTAATGTTTCATAAGTGAAACACAAATCGTCTCTTGTATGAGACGTCTCATATCTGAAACAGAGGGAATCACGGATGGATTCCCGCGTCAAGTCGAATGTCAAGCTCACGACAGGAGCGTGACCCAATTAACTCCTAACTGCCATGGAAGGAGGTGATTTTTATGGCGAACAAAGAAGTGACGAGCGCGAAGGCCGCGACCGCGGCCGCAAAGGTGCTCAGCAACCCCAACTCGAGCAAGGCTGCCAAGACAGCCGCAGCGTCGGCTCTCACGCAGCGTCCGAATAAGAAGTAGGACAAGAATCATGGCAGGCCGGGCGTTCCGGGCTGCCATTCTAAATACAATACAACAGCCTCGAGGAGGCCAAACGTGATTTACGCGATCAACTACGACCTAAAGCGCCCGGGCCAGAATTATGAGGGGCTACACGAGGCCATCAAAAACTGTGGAGATTGGTGGCACTTTCTTGGATCGACGTGGCTCGTTGATAGCGGCCTAACGGCCGAAGGTATCTGGACCCGGCTCGAACCGCATGTCGACAAAAATGACTTCTTCCTCGTAATCGGTGTGACCCGCGATTATCAAGGTTGGCTTCCCAAAGATGCTTGGGACTGGATCAACGGGCGTTACGCAAGAATGGCAGCTTAGAACAAGAGGTAACTTTTCGGCGTCGCTATTCCAGTCTTCCCCTTCACCCTCGCCCTACATACGGCATCTGCGTCGCCATAACCGTCATCGTCAGCACGTTGGCGCTCAGCGGCAGGCCGGCCATGTAGACGACGGCGTCGGCGACGAGATTGGCCGGAATGGTGGGTTCGGAGGCGATTTCGCCGTTGGCTTGCAGCACGCCGCCGCTCATCTTCGATGTCATTTCCGTCGAGGCATTGCCGATGTCGATCTGGCCGCAGGCGATGTCGAAGGGGCGGCCGTCGAGCGCCGTGGATTTGGTGAGGCCGGCGATGGCGTGCTTGGTTGCCGTATAGGGTGCCGACATCGGGCGTGGCGTCGAGGCGGAGATGGAGCCGTTGTTGATGATGCGCCCGCCACGCGGCGTCTGCGCCTTCATCAGCTTCATCGCCTGCTGGGTGCAGAGAAACGCGCCGGTCAGGTTGGCAGCCACGATCGCGTTCCACTGCTCGAAGGTGATGTCTTCCATCGGCACGGCCGGCAGGCCCATGCCAGCATTGTTGACGAGCAGGTCGAGACGGCCGAAATCATGACGGATGGTCGAAAACAGGGTGGCGACCGATTGCGGATCGCCGACATCGGCGGCGAACGCCCGGGCCGTGCCACCCGTTAGGGCGGAAAGTTCCCTGGCGGCGGCCTGGAGAATGTCGAAGCGGCGACCCGAGATGACGACGGTGAAGCCGTTTTTCAGAAGAGCCTCGGCGATTGCCCGGCCGATGCCGGTGCCGCCGCCAGTGACCAGTGCGATCTTGCCGTGTTCCGTTATTGTCATCGCCTGAATCCTCCCACCCATTTTCTCATCGATATCCGCCTTGATGAGTTCATCAAAGCCGGTTTCGGCGCGAAAACCCAGGGTATTCGCTTGCCGTGTGTCAAAATCGCGCCCCGACAGGGACCTTTCGGTGGTGATCGCTCGTCGCGCCGATCGCACGGACATCCAGATGCCATCAACCTTTCGATTGACCGGCAGCCTCGTGAACGTTTGCCGGGTCAGCTCCTGGTAAAGACGTAGTCGGTTTCCTGCCGCAGCGTTTCGCCCGGCCGCAGTACGGCTTCCGGGAAGTTCGCGTGATTGACGGCGTCGGGCCAGATCTGGGTTTCCAGACAAAAACCAGCGAAGGGGCCGTAGCGGCGGCCTTCGAGACCCGGAACGGGAACGTTCATCTTGAAACCAGTGTAGAACTGCACGCCGGGCTCGGTGGTGCGCACTTCCAAGGAGACGCCGGAATTGATGCTGCGGACGAGAGCGACGGATTGCTTGGGGCCGCGGGTGTCGGACAGGCAGAAATTATGATCGTAGCCGATCTTGTCGCCCTCTTGCTGGCGGCGCATCGGCGTCATGGCGCGCAGGTCGAAGGCGGTGCCCTCGACAGTACGGATTTCGCCGGTCGGCACCTGCAGTTCGTTTGTCGGCAGATAGGTGTTGGCGGCAATCATCGCGTCGTGGCCGAGCGCATCGGCGGAGCCGTCGAGATTGAAATAGCTGTGCTGGCAGACGTTGCAGATCGTGGCGCGGTCGGTCGTGCTTTCATAGAGAACATTGAGGACGCCGCCGGCGCTCACCATATAGGTGCAGGTGACAGTGCAATTGCCGGGATAGCCGGCCCGGCCATCGGGATCGACGATCTGAAGCACGACGCGATCTTCGGCCTGCTCGACGATCGTCCAGAGGCGCTTGGCGATACCGTCGCTGCCGCCGTGCAGGTGGGTCACGCCCTTTTCATTGCATTCCAGCTGATAGGCCGTGCCGTCGATTGCAAAGCGGCCACCGCCGACGCGGTTGGCATTGCGGCCGGGCGTCGCACCGAAATAGGGGGAATGCGCCAGATAATCGGAGAAATTCTCGAAGCCGAGCACCAAGGGGGCTGCATGGCCGTCGAGGCGCAGGTCTTGGATGACCGAGCCCCAGGTGAGGACATGCGCCGTCAGCCCGCCGCCCCTGATGACAACGCGGTGCACCGGTTCGCCGGATGGCATATGGCCGAATACTTCAGTCTCTGTCTGCACGGCCATTCTTCCTCCACTGCCCTCGACGGCAAACTGCGTCATTTCGCCGATGGCGGCAACCGAAAAGTCATACAATTCACGGCCGATTGGGAGCCGTGGGTATTCCAACGTCTTCCGATGCGAAGACAGCACATTCGTATCAAAACGTCTTCTGGTAGACGATGAAAGGCGTCTTTTCGGCGATCCTGTCATAGAGCGTGCGGGCGGTGGCGTTGAACTCCTGGGTCATCCAGTAGACATCCCCGGCGCGTTCCGCGTTGGCCCGCGCATAAACGGCTCCGATCAGTGCGCGGCCGATGCCCTGTCCGCGCACGTCCGGATCGGCGAACAGGTCCTGCAGGTAGCAGATGGAATTCCTGTGCCAGCAGGAGCGGTGAAACAGAAAATGCGCAAGGCCCACAGGCTTGCCGTTCAGCACGGCCAGCAAGCCGGCATATTCGTGTGCTTCGCCGCTTGTAAGCCGCGAGAAGGTGAGGGTGTAGATGTCCTCCGGCAACGTGGTTTCATAGAAGGCGAGGTAGGCCTTCCACAGACGACGCCAGTTCTGTTCGTCGCCGGGTTCGATCGGGCGGATTTCCAGATTTGCGATCACCGCCTGTCCTTCCCGATATCCGCCAGATCATAAGGCGTCGTCTGGTAGATATCGTTGATCCAGTTGCCGAACAACAGATGGGCGTGGCTGCGCCAGCGGTTCTGCGGCGGCAGTTCCGGGTCGTTGTGGGGGAAATGGTTGTGCGGCATCTTGATCGGTACGCCTGCATCGACGTCGCGGAAATATTCGTCCGACAGTGAGGTCGAATCATACTCGACATGGTTGAAGACGTAGAGCCGGTTGCCTGCCTTCTCATGCACGAAGCAGACGCCCATCTCGTCGGATTCCATCAGGATTTCGAGCTCTGGCTTTTTCTCGATATCGGCGCGGCGCACCTCGGTCCAGCGCGACACCGGAATCTGGAAATCGTCGGAGAAGCCGCTCAAATAGGGCGAGGACGGATTGAGATTGTGGTGGCGATAGACGCCAAAAGCCTTTTCCTTCAGCGTGTATTTCGGCACGCCATGGAAATGATAGATGGCCGCCATCGCTCCCCAGCAGATGTTGAGCGTCGAATGGACATGGGTGTGCGTCCAGTCGAGGATTTCACGCATTTCGTTCCAGTAGGTGACGTCCTCATAGTCCAGCGTCTCGACCGGCGCGCCGGTGATGATCAGGCCGTCGAATGTCCGGTGCTTCACTTCTTCCCAGGTCTCGTAGAAGGCGAGCAGATGCTCCTCCGGCGTGTTCTTGGCCTTGTGTCCGCCGAGCCGGATGAGAGTGAACTCGACCTGCAGCGGCGAGGCGCCGACGAGGCGCGCCATCTGGACCTCGGTCTTGATCTTGTTCGGCATGAGGTTCAAGAGCCCGATCTGCAGCGGGCGAATGTCCTGACGGATCGCCGCGGTTTCGGTCATCACCCGCACGCCCTCTTTGACGAGGGTTTCGAAGGCGGGCAGCGTGTCGGGAATCTTGATGGGCATGGGCAACACTCGGGTCTACGGACAGGTGGCTACGGACTGGCCGGCACAAAAAAACCGGCAACGATGAATCGCTACCGGGCCCGCTTGCTTGCGCATGCACGGCCCTTTAGCGACTTATTTAACGTGGCTGCAAGCCGGCCGGCCAAATCACCACGAGATGCTTAAATAGCGCCTGTCCGCGCGAAAATCAATGTCGTTCCGGCGCGTACATGCGCCGGACCGGGGTGGCGATATCAGATCAGGCGGCGGCCTGCGTGCGCTTGAGTTCGATGCCGAGATTGTCGAGCATCTCGTTCCAGCCGGCCTCATGGTTTTCCGGCTTGTCGTGACCGTCAAGGAAGACGCCCTGTTCGGTCATAACCATCCGGCAAGCCTTGCCGGCGGCGATGAACTCGACGGTGAGCAGGCCGGCGAAAAGTCGCTTATCATCCGACGTCATATTGCTCGCTGAGACAATGCGCGTGTTGAGCACGATGTCCTGATAGAAGGTCTCGTTCACGAAGACCGGTCCACCTTTCGGACCGAACCGGCTGACATCGCTGCCACCGGTGCGAAAGTCGAAACGCTCATAGGCAACATCCCAGCCTTCGCTGGGTGAGCCCCAGCGCAGGAGGGCGTCGGGATTGGACCAAGCGGCAAAGACGCGCGCCGGTGAAGTGTCGTAGGTGCGTTCAAGCACGATGGTGGAATGTTTGGTTGATCGTTCAGTCATGACGGTCTCCTTTCATCCATGTCTGTTTCAGGCGGTCGCCGTGTCGCGCTCGAGTTCCACGGCGAGCTGTTCGTAGAGATCGCGGCAGCCTTTTTCGCGATCGGCGACCTGGTCGAGCCCATCGAGGAAGGCGCCCTGTTCGGTGTAGAAAAGCCGGGTTTTCTTACCCTCTGATTTCAGTTCGACGGTGGCGAGCGACGCGGATATCCGCTTGTCGCCGATCATCATGGTGTAGGCGAAGACCATCCGGTTGTCCGGTACAATGTCCTGATAGATGGTTTCGTTGTAGACCATCATCGTGCCGTCCGGGCTGAAGCGGCCGGATTCGCGGCCGCCGACGCGGAAGTCGAAGGTGTATTCGGCAATCGGCCAGCTGTCGGATTTCACGAACCAGCGGTCGCGGGCGGCCGGGTCGGAAAAGGCCGCAAAGACGCGGGCGGGCGAGGCGTCGTAGACGCGCTCTATGACGAAACTGGCATGGGTCACGCTGCGGTCGGTCATGTTTCACTCCCTTGATTTGCCGCTGTTTGAATAGGCTCTGGCTCTTCCGGGTTGTCGGCGAGATACTCCCCCAGCGCATCGAGGCGGCGTTCCCACAATGCGCGGCGGTCGGAGATCCATTGTTCCGCCTGGGTCAACACCTGGCGGTCGATCGTGCAGGTGCGGACCCGTCCGATCTTCCGCGAATGGACGAGGCCGCTCAGTTCCAGCACCTGCAGGTGCTGCATCACCGAGGGCAGCGACATGGTGAGCGGTCCGGCCAGTTCGCTGACCGAAGCCGGTCCGCGGCAGAGCCGGTCCACCATCATGCGCCGCGCCGGATCGGCGAGCGCCTGGAACATGAGATCAAGTTGGTTTGATTGGTTAAGCATATGCCTAAGTATCACGACGTGATGCTACGCACAAGAGATAGTTAAGCAGATTACTAACTATTGTGTTCACGCCGATGTGTAGCCGCAGTCTGAAACTGGCGCGCGCCGACTGTCGTATCGCTGATGTCTCTGGAGAATGCGCGATGCCCAGCCTGGCTTACCAAATCAGCCCGACGGATTTCCGGCAGCGCCGGTTGCTGCAGGTGACCGTCGCCGTTCTCGCCATATTGCCGGTATTCGCCGGCGTATGCGGTGTCGTGACCGGTGCCGGGTTTCTTGGTGTCAAGGCGGGTCCCGCCGATCTCGACAGCCATGTCCGTTTCCTGTCCGGCCTTTTCCTCGCCTTCGGGATCGGCTGGTACACATGCATTCCAGCGATCGAAAAGAAGACGGAGCGCATCCGGCTCCTGGCAATCCTCACGTTCTGCGGCGGGCTGGCGCGGTTTCTCTCGTTGCTGATTGCCGGCGAACCATCGGCCGGGCATCTGCTCGGGCTGGGGATGGAACTGGTGATCGCGCCCTGCCTTGTCGTCTGGCATGGGCGGGTGGCGGCGTTGAGCCAGAGGTGCGTGTGAGGGGACGATTTACGCTCGTGCGTTCCCATGAATGTTCTCCTCAAAATCTTGAATGACCAATCCGGTCGGTTCGTCCCGTCAGCAAATTTGCTGTCGTTCAGGTTACTGTCAGGTGAATTGGATTTACCCGCCAGGAACAGCAGGCAATGCCGCGATGTCCTAGCGTCCGGCCTACCAGATCGCAGATGGACACGGACGGCACGAATGAAGCGGACTGCGCTGACAACGCTACTTTGGCTACCGGCAACGATACTTCTCCTGTACGCCGCCGCGATCGGCTTCAGACCGCTCTTGCCGGTCGACGAGACGCGCTACATGAGCGTCGCATGGGAAATGTATCTGCGTCAGGGCTGGCTTGAGCCGCTGACACTCAACTTCCAGCCCTACCACCACAAGCCGCCTCTGTTGTTCTGGCTGATCAACGCGTCCTGGGCCGTTCTCGGCGTGAGCCGCTGGGCCGCAACCATACCGGTTGTCCTGTCGGCGCTGGTCAGCGTCTATCTCACCGGCGTGCTCGGCCGCATGCTTTTTCCGGAGGTTCTTGACGACAACAACCGCACCAGGCTGATCATGGTCGCCAGCGTGCCGTTTCTCGCCTACAGCACCGTCGTCATGTTCGACACGACATTGACCGTTTTCGTGCTGTTGTCGTTGATCGGCATCGTCCTTTATTCCCGTGAAAGACAATGGCGCCACATCATCCTGATCGGCGTTTCCCTGGGTCTGGGAGGTCTCGCCAAGGGGCCCTTTGCCCCATTCTGCATCTTCTTTCCCATCCTCCTTGCTCCCTATTGGGCAAAAAATATCGGCAGTATCCGCACCTGGTACGCAGGCAACATGCTCGCCGGTGCCATCGCTCTTGTCATCGTGCTTGCCTGGCTGATCCCGGTGCTGGCCCGTGCCGACGCCAATTTTGCCTATTGGCTGCTGTGGGAACAGACAGCCGGTCGCGTGACCGGCAGTCTCGATGCCCATGTGGCGCCGTTCTACGCCTATCTTCCGCTTCTGCCGGTGATGTTCCTTCCATGGATTTTCATCCCCGATTTCTGGCGGGGCGCCGCCAGGCTGCGCGGCAGCCTTCTGGACACCGAGGGAAAGCGGTTCCTCGCATCCTGGATCGTGCCGACGTTCCTCTGCTATTGCCTGGTCAGCAACAAGCAGCCGCATTACCTCATGCCGCTGATGCCGGGCGTTGTGCTCCTCATCGCACTTTGCCTTCAAAGCGTCTCCACGCGAAAGCTGGCGCGGACGACGGTTGTCATGGTCAGCCTGATCGTTGCGGGACAAGCCGCCGCCGCCCTGACCTTCCTGACGCGCTACGATCTCACGCCGATCGCCACCTACGTTCAGGCGAACCAGGACAAAGACTGGGCCTTTGTGAGCAACTATCATGCCGAGCTGGGCTTTCTGGCGGGCCTTGAAAGACCGATCGCCGATGTGCCGCCACGCGAGCTTGAGGCTTGGTCTGCACTGCACCCAAATGGTCTGGCCGTCGTCATCTACAAAGACCCCAAGGAGGTTTCCGCCTATCGCCGGATCCTGGACGCGCCCTATCGGGGCAAGAGGATCGGCGTGTTCGGACGGATCGATGTTGCGGAGCAGCTCCCGCCGAACGACGGCCGAGGCATTGGCGCGACCGCCGATATGTCATCACCATAACCTGCGCATGCGCTTGCATTCACGCGGCGCTTTCTCGCCCGTGGCCTGAACCATCTGCAAGTTTCACCGGCCAAAGGCGCGGCGGTATCGGCCGGGGCACATCGGGTGCCTCAGGTAAGGTAGAATAGGTGACACGCGATGTGCCCCGCTTCGGTGTCTTTTGCCACGCTTCTCAGGTTCTTCTGCGCCTCTCTTTTGAGGGAGAGGCCTCCAATGCCCCGGCCCGGCCGCTTATCCGCCGGGCTTTTCAATGAGGCGGAGCACATCCTGGACCGTCAAAAGACGGCGTGATGGCCCGGCACGCCCGGTTCATTAACGAACCGGAGGAGAACCGCCTTTCACGCAGCCCCAGGGATTTCGCGCGCGTTCCGCCAAACCCTCCGGGCACCGGTCCCGCCTCGCCGGCAACGCAAACCGGTGTATCCGTGGCAGGACGGGAGGATTGTGGCACAGGTGCAGAGGGCGGGGATTTGCGGGGATGCGTTTCCGGGGGGATGCGGCGCGGTGGCGGCCGTTGACAGAGCGGCCAGAAGGTCTTTCCGACGACCACATCAGCGATATACATGAGCTTGCGGAAAGATTATCATCCTATGCCTTTGCGAATAAATTCCCGGCCGCAGAAAGCCGATCGAGGCGCCTACGGAGTAACGAATGAGCTCACTATTGCTCGGCCCAACGAATGACGATGCCGGGAGTATCGAAACACCGTTTTCCGACAAGAGGCAGAAGCATTCTTCTGCTGTGGATGTGAACGTTCAACACATTCTCGAGGCCCTTCCGGAGCCGATCTACATGACGGATGCGAGGGGCCGGATAACGTTCTATAACAGTGCTGCCGTCGAAATGTGGGGCGTTCGACCGGAGGTCGGCAAAAGCGAATTCTGCGGATCATGGAAGCTGTATTGGCCCGATGGCACGCCTTTGCCTCACGACGAGTGCCCGATGGCCACAGCGCTGAAGGAAAGGCGCGCCAATCGAGGGTTGGAAGCGATCGCCGAACGCCCCGATGGCACGCGTATTTCCTTCCTGGCATTTCCAACCCCGCTCTTTGATGAGGACGGCAATCTCACCGGCGCCGTCAATATGCTGGTCGACCTCACGGAACGGACAATCGTCGATGAGGCGGCACAACGGTTTTCCGCCATCGTCGAATCCTCGGACGATGCGATCATTGCCAAGGATCTCAAGGGCACGATCATCAGCTGGAACCGTGGCGCGGAGCGTCTGTTTGGCTATACCGCAGCTGAAATCATCGGCAAACCTGTCACCATTTTGATTCCGCTGGATCGGCACAACGAGGAACCGGAAATCCTGGCCCGCATTCACCGCGGCGAACGCATCGACCACTACGAGACCATCCGGCGGCGCAAGGACGGGACCCTTGTCGAGATTTCCCTGTCGGTGTCTCCGATCAGAAGTCGTGACGGCAGGGTTATCGGCGCTTCGAAGATCGCGCGCGATATCACCGAGCGCCGGCGTGCGGAGGAACAGCAGCACCTTCTCATTCGGGAAATGGATCACCGCGTCAAGAATCTGTTCGCGCTGGCGAGCGGCGTCGTCTCCCTCAGCGCGCGTTCGGAAAGCACGCCGGCGGAGCTTGCCTCGGCCGTTCGAGACCGGCTGAATGCGCTGGCGCAAGCCCATGCGCTGACGGTTCCATCGACCTCCGAGGCGAGCGGAAGAACCGAGCAGAGCACGACGCTGCATCGGTTGATCGAAACGATCCTGGCGCCCTATCGTACCGGCCTAGACATTCCTCAGCCTCGTGCCGTTGTCACCGGTCCGGATATTCCCATCGGTGGGGCCGCCGTTACGAGCTTTGCATTGCTGCTGCACGAATTTGCGACGAACGCTGCCAAATACGGCGCCTTGTCCGTTGCCGAAGGCGTCCTCAATATCGCCTGCCGCGAGGAGGCAGACCGCTTTATCCTGACATGGACCGAGCGCGGTGGGCCGCCAGTCGATCGGCAGGCTGACGGAGAGGGGTTCGGCACGTTGCTTGGCAAGGCGACGGTGCGAAACCAGCTGGGCGGTGAGATTGTCCGTGATTGGAAGCCAGAGGGTCTGTCGATACGACTTGCCGTGGCGCGGGATCGCCTGGGTACTCAATAATTCCGGCGTCGCAATTATGCAGCAAATTTAAAGTGCTACAGCGTCCTTTGCGCTTCCTGACAAGGTGCACGACAATCGCCCCTCATCCGCCCTATCGGGCACCTTCTCCCCGTCGAGACGGGGAGAAGGAACAAGCGGCCATCTCCGTCATCCCCTCTCCCCGCACGCGGGGAGAGGGCTAGGGTGAGGGGCAACCCAGTGCAGAAATACGTCGTGTCATGTACTGTGGCGTCATGAATGAGGCGCGGCGCTGTGGAGGAGTGTTTTACCCCTCGATCTCTTCCCGCAACATTTCCAGCTCCAGCCATTCCTCTTCCATCCTGGTGATGGAAGCGCGGAGTTTTTCGAGTTCGGCGGCGACCGCCGAGAAGCGGGTTGGGTTCTTCGAAAAGAGGTTGGGGTCGGCCATTTCCTTTTCGCGCCTGGCGATTTCGGTTTCGGCCCTCTCCATTTCCTTCGGCAGGTTTTCCAGCGCGAACTTCTGTTTGAAGGAGAGTTTACCCTTGCCGGCCTTCGGGGCGGCGGTTGAGCCGCCATTGTCGCCGGATTTGGCTTTCTCCGCCTTCTCAGTGCGCTTCTTCTCGTCCAATGCGCCCTTGCGCTGCGCCATCATGTCGGAATAGCCGCCGGCATATTCGATCCAGCGGCCGTCGGGCGCGTCCGGATTGGCAGGCGCGATGGTCGAGGTGACGGTGCGGTCGAGGAAGTCGCGGTCGTGGGAAACGAGGATGACGGTGCCGGAGAAGCCGGCGACGATTTCCTGAAGCAGGTCCAGAGTCTCGATGTCGAGGTCGTTGGTCGGTTCGTCGAGGATAAGAAGGTTGGTCGGGCGCGACAGGATGCGGGCGAGCATCAGCCTTGCGCGCTCGCCGCCGGAGAGATTCTTGATCGGCGTGCGGGCCTGTTCGGGCTGGAACAGGAATTCCTTCATATAGCCGGTGACGTGGCGCTGTTCGCCGTTGACCAGCAGGTTGTCGCCGCGGCCGTCGGTGAGGTAATGGGCGAGCGTATCCTCGAGGTTCAGGTCCTCGCGGCGCTGGTCGAGGGTGGCGATTTCGAGATTGGTGCCGAGCTTGACCCAGCCGCTGTCGGGCTTGATCTGGCCGGTCAGCATCTTCAAGAGCGTCGTCTTGCCGGCACCGTTCGGGCCGACGAGACCGATGCAATCGGTGCGATGGACGCGGATCGAGAAGGGGGCGACGATCGAGCGCTCGCCATAGGTCTTGGTGATCTGGTCTGCTTCGATCACCAGCTTGCCGGATTCGCGGGCGTCGGAAACCGTCGCCTGAACGGAACCTTGCGGCCCGTTATGGCCGCGATGCTTGGCGCGCAGGTCCTGCAGCGCGCCGAGGCGGCGCATGTTGCGCTTGCGGCGGGCGGTGACGCCGTAGCGCAGCCAGTGTTCCTCGCGCTCGATTTCCTTGCCGAGCTTGTGCTGTTCGAGCTCTTCCTCTTCCAGCACCTTGTCGCGCCATGCCTCGAAGAAAGCGAAGCCCTGGCTGAGGCGGCGGGACTGGCCGCGATCGAGCCAGACGGTGGCAGTCGAGACCTTTTCGAGAAAGCGACGGTCATGCGAGATGACGACAAGGGCCGAGCGGCTCTTGATCAACTCGCCTTCCAGCCATTCGATGGTCGGCAGGTCGAGATGGTTGGTCGGTTCGTCGAGGAGCAGGATGTCCGGCTCCGGCGCCATGACGCGGGCAAGCGCTGCGCGGCGGGATTCACCGCCGGAGAGTTGCGTCGGGTCCTCGTCGCCTGTCAGGCCCAGATGTTCGAGCAGATAGGCGACGCGGTAGGGATCGTCGCTAGGCCCGAGGCCCGCTTCGGCATAGGCGCGCACCGTGTCGAAGCCGTCGAAATCGGGGGCCTGATTGAGGTAACGGATGGTGACGGAGGGATGGCGGAAAACCTCGCCGGTCTGTGGTTCGGCAAGGCCGGCGGCGATCTTCATCAGGGTCGATTTGCCTGAACCATTGCGGCCGACGAGGCAGATGCGGTCGCCGGGCTCGACCTGCAGGTTGGCGCCGGCCAAGAGCGGCGTGCCACCGAAGGAGAGGAAGATATCGTCGAGTTTCAGAATGGGTGGTGCCATGGTCAGGCTCCCGAAAGGTCGTAAGGACGGGCGAGGATGAGCGCCCGGCCGGAGGAAAGGGTGAAGCGGACGGTGCCTTCGGCGACGTTGGAAACGGTGCGCGAGGAGCCGAACGGCAGATGAAAATCCTTGAGCGGGTAACGGGCGCCTTCGATCGAAAGGCCGGTCAGCGTGTCGAGCCCGAGGATGGAAAACAGGCTGCCCTTCGGCAGGTCGATCTCGCGTGATCCCGGCAGCAGCGGATAGGCTTCCTCCTCGCCGGAGGTGAGCAGCACGTCGATGCCGTCTTCGGCAAGCTTGGCGGCATAGAGCAGATGCATGACGGCATGGTCGCTGCGTTCGCCGCCGAGCGCGCCGGCAAAGACGAGCTTTTTCGCGCCGCGCTCGAGGGCACCGGCCACGGCAATCTCGCCATCCGTCTCGTTCTTGGCGGGCGGGTAGGGCTCGCGGATCACGTCCGGCCACTCGTCGATCAGGGCTTCCGGCGTGGAATCGAAATCGCCGACCCAGAGTTCCGGTTTCAGGCCAAGCGCGCTCGCATGCCGCATGCCGCCATCGGCCGCAATTACGCGGGCACCCTTCAGATGGCCGGTCAGCCGATTCGTCGGCGTCAGCGGGCCGCCCATCAAGATTACAAAAGCCTGTTTGCTCATGGCGCAAGGCCATAGCGTAAACAGGGGCGCAAGGGGAAGGGGCAGGCGTGTATTTGCATCGGGGTCGGGACGAAAGGTGCGGCCTCTTCTCCCCAGCGGGGAGAAGTGCCGAGCGGAGGCGAGGCGATGAGGGGGGCTTCGGCGAAGCCGGAGCCACATGGAGGTTGTCTTGAAATTGCCTTCGCCCCCCTCATCCGCCCTTCGGGCACCTTCTCCCCGTTGGGGAGAAGAGGGAGACCAAGTCGTCCTGCCATGCTTTGCAGAATTTAGGGCACCTACGGGGCAGGCGGCTCGTTGTTGCGGCCGGCGTTTTCCTTCTCGCGGGCCAGATGGACGTGCTCGAAGGAAGTGACGAACCGATCGAACAGGCCGGCAAATGCGGTCACGTCTTCTTCCGGCCAGTCAGCCAGGATGCTTTCGATGACGCCGCGCTTGACCGCCTTGATTTCCAGCATCAGCTTGTTTCCAAGCTCGGTCATGACGACGATGATGCGCCGGGCATCGGCCTGCGAGGCTTCGCGGCGGAGCGCGCCGCGGGTCACCATGTCGGCGACGATGCGGCTGGCGCGCGACGGGTCGATCCGCATCATCTCGGCGATGGTGCCGACCGTTACCTCGCCTTCCGGCCGGGCTCGCCAAACGGCGTCGAGAACATCGAGATGGGTGATTTCGAGGCCTGGGGCGACATTGTCGATGGCGAGACGAGCCAGCACCCGCCGGCCGACCATCAGCCGCCAGCGACCCATCGACCGGCTGATCGAGGCGCGGTTTGCCTCCGCTTCGCTCAGACCGGTTTCGGGTTCGATCGGTGAAATTGCGTGTTCCATGGGGCGACAATAGCAAAGCCGCGGGTCTTCATAAAGCGCGAATATGCGCTTTGCACAAACGTGCTGTTGACAATTATATGCTAACAGCACATAAATTGCGCAACGCAACCGGAATCCTCCCATGGACATGCACGTCACGCCGGCGCCGCTCGTTTCGAGCCCCGCGCTCCGTCTTACGCTTTTCTTCTTCCTGATGACGGCGCTGTTCATGGCGACGCTGGACAACCAGATCGTCGCAACCGCGCTGCCGACCATTGTCGGCGAGTTCGGCGAGATGGAGCGTTTCGGCTGGATCGGCTCGGCCTATCTGCTCGCCACCTGCGCGGTGATGCCGCTCTACGGCAAGCTCGGCGACCTGTTCGGACGCAAATATGTGATGGTCGCGGCTGTGACGATCTTCACACTGGGCTCGATTGCCTGTGGTCTCGCCGTCTCGATGAACACGCTGATCGCGGCGCGCGTGCTGCAGGGGCTCGGCGGCGGCGGCATCATGGTGTCGATCTTCTCCATCACCGCCGATCTGTTCGAGCCGCGCGAGCGGGCCAGATACCAGAGCTATTCCAGCCTCGTGCTGATGGCGTCGGGCGCCGTCGGCCCGGTGCTCGGCGGCACGATGAGCGACCTGTTCGGCTGGCGCTCGATCTTTCTGATCAACATCCCGATCGGCATCGCGGTGCTTGCCGGCCTTTTCGTCTTCCTGCCCTATCGCCGCCCGACGCGCCGGCCGACGATCGACTATGCCGGCGCGCTGCTTCTGGCCGGCGCGGTCACCATGGTCGTGCTTCTCGGCGACAGCGCGGAACTGTTCGGCTCGGTTTTGTCGTTCGGCAGTTTGATGATCGTTGCCATCGGTGCGCTTTGCGCCACGATGTGGGTTTTTGTCGAGCGGCGGGCGCCTGAGCCGATCGTGCCGCTGGCGCTGTTTTCCAATCCGACCTTCAGCCTGATGCTGGTGATTTCGCTGGCAAGCGGCGCGGTCGGCATCGGCATGGTCAACTATTTTGCGCTGTTCCTGCAGACGACGACGGGGCTGAGCCCGTCGCTCGCCGGACTGCTCTTCATCATGCTGACCGGCGGCATCGTCTGCGGCTCGCTGACGGCCGGACGGCTGATTTCGCGCAGCGGTCGCTACAAGCCGTTTGCGATCGTCAGCGCCAGCCTGACAATCCTGGCATTGCTGATTTTCTCGCAGATTCAGCCGGGCACGCCGCTCTTCGTCATCTGCGCCGTCATGGCCCTGCATGGCATCGGCATCGGTTTCGGCCAGCAGGTTCCGATCGTCGCCGTGCAGAACATAGCATCCCGTGGCGATGTCGGGGCCGCCACCGGTGCCGTCACGCTGTCGCGCATGGGGGGAGCCTCGATCGCCATCTCCATCTACGGCGCCATCATCGCCGCCGGCCTCGCACGCGGTACGACGGCGATCCCAGGCGTGGCCGACATCGAGAAGCTGACGCCGCTGGTGCTGTCGACGCTGCCGGAGACCGCCCGCCAGTTGGTCGCCGAAAGCTATACAGCGGCCTTTCTGCCGCTGTTCCTGACGGCGGTCGGTATATCGCTGATCGCGCTTGTCTCGGCCATCAGCCTGAAGGCGGTCAGATTGCCGCAGAAACCGGCGGCTTGAGGGGCTGACTGTCACCAGAAGGGGTGATGGTCGTCCGCTTTCGCCAATTTGCGGTCATCGGATCTCGCTAGACGCCTTTGGGCCTACCGCGTGGTTCCAAGACAGGAGTTGCTCCCTCGCTCGCTCCGGGAGTGATCACCACCTTATAATTAGGTCCGTCATCTCCGTACATCACGGTACCGTCGATCAGAATGATATGTGGATCGCTCAGCCGCTCAAGCTGTGATGACTGATGTCGAAACTCGTAGTGACAAGTCCGACACTTCGGATTTGCTCCCGGCACAAATTTGCCGCCGCACTCGCAATCGGGAAGTGACGATGCAATGACTTGCAAAACCTCCAGACTTTGATCGTTCCACACGAGGCATCGGTCTTTCTGACGATGAATTGCATTGTTACAATGAGAGCAGTAAAAATGCGGGTACATCTGGCTCATTCCAGATGATCTCCATGCTGGTATTTCCGCCACACAATCGGGGCATTTAAGCCTTCCAACGCAGGCAAGCTCGACCGTTTTCATCTTAGATTTCCCATCGATCGTTACAGGCAACGGCTTTAGCATAGCCGCTCTCGGTTCTGGGACAATTACGAACCAAAAAGGAGCTTTCACAATGCGCCGGTAGGGCCCAAGGTTCGGGAGCGACCTGCTAAGACGGCTTTGCGCTAATTGCGGTCATGTTGGGATGATGCTCTTGAGTGGATCGAACTGGAGACCCGGCAATCAGCTTTCGCTCCCTATCTGAAATCCCGCATCTGCGGGCGCTGCGGGTTTACCCAAAGGAGCGCTGGCCCTCCCGCCCTCTGTTCCTTGCCATTGATGGCTGAGACATGCCATTAAAGCATGAGACACAAAGCGGCCGCAAAGCAGTCGGCGTTCTCCGGCGGCTTCTCCGCAAGGCAAGCCCACACTCTTCAGGAGAATTCATGTTTGACCACGTCAAATTCGGAGTCACCGACTATTCAGCGAGCAAGGCGTTCTTCCTCAGGGCACTCGAACCGCTCGGCGTAGCTGTTGTCGCGGAGGGGGCTCCGACATACGGGGTCGAGCTTAGCCCAAAGGGCAAGGCTTCATTGTGCCTGTACCAAACCGAGGAGAAGCCAGCGCATCTTCATTTGGCGTTCACGGCCGAGAATCGCCAGCAAGTCGAAGCTTTCTATCGCGCAGCGCTGGAGGC
Source organism: Hyphomicrobiales bacterium (assembly GCA_900471525.1). Lineage (GTDB taxonomy): Bacteria > Pseudomonadota > Alphaproteobacteria > Rhizobiales > Rhizobiaceae > Pararhizobium. The sequence continues at coordinate 352,358 of UCEZ01000007.1, read as the reverse complement.
TGGAGGCAAAGACAATGGTGCGCCCGGTGTGCGTCCGCACTATCACGCGAACTACTATGCAGCTTTCGTCATTGGTCCGGACGGGCACAACATCGAAGTGGTTTGCCACGAACCCGAGGCCTGATCTTTCCATCGAGGGGCGTCCACAAGTGGGCTTCGCACCCCTCACGTCAAACGTTGAATATCTGCTTCCAGCCCCGAAGGTCGACACTCGGCTGTCAATCGACGGATGCATTGGCTTGAAGCACTCCGCAGCGAATGGGTACGTCGAGCGGCGCTGTCCGGATCGAACCAAACAGCACCGCTCCCCCCTGTTGCCGGCTCAGTTACCAGTCGGCATGGAGAGACTGAAGCCCTCTTTGCCGAGTTCATCTCGCAGCCACTGGAACTGCTGATACCTCGAAATTTCAATCGGACCGGAGTAGCTCGCACTTTGAAGCTTGCGTGGTGGATATTTGACGTAGGTCGCCATCAATTGCTTGATGGCATCGCTGATCGTCACCATCGTCCACGTGCGCTCGGTGTAGTTGTTCATGAAGATGTCGTAGCGCTCCTGAGGGTCCTGCCAGAGGTCAAAAACTTGCGGGACCGTAGCGACATACTTTTCCGGACCCTTCCATCCCAGATTGCTGTCGACGGCCAGGCCGCCAGTCGGCTGTCCATCGTCACCACGCAGATTGAATACCGCCTTGTAGTTGCCGACGCGGGCAGCTCCGGGCGATAGTTCGTTCTCAGTGAAATAGAACCATGAGGTGCGTTCCGACTTGCCGGTCCCCAAGAGGATTGGCGACATGTCGAAGCTATCGAAGACGGTCGGTTGGCCTTCGCGGTCCTTGTCGGGGAGAGCAACCCCTGCAACCGAAGCAAATGTTGCCATCAGATCGAGTCCACCCACGATGTCGTGATTCTTCGAGCCTGGCTTGATCTTGCCCGGCCAGACTGCGATGGCGGGAACGCGGTTACCACCCTCCCGGACCGTGCCCTTGGTGCCACGAAATGGCGTATAGCCGGCGTCGGGATAGACGTCCTGCCAGGCGCCGTTGTCGGTCGTGTAGAAGACGAGAGTATTCTTGTCGAGGCCGGTCTCATGAAGCTTGTCCATGATGCGACCGATGCGGGTATCCAGTTCGACGATGCTGTCGGCATATTTCGACTTCGACATCGACTTATGCTCGAATTCCGGTGCCGGCATGTTCGGTTGGTGCACCTTCATGAAGTTGACATCGATGAAGAACGGCTTGTCGGATTTTGCCGCGTCGTCAAGAAATTCAAGAGCCGCCTTTTCGACATAACTGTCGAAGAAGGGAATGCCGACAACCCCTGCCGCACCGCTCACCGAGGGCGTGTCGACATACTGACCATTGATCTTGAAGTCCTCGACCGCCTTTTCGCCGGCCTTACCGGAAAGTGCGCCCTTGGTGACCTTCTGGAACATCGCCCGGAGCTTCGGGTCCATATCAGGGAACCAGGTTGGGTCGGCGTAGGTGTAGGCATTGAGGTGGTAGAGGCCGCAATACTTCATCACGTCGAACCCCTGGGCGTTCGGCAGCGCATAATCCGCCTCACCCAGATGCCATTTGCCCGTGAAATAGGTGCCGTACCCACCGAGTTTCAAAACAGAGGCAAGCGTCCACTCAGCCGCGGGAAGGCCTCCACCTTCACCCTGGAATGCTACGGTCGTCATGCCGCTCCGATTGGGGATGCGCCCGGTGATCATGGCAGCACGACCTGGCGTGCAGCTCGGCTGAGCGTAGAAATCGTAGAAGGTCATTCCCTGATCGGCCATCTTGTCGATATTGGGCGTCGGCATTCCCCGTCCTTCGCCGCCACCATACGGGCCGAGATCGCCGTAGCCGGTGTCATCGGAAACTATGAGAAGGATGTTTGGCTTTGCTGTCGTTTGCTGTGCACTCGCGGGGGCTGACAGGCCAGCGGCAAAGGCCACCACCGCAACGCACGACCCCAGAAGTTTCATTGGAAAACCCTTCGACACGTAGCGTGACGAATTTGATCGGTCAGCTTCCATTATCATTGTCAGGTTCCTTCCTGCGACAAATTTGATCTGAGAAGAAGCGCGTCTGCATTGAGAACTGACGCGCAAAGTCATGTCTGAATATTCAAACAAATCTCGACTGCCAAAATGGCAAAGCCTCAACAGAAGGCGGTGGCGCAGGGCCACTGCGCAAGAAAGTTGTCCCCTGCGCGCGGGGCATGCAAGTACGTTACCGTAACAACCGCTGTAAACGCGCAGCGCAATTGATGGCGCGGTAGCCGCTTTGGACCGTTGACAGCCCCATCGCCCTTTGATCGGGAGGGGCGGCCGCACAACAATCGCCCGCCGCTTGTGCCCTCTTGCCAAGCATTTCGCTCAGGTCTAAACCTCCTCCTGCTCTAACGGGGTGCCGCTCGTCCTTTCAGGATCTGTGGCTGAGAGGCTCTGGCCAACCCGAAGAACCTGATCCGGTTTGTACCGGCGGAGGGATTAGACGGCACAATTCAGCGCCCTCTTCCCATTCTGGATTTAAAGGAGGCGCGGATGCGCAAGGCAATCATTCCATTTCTCGCGGCTATTGCCGCAGTCACCACCGCATTTTCCGCTTCCGCGCATGACAAGGTGCTGACCGTCTATACCTATGAGAGCTTCACCAGCGAATGGGGTCCCGGCGCCAAGGTCGCCGAAGCGTTCGAGAAGACCTGCGGCTGCAAGATCTCCTATGTCAGCGTCGCCGATGGTGTCGAGCTTTTGACGCGGTTGAAGCTCGAGGGCGCATCCTCCAAGGCCGATATCGTGCTTGGTCTCGATACCAACCTCGTCTCGGAAGCCAAGGCGACCGGCTTCTTCGCGCCGCACGGGATCGATACGTCGGCGGTCAAGGTTCCCGGCGGTTTCAGCGACGATACCTTCGTTCCCTATGACTACGGCCATTTCGCCGTGATCTATGACACGCAGGCGATGAAGAAGCCGCCGAAGAGCCTGAAGGAGCTGGTCGAGGGCGATGCCAACCAGAAGATCGTCATCGAGGACCCGCGAACCTCGACGCCGGGCCTCGGCCTGCTGCTCTGGGTAAAGTCGGTTTATGGCGACCAGGCTGGTGCTGCCTGGGCGAAGCTCAAGGACCGCGTGCTGACAGTGACGCCCGGCTGGTCGGAAGCTTACGGCCTGTTCACCAAGGGAGAGGCGCCGATGGTGTTGTCCTACACGACATCACCGGCATACCACATGGTTGCGGAAAGCACCGACCGGTACCAGGCGGCTTCGTTCTCGGAAGGCCACTATATCCAGATCGAAGTGGCCGGCATCACGAAGAGCGCCAAGGATCCGGCGCTTGCCAAGGATTTCCTCACCTTCGTTACCGGGCCGGAGTTCCAGTCGATCATTCCGACGACCAACTGGATGATGCCGGTTGCCGCTACCAAGGAGCCGCTACCGGAGGCGTTCGGCAAGCTGGTGACGCCGGAAAAGACATTTTTGATGTCGTCTGACGAGGTGGCCGCCAACCGCAAGGCCTGGATCGACGAGTGGCTCGCCGCCATGAGCAAGAATTGATACGGCGGGGACTTCACTTCGTCTGAGCGAAGGCCCCTCATCCGCCCTGTCGGGCACCTTCTCCCCGTAAACGGGGAGAAGGACCAAGCGGCCAACGCCGAACAAGTCCCCGCATACGGGGAGAGGGCTAGGGTGAGGGGCTGTGGCAGCGTATCGAAACCTTGAAGGCCACCATGATCAACCGCATTGAGCGACGTTGGACGCTTGCCGCCGGGGTGCTTTGCCTCGGCGGCATCGTACTGTTCGTTTGTCTGGCGGCTGCGGCCCTTCTTGCCTTCGACGAGCCGGGCATGCCCAATGGCGGGGCCTTCTTCGATGCCTATGTCTGGCGCGTCGCCCGCTTCACGCTGCTGCAGGCCTCGTTGTCGACGGTTCTCTCCATCCTTTTTGCCATTCCGGTGGCGCGGGCTTTGGCACGCCAGACCGCTTTTCCCGGCCGTGTCTGGGTCATCCGGTTGATGGCGCTACCTCTCGGTCTGCCGGCGCTCGTTGCAGCTCTGGGGCTGATCGGCATCTGGGGTCGCCAGGGCGCGCTTAATACGGCGCTTGCCGCGATCGGCCTCGATCAGCCGGTCAGCATTTACGGCCTGTCGGGTATTCTCGTCGCCCATGTCTTCTTCAACATGCCGCTCGCAGCAAGGTTGATGTTGAGCGGTCTCGAGCGCATACCCGGCGAATATTGGCTGGTTGGGGCCAATCTCGGCATGCGGCCGCTTTCCATTTTCCGCTTCATCGAATGGCCGGTGATCCGCGGGCTTTTGCCGGGTATCGCCGGCCTCATCTTCATGCTCTGCGCCACCAGCTTCACGCTGGTGTTAACGCTCGGCGGCGGGCCTGCGGCGAGCACCATCGAAGTCGCGATCTATCAGGCACTGCGCTTCGATTTCGATCCGCCGCGCGCCATTGTCCTGTCACTGCTGCAGATCATCGTGACCGCCGTGCTTTTGGTTGCCATCCGCTTTCTGACGCCGAAGGCCGATGAAGGTCATGGCGGCGGGCGCAGGGTGCGTCGGTTCGATGGCCGCCATGGGTTCGGCCGGGGTGGCGATTGGCTGGTGATTGCGCTTGCGGTCCTGTTCCTTGCCCTGCCACTCGGCTCCGTCGTTTCCTCCGGCCTGCGCTCCGATCTCTTCCGGCTGGTCAGCGACCCGATGGTCCAGCGGGCGCTGGCGACCAGCCTCGTCATCGCGCTGGTCTCGGGTTTGTTCTGCGTGATATCGACGGCCGTGATGATCCGGGCGCGGCAGGCCGCACTCGCGCGCCGGCGGCCGTCGACGGCCTATCGCGGCTTGGCGGCCGCCATTTCGGCCAGTTCGGCGCTCGTATTGCTCGTGCCACCGGTCGTTCTGGGGGCTGGCTGGTTCCTGCTGTTGCGGCCCTTTGGGGACATCACGACCTTTGCGCCGCTGCTGGTCATCCTCATCAACATGCTGATGGCGCTGCCCTTCGTCTATCGTGTGCTGGAGCCGGCGATGGCGACGCATTCCGCTCGTACCGCCCGGCTGGCTGCCAGCCTCGGTCTCGGCGGCTGGCATCGCTTGCGTCTCATTGATTGGCCGGGATTGCGCAAGCCGGTGCTGATGGCATTGTCCTTTGCCTGCGCCCTGTCGCTCGGCGATCTCGGGGCGGTGGCACTGTTCGGCTCGCAGGACATGGTCACGCTGCCCTGGCTGCTTTATAGCCGCATGGCCAGTTACCGTTCCACCGATGCGGCAGGACTGGCGCTGTTCCTCGGCCTCGTCTGTCTCGTCCTGACGATCGCCGGCACGCCTTCGGCGGCAAATGACGACCATAGGAGACAAGATGACGTTGCTTGAAACGAACAGCGCCATTCGTCTCCGCGACGTTCTTATACAGTTCGGCAGGACGCAGCTGCGTTTCGATTGCGCCATCGGCAAGGGGCAGATCGTGGCGGTGACCGGCGCCTCCGGCTCCGGCAAGTCGACGTTGCTCAACGTCGTCGCCGGGTTCGAGACACCGGACACGGGAAGCGTCGAAATCCTCGGAGAAGACGTCGCTGGTCGTGATCCGGTCGAACGGCCGGTCTCGGTGATCTTTCAGGAGCACAATCTGTTTTCCCATCTCGATGCCGGCACCAACATCGGTCTTGGCATCGATCCGTCGCTGAAGCTCGGCGTGAAGGAGCGCGCGAAGATTGCCGCGGCGCTGGGACGGGTCGGGCTCGATGGTTTTGGCAAGCGCCTGCCACCGACACTGTCGGGCGGCGAACGCCAGCGGGTGGCGCTGGCCCGGGCGTTGGTGCGCCGCAAGCCAATCCTGCTCCTGGACGAGCCGTTCGCGGCGCTCGATCCGGGTCTGCGCTCCGGCATGAGCAGCCTTTTGCTCGATCTCCACCGGCAGGAAAACAATACGATCCTGATCATCACACATCATCCGGACGACGTGCGGGCATTGGCCGATAGCGTGCTTTTCCTTGATGAGGGCCGTATTATCCTGCACGAACCAACGGCGCAGTTTCTCGACCACACGGATATTCCGGCCGTGGCGCGCTTTCTCGGCCGGTGAGCATCGCCTGCGATGCTTCTGCCACAATTTGAACGACTGCCTGTGCGACGGCGCTTCCGGCATCCCGTTTCAATCACGTTCGCGTGTGCGTTGCCGGGATACCACGGGGCAACTATTTCTATGGGTGTATGCTAGGCACGCAAGGCGTGAATAGGTTACAGCAAGTCCATTGCCGTAACAGCCGCCAGACCTATGTATGCGGCTGTAAAGAATACCGATTTTTGCATGCGTGCGGACCAGGAAGCGGTTTGCAGGGCTGGCCTGAAGACTGGAAACGAGCTGAGGCAGATGAACAGAACGACAGCCATCGATGCGCGGTTTCCGGGAACGAATTCCGGCGTCTCCCTGCGCGTTGTCACGCTGCTGCTTGGGGGAATGCTGCTGTCCGGCTGCCAATCGGTGATCGAGCAGACCTACGAGCCGAAAGTCTCGCCGTCGTCCAATCCGCAAATCGTCGAGGAAGTCCAGAAGAACGATCCGCGTGCCCAGGTCGGCGCCCGCGAGCATCCGCGCATCGTCGCAAGTTATGGCGGCGAATACCAGGATGAAAAGACGGAGCGTCTGGTAGCGCGGATCACCGGAGCCCTGACGGCGGTGTCGGAAAATCCGAACCAGTCCTACCGCATCACCATCCTCAATTCGCCGGCGATCAACGCCTTTGCCTTGCCGGGCGGCTATCTCTACGTGACGCGCGGCCTGCTGGCGCTTGCCAATGACGCCTCCGAAGTGGCGGCCGTGCTGTCCCATGAAATGGCGCACGTCACAGCCAACCACGGCATCGAGCGGCAGCAGCGCGAGGAGGCGGAAGTCATCGCCAGCCGCGTCGTCTCGGAAGTGCTGTCGAGCGATCTTGCCGGCAAACAGGCGCTGGCGCGCGGCAAGCTGCGGCTGGCGGCGTTTTCGCGCAATCAGGAACTTCAGGCCGACGTCATCGGCGTGCGCATGCTGGGTGAAGCGGGGTATGATCCCTACGCGGCTGCGCGCTTCCTCGATTCGATGGCGGCCTATAGCCGATTCTCGTCGGTCGATCCTGACAGCGACCAGAGCCTGGACTTCCTGTCGAGCCATCCGAGCGCGCCGCAGCGCGTGGATCTCGCCCGCCGTCACGCCCGCGCATTCGGCGCGGAGGGGTCGGTCGGCGATCGCGGCCGCGACTATTATCTCGCCGGCATCGATGGCCTGCTCTACGGCGACAGCCCGCAGGAAGGCTATGTTCGCGGCCAGACGTTCCTGCACGGCAAGCTCGGCATCCGCTTCGACGTGCCGACCGGTTTCCAGATTGACAACAAGGCGGAAGCCGTGCTGGCGACAGGTCCGGGCGAAATCGCCATTCGCTTCGACGGCGTGGCCGACACGCAGAAGCGCAGCCTGACCGATTATATCGGCAGCGGCTGGGTGACCGGCCTGCAGCCGGACACGATCCACGCCATCACCGTCAACGGACTGGAGGCCGCAACCGCGCGCGCATCGGCGGAGCGCTGGGATTTCGACGTCACGGTGATCCGCATCGATACCCAGATCTATCGCTTCCTGACGGCGGTGCCGAAGGGCGCGCCGAGCCTGGAGCCGACGGCCGACATTTTGCGGGCTTCCTTCCGCCGCATGACGCCGCAGGAAGCCGCGGCGCTGAAGCCGCTGCGTATTCGCGTCGTGATCGCCAAGCCGGGCGATACGCTGGCAACCCTGTCGGCACGGATGATGGGAACGGACCGCAAGCTCGATCTCTTCCGGCTGATCAACGCCATGCAGATCACCTCGACGGTGAAGCCCGGCGACAAGGTCAAGATCATTTCCGAATAGGGAGTGGCAAAAGCCCCGTGGACCCGCCACGACCGTATCGTTTGGCTACCTGAAGCGGCGGTCGATCGGGATGGTGAAGGACCAAGCGTTCGGGCGCTGTGCCCGATAGCGAAGGAGCCGCTCCGGAAAGTTCCTCTCCTGCAAAGGATTTGCCTGTACCGGATTGGTCGGAGCGCCCCAGCGGTCGTTATAAAGGTCCTTGAAAAGATAGCTGGTCGGGATCATCGTCTTATCCTTATTGAATCGATTCAATAGAAAGTTGGAAAACTTCATTGAACCGATTCAATCTTAATCGCTTGATGAAAAATGTCAAGGGATTTGAACCGATACAATATTCTGTTACGCTGACGTGAGTTCACCTGGTGAAGGAGTGATTTTGACAAAGGGGCATATAAAGCTCGCCGACGTCGCCAAGGCGGCCGGCGTGTCACAGGGGACGGCGTCCAATGTCTTCAGCCGGCCGGAGGTGGTTCGCGAAGAGGTGCGTGAGCGCGTCCTCGGGATAGCCAGGGAGCTCGGCTATAATGGTCCTGACATCAAGGGGCGCCTGCTGAGGGCGGGGCGGATCAACGCCATCGGCGTGGCGGCGATCGATCCGCTGGCCTATTTCTTCGAGGATCCCTGGGCGCGGGCATTGATGACGGAACTCGCGACGGTTTGTGACGCTACCGGAACGGGTATCGCGCTGGTCTCGGCGCAAAACCAGCAAAAACTTGCCTGGAACATCAATAGCGCGCTTGTCGACGGGTTTATCCTGTTGTGTGTCGAAGGCGGCGAAAAGCTCGTCGAGCTGACAAGGCGGCGGCAACTGCCTTTCATCGCCCTGGCGCTGGGCGGCGGCGACGCTTCGATCCCGGCGATCGGCATCGACAATATTGCAGGCGCGGCCACGGTTGCGCGACATCTTGCGGAGCTTGGGCATCACCGGTTTGCCATTCTGGCGATCGGACTGAACAGCGACCACGTGGGAGCGGTTACGCCCGAACAGGCCGTTCGATCGCTGAAATCGACGTCGCGCGACCGCGCGCTCGGTTATTGGCAGGCGTTGGCGGATTTCGGCATCGGCCGTGAGGATGTGCCGATGTACGGGACGCAAAACGACAGGTTGAGCGTCGACGCAGCGCTTGAAGAGTTGTTTGCAACGGCCAAGCCGCCGACGGCCATTCTGGCCATGTCCGACCGCATCGCTCTGCTTGCGATGCAATGGCTCGCCGGGCGGGGCCTCGCGGTACCGGGGGATGTGTCGGTCGTCGGCTTCGACGGGGTGCCCGAAGCGGCGACGGCCGGACCGGGGCTGACGACCGTGGCACAACCGCTACAGGAGATCGCGCGAAGAGCAGTGGCAGCCATTCTTGAGGATGCGATGCCTCCCCTGCAGGAAGCGCTCGACGTGACGCTGATCGTCCGGGGCAGCACCGCACCGCCAAGGTTGGATTAGGGCAAATTCCGCCAGATGAAATGAGGTGGGTTCAGACAGTGGCGAAGTGATTCACCCTGCATGCTGGAGGCCAGCCTGCAGGGTGAAAATCTCTGTCCGTCGGTCCCCTGCCCAAGAATATCTACGAGCGAAGATCCCATTCCGTCGCTATGACGTCGATCCTTTGATCGATCGATTTCCTGAAGGCGAACATCACACAGGCCATCGTGTCGGGGTCATTCAGGCCGTTCTTTGCGAGCACGAGGAGGTCCTGCTTTTGTCGTGAGGATGCACCTTCAGCCTGCTTGATTATCCAGGGTATAAATTCGTTGGACATCTGCTCGGACGATTTGCCTTCCGCCAACAATGTCATCGACTTCAGAAAAGTCTTCGTCGCCAGTTGCATGACGACTGGATCGCCAACATATGTGCGGGCCTCCTGAGGAAGACATTCTGTTATGGACCCGGTGATATACCGGCTTACTTCATTCGGGTTGCGATCTACGAAAGATAGATAGCGTGCAGAAAATGCGTCCACTGGTTCCTCGGTGGATGTCGCGTAACGGCCTCCAAACCCGCTGGCTACCATCAGAACAACTGCAGTGATGGCCAAGGCTGAACGCATTCATCAACTCCTTTTGATGGGAAGACGATACGGCAGGGATGACAAAAATTATCTAAAAAGAAGGATCGAATTGCCGATGGTTTTCATCACGGTTCGAAGTGAGGAAACGGTTTAGGGCACGCGCGAGCGCAAACAAAAAGCCCGCGGAGCGGGCTCTGCAATGTTTATAATCAAGGTGAACCTCAGTGGCGCATCGCCAGCACAGGGGCCTCTGCAACGAGCGCGATCCTGAGCTTTTCCAGTGCCCGGGTCTCGATCTGGCGGACGCGTTCCTTGGAGATGCCGAGATCGGCGCCGAGTTCCTCCAGCGTGGCGCTGTCTTCCGACAGGCGGCGGGCGCGGATGATCTTCATTTCGCGCTCGTTGAGCTGGCAGAGCGCGTGGCTCAGCCATATGCGGCGGCGCTCGCTATCGATCATCTCGGAGACCTGTTCGTCCGGCAGCGGAGCATCGCAGGCGAGGAGGTCGAGCCGTTCGCCGCTGTCGGATTCCCCGGACGAGATCGGTGCCTGCAAAGAGGCGTCGTTGCCGGAGAGGCGTGCGTCCATCGTCTGGACGTCGGCGAGGCTGACACCCAGCGCCACGGCGATTTCCTCGTGAACGGCACGGGCCGTCAGTTGGCGGTCGCCCTGGGCCAGCTTGGCGCGCAGCCGGCGCAGGTTGAAGAACAGGGCTTTCTGGGCCGACGAGGTACCGCCGCGAACGATCGACCAATTGCGCAGTACATAGTCCTGCATCGAGGCGCGAATCCACCAGCTGGCATAGGTCGAGAAGCGAACCTCGCGGCTCGGCTCGAAGCGGGCTGCCGCTTCCAGGAGGCCGATATGTCCCTCCTGGACAAGATCGCTCATCGGCAGGCCAAAATTTCGGAACTTGGAGGCCATGGAGATTACCAGGCGCATATGGGCCATGGCGATCTTGTTGCGGGCTTCCTGATCGTTGTGGTCCTTCCAGGCCAGCGCGAGTGCGTGCTCCTCATCCCGTTCGAGATAGGGGGCCGCCATCGCGATCTTGATCATGCGCCTGTCTGCTGAGAGGTTTTTCATCGGCTACTCCATAACGGGCACTTGGGTGTGCCGCTGAACGATAAGTCGATTGGTGTTTCGGGATTTCGCTGCGTGAGCTTGACCAGCATTTGAAACGCCCTACTTCCTGCTTGAGAGCCGAGGCCGGAGAGAGAAGGCCGCGGTGACAGTCCCGATGCGCAGAGACATGCGCAGGTCCGGACGTGTTCAAACGCGCGACCAGCGAAAAGGTTCCATGCTGCGCTGCCATACTTTTGGCCGGCAAGCATATTTGCGTCTGAAGCTTTCAGGAATTCGAAGTAGCTCCGTACCCCGCCGGCGCAACAGCCTTCCGCCGCGATGCGCGGCGGACTGTGCGGACGCGGTATGGGAGATGCCGGGTACGCACACGCTATTTATTGTGCGCCGCAATTTTTGCCGCTTGCCGGAAAAGTTAAAAAAGCGTTAACTTTTCACAGTTGTCCCCATAAGTTGTCTGTGAGTTAGTTAAAGACAGGGCTTTGGCGGGATTCCTGTTTGTACGGCACCGGTCTAGAGTTGCGCTATGAAAACACTATCCATCGAAGTGCGGCCGGGCGAACCGAGAGACGCCGCGTCCATCTCGGACGTGCACCGTGTTTCCTGGCTTCAGGCCTATGGCGGGCTCATCCCGCATCGCCCCCTGACCCAGATGGTCAATCGGCGCGATCATGCTTGGTGGCGCAAAGCCACACGCGGCCCTTCCACCTTGCTCGTCGTCGAAGTTGCCGGCGTGATTGCCGGTTACGCGACGCTCGGCCTCAACCGCGCCCGCGCCCTGCCGCAGGAGGGTGAGGTTTATGAGATCTATTTGCGTCCGGAATATCAGGGCGTCGGGCTTGGCCGCATTCTTTTTGGCGAGGCGAAAAGCCTTCTGAAATCGCTCGGCTGCCAGGGCCTCGTCGTCTGGTGCCTGGAAGACAGCCACCATGCCGACCGCTTCTTCCGCATGGCCGGCGGCCGTGACATCTGCGAGGGCATGGAAGATTTCGGCGAGAAGATCCTGAAGAAGATCGGCTACATCTGGGATTAAACGGCACTATTCCGGAAAAACATGGGTGGGTTCGGCTGCGGTCGACCCGCGATTGCCGTGAAAGTCGGCGCTGTCGGTGCCACAGGCGAAACCCTCGGCCTTGGTATCGGCGATCTGCCGGGCCATCACGTTGGGCTCCGGATTGGCAAGCGCATCGACATAACCGATGACGCAGCCCATCCCGTCCTGGCCAGCCACTTTCGAGACGACGAGAACCTGGCCTTGGACTTTCGGCGACGGTTCGCCGGTCGCCGGATCGATATTCTCGATGAACCAGCGGAGAATGGTCGCCGTCGGCTTGCCGTCCGGGCCGAGCCGCCATTCGATCTTTCGCGCGGTGTGATTGAAAGGCTCAAAGCTTTCAAAGATGTCCTCGATGGAGGCGTTGCTGGCGGGACCGTAGAGGATGCTCTGGCGCAAATCGCCTTCCTTGAAGTAGACCGGGTAATCCTTGAACCCCTTGCATTGCAGCGATATGCCGCCGCCTTCGGAGTCTTCCTCGGACAGCGTCTTGCAGTGATCGGTGTCGAGGTCGGTATAGGTGCTGTCATTGGCATGCGCCGCGACGGGCGCAGCTGCCAGAAGAAGAACGAGCGGAAATATGCGTACACGGGTCATCATCGGCACTCCTCGTTCAGGGGACGTTGCGGCGTTCGCGATTATTCGCGCAAACCTTGCATTTTTCCCCTCATGACGAAAGTAATGTTGCGCCGCGTCATGTTTCCCTTTATCGGGAACGCCAGCCACACATCAGACCCTTGGGGGAAAACATGCGTATTGATGCAATTTCCATCGGCAAGAATCCGCCTGAAGATATCAACGTGATCGTCGAAGTTCCGGTCGGCGGACATCCGATCAAGTATGAAATGGACAAGGAAGCCGGCACGCTGGTGGTCGATCGCTTCCTCTATACGCCGATGACCTATCCGGGCAATTACGGCTTCGTGCCGCATACGCTGTCGGATGACGGCGACCCGATCGACGTGCTGATCGCCTCGACCCGTCCGCTGGTTCCCGGCTGCGTCATCAATGTGCGCCCGATCGGCGTCATGATGATGGAAGACAATTCGGGCAAGGACGAAAAGATCATCGCCGTTCCGAGCTATCACCTGACCAAGCGCTACGATAAGGTCAAGGACTATACCGACCTGCCGGAAATCACCTTGCAGCAGATCGAGCACTTCTTCGAGCACTACAAGGATCTGGAGCCTGGAAAATGGGTGAAGATCTTCGGCTGGAAGGATGTCACCGTCGCCCAGCAGCTGATCGTCGAAGCAATCGAGCGCGCCAAGGCCGCGAAGTAAGCAACACGGCGGGAATGCCTAAAATCAAAAGCCTCCGGATCAGGCCGATCCGGAGGCTTTTTCATGCCTGACAGGAGCCGTTGGCTCCAGACTTACATGCCGCCGAGCAGTGCTGCGGCGATCGTCGTGTTGAGGAGGTACCAGATGAAATAAAGGATCACCAGGACCACCAGCGGCGAAAGGTCGACACCGCCCATGTCCGGAAGCACGCGGCGGATCGGTCGGTACAGCGGCTCGGTCAACTGGTAGAGCGAGCGGCCGATCATGTTGATCGCCTGATTGTTCACGTTGATGACGTTGAACGCGTAGAGCCAGGAAAAGATGGCCGAGGCGATGACCAGGAACCACGCAATGTTGATAATGAAATTCAGGGTCGCAATGACAGCAAGCATGCCGGTCTCCAATTCGTTGTTGACAGACATGTAGACATTGACGACTAAACCGGCAAGTCCGTGTGCCACACGCGGCAAAACATGTTTAATACGACGGGTGAGTTGCCTGTCGCACATCGGAAAGATCGCCGCATGTCCGTCCTTCAGGGTGCAGACCGGTTCGCCGCGTTCCGGCATGTCTCCTACGCCCGTTTCTTCTTCGCTCGCTTCCTCGCATCCTTCGCCATCCAGATCGTCAGTGTCTCGGTCGGCTGGCAGATGTATGAGCAGACGCAGAACACGCTCTATCTCGGCCTGATCGGTCTCTTCCAGTTCCTGCCGTCGCTGGTGCTCATCCTGGTGACGGGATCGGTCGCCGACCGCCACTCCAGGCGGATGATCGTCTCGATCTGCATGATCATCAGCGCTGTCTGCGCCGCGGCGCTGCTGGGCCTGACAATCGCCGACGCCTTTTCGCCTTGGCCGGTCTTTGCCATCCTGATCGTCTTCGGCATCGAGCGCGCCTTCATGGCGCCGGCGGTGCAGTCGCTGGCACCGAACCTCGTTCCGGCCCATGACCTGTCGAACGCGATCGCCTGGAATTCGTCCTCCTGGCAGACGGCTGCGATCCTCGGACCAGTCGCCGGCGGTTTGCTTTATGGCGTCAGCGCTACCGTCGCCTATTCCGTCGCACTCGCCTTCCTTGTCCTCGCAGCCATCCTTGTCGGGATGATCGAGAAGCCGGCGCAGCACAGCCTCAGCGAGCCGCGCGACTGGACTTCGGTTCTTGCGGGTTTCAAGTTCATCCGCACCGAAAAGGTCGTTCTCGGCGCGATCTCGCTCGATCTGTTCGCGGTTCTGCTCGGCGGCGCCGTCGCGCTCATGCCGGTCTTTGCCAGCGAAATCCTTGTGCTCGGGCCGCTCGGCCTCGGCCTTTTGCGGGCCGCACCGGGCATCGGCGCCATCCTCGTCGCGGTGACGCTGGCCGCCTATCCCATCCGCCACAATGCGGGCGCGCTGATGTTTGCCGGTGTGGCGCTGTTCGGCATCGGTACCATCGTCTTCGGTCTGTCAGAGGTTGCGTGGCTGTCGATCGTCGCGCTGATGCTGATGGGCGGGGCGGACATGATCTCGGTCTATGTGCGCGAAACACTGATCGCGCTCTGGACGCCGGATGCTGTGCGCGGCCGCGTCAATGCCGTCAACATGGTCTTCGTCGGCGCCTCCAACGAGCTTGGCGAATTCCGCGCGGGGACGATGGCGCATATCATCGGCGCGGTTCCGGCCGTGGTGATTGGCGGCGTCGGCACGCTCGCGGTCGCCGTCATCTGGGCGCTCGGCTTTCCGCAATTGCGCAAGATCGATTCGCTCAATGCGCCGGACCGCAAGGCGTGATCGTCAGATACTGACCTTTTCGCCCTGTCGCTGGAAGATATGGGTGAGGAAGCGGTCCATCCAGGCGCGCAGCGGTGCGTCATGGTCCATGCGGCCCTCCAGATGCGCGCGGCCAAGCTGCGCGCCGGGGAGGTCAAACCGGTGCGCCCCATGCACGACCCAGCGGTGCATCATCACGCGCGTCAATTCGCCGTGGAACTGGATGCCCCAAGCGTTTTCGCCATAGCGGAAAGCCTGGTTGGGATAGGTCTTGCCGGAGGCGAGCAGCTCTGCCCCGGCCGGCAGGTCGAAGCCTTCGCGGTGGAACTGGTAGACCATCGACGGCCACTCCATCAGCGCGCGGCCTTTTTCGGTGGCCTGTAACGGATACCAACCGATTTCCGTCTGTCCTTCGTGGTGGGGACCCACGACACCGCCGAGATGGCGAACCAGCATCTGGGCACCGAGGCAGATGCCGAGGAGGGGCTTGTTTTCCGACAAAGGGACGGAGAGCCAGTCGATCTCGCGGCGGACATAGTCCTCGTTGTCATTGGCGCTCATCGGCCCGCCGAAGACGACGGCACCGGCATGATCTTCGAGTGTCGAGGGCAGGGGATCGCCCAGCACCGGGCGGCGAATGTCAAGGCCCAGTCCCTTTTCAAGCAGGAGATGTCCGACGCGGCCGGGGCTGGAGTGTTCCTGATGCAGGATGATCAGGACCGGTTTGCCGGTCGTGCGCATGGCGAACGTGCGGTCGTCGAAAAGCATTTCACTCTTCCTGTTGCGCGGTTGCCTCCTCCGCGACGTCGAGTTTGGCGGCCACCTCCTGCCGCTTCATGATCCTGTCCCTGCCGGAAACGCCGAGCAGATCGGCGATCCGCCAGATCACGTGATCTTCCATTTCGCTGCGCTTGCCGTCGGCATAGACAATCTCCCACAGCATGCCGACAAGGTCGATCCGCTGCTCCTCGGAAAAATGCCGCTTGATATCGGAAGTGAAGCGGAAAAAGTCGATGGCCTGGCTCTCCGCCGTCTCGCCGGCGGCGATCAGTGCGTCGAGCGCCGCATCATCCAGCTTGTAATGATCCTTGATCATGGAGCGGACCTTTTTGCGCTCCTTCTCGTGGATCTCGCCGTCCGCCTCCATCACCTGGATGCAGAGCGCCATGATGGCGATGCGCGGATCGCCGGGCTGGATGGCGGACGGGCCGCTCCCGGTCAGGCTGTCGAGGAAAGTTCGCAATCGGTCAAACATGCTTTTCCGTCAAAAATCGGGGTTTCTTCTCAAAACAGGCGAAAAGTGCTCTTTTTCAATGGTTTGCTGCCATCACGCACGCCTGGATCATCCGGCGGACGTCCGAAGAACGGCTCGACGGTGGTCTCGTCGGTTTTGACAGGCTTCGGCTTCGGTTCGACCTTCACCGTTTGCGGCACGATCACCGATTCGGTCGGTGCAGGCACGGCGATGGTCTGGACGACCACTTCTTCGGGTTTTTCGGCTGTTTCGACCACAGCGCGCGTCTTGGCCGGCGTCGCGGCGCGTTCGGGCTGCGGCTCCGGTTCTGGACGCTGATGCACGATGGCAACCGGCGGCAGGCTGCGGATCGCTTCGTCGGCGACATCGACCGTGCCTTCCTCGACCGGACCTGCAATCTGGGCGACCGGTTGTTTCCACTCGAAAGCATCAAGCCGGCCGCTGACCGGCGAGACCGGCAGCCATTCCGGCGCGGTGACGCCGTCAGCCGTCCAGGCCGGATCGCGCGGGCTTTTCAGCGCCTGGTTCATCCAGTGGCGGATGCGGCCGTCGTCACCGGTATCGGCTTCCTCGATATCGGCCAAGAGCAGGAAGATACCTTCGTTCGGTTGGATGCGGGCGGCGGCTTCGGCCTTGGCGCGGGCGAGCGGCAGTTCGCGTGCTTCCAGAGCGCTTTCGGCGACGGTGGCCAGCGCGACGGCATTGTTCGGTCTTAGCGCTTCGAGCTTGTTGGCGCGCTTCAGCCGGTCGGAGGCCGAATCGCCGTTGCGGGCACGAACATAGAGCCTGGCGACTTCCGGATGCGGGTCCTGTTTCCAGAGTTTTTCCAGGATGGAAGCGGCCTTGCGCAGATTGTCCTCACGAAACAGAGCCTTGGCGGCGATCAGGCCCGCCGGAATCAGATCCTCGGCAAGCTTGAGCGCTGCCTGGGCATCGTCACGGGCGCCCTTCGGATCGGCCTCCAGTTTTTCGCTGGCGCGCGCCGTCAGAAGCACGGCCTTCTTGCGGTCGGCCTCCTTGCGGTCGATGACGTGGCCGGCGCGGCTCTGGTCGAGGAGGCGGATGGCTTCGTCCCACTGGCCGGTCTGGCTGCGATAGTCGAGCGCTGCCAGCGTCGCCCAGGGCAGGTGCGGCGCCTTGTCGGCGGCACGCTCGGCATATTGCCGCGCCGCTTCGTTGGCACCCAGCCGCTTGGCTTCGAGATAGAGGCCGCGCAGGCCGAGTTCGCGGGTTTCCGGATCGTCGGCCATCAGCTCGAATTTCTTGCGGGCGTCGTCGTATTTGCCTTCGATCAGCGCCGTTTGCGCTTCGAGCAGATGGATCAGCGGCTCCTGGTCGGAACTGATGAGCCCACGCGTGCGGGCTGTCATCTTGCGGGCAAGAGCGCTGTCACCGGCACCTGCAGCGATCAGGCCGGTTGAGAGCGCCTGGTAGCCACGGTCGCGCTTGCGGGCTCGGAAATAGCGGGAGATCGAGTGGGGAGAGAGCCAGACGACACGGATCAGCCACACGACGATCAGGACGGCGGCGATCAGCGAAGCAAGCAAGGTTGCCGCCACCATCAGGCTCATCTCGATGCGTTGTCCCTGCCAGATCACTGACAGCTCGCCGGGACGATCGGCCAGCCAGGCGAAACCGGCACCAAGGGCCAGGACGATGAGGACGTAGAACAGAATACGGATCATGAACTCTTCCTTAGCCCTGGTTGGCCGTCATCGCGCCGGCGACGGTCGCATCGATCAACCCTTCGACACGGATACGCTGGTCGAGCTTCGTCTTGAAATCGGCACCGGCGGTTTTCGCCGGCTCCGGCAAGGCTTCCCATTCAAGGCTTGCGCCCTTGAGATCACCATTGGTCAGCTTGTCCTCGATGCGGGCGACGACCGCTTCCGGGCCCTCGCCCTCGACGCTGCCCACCGGGCGGACGCGGATGACGGAGGAGGCGCTGTCCATCAGGCGCGAGAAGATGCCCTGGTTCGGGTCGCTGTGTTGTGTTGCCTCGAGCATGGCGTCGGCCACGGCCGGGAAGTCACGTACCAGGTCGGCGCGCGGCGAAACGCCGGTCTTGGCATCCTCGGCAAGGCCGGTGACGGCCGGGTCGTTGGCGGCGATGCTCTTCAGGGCGTCGAGTTCGGCGAGGAACGGCCCGCCGCGATCGATCGCTGTCTTCAGTGCGGTGACGGCCACGGCGCGGGCGAGCTGGACGTCGCTGGCCGGCTCGTCGATCTTCTTCTCGGCCGCTTCGATGCGGGTCGAAAGCTCGGACTTTGCTGCTTGCGTCGATTGCTGCGCGTCTGCGAGTGCCGATTTCAGCGTGGCGATCTCGCCGGTCAGGTTGGCGATCTGCGCGTCGAGACCTGAGACATCGGCTGTCGAGCCGCTTCCGTCAGCCGTTTTCTTTTCAAGTTCAGCGATACGGGTCTCAAGCGGGCCGAGATCGGCTGTTGCCGATGGTGGCGGTGCCGCGGCGAGCTGTGCCTTGATGGTTTCGATTTCGCCGACAAGGCTCTGCTCGATGGCCGTATCGCCGCCGGGACCGAGCGCCGGCAGAACGCCGGCATATTGCAGGCCGCCGGCGCTGATAAGTGTGATCAGGCCGCCGAGAATGCCGGCGGCGAGCGCGCCTGAATTGGAGGTGCGGCGAGGTTCGGCATGAATTGGCCCGGTTGGCTGCTCCGCCGCTGTGGCGGCCGAGGTCGGCTCTTCGGCGAACGCTGCAGCCGCTGCTTCAGCGCGCGCGTCCTCTTCATCCGATTCGCGGATAGCATTGTTCGGTTCCGGGTCCTGTTCGGGAATGTCAGCCGGTTCGGGAATGTCGGCGCGCACGGTTTCATCGGCTTCGCCGGCGCGGATTTCCGCCGCCTCGTCGACGACCGCTTCGCGCTCAGGGGCGGTATCGGTTCTATCCGCGTTTTCCGTCGCCGTGTTGGCTTCCAGGTCGATCGTCAACGGCTCCTGATCGGATTTCGAGCGGCGCGGAGGATTTTCCGGTCCCATGATGATCTCTTCCCGTTATCGCTTAAGGCTACTGTCTTAAACCTAGACATGCGGCAGGAATAGGGAAAGCCCCCAAGCGACAATTCCTTGACTGAATGCTGATGGAGGCAAGGGCGACGTGCCTGCAAGTGGGCTGGTCAGAGGAGGGCGAAAAGGCTGGCTTCGCTGGGCTTGGTGGCAACGGCAACGGTTGCGAAGCCCTGCGGCAGTACGGCTGCGGCCACGTGGTCACTGAGGCAGAGCAGACGGATGTCCCGCAATGTCAAGATTTGCGCCGCCGGTGCGACGAGATCGAAGAAGGCTCTGGCGGTTTCGTGGGAATAAAAGAGAACGGCGTCCGGCCTGCGCGATTCGAGCAGGCTTTCGACATCTCCGGGTGCATATGGGATCGGAGACATTCGGTAAACCTCCGCGACGCTGCAGGCTAAGCCCGCTTCCTGAAGGGCGGTTTCGAAGCCGGCCGATCGCGGCAGGCCTGCCAGATAGGCAAGATTGACACCGTTGTGCGGCGAAGGGCGGGTATCGACGATAAGCTGTGCGAGCCCGGTCCCTGTTCCCGGTCCGGCGATGACCGATTGAAAGCCCAGTTGCCGTGCCGCTTCCGCCGTCGCCGCACCAACGCAGAAAACCGGCGTTTGCAGATGCGGTGTCAGTTGATCCCTGATCGTCATCAGAGCACGGATTGCCTCCGCGCTCGTCACGGCAATGGCGTCATGGTGAAAGGCGAAAATATCCATCGCCGCTTCGGGACTATGGATTGCCTCCATCATCGGCAGGATGATGGCCTCATGCCCCATTGCCTCAAGCCTTGCCGCCGTTGCCGCCGCCGAAGGCTGTGGCCGGGTGACAAGGACACGCATGGCTCAGGTCCAGCTCGAGAAGAAATCCGGCCCGGCATCGAGGCGGATATCGTCACCGGCTTTCGCACCTAGTTGCTCGGCATCCACGGCCTTGCCTTCGGTCGCCACGCGAAAATGCTGGCTGCCATCCGGCGTCAGAATCATGCCGGAGAAGCGGATGGTGTCACCGTCGGACACAGCATAGCCGGCGATCGGCGTGCGGCAGGAACCGTCGAGGGTCGAGAGAAAGGCCCGTTCGCAGGTCACGGCCTCGTGCGTCCTTGGATCGTTTATCGCTTCCAGCAGGCCATTGATCCGGTCGTCACCGATGCGGCTTTCGATGCAGATGGCGCCTTGCGCGGGTGCCGGGGGGAAGATTTCGGGATCGAGGATCTCGGTCGGCACGTCGTCCTTGCCGAGACGCTTGAGGCCGGCGAAGGCGAGCAGCGTCGCATCGACCTGGCCTTCGGCGAGTTTTCTTAGCCGGGTATCGACAAGGCCCCGATAGGTGATGACGTTGATATCCGGCCGCAGCCGCTTGATCAGTGCCTGGCGGCGCAACGACGACGAGCCGATGGTGGCGCCCTGTGGCAGGTTCATGAGTTTCGCCGCCGTGCGCCCAATGAAGGCGTCGCGAGCATCCTCGCGCGGCAGATAGGCGGACAGGAACAGGCCGTCCGGCAGCTTCGTCGGCATGTCCTTGGAGGAATGTACAGCAAAATCCAGCCCGCCGGAAAGAAGCATGTCCTCCAGTTCCTGGGTGAAGAGCCCCTTGCCGCCGATTTGCGACAGCGAGCGGTCGGTGATGCGGTCGCCCATGGTCGAGAGCACGACGATCTCGAACATTTCGGACGGCAGGCCGTGCGCTGCCATCAGGCGGTCCCGCGTTTCGTGGGCTTGCGCCAGCGCCAGGGGACTACCCCGCGTGCCGATCCGGAAAGGTTTTGTTTGCATCCACTGCGATCCGTTGTTACCGGAGTTCCGTGTATCCGCCTTTCCCGGCGACCGCAATATTCGAGTAAAATGGCCCATGTCTTCGCCTCTGCGCATCCTCGGTATCGAAACAAGCTGCGATGAAACCGCGGCTTCCGTCGTGCTGCGCGATGAAAACGGCCATGGCGAGATCCTCGGCGACGTGGTTCTGAGCCAATTGGAAGAGCACAGCGTCTATGGTGGCGTCGTGCCGGAAATTGCCGCGCGTGCCCATGTCGAGGCGCTGGATACGCTGGTCGAGGAAGCGCTTTTGCGCGCCGGTGTGACGCTCTCCGACATCGACGCAATCGCCGCCACCAGCGGCCCGGGTCTCATTGGCGGGCTGCTCGTCGGCCTGATGACCGGCAAGGCGATCGCCCGAGCATCGGGCAAGCCGCTCTATGCGGTCAACCATCTCGAAGGCCATGCGCTGACGGCGCGGCTGACGGACGGGCTTGCCTTTCCCTATCTCATGCTGCTGGTTTCCGGCGGCCATACCCAGCTTATCCTCGTCAGGCAAGTCGGCGTCTACGAACGCTGGGGCACGACTATCGACGATGCGCTGGGCGAAGCTTTCGACAAGACGGCGAAGCTACTTGGGCTGCCCTATCCGGGTGGTCCGGCGGTCGAACGTGCGGCGAAAAGTGGCAATCCGGATCGGTTTTCCTTTCCGCGTCCGCTGGTCGGCGAAGCGCGCCTCGATTTCTCCTTCTCGGGTCTCAAGACCGCCGTGCGTCAGGCAGCGCAGTCAATCGCGCCGGTGACCGAGCAGGACATCGCCGATATCTGCGCCTCCTTCCAGAAGGCGATTTCGCGCACGCTGAAGGACCGCATCGGACGCGGTTTGGCGCGTTTCAAGGAACAATTTGCCGGCACCGTTGACAATCCGGCGCTGGTCGTCGCGGGCGGCGTGGCGGCAAACCAGACGCTGCGGGCGACGCTGCAGGAGCTGTGCGACAAGAACGGTTTCCGTTTCATCGCGCCGCCATTGCAGCTATGCACCGACAATGCGGCGATGATTGCCTGGGCGGGTGCCGAGCGCATGGCCGTAGGGTTGCCGGCTGATGATCTCGATGTCGCGCCCCGCTCGCGCTGGCCGCTGGATGCGGATGCGAAGGCGCTGATCGGGTTTGGCAAACGGGGAGCGAAAGCTTGATGGCAGAAGCTGTGCAAAAGGCTCGTATCGTCGTCGTCGGTTCCGGCGCGTTCGGCACGGCGCTCGCGGCCGTCGCTGCTGCATCCGGTAAAGCGCCGGTGACGCTGCTCACCCGCCGCGAGAGCATTGTCGAGGATTTCAAGGAAACCGGCCGCAACGACAGCGCCCTGCCGGGTATCGACCTGCCGGAAACGTTGATTGTTTCCGACGATCCGACAGTTTTGGAAGGCGCCAGCATCGTGCTCTTTGCCATGCCGTCGCAGGCGCAGCGCGAAGCGGGCCGTTCGCTGCATGGTTTCATCGGCAAGGGTGCCGACGTGGTGATCTGCGCCAAGGGCATGGAGCGCGCCAGTGGCCGCTTGCTGACCGAAGTCGTCGAGGAGGAGTTGCACCTGCAGAATGTTGCCGTGCTCTCCGGGCCGGGTTTCGCCGCCGATATCGCCAAGGGCCTGCCGACGGCCATGGTGATTGCTGCCGGTAGTATCGAGCGCGCGGGGGCTCTCGCCGAGGCCCTGTCCGGTGCGACGTTCCGGCTCTATCCGTCGGCTGACCGGATCGGTGTGCAGCTTGGCGGCGCGTTGAAGAACGTGCTGGCAATCGCCTGCGGCATCGTCGAAGGCGCAGGGCTTGGTGATTCCGCCCGCGCGGCTCTGATTTCGCGCGGGCTTGCAGAAATGTCGCGCTTCGTCTCGGCCCGCGGCGGCGAGGCTGATACGGTGCGCGGCCTGTCTGGCCTCGGCGACCTCGTGCTGACCGCGACCAGCCACCAGTCGCGCAATCTGCGTTACGGCATCGCGCTCGGTCAAAGCGGCAGTGCCAAGGGTCATTCGGACGAACTCGTCGAGGGCGCGTTTGCAGCCTCTGTCGCCGCGGATGTCGCCCGGCAGCTTGGTGTCGATATGCCGATCACCGACGCGGTGGCTGATATCATCGACGGAAAGATGGATGTGAAGACGGCGCTGGAGCAACTGATGTCCCGCCCGATCACGCAGGAATAGTCAATCAAGGAGAAAACCATGCTGTTTGCGGTTCTATGCACGGACAAGCCGAATGCCCTGCAGGTGCGGATGGACGCCCGTCCCGCGCATGTCGAGTTTCTGAACGATCTCAATGCCAAGGGCGGGCTTGCCTTCGCCGGTCCGTTTCTCGACGATGCCGGCAAGCCGAACGGTAGCCTGGTGGTGATCAAGGCGGAGACGATCGGGGACGCGCGCGCTATCGCCGCCGCCGATCCCTATGCCAAGGCCGGGCTCTTCGCTGATGTCGATATCAAGCCCTGGAACTGGGTCTTCAACAAGCCGGAGGCTTGAGCGTGGGTTACTGGCTTTACAAGTCCGAGCCGTTCAAATGGTCTTGGGCTATGCAGAAGGATGCCGGCGAGAAGGGCACCGAGTGGACCGGCGTGCGCAACTATCTGGCGCGCAACAACATGCGGGCGATGCAGATCGGCGACAAGGGGTTCTTCTACCACTCCAATGACGGGCTCGAGATCGTCGGTATTACCGAGGTCTGCGCGCTGTCTCATCCGGATTCGACCGCCGATGGTGATGCCCGCTGGGACTGCGTCGATATCCGCGCCGTCTGCGACCTGCCGGTGCCGATCTCACTGAAGGACATCAAGGCCAACCCGAAATTCGAGAAAATGGCGCTGGTCACCTCAATGCGGCTGTCGGTGCAGCCGGTCACCGAGGAAGAGTATCTGGAAATCTGCAGGCTTGGCGGGCTGGAGAATCCGCCGCGGTGATTTCGGCGGGTGCTGGCATGTTTGGTGCTGGCCCCCAGATTCTCTCCGTCATTCCTGTGCTCGTCACAGGAATCCAGCCACGCGATGTCCATCGCGTGAAAGAGTCCTCGCGGCGCCGACGCGCCGCGGCTGGATCCCCGCCACGAGGGCGAGGATGACGGGAGGTAGGGGCCGTCCCTCGTATCCGTCATTCTGCCAATTACCGAAAACCTTGCTACCCGTGAAAACCGATCCCGAAACCTTCATCCGCGAAAATACCGACATCATGGCGCCGCCGCACGTGCCGGAGATCCGGCTGCATCTGGCGAGCGAGGCTCATGATCTCTGGCTGAAGACGGAGGAGGAACTGGAGGAGATCGGCCTGCCGCCGCCGTTCTGGGCCTTTGCCTGGGCGGGCGGGCAGGGGCTGGCGCGGCATATTCTCGATCATGCCGAGCTTGTCGAAGGCAAGCGGGTGATCGATTTCGCTTCCGGCTCCGGTCTGGTGGCGATCGCGGCGATGAAGGCGGGCGCTGCCTCGGTGCTTGCCATCGACATCGATCCGTGGACCGAAACCGCCATCCGGCTGAACGCGGCGCTCAATGGTGTGTATGTTTCCTTCGCAGCATCCGATATCATCGACAGCATACAGGCGGCCGATATCTATTTTGCGGGGGATGTCTTCTACGACAAGGCGTTTGCCGACCGGCTGATCCCATGGTTCACCGCGCTTGCGGCGAACGGGGCCGCCATTCTGGTCGGCGATCCCGGCCGCGCCTATTGCCCGCGCGACCGGATGGAGATGCTGGCAAGCTATCAGGTGCCCGTGACCCGGGCGCTGGAAGACAGCGAGGTCAAGAAGACCACGGTCTGGCGGTTTGCACCCGGCCGTCTCGTCAGCGACGGATGACGCAGACGCCGGATTCCCAGGAGCAGGCGCGACCGGCGGTCGATGGGTCCACGCGGATGATCTTGGCGCGCGGGCTATAGTAATTCGCATCCGTGTCGCCGGTGTAATAGCCGTAGCTGCCGCGATCGGAATTGAAATAGGTGCCGTTGCCCGGGTCGGTCCAGGCGGACAAGGCGCCGAAATAGGTGCCGGCGGTGGTGTCGGACGGGAAGCCGTCGTCGCCATAGGACGGCGCCCAGTCATAGCCTCGCTGTCCGCGATATTCGCGCACGACGACGTGTCGGTTTGGCCGGCGATTATAGGTGTATCGGCGTTCGAAATGCCCGCGGCGTTCTGCCCGGTCAAAGAAACGGTCCCTGCCGTGACGGCGATCATTGCGATAGTGATGATTGATGCTGGTAATCGACTGGATGTGGCCGCGATGCTGGCGGTCGTGATGCGAGCGTGCGAAATGCGGGCGGCGAATATGATTGCGATCACCATCACGATCGCGCGCTTCGGCAAAATTGGCGAACGAGAGGATCATGGCAAAGACCACGATCAAGACTTTCGTCGCATTCGACAGGGTGATTGGACGCATTTCGTGCAGCCCTCCGGAGAACTCTTAACAAATCCTTAACGGGCAATGTGGGGCAGATATCGGCAAAAGTCACGGATTGCGTTGAATTTTCATGTCTTATCGTTAATGCGGCGGCACTTTTGATTCGCCGCGCCCGCCACATTTTCGTCTAATCGATTAAAATGATTTTGCAGTGCAAACACACTTGTCGTTAATCAATATGGTGATTAAACGTCGGCTGACTGAATTGCGCACAATCATGTGCAATACCGGATAGAAATAGTCCAGTTTTTGGGCGTCCCTTTCCGGTTCTTCCGTGGGGTTCCGATGACGAATGTCACCAAAAGCCGGCCGCTTTCGCCGCATTTGCAAATCTACAAACCAATTCCGACCATGGTCATGTCGATTGTGCACCGCATCACCGGTGGTGCACTTTATTTCGGCACCATTCTCGTCGCCTGGTGGCTGATCGCCGCGGCGACCGGTCCGGAGTATTATGACTGGGTCATGTGGGCCTTCGGCACCATCATCGGCCAGCTCATCCTGTTCGGCTATACCTGGGCGCTGGTGCACCACCTGTTCGGGGGATTGCGTCACTTCATCTGGGATCTGGGCTACGGTTACGAAAAGCATTTCGCCACCAAGCTCGCCATCGCCAACCTCATCGGTTCGGTCGCAGTCACGCTGCTGATCTGGATCGTCGGCTACGCGGTTCGCTGAGGAGAATTTCCATGGATATGCGCACTCCCCTCGGCAAGGTTCGCGGCCTTGGTTCGGCCAAGGAAGGCACTGATCATTTCTGGCGCCAGCGGCTGACGGCGGTCGCCAATGTGCCGCTGATTATCTTCTTCGTGCTGTTCCTGATCAAATATGCCGGCGCGCCCTATGCGGACGTTGTCGCCGCATTGTCGAACCCCTTCGTGGCCGTGGTCATGGGGCTGGTGGTCATCTCCGGCCTCATTCACATGAAGCTCGGCATGCAGGTCATCATCGAGGATTACGTGCATGGAGAGGGCGCCAAGATCGTCTTGGTGATGCTCAATACGTTTTTTGCGATCGCAGTTGGCGGGCTCTGTCTTTTCGCCATCCTGAAGATCGCGTTTGCAGGGTAATTCAAAATGGCACCCAATACATCGCCGCTCATCAACGGCCGCGCCTATGAATATGTCGACCATGCCTATGACGTGATCGTCGTCGGTGCCGGCGGCGCCGGCCTGCGCGCCACGCTCGGCATGGCCGAGCAGGGCTTCAAGACGGCCTGCATCACCAAGGTCTTCCCGACGCGCTCGCACACGGTCGCGGCCCAGGGCGGTATCGCGGCATCGCTCACCAACATGACGCCGGACTCGTGGCAGTGGCATCTCTACGATACCGTCAAGGGCTCCGACTGGCTCGGCGACGTCGATGCCATGCAGTATCTCGTCATGGAAGCGCCGAAGGCGGTCTATGAACTCGAACATTACGGCGTACCGTTCTCGCGAAACGCGGAAGGCAAGATCTACCAGCGGCCGTTCGGCGGCCACATGCAGAATTACGGCGAAGGCCCGCCGGTCCAGCGCACCTGCGCCGTTGCCGATCGCACCGGCCATGCCATCCTGCACACGCTCTATGGCCAGTCGCTGAAGAACAACGCCGAATTCTTCATCGAATATTTCGCGCTCGACCTGATCATGTCGGAAGACGGCAGCCGCTGCACCGGCGTCGTCGCCTGGAACCTCGACGACGGCACGATCCATCGCTTTGCTGCCAAGATGGTGGTGCTGGCGACCGGCGGCTACGGCCGGGCCTATTTCTCCGCGACATCGGCCCATACCTGCACCGGCGACGGCGGTGGCATGATTGCCCGCGCCGGCCTGCCGCTTCAGGATATGGAATTCGTCCAGTTCCACCCGACCGGCATCTACGGCTCCGGCTGTCTGATCACCGAAGGTGCGCGCGGCGAAGGCGGCTATCTCGTCAATTCCGAAGGCGAGCGCTTCATGGAGCGCTATGCGCCGTCGGCCAAGGACCTTGCCTCGCGCGACGTCGTCTCGCGCTGCATGACGCTGGAAATCCGCGAAGGCCGCGGCGTCGGCAAGAACAAGGACCATATCTACCTGCATCTCGACCATCTCGATCCAGCCGTTCTGCACGAGCGCCTGCCGGGCATTTCCGAGAGCGCCAAGATCTTTGCCGGCGTCGACGTGACGCGCGAGCCGATCCCGGTCCTTCCGACCGTCCACTACAACATGGGCGGCATTCCGACCAACTACTGGGGCGAAGTGCTCAACGCCGACAGCGCCAATCCGGAGCGGATCATCCCCGGCCTGATGGCTGTGGGCGAGGCGGGTTGCGCCTCGGTGCACGGCGCCAACCGCCTCGGTTCCAACTCGCTGATCGACCTCGTGGTTTTCGGCCGTGCCGCTGCCATCCGCGCCGGCGAAGTCATCGACCGCAATTCTGCGATCCCTGCGATCAACGAAAAGGCTTCGGAAAAGATCATGACGCGCTTCGACAAGCTGCGTCACGCCAATGGCGGCACGCCGACCGCGATCCTGCGTGAAAAGATGCAGCGCACCATGCAGGATGACGCGGCCGTGTTCCGCACCCAGGAATCGCTGGAATCGGGCTGCAAGCGCATGAGCGCGATCTGGCAGGAACTGGGGGATCTCAAGGTCACCGACCGCTCGATGATCTGGAATTCCGATCTGGTCGAGACGCTGGAACTGGAAAACCTGATGGCCAACGCGATCACCACGGTCGTCGGCGCCGAGGCCCGCAAGGAAAGCCGCGGCAGCCATGCGCGCGAAGACTATACCAGCGGTCCTTTCGGCGGCCGCGACGACGTCAACTGGCGCAAACACACGCTGTCCTGGGTGAACGAGGCGGGTGAGGTGAAGCTCGACTATCGCCCGGTTCATACTGAACTGCTGGCCGAGGGCATCGATCCACACAAGATCGAGCCGAAGGCTCGTGTTTACTGATCATGGAAGCGGCGGATGCGGGATATTCCGGCACGCCACTTCCGAAGAAGCTGGGTTTCAAGCCTGGAATGACGGCTGCATTCATCGCGCTGCCGGATAGTCTGGCGGATCTTATGGCTTCGACTGATTTTGCAGCCTGCGAGCGGTTCCCGTCCTGGGAAGCGATGCGGGCAGCAGACAAAACTTATGATGCGATCCATGCCTTCACGATCATGAGGGCAGAGATCGAAAATGAGCTTTCCGGCCTGCAAGACCAGATCACGCCAGATGGCATGATCTGGGTCTCATGGCCGAAGAAAGCTTCGAAGGTTAAGACGGACGTGACCGAGGATGTCGTGCGCAATGCGGCCCTCGATCTGGATCTGGTGGATGTGAAGGTGGCCGCGATCGACGGAGTATGGTCGGGGCTGAAGCTGGTCATTCGCCAGGACCGGCGCAAAGATCGGCGCAAGGAAAGAACGGACAGGTCGAATGGTTGAACTCGCTCTCCCCAAGAATTCGCAGATGACCGAAGGCAAGGTCTGGCCGAAGCCGGCCGGGGCCACCAATACCCGCGAATTCCGCATCTACCGCTGGAGCCCGGACGACGGCAAGAACCCGTCGATCGACACGTTCTACATCGACGTGGACGATTGCGGCCCGATGGTGCTCGACGCGCTACTCTACATCAAGAACAAGATCGACCCGACGCTGACGCTGCGCCGCTCCTGCCGCGAAGGCATCTGCGGCTCTTGCGCCATGAACATCGACGGTACCAACACGCTGGCCTGTACCAAGGGCATGGACGAGGTGAAGGGTACGGTGAAGGTCTACCCGCTGCCGCACATGCCTGTCGTCAAGGATCTGGTGCCGGATCTTACCAATTTCTACGCCCAGCATCGCTCGATCGAGCCCTGGCTCAAGACCGTCTCGCCGACACCGGCCAAG
Source organism: Hyphomicrobiales bacterium (assembly GCA_900471525.1). Taxonomy (GTDB): domain Bacteria; phylum Pseudomonadota; class Alphaproteobacteria; order Rhizobiales; family Rhizobiaceae; genus Pararhizobium. The sequence goes on along the minus strand of UCEZ01000007.1, from coordinate 323,017 downwards.
GAATGGAAGCAGAGCCACGAGGATCGCCAGAAGCTCGATGGCCTCTACGAGTGCATCCTCTGCGCCTGCTGTTCCGCCTCCTGCCCGAGCTACTGGTGGAACGGCGACCGCTATCTCGGCCCGGCCGTGCTCCTGCAGGCCTATCGCTGGCTGATCGACAGCCGCGACGAAGCCAAGGGGGAGCGCCTCGACAATCTGGAAGATCCCTTCCGCCTCTATCGCTGCCACACGATCATGAACTGCGCCCAGACCTGTCCCAAGGGTTTGAACCCGGCCAAGGCGATCGGCGAGATCAAGAAGATGATGGTCGAGCGGCGGGTCTAGTTTTTTGGGTCTTGCGCAACGCAGGCGATAGCGGGCTGGGCTTCACCCCTCTCTGTCACTGCGTGACATCTCCCCCTCAAGGGGGGAGATCATTCCTTTCCCCTATCACCATTGGTGCCTTGGTCATTCTTCCATTCCTTTTGGAAGTACACAGTCTGCGGCTGATCTCCCCCCTTGAGGGGGAGATGTCGGCGTCGCCGACAGAGGGGGGTGGGTTGCCGCGTACGCTGAAAACGCACCAGACCTTTCGGCTACCTCCCCACCCGGCAACCTGCCGCTGCCTCCGGTACAACCGTTTCAATCGTGCCACAGTCTTAAAGAATCGGCGCCATCTTGATTTTAAAGTTAGTTTTAAGCTAATTCCGCCTATATTCCCCTGGACAACGCCATAGCAGAGATGATCGGGAGCAAAAACATGCGGACAATACATGCGGTAGCGGGACTGGCCGTGGTGCTGGCGCTGGCTGGATGTCAGAGGACGTCCATGACCGATTTCGGCGGCAACAATACATCGCCGGCCCCCGTCCAGGCGCAGCCTGTGCCGACCGTATCGTCCGGCCAGCTTGCCGCTCCGACAGGCGACACCTCGCAGTTTCCGGCGGCACCCGTCAGCGGCACGGCAGCGGTTGGCGGTGTGCAGACACCGGGGGGCACCGAAGTGGCAGCTGCGACCAATGCGCTCGATGTCACCAAGGAATCGATGGTGGGCAACTGGCGTGTGTCGAACGCCGGCAGCTCCTGCGACATGTTCCTGACGCTCACCAATCTCGGCAGCGGCTCGCGTGGCGGCACGCGCGGTTGCGCCGGCGAACTGACGGCCATGGGCTCGTGGGAAGTCGCCGGCAAGCAGGTCGTGCTGAAGGATCGCAATGGCAATCCGCTCGCCCGCCTGTTCAAGACCGCAGATGCGCGCTTCGACGGCTCGACCAATGGCGGCCAGCCGATCAGCCTCAGCCGCTAACAATCAGCCCGGCATCAGCCGGGCTTTTTTCTTGCCGTCGTTTCCGACACCAGACCGGTCCAGCGCGTGCCAAATCCCGAAGACAGCATTTCGCGAAAACTCGAGGCCATGATTGCCGCCGGCACTTTGCGGGGTGATCCGGCTCAGCTCGGTATTGCCCGCCGCCTTGATCATCTGTCGAGCGAACTGGCCGGCAGCCGTGCGCAGCGCAAGTCGAATGCGCTCGGCTGGCTGTTTGCCTCGCGCAAGCAGGATCATCCGCCGCTCAAGGGGCTTTATCTCTACGGCGGCGTCGGCCGCGGCAAGACCATGCTGATGGACCTGTTCTTCGAAACGGTGCCTATCCAGCGCAAGCGCCGGGCGCACTTTCACGAATTCATGGCCGATGTGCACGAACGCATCTTCAAGCACCGGCAGAAGCTGAAGAACGGCGAGACGCGCCAGGCCGATCCGATGCCGCCGGTGGCCTCCGAAATCTTCGCCGAAGCCCGGCTTCTCTGCTTCGACGAATTTTCCGTTACCGATATCGCCGATGCGATGATCCTCTCGCGCCTGTTCAACGAGCTTTTCAACAAGGGCTGCGTGCTGGTGGCCACCTCCAATGTCGAGCCGGCCAATCTCTACAAGGACGGGCTCAACCGCGGCCTGTTCCTGCCTTTCATCGATCTGTTGAAGGCGCACGCCGATATCGTGCCGCTGGATGCGGGGACGGACTACCGGCTTGCCAAGATGGGGGGGCTGCCGGTCTGGCTGTCACCAATGGGGCCGGAAGCGGATGCGGCACTTGACCGGGCCTGGATCCATGCGACGGCGGGCCTTTCGGTTGCGGCCGGCGAGGTTGCGCGCAAGGGCAGGAAGATCAAGGTTCCGGCGGCGGCCAACGGTTGTGCGCGATTTACCTTTTCCGACCTCTGCGAGCGGCCACTGGGTGCTGCCGATTACCTCGCCATTCTCTCGCATTACCGGACGATTTTCATCGATCATATCCCCCATCTCACGCCGGAGCGCCGCAACGAGACCAAGCGATTCATCATGCTGGTCGATACGATCTATGATCACGGCGCCCGTCTTTTCGCCACGGCCGCCTCCGCGCCGATCGAGCTTCTGACGGCGAAAAAGGGCACGGAAGGCTTTGAATTCGACCGAACGGTTTCGCGCCTGATCGAGATGCAGAGCGAGGAATATGCCCGCAATCATCGTGCGGAAACAGTAACTTCGTGACAATTTGGAGACGGCAATTCTTACGTTTACGTAAGAATTTATTGATCTAACCGATTGAAATTGTTCCACCCAAAAGTATCGGTTGATATTTTAGATTTTGGCGTTTAATTCCTTTCGCCGAAGGTTTGCCACAGCTCGCGCTTTGAGGCGCCACGTCAGGCCTTGTCAGATTTGGATCGCAAAGGAAGCACTTTCATGGCGCGCAACAAGATCGCACTTATTGGTTCTGGAATGATTGGTGGCACGCTGGCGCATCTCGCCGGCCTGAAGGAACTGGGCGACATCGTCCTGTTCGACATCGCCGACGGCATCCCGCAGGGCAAAGGCCTTGATATCGCCCAGTCCTCCCCCGTCGAAGGCTTCAACGCCAATCTGACCGGTGCCAGCGACTACTCCGCAATTGAAGGCGCCGATGTCTGCATCGTCACCGCCGGCGTTGCCCGCAAGCCCGGCATGAGCCGCGACGACCTTCTCGGCATCAACCTCAAGGTCATGGAACAGGTCGGCGCCGGCATCAAGAAATATGCCCCGAACGCCTTCGTCATCTGCATCACCAATCCGCTCGACGCGATGGTCTGGGCGCTGCAGAAGTTTTCCGGCCTACCGAAGAACATGGTCGTCGGCATGGCCGGCGTGCTCGACAGCTCGCGCTTCCGCCTGTTCCTGAGCCAAGAATTCAACGTTTCCGTCCAGGACGTCACTGCGTTCGTTCTCGGCGGCCATGGCGACACGATGGTGCCGCTCGCCCGTTACTCGACCGTTGGCGGCATCCCGCTGACCGATCTGGTCAAGATGGGCTGGGTCACCAAGGAACGCCTCGAAGAAATCATCCAGCGCACCCGTGACGGCGGCGCCGAAATCGTTGGTCTGCTCAAGACCGGTTCGGCCTATTACGCTCCGGCCGCATCCGCGATCGAAATGGCTGAATCCTTCCTGAAGGACAAGAAGCGCGTGCTTCCGGCCGCCGCCTATCTCAACGGCCAGTACGGCGTAAAGGACATGTATGTCGGCGTTCCGACGATCATCGGTGCCGGCGGCATCGAGCGCATCATCGAAGTCGAATTCAACAAGGCCGAGCAGGAAGCCTTCGAAAAGTCCGTCGCTTCGGTGGCGAGCCTTTGCGAAGCCTGCATCGCCATCGCGCCGAGCCTCAAGTAATTGAACTGCCGTTCGGCTTAAACAGGAAATATCCCCATGAACATTCATGAATATCAGGCCAAGGCTCTGTTGAAGACCTTTGGTGCTCCGGTCGCGGAAGGTGTCGCCATCTTCTCCGCCGATGAAGCCGAAGCGGCTGCAAAGTCGCTTCCAGGCCCGCTTTATGTCGTCAAGAGCCAGATCCACGCTGGCGGCCGCGGCAAGGGCAAATTCAAGGAACTCGGCCCGGATGCCAAGGGCGGCGTTCGCCTGGCGTTCTCGATCGACGAAGCCAAGGCCCATGCCAAGGAAATGATGGGCAACACGCTGGTGACCGCGCAGACCGGCGAAGCCGGCAAGCAGGTCAACCGCCTCTATATCGAGGACGGCGCCGACATCGCCCGCGAGCTTTACTGCTCGCTGCTGGTCGACCGCTCGGTCGGCCGCGTTGCCTTCGTGGTTTCCACCGAAGGCGGCATGGACATCGAGGCTGTGGCCCATGACACGCCGGAAAAGATCCACACCATCGCCATCGATCCGGAAACCGGCGTGACGGCGGCAGATGTCGCCGCGATCTCCAAGGCTCTCGAGCTTTCGGGCACGGCCGCGGAAGACGCAAAGTCGCTCTTCCCGCTCCTCTACAAGGCCTTCAACGAGAAGGACATGGCGCTGCTCGAGGTCAACCCGCTGATCGTCATGAAGAACGATCATCTGCGCGTTCTCGATGCCAAGATGTCATTCGACGGCAATGCGATCTTCCGTCACGACGACGTCAAGGCGCTGCGCGACGAAACCGAAGAAGATGCGAAGGAAATCGAAGCCTCCAAGTGGGACCTCGCCTATGTCGCTCTCGACGGCAACATCGGCTGCATGGTCAACGGCGCCGGTCTTGCCATGGCGACGATGGACATCATCAAGCTGTACGGCAAGGAGCCGGCAAACTTCTGCGACGTCGGCGGTGGCGCCGGCAAGGAGAAGGTCGCGGCTGCCTTCAAGATCATCACGGCCGACCCCAAGGTCGAGGGTATCCTTGTCAACATCTTCGGCGGCATCATGAAGTGCGACGTCATCGCTGAAGGCGTCGTCGCTGCCGTGCAGGAAGTCGGCCTCAAGGTTCCGCTCGTCGTGCGGCTCGAAGGTACCAATGTCGAGCTCGGCAAGAAGATCCTGAACGAATCGGGTCTCGCGATCACGGCGGCTGACGACTTGGACGATGCGGCCAAGAAGATCGTTGCGGCGATCAACGCCTAATTTGAAGGACCCGAAAGTATGTCTATTCTCGTCAATAAAGACACCAAGGTCCTCGTTCAGGGCCTGACCGGCAAGACCGGCACCTTCCACACCGAACAGGCGCTTGCCTATTACGGCACGCAGATGGTCGGTGGTATCCACCCGAAGAAGGGTGGCGAAACCTGGACCGGCTCGAAGGGCGAAAGCCTGCCGATCTTCGCCTCCGTCGCGGAAGCCAAGGAGCGCACCGGCGCCGACGCGTCGGTGATCTACGTGCCGCCGGCAGGCGCCGCTGACGCGATCATCGAAGCGATCGAAGCCGAAATCCCGTTCATCACCTGCATCACCGAAGGCATTCCGGTCATGGACATGGTACGCGTCAAGGCTCGCCTCGACCGCTCCAAGTCGCGGCTGCTCGGGCCCAACTGCCCGGGTATCCTGACACCGGAAGAATGCAAGATCGGCATCATGCCGGGCTCGATCTTCCGCAAGGGTTCGGTTGGTATCGTTTCGCGCTCCGGCACGCTGACCTATGAAGCCGTGTTCCAGACCTCCAACGAGGGCCTTGGCCAGACGACGGCTGTCGGCATCGGCGGCGACCCGGTCAAGGGTACCGAGTTCATCGACGTGCTCGAAATGTTCCTCGCTGACGAAGCCACGACCTCGATCATCATGATCGGCGAAATCGGCGGCTCGGCTGAGGAAGACGCAGCGCAGTTCCTGATCGACGAAGCCAAGAAGGGCCGCAAGAAGCCGATGGCCGGCTTCATCGCTGGCCGTACGGCACCCAAGGGCCGCACGATGGGCCATGCCGGTGCCGTGGTTTCCGGCGGCAAGGGCGATGCGGAATCCAAGATCGCGGCGATGGAGCAGGCGGGTATCCGCGTATCGCCGTCGCCGGCGCGTCTCGGCAAGACGCTGGTCGAAGTCCTCAAGGGCTGAGACACCGGGATGTGATCGGGCAAGCGGTTGCAAGCTGCCCGATTGCCTCCATCTGAAACAGGGCAACGGCGCTCGGCGCCGCTGCCAACAAGGTCGACCGGGACCGAAGCCGGCAGGGTTAACAAGTCAGGAGGCGGACGGACAGGTCCGCGAAGCACCATGGCAAGGCAAGAAGCCAACGAGCAATTTCAGCTGACCTCGTTCCTCGACGGAGCGAATGCCGGCTACATCGATCAGCTTTATGCAGCTTATGAAAGCGATCCGTCGTCGGTCTCCGGCGAATGGCAGTCGTTCTTCAAAGCGCTGCAGGACTCGCCTGAAGACGTGATAAGGGCCGCCAAGGGCGCCTCCTGGAAGAAGCCGAACTGGCCGATCGCTGCCAATGGCGATCTCGTCTCGGCGCTCGATGGCGATTGGGGTACGGTCGAGAAGGTCATCGAAAAGAAGGTGCAGGCCAAGGCCGAGGCACAGGCCGCCGTCACCGGTGTCGTTGCCAGCGCCGCCGACGTCCACCAGTCGACGCGCGATAGCGTGCGCGCCATCATGCTGATCCGCGCCTATCGCATGCGCGGCCATCTACATGCCAATCTCGATCCTTTGGGGATCGCCGCTCCGGTCGAAGACTATCACGAGCTGTCGCCGTCCAATTACGGCTTTGGTCCGGAGGACATGGATCGCAAGATCTTCCTCGATAACGTTCTCGGCCTCGAATACGCCACCATCCGCGAGATGCTCGAAATTCTCGAGCGCACCTACTGCTCGACGCTGGGCGTCGAGTTCATGCACATCTCCGATCCGGAAATCAAAGGCTGGGTCCAGGAGCGCATCGAAGGTCCCGACAAGGGCGTCGAATTCACGCCGGAAGGCAAGAAGGCGATCCTGCAGAAGCTGATCGAGGCTGAGGGATTCGAGCAGTTCATCGACGTCCGGTACAAGGGCACCAAGCGCTTCGGTCTGGACGGTGGCGAATCCCTGATCCCGGCGCTGGAGCAGATCATCAAGCGCGGCGGCCAGGAAGGGCTTAAGGAAATCATCCTTGGCATGGCCCATCGCGGCCGTCTGAACGTTCTGACCAACGTCATGGGCAAGCCGCACCGCGCCGTCTTCCACGAGTTCAAGGGCGGTTCGGCCGCGCCGGACGATGTCGAAGGCTCGGGCGACGTGAAGTACCATCTCGGTGCCTCCTCGGACCGCGAGTTCGACGGCAACAAGGTCCATCTTTCGCTGACGGCCAACCCGTCGCATCTCGAAATCGTCAATCCGGTCGTCATGGGCAAGGCCCGCGCCAAGCAGGACCAGATGGCGAAGGTGTTCGAAGGCGACATCATTCCGCTGTCCGAACGGGCCCAGGTGATGCCGCTCTTGCTGCATGGCGATGCTGCCTTTGCCGGCCAGGGCGTAACCGCTGAAATCCTGGGGCTGTCGGGCCTGCGCGGTCATCGCGTTGCCGGCACCGTGCATTTCATCATCAACAACCAGATCGGCTTCACCACCAATCCGGCCTTCTCTCGCTCGTCGCCCTATCCGTCCGACGTCGCCAAGATGATCGAGGCGCCGATCTTCCACGTCAACGGAGACGATCCGGAAGCGGTTGTCTACGCCGCCAAGATCGCCACCGAATTCCGGATGAAGTTCCACAAGCCTGTCGTCATCGACATGTTCTGCTACCGCCGCTTCGGCCATAACGAAGGCGACGAGCCTTCGTTCACGCAGCCGAAGATGTACAAGGTCATCCGTGCCCACAAGACGGTCGTGCAGATCTACGGCGAACGCCTGATCGCAGAAGGCCTGATCTCGGAAGGCGAACTGGAAAAGATGCGGGCCGACTGGCGCGCTCGTCTCGAGCAGGAGTTCGAGGCCGGGCAGTCCTACAAGCCGAACAAGGCCGACTGGTTGGACGGCGTGTGGTCGGGCCTGCGTGCCGCCGACAATCAGGACGAACAGCGCCGCGGCAAGACCTCGGTTCCGATGAAGACGCTGAAGGAAGTCGGCCGCAAGCTGTCGGAAGTGCCGGCAGGCTTCAACGCTCATAAGACCATCCAGCGTTTCATGGATGGCCGCGCCAACATGATCCAGACCGGCGAGGGCATCGACTGGGCGATGGCGGAAGCGCTTGCGTTCGGTACGCTCGCGGTCGAAGGCACCAAGATCCGCCTATCCGGCCAGGATTGCGAACGCGGCACCTTCTCGCAGCGCCACACGGTTCTCTATGATCAGGAGACCGAGGAACGCTACATTCCGCTTGCAAACCTGTCGCCGACCCAGGCTCGCTACGAGGTCATCAATTCGATGCTCTCCGAAGAAGCCGTGCTCGGCTTCGAATACGGCTATTCGCTGGCGCGTCCGAATGCGCTGACCCTCTGGGAAGCCCAGTTCGGCGACTTCGCCAACGGCGCGCAGGTCGTCTTCGACCAGTTCATCTCCTCGGGCGAACGCAAGTGGCTGCGCATGTCCGGTCTCGTCTGCCTGCTGCCGCACGGTTACGAAGGCCAGGGACCGGAACATTCCTCGGCCCGCCTCGAGCGCTGGCTGCAGATGTGCGCCGAAGACAACATGCAGGTTGCCAACGTCACGACGCCGGCAAACTACTTCCACATCCTGCGCCGCCAGGTGAAGCGCGACTTCCGCAAGCCGCTGATCATCATGACGCCGAAGTCGCTGCTGCGCCACAAGCGGGCGATTTCTTCGCTGTCGGAATTGGCCGGCGAGACCTCCTTCCACCGTCTGCTCTGGGACGATGCGGAGGTCATCAAGGACGGTCCGATCAAGCTGCAGAAAGACGCCAAGATCCGTCGCGTCGTGCTGTGCACCGGCAAGGTCTATTACGATCTGCTGGAAGAGCGCGAAAAGCGCGGCATCGACGATATCTACCTGTTGCGCGTCGAACAGCTCTATCCGTTCCCGGCCAAGGCGCTGATCAACGAGCTTTCCCGCTTCCGCAACGCGGAAATGGTCTGGTGCCAGGAAGAGCCGAAGAACATGGGCGCCTGGTCGTTCATCGACCCGTATCTGGAATGGGTACTTGCCCATATCGATGCGAAGTACCAGCGCGTGCGCTACACCGGCCGTCCGGCCGCCGCCTCTCCGGCGACGGGCCTGATGTCCAAGCATCTCGCCCAGCTCGCGGCCTTCCTAGAAGACGCGCTCGGCGGTTGAGAGGCAGCGTTCCATGGCCTATTTTCATCTGAAACTAGTGCCACCCCGCAGCACATTTCCTCATGATGCAACGTCTGAGGAAATGGCTGCGATGGAACGTCATTTTGTCTACTGGCGGGAACAGGCCGATACCGGCCGCGCGATTGCGGTCGGTCCCGTCTTCGCCAAGGACGGTGCCTGGGGCATGGCGATTGTGGAGGTCTCCGATGAAGGAGCCGCTCGAGCTCTTGCCGACGGCGACCCCGTCATTGCCGCCCGCCTGGGTTTCCAGTTCGAAATTGCCGCCATACCCTCACTCATTCTCCGGCACGTCGCCGCACCTGCCGCATAACCGATAACGATCAAAGTCAGGATCTGAAAATGACCACAGAAATCCGCGTTCCTACCCTCGGCGAGTCCGTCAGCGAAGCGACCGTCGGTACATGGTTCAAGAAGGTGGGCGATACCGTCAAAGCCGATGAACCGCTGCTCGAACTCGAAACCGACAAGGTGACCATCGAAGTTCCGGCCCCTGCCGCAGGCACGCTTTCCGAAATCGTCGCCGCTGCCGGCGAGACCGTCGGTCTCGGCGCGCTGCTCGGCCAGATCGCCAACGGTGCAGCAGGTGCCGTTTCTGCCGCGCCTGCGGCTGAAAAGAAGGTTGCCGAGCCGGCTGCCGCTGCTCCGGCCGCAGCCGCTGCTCCGCAGGTCGCCTCCGCCATGCCGGCCGCGCCGGCTGCGGCCAAGATGCTCGCTGAAAACAACCTTTCGGCCGATCAGGTCGACGGTTCCGGCAAGCGTGGCCAGGTGCTGAAGGGCGATGTCATCGCCGCTGTTGCCAAGGGTCTTTCGACGCCGGCCGCTTCCGAGCCGGTCAAGATCGTGTCGCGTGGTCCGTCGTCGGCCGAGGATGCGCCGCGCGAAGAGCGCGTCAAGATGACCCGCCTGCGCCAGACGATCGCCAAGCGCCTCAAGGACGCGCAGAACACCGCCGCCATGCTGACCACCTACAATGAGGTGGACATGAGCGCGGTGATGAGCCTGCGTACCAAATACAAGGACATTTTCGAGAAGAAGCACGGCGTCAAGCTCGGCTTCATGGGCTTCTTCACCAAGGCGGTGACGCACGCCCTGAAGGAAATCCCGAACGTCAACGCCGAGATCGACGGCACCGACATCATCTACAAGAACTTCTGCCATATCGGCATGGCCGTCGGCACCGACAAGGGCCTCGTCGTTCCGGTCATCCGCGATGCGGACGAACTCTCCATCGCAGGAATCGAGAAGGAACTCGGCCGTCTCGCCAAGCTCGCCCGCGATGGCCAGCTTGGCATGGCCGACATGCAGGGCGGAACATTCACGATCACCAATGGCGGCGTGTACGGCTCGCTGATGTCCTCGCCGATCCTCAATGCGCCGCAGTCGGGTATTCTCGGCATGCACAAGATCCAGGATCGCCCGGTCGTCGTCGGTGGCCAGATCGTTATTCGTCCGATGATGTATCTGGCGCTGTCCTACGATCACCGAATCGTCGACGGCAAGGAAGCCGTGACCTTCCTCGTCCGCGTCAAGGAAAGCCTGGAAGATCCGGAACGCCTGGTTCTTGATCTCTAAGGGAAAGCTGAACGATGGATGTGGCAGCATTGGCGGCATCGCCATTCATCGCGCTCCTTGCCTGGAGCGTCGTGTTGCTCGTCTTCCACGTCAGCCTGCAGGGCATGACGGCTACATTGGAGCTTGGATCGGCCTGGAATGCCGGTCCGCGCGACGTGGAGAGGAAGCCGTCCGGCAAGCTGGCCGGGCGTTCTGCTCGGGCTTCGGCCAATTTCCAGGAAACCTATCCCGCCTTTGTCGGTCTGTCGCTCGCGCTTACGATCGCTGGGGATCCAACGGGCTGGGGCCTCGCTGGCGCCTGGGCTTGGATCGTCTTCAGGATTGTCTATATTCCGCTTTATCTGGCGGGCGTTCCCTATGTCCGCTCGCTTGTCTGGCTCGGTTCGCTCGCCGGACTTTTGCTGATGTTCGGTGCGATCGTAGTCTAGGAGGAAGGCATGGCATTCACCAACATTCCTGCCCTTCAACCCCATATCTGCGTCAAAGGCGGACTTGACGCCATCGCCTTTTACGAGAAGGCCTTTGGGGCGAAGAATACCTTTCACCAGATGGCCGATGACGGAAAACGGGTGATGCATGCCAATCTGGCCATTTATGGCGGCGAGGTCATGCTTCACGACGAATTCCCTGAATTCGGGATGAGCGTCAGCGCTCCACCCACCATCGGCGGAACATGCTTTGCGATCAATGTGAACTTGCCGGAACCGAAGGCCGTCGATGCGGCCTTTGCAAAGGCGGTGGCGGCCGGCGCTTCGCCGCTGATGGAACCGTCCGATACGTTCTGGGGCGCTCGTTACGCCCGCATCACCGATCCCTTCGGCCATATCTGGGCCTTCAACGCCGCGCTGGAGCAAGCATGAACCAATATCTCCTCGAACTTGCCTCGCTGATGGCGATCTTTTCCTTCGCCATCGTCTCCCCCGGGGCAGACCTTGCCATGGTCATGCGCCAGTCGATCATGAACGGGCGCCGCTCCGCCATCATCACGTCGTTCGGCGTTGGAACATCGTTGATGTTCCATGTGACCTACACAATCCTCGGGCTCGGGCTGATCATCTCGCAGTCGATCTATCTGTTCAACATCGTCAAATGGTGCGGCGTCGCTTACCTTCTCTATATCGGCATCAAGTCATTGCGCGCCGGCAAGACGGATATGACGGTGCAGGCCGAGAATGCCGAGACCAGCGGGAAGCGCCAGTCCGCGCTGAAGGCCTTCGGCCTCGGTTTTGCGGCGAACGCGCTCAACCCGAAGCCGGTATTCTTCTTCCTGTCGATCTTCTCGACGGTCGTCAGCGCCCATACGCCGATCATGATCAAGTTCGGCTATGGCCTGGTGATGGCCAGCTGCCTGATCCTCTGGTTCGTCGGCGTCAGCCTGTTCATGACGACGCCGAAGATGCGTGCCGCCTTCTCGCGCGCCAGCCAGTGGATCGACCGCGTCAGTGGTCTCGTCTTCATCGGCCTCGGCTTGAAGCTTGCGACCGAAAAGGCAGCCTGAACATGCGCCTCGCCGTCTTCGCACTGATCCTGAGCGCTTTGCTGGCGGCCTCGCCGGCATTGACAGCGAATTGCCTGCAGGAACAGGCAATCTATGCGGATGCTGACGGCGCCTACGAGCTGCGATTCGAGCCGGTCGGTTCCGAAAATGCTGCAACAAGCAATCATTTCAAGATCAAGGTCGCAAAGACCGATCTGGTGCTTGACGGCATCGTCATGCAATCGGGCGAACCCGTGCGGCCGAACGGCATGATCATGAACAAGTGCCCGGAAGGCGATGTGACCGGCGACGACATTGCCGCCTGCACCGTCTGGGAAGGCGTGATCTACGCCGTCGGCGCCGATGGCAAGGTCTCGCTCCTGCCCGAGGAAGGATCGGAAGCGGCGGCGCAACTGCTGTTGCCGGATTTCGGCCCCGCCGTGCGCAACGCGTCCATCTGGGGCAAGGCGACCGTCGCGCCCTGGGATGTTCTCACTTTCAAGGAGTGCGCCCCATGACGATCAGCGAGAAACCCGTCCTTCTGGTCACCGGTGGTAGCCGCGGCATCGGCGCTGCCATCTGCGTTTCGGCCGCCGAACAGGGCTGGGCCGTCGCCGTCAATTATGCCTCGAACCGTCCGGCTGCCGATGCGGTCGTCGCCATGATTGAAGCGGCCGGCGGCAAGGCCGTTGCGGTTGAAGGCGACGTCGGCAGCGAGGCGGGCATCGCCACGATCTTTGCGGCAGTAGACAAGGCCTTCGGCCGCCTCGACGGGCTGGTCAATAATGCCGGCATCGTCGGAATGCCTGCCCGGATCGACGAGATCACGCCGGACCGGCTGGAACGCATGCTGCGCGTCAATGTCTCCGGCTCCATCCTTTGCGCGGCGGCAGCGGTGCGGCGGATGTCGGTTCACCACGGCGGCAAGGGTGGCGTTATCGTCAATATCTCCTCGATGGCCGCCGTTCTCGGCTCGGCCGGACAGTATGTCGATTATGCCGCCTCCAAGGGCGCCATCGACAGCTTTACCATTGGCCTGTCGCGCGAGGTCGCCTCGGACGGCATCCGCGTCAATGCGGTTCGCCCGGGCGTCATCGATACGGATATCCATGCGTCCGGCGGTCTTCCGGATCGCGCCCGCGACCTTTCGCCGACCATTCCCTTGAAACGGCCGGGCACCGCGCAAGAGGTCGCCGATGCTGTTCTCTATCTCATCTCCCCTTCGTCGTCCTATGTCACGGGCGCCATTCTCAACGTCAGCGGCGGACGATAGCCGTTCTCAGGAAGGACTTTTTTCATGGCTTATGATCTCATCGTTATCGGCACCGGACCCGGCGGCTACGTCTGCGCTATCAAGGCGGCCCAGCTTGGCCTGAAGGTCGGCGTCATCGAGAAGCGTGCCACTTACGGAGGCACCTGCCTGAACGTTGGCTGTATCCCGTCCAAGGCCTTGCTGCATGCCTCGGAAGTCTTCCATCAGACCGGCCACGGCATCGATGCGCTCGGCGTCGAGGTGTCGGCTCCGAAGCTGAACCTTGAGAAGATGCTCGCGCACAAGGATGCGACGGTGAAGTCGAACGTCGATGGCGTTGCCTTCCTGTTCAAGAAGAACAAGATCGACGCCTTCCAGGGCACCGGCAAGGTGCTTGGCGAAGGCAAGGTTTCGGTTACCAATGACAAGGGCGAAGAGCAGGTCATCGAGACCAAGAACATCGTCATCGCCACCGGCTCCGATGTCGCCGGTATCCCGGGCGTTCCGGTCGAGATCGATGAGAAGGTCATCATCTCGTCCACCGGCGGCATCGCGCTGGAGAAGGTTCCGGCCACCATGGTGGTGGTTGGCGGCGGCGTCATCGGCCTCGAACTCGGCTCGGTCTGGTCGCGCCTCGGCGCGAAGGTCACCGTCGTCGAATATCTTGACACCATCCTTGGCGGCATGGACGGCGAAGTCGCCAAGCAGTTCCAGCGCATGCTCGCCAAGCAGGGCATCGATATCAAGCTTAGCGCCAAGGTGACCGGTGTTGAAAAGTCCGGCAAGGGCGCCAAGGTGACTTTCGAGCCGGTCAAGGGCGGCGATGCGGTGACGATCGATGCCGATGTCGTGCTGATCGCCACCGGCCGCAAGCCGTTCACCGAGGGCCTCGGCCTTGCCAAGGCAGGCGTCGTCATGGACACGCGCGGCCGGGTTGAGATCAACAACCACTTCCAGACCAGCATTCCCGGGATCTACGCGATCGGTGACGTCGTGCGCGGTCCGATGCTTGCCCACAAGGCGGAAGACGAGGGTGTCGCCGTTGCCGAGATCATCGCTGGCCAGGCGGGCCATGTGAACTACGACGTCATCCCGAGCGTCGTCTATACGCAGCCCGAAGTCGCCTCCGTCGGCAAGACCGAGGAAGAGCTGAAAGCGGCTGGCGTCGCTTACAAGGTTGGCAAGTTCCCGTTCACCGCCAATGGCCGCGCGCGTGCAATGCTGCAGACCGACGGTTTCGTCAAGATCCTCGCCGACAAGGAAACCGACCGCGTTCTCGGCGGTCATATCGTCGGCTTCGGCGCCGGCGAGATGATCCACGAGATCACCGTGCTGATGGAATTCGGCGGCTCGTCGGAAGACCTCGGCCGTACCTGCCATGCCCACCCGACCATGTCGGAAGCGGTCAAGGAAGCGGCGCTCGCCACCTTCTTCAAGCCGATCCATATGTAAGGAAAACGCGCAGGGGGCCGTGACAATCGGCCCCTTTGCGGCTCTCCGCCGGATGACCTATCGTCATGGCATCCGAGGAGGTCACGCCCATGGTACTGCGCAATCATCCCGTTCCGGTCACCTTGCCGCATCCGGCGCTGCCTGATGCCGATTGGGCGGATTGTTATGAACTCCTCGTGCCCTGCAACGGCCTGACAGCGACCTTGGCCGCGCGCCGCACGATGGGCGATTTTCCGGGCTGGGTCCGCGCCCTGATGTGGCTGAGAAACGCCATCGTCCGGCCCTTCGGCCTCAAGGGATCGGGACCGCCAAATACGCGCGAAATGATCGGTATTTTCCCCGTCCTTTCCCGCTCCGACGAACAGATGGTCCTCGGCTTCGACGATACGCATCTGGACTTCCGCATCGTTGTGGATGTCCGCCCGGCTGGAGACACGCAGCAGGCGGTTAATGTAACGACGCTGGTCCACCGAAAGATACTCCTCGGTAAGCTCTACCTTGCGGTGATCACGCCTTTCCACCGGCTGATCGTCCGCACGATGCTGGACCGGCTGTCCCGCCCGACTGTTGTCGCAAGCTGACGGTGCGCGCTCGCTGCCGAAGCACTCTAGACTCTGGCGAACCTTCCGGTGAACATGCTGCATGAGCGCCACGAAACTCCTGCTGATCCTGCCGCTGACGGTGGCCTTCGTCTATGTGTCGCTTGTTGGCGTTGTGTATCTGTCCCAACGTGCACTTCTCTTTCCCGGCACGAGCACGGCACCAGCGCCAGAGCGTGCGGAGTGGGGTGAGAGTGTCCTGATCAAGACATCAGACGGAGAGACGCTGTATGCGCTTTACAGCTCAGCCCTTTCCGGCAAGCCGTGTGTTCTGCTTTTTTTCGGGAACGGTGACCGCGCCGGCAGTTACGGCTTTCTTGCACAGGCGCTGGCCGCTCGCGGCATTGGATTGCTGGCAGTGTCTTATCGCGGCTACCCGGGATCGACGGGTTCACCGAGCGAGAAGGGGCTGTTGACCGACGGCATCGCGGCGTTCGACTGGCTTTCGGCACGCTCCAAAAGCGAGATCGTTGTGCTCGGCCGGTCGCTGGGCACCGGTGTCGCCGTGAACACAGCGGCGCAGAGGCCGGCCGTCGGCATGGTTCTTGTGTCCGCATACCTGTCGGTTCAGTCGGTCGCGCAGGCGCGTTATCCGTTCATTCCCGTAGCACTTCTCATCAGGGATTCCTTCCGCTCGGATCTCAGAATAGCGAAGGTGAACCAACCGAAGCTGTTCATTCACGGTCGGCTTGACGACGGCATCCCATTGTCTTCGGGCGAGGCGTTGTACAACATTGCTCCCGAGCCCAAGCAGATGCTGATCGACGACGGCTCGGGTCACAATGATATCTGGAACGACAGCACGGTTGGCGATGTCATCCGCTTTGTGGAGGCGTTGAAATGAACCGCTTTGAAGCCCGGTCAGCAACGGCGCGTGGCTACCGAGCGGAGGGATTGCCGCCCGCTCGGAAAGCCTTTGCCTTACTGCAGCGTCCGGGGCTGAAGCTGTCCCGGCTGGTCGGATGCAACACTTGCACTCGCGCCCGGCGCGTGCGCGTCCAGACCGGTGGCGACAACGGAGACGCGGAAGACACCGTCTAGGCTCTTGTCGAAGATAGCGCCGACGACGATGTCGGCATCCTCGTAGACTTCCTCGCGGATGCGGGTTGCAGCCTCGTCCACTTCGAACAGCGTCATGTCGGAGCCGCCCGAAATCGAGATCAGCACGCCCTTGGCGCCCTTCATCGAGACTTCGCTCAAAAGTGGATTGGCGATCGCCGCTTCGGCCGCTTTCGAGGCGCGGCCGTCGCCGGCCGCTTCGCCCGTTCCCATCATCGCGCGGCCCATGCCCTTCATCACCGACTTCACATCGGCGAAGTCGAGATTGATCAGGCCTTCCTTGACGATCAGGTCGGTGATGCAGCCGACGCCGGAATAGAGAACCCGGTCGGCGATGACGAAGGCATCGGCAAAGGTGGTCTTGGCATCGGCAATGCGGAAAAGGTTCTGGTTGGGAATGACGATCACGGTATCAGCCGCCTCGCGAAGCCGCTCGATGCCTTCTTCTGCCGACTGCATGCGGCGCTTGCCCTCGAAGCTGAACGGCTTCGTGACGACGGCGACCGTCAGGATGCCGGCATTGCGCGCGGCCTGGGCGATGACCGGGGCAGCGCCGGTGCCAGTTCCGCCGCCCATGCCGGCGGTGACGAAGCACATATGCGTGCCGCCGAGATGATCCATGATCTCGTCGATCGATTCCTCGGCTGCCGCGCGGCCGACTTCGGGAAGCGAACCGGCACCCAGGCCTTCCGTCACCTGCGCGCCAAGCTGGATCAGCCGCGTCGCCTTCGACATGGTGAGTGCCTGCGCGTCCGTGTTTGCGGCGACGAATTCGGCGCCCTGCAGGCCTTCGGTGATCATGTTGTTGATGGCGTTGCCGCCGCCGCCGCCGACACCGATGACAGTGATCTTCGGTCTCATTTCCGAAATCACGGGTTTCTTGATCTCTGTCATCTCGTCTCTCCTTGAGTGTCACTGCCGCCCCGGCACGTGGAAGCGCGTTCCGGGAGCTGCAATCGAATGCGAAGCGGAGCGGGCGCGAATCAGGCCGCCGCAGGTTATCTCCGCAAAAAGGCAGAGAGACGGCGCCTATGCAAGTATGTGGCGCGCTGCTTTCATAACGCTGTGCTGATTTGCGGCGGTTTCGCATGAGGTGTCGCTCGCGAAAAGCCGTCACTACCGTTCACAGGCAGAGCACGACAGCGCAGGTCGAAGTATCCGTACCCAACAGCGCCAAATTGCTGACGGGTGCAAAGAGTTGTCATCATTCATGCCCAGTTGTAGTATCGTGGCGACAGGTCCGTTGTGCGACCTGTATTAGCCGTACGCCATGTGAAATTGTCACGTTCTGCCGCCCCGATGCCTGCATGTCAGCTGGCGAGCCAAATTTGACCTTACACAAGCGCCTTGTCATTTGAGGTGCCGAAAGCTTGTTTTATCCGGGCAGCAGAGCAGCCATCCACCGGCTCAACCGCGGTTGAGCTGGAAACTGTGGAGGAAGAAATGAGCAAACGTACAGTCACTGTCCTATTTGCAGGATGCCTGGCTTTGTCTGCCTGCCAGTCTGCGCCAACATCGCAAGCGGTCGCGGATCACAATGCCGAATTCGGCTGCGTTGCGGGAACGGTCGGAGGCGCGATTGTCGGCGGCTTGATAGGAAGCACGATCGGCGCCGGATCCGGTCAGATCGCTGCAATTGGCGGCGGTATCGGGCTTGGCGGCATCCTCGGAAACCGTCTGACATGTGTGTAACGGAGGCATGATCCGGACATGAAAAAACTAGCCATGATTACGACAATCCTTCTGTGCCAGACCGCTCCGGTGCTGGCACAGGAACAAGCGGCCGCCATGTACCAGGGGCAGAAGGACCGGCTCGACAGCAACTCCAACGGAACGGTCGAACGCGCGGAATATCAGGCCTTCATGACGACGGCGTTCACAAGCCTGGACAAGAACAAGGATGGCAGTTTGCAATCTGCCGAAGTGGAGAAAGTTCTGACCACCCAGCAATTCGCCCTCAGCGATGCCAACCGCGACGGTGTCGTAGCCCAGAGCGAATTCATGGACCGCGTCATGAATGATTTCACCGCGGCCGATCGCAGCAAAGACGGCAGTCTGCAATAAGCCGGCTTTCCAGCGTCTTCGTTGCAGGAGCCGCCGGCGGCTTTGATTGCCGCTGCGCAGCGGGCGATGAGTGTGTGCAGCTTTCAGCGACCGCTATTGGTCTTCAGTTGACAGCCGTCACGGTGAAGCCGTCCTTGCGCAGCAGTTCGATCACGCCTTCGGTTCCCGGCAGATGCAGGGCGCCGACGGCCATGAAGACGTTGCCGCCATCGAGGATCGGCTTGGCGCGGGTCGCCATTGTCTTGTTGCGGTCGGTAATGATGCGCTGCTCGAAATCGGCGTAGCCGGCATCGCTATCGGCAGACTTCTCTTCCGAAACCGCCTTCATCAGCGGCAGGATCATACCGATGTCTTCGCGCAGATAGAGCTCTGTCGTCGTTTCCATCACGTCGGCCACGGTGTCGCCGAGCGCCAGCGTCTCGATCAGCGCGTCCAGATGAAACTGGACCGGCAGCGCATCCATCGCCTTCAGCTGCTCAACCAGCGTCTCCAGCCCCTTCAGGGTCTTGCCCTGTTTCAGCGCGTCTTCGGCCAGCTTCTTGTCGAGGAAGGAGGCGCCGGCTGCCTTGCGGCTCATTTCACAGGCGGGCAGGGCGACGAAGCTGGCGATCATCCAGGGCTTCATCTTGGCGACCAGCGTCAGCGGGATGCCGCGCTCCTTCAGGCCGACAGCGAGCTTTTCCGTTTCCTCCGGCTTGAGAAAGTCCTTGATCGACTTGCCGTCGGTGAACATGGTCAATCCCGGCTGCATCATGATCGCAGCGGCTGCCTTGCGCTCATCGACGATTTCGTCGGATTCGACGATCACGGTCTTGGCCGTCGCATAGGCGGCGTCCGCACCCTTCGGCATGGCAAGCACCCGCGGATCGGTGACATGCATGGTGCCGAGCAGATAGGACGGGGCAACACCCGCTTTCTCGATCTTCCAGAACGTGCCCTTGCCGTTGGGAACGGCAGCCGCTTCCTTTTCAAGCGCTGCAAACTGCGCCGGATTGGCGGTCTGCATTTCGGCGATCAGGTTCTTGCCTCCGCACGCCGCGTCTTCAGCGCGGGCCGGGGAGAGCGAAGCAAGAATGATGATGAGGCTGAGCGCGAAGAGCACATGCAGCGTGGCAATCAGGGCCAGGATATTGTCGCCCAGCCGGTCGGCGAGGGAAAGACGTGTCGAGCGGAGGAGACGGTTCATATCGGCATGCTCTCTGGAGGCGTTGCCGCAACCATAACGGGGCCGGTTTCCCAATCCGTTAACGGCGCCTCTAATCTTGTTCGCAACCCGTTGCCGCGTCAATGGAGACGGGTGACGGTAAATCCTTGCTTGCGGAACAGCTCGACCAATCCTTGCTCGCCAATCAGGTGCAGGGCGCCGACGGCGATGAAGGCATTGCCCTCCTCGAGAAGATGTGCGGCGCGTTCTGCGATGCGGATATTGCGGTCGGTAACGAAGTTCTTCATGAAATTGTCATAGCCAGGGTCTGTCGCGGCCGTCGTGCCGAGCACGTGGTAGCTCAGAGGAATGAACATGCCCGTATCGCCATCAAGGTACATGTCGGTCATGGTCGCGAACATGTCGTCCAGCTTGTCGCCCGCTTCCATCTGCTGAAGGACGGTGCGAAGCAGCGGCGCGGAATCGACTGCATTCATGGATTCCAGTTGCTCGAGCGCGGTTTCAAGGCCGACAACCGTTTTGTCCAGGTCACGCGCGATGCGGATCAGTGAGAGATCGAGAGGTGCCAACCCGGCCGCGGCCCGCTTCTTCTCGCAGGCAGGCAGGCTGATATGCATAAGCAGCATCCACGGTTTCATTTTGGCAACGGCCAAAAGAGGAATTCCGCGCTGTTTCAGCAGCACCTCCAGCCGGCCGACCTCCTCAGCACTGAGCAGGGTCTTCAACGAGGTGCCATCGGTGAACATCGTCAGTTCGGGACGGGAAAACAGTGCCCGACCGATATCCATTGGCTCCAGGCTGTCCAGTTCCAGAGCGACGGCATCGGCATTGTCAAAAGGAGCCCATGCTTCCTCCGGTGTAATGACCACGCGTGGATCGGTTACGTGCATCGTGCCCAGCAGGTAGGAAGGCTCAACTCCCGCGCGCTCGATCTTCCAGAAGATGCCCTTTCCGTTCGGCGTCTCCGCAGCCTGTTTGCGCAAGGCGGCCAAGGCCTGCGGATCGCTGCGTTCCATCTCGGCAAGCAGATTTTTGCCGGTGCAGGCCGGCGGCTCAGCCGCTGCGTTTGCCGGAACGATGAGTGCCAGCTGGAACAGCAGGATGGCGGCGGCCCTGGCGAGCAAAATGCGGGTGGAGTTGGAACGCCCGGATAAATGGAAAAAAGAAACAAAAGGATGCATTACAGCTCACAAGCAATCGATCTGAAAACAATGCCTGCATCTATGAGTTGTTCTCGGCTCAACTTCAAGCGCGCGGATGCGCCCGGTCGTAGATTTCCAAAAGTCTTGCCGAATCGACGCCGGTATAGACCTGCGTGGTCGACAGGCTGGCGTGGCCGAGAAGTTCCTGGATGGTTCTGAGATCTCCGCCGCCGGCCAGCAGATGGGTGGCGAAGGAATGGCGCAGCGCATGCGGCGTCGCGGTATCGGGCAGGCCGAGAGCACCTCGCAGCTTCTGCATTTCGCGCTGGATGATCGCCGCCTGCAGTTTGCCGCCCTTGGCGCCGCGAAACAGCGGTCCGTCCTGTGCCAGATGATAGGGGCAGAGCTTTTCGTAGGTGCGGACTGCATCGACAGCGGCTGCGATCAGCGGAACGATGCGGGTCTTGCCGCCCTTGCCGTGGATCCTGAGCGCCGTCGGCGCACCGGAAAAATCGGATGGTGTCAGGTCAAGCGCCTCGGAGATGCGCAGGCCGCAGCCGTAGAGCAGGGTCAGCACCGCGGCGTTGCGCGTGGCGATCCAGGGCTCTTCGGCAAGCTGCGCCTCGCTGGTGACAACCGTCAAAGCGTCGGTCGCGGTCAGCGGTTTCGGCAGGGATTTCGGCTGTTTTGGCGAGCGCACGGCCGAAGCCCCCGCCGCATTGGCAAGGCCCTTCTTTTCGAGATGCCGGAGAAAGGAGCGAAGACCTGCCAAGCCGCGGCCGAGCGTCCGCGCGCCGGCACCGTCCTTCCGCCGGGCGGCGAGAAAGCCGCGCAGGTCGCCAGGTCTGAGCGCGCTGATGTCGCTGAGCCGCGCCGGCCCGCTCAGATGTCCGGTGAGGAAATGCAGGAACTGCCTCGTGTCGCGCTCATAGGCCTCGACGGTTTTGTCCGACAGGCGCCGTTCTTCGCCGAGGCCCGAAAGCCAGCGCTGACGCTCCGCCATCAGCTCGGGATGACCAATGATCAGGAGTTCGTTCACAGGCAGGCTCCGCGACAATCAAGTGAGGACTCTGCTCGCAAGGCCGTTATGTTTTTCCTAACGGCACTTGGAATTTGTCATGTTGGGATCATATTCACCTGCGATAGCTCAGCGAAGGCAAAGCGGAAAAAAACATGGCAAGACGGGATTCGGCCAGCGGTTTCACGTACTTCGCAGAGACGGTAGCTCTGGTTTCGCAGGGGCAGCCCGGTCATATCGTCGATACGCTGATTGCCGAGCGTGGACAGCGCATCGTCAAACATCCGCTCTGGCCGGTCATGCGGCCGTTTCTCTATACATTGCTGAACTATCGCAAGGCCATCGAGTTTGCCGATGCCGTTGCCAACGCACCTGGTTTTCAGGCGTTCGAGCACCTGAGCGAAAACCTGTCGCTTAACATCCGCACGCGCAATGTCGAGCGTATTCCGGAAAAGGGCGGCTTTCTGCTGGTGAGCAACCACCCGACCGGGATAGCCGACGGCATCGCCGTTTTCGATCTCCTGAAGAGCCGCCGTCCCGATATGATGTTCTTCGCCAATCGCGATGCCATCCGGGTCAATCCGCGCCTGGTCGAGATGGTCATTCCTGTCGAGTGGCGCGAGGATTACAAGACGAAGCTGAAGGCGCGCGAGACGCTGCAGATCACCAACCGGGCGATCTCGCAGGGCAAGGCGACCGTGCTCTTTCCGTCCGGCCGCATCGCCTATTGGGCGGACGGGCGGCTGAACGAGCGTCCGTGGAAAACCTCCGCCGTCAGCTTTGCCCGCAAATACAATCTGCCGATCCTGCCTGTTCACATGGCGGCGCGCAATTCGGGGTTGTTCTACTGGCTGGCCAAATGGTCGACTGAACTGCGCGACATGACGGTGTTTCACGAGCTTCTGAACAAGAAGGGTGATGTGTTCGATTTCACTATCGGTAATCTCATCGAGCCCGATGCGCTGGACGGCGATCCGGTGGAGGTGACGCGCGTTCTGGAGCACCACACGGTCCATGCGCTTGCGCGCGACGGCGATGCCCGGTTCCGCAATCCGGTTTCGCCTGCGGAGACGATCGGGTAGATCTGCCTGATGCAGATTCGCTCCATGTTCGCCGCCAATTACCGTTCGCTGAAATCCATCCGCATGGACATGGCCGGCGTGAACCTGTTCATCGGCGAAAACGGCGTCGGCAAGTCCAATCTCTATCGTGCCCTGCAGCTTGTTCAGGCCGCCGTCCGTGGCCGGCTTGCGTATGAAATCGCCCGCGAAGGCGGCATGGCCTCGGCGCTTTGGAGCGGCAGGAGCACGGGAAGTGGGCCGGTGCGCATCAAGCTGGACGTCGAATTACTGGATGGAGAGCGGGCGCTTAGCTTCCTCTATCGGGTGGAGGCCGGATTACGGCCACGGGAGGCTGCAGCCGGGTTCGCCTTCGAGCCGCAGGTGAAGGAGGAGGAACTCCGCGTGGATGCCGGGCGCTCGGCAACGATGATGAAGCGTAAAGGTCCTTTGATATCGGTCAGAAACACGGCCGGCCGGATGGAGGAATATCCAGAGCAGGCGCTGACATCGGAAACGGCCATCGCGCTTCTAGGCGATGCCGGCCACTATCCGGAGATCGGTACATTCCGCCGGGCCGTCGACGGCTGGCGCTTCTTTCACGGGTTTCGAACCGACCGCGATTCGCCACTGCGCTCGTCCTGCCTTGCCGTCACCGCGACCATGCTGGATGAGGACGGCTCCAATCTCGCAGCCGTCTTTGCGACGCTGGTTCACACCCGGCAGGATACGGTCGATCTCGACCGCGCTGTCGCCGACGCCTTCGGCGGCGCCCGGCTCATCGTTCCCAATCCTCAGGAGTTTGCCGAATTCTCCGTGGTCTTCTCGGATTTTCCCCAACGCCAATTCTCTCCGCGCGAACTGTCGGACGGCCAGATGCGGTTCCTGGCTTTGGCCGGAGCGCTGCTCTCCTACCGCCGGCCGCGCTTCATCGCGCTCAACGAGCCGGAAACCAGCCTACACCCCGACATGCTGCCGGCGCTGGCCGAGATGATCGCAACCGCCTCCGCCGACAGCCAGATCTGGATCGTCACCCATTCGGAGATTCTCGCGGCGGAAATCCAGAAACGGTGCGGAACGCGACCGATGCGCGTCATCAGGAACGATGGCGCGACCTGGATCGAGGGTATGCGGCTGACGGGGATGATGGATGATGGGGATTGAACCGCCGCTATTTGTGGCCTTTTTGATGGAGATGGCATGACGCAGGATTTTCCCGATGACGCTACCGGCGACGTACTGCGCAGAATGCAAGCGCGGGGTGACGATCTGGGCAAACCGCGCGACATCGATTTCTCGATCATGTTTCCGGACGAGGCTTCAGTGACTGTGTTTGCCGGTCGGATAGAACAGTATTTTCATACGGTGAAGTATCACGAAACCGACGAGCCGGGGCAAAAGGAATGGGATGTCACGGCCACTCGACTTATGCTTCCAAGCTACGACGTGATTGTTGAGATGGAAACGCTTTTGCAACGGGAAGCGGAGCCATTTGGCGGATACATCGATGGCTGGGGTTGTTTTTCGGCGTGAAAGTTGCTGCTGCGGCTGACGGATGCCAATTGAAGTCGAATGATGAATTTCTATTTTAATTTCTTCTCTATGAAGAACGAAATTGAGCGGAGCTTTTCCTGTGCCAAGACCGACAAACGTGACGATCGTTGAAAGCGAACGTGTCGTAGTCAAAGTGGGTGAAGCTGATACGCCAGCGCGTTTTGTTGCGCTGGGATTCGAAAAAAGCGAAAACTATGAAGCGGTCTATGGTTTCCATTCGCGGAATCCAGACGATATCTATCGAATGTGCGAGGCGCTGCGCGACTTAGGCGTTCCTTACTCAACGCATCGCCATATGGGCGCAGACTATCAGCTCGAGCTGTTGCGTGACCGTGGCCACGTTCACGGTCAGTTCAAACGCATCAACTTTTTCGGCAACGATAGGAATGACGAGGCGCCATTCGTGCTTGAGGATTTCTAGCTTCGAAACGATTTTCGACCAAAAAAAACCCCGCGATCATCTCGCGGGGCTCCTTGTTCATTCGATATCCGAAATAAATCAGGCGATCTTCTGGCCGGTCTTGGCCCAGTCGGCGAGGAAGGTTTCGAGGCCCTTGTCGGTCAGCGGGTGCTTGACCAGCGCCTTCAGGGTTGCCGGCGGGGCGGTGATGACGTCGGCGCCGATGAGGGCTGCTTCCTTGACATGATTGACCGTGCGGATCGAGGCGGCGAGGATTTCGGTCTCGTAGCCGTAATTGTCGAAGATCTGGCGGATTTCGCGGATCAGGTCCATGCCGTCGAAGGCGATGTCGTCGAGGCGGCCGACGAAGGGCGAGACGAAGGTGGCGCCGGCCTTGGCGGCGAGCAGGGCCTGGTTGGCCGAGAAGCACAAGGTCACGTTGGTCAGATGGCCGTCGGAGGAGAGGTTCTTGCAGGCCTTCAGGCCGTCGAGCGTCAGCGGAACCTTGATGCAGATATTGTCGGCGATCTTCGAAATGACGGCCGCTTCCTTCATGATCGACTCATAGTCGGTCGCGGCGACTTCGGCCGAAACCGGGCCTTCGACGATGCCGCAGATTTCCTTGGTCACTTCGAGGATGTTGCGGCCGGACTTCAGGATCAGCGAGGGATTGGTCGTCACGCCATCGACGAGCCCGAGGTCATTCAGTTCCCGGATTTCGTTCACATCGGCTGTATCGACAAAAAACTTCATGGGTATTCTCCCTTGGGATGCGGGGGGCTTCTTGATGTTTCGGGGTTTTCTTTAACGCAATCCGGAGGCAAGGTCACGGCCGATGACTGAAGATTCGACCGATTTGTTTGACGACCTGTTCGCCCGCCGCGTCGTGCCCGTTCTGGTGCCGATGCCAGCGCCCAAAGCATACTCCTATGCCGTGCCGGAGGGAATGGCGGTCGAGCCGGGATCGATCGTGCAGGTGCCGCTCGGCCCTCGCCAAGTCGTGGGCGTCGTCTGGGACGGCGCCGATGATGGAAGCGTCGATCCGAAGAAATTGAAGTCGATAACCCAGGTTTTCGATTGCCCGCCGCTGGCGAAGGACATGCGTGTCTTCCTCGATTGGGTCGCCAGCTACACCGTCTCGCCCCCCGGCCTCGTTGCCCGCATGGCGCTGCGGGCACCGGCCGCGTTCGACCCAGAGCCGATGATCGAGGGGCTGAGGCTGACGGATAACCGGCCCGAACGTATGACGCCGGCGCGCGAGCGGGTTATCGCAACGGCCGACAATGGATTTACCTGGACGCGCTCGGGTCTTGCCCATGCCGCCGGCACTTCGTCGAGCGTCATCGACGGGCTGACGGTGCAGGGCGTGTTCGAGACGTTGTTCATGCCACCGCCGCCGGTCGTGGCGGCTCCTGATCCGGATTATGTCGAGCATCGTCTCGAAGGACCGCAAAAGCAGGCGGCGCAGGATTTGCTGGAGAGCGTCGAGACCGGCGGTTTTTCCGTGTCGCTGATCGATGGCATCACCGGCTCCGGCAAGACCGAGGTCTATTTCGAGGCGATTGCCGCGACGCTGAAGGCGGGAAAACAGGTGCTGATCCTGCTTCCGGAGATCGCGCTGACGGCGAGCTTCCTCGAACGTTTCCAGGATCGCTTCGGCTCCAAGCCCGCCGAATGGCATTCCGATCTTGCGCCGCGAACCCGGGAAAAGGTCTGGCGGCAGGTGACGGAGGGTGGCGTGCGCGTCGTTGCGGGTGCCCGCTCGGCGCTGTTCCTGCCGTTCGAAAATCTCGGGCTCATCGTCGTCGATGAAGAGCACGATCCGGCCTACAAGCAGGAAGATCGGGTCTTCTATAATGCGCGCGACATGGCGGTCGTGCGCGCCCGTATCGGCGAGTTCCCGATCGTCCTCGTCTCTGCGACGCCGTCGGTGGAAAGCCGGGTCAACGGCGATCTTGGCCGCTACAAGCCGATCCATCTGCCGACCCGCTTCGGCGACGCCGCACTCCCCGATCTTGGTGTGGTCGATATGCGCCGGCATCCGCCGGACCGCGGTGGCTTCCTCTCGCCCGTTCTGCTGCGGCATATCGGCAAGGCGGTGGAGCGCGGCGAGCAGGCACTGCTCTTTCTGAACAGGCGTGGCTACGCGCCGCTGACGCTCTGCCGCGTCTGCGGCCATCGCTTCCAGTGCCCGGATTGTTCGAGCTGGCTGGTCGAGCACCGGTTTCGCGGCCAGATCCAGTGCCATCATTGCGGCTATGCGCAAAAGACGCCGGAGAGCTGCCCCGAATGCGGCACCTTCGATCACCTGGTTGCCTGCGGCCCCGGCGTCGAGCGCATCGCAGAAGAAGTCGACCGGCATTTTCCGGATGCGCGTACCATCGTGCTCTCGTCCGACCTGATGGGCGTCAAGCGGCTCAGGCTGGAGCTGGAGGCCATTGCCAAGGGCGAGGCGGATATCGTTGTCGGCACGCAGTTGGTTGCCAAGGGCCACAACTTTCCGATGATGACCTTCGTCGGCATTGTCGATGCCGATATAGGCCTTGCCAATGGCGACCCGCGGGCTGCCGAGCGGACGTTTCAGCTTCTGAGCCAGGTGACCGGGCGGGCGGGGCGCACGGGATTGAAGAGCCTCGGGCTTTTGCAGACTTACCAACCGCAGCACCCGGTGATGCAGGCGATCGTTTCGGGTGATTCGGAAGCCTTCTACGAGCGCGAGATCAGCGAGCGGGAAAAGGCGCTTCTGCCGCCCTTCGGCCGGCTGGCGTCGATCATTGTTTCGGCCGATACCCGCGCCGACGCGGAAGGGCATGCGAGAGGCTTGCGGCAGGCCGCCCCGAAGGTTAGCGGCATCAGCATTCTCGGCCCGGCCGAGGCGCCGCTGGCGCTGATTCGCGGACGGCATCGCTTCCGGCTGCTGGTGCACGGCCGCCGTAACAGCGACATGCAGGCGTTTGTGAAGACGATGATGGCGAGCGGGCCGAAGGTACGCGGTTCGGTCAGCGTGCAGCTTGATATCGATCCGCAGAGTTTTTTGTAAGAGACAATGTGCAACTTTGCCCCTCACCCTCTCTCTGCTCGCGGGAAGAGGATGAGGGCGGATCACCGCATTCAATTGTTTCCATGGCGATCCTCAATCTCGCGCCAGATTACCGCCGTCACCCGATTCCCTTTTTTGCTGCGCTGGGTTAATGCTGCCTCGTTGCAGCAATAGCTTGGCATTCAAGAGGGCAAGATGGAGTTCTACATTCCGACGGACACGGGGGAATTCCTGGCGTTTTGTGCAGCCGTAGTCACCTCGCTAATCGGGCTTGTCTTCCTGTTTGCGCCGGGCATCGCTTTTCGTGCGCTAGGTATCGGCATCCGGGAGGGCCGGCGCGGCGGTTATGCCGAAGCGCGCTCGACGATGGGTGGTTTTCATCTCGGTCTGGGAATAGCGGCCCTGCTACTGGCTCAGCCGATGGTTTATCTGGCGCTCGGCGCCGCCTTTGCGCTGGCTGCCTTCGGCCGCATCCTTTCAATGCTTTCGGACGGCGGCAGTACGGTGGTGAACTGGCTGTACCTGATTGTTCAGATCGTGCTTTCTGCCTTACCCTTGGCTTACGTTTTCGGCTTCGTCTGAATCTGGTTTAGGCGGTTCATACAGTGTGGACCTCGTCAGCTCATACCCCATTTTTGTCAAAATTTGGCCAAACCGGGCCGAACTATGCGCATTCGTGCTGTTCGCGTGTTGCGAGTCCAGATATCCTATGCTAGACGAACCGCGACTTGTGGGGGAAACAAGCCGCCCGGCTTGTGCATCCTTTAAAATATAGCAACAAATTCAAGATGTTGGGTTTACGGTTCTCCGCAGACATCGCCCTTGGATTAAAATAAGAGAAGCTTGTGCCCGTGGCAGACACATCCCAGCTTATTTCCGGTGTTGCAGAAAGGTACGCGTCTTCGCTTTTCGATCTCGCGCTCGAAGCGGGATCGGTGGAGAGCGTAGGGGCGGATCTGGACAAGTTCCAGTCGCTGATCAATGAGAGCGCCGATCTGAAGCGCCTTATCGTCAGCCCGATCTTTTCTGCCGACGACCAGTTCAAGGCCATTTCCGCGATCATCGCGAAGGCCGGAATTACGGGTTTGGTCGGCAATTTCCTGAAGGTCGTTGCACGCAATCGCCGCCTGTTCGCGGTTCCCGGCATCATCAAGTCCTATCGCGAAACCGCCGCCCGTCATCGTGGCGAAGTTTCTGCTGAAGTGACTTCGGCTCATGCGCTGACGGCAGCGCAGCAAACTGAATTGAAGGCGGCGCTCAAGGGCGTCACCGGCAAAGACGTGACGCTCAACGTCACGGTTGAACCCTCTATTCTCGGTGGTCTGATCGTCAAGGTCGGGTCCCGCCAGATTGACACTTCCCTTCGCACAAAGCTTTCTAGCCTTAAGCTTGCACTGAAAGAGGTCGGCTGATGGATATCCGCGCCGCGGAAATTTCCGCAATACTCAAAGATCAAATCAAAAATTTCGGCCAGGAGGCAGAAGTCTCCGAAGTCGGTCAGGTGCTTTCCGTCGGTGACGGTATTGCCCGCGTCTACGGTCTGGACAATGTCCAGGCTGGCGAGATGGTTGAATTCCCAGGCGGAATTCGCGGCATGGCACTGAACCTTGAAGCCGACAACGTCGGTGTGGTTATCTTCGGTGCCGACCGCGGCATCAAGGAAGGCGACACAGTCAAGCGGACCGGCGCCATCGTCGACGTTCCGGTTGGTCCGGAGCTGCTCGGCCGCGTTGTCGACGCGCTCGGCAACCCGATCGACGGCAAGGGTCCGATCAATGCCAAGCAGCGCTCGCGCGTCGACGTCAAGGCTCCGGGCATCATCCCGCGCAAGTCGGTTCATGAGCCGATGTCGACCGGCCTCAAGGCTATCGACGCGCTGATCCCGGTTGGCCGCGGCCAGCGCGAACTGGTCATCGGTGACCGCCAGACCGGCAAGACCGCCATCATTCTCGACACGATCCTCAACCAGAAGGCCATTCACGACAATGGCCCGGAAGCTGAAAAGCTGTATTGCGTTTATGTCGCTATCGGCCAGAAGCGTTCGACGGTTGCCCAGTTCGTCAAGGTGCTCGAAGAGCGCGGCGCGCTGAAATACTCGATCATCATTGCTGCGACGGCTTCCGATCCGGCTCCGATGCAGTACCTTGCACCGTTCGCCGGCGCCGCCATGGGCGAATACTTCCGCGATAACGGCATGCACGCGCTGATCGGCTATGACGACCTTTCCAAGCAGGCCGTCGCCTACCGTCAGATGTCGCTGCTTCTGCGCCGTCCTCCGGGCCGCGAAGCTTATCCCGGCGACGTTTTCTACCTGCATTCCCGCCTTCTCGAGCGCGCAGCAAAGCTGTCGGACGAAAAGGGCGCCGGTTCGCTGACGGCTCTGCCGGTCATCGAAACCCAAGGCAACGACGTTTCGGCGTTCATTCCGACCAACGTGATCTCGATCACCGACGGCCAGATCTTCCTTGAAACGGATCTGTTCTACCAGGGTATCCGCCCGGCCGTGAACGTCGGTCTGTCGGTTTCCCGCGTCGGTTCGGCCGCTCAGATCAAGGCGATGAAGCAGGTTGCCGGCTCGATCAAGGGCGAACTCGCCCAGTATCGCGAAATGGCCGCCTTCGCCCAGTTCGGTTCGGACCTTGACGCTGCGACGCAGCGCCTCCTGAACCGCGGCGCCCGCCTGACGGAACTCCTGAAGCAGCCGCAGTTCTCGCCGTTGAAGACGGAAGAACAGGTCGCGGTCATCTTCGCCGGCGTCAACGGCTACCTCGACAAGATCGCCGTCAACAAGGTTGGCGCGTTCGAGCAGGGTCTGCTGTCGTACATGCGGTCCGAAGGCAAGGACATTCTTGAAGCTATCCGCAAGGACAAGGCAATCAGCGACGACGTCAAGGGCAAGCTCAAGTCTGCCATCGACACGTTTGCGAAATCCTTCGCCTGATCGGGTTCCATTTAGGACGGATAACGGATGCCTTCACTTAAGGATCTGAAAAACAGGATCGCCTCCGTCAAGGCGACGCAGAAGATCACCAAGGCGATGAAAATGGTCGCCGCGGCGAAGCTTCGGCGTGCCCAGGAGGCGGCCGAGGCGGCTCGCCCGTACTCGCAGCGCATGAGCGTCGTTCTGTCGAACATCGCCCAGGCTGTAGGTTCGGACGGCAGCGCGCCGGGCCTGATGACCGGCACCGGCCGCGACCAGACGCATCTGCTCGTGGTCTGCACGGCGGAACGCGGCCTTTGCGGCGGTTTCAACAGCCAGATCGCCCGCTTTGCCCGCGACCATTTGCGCAAGCTCCTGGCTGATGGCAAGACGGTGAAGATCATCTGCGTCGGCAAGAAGGGCTTCGATATCCTGCGTCGCGAATTCGCCTCGCTGATCATCGAGCGCGTCGACCTGCGTGAAGTCAAGAAGATCGGCTTCGAAAACGCCGACCAGATCGGCAAGAAGATCATCGGCCTGTTCGAAAAGGACGAGTTCGATGTCTGCACGCTGTTTTATTCGGAATTCAAGTCGGTCATCTCGCAGGTCCCGACTGCACTTCAACTGATCCCGGCTGCTGCTCCGGCAGAGGCGGTATCGACTGAGGCAGGCGCTGCTGCGATCTACGAATACGAGCCAGATGCGGGCGAGATCCTCAGCGATCTCATCCCGCGCAACATTTCGGTGCAGGTTTTCCGGGCTCTGCTCGAAAATGTTGCCGGTGAAATGGGTGCCAAGATGAGCGCGATGGACAACGCCACGCGCAATGCCGGTGAAATGATCAACAAGCTGACGCTCTCCTACAACCGTCAGCGTCAGGCTCAGATCACCAAGGAACTCATTGAAATCATTTCGGGCGCGGAAGCGCTCTAAGGTTACGGAAAGAGGGTAAGGATTATGGCTAAGGCAGCTACCCCCACAGATACAGCAGCGGCAAAGAAGCCGGCTGCTCCGCGCAAGACGGCAACTGCCAAGGCTGCTGCTGCAACCACGTCGGTTGTTATCGCCGGCGCAACCGGCAGGGTGACGCAGGTCATCGGCGCCGTCGTCGACGTTGCCTTCGAAGAAGGTAAGCTGCCGGCAATCCTGAACGCGCTGGAAACCGACAATAACGGCAACCGTCTTGTTCTCGAAGTTGCCCAGCACCTCGGCGAAAATTCGGTCCGCACGATCGCCATGGACTCGACCGAAGGTCTGGTTCGCGGTCAGCCGGTTGGTGACACGGGCGCTCCGATCACCGTTCCGGTTGGTCTGGAAACCCTCGGCCGCATCATGAACGTCATCGGCGAGCCGGTTGACGAAGCAGGTCCGCTGATTACCTCCGGCAAGCGCGCCATCCACCAGGACGCCCCGGCCTATGTCGAGCAGTCGACCGAAGCACAGATCCTCGTCACCGGCATCAAGGTCGTCGACCTGCTCGCACCTTACGCCAAGGGCGGCAAGATCGGCCTGTTCGGCGGCGCCGGCGTCGGCAAGACCGTTCTCATCATGGAACTGATCAACAACGTCGCCAAGGCTCACGGTGGTTATTCGGTGTTCGCAGGCGTGGGTGAACGCACCCGCGAAGGCAACGACCTCTACCATGAAATGATCGAATCCGGCGTGAACAAGCACGGCGGCGGCGAAGGTTCCAAGGCTGCCCTCGTTTACGGCCAGATGAACGAACCGCCGGGCGCCCGCGCTCGCGTCGCTCTGACCGGTCTGACGATCGCCGAACAGTTCCGCGACGAAGGCCAGGACGTTCTGTTCTTCGTGGACAACATCTTCCGCTTCACCCAGGCAGGTTCCGAAGTGTCGGCTCTTCTCGGCCGTATTCCTTCGGCCGTGGGCTATCAGCCGACGCTTGCCACCGACATGGGCCAGATGCAGGAACGCATCACCACGACGACCAAGGGCTCGATCACCTCGGTTCAGGCCATCTACGTTCCGGCCGACGACTTGACCGACCCGGCCCCGGCCACCTCGTTCGCCCACCTGGACGCAACGACCGTTCTGTCGCGTTCGATCGCCGAAAAGGGTATCTACCCGGCCGTCGACCCGCTCGACTCGACCTCGCGCATGCTCGACCCGATGGTTGTCGGCGAAGAACACTACGAAGTGTCCCGCAAGGTACAGACGACCCTGCAGCGCTACAAGTCGCTCCAGGATATCATCGCCATCCTGGGCATGGACGAACTGTCGGAAGAAGACAAGCTGGCCGTTGCCCGCGCCCGCAAGATCGAACGCTTCCTGTCGCAGCCGTTCTTCGTCGCCGAAGTCTTCACCGGTTCGCCGGGCAAGCTGGTCGCTCTCGAAGACACGATCAAGGGCTTCAAGGGCCTCGTGAACGGCGACTACGATCACCTTCCGGAAGCCGCCTTCTACATGGTCGGCTCCATCGAGGAAGCGATCGAAAAGGCCAAGAAGCTGGCTGCTGAAGCCGCTTGATGAATTTCGATCGGGGTGCCCGAATGGCGCGCCCCGATCGTCAATCGCTGCGACTGGCAAGTCCGGCCGCGCCGAACGGAATTCTCTGCCGGCGGGTCTGAGCCGGTAGCTCCAAAAGAAGCGAATGATCATGGCTGATTTCAATTTCGAACTCGTCTCTCCGGAGCGCCTTCTGCTGTCCGAGCGCGTGACCGAAGTCGTCATTCCGGCATCGGAAGGCGAAATGACCGTCATGGCCAACCACGCCCCGACGATGACGACGA
Organism: Hyphomicrobiales bacterium; assembly: GCA_900471525.1. GTDB lineage: Bacteria > Pseudomonadota > Alphaproteobacteria > Rhizobiales > Rhizobiaceae > Pararhizobium. The sequence goes on along the minus strand of UCEZ01000007.1, from coordinate 289,503 downwards.
TCAAGCCGGGTGTTGTGACGGTCAAGGCCGCCGACGGCAAGGTCTCGCGCTATGTCGTGTTTGGCGGTTTTGCCGATATCCTGCCAACGGGCTGCACACTGCTTGCCGAATCTGCCGTTCGGGCGGAGGAGGTAGATCACGCCGCTATCGAAAAGCGTATCGAGGCGGCGAAGGCCGAGCTTGAGGACGGCGCGCATAGTGACGAACATCGTACTCGGGTCGAGACTTTCCTGGCTGAGCTTACCCAGTTGAACGGTATCCTCGTAGCGTTCTGATAGCTGCCCAGTGACTTTCCAACCCCGCTTCGGCGGGGTTTTTTATTGCCTGCATTTCCGGATGTTCTACAGTCTCTCCAGCCGGTGGAGCCTGCGCTGCATGGTCATTACCGTGTTAAGACTTTGATTTTATAAATTCTCGCAACTGCGAAACAATTTTACACAGATTGTCGTTTTCCGTTAGGCTGCGCTGGTCGCAGATGTTTTTGAGAATTCAGGGCCATGGGTCCGACAAGAAACAAGAGGATGCGCATGTCTTCCAAGATCGTGCCGGTCATCATGGCCGGTGGCAAGGGAACGCGGCTGTGGCCGCTGTCGCGCTCGGCGGCACCCAAGCAGTTTCTCCAGTTTCTCGGCGATCATTCGCTGTTCCAGAAGACATTGCAGCGAGTTTCGGACCAGGACCGGTATACTCCGGCGGTCGTCGTCACCAATGCCGAATTCCGTTTCATCGTTGCCGAGCAGGCCCGCGCACTGGAAGCGCCGTTGTCGAGCATCCTTCTGGAGCCGATTGCCCGCAACACGGCGCCGGCGCTTGCCGCGGCGGCCTTCGTCGTGCTGCGTGAATATGGCGACGAGGCGATCATGCAGGTGCTCGCCTCCGATCATGAGATCGATGCCGGTGAACACTATTTCGACTGCATCCAGATCGCCCGGGATACTGCCAAGGCCGGCAAACTGGTGACGTTCGGTATCAGACCGACGGAACCGGCCACGGGCTACGGCTATATCGAGACGGGCGACGATCTTGCGACGGGTGCAAAGACGGTTGCCCGCTTCGTCGAGAAGCCAGATCGGGAACGTGCCGAGGAGCTTCTGGCGAGCGGCCGCTATCTGTGGAATTCCGGCATGTTCATGCTGCCGGTCGGACAGTTCCTGGCGGAGATCCTCCGGTATGCGCCGGCGGTGTACGACGCAGCCCAGCGCGCCATCCAGGGCGCCAAGCGCGACCTCGATTTCGATCGCCTGGATGAGGCGACCTTCTCGCAGGCACCGAATATCTCGGTCGACTATGCGGTGTTCGAAAACACGCCGCATGCCGCGGTGGTGCCGTCATCCTTCAGCTGGTCGGACCTCGGCAGCTGGGATTCGGTCTGGGCGATCGGCGAGAAGGACGAGGCGGGAAACGTCGTCGGCCAGAAGGCGACCGTCAACGACACGCGAAATTCTCTCGTCCTGTCTCGTGATATCCACGTTGCCGTCCAGGGGCTGGATGATGTCGCGGTCATCGCCAGCGAGGATGCTGTTTATATCGGCCGGATGGAGGACAGCCAGAATGTCGGGCAGATCGTCAAGCAGCTGGCGCTCTCGGCCAAGACCAGGGGCCTGACGGAAAACCATCCGACCTCCTATCGCCCCTGGGGCGCGGTCGCATCGGTGCTGAGCGGCGAGCGCTTCGAGGTGAAGCGGCTGCGTGTTACGCCCGGGCGCAAGATTTCGCTGCAGAAGCATCATCACCGTTCGGAACACTGGATCGTCGTGCGCGGCACGGCGGAAATCACCATCGGCGGCGAGACCCGGCTGCTGCACGAGAACGAGTCGGTCTATATCCCGCAGGGCGTCGTTCACCGGCTGACCAATCCCGGCAAGATCGCGCTGGAGCTGATCGAGGTGCAGACGGGGTCGTATCTCGAGGACGACGATATCATCCGGCTGGATGACGAGTTCGGGCGGACGTAGTTTTCCTTTTGACGACCGGTGATGAGAGGTACATTGAGTACGACGGATATGCAGAGTACCTTTGGAGATAAGCCGCCTGTCGTACTGAAATGAAATCTCATTACCGTTTCAGGTCATCTCATGTTGCCGATAACTGGTTATGCGCTTGTGGGAATGGCTATCGTTCTGGGGCTCTTCGTGCCGCCGCTGTTCGTCTATGCTTTTCTGGCCCCGAGTTTAAGCCAATTCAGAAAACGGGCCTTTTCCGTTGGAGATCCCGACCGCCGATGGCTCGATGAAGCGGTATACGGATATATGACCAGTCGCTTGGGAAGGCTGCATATTCGCCTGCTTCTCGTCGCATGTTTCATTTTCACAATTTGCGCGGTGGTCAACATCGTCGCCATCGGGTTTGCCGTTAACGGTTGAAACAACAAAACGCCCGGGATTTTTCAATCCCGGGCGTCGCGGTGCATGGTCTTCTTGTCCCCGCAGGTCAGCTTGCCATTTTGTCCGCGTAGGCCTTCTGTTCGTAGTAGTGGCCGAAGCGGCTCTTGAGGAAGGCGCCGAGGCCGATTTCTTCCTGGCGGATGAAGCCCTTCGACGGCAGCTCGCCGTTGGCCAGCATGTCGAGAACGGCGCAGATGCTGGTCGCCGTGGTGATCTGGATGGCGCTCATCATGCGACCGGCGACGACGGCGCTGTAGACCTTGTTGGCATAGGTTTCCTGCACCAGGCGGCCTTCCTTGCGGCCCGACACCGTGACGAAGATGATGACGACGTCCTGCAGGGTCGAGGGCAGGGAGTTTTCAAAGATATCCTTCAGCACTTCACGGCGATGGCGCAGGCCGAGGTCGTTCAGCAGCGCCTTCATGATCGCGGCATGGCCGGGGTAACGGATGGTGCGGTAGTTCAGCGTCCGGACCTTGCCCTTCAGCGTTTCGCAGAGCGTACCGAGACCGCCGGAGGTGTTGAAGGCCTCGTAGGTGACGCCATCAAGGGAGAACTCCTCGCGCTCTTCCAACGCCGGAACCTCGATCAGTTGGCCTTCGACGATTGCCTCGCAGGGCTCGATATATTCGTTGATGACGCCGTCCGTGCTCCAGGTGAGGTTGTAGTTGAGAGCGTTGGACGGATACTGCGGCAGGGCGCCGACGCGCATGCGCACGCTGTCGAGCGTGTCGAAGCGGCTGGCAAGATCATTGGCGACGATCGAGATGAAGCCCGGTGCAAGGCCGCACTGCGGAATGAACGTCGTGTTCGCAGTTTCGGCGATTGCCTTGACGCGACGGGTGGATTCGACGTCTTCGGTCAAGTCGAGATAGTGCACGCCGGCCTTCGAGGCAGCTTCCGCAATGGCGATCGTCAGGTGGAAGGGAGCTGCGCTCAGAACAGCGAACTTGCCGGTGAGCAGGGTAACCAGGGCGCCAGCGTCGGAGATATCGATTTCGGCAACTGAGATGGCATTATGCTTCTCAATCAGGGCGAGCTGTTCGGCGCTGCGATCGGCGAGTGTTACCTGATAATCTCCGGAATGGGCGAGAAGCCGGGCAATGGTCGAGCCGATATTGCCGGCTCCGATGACGACGATGTTTTTCATGTTGGTCCCCCGAAACTTGAATCTGTCTGTCGCCAGTGTCGGTGTTTTGATGGTTGATATGAAGCGCTAATATGATAAATATGCCGTCCTATAATCGGCATATTGCCGTCAAGGATGCGCATAATGACGTTAGTGGACAAGGATAGACAGCTTCTGGCGATTCTCAGCGAAAACGCCCGCATGCCGACAGCGCTGCTGGCGCGCAAGCTCGGCCTGTCGCGCACCACCGTGCAGGCGAAGATAGAGCGTCTGGAGCGCGACGGGGTGATTTCCGGCTATGGGGTGCGGCTGTCGGATGACTTCGAGAAGGGGCTGGTCAAGGCGCATGTGCTGATCACGCTTGCGCCCAAGGCGCTTGCGCGGGTGTCGCAGGACCTGCATGCCATCGAGGACGTGCGGACCCTGCACTCGGTCAGCGGCAGTTTCGACCTCATCGCCATCGTTGCCGCATCCTCGATCAGCGAACTGGATCTGGTCATCGACCGGATCGGCGAGATTGACGGCGTCGAGAAGACCCTGTCTTCGATCATCCTGTCGACGCGGATCAGTCGCTAAGCCGGGCAAAGGAAAAGCCGCATCGTGACGGGCACGAATGCGGCCTTCCTACCTTGGGAAGTATTCAATCAGCCAAACAGGGCGAAGCTTGCCTTCAGCGTATTCCACACACCCCACAGCAGCGGGATGCCGACCAGCGCCCAGGCGACGAGCGCCTTGCCGTCGAGCCCGCCCGTACCGATGCCGAAGGAGCCTGTCGGCCCCACATTGGCGGCCGCCGTTTTTGCCTGCAGCGCTGCCACTTCCTCGTCCCTCATGAACCACTTTTCCGAGAGCGGCCGGACGAAGGCATTGGCGATCAGCCCGAGCGCCAGCATGCCGGCGAGAATGTACATCGTGCCCGTATAGAGCGCCGGTCCGGGTGCCACGCCGGCCGTAATCTGTGCCTCGCGGATATAGTTGACCACGACGGGGCCGACGATACCGGCGGTCGCCCAGGCGGTCAGCAGCCGGCCATGGATGGCGCCGACGAACTGGGTGCCGAAAATGTCGGCGAGATAGGCCGGGATGGTCGCGAAGCCGCCGCCATACATCGACAGGATGATGCCGAAGGCGAGAACAAACAGGGCCTTGTTGCCGAGACCGGCCAGCGTCGGTGCCAGGGCATAGAGCACGATGCCGAGGACGAAGAAGCAGAAGTAGGTGTTCTTGCGGCCGATCTTGTCGGAGAGCGATGCCCAGAAGAAGCGTCCACCGATGTTGAACAACGACAGAAGCCCGGTAAAGCCGGCGGCGATCGCGGCGATCGACGCCTTCTGCGTCGTGTCGAGATCGGCAAAGGCGACATCCGGCAGGCCGATCAGCGAACCGGCAAAGATTTCCTGCAGCATCGGCGAGGCCATGCCGATGACGCCGATGCCCGCCGAGACGTTGAGGCAGAGCACGGCCCATATCAGCCAGAATTGCCGGGTCTTGTGCGCGTCACGCAGATGTACATGCCTGGTGGTGATCATCGTGCTCTTGGCGGCAGGCGCCGTCCAGCCTTCCGGACGCCAGCCGGCCGGCGGAATGCGGTAGCCGAAGGCGCCGCCCATCATGAAGACGAAATAGATGGCTGCCATGACAACGAAGGTCTGCCAGACTCCGGCGGAGGTGTCGGTGCGGAACGTGGTCATCAGCAGGTTGGCCAGCGGCGCACCGATCATCGCACCGCCGCCGAAGCCCATGATCGCCATGCCGGTCGCCATGCCGCGCCGGTCGGGGAACCATTTGATCAGCGTCGAAACGGGCGAGATGTAACCGAGGCCGAGACCGACGCCGCCGATCACGCCGGCACCGAGCCACATCAACCACAATTGATGGGTCATCACGCCAATGGCGGCGACCAGAATGCCGCCGCACCAGCAGCAGGCGGAGACGAAGCCGGCCTTGCGTGGCCCGGCGCGTTCAAGCCAGCCGCCCCAGATCGCGGCCGAACAGCCGAGCAGGACAAAGAACAGCGTATAGATCCAGCCGAGATCAGCGACGCGCCAGTTGCAGGTGGTGGTGAACAGCGCCGAGGCCAGATTGAGATTGGTGCAGCTGTCCGGGGTGGTGCCGAGCGCTTTGGAAAGCGGCAACCAGAAGACACTGAAGCCATAGGCCATGCCGATGCAGAGATGAATGGCGAGCGCTGCCGGTGGCACCAGCCAGCGGTTGAAGCCGGGTCTGGCGATGATGCGCTCGCGATCGAGAAGGCCGATCGAGCCTCCATCGCCAAAGGTTTCTGTCGTTGCGACCATGAAATCTGTCCTCCGTCCGCCCGAATCCCGCCGGGCGTCTCCCAGTTGCTGTTGTTGCTGGATCGACAGAAGGATTGTCGTGGATCACTCGCTCCTCAACGCGTGCTGCCCTGCCTGTCGTGCCCAGCAAATGGTTTGCAACCGCTGTGCCAGATCGTGCAGCTCATTGTTTCAACAGGTTAGGAGATACGGCGGAGGTGGATCGGACAGAGTGTCCGTGAGGCTTCGGACATTTTGTCCGTAAGCGGTCAGTTTGCCTCGGGTAGCCAGATCGAGAAACGGGTGCCTTCGCCCGGCTCGCTTTCGGCGGAAATCCTGCCGCCCTGACGGGCGATCAGCCGCTGGCTGATGGAAAGGCCGAGCCCTGTTCCCTTTTCCCGCTTGGTCGTGAAGAAGGGATCGAAGATCCGCCCCATCAGTTCGTCGGTCATGCCAACGCCCGTATCGGCAATGTCGACGGCGACACCTGGTTTCCCGTCGATGTCCTGATCGCATGTGCGGATCGTCAGCGTCCCGCCTTTCGGCATGGCATGGATGGCGTTGACGATCAGGTTGATCGCCACCTGCTGCAGTTCCGTCCGGTTCATCAGCACCAGTCGTGTCGCCGCGTCGTCGCGCACGAGCGCGATTTCGGCTTTGTGCAGCAAATGCTGGACCAGCGGCAGGCAGTCGGAGATCACGCCGGCCGGCGCATGACGCTCGACATAGCCGGCATATTCCTCCGGCTTGGCGAATTGCAGGAGCTTGGTGACGATCTGGCTGATGCGGTGGATCTGCTCGTCGATCAGTCGGAACTCGATGCTTGCCTCGCTGGCATGGCTGCCGAGAACGCTGCGGACCACGTCGAGATTGCCCTGGATGACCGCGATCGGATTGTTGATCTCGTGCGCCACGCCGGCGGTGATCTCGCCGATCGCGGCGAGCTTCTCCGACATGATCAGCTGTTTCGTTGTTGCCTCGATCTGGCGGTTTGCGTGCTCGAGTTCGCTGGTGCGCTCGGCCACCCGGTCGTTCAGTTCGTCGTTCCACTGCCTGAGCTCCCGGTCGCGCTGCTGCAACTGGTCCAGCAGCCCATCAAGGTGCACGGCCACGCGACCAATCTCGTCGCTTGCGGCTTTCAGTTCGGTGCGTGCGCCCATGTTGCCGGCTTCCACGCGGGTGATGGTGTCGCTCATCCGTTCCAGTGGCTTGAAGATCGCCCGCGCCCAGCGGAGGAAGATCGGCACGCTGACCGCCGCCACGGCAAGGAAGGCAAGAATGATCGTTAGCAGCGTCGCATATTTCGCTTGCCGGAAGGGCGTTTCCAGGAACCCGACATAGAGCATGCCGACCCGCCTGCCAAAGCTGTCGACGATCGGTTCGTAGGCCGAGATGTACCAGTCATTGACGACGAAGGCGCTATCGAGCCAGGTCCGCCCTTCATCCAGGACGGCGGCCCGCACGGCGCTCGAGACCCGGGTGCCGAGCGCGCGGCGATCCTCGAACAGCCGGACATTGGTGCTGATGCGCACATCCTCCAGAAACAGCGTCGCCGTTCCCCTGCTTCCCTCCGGCAGGCTTGCCTCGCGATAGACGAGATCGTTGATCGTATCGATGAATACGAGATTCTGGTTGAGCAGGATGCCCCCGACCAGCGCCGCCTTGCCGCCGTCGGCAAGGGGCACCGGGCTTGCCGAATGCACGACCATGCCGCGGGTTTCACTGGTGCGGTCGGTCGGTACGGCATTGGTGGTCTCGACGAGGTCGATGCGCGCCCGTTCTGCCAGTGCCGGTGAAACCAAAGCCAATTGTTCATTGGAAAAAATGTCGATTGCGGTCGAGGGCACTCCGCCCAGCGCCGACTTCACCACTGGCCAATCGCCCTGGTCTTGCCCGCCGGATATCAGCGGTTGTCCCCGGTCATCGACCAGCATCAGGAAGTCGAGGCCGAGCGTCAGGCGGCTCTTCTCCAGAAACGTCGGCAGATCCGGCGTTTCATCTGCGCCTACCGTGTCTCGGAATGCCGCCGAAACCGCAAGCGCCTGGATGTGTTCGCCGGTATTTTCCAGAATGCGCGAGAGATATTGATGCGCGATCGTCAGGTCGCCGTTGACCTTGGTGATCAGCAGGGCGTCAAATTTCGTGTTCCAGCGCGCAATGGTGATGCCGAGCAGCAGCGGCAGGATGACCAGCGTCGGCAGAAGCGCGATGGCCAGCAGCCGAAACCGGATGGATCGGGCAGGGCGTGTCTGCATGTCGGTGTTGACTGTCTCAGCCATTCCAGACGGCGCACTTGCGGTCGATGGTCTTGCGCGAAATGCCCAGCCGCCGCGCTGCCTCGTCGCGATTGCCGCCGGTTTCCTCCAGCACGGCGAGGATATGCCGCCGCTCGACATCCTCCAGCGTGTTGCCGTCCGGTTGTACCACGCGGTCGCCGCGGAAATCGTCGGGGAACTTGCCAAGGATCAGCGAACGTTCGATCAGGTTGCGCAATTCGCGCACATTGCCCGGCCAGGCGTAGCGGGCAAGCGCTGCCCGTACCGGCGCGTCGATGGTAACCGGTGGCATGCCGAGCTGTTGCGACAGCTTCTGCATGAAGAGATTGGCCAGTTCCTGCACGTCGTTGCCGCGGTCGCGCAGCGGCGGCAGATGGATTTGCATGACATTGATGCGATAGAACAGGTCGGCGCGGAAACGCCCTTTCTCCACCTCCTTCTGCAGATCGGCATTGGTGGCGAAAACGAAGCGCAGGTCGACCGGCACCTCGCGCTCGGAGCCGACCGGCCGGACGCGGCGATCCTCGATCACCCGGAGCAGCTTGCTCTGGGTCGAAAGTGGCATTTCGCCGATCTCGTCGAGAAACAGCGTGCCGCCCTGCGCATGGGTGAACAGCCCTTCGCGGCCGTTGCCGGCGCCGGTAAAGGCGCCCTTGATATGGCCGAACAGTTCCGTCTCGATCATATCCGGCGGAATGGCGGCGCAGTTGACCGGTACGAAGGGTTTGGAGGCCCTGTCCGACAGCGTGTGCAGCGAGCGGGCGGCCACTTCCTTGCCGGTGCCGGATTCGCCAGTCAACAGCACCGAGGTGGGCAGCGGCGCCACGCGTGCAATGGTATCGCGAACCTCGCCGATGACCCGGGATGCGCCGATCAGCCGGTCGCGCAAAAGGATATGATCGGATGTCGCCTTGAGTTCGTAGCGCAGCACGAAATTCTCGCGCTGCAGCCGCATCCGGTCGAGGCAGCGGGCGACGGAATTGAGAATCTGGTTGGACCGGAACGGTTTCAGCACGAAATCGACCGCACCGGCACGCAGCGCCTGGATCGCGGTTTCGAGATCGGCAAAGGCGGTGATCAGGATCGCCTCGGCAAAGAAGCCGATCGCCCGCTGTTCGGCCAGCCAGTCGACGCCGTTCTTGCCGGGCATGATATTGTCGAGGATGACGACGTCGAAATGATGCGCGTCGAGCTTGCGCGAGGCCTCGTCGGTATCGGCCGCCTCCTCGATCCGCTTGCAGCGCGGCCCGAGCGTGCGCACGAGAAAATTGCGCATGCCAGGCTCGTCATCGACGATCAGGATGGAGGCCTGCGCCAGCCACGGGCCGAACTCCGGATCGCGCTCCGGCATTGGCGTTTTTCGCGCGGCCTCTCCCTGCAAAAGTCTCTCCCTCACCTCTAGGCGTTGCAGACCATAGCAAGGCTCAAGGGTGGGTACAAAGGCAGTTTCCGCTCTTGTCTGCGAAACGGGCTGAATCGTTCCCAGGTGAGGATGTTAACGTAAGTGTTGTCGATGCGGGCAGTGGCGCAACGATGGAAATTACTACCCATCGCGCCGTGACTAGGGCACAATCGGCAAAGCGGTTCTTCCTCCTGTGCGCGGCTGCAGGCAGAACTGCGGTGGCACTGACATGGTTTTGGAAGGGCATGTCATGGAGAAGCTTCCACCTCCGGGGACACGCATTCGCAACGCCTTTAATGGTGAGACCTTCATCTTCACCCATCTTGACGAGGATGCGGAGCTGTTTCAGCTCGACGTCTTTCTAGAACGGGGGGGCATGCTAAGGGGAACTGGTCGCCAGCACTTCCACCCGAATTCCGACGAGGAATTCCATGTCCGCAGTGGCATTCTCCGGGTCATGATGGATGGAAAATGGCATGTTCTCAAAGCAGGCGACACGCTGCTGGTCCCGCGCGGCATCCCTCATCTGTTTCGCAACGGTCATGATGGGGAGACACTGTTCAGAGCCCGCTTTTTGCCGGCTCATGATTTCATGCGGTTTTTCTTGAATATGTCGCTTGGTACGGCCAACCATCCCGACTGGTACGACGACAACGGAGAGCCTTCACTGGTACTGCGGGCGCAGGCTCTGCATGCATTCTACGGCCATGCCTATGGAGATGGCATTCCTGTCTGGTTTCAGAAACTGCTCTTTGCCTGTTTGGCACCGATCGCGTTCCTGAGAGGCTATAGACTTTCGGTGAAACCGCGAAAGCGGCTCTAAGTGGTGTCTTCGGGTCGAAAACCGTGTCGTGCCGTACGGCAAGACTTGATCTGCTCAGTACCTACCGGACCTTCAACCCCAGCTCAGCCAGCAATTGCCCAGCCTGATCGCGCGAAATGGTCGCGCCCTTGAATTGCTTGGCATTCAAAAGACGGATACCGCCAAGGTCCGCTCCGCGGAGATCAGCGCCTTCAAACCGGCAATCGACCAGATTGGCGTCGCGCAGACTGCAATCCTGAAACACCGCGTCGCGGAAGTCGCACTTTCGCAGGTCCGCCATCTGAAGATCGAGCCCGTTGAGACGTGCCTTTCGAAACGAAAGGCCGGGCAATCTCGCGTCGGCCAGCCGTGTTTCAGCGAAGGACAGGTTCAGCGTTTTCGCCTCTGACAGGTTTGCTCCCGTCAGCTTGCATCTCTCGAACAGCGAACCGGTTAGCGTGGTGCCCCTGAAACTGCTGTTGTTGAAGTCGCAGCCCTCGATCCTGCTTTCGGACAGATCGCAGCCGGTGAAATCTGCAAGTCCGCCTTTGCAGCTCAACCAGACGCTGGATCCGAGTTTCGCGCCGATGAAATTGGCTTGCTTGACATTGCAATCCTCGAACACCCAGCCATCCAGCGACAGCCGCGAGAGATCGGCCTCTTCTAGGACGCAGCCGACCAGCCTGTGTGCAGAACCATTTTTCGAGAGAGTTTCAAGCTCAGCGCGATCAAGTGCGCGGTTCTCGATGAGATTGGCCGATGAAATACGGGATGCGTCCGTCATGTCGATGTTCCTTCTTCGTCATCGAGGGAACAAGTCGCCAGACCACGTACCTCGCTGACCATGTCTGATCAAACTGGTACCGTGGAAGCCCAAAGGCCATAAGCTGCCTGACGCAGGGACCGGATTACCAACCGGCCCATCTTTTTCGGTATGACTGCATACCGTACAGGCTGGTCGAGTTCAACGGCGGAAGTGATTGTCGACGCAGATCAATCGCTGAAGCCAGCCTCCAGCATGGCCGAATCGACGTGCTCTGACGGTTCGGAGGGTTGCACTGGGCCGCCCGGCCGCTTGATGATGGCGGCAGCCGAGATGACGATCGGGTCGAAGCCGGCGTCGCCCTGTTCGATGAGTTCAAAGAATGCCTTGCGCATGCGCGGCTCCCAGAACTTGTTGATGTGAGTCGCGACGCCCTGGACGCGCTCGGCTTCGGGCTGCGACTTGAAGAAGGTGGCGATCTGGTTCGCCATGCGAACGAGTTTGCCATTGGTGTTATCAAGCGACATCGGCGATGGCTCCGGACTGGATGCGGTCTGAATGGGTGAAAATCTCGAATTCCGCGCCGCGTACCAGCGCAATCAGCGTCATGCCGGCTTCCTCCGCGGTGCGGATGGCAAGCGCCGTCGGGGCGGAAATGGCGATGATGAACGGGCTGCCGATGATGGCGGTCTTCTGCACCATCTCGACGGAAACGCGGCTGGTGACGACGACGGCGCCGTTCGTGCCTGCATAACCGGCGCGCGCCGCCGCACCCACCAGTTTGTCGAGCGCATTGTGCCGGCCGACATCCTCGCGCACCGCGATCAGCCCCTTGCCGGGCACATAGAAGCCGGCGCCATGCACGGCCCGCGTCTCGAAATGCAGGGGTTGCTGGCCGTTCAATAGAGCAACGGCTTCGACGATCTGCTCTTCCGACAAGCGAAGCGGCGAGGCGGTGACCGATGGTGTCTTACGAACGGCCTGCTCGATCGATTCGATGCCGCAGAGGCCGCAGCCGACGGGACCGGCCATATGGCGGCGGCGGGCGGTGAGTGCGTCGTTCTGCTCGTCCTTGAGGACGATCTGCAGGTCGATGCCCTTTTCGTCGGGCACAGCTTCGATCGATTCGATCTCTGAGGGATCAGTGATGATCCCTTCTGTCAGGCTGAAGCCAACGGCAAAATCTTCGAAATCGCCGGGTGTGGCCATCATCACCGCATGGGTGGAGCCGCCATAGGAGAAGGCGACCGGGGTCTCCTCGGGCACGACGCGGGAACCGGCATCGAGCTTGCCGTTGCGGCGGGCGGTCTCGGGGACCTTTTGCGTGAGTTTGAACGGGGTCATGCGGCGCACTCCCTCTGCTCCCCAGCGGGGAGAAGGTGGTGCGCAGCGCCGGATGAGGGGGGCGGAACCGCGCTATTTGAGTGAGAATTTGTATTTGCGAGCGGTGACCGTAGAATTTGCCTGCGGCCCCCCTCATCCGCCCTTCGGGCACCTTCTCCCCGCGGGGGAGAAGAGGCAGAGTGCCGCGCACGCCCCCACCAATCTCCCCGCATGAGGGGGAGATGTCCCGAAGGGACAGAGGGGTGTGTGTGCTGTAAACTCATCATGCCAATGACCTACTCAGCAGCCTCCATCTTGCCCGTGATCCGGCGGGACTGGCGCGCCTGGTCGTCGTAGTCGACCTGCCATTGCGACGGGCCGTTCGACGGCGAGACCTGTACGGCGGTCACCTTATATTCCGGACAGTTGGTTGCCCAGTCGGAGAAGTCGGTGGTGATGACGTTCGCCTGTGTCGTCGGGTGGTGGAAGGTGGTGTAGACGACTCCTGGGGCGACGCGTTCGGTGATCAGCGCACGCAAGGTCGTGTCACCGGAGCGGCTCATCAGCTTCACCCAGCTGCCGTCGTGTACGCCGCGCATCTCGGCATCGTTCGGATGGATTTCCAGCCGGTCTTCCTCGTGCCAGACGACATTGTCGGTGCGCCGCGTCTGGGCGCCGACATTGTACTGGGACAGGATGCGGCCGGTGGTGAGCAGCAGCGGGAAGCGCGGGCCGGTCTTCTCGTCGGTTGCGACATATTCCGTGCGGATGAATTTGCCCTTGCCGCGGACGAAGCCGTTGACATGCATGATCGGCGAGCCGAGCGGTGCCTTCTCGTTGCAGGGCCACTGAACCGAGCCCATCTTTTCGAGATAGTCGTAGGAGACCATGGCAAAGCTTGGCGTCGTCGCGGCGATCTCGTCCATGATCTCGGACGGATGGGTGTAGTTCCAGTCGAGCCCCATGGCCTTTGCAAGGTTCTGCGTCACTTCCCAGTCGGCATAGCCGTTGCGCGGCGTCATCACCTTGCGGACGCGGTTGATGCGGCGCTCGGCATTGGTAAAGGTGCCGTCCTTTTCGAGGAAGGTCGAGCCAGGTAGGAAGACATGGGCGTAGTTCGCCGTCTCGTTCAGGAACAGGTCTTGGACGACGACGCATTCCATCGCGGCAAGTCCGGCCGAGACGTGCTTGGTGTCCGGATCGGACTGCAGGATGTCCTCGCCCTGGATGTAGATGCCCTTGAACGAACCGTCGACGGCGGCATCCAGCATGTTGGGGATGCGCAGGCCCGGTTCGTTGGAGATGGTCACGCCCCAGAGCTTTTCGAAGATGTCGCGGGTGGCATCGTCGGACACATGGCGGTAGCCCGGCAGTTCGTGCGGGAAGGAACCCATGTCGCAGGAACCCTGGACGTTGTTCTGGCCGCGCAGCGGGTTCACGCCGACGCCGGGGCGGCCGATATTGCCGGTCGCCATGGCAAGGTTGGCGATCGCCATGACCGTGGTCGAGCCCTGGCTGTGTTCGGTGACGCCGAGGCCGTAATAGATCGAACCATTGCCGCCGGTGGCAAACAGGCGGGCAGCACCGCGGATTTCCTCGGCGGGCACGCCGGAGAGTTTTTCAACCTCTTCCGGGCTGTGATGCGGTTCGGCGACGAAGGCCGCCCAATCCTCGAACTCCGACCAGTCGCAGCGCTCGCGGATGAATTTTTCGTCGTAGAGGCCTTCGGTGACGATGACATGCGCCAGCGACGTGACGACGGCGACGTTGGTGCCGGGGCGCAGCGGCAGGTGATGCGATGCCTTGACATGCGGCGAGGACACCATGTCGATGCGGCGAGGATCGACGACGATCAGCTTGGCGCCCTGGCGCAGGCGCTTCTTCAGCCGCGAGGCAAAGACCGGGTGGCCGTCGGTCGGATTGGCGCCGATGATGATGACGACATCGGTGTGTTCGACCGAATCGAAATTCTGCGTGCCGGCCGACGTGCCGAAGGTGGCGCCGAGACCATAGCCGGTCGGCGAATGACAGACGCGGGCGCAGGTATCGACATTGTTGTTGCCGAAGCCGGCGCGCACCAGCTTCTGGACGAGATAGGTCTCCTCATTGGTGCAGCGCGAGGAGGTGATGCCGCCGACCGCATCGCGGCCGTATTGATATTGAAGGCGACGGAATTCGGCGGCCGTATGGGCGAGCGCCTCTTCCCAGCTCACTTCGCGCCAGGGGTCGCTGATCTTCTCGCGGATCATCGGGTTGAGGATGCGTTCCTTGTGGGTCGAATAGCCATAGGCGAAGCGGCCCTTGACGCAGGAATGGCCACGATTGGCCTGGCCGTCCTTCCAGGGCACCATGCGCACCAGTTCTTCGCCGCGCATTTCCGCCTTGAACGAGCAGCCGACGCCGCAATAGGCGCAGGTGGTGACGACCGAATGTTCCGGCTGGCCAATTTCGATCACCGATTTTTCCGTCAGCGTCGCGGTCGGACAGGCCTGCACGCAGGCGCCGCAGGAGACGCACTCGGAGGAGAGGAAGTCTTCACCCATGCCGGCCGAGACACGGCTGTCGAATCCGCGTCCTTCGATCGTCAGCGCAAACGTGCCCTGAACCTCTTCGCAGGCCCGCACGCAGCGCGAGCAGACGATACATTTGGCCGGATCGAAGGTGAAATAGGGGTTGGACTCGTCTTTTGGCGACCACTTGATGTTGATCGCTCCGTCATTGCGCGCCTTGACGTGGTTGTCGCCGTCATAGCCGTAGCGCACATCGCGTAAACCCACCGCACCCGCCATATCCTGCAGCTCGCAATCGCCATTGGCGGCGCAAGTCAGGCAGTCGAGCGGATGGTCGGAAATGTAGAGTTCCATGACGCCGCGGCGTACGTCTTTCAGCCGCTGGGTCTGCGTGGAGACGTTCATCCCGGGCGCAACCGGCGTCGTGCAGGAGGCCGGCATTCCGGCCCGGCCTTGGATCTCGACGAGACAGAGCCGGCAGGAACCGAAGGAGTCCATCATGTCGGTGGCGCAGAGTTTGGGAACCTCGATGCCGGCTTCCATCGAAGCGCGCATGATCGAGGTGCCTTCCGGCACGGTGATCTCGTTTCCGTCGATGGTGAGCGTCACCATTTTTTCCGAACGGGAGGCAGGGGTGCCGAAGTCGATTTCAGAGATGAGGGGCATGGGAATTACTCCGCAGCTTCGACAAGAGGAACCGGGCGAAAATCGTCCGGAAAATGGGTCATCGCGCTCGTCACGGGATAGGGCGTGAACCCGCCCAGCGCACAAAGCGAACCGAATTTCATCGTGTTGCAGAGGTCGGCGAGCAGTTCGCGGTTCTTTTCAGGCTCTATCCCTTGCGCGATCTTGTCGGCCACTTCGACGCCGCGCGTCGAGCCGATGCGACAGGGGGTGCATTTGCCGCAGGACTCAACAGCGCAGAATTCCATGGCGAAACGGGCCTGCTTCAGCATGTCGGCGGTGTCGTCGAAAACGACGATGCCGGCATGACCGATCAGGCCATCCTTGGCGGCGAAGGCCTCGTAGTCGAACGGCGTGTCGAACAAAGCGCGCGGGAAATAGGCGCCGAGCGGGCCGCCGACCTGGACGGCTTTCACCGGCCGTCCCGACGCCGTGCCGCCGCCGATATCGTCGACGATCTGGCCGAGCGTCAGGCCGAAGGCCGCTTCATACAGCCCGCGATGCTTGACGTTGCCGGCGATCTGGATCGGGATCGTGCCGCGCGAGCGGCCCATGCCGAAGTCCTTGAAGTACACCGGCCCCTTGTCCATGATGATCGGCACGGAGGCGAGCGAGATGACGTTGTTGATGACGGTCGGACAGTCGAACAGACCCTTGTGGGCGGGCAGCGGCGGCTTGGCACGCACGATGCCCCGCTTGCCTTCGAGCGAGTTCAGGAGCGCAGTTTCCTCCCCGCAGACATAGGCGCCGGCGCCGGTGCGGATCTCGATGTCGAAGGCATGGGCCGAGCCGAGCACCGAGGTGCCGAGCACGCCCGCCTTGTGGGCGATCTCGACGGCTTGCGTCATCGTTGCAATGGCGTGCGGATATTCCGAGCGGATATAGACGAAGCCCTTGGTCGCACCGGTCGCGATGCCGGCAATCGCCATGCCCTCGATCAGCACGAAGGGATCGCCCTCCATGATCATGCGGTCGGCGAAGGTGCCGCTGTCGCCCTCGTCGGCGTTGCAGACGATGTATTTTCGCCCCCCCGGCGTGTCGAGAACCGTCTTCCATTTGATGCCGGTCGGGAAGCCCGCGCCGCCGCGTCCGCGAAGGCCGCTTTCCGTCACATGGGCGACGATATCGGCCGGCGTCAACGTCACGGCCCTTTCAAGGCCTTTCAGTCCATCATGGGCGCGGTAGTCGGAAAGGGACAGGGGATCGACGATGCCGCAGCGGGCGAAGGTCAGACGCGTCTGGCTCTTCAGGAACGGCAGTTGCTCGGTTTTGCCGAGACAGAGTGCGTGGTTGCCGCCGGTTGCCAGCCCGGCGTCGAGCAGAGAGGCAACGTCGGAGGCCTTGACAGGACCATAGGCGATCCGGCCTTCGGACGTCTCGACCTCGATCATTGGCTCCAGCCAGTGCAGGCCGCGCGATCCGTTACGCACGATCGTCGCGTCAATGCCGCGCGCTTCGATTTCGCTTGCAAGCGCCTTGGCAACGCGTTCGGCGCCGAGCGCAAGGGCTGCTGCATCCCTGGGGACGAAAATCCGGATGGTCATGCGCGCACCTCCGCAACGAGGCCATCTACCGCATCCGCATCGAGCCGTCCGTGCACCTCGCCGTCGAGCATCGCGGCGGGTGCGGCGGAACAGAGCCCCAGACAGTAGACGGGTTCCAGCGTCACCGCCCCATCAAGCGTCGTCTGGTGGAAGTCGATGCCGAGCAGGGTCTTGACCCGTTCAGCAAGCTGATCGCCGCCCATTGACTGGCAGGCTTCGGCGCGACAGAGCTTCAGCACATGCCGGCCGGCCGGATGGTCGCGATAGTCGTGATAGAAGGTGACGACGCCATGGACTTCAGCACGCGACAGGTTGAGTTCGCGGGCGATGATCGGCAGGGCTTCCTGTGGCACATAGCCGAATTCGGCCTGGATCTCATGCAGGATCGGCAGAAGCGGCCCTTCGAGCGACTTCATCCCGCTGACGATATCCAGCGTCCGTTCGCCGATATCCCGGCTTGATACATGCAGGTTCAACGTTCAGACCTCCCGAACTGAAATGAACAATCGGTCGCAGTCTGCGATCCCTATGGAACAAACGAAGCCCCCTCCAGAACATCGGTTCATTCCATCCCCTTGCCTGAAAAGGCACGAGATCGCGGTCTTCGCAGTCCACGCACTATGAAAGCAGCGTGTCAGCCGCCGCTTAGCCGGTCAATAGGCCTGTTCCGTTAAGCGATAGATGTTTTCTATCAAAGTGCCTGGGCATCGGCCAGAATGCGTGCTTCGTGCAACAGTGCCGAAACGAGCGGGGTGAAAGGCTCACGGTGCGTTGCGACCAGCCCAACGGTGTGCCGGGCGTCCGGTTCGATGATCGGTATGAGCTTTATATCCTCATGAAAACCGAATGATTTCGCGACGTTGTAGGGCATGATGCTTGCCCAGTGGCCGGTGCGCACATGGGAAAACAAGACGATCATCGAATTGGATTCGAGCGTCGGCGATACGGTTACGCCGGCCTCCGCGAAATGCTGGTTGATGATGCGCCGGTTCTGCATATCGGCGGTCAATAGACAAAGCCGAATACCGCCCACTTCCTTCCAGGTCACGGTTTCGCGATCCGACAGCGGAGTGCCGGCTGCGGTAACGAGATGATAGCGTTCGACCTGCAGCGGCACGCTGGTGACCCGCCCGAGCGGTTCGTTCTCGAGGTAAGTAAGACCGGCATCGATCTCCAGATTTTCGAGCAATCCGAGGATCTTGAGCGAGGTGGTGGAAAGGATGGAGAAGGTCACCTCGGGGTGCTTCTCCTGGAATGGGGCGGTAATGCGCGGTACCATGGCAAGGGTGGTCGGTACGGCGGCCAGCCGGATATGGCCGACAAGCCCGCGTCTGGCGGCGCGCATCTCCTCGTGCATGGTGCGGGAATCGCCGACGATCCGGCGGGCCCATTCCAGCACCCGCTGGCCTTCCGGCGTCAGGCTCTGGTATCGCGAGCCGCGATTGACCAGCATGACGCCGAGCTGGTCTTCCAATTGCTTGATCGCGGCCGACAGCGTCGGCTGGGTGATGCCGCAAAGCTCCGCGGCGCGGCCGAAATGCCGTTCCTGGGCAAGCGCGATGAAGAATTCCAGCTTGTCGATCACGCACAGCCCTCCTGAATGCCGTCCTGTCTGTGTTCAGCAGATCAATTGCCCGCCGTTCACTTCGAGAACCTGGCCCGTGATATAGCCGGAGAGCGCGTTCGAGGCGAGGAAGAGATAGGCCGGCGCGCAATCTTCCGCTGTGCCAAGCCGCAGCAAGGGGATCGTCTTGCGGGTTGCCTCCAGCTTCTCGGGTGACGAGTACCGGTCGTGGAAATCTGTGGTGATCGTGCCCGGCGAAACGCAGTTGACGCGAATGCCGGCCGGCGCCAGTTCGCGGGCGAGCGCCTTGGAATAGGTCGAAACGAAAGCCTTGGTCGCTGAATAGATGGAGGAACCGGCGCTGCCGCCGGTGAGCGCGGAGATCGATACGGTGTTGACGATGGCCGGATGCGTGCCGCGTCTGAGAAGCGGCAGCAGCGCGCGCGTGATCTGGACCACCGCGGTCTGGTTGAGCTGGACCACGGTTTCATATTCGGCGTCGGTCAGTTCGTCAGCGGGAAAGCGGCCGACCATCGTGCCGGCATTGTTGACCAGCACGTCGATCGTTTCGAACCGCAGCGCGATGCCGGCCGCAAGCAATTCGATGCCGCCGACGGTCGAGAAATCCGCATAGGAGAGAAACGCCCGGCCTTCGGTGAGCGCTGCGTCGAGAAAGTCCGGCAGCGGTTCGTGCGCCGTGCGTCCGCCGTGCAGGTAGACGATGGCGCCGCAGTCGAGAAACTGCCGCGCCACTTCCAGCCCGATGCCGCGGCCGGCGCCGGTGACGACGACATTCATGCCCTTGAACAGCGATGGATGAAACATCTGAACTCCTCCTCAGCGACGGACAGGCTGTCGCATCATGACCGGAAATGCAACGCAGCATGCCCATGCAGGTTCATTTTCGAGCACTCGCCGTGTTTATGAAATTGCGCTGCTTTCGTTTTTGCATATTATGAAAGAAAACGAAAACGACGGGGAGGGAAATATCCATGTATCTGACGGGACGCCAGTCGGAAATCCTTGAGCTTGCCAAGACGGAAGGCCGGGTTCTCGTCGACGAACTCGCCGCGCGTTTTTCGGTGACGCCGCAGACCATCCGCAAGGACCTGAACGACCTCTGCGACGGTCGCATGCTGACGCGCATCCATGGCGGCGCGATTTTTCCGCGCGGCAACGAGAATGTGAAATATGAGGCCCGGCGTTCGATCGCGGCTCTCGAGAAGCAGGCGATCGGCCAGGCGGCCGCCGCGATGATCCCCAACAATTCCTCGCTCTTCATCAATATCGGCACGACGACAGAAGCTGTCGGCGAGGCGCTGCTTGACCATACGGAACTGATGGTCATTACCAATAATATCAATGTTGCCAATCGCTTGCGTGTTTTCCCCTCAATCGAGGTGGTGATTGCCGGCGGCGTCGTGCGTGGTGCCGATGGCGGCATTGTCGGCGAGGCGGCGGTCGATTTCATCCGCCAGTTCAAGGTGGACTATGCCGTCATCGGCGCATCGGCAATCGATCACGATGGTGCGCTTCTTGATTTCGATTACCGCGAAGTGAAAGTGGCGCAGGCCATCATCGCCAATGCCCGCCACGTCATTCTCGTGTCCGATTCGACCAAGTTCGAGCGTACGGCGCCGGTGCGGATCGGCCATATCACCCAGGTCCACACCTTCATTACCGATATTTGTCCTATCGAAAACGTGCGGAACATCTGCCAGGAGCAGGACGTTCGCCTGATCGAGACCTCGCGCTGAAATAGCTGAATTTAGCCGCGGCTTGTTTTCCATAAACATTCGTTTGACATTCGTAATAATTTCGCTTTAATTATTTTTACTTTCGCATATGCTCAAAATTGTGCAATGCGAAATGTGGGAGGGGAAGCAGTGCCTGCGCAGGACGTACTCGACATTTTTGTGATCGGTGGCGGCATCAATGGGTGCGGCATCGCAAGGGATGCCGTTGGCCGTGGATATTCGGTTGCTCTGGCCGAAATGGACGATTTCGCTTCCGGCACCTCGTCGCGCGCCACCAAGCTCATTCATGGCGGACTGCGCTATCTTGAACATTACGAGTTCAGGCTGGTGCGTGAATCGCTGATGGAGCGCGAAGTGCTCTGGGCCATGGCCCCGCATATCATCTGGCCGATGCGGTTCGTCCTGCCGTTCCATAAAGGCGGCATCCGCCCGGCCTGGCTCATTCGCCTCGGCCTTTTTCTTTACGATCACATCGGTGGCCGCAAGCTTCTGCCCGCTACTCGCACACTCGACATGCGCCGGGATCCTGCCGCGAAGCCGCTGAAGGCGCTGTTCACCAAGGCCTTCGAATATTCCGACGGCTGGGTCGATGATGCCCGTCTCGTGGTTCTCAATGCGAAGGACGCAGCCCTGAAGGGTGCGCGCATCATGACCCGCAGCCGGGTGGTTTCGGCCAAGCGCGAGGGCGGTCTCTGGTCGGTCGATGTCGAGGATGGTGCGACCGGTGCCGTCAACACGTTCAAGGCGCGCATGCTGGTCAATGCCGCCGGCCCCTGGGTCGATGTCGTGCTGTCGAACGCCGTCTGCAAGAACAATGTCCACAATGTCCGGCTGGTTCAGGGCAGCCATATCGTCGTGAAGAAGAAGTTCGACGATCCGCGCGCCTATTTCTTCCAGAATCCGGACAATCGCATCATCTTCGCGATCCCTTACGAGACTGATTTCACGCTGATCGGCACGACCGACAGCGATTTCACCGGCGATCCGAAGAACATCCAGATTACCGAGGGCGAGATCGATTATCTCTGCTCGGCGGCGAGTGAATATTTTTCCGAGCCCGTGACGCAATCAGATGTTGTCTGGACCTATTCCGGCGTGCGCCCGCTTTATGACGACGGTGCCTCGAAGGCGCAGGAAGCCACGCGCGATTACGTGCTGAAAATCGATGCCAACAACGGCGATGCGCCGCTGCTCAACGTCTTTGGCGGCAAGCTGACGACCTATCGGCGGCTCAGCGAGCATGCGCTCGAAAAGATCGCCGGTGCGATCGGCGCCAAGGGCAATCCGTGGACCGCGAAAAGCGTGCTTCCGGGCGGCGATTTTCCGGCGACCGGCTATGACGCCGAAGTCTTGAAACTAAAGAGCCGTTATCCGTTTCTGGTCGAACGTCACGCACGCCGCCTGGTGCGGCTCTATGGAACGTCGGCTGCGACCCTGCTTGGAAATGCCGGCAAGGCGGAAGATCTCGGGCGGCTCTTCGGCGCCGATCTCTACGAGGTCGAAGTGCAGTGGCTGATCGCCCAGGAATGGGCGCGGCACGCCGAGGATGTGCTCTGGCGCCGCACTAAGCTCGGATTGAAATTGACCCAGGCGGAAGCCGCCGGGTTGGAGGACTACATGCGGGAGACCATCCGCAACGTCGCCTGAGAGCGGCGCCTGC
The DNA here is from genome assembly GCA_900471525.1 of Hyphomicrobiales bacterium. Lineage (GTDB taxonomy): Bacteria > Pseudomonadota > Alphaproteobacteria > Rhizobiales > Rhizobiaceae > Pararhizobium. The sequence continues at coordinate 267,429 of UCEZ01000007.1, read as the reverse complement.
ATGGCGCTGCCGATGGCTGGGAGGAAGCCTGAGAATGCTTGAACTGAAAAACATAACCAAGGTCGTTGGAGCGGATACGCATATCCACCCGACCGATCTTGTGCTGGAGCGGGGCTCGCTCAACGTGTTGCTGGGCCCGACGCTCTCCGGCAAGACATCGTTGATGCGGCTGATGGCCGGCCTCGACAAGCCGACGACCGGCACCATCACCTTTGACGGCAAGGACGTGACCGGCGTGCGGGTGCAGGATCGCTCGGTCGCCATGGTCTACCAGCAGTTCATCAACTATCCGGCGATGACCGTCTACGAGAACATCGCTTCGCCGATGCGCATTTCCGGCAAGGACGCTGCAACGATCGATCGCGAGGTTCGCAAGGCGGCCGAGTTGATGAAGCTGACGCCGTATCTTGAGCGCACGCCGCTCAACCTCTCCGGCGGCCAGCAGCAGCGCACGGCGCTGGCGCGCGCCATCGTCAAGAATGCCAGCCTCGTGCTGCTCGACGAGCCGCTCGCCAACCTCGATTACAAGCTGCGCGAGGAGTTGCGCGAGGAACTGCCGAAGCTGTTTGCGGCGTCCGGCTCGATCTTCGTCTATGCGACGACCGAACCACAGGAAGCGCTGCTTCTCGGCGGCAATACGGCAACGCTCAGCCAGGGCCGCATCAGCCAGTTCGGCCCGACCATCTCGGTCTATCGCAAGCCGGCCGATATCGTCACCGCCAAGACCTTTGCCGATCCGCCGCTCAACACCATCGATCTGGTGAAGTCGGGCGATGCCTTCGAGCGCGACGGCATCACCGTTCTGCCGGTACCGGCGCATCTGTCGGGCATTGCCGACGGCGCCTATACCATCGCCTTCCATCCGCATCATCTGTCGCTGGCCCGTCCGCATCAAACGGCTGCGACGCTGAAGGCGCGCATCATCATTTCCGAAATCGCCGGCTCCGAGAGCTTCATCCATGTCGATTGCGCCGGATCGCGCTGGGTCATGCTCGAACACGGCATCCACGACATCGAGCCGGACACGGCGATCGAGCTTTTCGTCGACACGCGCCACCTGATGGCCTTCGGGGCGGATGGACGCGCGATCGGTGGCTCTGCCGATAGCCACACTGTTCGGGGAGCGTGAGGAGAAAACCATGGCACGCATCAATCTCGACCATATCCGCCACGCCTACGGCCCGAACCCGAAAAAGCCTTCGGACTATTCGCTGAAGGAAGTGCATCACGAATGGAACGACGGCGGCGCCTATGCGCTGCTCGGTCCTTCCGGCTGCGGCAAAACTACGCTGCTCAACATCATTTCCGGGCTTTTGCAGCCGTCGGAAGGCAAGATCCTGTTCGACGGCAAGGATGTCACCAACCTGTCGACGCAGGACCGCAACATCGCCCAGGTGTTCCAGTTTCCGGTCATCTACGACACCATGACCGTCTACGACAACCTGGCCTTCCCGCTGCGCAACCGTCATGTTCCGGAAGCCGAAGTCGATCGCCGCGTCAAGGAGATCATCGAGATGATCGGCCTGTCGGACCGTGCGAAGAAAAGGGCGCAGGGGCTGACCGCCGACCAGAAGCAGAAGATTTCGCTCGGCCGTGGCCTCGTCCGGTCCGATGTCAGCGCTATCCTGTTCGACGAGCCGCTGACGGTCATCGATCCGCATATGAAATGGGTGCTGCGCTCGCAGCTGAAGCGGCTGCACAAGCAGTTCGGCTTCACCATGGTCTATGTCACGCACGACCAGACCGAGGCGCTGACCTTCGCCGACAAGGTCGTCGTGATGTATGACGGCGAGATCGTCCAGATCGGCACGCCCGCCGAGCTTTTCGAGAAGCCGAAGCACACCTTCGTCGGTTATTTCATCGGTTCGCCGGGCATGAACGTGCTGCCGGCAAGGATCGATGGATCGTCCGTCGATCTCGACGGCCAGAAAGTAGCCTTGTCGTTCGCGCCGAAGATTGCCGCCGGTGCCAAGACCGAACTCGGTATCCGCCCGGAATTCGTCCGGCTTGGCCGCGAGGGCATGCCGGTGACGATCTCGAAGGTCGAGGACATAGGCCGCCAGAAGATCGTTCGCGCATCGTTTGCCAACCGGCCGATCGCCATCGTCGTGCATGAGGACGGCGAGATACCGGCGGAACCGAAGATCACGTTCGATCCCAATGCCATCAATATCTACGCCAATAGCTGGCGCGTCGGCGGGGAGGCCTGATCATGGAAAAGACCTGGAACAACAAGGCCTGGTTCATGGTCCTGCCGGTGCTGGTGCTGGTTGCCTTCTCGGCCGTCATCCCGCTGATGACGGTGGTCAACTATTCGGTACAGGACACTTTCGGTAACAACGAGTTCTTCTGGGCGGGCACCGACTGGTTCATCCAGGTGCTGCAATCGGACCGCTTCTGGGACGCGCTGACCCGTAACCTGATCTTTTCGGCGATCATCCTGACGATCGAGATTCCGCTGGGCATCCTGATTGCGCTCAACATGCCGAAGACGGGCTTTGGCGTTCCCGTTTGCCTCGTCCTGATGTCGCTGCCGCTGCTCATTCCGTGGAACGTCGTCGGTACCATCTGGCAGGTGTTCGGCCGCGTCGATATCGGCCTGCTCGGCTACACGCTGGCAGCGCTCGGTATCAACTACAACTATGTCAACAATGTCTTCGACGCCTGGGTGACGCTGATCGTCATGGACATCTGGCATTGGACGAGCCTTGTGGTTCTGCTCTGCTATGCCGGCCTCGTGTCGATCCCGGATGCCTATTATCAGGCTGCCAAGATCGACGGCGCGTCGCGCTGGGCCGTGTTCCGCTACATCCAGCTGCCGAAAATGAAGCGCGTGCTTTTGATCGCATTCCTTTTGCGCTTCATGGACAGCTTCATGATCTATACCGAGCCCTTCGTCGTCACCGGCGGCGGCCCCGGCAATGCCACCACATTCCTGTCGATCGATCTCGTCAAGACGGCCATCGGCCAGTTCGACCTCGGTCCGGCAGCAGCACTTTCGCTCATCTACTTCCTGATCATCCTGTTGCTCTCATGGATCTTCTACACCGTGATGACCAATAGCGATGCGCAGAGCTGACGGACGGAGGGAGGAAAAACAATGACCACCGCGACACAATCATCCGGCCGCAGCCTCTCCTGGCTCGTCCCCACGATCTACATCCTCTTTCTGTTGCTGCCGATCTACTGGCTCGTCAACATGAGCTTCAAGACCAACACCGAGATCACCGGCACGTTCTCGCTCTATCCGCATGCGCCGACGCTCCGGAACTATGCCGTGATCTTCACCGATCCGTCCTGGTACAAGGGCTATATCAACTCGATCATCTACGTGGTGATGAACACGGTCATCTCGGTTTCGGTGGCGCTGCCGGCAGCCTATGCCTTCTCGCGCTACCGGTTCCTTGGCGACAAGCACCTGTTCTTCTGGCTGCTCACCAACCGCATGGCGCCGCCGGCCGTTTTCGCACTGCCGTTCTTCCAGCTCTATTCCGCCTTCGGCCTGATCGATACGCATATCGCCGTTGCGCTCGCGCACTGCCTGTTCAACGTGCCGCTGGCGGTCTGGATCCTGGAAGGCTTCATGTCGGGTGTGCCGAAGGAGATCGACGAAACCGCCTATATCGACGGTTATTCCTTCCCGCGCTTCTTCCTGCGCATCTATATCCCGTTGATCGCATCCGGCATTGGCGTCGCCGCGTTCTTCAACTTCATGTTCTCGTGGGTCGAACTGCTGATTGCCCGTACGCTGACGACGACCGACGCCAAGCCGATCGCCGCCATCATGACGCGCACGGTCTCGGCGTCGGGCATGGACTGGGGCGTGCTGGCAGCAGCCGGCGTGCTCACCATCATCCCGGGCGCGATCGTCATCTATTTCGTCAGAAACTATATCGCCAAGGGCTTTGCCCTGGGGAGGGTCTAATGGCCACTATAACCCAACGTACCAACCGCTGGCCTTTGGCGCTGGCCGCCGTTCTCGTCGTCTATGCTGCCCTGACCGGACTGCTTGTCATGGCGCTGCCGGTCAAGGACGGTGCGCGCGACTGGTTCGCCCCGCTGATCCCCGGAGGCTGGATGGCCTGGTCGTTCCCCGGCGCCATGTTTTTCCTCACCATCTTCGCGCTTCTGTCGCTGATGGCCGTGTGGGAATACGCCAGCCCCGGTGGTAATCCGCGCGTCGGCATCCTGCGCTTCGAAACGACGCGCGGCGACCGCCTGTTCGTCTCTCTGCTCGGCAGCGCCTTCATTCATCTCGCATGGCTGGGACTTGTCGGTCCCAACGTGTGGTGGGCTCTTGCGCTTTCCTTCGTGTACGCCGTCGGCGTCTTCAAGCTGGTCTGAGGCAAGATTACTGAAACGGATTGCCGGGGAGGCAGTCTGACATAGCAATCGCAAAACCTTTAAGGGAGGATAATTATGCGACGGCATCTTTTGACATCAACAGCAGTTCTGCTGCTGGCCTTTACCGGGTCCGCATTCGCGGGCATGGACGAGGCAAAACAGTTCCTCGACAAGGAAATTGGCGACGTATCGACGCTCGACCGCGCCGGCCAGGAAGCCGAAATGCAATGGTTCGTCGATGCGGCGAAGCCCTTTGCCGGCATGGATATCAAGGTTGCGTCCGAGACGCTCACGACTCATGAATACGAATCCAAGACCCTAGCCGCGGCATTTACCGCCATCACGGGTATCAAGGTGACGCATGACCTGATCGGCGAAGGCGACGTTGTCGAAAAGCTGCAGACCCAGATGCAGACGGGTGAGAACATCTATGACGCCTATGTCAACGACTCCGACCTTATCGGCACCCATTGGCGTTACCAGCAGGCCCGCTCGCTGACCAAGTGGATGGCCAATGAAGGCAAGGACGTGACCAATCCCGGTCTCGACCTCGCTGATTTCATCGGCACGAAATTCACGACAGCCCCGGACGGCGACCTCTACCAGCTGCCCGACCAGCAGTTCGCGAACCTTTACTGGTTCCGGTATGACTGGTTCAACGACGAGAAGAACAAGGCCGATTTCAAGGCGAAATACGGCTACGATCTCGGTGTTCCGGTCAACTGGTCTGCTTATGAGGACATCGCCGAATTCTTCACGGGTCGCGAAATCGACGGTAAGAAGGTCTATGGGCACATGGACTACGGCAAGAAGGATCCGTCGCTCGGCTGGCGCTTCACCGACGCCTGGCTTTCCATGGCCGGCAACGGCGACAAGGGCCTGCCGAATGGCCTTCCGGTCGACGAATGGGGCATCAAGGTTAACGAGAAGTCCCAGCCGGTCGGCTCCTGCGTTGCCCGCGGTGGCGACACCAACGGTCCTGCAGCGGTCTATTCGATCCAGAAGTACCTGGACTGGATCAAGGCTTATGCGCCGGCGTCCGCCGAAGGTATGACCTTCTCGGAATCCGGTCCGGTTCCATCGCAGGGCGAAGTCGCCCAGCAGATGTTCACGTATACGGCGTTCACCGCCGACTTCGTGAAGGAAGGTCTGCCGGTCGTGAACGCTGACGGTACGCCGAAGTGGCGTTTTGCTCCAAGCCCGCACGGCGTCTACTGGAAGGACGGCATGAAGCTCGGTTATCAGGACGTGGGTGCTTGGACGCTTATGAAGTCCACGCCGGAAGACCGCGCCAAGGCCGCATGGCTCTATGCGCAGTTCGTCACCTCCAAGACCGTCGACCTTAAGAAGAGCCATGTCGGCCTGACGCTGACCCGCGAGTCGACGATCCAGGACAAGAGCTTCACGGATCGTGCGCCGAAGCTCGGCGGTCTGATCGAGTTCTACCGTTCGCCGGCCCGCGTTCAGTGGTCGCCGACTGGTACGAACATCCCGGACTATCCGAAGCTGGCCCAGCTTTGGTGGCAGGCAATCGGTGACGCTTCTTCCGGTGCCAAGACCGCGCAGGAAGCCATGGATTCGCTGTGCGCCGAGCAGGAAAAGGTCCTGCAGCGTCTGGAACGCGCCGGCATCCAGGGCGAAATGGGTCCGAAGCTCGCCGAGGAACATGACCTCGAATACTGGAACAAGGACGCCGTCTCCAAGGGCAACCTTGCTCCGCAGCTGAAGATCGAGAACGAAAAAGAAAAGCCGCTGACCGTCAACTACGACGAACTGGTCAAGAGCTGGCAGAAATAAAAGCAAGCGATTGCATCAACCGACATCGAGCCGCCCGGGTCATTCCGGGCGGTTTTTTGTTTGATGGATAACCGCCTCATTCCAAGACCGGCCGCCGGTATCCTCCTCTTGTCAAGTTTGATCCGGGAACCATTCACATGGCGTTTCGCTCTTCGTAAAAGGAAAATCGCCATGTATCTTATGGAAGATGTTGCCAAATCTCTTATCACTGAAGTCAAAGGCTCGGACAGCGACGGCAAGCGGAAGCCCCGGCTACGGCGTCGATAACGGCAACCTTGCGGGTTTCACCCTGCTGTCGAACGAAAAAACCACCGGCTTGCACCGGTGGTTCAATTGCGCGCCTATAGCTCTGACGGGTTTCGACCTCAGAGGCCGGTGCCGCCCTTCAACTCGTTGATGACAGTGCGGATCATGATTTTCATGTCCAGGATCAGCGAGAAGTTGCGGACATACTCGACGTCGCAGACGATCCGGCGGATCGCCATCCAGCGGTGCCCTGTCGGGCCGCGCAGGCCGCGAGCTTGGGCTAGACCGGTGAGACCCGGCCGCATCAGGTGCCTATACTCGTAACCCTGTACCAGTTCGGAATAGCTGCGTCCGGCAGCCAGCATGTCCGGAACATGCGGACGCGGCCCGACCAGCGACATATCGCCGATGAGGACGTTCCACAGTTGCGGCAGTTCGTCGAGATTGGTCTTGCGCAGAACACGTCCGAGCGGCGTGATGCGCGGATCGTTGTCGATCGTTTGGCGCACGCCGCTCATGTCGCAGAGGTCGGTATACATGGAACGGAATTTCAGGATCTCGAACGGAGCTTCGTTAAGACCTGTCCGCAACTGCCTGAAGAAGACCGGGCCTTTGCTTTCCAGCTTGATCAGCACGGCAATGAGAAGAATAACAGGCGCAAGAACGAGAAGGCCGAAAAATGAACCAACGACGTCGAACGCACGTTTAAGGGCCAGCTGAACGGGCAGGTTCGGTGCGCTGGCAGGATTAATGTAGAAATTGCTTTCGTCTGCACGCCGTTCTTTGCCCTGAACGGTAAACCCCCCAGAAATACTTCTGCTCAACCTGCTATCCTCCACTCCGATAGCAGCTGATTGTTGCAACATCATTTTTTCTGTCATGGCTTTAAATACTCCTGGCGCTTTTGACAGACAGCACAGGCTTCTGGTTTGCCTTTGCCGAATAATTGTGTTTGTCCGAAGAAGCCGGTCGATTTTCTATTCTCAAAATAAATGTCTTCCCTGCCTTTTCGGCAAGGTTCCTAATGTCCGGTATCCCCGTGGAGTGTTGTCGTCCCTGAAAATTATTTGTCTGCAAAAAGCAATTTTTGTTTTTTAATCGTTTATTAAATATGATCGACTTTGACAAGTCACCGCAGATGCAATCTTCCTATCTGTGGTTAATTTGCGGCGCTCCGAATTGGATCATTTTTGGGGTGATTACGGTTTTCCTTCAAACTCTTGCTGCGGCGCGGCATGGGTTTGCTGCGTTGCCGTTGCCAGCCACGGCGCGCGATGTGCTAATTTGAAATTTTTATGACTGGATGAATCCGCTTACTGCGCCGTATTTTCGGGAGTCGTGAGCGTCAATCCTTCGGAACTTTCACCTGCCATCATGCCGTCGATCATCGGCAGCCCGTCGCTGCCGGTCAGCGGAAACCATTTGCCACGGTCGAAGAAAAGATCGCCTGGCGCTTTTCTGCCGGGTTTGTTGATCTGGTTGGCGAGGAAATTATAGCGTGGTATTTCCCCGAATTCCCGCTTGAACTGAATCCGGCTGCCGAAATTGCGGATGTCGAAAGCCTCGAGCGCATGGATCTTGCTGATGATCTCCCCCGGGTTTCCCCAGCGGACCTGGCGCAGGAATATGTTCGCGGCACTTCCGGCAAGGTCCGCGACCTTGATGGTATCAGCTGCGTTTTCGATATTCAGCTTGACGCGGAATGAGGTGACGCGGTTTTCACCGTCGCCCTTGATGAAGATGAATACCGAGGATTGCGCCGTCTCCCCGGCGCTTCCGGCAGGGAGATCGACAGAAGAGGAGCATTCCCAATTGTCCTTGTTGGCGCTGCTGACCGTCCAGTCGAGATCGCCGAAACCGCTGCTCTTCAATTGCTCGCACAGGCTTCGCGGGTCGCTCTGGATCAACCGCACGAAGTGCTGCTGCGGCGCCTTGAAGTCGGCGAAGGCGTAGACCGGCAGCACCATGCGCGCCGGCGGCAGGCGGACACCCCGGCTTTGCGTGATCTTCACCTGTTTCGGTGCGGGCTCTATCTTCTCCAGAAGATCGGGATAGCCGAGATAGGCGAGCAGGAGGTCGAGATTGCGGTGGCTGTTGGCGAGCAGCACGGTCGTCAATATGCCGGCAAAGACAAGACCGACAGCGACGAGAAAGAAGACCTTTCCAGACCGGCTTTTTCGCTCCTCTTTCATGCCGAAACCCGAACTCCGCGGTTCCCACAGGCTTCGGGCACCCATGTGCCTTGGCCATCCGGCGCTTCTAATCCGTGCCAGGTCCATCCTGGCGTATTTCCCGGGCAGGATTGTGGGCGTTCCTTAGCCCGCCTGCCGGCTCCGGTAGGCCGAGATGATCACGTGAACAAGGAGCAGCGGCCATACAAGGCACAAAACCAGTCCGAGAACGCGCATTCCATCCCAGCCGCTGCCGCCAGCCTCACCCTCGCGATAGGTATTGTCGAGAAAAAACAAACATATCAAGGTATAAAATGAAAGAAACCATGCCATCGTGCAGGACCCGAAATTCGCGGGAGGGAGACATACTCGGGATACATGCAACTTTTACGTGGCTGATGAGGCGCCACGGCAAAGGCTGGCAATACGTGGCATGATTCGATTGCGGCGCACAATCGATCCGGGGCTTGTCACGGCTCCGCCCTTGGTTCGAGTAGCCGCGCATGCAGGTGCATCGCTTCCGGCGATACGGTCTTGTATTTCGGCAGGCCGAGATAATAGCCATAGCCGGTCGCTAGGCATTCCGTTCCCGCCCGCACCAATCGTCCGTCGGCAATCTGCTCGTCGATCAGCCCCAGGCTGCCGAGCGCGATACCGTCGCCGCGCAGGGCTGCGTCAATCGCCATGATATATGTGGAGAAGGAAAAGCGCGGGTTCTGCAGTTTCAGCCGCGACGGGCTTGAGAGCCGGCCGAACCATTGGCGAAACGAGATCCAGTGCGCGTTGAAGCGCTCATAGTCGATGAGGTCGAGGTTGGCGATATCGTCGACCGAAAGATGCGCAGCGTCGAGCCCACGGCTTGCGAGATACTCCGGCGAGGCGACCGGGGCCAACAATTCCGGCATCAACAGCGTCAGGTTCCAGCGCGGATGTTCGCCGGTCGAGTAGAGAATGACGAGGTCGTTGTTTTCCGAGGCGAGGTCCGATGGCGTGTCGGAGGTCAAAAGCCGCAGTGAAATGGCCGGGTTTTCCTTGCCGAAATCCCTGAGGCGGCGTCCGAGCCAGAGATGCGAAACCGAGCCGCTGGCCGCGATCGCGATCGTGCCGCCAGTGCCGGGGCGGAAAGGTTCGAGGCTCTCCTCCAGATATTCGAGCGTTGCGCGCACCCGCTGAAACAGCCGCTCACCCTGCGGCGTCAATTCCAGGTTCTTGCCGCGCCGGATAAAAAGGGCAGCCCCCAGGTGATCCTCCAGCCCCTTGATGCGGTGGCTGACGGCGGCCTGGGTGATGTTGAGCTCGCGCCCGGCCTTGGAAAAATTCATCTGCCGGCAAGCGGCGTCGAACACCCGGAACGCCTCCAGCGGTATGTGATCCAGCATCCGCTCTCCATAATTTCAAATTATCAAAATGGCTCAAAAATGCCCATCTTTGAAAATATCAGATTGTGATGCACGGTGGAAGCAGGATCAAACACGCATTGCAGGATATATCCCGTGCCGTTCTCAACCTCCTTCGTTCCCGAAATCCGTTTCGGTGAAAATCTCCACGAAACCATCGGGTCGGCTGCCAAGGCGTTCGGCGCCGGGACAGCAGCTATCGTCATCGACAGTTTCCTGGCGCAATCTGGATTGGCTGATCGAATTGTTGCCCAACTGAAGGCTGAGGGTATCGCCGCCCGCGTATTCTCCGAGTTCGCCGGCGAGCCGAAGATCGCCCATGTGCGGCATGCGACCGAAATTGTCACCGGCGCTGATGTCGTCATCGGTATCGGCGGTGGTTCGGCGCTGGATATCGCCAAGATTGCCGCCTGCTGCGCAGCATCGGGCAAAGATGCCATGCATTATGCGCTTGCAGCCAATCCGCTGCCGAAAAATCCGCTGAAGAAGATCATGGTGCCAACCACTGCCGGAACGGGCTCGGAGACATCCGCCACCAACATCTTCGCTGGTCCGGAAGGCAAGAAGCTTTGGATCTGGGGTGCCGAAACCAAAGCCGATCTGGTGCTGCTTGACCCGGTGCTCACCGCGACGCTGCCGGCTAACCTCACCGCCTGGTGCGGCATGGATGCCTTCATCCATGCGTTCGAAGCCGCCACAAACCGCAACGCCCATGCCGGCGGCAAGCTCTATGCGCATGAAGCCCTGCGGCTCCTGACCGGCGCGCTCGAGACGGCTGTCAAGGAGCCCGGCAATATGGAGGCACGCGGTGAGGTGCTGCTCGGTTCGTGTTATGCCGGCATTGCCATCGACAATTGCGGCACCGCGATAGCCCACAATGTCAGCCACGCCATGGCCGGCCTCGCGCCCGTTCATCATGGTCTGGCGACTGCGCTCGGTTTCGAGGCAACGCTTGCATGGCTGGTGGAGGCCGATACTGCCGATCTCAACGCGGCGGCAAGGGCCTGTGGCCTGACCGATGCGGCCGCAATGCCTGCCTTCGTCTCGGACCTGATGGATCGCTGCGGCATAGTTCGCGCGCTGCCGAAGGCTTTCGAATCCCTGGACGGCAATGCTCTCGCCAACGAGATGAAGGCACCGGAAAACCAGCCGATGCGCCGCTCAACCATCCGCGAGATCGGCGACGACGACATCGCCCGTTTTGCCGCCTCTATCATGTCCCTGCCAAAGGCCGCCTCATCATGACCAAGCAATACACCCGCGACTATTGGGAAAATGTCCTCTCCGCGCTGAAACCAGAAGGCCGCCATTTCATCAATGGCGAACTGTCTCCGTCTTCCTCCGGCCAGACCTTCACCCGCACCCGACCGATGGACGGGCAGCCGGGCGGCACGCTCGCTCGCGGCAATGCCGCTGACATCGACCGCGCGGTTGCCGCAGGTCGCGCGGCCTTTGCTAATGGTGTCTGGCGGCACAAGGATCCGACTGAAAAAAAGAAGATCATGCTGAAATGGGCGCAACTGATCCGCGACCATGGCGATGAACTGGCGATGCTCGAAACGCTCGATGTCGGCAAGCCGGTGATGGCGTCGCTGAATGTCGATGTGCGCCTCTGTGCCGACGGCATCCAGTTCTACGCGGAGATGATCGACAAGCTCTATGACGAGGTTGCGCCGACTGCACCAAGTGAGCGGGCTATCGTCCGAAAAGTGCCGATCGGCGTCATTGGTGCGATTACGCCGTGGAACTATCCGATGATCATCGACGCCTGGAAGCTCGGGCCTGCCATAGCCGCCGGCAATTCCGTTGTGTTGAAACCGGCGGAGCAGTCCTCGCTGTCGGCTATCCGTCTCGCCCAGCTTGGCCACGATGCCGGTCTTCCCGCTGGTGTCCTCAACGTCGTCACGGGCTACGGCGAGGAAACCGGCAAGCCGCTCGCCCTGCACATGGATGTCGACATGATTGCCTTCACCGGCTCGACCGAAGTCGGCAAGCTGATCATGGGCTATGCGGCGCAGTCCAACGTCAAGCGCGTAGCGCTCGAACTCGGCGGCAAGTCGCCGTTGGTCGTGTTTGCCGATGCCGACCTCGATGCAGCCGCGTCCGCCGTTGCCTGGGGCTGCTTCTACAATTCCGGCGAAACCTGCCATGCCTCGACGCGGTTGATCGTCGAGCGCTCCGTGCAGGATGCGCTGATTGCGAAGATCGAGGCTGTGACGAAGAGCGACATCGCGCTTGCCCATCCTTTCGAGCCATCGGCCCAGATCGGTGCGCTGATCGAGGAGGAGCACATGAACAAGGTGCTCGGCATGATCGCGGCTGGCGAAAAGGAAGGCGCGCGCCGTGCCTTCGGCGCCGAGCGGGTGCTGTCGGAAACCGGCGGTTACTATGTCTCTCCGGGTGTCTTTGTCGACATGACCAACGACATGAGCCTCGCCCGGCAGGAAATTTTTGGGCCTGTGCTTGCTGCCATTCCCTTCGATAGCGAAGAGGAAGCTCTCAAGATCGCCAACGATACGATCTATGGCCTCGCCGGTGCGGTCTTCACCACGGATATGAGTCGCGCCCATCGCTTCTCCGAAAATCTGCATGCCGGCACGGTCTGGATCAACACCTATGACATGTCGAATTTCGCCACCCCCTTCGGCGGCTTCAAACAGTCCGGCTTCGGCCGCGACCGCTCCGTGCATGCGATCGACAAATATTGCGACTACAAGACCATCTGGCAGCATTTCGGCTGATGCCGGTTTGGCCAGACGACAGATGAAAGAAGACAAGCGGTTCCGTGTCCGAAGATGACGCGACGCTCCGGGGAGTGAGAGAATGAGCAAGATCGTATCCATCGAGATCACCCATCATCGGCTGCCGCTTGACCCGGCCTTCAAGGCGAGCTGGGATGGTCGTCCGCGCAAGCATTTCGACGCGACGATCGTGCGCGTCCGCGATGACGAAGGCCGCGAGGGTATCGGCTCCGGCGACCTGATGAAGGGTTTCGAGGGGCACGAGGACCTGTTCATCGGTCAGGATCCGCGCCATCTGGAGCGGCATTACGAGGTGCTGTCGCATATCTCGTTCCATTACGGCCGCTGCTGGCCGATGGACCTGGCGCTGTGGGATCTCTCCGGCAAGATCACCGGCGAACCCGTTTGGCGCATGCTCGGCGGTCGGGCCGACAAGGTCCGGCTCTATGCCTCCTCCGGCGTCCTGCGCGAGCCCTCCGCCATGGCCGATCAGGCGGAACGCTATATCGAGGAAGGTTTTCCGGCAATGAAGGTGCGCTTCTCCTCGTCAGCCGGCGGCCGCGGCAGCTGGAAGGCGGATGTGAAGGCGCTCGAAGCCGTGCGCGCCCGCGTCGGCGACAGGCTGGAACTGATGGTCGATTGCAATCAGGGCTGGCGTATGCCTTGGGATACGACGCTCTCCTGGACGTTCAAGGATGCGCTTGCTGTGGCGAAGGAGCTGGAAAAGCTCAACATCTACTGGATGGAGGAGCCGCTGTTCCGTTCCGACCGTGAAGGCATGCGCCGCCTGTCAGATGCCACCAGCATTCGCATCGCCGGCGGTGAGATGACCCGCGAACTCTATGAGTTCCGCGATATCATCGAGGAGCGCGCCTTCGACGTCATCCAGCCCGATGTGGCTTTGGTCGGCGGGATCACCGGCTGCCGGCGTCTCGCCTATCAGGCTCGCGAAGCCGGCGTGATGTTTACACCGCATTCCTGGACCAACGGCATCGGCGTGCTTGCCAACGCCCATCTGACGGCCGGCGCCGGCGACGCGCCGTTCCTTGAATATCCCTACGACAATCCGGAATGGAGCGAGGAGCGCCGCGACTATCCGATGGTCGCGCCGCTCAAGCACAAGGACGGTTGGCTGGAGCTTGGCGAGGCGCCGGGCCTCGGCGTTGTGCTGGACGAAGATCGGCTGAAGGCGACGCGGGTTTAAAAAGGGGGGCACTCCCCTGGCATCCATCACGAACTGCCCGGCAAACCGATAGCTTGCCGCGACCGGGAAGGTCGCGGGCAAGTAGCGACAGCTGGAATTCGAAAGCGCCTTACTGTGCGGCGGTGGCCGGACGCGTGACAGCAGTTCCGCTGCTGAAAATGATAACGGCGAACAACAGCACGCCGGCGAACGCGATCAAGGATGCGACCGCGACCACGGGCTCCAATGATGGGTTGCCGGTCAGCATGAGGTAGAGCGCCGGTACCAACACGGCGACGCCGGTCGTGTAGACGAAATACTGGATCATCGCGATCCGCCGTTCCGCCTTGGCCGGGTTCAATGCGTGATATCCGCCGAAAATCGCCATGGTCACCCAACCGAGCAGGTTGGCATGTGCATGTGCGCCGATCGCGCTGTGGTCTTGTGAAATGGCCATGGTAAGACCCATCGAAATCCCGACGATCAGAAAAATGATGGCCGTGCGAAAGTAGAGCTGTGCGATGCGTGGCATTGGTTTCCCCCCAAAGTTGCCCGGCGAATATTAGCATTCAACTCGATTTGTCGAGAATGCCAAATTTGGGCAGTTCCTTGGCTCGGGCAGCCTTTGTCCTTCAGTTTCAATCGCATTTGTGAATAGGGCGGGTACCCATCAATGCCCCTCATCCGGAATGTTCAGCACGTGTCCGCAGGCCTTGCAGTGCACGGCATCGGCGTCATGGCGCTGCAGGCCGCATTGCGGGCAGGGGTACACCACCTTGTGCGGCCGCACGATCGCCTGTGCCAGACGGACGAACAGCGAAATGCCGAAAATCATCGTCACGATCGAGGTCAGCTTGCCGAGTGGGCCTGGCAGGGTGATGTCGCCGAATCCTGTCGTCGTTATGGTGGCGACGGTGAAATAGAGCGCATCGATGAAACCTTCGATGCCTGCGACATGATAGAAAAACGCGGTGTAGACGAAGCCGGTGACGAGGAACAGGAAGGTCAGGAAGTTGATGCAGGCGCGGATGACGTCTTCCCATTCGCCATAGCCGGCCCGCTTGATCAGAAGCGTGAAAACCTTGCTCTGGCCGAGCGACCAGATGCGAAATGCGCGCAGGAAGGCGAAGTTCGAGAATGTCGCAGGAAAAAGCAACGTCGCAAGGATAGCGACATCGACCCAGGTCATCGGACGCGTCAGCCAGCGCTTCAGGCTTGAAGCGATCAGCGCCCGTGCGCCGAGCTCGAAGGCGATCAGGGCGGCAATCGCATAGTCGATGATGAGGTAAGTGCGTCCGGCGCTAAAATAAGGGCCAAGCAGGAAGAAGATGATGATGGCAAGATCGATCACCGCCATGGTGATCTGGAACTGGATCGCCTTGCGGCTCGTCCCGAGATAAAGCACCCGCAGCCGGGTGCGCAGAGCATTCAACGGCCCATCGGGTTTTTCGGTATCGGCGTGCTCTGTCATGAGACCGAGATAGGCTGGCAAGATGGAACGGTCAATGCTGTCGTCCGGCACGAATCGGACGCCGCTCCACCGCAGTTCTTTCCAAATATTGCCGTGCTCACATTCCTGCCGTTTCCCAAGGCACAAATCCGGTCGCCGAAGATTACAGGAGTTTCACTTTATTTGTCGGCCGGGCAGGATGTATATCGTCGCTGACCTCGCAGTTTAAAATGCCCTCCCAGGTGCCGCATGTCCCATCCGATCGATAAAAACGAAGAGCTCAACGGCGCTCAAACCCTGGTTCAGCGGGTATGGCTCCAGGGTCGGTTGCTGGCGGCGGCGGCAACGATCCTGGTTCTGGCGCTTGCCGGCTATGCGATCTTCCATCTGACGAGCGAAGTCCGCTATGAGGACGTGATGTCTGCGCTCGGGGAGACGAACGCGAAGTCGATCGCACTTGCCATCAGCTTTACTGCCCTCAGTTTCTTCGCCTTGACCTTCTACGATGCGGGAGCGCTGATCTACCTCAAGCGCAAGCTGCCCTATGCCGATGTGGCGCTGACGGCGTTCGCGGCCTATGCCGTCGGCAACACGGCGGGTTTCGGCCCGCTGAGCGGCGGTGCCATCCGCTATCGCGCCTATTCGCGTCTGGGTTTGCGGCCGGAGGAAATCGGCGGCGTCATCGCCTTCGTCACCCTTGCGTTCGGGCTTGGACTGGCAAGTGTCGCCTCTCTCAGCCTGTTGATGATCGCGCCGGAAGTCGCGCCTCTGGTCGGTGTGAGTTCGCCTGCCTTGCGCGCGATTGCCGTGCTGATATTAACCGTTCTCGCGGCCCTCATGGTGGCAGGGCGCGACAATCGCGCTTTGCAGTTCGGGCGGTTTTCGCTGCGCATTCCCGATTCGCGCACGGCGTCGCGCCAGTTCCTTATCACTGTCCTCGACATAGCGGCCTCGGCCTCCGTCCTGTACGTGCTTCTGCCGGACGGGGTCATCGGCTGGCCGGCGTTCCTTGCCATCTATGCGGTTGCCGTCGGGCTTGGTGTTCTCAGTCACGTGCCGGCCGGGCTCGGCGTCTTTGAAGCCGTAATCGTTGCCGCCCTCGGCCGGGCCGCCGATGTCGATACGGTTCTCGGCGCGCTGGTCCTCTATCGCCTCATCTACCATGTCCTGCCGCTGCTGCTGGCGGTCATTTTCGTCATCGGCGCCGAATTGCGCAGCCTCTATCACAAGCCGGTCGCCTCGAGCCTGCGCCGTGTTGGAGGACGGCTGACGCCGCTCCTGCTGGCGACGCTCGCCCTTATTCTGGCGGCCATGCTGGTGTTTTCGAGCGTCACCCCGACGCCAGACGACAATCTGGCCTTCCTCGCCGACTACGTGCCGCTGCCGGTTGTGGAAGGCGCGCATTTCCTGGCAAGCCTGCTTGGGCTCGTCCTTGTCATCGTCGCGCGAGGTCTCGCCCGGCGGCTGGACAGCGCCTGGTGGGCGGCGCTCGTCATTGCCGTCGTCGCGCTGCTGTTCTCGCTGCTCAAGGCTGTCGCCCTGATCGAAGCGAGCCTGCTGGCATTCTTCATCGTCAGCCTGCTTGCCACGCATCGCATGTTCGACAGGCCGTCGAACCTGACGAATGCACGGCTGACCATACCGTGGCTGACGGCGATGCTGGCGCTTTGTGCTTTTGCGGTGATCGTTCTGTTGTTCGTCTATCGCGACGTGGAATACAGCAATGCGCTCTGGTGGCAGTTCGAATTGTCGGAAGAAGCGCCGCGCGGTCTTCGAGCCGTGTTGGGACTGACGATCTTTTCCGGTGCGGCGGCGCTCTGGAGCCTGTTGCGACCTGCAAAAGGCTCATTCATGGCCTCGTCGGCAGAGGAGATGCAAAGGGCCATCGCTATCGCCCGGGCGCAGGATATGTCGGATGCCAATCTGGTGCGGATGGGCGACAAGAGCCTGATGTTTTCAGCCGATGGCCGCGCCTTCATCATGTATGGCCGACAGGCCCGCTCCTGGATTGCCCTGTTCGATCCAGTCGGCCCGCGTGACGCCTGGCCGGACTTGATCTGGCGGTTCATCGAGGAAGCCCGGTCCTGCGGCTGCCGGCCGGTATTCTACCAGGTGTCCCCCGCCGGGCTCTCCTATTATGCGGATGCGGGCCTGCGCGCCTTCCGTCTCGGTGAATTGGCCACGGTCGATCTCAGGACATTCGAGCTGAAGGGCGGCAAGTGGGCTACCCTGCGACAGACCGCCAGCCGCGCCCAACGGGATGGCCTGGAGTTTGCGGTGGTCGAGCCCGAGGGCATTTCCGCAATCGCGGGCGAGCTGATCGCGGTATCCGACGCATGGCTTGCGCATCACCGGGCCAGGGAAAAGGGCTTTTCGCTCGGCGCTTTCAATGTGGATTATATCGCCGCCCAGCCGGTCGGGATTCTGCGCCTGAACGGCCGGATCGTCGCGTTTGCCAATATCCTGATTACGGATACGTGCGAGGAAGGAACCGTCGATCTCATGCGCTTCCTGCCGGATGCGCCGAAGGGGTCGATGGATTTTCTCTTCGTGTCTTTGATGGAATATCTGCGCGGCAAGGGCTTCAAGCGGTTCAATCTTGGCATGGCGCCCCTGGCGGGCCTCTCGGAACGCCGCTCGTCGCCTGTCTGGGACAAGGTCGGCCGCACTGTTTTCGAACACGGCGAACGCTTCTATAACTTCAAGGGACTGAAGGCTTTCAAGTCGAAGTTTCATCCGCAATGGCAGCCTCGCTACATGGCGGCGGGCGGCGGTATCAATCCTGTCCTGGCACTCATGGATGCAACATTTCTCATCGGCGGCGGCGTAAAGGGTATTGTGAAAAAATGATCTGGAAGACCTGCCGCCACGCCGTTTTTGCCGCCGGCCTGCTTTTCTCCGCCTCCGGAGCACGATGCGAGGATGCAGCCGCGTTCGATACGGGCATGATTCCGTCACCGCATATTCTGATGCCCGCCGGCGATGTCGCCGCTGCGGTTGTCTTGATCTCGGACAAGGCCGGCTGGTCGGACAAGGAAGATGCGCTTGCCAAGAGCCTGACCGACGGCGGGGCGCTGGTCATTGGCATCGACCTGCCAAGCTATCTGGCATCGCTGGGGAAGGACAAGGGCGACTGCATCTATATGGTGTCGGATATCGAGGCGCTCAGCCAACAGGTCCAGCGCGCGGCGAAAAACACCGACTATCGCCTGCCGATCGTGGCGGGCGCCGGCGCCGGCGGGGCGCTTGCTCTGGCGATCGCCGCTCAGACGCCGCCAGCGACGTTCGGGCAGACATTGGCGGTGGATCCCGAGGCGGGCATTGCCCTCACCAAGCAGCTGTGCACACCGGCCGACAAGCAAACAGTGGGCGACCACATGATCTATGGGCTCACCAACGGGCCGCTGCCCGATCCCGTCACGGTGCTGTTTACGGAAGCTGCACCGGCAGATGGTCGCGCGCATGTGACTGAATTGACCGGCAAACACAGCGATATCCAGATTACGGAAACGGATGATGACATGTGGGCGGCTTTTTCCGACGCACTCTCCGCCCTCGTCTCCGCTTCTGCAGGCGACGACAATCCACTTGGTCTGCCGTTGACGGTGCTCGATGCCAAGCCGACGCGGGACACGATGGCGATCGTCTATTCCGGCGACGGCGGCTGGCGCGATATCGACAAGCAGGTCGGTGATATCCTGCAGCAACAGGGTATGCCCGTCGTGGGCATCGATTCGCTGCGTTACTTCTGGTCGGAGCGCCAGGCGCAGGAAACCGCCGACGACCTGCACCGCATCATCGCGCTCTACGGCAAACGCTGGAACGTCAAGCACATCCTGCTCATCGGCTATTCCTTCGGCGCGGATATCCTGCCCAGAACTTATAACCTCCTTCCGCAGGCCGATCGCGACCGGATTTCGCAGATCTCGCTGCTCGCCGTATCGCATCAGGTGGACTACAAGATTTCGGTGCTTGGCTGGCTCGGCGCAGCCGGATCAAATGGGGCCGGAGATCCAGCTGACGACATTGCGAAGATCAAGCCCGCACTTGTCCAGTGCATTTACGGTACCGATGAGGACGATGATGTCTGCCCAACCCTGAAGGGCACCGGCGTCGAGGTCATCTCCATCGACGGTGGCCACCATTTCGACGAGGACTATCCGGCGCTGGTGAAACGCATTCTGGATGGCTTCGACCGCAGGCAGGCTGCGAAGCCGGCGCCTTAGACGGGCGCGGTTTTGGGGCGATGCTCTGACGCTTCGATTAAGAGGAGTTCGGGCTTTTAGGGTAGAGAAGGAGCCTCGAGCCGCTCGGCTGGTTTCTTGCCCGAGGCCTCAGGTTTCGGTCTTCTTCTCACTCGTTCTTCCACTCGGAATGGTGCTCACGATCGCCGACACCGGATCGCTTGCCGGGAAGGTGTCCTCAAGCCCCTCATCAAGTTCCTCCTCAAGGGTGGCCTTGTCATGCGCCGAGCGCGCGCTTCTTAGGGACAGGACGGCGGGCGATTCGCCGCCGGAGGTCGTGCTCGCTCGCGAACCGCCATTGCTGTCCGCGGCCTGTTCGAATGTCGCCACCTGCAGCATCATCGCCTTGGCTTTTTCGATCGCGTTCTGCCGGTTGAGGTCGCCGCCCTCGCTCTTGCGCATCTGAACGGAGATGACGTCGCCGCCTTCGCCGACGAACTCGACTGTCACAATCCCGGCTGAAGGTTGCGGATGGACCTGGGTGCCGATGACTTGCATGGAAATTGCCTCCGTCAATGTGTTGTCGATTGATAACAGTCTGGACGGGGGCTTTGTTCCGTGTGGCAGCGATATCGGGTCGAATCCCTCTCGTCGCGCAGAACAAACGGGAGTAGGATACAGACCGCTAAAACGCGATGAAAATTCCAATCGACCAACGGACCCAAGAGCAGGCTTTCGGTATGCCGTGCTCAGGAGGGGGTACCATGGCGATAGACCATGCGGAGCGGCGCCTCGTTGCTATTCTCGCCGCCGACATCGTCGGCTATTCGCGCCTTGTCGAGGCTGACGAGGCGGGTACGCTCGCTGCGATCAAGGCCTTGCGATGCGACATCATTGATCCGCTGTTGAACGAGTATCACGGACGCATCGTCAAATTGATGGGAGACGGCGCGATCATCGAGTTCGGCTCGGTCGTCGATGCGGTCGCGTGTGCCGTGGCGGTTCAGAAGGATATTATCAAACATCAGGCCGCCGCCCCGCCGGAACGGCGCATACTCTTTCGCATGGGGATCAACCTTGGCGACGTCGTCGTTGAGGGCGACGATCTGCTGGGCGATGGTATCAATGTAGCTTCTCGCCTTGAGCAGCTTTGCGAGCCGGGCGGATTGTTCGTATCCGGCACGGCCTATGATCAGCTGCAGGGAAAACTGGGCCTGCCGCTGGAGTTCATTGGCGAGCAGCATGTGAAAAACATATCGAGACCGGTACGCACCTATCGCGTACAGTTCGAGGGAACCACGCATCGTTCGGGCCTCCCATACCGAGGGAGGCGTGCGTGGGGAATTGCTGCCCTTGCACTCCTGCTCCCGCTTCTCGCTTTTGCCTTGGTCGTGTGGCTTCGCCCGTGGGCGACGAACGCCGGAATTGCGGCCGCGGATCGCCAGATACTTGCACTTCCGGACAGGCCCTCGATCGCCGTGATGCCGTTCGACAACCTGAGTTCCGATCCTGAACAGGTTTATTTCGCCGACGGCATGACCGAGGACCTCATCACCGATCTCTCCAAGCTCTCCGGCATCTTTGTGACGTCGCGCAACTCCACCTTCGCCTACAAGGGAAAGCAGACGAACCTGCAGCAGGTCGCTGAAGAGCTCGGCGTGCAATACGTGCTGGAAGGCAGCGTACGGCGGCAGGGTGATCAGGTGCGCATCAACGCCCAGCTCATCGATGCGCGCGGCGATCATCACCTGTGGGCCGAACGCTACGACGGCTCCATGGGTGATATTTTCGCACTTCAGGACAAAGTCATCGGCGAGATCGTATCGGCTCTCACGGTCGAGCTCACGTCTGCGGAAAAGGCAGAGGCGGCGCAGATCGAGACCGGCAATCCCGAAGCCTATGACCTCGTTCTGAAGGGATTGGATCACCTGCGTCGCGGCAATGAAGTGGAAACACTGACGGCGACCCCTCTCCTGGAAAAAGCGATCGAACTCGATCCCAACTACAGCCGCGCCTACGCAGCGCTCGCCATGGCGGATTGGAGGATAGCATCCTCCAACTGGGAATCGGCCAATCTCGGCTTCGAGAAGGCGATGGAACGGGCGAACCAGAACCTCGCCCTCGCGTTGCGCAATCCGACCCCGCTCGCCTATGCTGTCTCGGCGGAAATCCTGGCAAAGCGGGGGCACTACGACGAAGCCTTCGCTGCAATCAGCGGGGCAATGAAACTTGCCCCGAACGATCCCGAAATTCATGTCAGCAAGGCGCGCATCCTCAACGCCAAGGGCCGCGCGCCTGAGGCCGAGGAGGAAGCGCGCCTCGCCATGCGGCTCGACCCGCAATACCCTCCGAGCTATCTGCGGGTCTTTGCGCTGTCACTCTTCCACCAGGAGAAATACGAGGAGGCGCTGGAGAACCTCCAGGTCGCCGTCACCCGCCAATCGGATGTTGCCGAAGACTATGCCACGATGGTCTCGTGCCTCGGGCATCTCGGGCGCACCGCTGGTGTGAAGGAGAACATCGACAAATTCAATGCCCTTAACGTTCCCGCCGGATATTTCCCGCTGACGGTGCAGGAAATGGGATGGTGGTGGTACGGCGACGTTTTCGATTACGACAGGACGTATCGCGACCGGTTGCAGGAGGGCCTGCGCAAGGCCGGGGTCTGGCCGGGGGCCGGGACGGACATTGCCTATGACGACTACGCCCGCTTCATCAGCAAGACCAACGGCGAATATAACGTCAGGGGTACCACCAGGGTCGATGCTCCCATGGCCAAGCGGCTGCTTGAGCGCGGTGCCAAACTGATCGATGTCCGCGGTCCTTCGGGTTTTGCCCGCTCCCATGCCGCCGGCGCCGTCAACCTGCCCGTCATCACCGTTCTGTCGAGAGAGACGCTGGCGAAGGTCGCGCGCAAGGACGAGGAAATTATCTTCTCGTGCCACGGCAAATATTGCGGCGACTCGGCCTACTCATCCGCCAAGGCGCTCGTCTGGGGATACAGGAACGTCTACCATTTTGCTGGTGGGTTCCCCGCCTGGGAGGACGCGCATTACCCGATCGCGAGCGAGGCGATGAACAATTGAGGGCAAGTCTCCAAAATGGGGAGAGGCCGATCGCCGGTCGATGAACATCCCAATCGGTGCTGGAAGGCGCGGGTTTCCGCGCCTTCCGTTTCTAGCAAGGTAGATGGTAGCCTCCCCGTTGAAGGGCAGGGTCGAATCTCACGCCGCGACAAACCTGTAGCCGGTGCCCTTCCTCTCGGCATAGCCGATGCCGGGATAGGTCCAGTGGTAGCCGAGCAGCTTGATGCGGTCGGTGGCGGCGCGGTCCATCAGGGCCTGGCGGTTTTTGATCGCCACGTCCTGCAGCGTGTCGAAACCGAATTTCCAACCGGGGTGTTCGAATGAGACGATCCGGTTGGTGGCAGCGTCGGCCGAGATGATCATTCCGTCGCTGCCGGCAAGCTCGAGCGAGATATGGCCGGGCGTGTGGCCCTGCGTATCCAGAACCCGCATGCCGGTGACGATATCGTCGCCGTCCTTCACCAGCTTCACCCGGTCCTTGACCGCAAACAGGTCGCGCTGGGCGCCGCGGGCAAAGCTATGCAGGACCTTTGGCATCTTGGTTTCGAAGTCCGGATCGGTCCAGAACGCCCACTCCTTCTCGGAGACGAAGTACTCGGCATTGGGAAAACGCAGTTCACCGGCGTCTGTCAGCGTGCCGCCGGTATGGTCCGGATGCGCATGGGTGAAGACGACCTTGGTGACATCGTTGGGGTCGATGCCCGTAATATCGAAATTCTTGCCGAACGTGCCGGCTGTCGCCTGGAAATTCGTGCCTGAGCCGACATCGACGACGATGATATCCTTGCCGGTGCGGATAACCGGAATGTTGGCGGGCATCGGCGCGCTGTCCGCGTTGCCGCCAAGGCGCTTCAGGATGTCGGCGCGCTCCGCAGGCGTCGCTTCCGGCATGATGATGTCGGCGGGCAGGGTGAGGTAACCGTCGCTGAGAACGGTGATATCAAAATTGCCCTGGGTGATGCGGTGGGTCTCTGTTGCAAACATGGTCTTTGGCCAGAATGGGAGGGTGGCAAGGGCCGCGCCAAGCGCCAGGAACTGGCGGCGGCTGGTTGCGGTCTCGGTGAGGATTTCGGTGGCGACGACTGCGCGGGTCATGGCAAAACTCCAGTCTGGGTTGGGTTTGAAAGAAGAAAAGTGGCCCCGGCACCGCGGGAGGAGCGGTGCCGGAGGATCGGCGTCACGATCTGGCGAACGCGAGCAGGTCGGCGTTGAGCTGTTCCTTGTGCGTATCGGTGATGCCGTGCGGGGCGCCGGGATAGACCTTGAGGATGGCGTGCGGCACGAGCTTCTTCGAGGCGCGGCCGGCGGCATCGATGGGCACGATCTGGTCGTCGTCGCCATGGATGATGATCGTTGGCACGTCGAATTGCTTCAGGTCTTCGGTGAAGTCTGTCTGCGAGAAGGCAACGATCGAGTCATGGGTGTTCTTGTGGCCGCCCATCATGCCCTGCAGCCAGAAGCTGTCGATCATGCCCTGGGAGGCAACGGCGCCAGGCCGGTTGAAGCCGAAGAACGGGCCGGACGCGATGTCCCTGTAAAGCTTCGAGCGATCGATGACGCTGGCAGCCTGGATGCCGTCGAAAACGTCTTTCGGCAGCCCGCCGGGGTTCGCATCGGTCTTGACCATAAGCGGCGGCACGGCAGAAATCAGACCGGCCTTGGCGATGCGGCTCGTGCCGTGGCGACCGATATAGCGGGTGATCTCTCCGCCGCCGGTGGAGAAGCCGGCAAGGAAGATGTCCTTCAGGTCCAGCTGCTCGATCAGGTCGGAGAGGTCGTCGGCATAGTGGTCCATGTCGTTGCCGTCCCAAGGCTGCGACGAACGGCCATGGCCGCGGCGGTCATGGGTGATGACGCGGAAGCCGTTATTGGCGAGGTGGAAGGCCTGGGCTTCCCAGCTGTCGGCCGACAGCGGCCAGCCGTGGCTGAGGATGACGACCTTGCCGTCCTTCGAACCCCAGTCCTTGTAGTAGATTTCGACGCCGTCGCGGGTGATGATCCTGCTTGCCATCGTCTTGGTCCCTTCGTTTGCGGATGTGTTGGAGACTGCGGAATTTGCTGATGCGGATGCTGCCGAGAAGCCTGCGAGGCCTGCCATGCCGGTGGCACCGATCAGCATGGTGCGACGAGTGAGAGCGGCGCTTTCGGTCGAAGTGTGGATGGTCATGGTCGTGTTCCCTTTGGTTCTATCCGGTTGTTTTTCCTCGATGGTCGGCTCCGTTTCCGGTGTATTCGTTTCTGCCGCCCGTCTTGTTGCTTTGATACCAAGCGGTGCCTAAACTCGGGATTGGCGAAACTGACATTAAGCGGGACGGAAGTGACAAATGGCGCTCGTTGAACCAGCGGAGATCGGCATCGTCATCTATCCGGAGGCGCAGCGCGCTGCGATCCACGGGCTGACAGACCTTTTTCACGTGGCCAATCTGATGAGCGAGGAGCAGGGCGGACGTGCACCCGCCCGCATCCGCGTCAGCCACTGGCAGCTGTCGGAGGACGGCCGCGACGTGACGAAAGTGTTCGACAGCCATCCAGGACCGCACAGGGGACTGATCGCGCTGATCCTGCCGCCGAGCCTCACCAACCTGCCCGTCGGCGAGCGCATGGGCGTGCTGCCCGAGTGGGTCAGGGCGCAGCATGCTGCGGGCACGACAATCTGCTCGATCTGCGGGGGTGCCTATCTACTGGCCGAAAGCGGATTGCTGGACGGACGGCTGGCGACGACCCACTGGAGCCATTCGGACCAGATTTCAGGCAAATTCCCCGCCATCAAGGTTGATGTCAGCAAGCTGATCATTGACGATGGCGATATTATTACCGCGGGCGCGATGATGGCATGGATCGATCTCGGGCTGAAACTCACCGCGCGCTTCATGAGCCCGAGCATCCAGCTCGCGACCGCGCGCTTCAT
Source organism: Hyphomicrobiales bacterium (assembly GCA_900471525.1). GTDB lineage: Bacteria > Pseudomonadota > Alphaproteobacteria > Rhizobiales > Rhizobiaceae > Pararhizobium. The sequence continues at coordinate 241,922 of UCEZ01000007.1, read as the reverse complement.
GCTGGTCGACCCGTCCGGACGCGAACAGACATTTTACAGCACGTTTGCGCCAAAACTGCATCACGGCGACGAGGCGGTGCTGAAAATCCAGCACTGGCTGCAGGCGCATCATACGGAAAAGATCACCCTGGAAATGATGGCGGGGCGAGCCGGCCTCGGGGAACGCACGTTCCTGCGCCGTTTCCAGAAGGCAACGGGCATCAACCCGACGGAATATTGCCAGCAGCTGAGGATCGCCAAGGCGCGGGAACTGCTGGAGATTTCCAGTATCAAGGTCGAGCAGATTGCCTGGCAAATCGGTTATGAGGACCCCGGCGCCTTCCGCAAAATCTTTCGCAAGCTGCTTGGCCTGTCGCCGGGCGAGTACCGCCGCCGGTTCTTCGTCGGCGAGGATGCGCCGGACACCGCAATTGCCTGAAATTAAAAGAGCGGCCGAAGCCGCTCTTTTATAGTGGAGAGGCGGCTATCAGGCCGCCACGTCATCCATTTCGCGTTCCTTGAACATGCGGGCGAGGTTGAGGAAGCAGATCATGCCGGTCTCGTTGGCGATGATACCTTCCGCATAGCTCTTGTCGAACGATGTGGTGATTTCCGGAACCGGCTGAACCTGGTCGCCACGGACGGTCAGGATGTCGGACACGCGATCAACGACGAGGCCGATGACCATGTTGTGCACTTCGGCAACCACGATGGCGCTGCGCTCGTTGGCGACCGTGCTCTTCATGCCGAGCTTGTGGGCAAGGTCGATGATCGGGATGACGGTGCCGCGCAGGTTCATGACGCCGAGAACGTCGGCCGGCGAATGCGGGATCGGCGTCGACGGCGCCCAGCCGCGGATTTCGCGGATCGTCGTCGTTTTCACGCAGAATTCCTGGTCATGAAGACGGAAGGCGATGATCTCGAGCGTTTCGCTGTCGAAACCTGCCACTTTCAATGTATTTGTCATCTGCGGTTCCTTCCCGTTGCGGCTTTCGGCTGGCGTTCTGGCGCGCAGCTTTTGGACAGTCTTCGGCTACCTGCTGCTGCGGACGTCGTTTTCCGCCTGGCGCGTGTTGCGTCGGATAAATTGTCTGGAATGCCGGTTACATCCGGTCGGGGGCGATGCGTCATGCACGGCCGGGTAGCCGTTCGCGCCTTGAAAAGAACCTTATATCAAAAATCGTTAAAAGATGATTTTTCGTGCGAAAGGAATGCGCACCGGCTGTACGACCAGCCGGTGCGGGTGTCTGACGATCAAATCGATGCCAGAACTCCGGCGAACTGCTCGACGGCCCAGTCGACCTGGTCTTCGGTAATCACCAGCGGCGGGGCGATGCGGATCGTGTCGCCATGGGTGTCCTTGGCAAGGATGCCGCGTTCCTTGAGCGCTTCGCAATATTTGCGGGCGCCGCCGGCTTCCGGCACCAGCTCGACGGCGAGCATCAGGCCGCGGCCGCGCACTTCCTTGATGATGTTGGAGCGGATGTCCTTCAGCCCGTTCTGGAAGCGGTCGCCCATGCGGGTGGAATTGCCGATCATGTCTTCTTCCGTCAATGCCTTCAGTGAAGCGCGGGCGATCGCACAGGCGAGTGGGTTGCCGCCGAAGGTCGAGCCGTGCTGGCCGGGCTTGAGCACGCCAAGTACTTCGGAATTGGAGAGCACGGCCGAAACCGGATAGAAGCCGCCGGACAGTGCCTTGCCGATCAAGGTCACGTCGGCCTCGATACCTTCGTGCTCTTCAGCAAGCAGCTTGCCGGTGCGGCCGAGACCGGTCTGGATCTCGTCGAGGATCAGCGTGATGCCATGCTTGGAGCAGAGCGCGCGGACTTCGGGGAAGTAGCCACGCGGCGGGATCATGACGCCGGCCTCGCCCTGGATCGGTTCGATCAGGAAGGCGACCGTGTTCTCGTTGATCGCCGCGCGGAAGGCTTCGATATCGCCGAAGGGCACGACCTTGAAACCGGGTGCGAACGGGCCGAAGCCGGTGCGCGCATCCGGGTCGGTCGAGAAGCCGACAATGCCCATGGTGCGGCCGTGGAAATTGTTCGAACAGACGATGATCTCGGCCTTGTTTTCCGCGACGCCCTTGACCTCGTAACCCCACTTGCGCACCGCCTTGACGGCGGTCTCAACAGCTTCGGCGCCGGAGTTCATCGGCAGGATCTTGTGGCTGCCGGTCAGCGCTGCCAGTTCCTCGTAGAAATGGGCAAGCTGGTCGTTGCGGAAGGCGCGCGAGGTGAGCGTCAGCTTCTGCGCCTGTTCCACCATCGCCGCCAGGATCTTCGGATGGCAATGGCCTTGGTTGACGGCGGAATAGGCCGACAGGCAATCAAGATAGCGGTTGCCATCGAGATCCCAGACATAGACGCCTTCGCCGCGCGACAGCACGACGTCGATCGGCTTGTAGTTATGCGCGCCCAGCCGGTATTCGGTTTCGATCAGTGCATTGGTCGTGTTCATGCGATTCTCCAGGAACTGGGGGCTCAGGCGCTGCGGGTGGGGCGATCAAGGATGCGGCGGCCGAAAAGGCTTGCCGTCAGCTCGACAAGGATGCGGGCACTCTTGCCGCGGTCGTCAAGGAAGGGGTTCAACTCCACCAGGTCGAGCGAGGAGACGAGCCCGGTGTCGCAGAGCATCTCCATGATCAGGTGGGCTTCGCGGAAGGTTGCGCCACCTGGAACGGTCGTGCCGACGCCGGGGGCGAATTCCGGATCGAGAAAATCGACGTCGAGGCTGACATGCAGGAGGCCGTTTGCGGCTTTCACCGTGGCAATGATCTCGTGCATGATGTGCGCCATGCCGGTCTCGTCGATGGCGCGCATGTCGAAGACATTGACGCCGTGTTCGGCGATTTCCTCGCGTTCGCGCTCGTCGACGGAGCGGATACCGACCTGGAAGACCTTCTTCGGATCGACAAAGGGGCGGTCCTTGTCGAGGATCGGCGCGAATTCGGCCTTGCCGCAGAAGAAGGCGACCGGCATGCCGTGCATGTTGCCCGACGGCGTGGTTGCCGGCGAGTTGAAATCGGCATGAGCATCGAGCCAGAGCACGAAGAGGGGCCGGCCGACATCGGCGGCGTGGCGGGCCATGCCGGACACCGAGCCCATGGCCAGCGCGTGGTCGCCGCCGAGGATGATCGGAACGCCGCCGGCGCGGGCAACGTCGTGCACGGCGGCATCGAGCGCACGGGTGAAGGCGGCAACGATCTGCAGGTTGTTCGCGCCCTTGTGGCTGGGAAGATCGCGGGCGGGCAGCGGTTTCAGGTCGCCATCGTCGGTGACCGTGTGGCCGAGCTCGGACAGCGTTGTGTCAAGGCCGGCAATGCGCAGGGCGGCCGGGCCCATGGCGCAGCCGCGACGGCCCGAGCCTTCTTCAATCGGCGCACCGATCAGCGTGATCTTCTTCTTAGATTCTGCCATGGTTTTCCCCGCAAGTTCGCGTGATCCGGTTTGTCCGGCTTGTGCGCGGATTATACGGGTTTAGGCGTTGGCAAATAGATGGAAAACTGACAAATAGATTGTAATAATTGACATTATGAGAAGTGCGGATAGACAGAATGATAAGTCTGGATGATCTCGACCATTCCCTGATCAGCGCGCTGCGCCACAACGCCAGAACGCCCGTCTCGGCGCTTGCTGCCACGACCGGCGCGTCGCGCGCCACGGTTGCCGCCCGCATCGACCGACTGGTTGCCTCCGGCACGATCGCTGCCTTCACCATCCGCACCGGGGCGGAGCTATCCGGAAGCGGCGTGCGCGCGATCGTCATGATCGAAATCCACGGCAAGATGGCCGATCGCGTCGCGGCGCAACTGCGCGGCCTGCCGCAGGTGCGCGCGCTTCATTCCACCAACGGCCGCTGGGATTTCATCGCCGAACTGGAGGACAAGGACCTCGGCACCTTCGACGAAACGCTGAGGCTCATCCGGCTGATCGACGGGATCAACCTGACGGAAACGAACATTTTGCTGAAGACCAGTAAGATCTCGGCGGCGTTTTAAGCCTCAATATTCCTTCTCATAAAAGATGCCCCCACCCGCGCCGCCGCTGCCGGCTTCGCCGCGCAGTTTGACGCCGCGGCCGACGTCGAGATTGATGATCGCCTTGCCGCTGCCGGCCTCCGTGCCGGACTGAAGCTCCAGATAGGTGCGGTCATTGATGTACTTGCCGGCCGTCACCGTGGCGCCGCCGGTGGCATCCGTCGAGACGTTGAGGTCATCGACGCCGAGCTTGTTGCGCAGACCGTTCAGAAGCGAGTTGGAGCCGCCGCCGGCCAGTTCGCTGACGGCGCTTGCCAGCTGGGCGATCTGCAGGGCAGACAGCTTGGAGAGCGAGCGGTTGAAGATCAGCTGCGCCAGGATTTCGTCCTGTGGCAGGGCGGGCGATGACGAGAAGGTGATGGTCGGATTGTTGGCCACACCCGCGACATTGACGGTGATCGTCGTTGCGCCGGCACTCGAGGTTGCGTCGAGGTCGAGCGTCGGGACCAGATTGCCGCCGAAGCTGATCGTGCCGTCGGAGAAATCGAGGCGCTTGCCGAGGATCTCCAGGCGGCCGCGGCGCATCTCGAAACCGCCGGAGACGGCCGGCTCGGCCGCCGTCCCGCGGATCGTCAGATCGCCGCCAAGCTCCGCGTCGATGCCGCGTCCGCGAACGAAGAGCTTGCCGGGTGCGCTGACCTGAAGGTCGAACGCGATGCCGCCGCTCTTGGCGCCGCCGCCACTGACCGTGTCGCTGCGGACATCCGCCTGCATCTGCCGCACTTTTGCCGGCGCGTTCTTGTGCTTGATGTTGATCTCGGAGAGCGAGGCCGGCAGCTTTTCCGGAATGGTGATGGCGGCTTTCTGGATGGTGACCTTTCCGCCCAGCACCGGCATTGCCGTGAGCGAACCCTTCAGCGTCATCGCACCATCGACACTGGCGTTGAACAGGCTGCCATCGACATAGGTCGCATTGTTAAGGCGGATGGCGAGGTCGGCCGGGTAGCCGGAACCGGGTGCGATGCCGATCGTGCCGCTGACATCGAGCGAGCCGCCGCTCGCAAGCTTTCCCGAGAGCTTTTGGATGTTCGCCTGCTTGCCGTCGAGCGAGACGTTGGCGGCGAGATCCGTGATCGCGAGGTTGCGGCGGACATCGACCAGGCGCGCGCCGGAGGTGGAGATCGTGCCTCTGATCTGCGGTGCTGTTGCAGCGCCCGTGATGGTAAGATCGACATTGGCACCGCCGGTCAGTGTGAAACCCTGCTGTGCCAGAAGCCCGGCGGCGAGGCCGAAGGGCAGGTTACCCGTGAACTTCATGTCGATCGGCCTGTTGCCAGTGATACCGACCCTGCCGCTACCTCTGAATGCAAGGCCGCTCGGCCCGCTGATCGTGGTGTCCAGCGTCACGCTGTTGTTGGCAAACCCGCCCTTCGCAGCAATGTCGAGGGCGCCGACACCGGCGGACCGGGCCTGCGCCACCACGGCATTGGCCCAGCGCAGGTCGTAGGAAACGACGGGCGCAGCAGATGTGCCCTTGACGCCAACCGTGCCGCCGATGGCGCCATCAGCGCCCAGGGAGGGCGCGAATGTGTTGGCGAGGCTGGCTGGCAGGGCGTTGAGGGCGACATTGAGATCGAGCTGTTCGCCAGCCGAGCCGGTCACGACGATCGTGCCCCCTGAAGCGCTGATCGTCAGCTTCTGCAGGCTGACCTTGCCGTTTTCTATGGAGATCGTCGTCGGCGATGCCAGCTTCACCGGTATCTTTTTCGGTGCTGCCGCAAAGGACGCCAGGTTAACGACAGTCTTGCCGCCGGCGGTCTGGATATCGGCGCGCAGATTCAGCGGCGCCCCGTCATATTGGCCGTCCAGCGTGACGTCCGTCTTGCCCGCCTGCTGCGCGAAGTCGAGCTTCAGGCCGCTGACGCGGTTTGTCCCTTGCGCGAAGGTCTCGACGGAGAGATTGCCCTTGATCGCCAACGCCTTCAGGTCGGCGACCGTAATGTCTGCGACCGGCTTGGTGATGACGAGATCGCCGCGCTTGATGCCCGAGCCGCTGGCCTTGAGGGCGATCGACGTCTTGCCGCCGTCGCTGTTGATCGATGCGGAACCTGCGATGTCGCCGGATGCCTTTTCACCGGCCATGGCGGCGAGCAGGCCGACATCGGGGAATTGGAAATCGACCGTTCCCTGCGGCAGGAAATCGGTGGTGAACTGGATCTTGCCGTTCAGAGTGTTCTCGCCGACCTGAACCTGAAGAACGGGGACGCTGGTGCGGCCTTCCTCGGACACAAGGTCGGCGTTGACGTTGATGGCCTGGCCGCCGAGCGCACCAGTGGCTTTGATCTTCGCCTGCGGGTTTTTCGGGTTGGCTGTCGCGTCGGCAGTGAGCTGAAGATCACTGAGGGTCCGGCCGGCCAGCGTCGCACCGCTGGAGGTGACTTCGGCCTTGATGCCAAGATTGTCGAGCGGGCCGGTGGCGTCGACCTTGAAGTCGGCGATGCCGCTGGCATCTGCCAGCAGTTTGCCGAGATCAGGCAGGGTACCGGTCAGTGCCGCAGTCAGATTCCCGCTCTTGAGGCCTACGGAGCCGGCAGCCTGGATGGTTCCGGAGCTGACGGCCAACCTGCTGACATCCACAGCACCATCCGCCCCGGTGGCAACAGTGCCCGACAGCGTGACCGGAGTATCGAATTTCGATGCTGCCGACGCCGGCAGGCCGGCCGGAAGGACGGATAGATCGAACCCGGCATTCAGGGCGTTCGTGGCAATGTCGAAGGATCCTTCAAGCGTTCCGCCGAGATTGGTGCTGTCGATGGTAACAGGATCGAAACCGATCCGTTCCGGGGACACATCCAGAATGGTCTCGATCTTCAGCGGCCCCTTGAGCAGCCTGTCGAGGTCGGCGCTTGTCAGCTGCGTATTGCCGGTCTCGATCCCGGTTTTCACGAGGCCGCTGCGGGTGGACAGATCGAAGGCGTCGCTATGGGCCGTCAGCTTGATGGCCTCGAGCCGGCCTTTCGGCAAGGCGAGTTGAGCGACGACCGCCTGGACATCGAGGACGGCTGATTGCATGTCGCCCTTGACCGATGCGGTGCCCGTATCGAGCACCAGATGCGCCTCACCGTCTTTCAGCGGCAGGCGGGCATCGATCCCCGCAAGCCTGGCGGTTACGTCGAGTTTCTCGCCGGCACTGCCGTTCAGCGTCACCGTGCCGCCGGAAGCAGCGATCGCCAGCTCCTGGAGGTTGACCGTGCCGTTTTCGATGACGATCGTCGTCGGGGCCGCAAGTTGCAGCGGGATCTTCTTTGGTGCCGCGGCAAAGGATTGGAGATTGATCGTCGTCCTGCCGGCAGCGCTTTGCAGGTCGCCGCGCGCTGTCAGCGCAGCGGCGTCATAGGTGCCGTCGAGAGCAAAGTTCGTTTTCGGACCCTGCTGTTCGAAGCCGAGCTTGAGACCGGCGAGGCGGTTATCGCCCTGGCTAACCTCCTCTACCGTCACCGTGCCCTTGATCGCCAGAGCCTTCAGGTCGGCAATGGTGATGTCGGCAGCCGGTTTGCTGATCACCAGGTCGCCACGGGTAATGCCCGAGCCGCTAGCCTTGACGGCAACCGAAGTGACGCCGTTTTCCGATTTGATGCTGGCGTTGCCGGCAAGGTCGCCGGATGCGGTCTGGCCGGCCATCGCTGCCAGCAGCCCGAGATCGGGGAAATTGAAGGCAAGCGAACCGTTCGGCTGGAAATCCTGGGTCAGTTCCAACGCGCCCTTGAGGGTATTCTGACCGATCGTCGCTTCGATCGACGGAAGACTGGTACTGCCTTTGGCGGAGGCGATTTCGGCCTTGGCATTGATTGTCTGTCCGTCAAGCGACCCTGTGGCGGTGACCGTCGCGTTCGGCCCGTTCTGGTCGACGGTGGCGTCGGCGTTGACGGCGAGATCGTTCAGGGTGCGCCCGGCAAGCGTTGCGCCGTCTGCCGTCACCTCAGCCTCGACGGCCAGTGCATCGAGCGGCCCGCTGACGTCCGCTTTGAAATTGGCGGCACCCTTGGCGTCCGCGAGGAATTTGCCGATTTCGGGAACGGTGCCACTGACTGCTGCCGTCAGGTTGCCGGTTTCGAGCGCGGCTGATCCCGCCGCCTCGATGGTTCCGGACTTGAGGACGAGATCGCTCACGGTGACGTCGCCGTTCGCGCCAGTGCCGAGGTTGCCGGTGATGGCGATCGTCGTGTCGAATTTCTCAGCCAGCGCCGGCGGCAGGACGGCGGGCATGGCAAAGAGCTTGAACGCGGTGGCGAGTGTGTTTTCAGCGATCGTGTAGGAGCCGGTCAGCGTGCCACCGATGCTGGCACTTTCCAGCGTCACGGGATCGAAGGAGACCGTTTCAGGGGTCACCGACAGCGTGCCATCGATCTTGACCGGTCCCTTGACGAGGCGATCGATATCGGCGCTGACGAAGCGGGTTGCGCCGGCCTCGATGGTGGCTTTCAGCGGCCCGGTTTTTGTCGAGAGGTTGAAGCCGTCGCTATAGGCGTGCAGGTTGATTGCGTCGATTTCGCCCTGCGGCAGCGTCGCCTTGCCGATGTCGGCGCCGATGTCGAGCACGGCCGCCTGGGCCTCGCCGATCAGCGAAACGTTGGCGTTGTTGATTGAAAGTTGCGCTTCGCCCTTTTCCAGCGGCAGGCGGAAGTCGATCGGACCGTTCGTGCCGGTGAGGCTTGCCTGCAGGTCGTTTTGACCCGCCGTGCTATAGGTGCCGGAGGCGGCGAACGTCAGTGCGCCGGTCGAGAAATTGCCCCTCTGGATGCGCATGGTCGTGCCGTCGAGCGCCGCGGACAGGTCGATGTCGGTCGTACCTTCGAACAGCGGCCGGAAAGCGGCCGGCAAGAGATCGCTGAAGGTTCCACCACCCTTGAGGGACAGGGTGCGGAATCCATCAGGAGCAAGCGTGTGCTCTCCGGCGACTTTCAGCACCTCGTTGCCATCGAGCGCTGCGGTTGCCGTGCCGGTCCATTTCGTGAGCGGACCGTCGCCAGTCACGGAAATGCTGACTGCCGGCTCGCCGGGCAGGCGCATCGCCTTGGCAAGCAAGCCGCCCTTCGGCTCGTTGATCGTGGTTTCCAGCTTCAACTCGTTGCCGGTGGGATTGAAGACGATGTCGGCGATGGCCTTGGCATCCGGCCGGTCACGCTGGGCGACGGCAAGGGCGGCTGCGATGCTGGCATTGGTGGCGTTCAACTTACCTTGTGCGCTCAGAAACTGATCGGTGCCTGCAATGTCCTTGCCGATGACGAATTCCTTGAGGTCGAAGGTGTCGATCTTGACGTCGAGCGGCAACGCGAAGGTTTCGCGGACTTCTCTGGTTTCCTGCGAGGGGATCGGCAGCCGTTCGAGGCGCACGGATCCGGCCGAAAGGCTTGCCGCATCGAAGCGCTTCGAGAAGAGTGCCGTCGGCGACCAGTCGATCGCGACTTCGCGGATTTCCGCATAAATGCCCTTGCTGTCGAACAGGGTCACGCTGGAGGCGGTGAAATCGCCGGTGAGTAGCGCGCTTGGATCGTTGATGCGAACGATCTGGTCCGGTGTCGAGGCGTACTTTTCGATCATCATGGCGACAAATCGGGCCCCGGGCGCCGTGAAGCCGGCAAACAGCACGAGAAGCACGACAGCGACAAGGGCAAAGCCAAGGCAGTAGACCAGCCAACGTGAAGCAGTTTTCAGAAAACGGAGCAAACGATTCATGGTTCATCCATAGCGCAAGTCGCGTTGCGGTGAAATTGCTTCTCCCTGAAACCGGGGCTCGGCTTCAGGCCGTAGTGATTGCCTGCGGCAATCAGAAGGATTGGCCGATGCCGGCGTAGATTCCGTATTTCGTGCCGCCGGGATAGGCGTTCAGCGGCACGGCGACATCCAGCCGGATCGGTCCGAACGGCGTGTTGTAGCGAAGCCCGATGCCGGCTCCGGCCCGGATGTCGGAAAAATCAGGCGCGGTGTTGGCTGATACCGTTCCTGCATCGATGAAGGGCACGATGCCGATCTTTTCGGTGATGCCGATGCGCGCTTCCAAAGTGGCGTTGACGTAGGACCGCCCGCCCAGAATCTCGTCATCGCCGTTGCGCGGGCTGATCTCCTGGTAGGAATAACCGCGCACCGTGCCGCCTCCGCCGAGGTAAAAGCGCCGGTTGGCTGGAATGGAGGCAAGGCCGTCGCCGCCGGCGAGCACGCCGGCGTTCAGTCTGCCGGCCAGCACGAAGCGGTTTTCTTCGCCCAGGCCGAGATAGGCGGAGGCCGAACCCTCGAACGAACTGAAGAAGCTCTGGCCGTTGATCTCGTAGCTCGGCTTGGCGTTGATCGAGGCGCGGTAGCCTGCTGTGGGGTTGAGTTTGTTGTCGCGGGTATCACGGACATATTCGATGGGGATCGCCGCCGTCAGATATTCGTTGGTACCGAACGCGTCGTCGACGTCGGCCCAGGCCAGTTCGCCGCCAGCGGAAATCGTGTCGGTGTCGGATAGCTCGAAGGTTGCGCCCGCCGCCGCCGTGAAGATCGTTGCCTTGTAAGCGTCGGGATCAAGCAATTGCGCTTTCAGGCTGGCATTGAAAGTGGACGCCGGTCCGAAGGCGCCGGGCTTGGCAAAGAGCAGCCCCGCCGAATAATCGAGATTGCCGACATCGGTGGTTTCGCCGATGCGGCTGATGGAGCCTTCGAGCCGCAGCGATTCCGCACGGCCGAAGAGATTGCGATGACCCCAATAGCCCTGGATGCCGAAGCCGTCGGTTGTCGAATATTGCGCGCCGGCACCGAAATAGCGATGCTTGCCTTCCGAGACCTCGATCGTCATCGGGATCGTGCCATCCGGCGCCAGCTGGTTGGCTTCCTTGATGGTGATGCTGGAAAACACGCCCAGCTGCCGCAGCCGCTCGGACGCCTTGCGTAGATTTTCCGGCGAATAGGGCCTGCCGCCGTTGAGGCGCGAATAGGTGGCCACGAAGGTGGGGTCAACTGTCTTGGTGCCCGTGACGGTGACCGCGCCGACCGGCGCCACCGGACCGCCGTCGGCCGCGATCGTGACATCGACGGTGTTGGTCGCATGATCCGCAATGACGCTGCGCTCGGTCAATTTGGCGAACGGCCGGCCCTCTTCCTTAAGGTCTTCGACGACCTTTTCGCCGGCCTTGATGATCAGTGTGGAATCCGCCCGTGCACCCGGCTTCAGGTATTCGTCCGGCCTGCGCCCGATGGCGTCTCCCTTGAGGACGACGTCGCCCAGCGTGAAGACAGGCCCGGGCGTCACGGTGATCTCTACGGGAACCGGTGCGCCATCCGGAAACACGGGATCGGGCGGCAGCGTGTCGATATCCTGGCCGTTCACCTTCACATTGACGACCCCGCCATAGCGGGCCTGCTCGTAGAGAGCAGCCAGCAGGCGGTCACGGTCGTCACGCGCCTTGATTGCAAGGCCGAGATCGCCGGAGACCGGCTTTTCCTTGTCCTGAAACAGGCGGGAACTGGTTTCCAGCGCCTCCTTGAGATCGGCGTCGCCGGAGCTTTCGTTCAGCGTCAGGCTGTAGTTGACGGGGTCAACGACATCGATGGGTTCCTCCTTGCTCTCGAAGAAACGCATGCCGAATATCTTGAAAGCGTAAGCGTCCGTTGCCGTAAGCGGGCCGCAGGCAGCCAGAGCCGCGACCGCAATTGCAGTGCCAGCCTTCCGATACGCAACACTCATGTTCGGCAGACGCATTCGTTTCCGCATTCCGCTGTTCAGGCCACTTTCAACATTTGCCCGCCACCACGGCAGGGGCACCATTGCATGACAAGGTTTTCCCTTTCATTAACGATGACCCTACACAGCTAGGCCCCGTTGATGAAGGCGTAGAGGCGAAATTTGCAGAAAAACTGCGACATGTGTGACGCATTCGAAACAAAGAGACCCCGGATTTCTCCGGGGTCCACAGTATTTCCAAAACGACTGCCGGCGGAATTTGCCGTGTCATTTACCCCTGAAGCGGGGCTGCATCACGGGCAATCGTCGATATAACGGCGGCCATAGCGATCGCGATAGTAGCACTGGCCGGGCTGTTCGGACACGTGGCCGATGACCGCGCCAGTCACGCCACCGATCGCAGCACCGACGGCTGCACCGCGAACGTTGCCAGTGACAGCTCCGCCGATGATGGCGCCAGAAACCGCCCCGATACCGGCACCCTTTTCAGTCTGCGTGCAGCTCGCGACGGATAGAGCGAGCAATACAAGCACGATGGCCTTCTTCATTGGTTCTCCAATCTGGACGCGAGAACTCGAATCTCCGCCGTCCGTTTCTCCCCAGGGATGGAAGATGGACGGTAAGGTCCCCCTCCGGTAGAACTTGCAACGTCAAAGGATAATTGCCTGTCTGCGAAAGTCTACAGATATCCTGCAAAATCCCCTTGCTGCAAGAAATGCCATTCAACCTGAACGGAAGCTGAAGGCTGTTCCCCGCGTGACACCGCCAACGAAATTTTTACGCAGGGCAGAATTTTCGCGCCAACCGAAAGTAGCGGTTGCGGCGGCTCGAAAAAAGTCAAATGATGCAAATGCCGTAGCGCTTTGAGGAGAAAGCGATGCGGCTAAGGCTAAAGAGTTGACGCGGTTCTGTCGCGGGAACGAATTACCCTGCCCGACAGCCGCTCGTGTTGGCAAGCCAACCGCGGAGGAGCGAGATGGCAAAAGTGAAAATGACGGTCAATGGCCGGCATGTCGGTGCTGAGTGCGAGGATCGTACGTTACTTGTACATTTCCTACGTGAAAATCTGGCGCTGACCGGAACCCATGTCGGCTGCGACACCACGCAATGTGGTGCCTGCGTCGTCCATATGGACGGCCGATCGGTGAAAAGCTGTACCATCCTTGCAGCCCAGGCTGCAGGCTCGACGATCCTGACGATCGAAGGGATCTCCAACGGTGGTGAACTGCATCCGGTGCAAGCAGCCTTCAAGGCCAATCATGGTCTCCAGTGCGGTTTCTGCACGCCCGGCATGGTGATGACCGCCATCGACATGATCCGCCGCCATGGCGCCAATCTCGACGAGGCAACGGTTCGGGCAGAACTCGACGGCAATATCTGTCGATGCACCGGCTACCACAATATCGTCAAATCGATCCTTGCCGCTGCCGCTGAAATGGGCGGCGTGAAGCAGGCAGCGGAATGAGCCAATAGGCAGTAGCCGATAGAAATCAGATCCGTAACTCGCTACTGCCTACTGGCCAATAGCTATTCGCTAAAAGATGTGATCTCGGGAGGAGATGACGCATGGGTGTCGAAGGCATTGGCGCAAGCGTTGCGCGCAAGGAAGACAAGCGGTTTTTGACCGGCAAGGGCCGGTACACGGACGACATGAGCGTCCCGGGCATGAAATATGCGTTTTTCGTGCGCAGCCCACATGCCCATGCGAAGATCAAGAGCATCGACATGGCGGCAGCCAAGGACATGCCCGGCGTCATCGGCATTCTCGAGGGCAAGCAGCTTCAGGCCGACGCAATCGGCAATATCATCTGCGGCTGGATGATCCATTCCAAGGATGGTTCGCCGATGAAGATGGGCGCCTGGCGGCCGCTGGCAAATGATACGGTCCGCTATGTCGGCGATGCCGTCGCCATCGTCGTTGCCGACAGCCTGGGCGAGGCGCGCGACGCGGCCGAGGCGGTCGTCGTCGATTATGATGTGCTGCCGGCGGTGACGCAGGCAGTGAAGGCGTTGGAAGCCGGGCAGCCGCAACTGCATCCGGAGGCGGCGAACAATCTCATTTTCGACTGGCAGCTCGGCGACGCCGCCGCTGCCGACAAGGCGATCGCGGAAGCGGCGCATGTGACGGAAATGAAGATTCACAACAACCGCCTGGCGCCCAATCCCATGGAACCGCGCGCCACGCTCGGCATCTACGACAGCGCCGAGGATCATTACACCTGTTACACCACCAGCCAGAATCCCCATGTGGCCCGGCTGGTGATGAGCGCCTTCTACAATGTTGCGCCGGAAAACAAGCTGCGTGTCATTGCGCCGGATGTCGGCGGCGGCTTCGGTTCGAAGATCTATATCTATCCCGAAGAGATCGTCTGTCTCTGGGCATCGAAGAAGACCGGGGTGCCGGTCAAGTGGACATGCGACCGCACGGAAGCGTTCCTGACCGACGCACATGGCCGCGACCACTTCTCGACCGTCAAGATGGCGTTCGACAAGGACAACCGCATCACCGGGCTGAAGGTCGATACGATCGCCAATCTCGGCGCCTACATGTCGCTGTTTTCGTCCGCCGTGCCGACCTATCTCTACGCGACGCTGCTCTCCGGCCAATATGCCATTCCGGCCATCCACGCCAATGTCCGTACGGTTTATACCAATACCGTGCCGGTGGATGCTTATCGCGGCGCCGGTCGTCCGGAGGCGACCTATCTGCTCGAGCGCACAATGGAGACGGCTGCGCGCGAACTCGGCGTTTCGCCGGCGGAGCTCCGGCGGAAGAATTTCGTCCGGACTTTCCCTTACCAGACACCTGTCATCATGAACTACGACGCCGGTGACTACGAGGCTTCGCTGGAAGCTGCCATGGCGGCGGCCGACTGGAACGGCTTCGCTGCCCGTAAGGCTGAGGCTGCCGGACGGGGAATGAAACGCGGCATCGGCATGAGCTGCTACATCGAGGCCTGCGGCATCGCGCCGTCGGCAGCGGTCGGTTCGCTCGGCGCGGGCGTCGGCCTGTGGGAATCGGCCGAGGTCCGGGTGAACGCCGTCGGCACGATCGAGGTGATGACCGGCTCGCACAGCCATGGCCAGGGCCACGAGACCACTTTCGCCCAGCTGATCGCCGACCGTTTCGGCATTCCGATCGACAACGTCAACATCGTCCATGGCGATACCGACAAGGTGCAGATGGGCATGGGCACTTACGGTTCGCGCTCCGGCGCCGTCGGGATGTCGGCGGTCGTCAAGGCGCTCGACAAGGTAGAGGCCAAGGCGAAGAAAATCGCCGCCCATCTAATGGAGGCGGACGAGAGCGACATCGTCATAGAGAACGGCGAGCTGAAGGTGGCAGGCACCGACAAGACATTGCCCTGGTTCCAGGTGGCGCTGGCCGCCTACACCGCCCACAACCTGCCGCCGGGCATGGAGCCCGGCCTGAAGGAGGGCGCGTTCTATGATCCCTCCAACTTCACCTTCCCGGCCGGATGTTACATCTGCGAGGTCGAGGTCGATCCGGAAACGGGCACGACCGAAATTGTCCAGTTCGTCGCCGCCGACGATTTCGGCAATATCATCAACCCGATGATCGTCGAGGGACAGGTGCATGGCGGGATCGCGCAGGGGATCGGCCAGGCGCTGCTCGAAAACGTCCATTACGATCCACAGAACGGCCAGCTGATCACGGCGAGCTACATGGATTATGCCATGCCGCGCGCCGACGACCTGCCGTCGTTCAAGTTGTCGCACCAGAACACGCCGTGTCCGTCCAATCCGCTTGGTATCAAGGGCTGCGGCGAGGCGGGTGCCATCGGTTCGCCGCCGGCACTGATGAACGCCATAACCGATGCGATCGGCAACAACAACCTGACGATGCCGGCGACCCCGCAAAAGGTCTGGTCCGCGCTCAACGCCGTCAACTGAGGGAGGAACAAATATGTACGCGACCAATTACCATCGCGCATCCTCGGTTCAGGATGCCGTCAGGATGAGATCGGCGGCCGATGAGAGTAAGTATCTCGCCGGCGGCATGACGCTGATCGCGACGATGAAACAAAGGCTGGCGGCACCCAGCGATCTCGTCGATCTCCGCCATATCCCGAGCTTGAGGGGCATTTCCGTTGACGGAACATCGGTCCGGATCGGTGCTGCGACGACACATTACGACGTCGCCTCGTCGACAGAGCTGAAGGCCGCCTGTCCGGCGATCTGCGACCTCGCGCATGGGATCGGCGATCCGCATGTCCGGCATATGGGCACGATCGGCGGCTCCGTTGCCAACAACGACCCGGCGGCGGACTATCCGGCCGCCCTTCTTGCGCTCGATGCGGTCATCGTCACCAACACCCGCGAGATCAAGGCCGGGGATTTCTTTACCGGCCTGTTCGAAACGGCGCTGCAGGACGCGGAGATGATCGTGGCGGTCACCTTCGATGCTCCGGCAAAGGCTGCCTATGCCAAGTTTCGTAATCCGGCGTCGCGTTATGCGATGACGGGCGTCTTCGTCGCCCGCCGTGACAATGGCGATGTGCGGGTGTCTGTGACCGGGGCAGGCGCCGACGGCGTCTTCCGCCATCCAGGCATGGAAGCGGCCCTATCCGCCAACTGGTCCCCGGATTCGCTGGCCGGCGTCTCGGTCGACCCGTCGGATCTCATGTCTGATATCCATGCCAGTGCCGAGTATCGGGCGAATCTGGTGAAGGTCATGGCGAAACGCGCGGTTGCTGCCGCGTGAGGGATTACGGCTGTTTTTGTTGAAACAGAATATAGGGACGGGGTGGCCCGTCCCTTTTCTTGTGACTTGACTCATTCCACGCCGGATGGAATGAAAATCGAGACGGATAGTTTGGAACTGTTCAAAATTAGGGGCCTTTTGCCGCACTTGGTCGCGATAACCCTCGCAGAGGTTGACGCGGCCGGTCTTTGGATCAAAAAGACGGCAAGGTTCTGGAGACAATGATGGATTTCGAGAGTTTCTTCAAAGGCGAACTGGATGGCCTGCATCAGGAAGGTCGCTACCGCGTGTTCGCTGATCTGGAGCGCCAGCGCGGACAGTTCCCCAAGGCGACCCGGTATAATGCAGCCGGCGAAAAGCAGGACGTCACCGTCTGGTGTTCCAACGACTATCTCGGCATGGGCCAGCATCCCAAGGTCACCGAGGCGATGAAACTCGCCATCGACCAGTGTGGCGCGGGTGCGGGAGGCACCCGGAATATCTCGGGCACCAACCACTACCACGTTCTTCTCGAGCGCGAGCTTGCCGACCTGCACGGCAAGGAAGCAGCACTTCTGTTCACTTCCGGTTACGTGTCCAACTGGGCAGCACTCGGAACGCTCTGTTCGAAGATCCCCGGCGTGATCGTCTTTTCGGACGCCGGGAACCACGCATCGATGATCGAAGGCATCCGTCACTCGAAATGCGAGCGGGTGATCTTCAAGCACAATTCGGTCGCTGATCTCGAAGCCAAGCTGCAGGCTGCGGACCCGCGCGCGCCAAAAATCATTGCCTTCGAATCGGTCTACTCGATGGACGGCGACATTTCGCCGATCAAGGAAATCTGCGACCTCGCCGACAAGTACGGTGCGATGACCTATCTCGATGAAGTCCATGCTGTCGGCATGTACGGCCCGCGTGGCGGCGGCATCGCCGAGCGCGAGGGCCTGATGCACCGCCTGACGGTGATCGAAGGCACGCTGGGCAAGGCTTTTGGCGTCATGGGCGGTTATATCGCGGCCTCGACGGCGCTGTGCGATTTCATCCGCTCGTTTGCCTCCGGTTTCATCTTTACGACTGCGCTGCCGCCAGCACTTGCTGCCGGTGCTGTTGCCTCGATCCGTCATCTCAAGGAAAGCCAGGTCGAACGCTTCGCTCATCAGGAACGGGTTCGCCGACTGCGCAACCTGCTCGACAAGAATGGCATTCCGCATCTCAACAATCCGAGCCATATCGTGCCGGTGATTGTCGGCGATGCGGCCAAGTGCAAGTGGATTTCCGACCTGTTGCTCGACAATTGCGGGGTCTACGTTCAGCCGATCAACTATCCGACGGTACCGAAGAAGACCGAACGCCTGCGCATCACGCCGACGCCGCTGCATTCGGATGCCGACATCGATCATCTGGTCGGCGCGCTGCATCAGCTCTGGTCGCGCTGCGCGCTGGCGAGGGCTGTCGCCTGATCGCTGTCAAAGATTTGCAATTGAAATGCGGATCGTCGAAAGATGGCCCGCATTTTTGATTCCAGGCTGGCTTCATGGAGTTCCGATATGAGCGTTGAACGCAGACTCGATGAGGTCATCGATCGGTTTCTGGATTCCGGGAAAGTTACCGGAACCGTCGTGCTCGCGTATCAGCACGGGGAGCCGCTCTTCCGCCGTGCCGCCGGCTTTGCTGATCGGGAAGCCGGCAAGCCGGTCGCGTTCGATACGATCTTTCGGCTGGCCTCGGTGACAAAGCCCATAGTCGCAGCTACCGCCCTGGCCATGAGCGATGATGGCTTGATGGCCCTGTCTGACAGGGTCGCCGACCATCTGCCGTGGTTTCGGCCGAAAACAAAAGACGGCGGGGCTGCGGACATCACCGTCCATCAGTTGCTCACGCATACATCCGGGCTGGTCTACGACCTGGGGCTGGAACGCTTGCCCGCTGACCAGGCCATCAACTGCGGTCTGCTGAATACTGATCTCGACTATGAGGGCAATTTCAGCCGCCACAATGCCGTGCCTCTTGCGTTTCCACCGGGGACACAATGGGCCTATTCTTTCGCAACCGACATACTTGGCGCGGTGATCGCGAAAGTACAGGGTGGCACTCTGGAAGAGGCTGTCGTTGCGCACGTTGCCGGTCCGCTGGGCATGGCCGACACCCGCTTCCATGTCACCGACACCGAGCGGCTTGCCGTACCCTATGCCGACGCGGCGCGCGCTCCTGTCCGAATGACCGATCCCTATTTTGCAGCGGAAGACACAGGCTGGACGGTCGGCTTTTCGCCATCGCGGATATTCAACGGGAGGGCTTTCCAGTCCGGCGGTGCCGGCATGGCCGGAACGGCGGATGACATCCTGCTCTTCCTTGAGGCTTTGAGGATGGGTGGCAAGAGCGTGCTAAAAACAGAGACTGTTCAGGCCGGCCTTTCCAACCGGATCGGCAAGCTCATCTCCGATCCGGGCTGCTCGTTCGGCTATTTCGGTGCCGTGGTCGAGGACCCCATTGAAGCGATGACGCCGCAATCGGCCGGAACCGTCCGCTGGGGCGGCGTCTATGGTCACAACTGGTTCATCGATTCGGCAGAGGGGCTAACGGTGCTGAGCATGACCAACAATGCGCTGGAAGGCTGCACGGGCGAATTTCCCGACCGGATCGTCAAGGCGGTGTACGCGGCGTAGTCCGTCGCTTTAGAGCCTTTCCGGGTTAGATTGAAGCATTCTGTTGGCTCAAACGGAGTTGGATGATCGCCCGGCCGGCGCAGGTCGTAGCCCGGCTCTACGGCCAAGCCGGCCGGGCGATCAGACGGCCCCTTTCAGCCAACCCGAAGGGCCGGGCATCTTTCCGTCAGGACAAACGCGATCGGCTCGAACGTACCGCAAGGTATGCCCTTCGCCGATCGCCTTTGTCCTGACGGAAATCTGTTCCGGCAGAATGCTTCAATCTAACCCGGAAAGGCTCTAAGCGGCGGCGTCCCGTTCTGCGATCACTTTCGCCAGTCGCCGGGCTTCTTCGTCCACGGCAAAGACATCGTTCATGGTCGATGCAGCGGGTGTTGCGATCATCGCCTCCATGACGGCCTCGGTGATCACGGCCATCTGCAGGAAGCCTGTCCGTCCGCCGATAAAGGCTTCGAGGGCTACTTCCTTGGCAGCATTGAGAATCGCCCCTTGCATACCGCCGCGCTCCATTGCCAATCGCGCCAGGCGCAGGGCCGGGAAACGCTCTTCGTCCGGAGCCTCGAAATCCAGGCGCGACAGCTTGGCGAAATCCAGCCGCTGGACATCGAGCGCCGGCCGCGCCGGATGCGACAGCGCATAGCCGATGGCCGTGCGCATGTCGGGGCAGCCAAGTTGTGCCAGCACCGAGCCGTCGCTGTAGCCCACCATCGAATGGATGACCGATTGCGGATGGACGATCACCTCGATCTGGTCCGGCCGCATGCCAAAAAGATGCTTCGCCTCGATCATCTCGAGCGCCTTGTTGAACATCGAGGCGCTGTCGATCGAGATCTTCAGGCCCATCGACCAGTTTGGATGGGCGCGGGCGGTCGCGGCGGTGACATCACGCATTTCTGCAAGGGTCGATTGGCGGAACGGGCCACCCGATGCTGTCAGGATGATTCGCTCGACGGCGTGGCGTTGGTGTTCCTCCAGAACCTGGTAGATGGCGTTGTGCTCGCTATCGACCGGTAGCAGCTTGCCGCCGCCGGCCCGAACGGCGCGCACGAAAAGGTCGCCGGCGGAGACGAGGCATTCCTTGTTGGCAAGTGCAATGTCGGCGCCGCGGCGAGCGGCCGCGAGCGTCGGGGCAAGACCGGCGGTTCCCACAATGGCAGCCATGACCCAGCCGGCGTCGCGCTCTGCCGCTTCGATCAGGCCGCTGCGGCCGGCTGCGACTTCGATACCGGTGCCTGAGAGTGCCGATTTGAGGTTTTCGTACTGATCTTCGTTGGCAGTGACGGCGAGCTCGGCGCCTGTTGCTCTCGCCTGTTCGGCAAGCAGCTCTATGTTGCCGTTGCCAGTCAGGGCTGCGACCTCGAAGGTCTCGCGGCCGCCGAGCTGGTTGATGACGTCGAGCGTGTTGGTACCGATCGAGCCCGTCGAGCCCAGAATGGTCAAACGGCGTTTTTCAGGTGCGCCGGAGGTCATGGCCAAGTCCCGTTGTTTTTGTTGTTTCACGCTAGGCTCTACAGCTGAAAGCGGGTGTCAACAAGGGTAGTCTCGGTCAGGTTCATGGCGATAGGGTCGCAGGTGCCGCGAATCACCGTCAATGGCTGACCACGAGCAGGGTCTGTTGTTTGCCTGAAAGGATGTACCTCATGCTGAAACTCGGGCTGTTTCTTTCATGTTCCTGCGTGCTTATCGACGCGACTTCGGTATCGACCGTTGCGGCAGACACCGTGCCCGCGGAACTGGTGGGTACGTGGCTGGCGGAGGATATCGGTGGCGGCGGTGTCATCGATTATCTGCAGACGACGCTCGAGATCAACGATGACGGCACCTATTCCGGCTTTGCAGGCTGCAACAATTACACCGGCACCTTCAACCTGAACGGCGACGAGATAACCTTCGGCCCTGCGGGTGCCACCCGCAAGATGTGCGTGCCGGCAGTGATGAACCAGGAGATGAAGTTCTTTGACGCCCTGAGGAGCGGGCTATCCTGGAAGATCGAAGATACCAAGCTGCTGCTTGCCAAATCCGATTCGAACCTCGCCTTGCGGCTTGCCGCGCATACGGTATCTGCGGACCTGCTCCTCAACATTCCCGGTGCCCAATCGATCGACCGTCAGACTGTGCGCTATGATTGCGCCGGCAAGTCGGTCACTGCCGACTATATTAATGCCGGCCCGGTCTCGCTGGTGACGCTTGCCATCGGCGAAGAGTTCATCGTGGCGTCGAGCGTGATTGCCGGATCGGGCGCGAAATATATGGGTGGGCAATATGTCTGGTGGACGAAGGGCGAGGAAGCGACGCTTTTCGATACCATGAAGGGCGAGGACGATCCGGGCGTCACCTGCACGAAAACCAACTAATGCAGTTCCGCCGGCCAAAAGGCCGGTGGCTTTGTGCCCTGCAGTCTGAGCGCTTCCAAACTCAGTTGGCTTAGCCGCGCGCCACCAGTTTTGCCGGTTCCTGTGACAGGTGCCGATAGCCGGCGCCCGGATGCGGCGCGATGAGGCGCGGGCCTTCGCCGAACAGCTTTTCACGCAGCGTGCCCTGTCGGTAGTCCGTCTTGTAGACGCCGCGCTTCTGCAATTCCGGCACCAGCAGGTCGACGGCATCCTCGAAGCTTTCCGGTGTCACCGCATAAGCGAGATTGAAGCCGTCGACATCGGTATCCTCGACCCATTCCTGCAGCAGGTCGGCCACCGTTGACGGCGAGCCGACGAAGACCGGGCCGAAGCCGCCGATGCCGACCCAGTCGGCCATTTCCCGCACCGTCCAGACCTTGTCGGGATCGATGGTGGTGAAGGTCTCGACGGCGGATTGCACGGCATTGGTATAGCGATGGCGTAGAGGCTCGTCGGGGGCGAACTGGCCGAAGTCGATGCCCGTCCAGCCGGAGATCAGCGCCTGCGCGCCCTCGTAGGAGACGTATTTGCGGTAGTCGTCGAATTTCCGCTTCGCCTCAGCGTCGGTCTCGCCGAGGATCACGGTCTGAAGGTTGAAGGCAAGGATGTTCCGTGGGTTGCGGCCAGCCTTTTCGGCGGCTTCCCGGACGTTGGCGACATAGCGTTTCAGCACCGGCTTGGAGGGGGCGGCGACGAAGATACATTCGGCATGGGCGCCGGCGAAATCCTTGCCGCGGCTTGATGCGCCGGCCTGGTAGAGCACCGGCGTGCGCTGCGGCGAGGGTTCGCTCAAGTGAATGCCCGGCACCGTGAAATGCTTGCCGGCGTGGCGGATCGGGTGAACCTTTTCGGGGCGTGTGAAGATGCCGGTATCGCGGTCCCGCACCACGGCGCCATCTTCCCAGCTTCCCTCCCAGAGCTTGTAGCAGACCTCGAGATATTCCTCGGCGAGATCATAGCGATCGTCATGCTTGGTCTGGCTTGCCTGACCGATATTCTGGGCGCCGCTGTTCAAATAGGACGTGACGATGTTCCAGCCGACGCGACCCTTGGTCAGGTGATCGAGTGTCGAGATGCGGCGGGCGAAAGTGTAGGGATGTTCGAAGGAGAGCGAGGCTGTAAGGCCGAAACCCAAATGCTCGGTGACGTAGGCCATGGTTGGCACCAGCTGCAGCGGATCGTTGACTGGCACCTGGGCGGAATGGCGCAGGGCCGCATCGACATTACCGTTGAGTACATCGTAGACGCCGAGCACGTCGGCGATGAACAGGCCGTCGAACTTGCCGCGCTCCAGCGTCTTTGCCAGATGCACCCAGTAGTCGAGATCCTTGTATTTCCAGGACTGGTCGCGCGGATGCCGCCAGAGACCCGGCGACTGATGTCCGACGCAGTTCATGTCGAAGGCGTTCAGCCTGATTTCGCGACTCATGTCTCAATTCCTTGTCTTGATGTCAGGCCGTGGCCTTGCGCCTGTTGATGAAGCTCAGGGCCAGCACGGCAAAGATCAGCAGGCCGGTGCCGACCTGCTGCCAGTAGAAATTCAGGCCGGTGAGCAGCAGGCCGTTGGCGACGATGCCGAGCAGCAGCACGCCGAGGATAGTGCCGGGGATGTTGGGGCGGCCGAGGCGGGAGAGCGTCGTGCCGATGAAGGTGGCACCGATCGCATTGAGCAGGAAGGCGTTGCCGGAGGAGGGGATATAGACCGTGACAGTCGCCGACAGGATCAGCCCGGCGACGGCGGCGATCAGACCGACCAGAATGAAGGCGACGGCGACGTGGGCGCGGGCCGTGATACCGGAGTAACGCGCGACGCTCGGCTGGATGCCGATCGCCAGAGCGACGCGACCGAAGCGGGCGCGGGTGAGGATCAGTGTGGCGCCGGCGACGATGACCGCGGCGATGACGAGCGGAACGGGAATACCGGCGATCGCACCGCGGCCGAGAAAGCGGAAGGCTTCCGGCGCGCCTGACGGCGGCAAGTAAACCGGGTTTCCGCCATTGGTCAGAAGCTGCTGGATGCTGCGGCCGATGAACAGCGTGCCGAGCGTGGCGAGAAACGGCGAAATGCCGATACCGGAAATCAGCACCGCATTGAATGCTCCGACGGCTGCTCCCGCACCCAACCCGGCCAAAGCTGCGATGGCAACGGGTTGGCCGGCAAGCACCAGTGAGACGAAGGCGAAGCTCGCAAAATCCACCGCCGTTCCCACCGAAAGATCGATGCCGCCAACCGAGACGGCGAAGGTCATGGCGATGGCGACTATGGCGAGCAGCGTGAAGTTGTTGACGAGGATGCTCTGCAGATTGGCGAGCGTTGGGAATGTCGGAGTCGCGATGGAAAAGGCGGCGAACACGGTAACGAGCGCCAGTACCAGCGCGTTGTCTACGACGGTGCCAAGCAGAAGGCGGGGCAGGGTTGGTGTCCCGATCGAGGAGGTCTGCAGGGTCATGGTTCAGGCCTCCTGTCTGCGTAGCAAAGTCGTTGCGGAAACGACGAGCAGGATGAGCAGTCCCTGGACACCGCTCACCAGCACGCTCGAAATATTCAGAAGCTGGAAGCCGTTGACGAGGAAGCCAACGAACAGGGTGGACAGAAGGGTACCGATGACCGTCGGCACCAGCCGCCGGGAAAAGACGGAACCAAGCAGTGCCGTGACCACGACCGGCAGCAGCATTTCACCGGAACCGGTGGTGCTGCCGCTGAGATTGGAGACGGACAGGATGCCGGCAAAACCGCCGCACAGGCCGCTGGCGATGAAGGCACCTGCGACCAGCCGGCGGACCGGCAGGCCTGCTGCGCGGGCCGCATCGGGAAACTCGCCGACCGCGTAGAGCCGAAGCCCGGCCGGCGTGTACTGCACGATGGCTGCAGCGATCAGCGTGAAGACGAGCAGCACATAGGCGAGTGCCGGAATGCCGAAGAGGCCGGACGATGAAAGCGCCGTGAGCAGCGGCGTCGAGGCCGGAATGACGGTGTTCTGCGTCAGCACCAGTTCAAGGCCGGCGACGATGTTCATAACGGCAAGCGTTGCGAGCAGCGGCACGATGCCGGCGCCGACGACGGCGATGGCGTTGACTACGCCGATCAGTCCACCGGTGAGGAGAGCGGCTGCGACCGCCGTCGCATCACCATAGCCGAGCTGGGCAATCGTCGCGTAGACGGCGGCGCTGAGGCCCATATTGGCGGCGAGCGACAGGTCTATGCCGCCGGTGACGACGTTGGAGCCGCCGGCAATCAGCACGATCGTCAGGCCGATGGCGAGCACGCCGGAAATGGCTGATTGGCCAAGCACGTTGCCGATATTGCCGACGCTGAGGAAATAAGGTGCCGTAACCGAGAAGACGACGAGGATCGCGACAAAGGCAATCAGCGATCCGGCCCGCAGCGCCGCGGCGGCGAGGTTTACGCCCCTTGCCGAGGAGAAACCGGATTGACCGGGTTCAAAATGGATGACGGGTGCGAGCTGAATGTCAACCGACATGGCGGAGCGTCTCCGATGATCCGGTGGATGCGGCAAGCACTTCGTCTGGCGATGTCTGCGACGAGACGAATTCATGCACGATGTTGCCGCGGAAGAGGACAAGGATGCGATCGGTGATGCCGATCAGTTCGGCCAAGTCGGACGAGAGCACGATGATGCCTGCCCCACGGGCAGCGAGATCGCCGATCAGATTGTAGATCTCGACCTTCGAGCCGATGTCGACACCGACGGTCGGCTCGTCGAGCAGGTAGACTTCGGAATGGCGGCTCAGCCATTTAGCGATTGCCACCTTCTGCTGGTTGCCGCCCGAGAGCGTGCGCACAAGGGCGTTGCGTCCCGATGTCTTGACCTCAAGGCGGCGGATGAGGTCATCCGCCTCTTGCCGTTCACTCTTGAAATCAAGGAAGCCGAGGCGTGTGAAGCGCTTCAGCGACGAGAGCGTGATATTCTCGGTGACGCTTAGATCAAGCGCCACACCATTGCCGCGCCGGTCTTCTGGCACAAGCGCCAGGTGCTGGTCGACGGCCTGCGCTGGGTTGACCGAGCGTACCGGTTTACCGTCGATCTCGATCTGCCCGGAGGTCGCGGTTTCTAGGCCGAACAGTGTGCGGATCAGGTCCTTGGCGCCCGAACCCAGAAGACCCGTGAGACCGAGCACCTCGCCACGCCGCAGTGTCAGGGAGATATCGTGGTATTTTCCGCGCGATGACAGCTGGTCGATGGTCAGTATGTCCTTACCGGGCGTGACGCTCCGTTTCGGGAACATCTCCGCGATGTCGCGCGCCACCATCAGCCGGGCAATGGCCGCCGCAGAAGTTTCGCCAAGAGGCAGGGTCGCGACGTCCTCGCCGTTGCGCAGCACCGTGACGTGGTCGCAGAGTTCCTCGATCTCGTTGAGATAATGCGAGATGTAGATGATCGTGACGCCCTCGTCGCGCAGGCGGCGGATCAGCCGGAAGAGGATATCCGCCTCCCGGCGCACAAGGGCTGCCGTCGGCTCGTCGAACACCAGTATCTTTGGCTGGTCGAGCAGCGCGCGGGTGATCTGGACGATCTGTTTCTCCGCGGTGGAAAGTTCGCTGATCAGGGCGCTGTTGGGCAATCTCACGCCGAAATAATCGTTGAGGATCTCGCCGGCCCGGCGCTGCATCAGCCGGCGGTCGAGAAAAGGCGTCCCGGCGATGCGCGGTTCGCGTCCGAGAAACAGGGCTTCGCCGACCGTGAAAGTCGGCACGAGCAGGCGGTCCTGATGGATGAAATGGATGCCCAGTTCCTCGACCCGGTGCGGGGTGAGCTTTTCATAGACCTGCCCGTCGATCTCGATGCGTCCCTCGTCGGGCTGGTGGAGACCGGCGAGCAGCTTGATCAGCGTCGACTTGCCGGCACCGTTCTGGCCGACGAGGCCGTGAACAGTACCGCGCCGGACGCGCAGCGAGGCGCCAGAGAGTGCCAGAGCGCCATCGAACCGCTTGACGATATTTTCGAGATGAATGGCGTCGCCGCTTCTGTCTGCGGCTGGTGAAGCTGCGCTCATGGAAAGTCCGTCCCGGTGATCGACACAATCGAAGCGGCGACCCGGAGCGTGTCCGGATCGCCCGAGGGCGTACAAGGTCAGCCGATGCCGAGCTTCTTGCTGACTTCGTTGACGTTCGCCTTGTTGGCGATCAGTGCCGGCACATAGGTCTCGCGCGGCAGGGTCTGGCCGGCCAGCAGGCGGGCAACGTTCTGGATCGCCGTACGGCCGATTTCGGCCGGCTGCTGTGCCACGTCGGCGCCGGCCGGCGAGTTCGGATCGGCAACGAGCTGCAGCACTTCCGGGCTGCCGTCGACACCATACGTGCGGATCTCATTGCGGCCGGCGGCAGCCACCGCCTGAGTTGCACCGAGCTGCGGAATGTCCCAGGCCGACCAGATCGCCTTGATCGAGCCCTTCTCCGGATATTTGTTGAGCAGGGCGGTGATCTGCGTGAAGGCGTCCTGGACAGTGTTCGGAATGACGTCGCGCAGTTCCGGCTCGAGGATTTTCACCTTGGGGAAGTATTTGACGACGTTGACGAGCTGGTCGTAGCGGATGGCGCAGGGTGTGACGCCATAGAAGCCGTTGAAAACGACGATATTGCCTTCACCGCCGATGTCTGAAACCAGCTGCAGCGCCAGATCTTTGCCGATGCCCCAATTGTCGGAGGTGGTGTTGTTGATTGAATTGGTCGAGCCGACATCGACCGTTAGCACCGGAATGCCGGCGTCGCGTGCCTTCTTCAGCCAGGGATCGATGACGCTGAGCGTGCCGAGGATCTGCACGATCGCATCCGGCTTCTGGGCGATCAGCGTCTGAAGCTGCGAAACGAGCTTGCCGTCGTTGCGGCCGGCGTCGACCGCGATCGGTTCGCCGCCCAGGCGCTTCACTTCCTCGATCTGGGCATTGTAGGCCTGAAGGTCGAAGAAGTGATCTGTGCCCGTAGCGCTGATGGCGATGCGCTTGCCCTTCAGCGAGAGCCCATCTTCCGCCGCTGCCGTCCGGCTGCCGATAAGGCTCGCTCCGGCGAGTGCTGCGCCCGCGACGGCCGAAAATTTCAAGAGATCACGGCGTCCGACGCCCTGTCCGGCTTTTTCCTGTGTCATGGTTCGTCCTCAATTTGAATAATATCTATAGAATAAGTGTATTGATCTCAGTGCCGAGAAAGAAATTTCCAAAGATTGCGCTCGGCCCGGAAAACTTGGCGGGGCATCTGGCAGTGCCTGCCAAATTCCCGGCGACGAAAGGCGTCATTGGGCTGCGCTGCGCCCGACGCCGTACGTCAGCGCCAAGGCCCCGACGAGTACGGCACCCTTGACGAAATCCTGCGTATAGTAGGGTGCATTCAGCATGGTGAGACCGTTGAGCAGCACGCCGACGAAGACCGCGCCAACGATAGTGCCGAGCACGTTCGGCCGGCGGCGCCTAAGCACTGCAAAGCCGATCAAAGCCGCGGCCACGGCGTCCATCAGCAGCGAGCCGCCGGAGGAGACGTCACCACGGCCGACGCGGGCGGCGATGACGATGCCGCCGAGAGATGCAAGCGTGCCGGAAATGACATAGGCAAGCGTCTTCAACCGTGCCGTCGAAGCGCCGGCAAGGCGCGTGGCCAGTTCGTTGCCGCCGGTGGCAAAGAGCAGGCGGCCGATGCGGGTGCGCTCGGTGAGAACGAACAGGACGATGGCGACCAGCGTCATCAGCACGACGGAGACGGGAACGATGCCGAACAGGCTGAAGCGGCCGATCAGGAGGAACGCAGGGTCGTATGCGCCGGTCGCGGTGGTTCCGTCCGGCAGGATGAGCCCGGCGGAAATGGAGCGGCCGGCGGTCGGGATCAGTTGCAGGCCGGACAGCAGGAACATCATCGACAAGGTGGCGAGAAGATCCGGAACCTTGAGCCGGACGATGAGGAGCGCATTGACGAGCCCGACAAGCGCCCCGAAGGCGAGCACCAGCGGCACAGTCGCAACGGCACTGAACCCCCAGACGATCATCGCATAGCTGGCAGCCATGACGCTCGAGGCGGCAATGGCGCCGATCGACAGATCGAAGCCGCCGACGGCAAGCGTCACGGTCACGCCTGCGCCGAGGATAGCGACGACGGCAACCGCCTGCAGGATGCTCATCAGGTTGCCGATATTGGCGAAGGCGGGTTCGGCAGCGGAAAAGCCCAACAGAAGAGCGCCCAGCAGGATGAAGACCGCGCCGGAACGCAGGATGGCGCTCAGGTTTCCGAGCCAGCTGATGGCGTTCTTGTCGCCTTTCGCGGTTCGCGACACCGGCGACAGGGTTTCGTCGTTGATCGAGGTCATGCGTGAATTCCTTGGGAGGCAGATATTGCGCCACGGGGCGTCGGCACGAGGCTGTAATGGTCGATGACGAGAATGCGGTCGGCGACCTCGTAGGCTTCTTCGGGGTCGGAGGTGGCGATCAGGGTAGCCCGGTCAGTGCGGCTGCGGATGGCCTGAATGATATCGTGGCGTGCGCCGACATCGACACCCTGGAAGGGTTCATCGAGCAGGAGCAGTCGGCTCGGCTCGGCTTCCCAGCGGGCGAGAACGGCCTTCTGCTGGTTGCCGCCGGAGAGCGACGCGATCGGCGCTTGCGGTCCGGATGCCTTGATGCGCAGACGGGCAATCGCCTTTTTCGCCTCGCGTTGCTCGCGGCCGCCGAACAGGAGGCCATGCGGATACCATTTGGCGAGATGCGGCAGGCTGATGGTGGCGGCAAGCGAACTGCCCGGCCAGTTGGCAGGTATCAGCGACGAGCGGTGCCGGTCTTCGGCCGCCATGGCGACACCGGAGGCGATACCGTCAGCTGGTGTTTGCGGATGATGCGGACGGCCGTCGAGAAACATCTTACCGCCGGCGAGGTGGCCCGCGCCAAAGATCGCAGACAGGAGGCGGCTCTTGCCGGCGCCAAGTACGCCGGTGATCGCCACCACTTCGCCCGCATGTACGGCAAGATCGAAAGCGGCGGAATCCGGCAATAGGCGTGCGCTGCGCATCTCGAAGACCGGCGTGCCGTCGGCAATGCGGATGTCCGGCCTTGCAGATTGCAGCTTGCGGCCGATCATCGTTTCGATGGCGGCGGAAAAGTCGATGGGGCGCTGGAACGCACCGGCAACCGCGCCACCGCGCATGACCAGCGCCCGGTCGGCGATCGCCTCGAGATCGGCGGTGCGATGCGAGATGTAGAGAATGGCAAGCCCGCCGTCGCGCAGGCGTCTCAGAATATCGAAGAGGCGGCGGCTCTCCGCAATCGAGAGGCTTGCGGTCGGTTCGTCGAGGATGAGCAGGTCCGCTTTGTTGGCAAGCGCACGGGCAATCGCTACCAGTTGGCGGTCGGCTGCCGAAAGATCTGCGAAATCGCGATCGAGCGGCAAATCGAAACCGGCGGCATCGAGAATTGCCTGCGCCTGACGCCGGATGCCGGAGCGGGAGACGAAGAAGGGTTGGCCTCGCTCCGTGAAGCGAGAAAGCAACAACGTATCGGCGACGGTAAGACCGGGAGCGCCGACGAGATCGGTCGATTGATGGACGGTGACGACGCCGGCAGCAGCAGCTTCGGCGGGCGTGCGCGGCGCATAGGGTCGCTCCTTCAGCGTGACTTTGCCGCTATCGGCGGGCAGCACGCCGGAGAGGATTTTCACCAGTGTCGATTTGCCTGCACCGTTCGCTCCCATCAGGGCAACGATCTCGCCAGCGTCGATCGTCAGCGTGGCGCTGGTGAGCGCGCGCGTGGGTCCAAAGCTGCGGCTGAGTGCATCGACGTGTAGCAGCGGCATGATACGGATTTCCAATATCTTTATTGTCTATATAATTTGTCATATATTTTGGATGGGCGACAGCCGTACGCGGAGAACAGCTTTGCGAAGTACGGGCGGCCCCGACAATTTCTTTGCGGATGGTCAGCCTGCGGAGGAATGTTCGCGCCGAGCAGTTTGCGCGCCCCTGAGGCGAGTTGGCTTCGGCAAATCTTTGCGGCTCGGGGCTGTTTCGGAGAAACAGGAATCTCTCCAGTCCGCAAAAATGGCACGAATTACTCTATTAAATTTATGGATTGAATATCTAATAAATGCTGCGTTTCGAGGTGGCCTGACGGCCTGCCGTTTGACGCGTTTCGATTGTCTTCAGAAGGAACGCTTTCCATGAAAACCATTCTCCGTCTGGCGGCAACCGCCGCTCTCATTCCCTTTCTTTTTGCTTCCGTGGCAAAAGCGGACGGCGTTGCCGGCGCGCCTGCCCCGTTTGACAAGGGTGGCGTCAAGCTGGCGCTGATCAGCTATATTTCGGCAGGAGACTTCTTCCAGGCCTATCAGGCCGGCGCTGAAGCACAGGCAAAGGCGCTCGGCATCGATCTCAGGATATTCCCCGGCCGCCAGGACGCAGCCGAGCAGCGCGAACAGATCCTGCAGGCGATCAATCTCGGCGTCGAAGGAATCGTTGTCGATCATGGCGTTCCGGAATCGCTCGGCGATGTCGTGCAGCAGGCCTTGGACAAGGGCATCAAGGTCGTTGCCTTCGATGTCAACTTGAACAATCCCAAGGTGCCGCAGGTCGAGCAGAGCGATCACGCACTTGCCAAGCAAGCGCTTGAGCAAGCGGTCAAGGAGAATGGCACGAGCTTCAACGCCGGTTACGTCTACGTTGCGGGTTTTGCGCCGCTTGATCGCCGCAACGAGGTCTGGGATGCGTTCAAGGCCGAGAACAAGGGCGTTGTTGAGAAGGCGCGCTTCGGCAATGTCAGCGATACGACGGCAACGAGCACAGCGGATCAGGCAAAGGCAGCACTGCGAGCTAATCCGGATATCACCGTTGTCTTTGCTCCGTATGACGAATTTGCCCGTGGCGTGAAGCTGGCAGCGGCCGATCTCGGCATCTCCGACAAGCTGAAGATCTATTCTGCCGATGTTTCGACTGCCGACATTCAGGAAATCACTGAAGAGGGAAGCCCGTGGGTTGCAACCGTCGCGACCAATCCGGCCGTCGTCGGGGCCGTCTCGATCCGCGCTGCAGCCCTCGAAATTGCCGGTGAAGAGGTTCCCCGACAGATCACCGTCGAGCCGACGCTGCTGACACAGAAAGGCTTGCGCGAAGCCGGCGTCAAGTCGATCGAGGAATTGGCAGCCAAGGTCCCGGCCTTCAGCGCCAGCGATGCGGCCACCGCAAGCTGGATCCCGGCCAAGCTGTTCTGATCCTTCGAATTGCAACGGCGGAGCTATCTCTGGTTCCGCCGCTTCTTCATTCCATAAACCGGAGTTTTTCCCATGAGCCAATCTAACGTCGTCTATGCAGCCGGTCTCGGCGTCACGCGCGACAAGCTGTTTGCCAGCGCCACTGAAATCTCAGGCGATCTGTCGCAGCGTGCGGCCGAGCTCGACAGGGAAGGGCGTCCGCCCCTTGGCGAGATCGTCAAGCTGAAGAAGGCTGGGCTGCTTAATGCGCTACATCCGCGCGAGATCGGCGGCGGCGGGCTCGATTGGGTCGATGGGCTGAAGCTGGTGCGTATTCTGGCCCGCGGCGAAAGCTCGATTGGCCAGCTCCTCGGCTATCACTATGTCAACAGCCAGTTCATCTACTTGGCCCTCGCCGATCAGGCGCGCGCCCAGGCGCTGGGCGCTGAAACAGTCTCCCGCAACCTCTACTGGGGTGCGGCAGTCAATCCGCGCGATCCGGGCCTGACCCTGACGCGCCGGGGCACTGGCTACGTGTTGAACGGCCGAAAGTCCTTCTCGACCGCTGCACGGGTGTCCGACTATATCAACGCCAATGCGACGCTCGACGGCAAGATCGCCAATTTCGCTGTCCCGACCGATCGCCCTGGTTATGTCGCCAATGACGACTGGGACAATATCGGCCAACGGCTCTCCGACAGTGGAAGCGTCGAATTCCATGATTTCCCCGTCTACGAGGAAGACTTTATCGCGCCGCCGGCCGACGAGAATGAACCGTCGCCGGTGCTGGCGACCTTCAACACGCCGCTGATCCAGCTGGTCTTCGTGAATTTCTATCTCGGTGCTGCCGAAGGCGCGCTTGCTGCCGCCGTCGATTATGTCCGCACGACGACCCGGTCCTGGATCACCTCCGGCGTCGAGAAGGCATCGGACGATCCATACATTCTGGAGCGCGTGGGCGAGTTCACCGCCGCGCTGAAAGCGTCGGCGGCTCTCGCCGACAGCGCTGCCTTGGCGGTGCAGACGGCGCTCGCCAAGGGGCAAGACGTCACGGCGCGCGAACGCGGCGAGGCGGCGGCGGAAGCCTATGCCGCCAAAGTGCACGCGACCCATGTCGCGCTCGATATCACTTCGCGTGTCTTCGAGCTCACCGGTGCCCGCTCGACGGCAGAAAAGTACCGTTTCGACCGCTTCTGGCGCAACGTGCGCACCCACACGCTGCATGATCCGGTGTTCTACAAGGCCAAGGAAGTTGGGGAGTTCGTGCTGAACGATCGGATTCCGGTGGTGAGCTTGTATAGCTGAGGGCGAGAAGGCCAGCCCTATGCCGGGTGAGTTATGGGCAGAAGCAATCTGCCTGGTACTGTTCGCTACGCTGCCCGCTCGGTTTTCCTTTTGCGCAACAGTTTCATGTTTTGCCGTTCAGCCGCAACACTTGCGGCTGATGGGTTGGTCTGATGCAGCTCAATACGGTTACGCCCCAAATTCTTTGCCGAGTATAATGCCGTGTCGGCGATGCTCATGAGTTCATTCATTTGCAAACCATCGCTGGCAATCGCGATGCCTGCACTGATTGTGACCGGAATATCGGTCTCACCGAGCCTAACATTGAGAAGCTCGATGGCATTGCGTAATTTCTCAGTAACAAGGCGCGGCTCAAGATTCGACGCAGCAGGCAGGTAGATGCCAAATTCCTCGCCGCCGAGGCGTGCGAAGATTTCATTCTCACCCAAATTTTTCGCCATCTTTTGTGCGATCGCGACGAGCACTTCGTCGCCCGCTGCATGGCCAAACGTATCATTGACTCGCTTGAAGTGATCGATGTCGATGATGATGAATGCGTCACCCGCGCGGGGTGCGGCCGGCAGTCGTGAAAAGAACCAACGCCGGTTGTGGATCTGCGTGAGCGCATCCGCATCTAGCAGTTTTGTAAGTGTCGCCTCCGCCCGTTCCTTGACAAAAACGAGCGTAAACAACGCTATGGCGAAGTGGCACAGAATGAGCAGAAAGAATGCGTCACGAGGATGAATGGCCTTCAAGGCCACCAATCCGAGGATTATAAACAGCGACAATATCACGGCTACGACGATCGATGCCGCCAGTGCATATCTGGCCGATAGTTTCTCATGCCGAGCGTCGTGGACAAGCGCGACGGCAGAGGCACTCAAAAACAAGATCGAGTTGAACTGAAAAACGCTGCCACGGAAAAGGTTGTCGAGGTGAAACCCCGTGATCACTGCCGTTGCGGTCAGGAGCATGGGCAATGCCGTCGCAAGCCAATCAAATGGGCGTTTTTTCCTGCTGCTGAGTCTTCTTATCCCGATCCAGAACAGGGCGTAACCAAGTGTGCCGAGCGCGAAACTCGACAATGCCCAAACATACAAGGGCAGAGCGCGCTTTTCACCCAGACCCGCAACAGTCGAAGCAATGGCGAGGAGGAGAAAGGCTATGGCCAGGACGCCGAGCCCATGACTCCGGGGAGATTGCCATCGAACGTATAGGAAACAGAGCGCACCTATGAAAAATGATGACTTGTGAAGAAGCAGTACGGTCGCAAGGTCCACGTGTATCGTCATCCGTAGGTTGTAATTGTTCCGGGTGACTGGCCGTATAACACTCTCCGATTACCGAATTCTGAAACACGCTCGAAACCGATCGTTAAAGGCGGCGCGTTTAGCCGCAACGATCAGCATCGGGACTTGGTACACCTCACAAAGCTCCGTTCCTCGGCGGTTTTACGCCGTTCAGATGATAATTCCCGACCACGTGGGACTTCCAGCGCACCGGGTCATGCAGCGTATGGGTGCGGGCATTGCGCCAGTGGCGGTCGAGGTTGAGGCCGATGCGGGTGGAAGAGGTGCCAGCCAGTTCGAACAATGTGGTGGAGGCTGCGAGCGCTACCTCCGTTGTCAGGACCTTTGCCGCCGCCACCGACAGCGTGGCGTCGATGACGTGTGCCTCGGTCGGGTCCATCTGGGCGACATCGACCTTGCGGCCGGCCCGTTCGATGATAGCCGTTGCGGCCTCGATCCGGATAGCGATCTCGCCGATTTTGGCGATGGTGAGAGGATCGTCGGATGCACGCTCGACGCCGGCGTCTATCCAGGGGCGGCTTTGGGTTCGAACGAAATCCAGCGTTTCGGCGAAGGCAGCGCGGGCAATACCAAGGTCGACGCCCGCATGGATGATCTGGCCGACCGAACCAATCGTCGTCGGCCGCTCGAAACCCTTGTGATGAAAGACGATGGCGTCGGCATTGACGTAGACATTGTTGAACACCGTCGTGCCGCTGCCGGTGGTGCGCTGGCCGAAGCCGTCCCAGTCGTCGATGATCTCCATGCCTTCTGTGCCCTTGGCGACGAAGGACATGGTCAAGCGATTCTCGGGGTCGAGTGCGAAGACCGTGATCCAGTCTGCGAAAAGCACGCCGGTCGAATAGAATTTCCGGCCGTTGACGCGGTAGCCCGGACCGTCAGGCGTGATGCGGGTGTTGTAGTCGCCGACCGTCTTGGTGCCGCGTTCGGAGAGTGCGTTACCGAAGCGGTCGCCGGCCAGTGCGCGTCCGAAGAAATAACGTTTTTGTTCCTCGCTGCCGTCTACCCGTAGAGCCTCGAGAATGTAGAAATGATTCTGTGGGATCTGGCCGATCGATGCGTCGGCTTCCGCGAGAATGGCCGTGACTTCGGCGAGCACGGCATTGGAGACATCCAGTCCGCCATATTCCGCGGGAACGGTGATGGCGAGCAGTCCGGATCGGGCGATCTGGTCAAGCTGGCTATAGGGCAGGGTGCGGTTGGCGTCGCGGTCCGCGGCGCGGGTCGCGAAATCGGCAGCAAGTGACTGGGCGGTTTCGATCGCTTCAAAATCGCTGCGAAGGCGATCGGCCGTCTGCCGGATATTGGGCTGATACTGCAAGAGGGTTTCCATCGCACACTCCGATTTTCTGCACGGAGTATGGGTGGAAGAAGTCGGGCGGAAAGA
Source organism: Hyphomicrobiales bacterium (assembly GCA_900471525.1). Taxonomy (GTDB): domain Bacteria; phylum Pseudomonadota; class Alphaproteobacteria; order Rhizobiales; family Rhizobiaceae; genus Pararhizobium. The sequence continues at coordinate 206,322 of UCEZ01000007.1, read as the reverse complement.
TAAGATTATAATTTCTATAGATCGACTGGACTAAGAAAAGTCTTTCCTTAAAGCGGGTTTTGCGCCGTCTTTGGCACCGGCGCCTGCAAGCGCCCCGCAACCACGGAAGCCACGAAGGCGGCGTGTTCGGTCACCTGCGGCAGACCCATGAGTTCGCCGAACGTGCCGCGCGCAAGGGGACCAGCGATCAGCAGGGTAGGGCTTACCCCCGCTGCCGGGCCGATGGCTTCCGAATTCCGGGTACAGGACAATCCGAGGCCGGTCGGGTCGAGTTCGAGATAGCCGCTTTCGGAGAGTTCGGCGAGAAAGGGCTGACTGGCGAGGATGCCGCCATGCCCTGGGCCGGTGGTAACGACGACGGCATCGTAAGTTTTCTCGATTGTCTCATGGCTCCGCCGCAGGCGAAGCCTACAGCGGACAGCATCGTTCTCGACGTGGGCCGCCGCGATCGATCCGGCAAGAATTTCGAGCCGCTCCGCAGCTATTGCTCCATCGAGCGCCGCCTCCACTTGTGGCGCGACGCGGAAGCGGTGAACATCCCAATAGGGCCGCAGATGCCGGACGATGCGCTGCCGCTCCGCCAATGGCAGAACCTGCCAGAGGGCCTGACCCTGCGCCCGCACCTGGTCGATGACGCCATGCCAGGTGAGGCCATCCGAAACGGCTTGCCGAATGGTGTCGCGAATGTTTTTCAGGAGCGTTAGCGCTGTGAAGGCGGGATCCGTGAGGAAATCGCCGGTCGGGTCCTGCGGGAAAGGCGCATGACCGCGCGATCGCAACCCGCGACGAGAGATCGCGGTGATTGGACCCGTGTGGCCCTTCAGCGCCAGAGCCGCGATCACATCAGCAGAAGTGAGGCCGTTGCCGACGACCAGCACCCGGTCAGACGAACGAATGGCCTCAAGCGCGCCAGCTCTGGTCGGATCCGGCACGAAGCGGGGATGATCCTTCAATACGGTCTGAAGCTGGCCGGGCGCCACTGGCGGTGGATGGCTCGTGGCGATGACGACGATATCGGCCATGGTTTGTGCACCGTCATCGCCGACAATGCACCAGCGCTGCCCCTCGCGGACGAGATGGACAACGGCGGAGCGGCGATGCTGGACAGCGCCGCTGGCAACGAACGGCTGCAGCATGGCGTTGACATAGTCGCCGAACACGCTGCGCCGGGGAAAGAGATGGCCGTCCGGCCGCAAGGCATCGGCGTCGCCGGAGGTTGCCGCCTGTTCATCGATCCATCGCAGGAAATGATCCGGTTCGTCGGTGAGAAGGCTCATGCGCGCAGCGGGCACATTGATACGATGGGCCGGTTCGGCGGTATCATAGGCGAGACCCCTGCCGAGACCTTCGCGCGGTTCGAAGACGACGATTTCCGGGGGCTGGATATGGCCTGCCTGTGCGAGGTGAAAGGCCGTGGCTGCACCTGAGACGCCGCCGCCGATGATGGCAACGACCGGCAGGCTCGCTTTCTGCACCATCGATTCGCTGAGGGCTGACAAGGTCATCGGATTGACGATCAATTGGTTCATGACATCTCACCGCTCGGCCAATTCTTAATAGTCTATAGTTTTTATCAATATTGGTCGCCGGTCAAGCCTGTAAGTTTTCGATCTGTTTGCAGGGTAAAAGCAATAGGAGATTCGCCGGAGGCGGTGCTGTGAGGCTTTGAATCAGGATTTTTCGTCCAGAGCGCCGAGAACGCGGCGAAGCAGTTCGTCCTCCTCCCGCACGCCGTGTCGGTAAAGGGTCAGCACCAGGGCAGCGACCGGATCGTTCGCATCGCTGTCAGGCGTTATGTTGCGCGCCGTCTTGGCGGCGTCGAAGACACGCTGGCATAGTTCGACATGATGCGGCAGCATCGGCTCGTTGCGCCATTTCGTCATGCCTCGTCTCCCACCATCTATTCAGAAATACGTATTTGTCCGGCGAAGCAGCAGCGATCTGCGCCCACACGCCTGGAAGCATGCCTCGCTTGCGGAATGGGTGGCGGTCGAATATGGCGGTTTTCAGACTGGCGCGATTGGGAGGACGCGCCGAAGCTACGGCCTGTGCTCCCAATTTATGAAAGACATCAGGTCGGCTCAGCCGCGGTGGCCGGGTCCATCATCGGGACCGCGGTGTTCAAATCGTTCTCGGTATATTTGATCAGGAGGATGCTGAGGATAGAACCGACGATCACGAAGACAACGGCGCGCATGGTCATTTGCATTGCACTTTTCCTGTTTAAGCATTCCTGCAAACGTGCGGATCACCAGGTTGTTCCGAATGCCGGTTCCGGCAAATGCCCTGTGTCGGGGACGTATACCTCGGCCATGCGGGGGATGCTTATCGAACCGCGTGGCAATTCGATGGCTGTGCAGATTTAAAGCGAGCCGCTTAGACCCGCATAGGCGAGCAGGCTCGCAGTCGCCAACGTTAGCCGCAGGCGCGACCCGAACGACAATCGATCGACAGTCATCGCCAGCGCCAGCCCAAGGGCGACGATCGTCCCGCCAATGCCCGCGGTATTGCTGCCGAACGCCACGGCCATGGCGGACAGGTTGATGGCGCTGGCAAGCGTGGTGGCGGGCGACAGAAGAATGGTCTGGTTTGTCGCCGGTGAAAAGATCTGCCGAAATCGGTGCCAGCTAAAGCCGATGGCAAGGCTGAGGAACAGGGTGGCGATGAGATCTGTCGGCATCACATCGCCCGCATTCTGATTTCCGCAGTCTGTTCGTGCTGTGTCAGTGTTTCGGCTTTCGACAGCGCTGCCGAAAAGGCCTGGCCGACGCCAATCAGGATCGGATTATCGACGCCGATTTTTTCCACGGCTTCCGCAAGGGCGCTTAGCGTGCCGATCCAGCGTTTTTCATCGCTGCGCGTGACTGCGCTCATGACGACCGCCGGAGTCTTGCAGTCCATTCCTGCCGCCAGAAGCCGCGCGCGGATTTGTCCTGCGGTGCGTCCGCCCATGTAGAAAATCGTCGTGGTGCGCGGCTCCGCCAGATTTTGCCAATCGAGATGTTCGGGCAGATCGCCGAGGCGCGAGTGGCCGGTGACGAAACGGACGGCTTGGGCATGGTCGCGATGCGTCAGCGAGACGCCGAGCCTCGCGGCCATGGCGCTGGCGGAGGTGATGCCGGGCACGATGTCAACTGGAATGCCTTCCTGCTCCAGGCAGGCAATTTCCTCTCCGGCGCGGCCGAAGATCATCGGGTCACCGGACTTGAGCCGGACCACGCGCTTCCCGGCCTTGGCAAGCTGGATCATTGTGGCGTTGATGTCCTCCTGCTTGCAGCTCGTCCGGCCGCCGCGTTTGCCGACCAGCATGCGCTTGGCCTCGCGCCGGGCCAGTTCCAGCACCTCGTCGGAGACGAGATCATCGAACAGGATGACATCGGCGGCCTGCAGGGCGCGCACGGCCTTCAGCGTCAACAGTTCCGCATCGCCAGGACCAGCGCCGACCAGCGTGACACGGCCGGTGGATGACTTGGCATGCGCGACGATCCGTCCGGCATCGGCGAGAAGCTCGGCTTCGGTTTCGGTCTCGGGTGCGGCGCCAAATGCGCGATCGACGAAACGTTCCCAGAAGGCGCGTCTCGGCGCACCGGGGCTTACCTTTGTATTGACCTTTTCGCGGATGGAATGCGCCAGCGTTGCCCAGGATTTCAGCGATGGCGGCAACAGCGTCTCAATGCGGCGGCGGATCGCCTGGGCGAGGATCGGCGCTGCGCCATCGGTGGAGATGGCGACGACGACGGGCGAGCGGTTGACGATCGAGCCGAACTGGAACTGGCAGTATTTCGGGTTGTCGATGACATTGACCGGCACGCCGGCCCTGCAGGCCGCATCGAAGAACGCGGCAGCGGCTTTGTCGTCTTCGCAATCGGCAATGGCGATCGCCGCATCTTCGAAAGATGAAGGCGACCATTGCTTCTTGTGATGCAGGAACCGGCCGTCGTCCTGCATCAGGGTTGTGAATGTTTCGCTCAGTTCTTCCGCATAGACGTGGACCTCAGCGCCGCAGGCCGCCAGCAGTTCCGCTTTCCAGGCTGCCGCATCCGATCCGCCGGCAACAATGGCGCGTTTTCCTTCGAGCGCCCAAAAGACTGGCAATTTGGCGAGCGGCGCCATGCGGGCAGGGCGGGCGTTCCGGTCACTCGGCAGCAGCTGCAAGGCATCCATCGATGATCCCCCTGATTTCGGCGCGGCAGGAGCCGCAATTGGTTCCGGCGTTCAATTCCTTGCCGACAGCCTCGACGCTGTGACAGCCGCCCCTGACGGCGGCGACGATCTGGTTGACGCCGACGCTGAAGCAGGAGCAGACGGTGGCGCCCGGGTCCATGCGGCCGGCGCCTGGGCGCCCGGCAACGACGGCGAACCGTTTGGCCATTTCGGCGTGCTGGACAGTCAGTTGCTCGATTGCCCAGTTGCGTGCGACGGCGACCGGCTGGCGGGCGAGGAAGAAGGCGGCAAGCAAGCGGTCACCGTCGAAGAAGGCAAGGCGCAGGTCGCCGGTCTGGGCATCGGCGTAGCCGAGCGGCTCGATATGGTCGGGGATACCGAGGTGCGTGCGGCACCACTGGATCCAGTTTTCAGGCACGGCATCGAATGCCAGTTCCAGACGCCAGCCGCCTTCGGCCTTGGCCATGGCCCAGTAGGCGGCGTCGAGATCCAGTGGCTTGGCGACCGAAACCGCAAAGCCATAGCTTGCAACCTTCAGCGGCCGTGCCGCAATCGCGACGTTCTTCGAGGCCGGCTGACCGGAGAAGGGGTCGGTGACCGGCGCGACAACGGTGTCGATGCGGGCCTTGGCGGCAAACTGATCGTTCCAGTGCATGGGCACGAACAGGCTGCCGCGGGCCTGACGTTCGGTAATCAAGGCCCGAACCACGGCCTTGCCGTAGGGGCTTTCGATCTCGACCAGGCCGGCGCTGGCGATGCCGAGTTCCATGGCGTCGCGCGGGTGGATTTCGGCAAAGGGCTCGGCGATATGGGCGGAGAGCCGGGCGCTTTTGCCCGTTCGGGTCATCGTGTGCCACTGGTCGCGAATGCGCCCGGTGTTGAGTGTCAGCGGGAAATCGGCGCTGGTGCGATCCGTGGCGGGAGCGTTGACGGCAATGAAACGCGCCTTGCGGTCGGGATGGAAGAAGCCTCCATCGGCGAAGAATCGGGTGGTTCGTGTTTTCGCGCCTGCCGGCTGCGGCCATTGAAAGGGTTCCAGCGCATCGTAAGTCGTTTCATCGATGTACTGATAAGCGCCGATGTCGAAATCGCGGCCGCCGTCGTTTTCGAAGGTGGACAGGGCCGCGTGCTCGGTAAAGACAGTGGTGGCAGACGGAAACGAGAACGCGTCCTCGAAACCCATGCGGCGGCCGACTTCGGCCATCTGCCACCAGTCGGCCTTCGCCTCGCCAGGGGCGGCAAGATAGGCGCGCTGGCGGGAAATGCGGCGCTCCGAGTTGGTAATGGTGCCGTCCTTCTCGCCCCAGCCGAGCGAAGGCAGAAGGACATGGGCGTATTTCGTCGTATCGGTGTCCGCGAGGAGGTCGGAGACGACGACGAAAGGACAGGCCGCAATCGCGGCAGCGACCGCATCGGCGTCCGGCATCGAGACGACCGGGTTGGTGGCCATGATCCAGAGCGCCTTGATCCGGCCGTCGGCGACGGCTCGGAACATGTCGACGGCCTTCAGGCCGGGCTTGCGAGCGATATCAGGCGATTGCCAGAAGCGTTGGACGCGGTCGCAGTCCTCGGGATTTTCGATGGCCATGTGGGCCGCCAGCATATTGGCAAGGCCGCCAACCTCGCGTCCGCCCATGGCGTTCGGCTGGCCGGTGAGCGAGAAAGGTCCCATGCCGGGACGGCCGATACGTCCGGTCGCCAGGTGGCAATTGATGATGGCATTGACCTTGTCGGTGCCGGAGGCGGACTGGTTGACGCCCTGGCTGTAGCAGGTGACGACCTTTTCGGTTTCCTCGAACAGGCGGAAGAACTGCCGCAACTGCATGGAGGGCAGGCCGGTTAATTCCATCAGATCCGCGATGCTGAGGGCCGAGGCGGACGCAAAGGCCTCTGCGAAACCATTGGTGTGCGTGCCGATATAGTTCTGATCGATCGCGGCAGTACCCGCGAGGTGAGCCAGCAGGCCCATGAAAAGCGCCACGTCGCCATCCGGCCGGATCGCCAGATGCAAGTCGGCGATATCGGCGGTCATCGTGCGGCGCGGGTCGATGACGACCACTTTCGTGCTGGGCCGGGCGGCCTTGGCAGCTGCAAGCCGTTGGTAGATCACGGGATGGCACCAGGCGAGGTTGGAGCCGGTCAGGATGACCAGATCGGCAAGCTCGATGTCCTCATACGTACCGGGAACGGTGTCGGCGCCGAAAGCACGCCGATGGCCGGCGACCGAGGACGACATGCACAGCCGCGAATTGGTGTCGATATTGGCCGAGCCGATGAAACCCTTCATCAGCTTGTTGGCGACGTAATAGTCCTCGGTCAGCAACTGGCCGGAGACGTAGAAGGCGACCGAATCGGCCCCATGTTCGGCGATGGTTTCGGAGAAACGCGTGGCGACGAGGTCGAGCGCCGCGTCCCAGCTTGTGCGTTGTCCATTGATCTCAGGGTAAAGAACACGTCCAGCGAGATCGATGGTTTCCGCCAGAGCCGAGCCCTTGGAACACAGCCGCCCGAAGTTGGCCGGATGATCCGGGTCACCCTTGACGCTGACCGCGCCGGTATCATCGATCCCGGCGATGACGCCGCAACCGACGCCGCAATAGGGGCAGGTGGTCTTGGTTTCAGTGGACATGAGCGTGCCTCCACTGGCTCCGGCATTCGTTGCAACCACCCCCCTCTGTCAGCTTTGCTGACATCTCCCCCTCAAGGGGGGAGATCGGGAGCCTGCCGTGCCACTGGTCTCCACCCACTGAGCAAAAGCGATAGACGCTTTTTTTGCTCAAACGGGCAGCAGCAAACTCAGACCGATCTCCCCCCTTGAGGGGGAGATGTCGCGAAGCGACAGAGGGGGGTGTTCCTTGCTCCATGCGCCTATTCCGCCGCCATCATCAGGCTTTCGAGCGCGATGGAGAGCGCACCGTCCTCGTTGCGCACAGCGATCGTCCGCACTGAGCCCTCGTCAGCACCGAGCGCCTTGCCGCTTTCGAGCGAAATGACCCAGTTGTGTAGCGGGCAGGTGACCGCCTTGCCGTGAACGATGCCTTGGCTGAGCGGCCCGCCCTTGTGCGGGCAGTGGTCCTCGATGGCGAAGACTTCGTTCTCCGCCGTGCGGAACACAGCGATCTTGCCCTGCGGCGTCTTCACGCAGCGGGCGCCGCGCAGCGGGATGTCGTTGATGTCGCCGATTGCGATCCAGTTCGTTTCCATGTCCGTCACTCCGCCGCTTCCGAGTATCCAACCGTCGCCATCGGCCGGAACTCATGCTTGTCCTTGCCGGAGACGCGTTCCGACCAGGGGTCGACCTGCGCGAATTTCTGGGAGAAGACGAAACGGTCGTAATAGGCTTGGCGTTTCTCCGCATCACCCATGATCTGGCGGCGGATCTCGTCGAGCCCGATGCGTTTCGCCCATTTGTAGATGCGTTCGAGATAGCGGCCCTGCTCGCGGTACATCTGCGTCAATGCCACGATGTAGTGCAGCGCCTCGTCTTCGGTTTTGACGAGACCGAGCACTTCCGTCCCCTTGATGTCGAGACCGGCAGCCCCTGCAAAATGAATCTCGAAGCCCGAATCGACGCAGATGACGCCGATATCCTTGCAGGTTGCCTCGGCGCAGTTTCGCGGACAGCCGGAGACGGCCATCTTGAGCTTGGCCGGCGTCCACGATCCCCACATGAACTTCTCGATGCGGATGCCGAGCCCGGTCGAATCCTGCGTGCCGAAGCGGCACCAGTCGGAGCCGACGCAGGTCTTTACCGTGCGCAGGCCTTTCGCATAGGCCTGGCCGGAGATGAAACCGGCCTTGCCGAGATCGGCCCAGACGGCGGGCAGGTCTTCCTTCTCGATGCCGAGCAGGTCGATGCGCTGACCGCCGGTAACCTTGACCATCGGGATTTCGAACTTGTCGACCACATCAGCGATGGCGCGCAGCTCGCCGGAATTGGTGACGCCGCCCCACATGCGCGGCACGACGGAGTAGGTACCGTCCTTCTGGATGTTGGCGTGTACCCGCTCGTTGATGAAGCGCGACTGGTAGTCGTCGGCATATTCGTCCGGCCAGTCACAGACGAGGTAGTAGTTGAGGGCCGGGCGGCATTTGGCGCAGCCGCAGGAGGTCTTCCATTCCAGTTCCTGCATGACCGCCGGAATGGTCTTCAGACCCTTGGCCTTGATCAGGCGGCGCACGTCGTCGTGGCCAAGCTCGGTGCATTTGCACATGGGCTGGACAGCGGCCGGATTGTAGGCGTCGCCGAGCGTGATGGTCATCAACTGTTCGACGAGGCCGGTGCAGGATCCGCAGGAAGCCGACGCTTTGGTGTGGGCCCGTACGTCGTCGAGTGAGGTCAGTCCCTTGCCGGTGATCGCACCCGTGATCTTGCCTTTGCAGACGCCGTTGCAGCCGCAGATTTCCGCATCATCCGGCAAGGCTGCAACGGCCGCCGTAGGGTCCAGCGGGGACCCTCCCTGGTAGGCCTGGCCGAAAATGAGCGTTTCGCGCATTTCCGAAATATCGGTGGCTTTCTTCTTCAGGTCGTTGAACCAGGCACCATCGGCCGTCTCGCCGTAAAGCACGGTGCCGATGATACGGTTGTCCTTCAGAACCAGACGCTTGTAGACACCGGCCGTCGCGTCGCGCAGCACGATCTCTTCACGGTCGTCGCCTTCGGCGAAATCGCCGAGGGAGAAGAGATTGATGCCGGTGACTTTCAGCTTCGTCGGTGTGTCCGAATGGACGAAGGCGGGTGTGCGGTCGCCGGCCAGATGCGAAGCGGCGATGCGAGCCATTTCGTAGAGCGGTGCGACGAGGCCGTAGACCATGCCGCCAACCTCGGCGCATTCGCCGAGCGCCAGGATGTCCCCATCGGAAGTCTGCATGCCGGCATCGACGACGATGCCGCGATTGACAGCAAGCCCCGCTTCCTTGGCAAGATTAGCATTCGGACGGATGCCGACGGCCATGACGACCAGTGTCGCGGGGATGATCGTGCCGTTGTCGAGCTCGATGCCTTCGACCTTGCCGTCGCCGACGATCTGCTTGGTGTTGGCCTTGCAGATGACCTTGATGCCGCGTTCCTCGACGGCTTTCTGCAGGAGGTAGCCGGCGGCCGGATCGAGCTGGCGTTCCATCAGCGTCGGCATCACGTGCAGGACGGTCACATCCATGCCGCGGGAGGCAAGACCTGCCGCGGCCTCGAGCCCGAGCAGACCACCGCCGATGACGACCGCCTTTTCGCGCGATTGGGCGGCAAGCAGCATCGCCTGCACGTCGTCGAGGTCGCGGTAGGTGATGACGCCGGGCAGATCCTTGCCGGGCACCGGAATGATGAAGGGCACGGAGCCGGTGGCGATGACGAGCTTGTCGTAGCTTTCCGTCACACCATGATCGGAGGTGACGGTCTTCTTGGCGCGGTCGATCGAGACGATCTTGTGGCCCTTGTAGAGCGTGATGCCGTGTTCGATGTACCAGCCGTCGCCGTGGATGACGATCTGCTCGTAGGTCTTCTCGCCCGAAAGGACCGGCGAGAGCATGATGCGGTCGTAGTTGACGCGTGGCTCGGCGTTGAAGATCGTAACGTCGTATTGGCCGGGAGCTTGTTCGAAAAGGTGCTCCAGCATGCGCCCGGGGGCCATGCCGTTGCCGATGATGACGAGTTTCTGGGTCATGTCGGTTACTCCGCGGCTTCGACGAAGCGGTGGCGTTCGTAGAGGAATTTCAGGACCGCCTCGCGGCACTTGAGATATGTCCGGTCAGAAGCCAGCTCGATGCGGTTGCGCGGCCGGGCGATCGGTACATCAAGCACTTCGCCGATGCAGGCCGCCGGACCATTAGTCATCATGACGATCCGGTCGGACAAGAGCACGGCTTCATCGACGTCGTGGGTGATCATGACCATCGTGTTGCCGAGGCGGGCGTGGATTTCCATCACGGCATCCTGCAGATGCGCCCGGGTCAGGGCATCGAGGGCGCCGAAAGGCTCGTCGAGCAGAAGGATCTTCGGCTCCATGGCGAGTGCCCGGGCGATGCCGACGCGTTGTTTCATGCCGCCGGAAATCTCGGACGGACGCTTGTCCTTGGCGTGCGCCATCTGCACGAGGTCCAGATTGGACATGACCCAATCGTGCCGTTCCTTCTTGCTCTTGGTCCTTCCGAAAACCTTGGAGACGGCGAGATTGACGTTCTCATAGACCGTCAGCCAGGGCAGCAGGCTGTGGTTCTGGAAGACGACGGCGCGCTCCGGTCCTGGCGCGTTGACCTCGCGGTTTTCCAGAAGCACCGCGCCGGATGAAACCGGCGTCAGGCCGGCGATCAGGTTGAGCAGGGTCGACTTGCCGCAGCCGGAATGACCGATGATCGAGACGAATTCACCCTTGTTGATCGTCAGGTTGATGCCCTTCAGGACCTCGGCGCGCTGACCGCCCCGGTCGAAATGCTTGTCGATATGATCGAGTTTCAGATAGGCGCTCATGAACGTGTCCCTCAGTTGGCGGATGCGCCGCGGGTGACGATGGTGCCGACCGCTGAGACCAGCTTGTCGAGGATGAAGCCGACGACGCCGATATAGGCGAGCGCGACGATGATGTCGGGCAGGCGCGACGAGTTCCACGCATCCCAGATGAAGAAGCCGATGCCGACGCCGCCGGTGAGCATTTCGGCTGCGACGATGGCGAGCCAGGACAGGCCGATACCGATGCGCAGGCCCGTGAAGATGTAGGGTGCGGCCGACGGCAGCATGATCTTGAAGAAGAATTCGAACTGGTTCAGGCAAAGCACCTTGGCAACGTTGCGATAGTCCTGAGGGATGTTGCGGACGCCGACGGCGGTGTTGATGATCACCGGCCAGATCGAGGTGATGAAGATCACGAAGATTGCCGAGGGGTTCGAGTCCTGAAACGCGGCGAGCGACAGTGGCAGCCAGGCGAGCGGCGGAACGGTGCGGAGAATCTGGAAGATCGGATCAAGCCCGCGCATGGCCCAGATGGACTGGCCGATGACCGCGCCGATGAGCACGCCGGTGACGGCGGCAAGGCCGAAACCGTAGGCGACACGCTGCAGCGAGATCAGTACCCGCCAGCCGAGCCCGATATCCTGCGAACCATAGTTGAAGAACGGATAGGCGATCAGGTCGTAGCTTTCCTGCCAGACCTGGGACGGCGGCGGCAGCGTGGCACCTGCACCCGAACAGAGGATCTGCCAGATCGCCAGAATGATGATCATCACCACCAGCGGCGGCACGACGTTGCGCGCGATCGTGGCGGCGACCTGCCCGGGTTTCACCCTTGCTGAAGGCCTGCCTGAAAAGGCGAGCACGCTTGCACTCTTTTTTGGCGTTGCTGCGGTCACGATTTTTTCCGTGCGGGCTAGTGCTGGCATGGAAGGACTCCCGAAAAGAAGAGGAAAACCGGCGCAGGCAACCCTGCGCCGAAGGTGTTTTGAGATCAGGACGCGGCCTTGATCGACAGGCTATCGAGATAGGCGGAGGGGTTTTCCGGATCGAAGACCTTGCCGTCGAAGAAGGTTTCCTTGCCGCGCGAGGTGGTGGCCGGAATGTCGGCTGCTGCGACGCCGAGATCGGCGGCTGCGGCGCGCCAGATATCTTCGCGGTTCACCTGGTCGACCAGCGCCTTGATGTTCGTGTCGGGCGCGAGTTTGCCCCAGCGGATGTTCTCGGCCATGAACCAGGTGTCGTGGCTCTTGAAAGGGTAGGACGCGCCGTTCGCCCAGAACTTCATGTAGAGATCTGTGCCGGTCACGACGCGGCCATTGCCGTAGTTGATGTCGCCCTTCAGTCGGCCGATGATGTCTTTCACCGGTACGTTGAACCATTGGCGCTTGCCGACGATCGTCGCCATCTCGTCCTTGTTGTCCATGCTTTCGCACCACATCTGGGCTTCCATCACGGCCATCATCAGTGCCTTGGCGGCGTTCGGGTTCTTCTCGACCCAGGCGGCGCGAAGCCCAAGCGCCTTTTCCGGATGCCCCTTCCAGAGTTCCCCGGTGGACGCCGCGGTGAAGCCGATGCCCTGGTTGACCAGCTGTTCGTTCCATGGCTCGCCGACACAGAAACAGTCCATGTTGCCGACTTTCATGTTCGCCACCATCTGCGGCGGCGGCACGACGATGGTGGAGACGTCCTTGTCCGGGTCGATGCCGCCGGCGGCCAGCCAGTAGCGGATCCACAGGTCATGCGTACCGCCCGGGAATGTCATCGCCACCTTCACCTCGCCGCCATCGGCCTTCTTTTTCTCGAAAGCGGCCTTCAACTTGGAGGCGTCGAGCTGGACACCGGTGTCGGCGTATTCCTTGGCGACGGAGATCGCCTGGCTGTCACAGTTCAGGCGGGCGAGGATCGCCATCGGCACCGGAACATTGTTCTGCGTCACCTTGCCGGTGTGCATCAGGTAGGGCATGGGCGAGAGGATATGCGCGCCGTCGATGCCGTTGGCGGCGCCGCCGAGCACCAGATTGTCGCGGGTCGCGCCCCAGGAGGCCTGCTTGGCAACCTCGACGTCCGGAAGTCCGTGCTTTTCGAAAAAGCCCTTCTCCTTGGCGATGATCAGCGCCGCCGAATCCGTCAGTGCGATGTAGCCGAGCTTGACGCCGGTCACTTCCGGGCCAGCCGTGGCGGCAAAGGCGCCAGACGGGAAAGCCGTCTTGATCGCGGTGAACATTGCCGCGGTTGCGGTGGTCTTGAGGAGGCTGCGGCGGGTGATGCCGTTGCTCAAAATCGTCTTCATGAACAGTTCCCTCTGCTGTGGCCGGTCGGAATTTGGGCAATAAAAAACGCCGCTCGGAGATTTGCGTCTTCGGGAAGGAGGAATCCCGGACTGCAAAACCCTTGCGACGTCGATGTCTTTTGCGAAGGCCTATTTGGCTTCGGCTCGCTGCGATCGCCATTGACCGGAGCGATTTATGCCATGCAACCCCCGTGCCAGTTTGGAAGGAAAATATTAGCGTATTGAAATTGAACGTGTTTTGGCCGTGATCCGCCAAATGAGTATTTTTTAACCGCAGGTAAAATGTGCAAAAAAATTCAGCGGTTGCTTTGGATCGGCAGGGGTAAGGTGGGAATTTTTGTGCAGCGCAAAAAGCGAAAGTCAGATTTCGTCGCCCGGAGCGCTGCCAAGCGCACTGCTTTTGACCGGAAATCCGGCGAGATAGTCGGCGATCCGGGCCGGATCGAAAACCTGTCCGTCCATGAAGCGATCTCCGACCGCGTTTCCTTCGACGCGGATATCGTCATCCAGCAACGGTGCCGCATTCGCCCCAAGTGCCAGACGGTAGATGTCGGGCCGATAGGCCGCGGCTGCGGCCGTCATGCCCTTGGAGGAAAGATCGGCCTGGCCCCAGCGGATCATCTGGCTGTAGATCCACAGCGCCTGGCTTGGGCGCGGATAGTTGGCAAAGCCGGCATGGAACTTGAAATAGCCATCGATGACGCGTCGATTGCCCCGGTCGTCAAGATTGAACTCGCCTGCCAGCACTCGGCGGATGATATCGACCGGCGCCGCAATATAACGGCTGTCGGCCAGCGCTTCCGATAACGCGTCGTGATTTTCCGGTCGGTCGCACCAGCGGGCTGCTGCATCGAGAGCGACGATCAAGCGGGAGACCGTTTCCGGATGTGTCTCTGCCCAATCCGGCCGCATGCCGATCACCTTTTCCGGGGCGGACGGCCAGATGTCCTGCTTGGCGGCGACGATGCGGCCGACGCCGCGCTCGGAGGCGACCATGTTCCAGGGTGCGCCAACGCAGAACCCGTCGATGGCGCCGGCGGCAAGTGCATCCGACGTCATCGGCGGCGGCACGACGACGAGCTTGACGTCGCGGTCCGGATCGATGCCGCCGGCCGCCAGCCAATAGCGGAATTCGTAATTGTGCGAGGAGAAGGGATAGGTGACGCCCAACGTCGGCACCGGCTCGCCGCGCGCTTTCATTCCGAGGATGACCTTTGCCAGCGCCTGTGCGTTTTCCAGCGCGCTCGCCGTCTCCGGCAAAGATGCCTCCTGCCGCATGCGGGCATAGAGTCGTGTGGAAAGCGTGATCGCATTGCCGCCGCGGCCGAGCGAAAACGGCGTGATCGTCGGCGATGGGTTGGAGCCGAGCCCCAGCATCGAGGCGACCGGCATGGGTGACAGCATGTGGGCGATGTCGAACTGCCGGAAGGCGAGCCGATCCCGCACATTGGCCCAGGAGACATCCTTGACCAGATCGAGAGCGATGCCTTCTTTCTGCGTAAAGCCGAATTCTGACGCTGCAATCAGCACGGAAGCATCGACGAGTGGAATGAAGCCGGCCCGCAGGGTGCGCGAGCCTTCGCCGGCCAATCGCGTCGGCGCGGCAAGGCCGCTGTTCCCGCTTAAATCCGTGAGTTTGGTGATCATGTTCACTCCAATGCCTCCCATCGGAAGATATCTGACTGAGGCCCGGTCATCACATCAGCAATCCCGCCGCAGTGACGACACTCTGGGCTATGTCCGATATCTTCTTCTTCTCGTTCATGGCCGTCTGGCGCAGCAGCGCGAAGGCCTGCTCTTCGGAAAGGCCGCGCATCTTCATCAGGATACCCTTTGCGCGCTCGACGATCTTGCGTTCCTCCAGCGCCGATTTGGCGTCGGCGAGTTCTCGTTGCAGCCGGCTGAAGGCGTTGAAACGGCTGACGGCCATGTCGAGGATGGGTTTGACGCGCTCTTTCTTCAGCCCGTCGACGATATAAGCCGACACGCCCGCATCGACCGCCGCCTCAATGGATGCGGTGTCCGATCGATCGACGAACATGGCGATCGGCCGACCGACCGTGCGCGTCAGCTGGAACAGGTGCTCCATCATGTCGCGGTTCGGGTTTTCCAGATCGATGAAGATCACGTCCGGCTGCAGCGTCTCGATGATTCGAGCAATGCCGTTGACCTCATGGACGACGGTCACCTTCGCATGCCCGGCCTCGCGCAATCCTTCCTCGATGATGGAAGCGCGGATCGCGTTCTCATCGATGACAAGAATTGTGAGGTCCAAATAAGCCATGGCGCATAGATGACGCAGTGCAGCAATCTTGGCAATGCCTAAAATAGGGGCGTGATACCGACGGCCTAAAATTTAGGCATCATGCTCAGGACGTGACCGGATTATTTTGCTGCGCAGCCATTTACGCCGGTCAAGACTTGCCTAGTTGGCATCATATCACAGCGGGGACGCGACATGGCGGAAAACGCCGAGGACCTTTATCACAGCATTGGGCAGGCTCTGGCCGATTGCGTCGCCGAACCATGGAGCGAGATCCGGCTGCATATCGACGTGATCGACAATTCGATCGGTCTGACCGGCGAGTACCTGCGAGAGAACGGCGCGCTCGCGGACCTGGACGTCCGGCAGCTCGACCATTCCGTCACTAGGGCAATCCGGCAGTTTCACAAGGTATCGCACAGGTCCGGCAACGCATCGTGGATGGGTGCGGATTTCATCCTGAGGCCGGATGGGCAGTTCCAGCTGAAGCTGACGGATGATGACGCCTCTCGAACCGAATCACGGGATGCGTAACCGCCTCGCGTGATAAAACCGTCGTTTTCCTAATATGCCACTTTATCAAAGCGCTACGGACAGCATACGATGTGAAAAACATCGTGATGACGGGACAGTTTGGGCAGTTGGGGGTAAGGCGTGCATCAGGATATGGCTTTGGTAGCGACGGTGGCGATCAGCTTCGTACTGGCCGCCGGTTTCGGCTATCTTGCGGATCGGCTGCGATTGCCGCCTCTGGTCGGATATCTGGTTGCCGGCATCATGATGGGCCCGTTCACGCCCGGCTTCACGGCGGATAGCGCCCTTGCGGCGCAACTGGCCGAAATCGGCGTCATTCTTTTGATGTTCGGTGTTGGTTTGCATTTCTCCGCTTCAGATCTCATCGCTGTTCGTGGTGTTGCCATCCCCGGCGCCGTCGGCGAGATCATCGTCGCAACGCTGCTTGGCATCGGCCTCTGTTCGCTATGGGGCTGGAACCTCGGCGCCGGGCTTGTGTTCGGCCTCTGTGTCTCGGTCGCCAGCACCGTGGTTCTCTTGAAGGCATTGGAGGAACGGAATCTGGTCAGTTCGCCCAACGGGCGGGTGGCTATCGGCTGGCTGATCGTCGAAGATCTGGCAATGGTGCTGGCGCTCGTTCTCTTGCCCATCATAGCTGAGATTTTGGGGGCTCCCGGCCAGGCGGGAGGCCACCCGATGACCGGCGGCGGCACGCCGGTCGCGGTGACCATCGTGCTGACCCTGGTCAAGCTCGGTGCCTTTGCCGTGCTGGCCATCGTCCTTGGGCCGAGATTGGTCCCGTGGCTTTTGACGCTGGTCGCCCGCACCGGGTCACGTGAATTGTTCACGCTGACGGTCCTTGCGATCGCGCTCGGCATTGCCTTTGGATCGGCAACGCTTTTCGGGGTCTCCTTTGCGCTCGGGGCGTTCTTCGCCGGTGTCGTCATGAGCGAATCCAACCTCAGCCATCGGGCTGCCGCCGATTCGCTTCCGCTTCAGAATGCCTTCTCCGTTCTGTTCTTCGTCTCGGTCGGCATGTTGTTCAACCCGATGGTCCTGATCCATCAACCGCTTGGCGTGATCGCCATCGTGGCGCTCGTCACCTGCGGCAAGCCGCTGATCGCCTTCAGCTTCGTGACGCTGTTGGGCTATCCCGTGTCGATGGCGCTGACGGTCGCAGCAAGCCTGGCGCAGATCGGCGAGTTTTCCTTCATCGTCGCCGGGCTCGGCGTCTCGCTCGGGCTTTTGTCGCAGGAGGGGCACGATCTCATCCTGGCCGGCGCCATTCTCTCCATCACGCTGAACCCGTTGGTGTTCACCGTTGCGGGGAAATTGAAAACGGTCTTCGCTCGTTCGATGCCAGCGTTCACGGCCCAATACGGCCAGGCCAGATTTGCCGCCTTGACCCGGGATCTCGATCTCGTCAGAGCAAAAGTCGAAGAAAGGGAAAGCCAGCAGCAACTGAAAAAGCAGCAACTGTTGAATACCTTTCCGCTGTTTTCGAAGGTCAATGAGCACGCCCTCGAAGAGCTTCTTCTCCTGTTCAGGCCGGCATCCGCCTCGCCGGGTGACAAGGTCATTCGCCTGGGTGAACGTGGCGACGCGATGTATTTCATTGCCTCCGGAGCCGTCGAGGTGCGCCTGCCGGGCAAGGCCATCCTCCTTGAGGACGGTGCTTTCTTCGGCGAAATGGCTCTGCTCAGCGGCGGGCCACGCACTGCCGACGTCATCGCGGTCGATTTCTGCCAGTTCCTGAGGCTCGACAGGCGCGACTTCAACCTCTTCATGACCCGGCATCCGCGGCTGCGGGCTGCGGTCAGCGACATGGCCCGCGCGCGCAAGCAGATGAACGTGTCGCGGGATGTCGGCAGCGATGCGGTGGATTGATGTTGCCAAAGGCGGCCGTCGTCATCGGCCGATATGATTCCGCTCCCGAATTGACAGTTTCGCTCGATTTTTCGACCTATTCGTTCGCCATGGCGCAATTTTTGGCCGCAAGTGCATTCAAATTGGCAAGAAGCAACGGCTGGAGTTGATGTAGACTGTAAAAGTCGCATCAAAACACCGGAGACTTTCATGACCGCTCCACATCCTTCGAAGACCCATATCGGCAATCACAAACTGCATCCCGAGACGCAGATGCTGAACTACGGCTATGACCCGGAACTCTCCGAAGGCGCGGTCAAACCACCGGTATTCCTGACGTCGACGTTCGTCTTCAAATCAGCCGAAGAGGGGCGCGATTTCTTCGATTTTGTCTCCGGCCGCCGTGAGCCGCCGGCGGGCACTGGGGCCGGTCTTGTCTATTCCCGCTTCAACCATCCCAACAGCGAGATCGTCGAGGATCGTCTGGCGGTCTATGAGCGTACGGAAAGCTGTGCCTTGTTTTCCTCCGGCATGTCGGCGATCGCCACCACGCTTCTCGCCTTCGTCCGGCCGGGCGATGCCATCCTGCATTCCCAGCCGCTCTACGGCGGAACGGAAACGCTTCTGGCAAAGACCTTCCTCAACATGGGTGTGGCGGCGGTGGGGTTTGCCGACGGCGTCAATGAGGAATCGGTGCAGACGGCGGCCGATGCGGCGATGGCCAAGGGTCGCGTCTCGATGATCCTGATTGAAACCCCGGCCAATCCCACCAACAGCCTTGTCGACGTTGCGATGATGCGCAGGGTCGCCGATGCGATCGGCGGGAAGCAGGGGCATACGCCCATCATCGCCTGCGACAACACACTGCTCGGTCCCGTCTTCCAGCGACCTATCGAGCATGGTGCTGACATTTCGCTGTATTCGCTGACCAAATATGTCGGCGGCCATTCCGACTTGATCGCCGGTGCGGCCCTTGGTGCAAAAGCAGTGATGAAACAGGTCAAGGCGCTGCGCGGCGCCATCGGAACGCAACTCGATCCGCATTCGTGCTGGATGCTTGGCCGTTCGCTGGAGACGTTGTCGATCCGCATGGAGAAAGCCAATAGCAACGCTCTTGAAGTCGCCAACTTCCTGCGCGAGCACCCGAAGGTCGAAGGCATTCATTACCTGCCCTACCACGATCCGCAATCGCCACTCGGAAAGACTTTTGCGGCGCAGTGCACCGGTGCGGGCTCGACATTCTCCTTCGATATTCGCGGCGGCCAGCCGGCATCCTTCAAGTTCCTTAATGCGCTGCAGATCTTCAAGCTGGCTGTCAGTCTCGGCGGTACCGAATCACTGGCCAGCCACCCGGCGACCATGACCCATTCCGGCGTGCCGCTGGAGGTCCGCGAGAGGATCGGCGTGCTGGAATCCACGATCCGCCTGTCGATCGGCATCGAACATTCGGACGATCTGATCGCCGATCTGACGATGGCGCTAGACGCGGCATGATGAGCTCCGACATTCCGGGTTTGGCTGAATTTTCGCTGTGTCTTGAAATGGTTACATTCAACTGCTATATTACCACCATCGAATTCGTTTCCAGCGGTTGACCACGGATGTACTGGCAACAACTGTCGAGACGGGTCGGAGAGGTCGGGTTTTCACCCGGCCTTTTTCTTTGTCTGGATCTCAGCCGGACCGCCAGTCGCGATGTTTCTTTTTGAAACCGGCGTTTGCGTTCGTGTTCATCATCTCGCCTTTCTGGAGAATGGCACTACTTGCCATTAGGGATGATTTGGGGGAACAATGCAGCGAGGCCATTCGGCCGTCCGGCCAATCCCTCTACAGGAGAAAACCATGCCACTTAAATCTCTGATGGCTGCTGCGGCAATGGTGCTTTTGGCTCTTTCGGGATGCGCTAGCACCGGCGCAAACAACACCACCTATGCCCAGTATCAGGGCTATGGCCCTGTGCCCGATTTCGGCGCGTCCGATCCCGGCGGCGTACGCGTAGGCTACTAACAGAACCGAGCATTCGCGGCGAAGGCGTGCGATTGCGCATGCCTTCGCCAGGCAGATTCTCATGCTGATTGGGAATGGAAGCCAACGGCCGGCCATGGCCCGTTGTCCCGGACAAATACTGGACGTGGCGAATGATTGGTGATCCCGACTGGATTCGAACCAGTGGCCTCAAGATTAGGAATCTTGCGCTCTATCCTACTGAGCTACGGGACCAACCGGAAAGAACCCTTACAAAAGGTGGGCGTCGAAGCCAAGTGTTTTCCCGCGTGCTTCCCGATGCTTTTGCATGAACAGGCGTTTCTGATGTGCGTGACGGCTGACCGGGGGCTGGCGCCGGATGGTTTTCCGATGTTAAGCAGGAGGCGGCGGAACGGGAGGAGACCCGGCCGAGACGGTGCCGCCCTTCACAACGAGACCCACAGAGTTTGATCCAGCATGTTCATCGGAATTGATTGGGGCGGCACGAAAATGGAAGTCATCGCGCTCGACCGCGATGGTACGACGAGAGCCCGGCATCGCATCGCCACGCCGACCAGCGGCTATGACGCCTGCATCCACGCGGTGCAGGAGCTTGTGGCCACGGCCGAGCAGATGGCAGGCGAAAAGGGAACGGTCGGCATCGGCATTCCAGGCAGCCCCAATCCGCGCACGGGCATCGTGCGCAATTCCAATGCCGTTCTGTTGAACGGCCAGCCGCTCGGGCGCGATCTTCAAGCGGCGCTCGGACGCGAGGTGCGGCTCGCCAATGACGCCAATTGTCTTGCGGTTTCCGAGGCAGTCGATGGTGCCGGCAAGGACGCCCATACGGTTTTCGGTGTGATTGTCGGTACCGGGCATGGCGGCGGGCTTGCGATCGGCAAGCATGTCCATGCCGGCTATCAGGGCATCGCCGCCGAGATCGGCCATTATCCTCTGCCTTGGATGACGCCGGATGAATATCCCGGCCACAAATGCTGGTGCGGTAAACATGGCTGCCTCGACATGTATGCCTGTGGCACCGGCGTCGAACTGGACTATCGCACGACGACGGGCGTCGACCGGCGCGGCCGCGACATCATCGACGACAAGCGCAATGGCGAACCGGTTGCAACCGCCGTCTATGGGCGCTTCGTCGACCGGCTCGCACGCAGCCTGGCGCTTCTCACCAATATTGTCGATCCGGACGTCTTCGTGCTCGGCGGCGGCATGTCGAATGTCGATGAAATCTACGATGAATTGCCGGGCCTGATCGTTAAATACATTTTCGGAGACAGTTTCGAGACGCCGATCCGCAAGGCGGTGCATGGCGACAGTTCCGGCGTGCGCGGTGCAGCCTGGCTCTGGAAAGACTGAACGCAAAGGAGACGGCCTCATGAGTTTCGACACGGATCTCGAACGCATCGCATTGCAGGAACGGGAGCTGCAGTTCGACAGTTTCAGCCTCGAAACCGGCTGGAAGCTCGGCTCGCTGCTGCGCGACATGGCGGTAGAGCGCAAGCTCGGCGTCGTCATCGACGTCACGCTGTTTTCCATGCCGGTGTTCTATGTGGCACTTGAGGGCTCGACGCCCGATAATCCGAACTGGGCGCGCCGCAAGCGCAACTGCGTTTTCCGCTTCCTGAAAAGCAGCTATGCGGTCGGCCTGACCCTCGCTAAGCAGGAAACCACGCTGCAGGCTAAATTCGGCTTGCCGGACGACGAGTTCGCGTCGCATGGCGGCAGCTTCCCGATCGTCGTCAGGGGTACCGGCTGCATCGGTGCGGTCACCGTTTCCGGACTGCCGCAGCGTGATGATCACACCATGGTCGTCGAAGCGCTGGCCAAGCTTCTCGGCAAGGACATCGAAGCGCTGAAGCTCGGCGTCTAGAGCCTGGATGGATAGATGACCATGGATATTGCCGGCTTTTCCGCGACATTGAACGAATGGCTTACCGAAGCGGCTTTGCCGCTCTGGCGGGACAGGGGCTTCGACACGTCGAGTGGCGGTTTCGTTGAGACCATCGACATGGCGGGGCAGCCAACGCGTGCCAATCGCCGGTCGCGTGTCCAGCCACGCCAGGTCTATTGTTTCGCCGAAGCCGGGCGCCGCGGCTGGCCGGGAGACTGGCAGACCATTGCCACCGATGGCATCGCCTATTTCGACCGGGTCTACCTGCAGCCGAGCGGCTTTTATGGCGCCCTGGCGGATGCGGACGGCAATCTGATCGATCCGTCCTTCGACCTCTACAATCAGGCCTTCGCACTTCTTTCCTTCGCCTATCTGGCGGAGGTCTTTCCGGACAGGAAGGCGGAAATGATCGCGCGCAGCAATACGCTACGCGACAAGTTGGAGGCGTATTGCAAGCATCCTTCGGCTGGTTTCGAGGAAGACAATCCGCCGCGCCTGCCGCTCTGCTCCAACCCGCACATGCATCTGTTCGAGGCTTGTCTCGCCAGCGAGGCGGTCCAAGGGTTCGATACCGTCGCCTGGACCAATCTCGCCGATGAGATCGCGGCGCTTTGCATGGATCATTTCATCGATACCGAAACCGGCGCGCTACGCGAGTTCTTCGATCACGACTGGTCGCCGATGCCGGGTGACAAGGGCCGCGTCGTCGAACCGGGTCACCAGTTCGAATGGGCCTGGTTGCTGCTCCGCTGGGGCGAACGGCGCGGCAATGCCGATGCGCTCGTCAAGGCGCGCCGCCTGTTCGAGATCGGCGAGCAGTATGGTATTGCGCAGCCACGCGACGTGGCCGTCATGACGCTTTTCGATGATTTCTCGGTTGCCGATCCGATCGCTCGGCTGTGGCCGCAGACGGAATGGCTGAAGGCCGCGATCCGCTTTGCGGCGCTGACACAGGGCGCGGAACGCGAGCGTTATCTCCGCTCCTCCGTCCGCGCTGCTACGGCGCTGACGCGGTTTCTCGACACGCCGGTCAAGGGGCTGTGGCGCGACAAGCAACAGGCGGACGGTAGCTTCGTTGACGAAGCGGCGCCGGCAAGCAGCTTTTATCATATCCTCTGCGCTATCTACGAACTGGACGATTGCCTGAAACGGCTTTGAAGCATTCTCCAACCCACTGTCTGACCGGCCCGTTGCGCCTGGAGCGGGCCGGTTTTCTTTTGCGCAATTTTCGGCATTTCCCAACTCATATATTGACATAAAGATATCTTTATGTGATCTCTGATTTTCGATTTATTGTCGTTTTCAGAACGGGAGATTTCCCATGTCCGCCATCGATGCCCTCTTCGGCGCCGTTTCACCCCAACCGGACGGATCGGAAGTCATGGCGGCGCTGAAGGCGGCGGCTCGTGAACGCATTCTGATCATGGATGGCGCCATGGGCACGGAGATCCAGCAGCTTGGCCTCGGCGAAGATCATTTCCGTGGTGAGCGCTTCGTCGCCTGCGAATGTCATCTCCAGGGCAATAACGATCTTCTGACGCTGACCCAGCCCGGCGCCATCGAAGAGATCCACTACAATTACGCCATCGCCGGCGCCGATATTATCGAAACCAACACGTTTTCCTCCACCTCCATCGCCCAGGCCGATTACGGCATGGAGGCGATGGTCTATGAGCTGAACCGCGATGGTGCCCGGCTGGCGCGGCGCGCGGGCCTGAGGGCGCAGCAGGTCGATGGCAAGCGCCGCTTCGTTGCCGGTGCGCTCGGCCCGACCAACCGGACGGCATCGATCTCGCCCGACGTCAACAATCCCGGCTACCGGGCCGTCTCTTTCGATGACCTTCGCATAGCTTATGCCGAGCAGCTGCGTGGCCTGATCGACGGCGGTACAGACATCGTCCTCATTGAAACGATCTTCGACACGCTGAATGCCAAAGCGGCGATCTTTGCGACCGAGGAAGTGTTCGTCGAAAGAGGTATCCGCCTGCCCGTGATGATCTCCGGCACGATCACCGATCTCTCCGGCCGCACCCTGTCCGGCCAGACGCCGACCGCATTCTGGCATTCCGTGCGCCATGCCGATCCCTTCACCATCGGGCTGAACTGCGCGCTCGGCGCCAATGCCATGCGCGAACACCTGACGGAAATTTCCGACGTCGCCGATACCTTCGTCTGCGCCTATCCGAATGCCGGTCTGCCGAATGAATTCGGCAGGTACGATGAGAGCCCGGAGGAAATGGCAGCCCAGATCGAAGGCTTTGCCCGCGAAGGCCTCGTCAACATCGTCGGCGGCTGCTGCGGCTCGACGCCGGCCCATATCCGCGCGATCGCGCAGGCCGTGGCGAAGCATCCGCCACGTGCGATTCCCGAAGTGCCACGGCTGATGAAGCTGTCCGGGCTGGAGCCCTTCACGTTGACCAAGGATATTCCCTTCGTCAACGTTGGCGAACGCACCAACGTCACGGGTTCGGCGAAGTTCCGCAAGCTGATCACCGCAGGAAACTACGCCGAAGCGCTCGACGTCGCCCGTGACCAGGTGGCGAACGGTGCGCAGATCATCGACGTCAACATGGATGAGGGCCTGATCGATTCGAAGCAGGCAATGGTCGAATTCCTCAACCTGATCGCCGCCGAGCCGGATATCGCCCGCGTGCCCGTCATGATCGACTCATCGAAATGGGAGATCATCGAGGCCGGGTTGAAATGCGTCCAGGGCAAGCCGCTGGTCAATTCGATCTCGATGAAGGAAGGCGAGGAAGCCTTTCTGCACCATGCCAAGCTCTGCCGAGCCTATGGCGCCGCCGTCGTCGTCATGGCTTTCGATGAGCAGGGGCAGGCGGATACCCAAGCCCGCAAGGTCGAGATCTGCACCCGCGCTTACAGACTCTTGACAGAACAGGCTGGTTTTGCGTCGGAAGACATCATCTTCGATCCGAATATTTTTGCGGTGGCCACAGGTATCGAAGAGCACAACAATTACGGCGTCGATTTCATCGAGGCGACGCGGGAGATCATCGAGACTCTGCCGCATGTCCATATTTCCGGCGGTGTCTCGAACCTCTCCTTCTCCTTCCGCGGCAACGAGCCGGTGCGCGAGGCGATGCACGCCGTATTCCTCTACCACGCCATCCAGGCGGGCATGGATATGGGCATCGTCAATGCGGGGCAGCTGGCGGTCTACGATCAGATTGAACCCGAGCTGAAGGAAGCCTGCGAGGACGTCGTCCTCAACCGCCGCGCCGATTCGACCGAGCGGCTGCTGGAGCTTGCCGAACGCTTCAAGGGAACGGCCGGAAAGGAGGCCAAGGAGCGGGACCTGAAGTGGCGCGAATGGCCGGTCGAAAAGCGGCTGGAACATGCGTTGGTCAACGGCATCACCGAGTTCATCGATGCCGATACGGAGGAAGCGCGGGCAAATGCCGAGCGGCCTCTGCATGTCATCGAAGGCCCGCTGATGGCCGGCATGAATGTCGTCGGCGACCTCTTCGGCGCTGGCAAGATGTTCCTGCCGCAGGTGGTGAAATCCGCCCGCGTGATGAAGCAGGCCGTCGCCGTTCTCCTGCCCTATATGGAGGCCGAGCGGCTGGCGGGTGGCGGCGAGGGCGAAAGGCAGAGCGCCGGCAAGGTGCTGATGGCGACGGTGAAGGGCGATGTGCACGATATCGGCAAGAACATCGTCGGCGTCGTGCTCGCCTGCAACAATTACGAGATCATCGATCTCGGCGTCATGGTGCACGCCACGAAAATTCTCGAAGTCGCCCGCGAGCGCAAGGTCGATATCATCGGCCTTTCCGGCCTGATCACGCCTTCGCTCGACGAAATGGCGCATGTTGCCGCCGAAATGGAGCGTGAAGGCTTCGATATCCCGCTCCTGATCGGCGGCGCGACCACCAGCCGCGTCCATACCGCCGTCAAGATCCATCCGCGTTACCATCAGGGCCAGGCGATCTACGTCACCGACGCCAGTCGCGCCGTCGGCGTTGTGTCCAGCCTGCTGTCGCCGGACGCGAAGGACGGCTATATCGAGACCGTGCGCGCTGAATACAAGAAGGTCGCCGACGCCCATGCCCGCAACGAGCTGGAAAAGCAGCGCCTGCCGCTCGCCAAGGCGCGCGCCAATGCGCAGAAAGTCGATTGGGATGCCTACCAGCCGAAGACACCATCCTTCCTCGGCACCCGTGTCTTTCAGGATTGGGACCTCGAGGAACTGGCGCGCTATATCGACTGGACGCCGTTCTTCCAGACCTGGGAGCTGAAGGGCGTCTATCCGAAAATTCTCGACGACGAACGCCAGGGTGAAGCGGCCCGCCAGTTGTTTGCCGATGCGCAGGCCATGCTTGCCAAGGTCATCGCGGAAAAATGGTTCGCGCCGAAAGCCGTCGTCGGATTCTGGCCGGCCGGCGTGGCCGGCGATGACATCCGCCTATTTACGGACGAAACCCGCGCGACTGAGCTTGCTACCTTCTTCACCCTGCGCCAGCAGATGGCAAAACGCGATGGTCGCCCGAATGTGGCGCTATCGGATTTCGTCGCGCCGGTGGACAGCGGCAAACCGGATTACCTTGGCGGCTTCGTCGTCACGGCTGGCATCGAGGAAGTGGCGATTGCTGAGCGTTTCGAGCGCGCCAACGACGACTATTCCTCGATCATGGTGAAAGCCTTGGCCGACCGGTTCGCCGAGGCCTTTGCCGAGCGCATGCACGAATATGTCCGAAAGGAACTCTGGGGCTACGCGGCCGACGAGACTTTCGATCCAAGCGAACTGGCCGGTGAACCCTATGCCGGCATCCGCCCGGCGCCCGGCTATCCGGCCCAACCGGACCATACGGAGAAGGCGACGCTGTTTGATCTGCTGAAGGCCGAGGAAGAAATCGGCGTGACGCTGACGGAAAGCTTTGCCATGTGGCCCGGCTCTTCCGTCTCCGGCATCTACATCGCTCAATCCGAATCCTATTATTTCGGAGTCGCCAAGGTCGAGCGCGACCAGGTCGAGGATTATGCCGCACGCAAGGACATGCCGATCGAAGAGATCGAGCGCTGGCTGGGGCCGATTTTGAACTATGTACCTGCGTCCAGGGCGGAAGCGGCTGAGTAGGGTGGTGGCGGTCGCCAGAAACTCCGGTAGGCGACAATGACAACACCAAGCCTGGGGCTCGTTAGCTCACACCGGCTTCATCAGGAAGCCCGAGGCTACACAGTTAAATGCCTCGACGGCCTTGGGCAGGACACTCTTCGGATCGTCGCTTGCGGCGATCCATAAGGCAGCATTGAGTGCTGCTCCGCAGAGAAGTCGGGCCGCGGCTTCCGGATCGACAGGTTTGATTGTTCCCAGTGCGATCAGGTGCGCCACCGCTCGCTTTGTCACTTGCAGACAACTGTCTTGGCTTGGCCATTGTGAGGGATCACCCAACACTGCCGGTCCATCCAACAGAACGATGCGTTGGAACTCCGGATCGAGTGCCATCTCGATATAAGCTGAGGCCTCGGCAAGCAGGCGTTGCCAATCGTCTCCCGCGCGGGCACCGATCTCCTGCGCGCGCAAAGCCATTTCCGAATCCATCTGGTTGACGACCGCCGCAAGCAACCCGCGCTTGTCTCCGAAATTATGGTAGAGCGCACCCCGGGTCAGGCCGACGTCCGCAGTCAGCTCGTCCATCGACGCGGCGGCGTATCCCTTCTCGGCAAATGCCTTCCGCGCGGCCGCGATCAGTTTAGCGCGGTTCTCCTCCATCGTGTCGATTCGCCGTTTCGCCATCATGTCCCTTTCTATTTCGTATACGCTACGTATTTGGAATTGACATACGGGGTGTATACGAGGTATTTCATATACGTACCGTATACCAAGTGAGCGGCTGGATGTGAAGGTTATGCCGCGTCGAGTTGGCTGAAGGGTTATCATCGGAATTAGAATGAAGAGAGATCAAAAATGACGCAACGCGAAGCAATCTTTCCTGCAGACAGGCATGCTCTTTACGAAGAACATGGCTATTCTGCCGCCATCCGCTCCGGCGATCTCCTGTTTGTGTCCGGACAGGTCGGAAGCCGCTCCGATGGGACACCCGAACCAGTTTTTGAACGACAGGTCCGGCTGGCTTTTGAAAATCTCAAGGGGACGCTTAAGGCCGCAGGCTGCACGTTCGACGACATCGTGGATGTCACGACATTTCATACGGATCCCGAAAACCAGTTTGGAGCCATCATGGCCGTCAAGCAGGAGATTTTCAGCCGGCCGCCTTATCCGAACTGGACCGCAATCGGCGTGAACTGGCTTGCCGGCTTTGATTTCGAGATCAAGGTCATAGCGCGCATCCCCGGTTGATGTTCGCAAAAGCCCTTCGGTTGTGGTGAGGCCGCCTGCGGCCCGCCGTCATGCCGCACCACACCATCCTTGACCAATCCCGCCAGAGTTTGGATTGGGAAGGTGGTGCAGCTTGGTGTATTGACGTCGATGTGTTCGGCATAGCGGCATTATTTTTACGTCCGGCCGTAAAGGAGCATGACCCCATGGCCGAAGAAAAGCTGGATATGATGGCCCTTCTCAAGGCGATTGCGGAAAGCCCAAAACGTGACAACAGCGCCTATCATCACGCCATCGCCGAGGCCCGCCAAGCTTTCGAAGACGCAGAGGTTGCGCTCGGCGGTCCGGTCCGGGTGCGGACCAAGACCAAGATGAAGCGCAACGGCGAATATGTCGTCAAATGGACGTTCAAGCGTCTGGCCTGACACATTAGGTTTAAATGCCATCACAATGCCGTTACCGGGGCACAAAATCGGCGTTTGAAACGTTTTGTTTCTTGAAAGGCAAAATGGTGAACCAAATGAAGATGCTTGCAATCATTGGCCTGTCACTGGCGACCGCCTTTTCCAGCGTAGCGCCGGCACAGGCTTTTCCATCGATCGACAGGCCGAAGCTGCAGTCTTCGGATGTTCAGCAGGTCGAATCGTACCGCAGTTCGTGGGGTATCGGGCGCTATGGCGGCAATCGCCATTATTATATAAGGCGTCACTATCGTGACCGCAGCTATTATGGCAACCGCAATTACTATCACCATCGGCGCTACTACCATGACTACGACGACAACTACGGAGCAGCGTTTGGCGGGTTCGCTGCCGGCGCGATCCTTGGTGGCCTGTTGGCGCAACCCCGGTACTACGGCGGTGAGCGGTATTATCGCAGCGGCGGTTCGCACGCCGATTGGTGTTACGCGCGATATCGGTCCTACAGGGCTTATGACAACACGTTCCAGCCGTATTATGGCGGGCGGCGTCAATGTGTCTCGCCGTACTAGGACATTGGTTCTCGACGGCATCGAGGTTACGGGTGGGTCTACGGTGGCCCACCCTCGGAAGTTAGGCGCTCGTGTATCGCCCGCCGCCGGCCTCGGCCCTTGATATCCCATCCCAAGGCTTGTTGTTGTTGGACCGCGTGATTTGCTTTCTTTCCAGATAGTTCGACAGTCCCCAGCGGCCAAGCTCGCGGTCAGCGGGAAGGGGACGCGGACGCGGACAGAAGAGGGGGGGGGGCAGACTCCCCACCCAAAAAATCATCCCCGTTCACCCCCGCCTTGAATCCGCGCCGTATGATGGCTCCTGTTTCCACCGCCGGAGTGTTTCGCGAGACGGTCGCGGGCAGGTGGAAGCCGGCGCCCTGTGCCGAGGTCGTAACGTGCGGTCGAGGTCAGGGTGATGCGTGCCGGGTGGTTCGGAAATGAACCTCCTCAGATGTCTCCCCCGGGCTGCCAGGTCCGGTTTGGTTGAGCCATGCAAGCAGGCGGACGTTTCTCCTGCGCAGCGAGACAGTGCAGGCATTTCAAGGGGCCGGAAGCCCTGAAAAACGCCGAAGGCCACGCAAATGCGGAGCCACTTATTCAATTCCCCTGAGGTTCCGCATTTGCGTGCGCCCTCCGACTGATGATCGAACCGAACCGGACCACCGGTGCGGACGCGAGCGCGTGTTCTTTGACATCCTGGCGAAGGATCAGTGAGAGGCTTGCGGTGATGCGCCTCCAAAGGCTGACCTGTTCTGTCAATGCTCCGTTCTGCCTTGCAAGGAAATGCGAGGCCTGTTGTTTCGCTCAGCCCTTCCCCGCCTTCCGTCATCCTCGCCCTCGTGGCGGGGATCCAGCCACCGCGCGTCCGCGCGGTGAGAGAACTCTCTTTGAAATGGCAAAGGAAAGGATCCCTTGCACCGCGGATGCGGCGCACTGGATCCCGGACCAAGTCCGCCACCCTACCGTAACCACGCTACATAATCCGGCACCAGCAGATGCCATGGCGGTCGCATTTCGCGCATCCGCGTCATCGCCGCGGTCGACCAACTGATCTAGACATAAGCGACAAGCATGAAAGCCGTGGCGAGAGTAAGGATCAGGCATGGCACGATCCACATGATCGTCACATAGGCCTGTTCCTGCACATAGGGGCCGAACAGCCGGCTCACGACGTTGAAACGGGCAAACAGGATGTTGACGAACAAAGCCGAGGCAAGCGTCAAATAGTTGAGCGCAAACAGCCTGTTGACCGTATTGTCACCGGCCGACAGCATGGCATAGGTACTATAGACGGTGAAGTTCAGCGCGATAACGGCAAACAGGCCGCCGATGATGATGTTGACCATCTCGTAGGTATCGACCTGGAAGACGCCGTCCTCCATGCGGTTCAGCCAGATTGCCAGCAGCGGAATGAGCAGCGAGGCAAACAGCGGAATGAAGATCGACGCGACCACCACGCCTGGCTGACGGACGATGTCCAGCGAGGCGGCGACCTGCGCATGCGTGCCGTTGTACCAGCCGGGTTGCGGCACATTCTTCAGGTCGACAAGGCCAGTGCTCCAGCCGGCAAGGACGGCATTGGCGGACGGGCGGCTATAGTCGATGTCGGATTGGTCGAACCGCAGCGCCACTTCGGCGACCGTCAATCCGCTGACAGCCATGTCCACGACAAGGTTCTGCCGGTCGAAGGGAAATCGCGCCACATCGACGCCAACGGTGAAGTCCGCTGTCACGCGCCGCAGAAGCTCGACGCGGCCTGTCGGATAGATGCGCAGGCCATAGTCCGACAGCGCTGCCTCGCCACGCTGGTTCGACAGAACGACAGGCGGAACCCAGATTTCACGCATCCGCGCTTCCGCGGCGCTGTCTCGCAGTGTCTCCGGCGGCACGCCCAGGGCAGGACCGGACTTCGCCAGACGCGGATCGGTCCATCGCAAGCGGACATCGACGGTCGCGCGGAACGTGCCGGCATTTTCGTCGAAGCCATCAAGCGTCAGGAAGGATGCTCCGGCCTGAACGATCACCGGCAGGCCGTTGTCCCGGGGCAAGTCGGCCGCCGCAAAAGCCGGGCCGGCAAGCGCTGCCAGAATAACGGTTGCCACCAGCCGGAATGCGGTGCGGACACCTGTCGATACGGTTCTCATGACACCTTGTCCGCCTCGCCGCGACGGAGCCGAATCTTGTCATAAAGCGCCACAAAGGACTGCATTTCGCGCGGAAAGGTCTCCGAGCCGACAATCGGCGTCAACGACTCTCCGGCGCTGACGGCATCGAAACGCTGCCCGAGCACCTGCAGCGGCCTGAGCAGAAAGCCGCGCAACACGACAAGCACGAAGCCTGAAAGAAGTACGATGGCGATCAGCGTGATCACGGCCTGCCAGATCAGCGAGCGGTTGACGGCGGCACGCGAGGCGCTGAAATCCGCCGTGGCGGCGATGACGCCGAGCGGCGTGCCGGAACTGCTGTTGACCGGCAGCAGCAGAACACCGCGCACCAGTCCCTGCGCATCGCGGACATAGCGCACCGGCTCGTTGACGACGGCGACATCCTCGGCCCCGGCAAGCTCGGCCATCAGCTGGGCATTGGTGGATTCAAAACGGATATAGCGGCCAACCCTGTTCTGCTCGCCCATGCGCTCCGGATCGACGCCCTGGGCATATTGGCGAAGTGTCGATTCCTCGATGAACAGCGCCAGATCGATGCCGTAGGCGGTCTTCAGGCCCGCCAGCAGCGGTCCGTAGTCGATGCCGATCTCGACGCTGCCGATATGCTTGCCGCCGGGATCAAAGACCGGCGAGACCCCGAAGATCGCCGGACCGCTGCGGGCGACCGCAGCCCCTTTCAGCGGCACACGGTCACGATTAACCGCGACAACCATCGGCCGGAAGGCCGACAGATCGTCGCCGAAGGTTGCGGGATCGTGGAGCCTGAGGAAAGAAATCGCGGGCGGAATATGGAATTGCGCCTGATCGACACCATGCCGAGCCTTCTGGTTGGCAAACATCTTGGCGAGTTCCGCCTCAAGCGCGGTCCGATCCCCAGCCGCCAGAAACTTCTGCACTGTTGGCAGGTCGGCGAGCAGTTCGGCCCGGGCGAGCGCCTTATTTTCCGCCTCGCTGATTGCAGTCTGGACGATCGCGCCCATGACCCGGAACTGGTCCGCCTCGACCGCATCGGTCATCCCCGAAAACAACCTGCTCGAAATGAAAGCCGCCCCCCCCAGGACAAAGACAATCGCGACAATGATTGCGATGGGTGCACTGCGCCGAAATGTCATCGCCAACCCGTAAAAGAGGAGAAATGCTGAAATGTTCTACAACGCCGGATTTCCGGTCAATAGAGGCAGGATATGGAATATTTTTGGGGTAATCGCCGCACCACCAAAGACAGCGCGGAAAGGCTTCCACCATTGTAGCTTGCATTTGATGACGCAGCTTTAGGACAATAGTCCTGCACGTCGCGCAAAGACCCGCTCGATCGCCGACAATCCATCATAGATCAGCACGGCCAAAGCCCCGACGATCAAGCCGCCTTGCAGGACGAAGGCGATATTGTTGGATTGCAGCCCGGCAATGATGACTTCCCCGAGCGTCTTTGCCGCGACGGTCGAACCGATCGTTGCGGTGGCAAGACTGATCACCACGGACAGCCGGATGCCCGCAAGGATCACCGGCATGGCCAGCGGCAGTTCCACCTTGAAGAGCCGCTGGCGATCCGTCATGCCGGAACCGCGTGCCGCCTCCATCACGGATGGCGGCAGGGTCGTCAGTCCTGTCAGCGTATTTTCGAAGATCGGCAGCAGGCCATAGAGAAACAATGCGACCAGCGTCGGCTTCTCGCCGAAGCCGAGGGCAGGCACGGCAAGCGCCAGCACGGCCACCGGCGGAAATGTCTGGCCGATATTCACAAGACTGCGCGACAGCGGCAGGAATTCCGCCCCGAAAGGCCGCGTCACGAGAATGGCCAGTGTCACTGCGACGGCAACGGCCCCTGCCGTGGCGATCGCGACAATGCGCAGATGAAGAAGCGTCAGCGTCAGCAGGCTGCCCTGATTGTAGATCGCCGGCGCAGTGTCCTGCACCAGAGGTTTCAAAAGCGGCCCAAACCAGTCAGGGGAAACCAGGAAGGCGATGAGGACCACCAACAGCACCAAACGCAAGATAGGGGGAATCCACGCCTTCATTGCGGCTTCGCTGCTCGCCTGGTCAGCCCTTCCAAGGTTACCTTGCCAAGGATCGTGCCGTCGGCGGCGGCGACCGGCAGGGCATTTCGGCCGGTCCAGAGCAGCTGGGACAGCGCATCCCGCTGGCTTGTCGCCTCCGGCAGCGGCTTGCCGTCTGCCGTACCCGGCTCGACCGCTTCTGCCGCGGTCTCTATCGACAGCAGCCGGAAGGGCCTCTCGCTGGCGCCGATCAGCGTCTGCACGAACTCCGTCGCCGGATTTTTGACCAGCTCGGCGGGCTCGCCGTATTGGACGAGCTCACCCTTGTCCATGACGGCAATCTTGTTAGCCAGATGAAACGCCTCGTCCATATCGTGCGTCACCAGCACGATGGTGGTTTTCAAAAGTTTCTGAATGTCGAGAAGGTCTGCCTGCGCCTTGGCCCGAATGATCGGATCAAGCGCACCGAAGGGTTCGTCCATCAACAGCACGTTCGGCTCCGCCGCCAGCGCCCGCGCAACGCCGACGCGCTGCTGCTGCCCGCCGGACAGCTCGTGGGGAAAACGTCCGGCAAACTGAGCCGGATCGAGCTGGAATAGCGCCAGCAGCTCCGCCACCTTGGCGTCGATCCGCGCCTTGTCCCAGCCGAGCAGCACCGGAACGGTGGCGATGTTCTGCGCGACCGTGCGATGCGGGAAAAGGCCGTGCCCCTGGATGGCATAGCCGATGCGGCGGCGCAGCTCATAGCCCGGCATGGCGCGATTGTCCTCGCCATCCAGACGGATAGCGCCGGCGGTCGGCTCGACCAGCCGGTTGATCATCCGCAGAAGCGTCGTCTTGCCGGAACCGGAGGTCCCGACAATGACCGTCACCGTGCGCGGCTCGATCGTCATCGTCACATTGTTGACGACCGTATTGCCGTCATAGCGCTTGGTGATCCCATCGATTTCGATCATGCGGTCCTGCCTCGGTTTCGCTGAGGAGCGTTCATTTCAATGAGGGCATCGAGCACGATGGCGGCCGTGAAAGCCAGCACCACCGTCGGCACCGCGCCGAGAAGCACCAGGTCCATCGCCGTCTGGCCGATGCCCTGAAACACGAAGACACCGAACCCGCCGCCGCCGATCAGCGCCGCGATCGTGGCAAGCCCGATATTCTGGACGAGCACGATGCGGATGCCTGTGAGAATGACCGGCATGGCAAGCGGCAGCTCGATCCCGAAAAGTCTCTGCCGGTCCGTCATGCCGATGCCGCGCGCCGCCTCGTTGGCCTCGCGCGGCACGCCTCCAAGCCCGACCACCGTATTGGCGACCACCGGCAGCAGCGAATAGAGAAAGAGCGCCACAAAGGCGGGCGCGGCACCGATGCCACGGATACCGATAGCCGCGGCCCCCGGCACATGGACGGCGATCCAGCCGAGCGGCGCGATGAGGATACCGAACAGCGCGATCGACGGGATCGTCTGGATGAGGTTCAGCGTATTGAGCACGGCCGCGCGCAACGGCACGACCCGGTGGCAGAGAATGCCGAGCGGCAGGCCGACGGCGACCGAGGCAAAAAGCGAACCGAGCGCCAGCGTCACATGCTTGCCGGCCTCGAGCCAGAACACGTCGGCGCGGCCGGCATATTCCTTGAGGATCGACAGGCCATCCCAAAGGCCCGACATCAGGATGGCCGCAGCCCCGCCGAGCGTGATCAGCAGCAGCAGCACCCGGATGGCAGGCTGCGGCCTCAGCCGCGTGATCGAATCAGCTGCAAGAAGCGCAAAGGCAAACAGCAATATCCAGAAGCCGGAGGCCGGGGAGACCCGGGCGTAGGTGTTTTCCGGAGGTGTCAGATGCGTCGCGGCCATGCCGACGAAAAGAGCGAGGGCGACGAGTGCAGCGGCTGCGGTAGCGAGCCGGATCAACGTCGGCGTTTTCAGGAGAACGATGACAGCGGCGAACACAATCAGAACCAGCAACGCAATTCCCGCACCGGCCGGCAGGGCGTCGAGGATCATTTTCGCTTCGCCCGGCACGATGCGATTGGCGCGCAAGGTCGCAAATGGCGCGACAAGCGCACCATAGGCGATGAGAAGAGCGATCACCACGCCCAGCTTGTCGAAGCGAATACTCAAACTGCCATCCCCGCCGTCCGGCCTGGGCCGGCTCCCTCCATGGAAAAGGAACCGGCCGTCTGGCGGCAGCTTATTTCAGAAAGCCGTTCTTCTTCAGGAAATCTTCCGCGACCGTCTTGGCAGGCTCGCCGCCGACCTGAACGCGGCCATTCAGATCCTGCAACGTGACGAGATCCAGCTTTTCAAAAACCGGCTTCAGCAACGTTTCGATTTCCGGGTGCTCCTTCAGAACCGCCTCGCGGATGATCGGTGCCGGCTGATAGACGGGCTGAACCGACTTGTCGTCTTCCAAGACGACGAGACCCGACGGTGCAATACCGCCATCCGTGCCGTAGACCATCGCGGCATTCGCCCCATTGGTCTGGTTGGCCGCAGCCGCGATCGTCGCCGCCGTATCACCGCCTGACAGCGTGATCAGCTGGTCCGATTTCAGCGTGAATCCATAAGTCGTCTGGAACGCCGGCAGGGCCGCAGCCGAATTGACGAATTCCGACGAAGCCGCCAGCACCACGGCACCGCCGCCGGAGACATATTTGCCGAAATCACTGAAGGTCTTGATGCTGTTGGCATCGGCCAGATCCTTGCGCACCGCGACGGCCCAGGTATTGTTGGCCGGCGACGGCGTCAGCCAGACGATCTTGTTGGCATCGTAGTCGAGCTTCTTTGCCTCTTCGTAGCCCTTGGCCGCGTCCTTCCAGACCGGATCATCCGCCTTTTCGAAGAAGAAGCCGGCATTGCCGGTATATTCCGGATAGATATCGATCTCGCCGGCCGCGATCGCCTTGCGCACGACAGGCGTCGCCCCGAGCTGTACCCGATCGGTCGTCTCGATGTTGTTGGCCTTGAGCACGGCCAGGATGATATTGCCAAGCACGCCGCCCTCGGTGTCGATCTTCGAGGAGACGACGACCTGGGCATTGGCCGCGGCAGCGGAAACAAGCACTGCAAAAGCGGCTCCGATGAGTGTTGTGTTCAGACGCATGGTACTTCTCCCTTGAAACTGTTCGCAATTTCTCCCACGCCGGCCGACATTCGTCGGGGCATAAACTGCCATTTGTGGCAAGGTTCGGAGAAAAATAGAGCGCTGGGAGAGAAAATCGCGCAGGCAACTGACGCGTTCATTCCGGCGCCGCAAGCGATGAGAGAAATGCGGATAGATCGACACTGCGCCGCGCGAGAACGCCGGCGGCACCAAAGTGTAGATAATCAAGATCAAAGAAGTGATATGGCGGAGAGGGTGGGATTTGAACCCACGATACCCTTGCAGGTATGCCGCATTTCGAGTGCGGTGCGTTCGACCACTCTGCCACCTC
The DNA here is from genome assembly GCA_900471525.1 of Hyphomicrobiales bacterium. Taxonomy (GTDB): domain Bacteria; phylum Pseudomonadota; class Alphaproteobacteria; order Rhizobiales; family Rhizobiaceae; genus Pararhizobium. The sequence goes on along the minus strand of UCEZ01000007.1, from coordinate 170,045 downwards.
TCCGGATATGCTGGTCGGCGCCGTTAGCGCGAGGCGGTTCATAGCGGCAGTTTTCGGCGATGACAAGGGGTAGCGACAAGGAATATTTGACGAATTCGTGACGCCCGCCTTGACAGTTTTCGGCGCTTCCATTAATCCGCGCAATTGAAGTGGTGTGGCATGCCCTCACCGCGCCGGGTGTGTTTTGCGCCCGTTCACCGGCAAGACCGAAAGGCCTTGTCATGTCCGACTGAAGAAAAAGACGGCCTCGCCTTAAGCGAAGAGCCGGAACGAACATGAAAGGATAAAAAATGTTCGCAGTCATCAAGACCGGCGGTAAACAGTACCGCGTGGCAGCCAACGACGTTCTGACGATTGAAAAATTGGAAGGCGCCGCAGGCGACAAGATTGAATTCACCGAGATCCTGATGGTCGGCGTCGGCGCCGATGCAACCATCGGTGCTCCGTTTGTCGAAGGTGCCGTTGTCAGCGCCGAAGTTGTGGAACACGGCCGCGCCAAGAAGGTCATTGCCTTCAAGAAGCGTCGTCGCCAGAACTCGAAGCGTACCCGCGGTCATCGCCAGCACAACACGACTGTCCGCATCCTGGACATCGCTGCTGTTGCCGGCGCGAAGGCGAAGAAGGCTTCCAAGAAGTCTGAAGACGCTGCCGCAGAAGCTGCAAACTGAGACAACGGATCAAAGGTTAAAGGAGAACACCCATGGCACACAAAAAAGCTGGCGGTTCCTCGCGCAACGGTCGCGATTCGCAGTCCAAGCGCCTCGGCGTGAAGAAGTTCGGCGGCGAAGTCGTCGTTCCGGGCAACATCATTCTGCGTCAGCGCGGAACCCAGTGGCATCCGGGCGCCAATGTCGGCCTCGGCAAGGACCATACCATTTTTGCACTTACGGCGGGCAACGTGGACTACCGTACGAAGGCCAATGGCCGCGTATACGTGTCTGTAATGCCGAAAGCCGAAGCAGCGGAATAAGCCGGTAGCGCTCTAAAACAGCCGGCGTCTCATCGACCCGGCTGACCGCATCTGGTTCAGACCAAGATCAAAAGGGGAGATGGGGCAATGCCCGATTTCCCCTTTTTCACGTCTTGGAGGACTGATCATGCAGAGCGAATTGATGAGGGAGAGCCAATCGCGGTCTCCCGAGGAGAGGCTGAGGCCTCAGCGGTCAAGGACCGATTGCCCGATATTGTTATCGCCCAGGCTCGTTTTGCGCGCGCCCCATGAAGACGATATCGACGCCCTTGCCCATCTTGCCAACAACGCCAATATCGCCACCATGGTTTCGCGCATGCCGCATCCGTACACGGTTGCCGATGCCGCGGATTTCGTACGTCGTACGAAGACGGGCGCGATTGGCAAGTGCGTCTATGCGATTACCAAAGCGGATAATGGCGCATTTCTCGGTTGCTGCGGTATCGAACCGCACCCCGACGGCAAGACGGCGGAGCTCGGCTACTGGCTGGGCGAACCGCACTGGAACAAGGGGTATGCCACCGAGGCAGCCCAGGCGCTGACCGACATGGCCTTCCGCACCCGCGACATCGACCAGATCGATGCGCGCTGCCGGGTCATGAACGTCGCTTCGCGGCGGGTCATCCAGAAGTGCGGGTTCCAGTTCCAGGGCTCCGGCATGGTCGACAGCCTGGCGCTCGGCGGCATGATGTCGGTCGAATGGTACCGGCTCGACCGCAAGACCTGGATGTCGTTGCGCAGCTGGGGAGGCCTGAGATGACCGCTCATCTGCGTGAACGGCCGAAGGCTGCGGCTCGTCCCGATCCCGGCCCCTGCCCGGTCATTCAAACAGCGCGGCTGACACTGCGTCCGCACCGGCTGTCCGATGCGGACGCCATTGCGCAGTCGCTGGGTGACTATCAGGTCTCGCGCATGCTGGCGCGGGTCTCGGCGCCGTACCATCGGCAGGATGCACTCGACTGGCTCATCCGGCAGAGTTCGGGGCTCACTGCCGACTGGACGCTGGCAATCACCACCGGCGACGACGTCCATATCGGCTGCGTCGGCATCGAGCTTCGCCACGGCCAGTGGCATCTCGGCTACTGGCTGAACCGCTACTACTGGAACCGTGGTTATGCCAGCGAAGCGGTCCACGCCGCGGCCGAACGCTTCTTCCGGCGCATGCCCGGCACCATCCTGCATTCCGGCGTGTTTGCCGACAATGCTGGCTCGCTGAAGCTGCAGAAGAAACTCGGCTTCGAGATCACCGGCTGCAGCCAGATCTATGCGCTCGCCCGCAACGGCATGGTGAGCCATATCGAAACCAGGATCATGGCGGCCGATCTGCGCGCGCCGTGATTTCCGGTCAAAGGGACCCCGCGGAAGCTGTTGCGTCCGCGGGGTTCTTACCATCATATTGCACTCAATGGACGCCGAGAAACTGTTTGAGCTCCGGCGTCTGCGGGTTGGAAAACACCTCGCCCGGCGGCCCGATCTCGTGAACGCGGCCCTGGTGCATGAAGACGACGCGCGAGCAGACGTCGCGGGCGAACTTCATTTCATGCGTCACCATCAGCAGCGTCATGCCTTCGGCAGCAAGCTCCCGCACGACCGAAAGCACCTCGGCCACCAGCTCCGGATCGAGAGCCGAGGTGATCTCGTCGCACAGAAGCGCGATCGGCTCCATGGCCAGCGCCCGGGCGATCGCCACGCGCTGCTGCTGCCCACCGGACAGTTCGTCCGGATAGGCATCGAACTTGTGGCCGAGGCCGACACGATCCAGCATCCTGCGGGCCATGGCTTCGGCAGCCTTTGCGTCCGTTTTCTTCACCACGGTCTGCGACAGGATGACATTGCCGCCGACCGTCAGATGCGGAAAGAGATTGAACTGCTGGAAGATCATCCCGACCTTCAGCCGCAGTGTCTTCAGATGCAGCTGATCATCCAGCAACTGGGCGCCAGCGACCGAAATCGACCCGCCGCTGATCATTTCCAGCCCGTTGATGCAGCGCAGCAGCGTCGATTTTCCCGATCCGCTCTTGCCGATAATCGCAATGACTTCGCCGGGCGCGACGTCGAGATTGATGCCTTTCAAGACCTCGTTCGGTCCGAAGCTCTTGCGAACTTCAGTGATTTCGATGAGCGACATTGAGCTTCCTTTCGAGGAACTGGCTGCTCCTGGACAGGGGCCAGCAGAGCGCGAAATAGATGAGGGCGACGAGACCGTAGACCGTGAACGGCAGGAACGTGGCGTTGGTGACGACGGTGCCGGCCTTCGACAACTCGACGAAACCGATGATCGAGGTCAGCGCCGTGCCCTTGATGACCTGTACCGAAAAGCCAACCGTCGGCGGGACGGCAATCTTCATCGCCTGCGGCAGGATGACGTAGCGCATCTGCTGGAGCCGGCCCATTCCAAGGCTCGCCGAGGCTTCCCATTGCCCCTTCGCGATCGCTTCGACGCATCCTCGCCAGATTTCGGCAAGGAAAGACGCTGTCCAGAGAATGAGCGCGAGGCCAGCCGCAAGCCACGCCGGCACGTCTATGCCGAAAAGGCCGAGACCGAAGAAGGCGATGAAGAGCTGCATCAGGAGCGGCGTTCCCTGAAAGAGCTCGATGTAGCATCGAGCAAAGGTGCGGATCGCCTTGCGGGTGCTGATTCGCGCGAACAGCAGGAGGAGGCCGACGGCACCGCCGCCGATGAAGGACACGAGCGAGAGAACGATCGTCCAGCGCGTGGCGAGCAGCAGGTTTCGAAGGATGTCCCACAGGGTGAATTCGGTCATCGCGCTGTCCTCCGCGGAAAGATGAAGCTACCCACGATGCCCAGAACCTGACGCAGCAGGATCGCCAGGATGAGATAGATCGCTGTGGAGACCATGTAAGCCTCGAAGGCGCGGAAGGTGCGCGACTGGATGAAATTGGCGGCGAAGGTCAGGTCTTCGGCGGCGATCTGCGAGACCACAGAGGAGCCGAGCATGACGATGACCACCTGGGAGGACAGCGCCGGCCAGATCCGCTGGAGCGACGGCACCAGCACGACATGGCGGAAGGTTTCGAACGGCGTCATCGCCAGGCTGGCCCCTGCTTCGAACTGCCCCTTCGGCGTTGATTGGATCCCCGCCCGGATGATCTCGCAGCTATAGGCGCCGAGATTGACGATCATGGCGATGTTGGCAGCCTGCAGTTCACCGAGCTGCAGCCCGAGCGACGGCAAGCCGAAGAAGATGAAGAACAGCTGGATCAGGAACGGCGTGTTGCGGATCAGTTCCACATAGGCCGCGACGATCGGTTTCAGCCAGGCCGGCCCAAGCGCACGGGCCCAGGCGCAGGCAATGCCGAGTGCGATACCGAGCACTGCGCCGATCAGGATCAATTGCAGCGTTATTCCGATGCCCTTGACGATCTCCGGATAGTACTGCAGCAGCCAGTTGAATTCGAAATGGTAGCTCAAGACGGTTTTCCCTCTCTTTTGACCAGGGTGTCATCCCGCCTTGATTGCGGGATGACAGGTCGCCGATGATCAGAGATCGGTGGGAAGATCCGTTCCGAGCCATTTCTGGGCGATTGCGTTCAGCGTGCCGTCCGTCTTGGCAGTGGCGATGACCGCGTTGACCTTTTCCGCGAGCGCCGCCTCGTTCTTGTTGAGGCCGATGTAGCAGGGCGAGTTCTTGATCAGGAATTTCAGTTCAGGCCGCTTGGGCGGGTTCTTGGCAAGGATGGCCGCCGCGACGACGTTACCGGTCGCCACAAGCTCCACCTGACCGGACAGGAAGGCCGAAATCGTGCCGTTGTTATCTTCATAGCGCTTGATGGTCAGGTCGGCCGGTGCGATCTTGGTGAGTTCCAGATCCTCGACCGCGCCGCGGGTCACGCCGACAACCTTGCCAGACAGGTCCTCGGCCTTGGCAACCGTAACGTCGGCAGGGGCGAAAACACCATTGAAGAACGGCGCATAGGCGGCGGTGAAATCGATCACCGCTTCCCGCTCGGCATTCTTGCCGAGGCTGGAGATGACGAGATCGACCTTGTTGGTCTGCAGATAGGGAATGCGGTTGGCGCTGGTGACGGGGACGAGTTCCGTCTTCACGCCAAGTTTTTCGGCGATGAGATTGGCCATGTCGATGTCATAGCCCATCGGCGCCATGTCGGTGCCGACGCTTCCGAAGGGCGGAAAGTCTTGCGGCACCGCCACGCGCAACGTGCCCCTGGCGGTGATGTCGCTCAGGGCATCGGCATGCGATACCGAGGCAAGGCCGAGCGTGCCCGCGAATAGCGCGGCGGCGACAAATATCTTCTTTGCAAACACTGATCATTCTCCTTTTGTGGTGGTGGGCTTGGTCTTCGTGCCGCCATCGGGGGACGGGACGCTCCTGGGAGGAAGAGAAAGGGAGCTGCGAAGCTCCGAAAGCGGATCGGGGCGCTGTGTCAGATCCAGCCCCGTTTCAACGTCGTCGAGATGCTCGACCGACAGCTCGGCCGCCTTTGCAAAATCGCCGCTTTCCATCGCGTCAGCGATCCGGCAATGGCCGAGATGCGACTGAAGAGCGTGAAAGTCGGATTGATAGAGCATCGAAATGAGGATGGTTCGCGCGGTCAGATCGCGGAGTATTTCGGTGAGAACCGGGTTTCCGGCGAGTTCGGCGATGCGGATATGAAAATCGCCCATCAGGCAGGTCAGTCGCTGGCGATCGCCGGCGTCCATGGCCGCCTTTTCCTGCGCCAAATGGCCCCGGACCGCCGCGCGCCCCTCATCGCTCAGGACCCGCATGCTACGCAACAAGCCGGCTTCGATGACGCGTCGCGCGCCATAGACCATCATGGCCTCTTCCGCCGAAGGTTCGACGACGAACCAGCCGCGACGCGGGCTGACATGCACGATACAGCGCGTCTCCAGCCGCATCATCGCCTCGCGCACGCGGGTGCGGGAAACCCCGAAAAGGCCGGCAAGCTGGTTTTCGCTGAGCCGGGTGCCTGGCCTGATCCGGGCGCTGAGAATCCCCGAAACGATGGCTTCTTCGATGGTGTTCTGGAGTGTGGACGTGGCGGGGCTATCTTGCATACAAGCGAGAGCAGCAAGACTTGTGCCAGCTTTAAAAAATCAGATTTTCCGGGATAGTGATCTCTGCATCTGCCTGATATTTGACCGGCCTTGCATGGCAGGGCGGTTTTTTAGGCATGGTTCTTTCGTCCAAGTATCCGGTCGCACTTCATGAGCCCGCCGCTTGATCGGCAGGACCGCGATATTGTCTTTCCGGAGAGAAGAAACGATCCGAGAGACGGAAACATTCTCAAAGATCGACGCCACGGCAGGCGTTGCGGCTCAAAAACTTCACGATATTCTTTGACCTCCGGGGTAAGCGCCTATATCGATGGCGGCAAATACGGCAGGCAAATACACACAACAGATGGCAGTGCGATGAAATTTCTCGACGAAGCAAAAGTCTATATCCGCTCCGGCGACGGCGGTGCTGGCGCTGTGTCGTTCCGGCGCGAGAAATTCATCGAGTTCGGCGGCCCGGACGGCGGCGACGGTGGCCGCGGTGGCGATGTCTGGGTTGAGGCCGTCAACGGCCTGAACACGCTGATCGATTTCCGCTTCCAGCAGCATTTCAAGGGCGGCACCGGCATCCATGGCATGGGCCGCAACCGCACGGGCGCCGGCGGCGCCGACGTGACGCTCAAGGTCCCGGTCGGCACGCAGATCTTCGAGGAGGATTCCGAGACGATGATTGTCGACATGATCACCGAGGGTCAGCGTTTTCGCCTGGCCGCCGGCGGCAATGGCGGTTTCGGCAATACCCATTTCAAATCCTCGACCAACCAGGCGCCCAACTGGGCCAATCCGGGCCTCGAGGGCGAAGAAAAGACGATCTGGCTGCGGCTGAAGCTGATCGCCGATGCCGGTCTCGTCGGGCTGCCCAACGCCGGCAAGTCGACCTTCCTTGCAACGGTCACCCGCGCTCGCCCGAAGATCGCCAACTACCCGTTCACGACGCTGCATCCCAATCTCGGCGTGGCGACGATCGATGGCCGCGAATTCATCCTCGCCGATATTCCCGGCCTCATCGAAGGCGCCCATGACGGCGTCGGCCTCGGAGACCGGTTCCTTGGCCATGTCGAGCGCACCCGGGTGCTGCTGCATCTCGTCTCTTCGCAGGAAGAGGATGTCGCCAAAGCCTACAAGACGGTGAAGCACGAGCTGGAAGCCTATGGCGGTGAATTGCTCGACAAGCCGGAAATCGTCGCGCTGTCGCAGATCGACGTGCTCGATCCGGCGGAGCTGAAGAAGAAGCAGAAGGCCTTGGCCAAGGCTTGCGGCCAGCCACCGCTGCTCCTCTCGGCCGTCGTCGGCACCGGCATGACCGAGACCCTTCGTGGCCTGCGCGATATCATCGTCGCGGCGCAAACCTACACGGGCGAAGAAGAAGACTGACATGACGGCGCAACGCAAACCGCTGGAAAAGTACCGCCGGATTGTGATCAAGATCGGCTCGGCCCTGCTTGTAGATCGCAAGACAGGCCTGAAGAAACATTGGCTGAATGCCATGTGCGCCGATATCGCAGCTTTGCGAGCCAAGGGGATCGATGTCCTTGTCGTTTCCTCTGGCGCCATCGCACTTGGACGATCCGTGCTCGATCTCGCGCCGGGCGTCTTGAAACTTGAAGAAAGCCAGGCAGCGGCGGCTGTCGGTCAGATTGCGCTCGCCCGTGCCTGGTCGGAAAGCCTGTCGATCGACGAAATCGTCGCCGGACAGATCCTGCTGACGCTCGGTGACACCGAGGAACGCCGCCGCTATCTCAACGCCCGCGCCACCATCAGCCAGCTCCTGAAGATGGGCGCCGTGCCGATCATCAACGAGAACGATACCGTCGCCACCACCGAAATCCGCTATGGCGACAACGATCGGCTGGCTGCGCGGGTCGCCACCATGACCGGCGCCGATCTGCTCGTGCTTCTCTCCGATATTGACGGGCTCTACACTGCCCCTCCGCATCTCGATCCCGATGCCCGCTTTCTCGAAACCATCGCGGAGATTACCCCTCAGATCGAAGCGATGGCCGGCGGCGCTGCCTCCGAACTTTCACGCGGCGGCATGCGTACCAAGATCGATGCCGGCAAGATCGCCACCGGTGCCGGCTGCGCCATGATCATCGCGTCGGGCAAGGTGGATCATCCGCTGTCGGCAATCGGTGAAGGTGCCCGCTCCTCCTGGTTCGCGCCGTCCGGCTCGCCGGTGACGGCGCGAAAGACATGGATCGCCGGGCAATTGCTTCCGGCTGGCAGCCTCGCCATCGATGCCGGCGCCGAAACCGCGTTGCGATCGGGAAAGAGCCTGCTTCCTGCGGGCGTACGTCAGGTTACAGGCTCGTTCAGCCGTGGTGACACGATCGCCATCATCGGTGGCGAAGGCCGCGAAATCGCCCGAGGACTGGCGGGATACGATGCCGACGAGGCACGCCAGATCGCCGGCAAGAAATCGGCGGAAATTGCCGCTATTCTCGGCTATGCCGGACGTTCTGCCATGGTCCACCGGGACGACATGGTGATGACGGCACCGGCAAAGCGGGAAATCGATGCGGTGAGGAGCGACGCGCATGCTTGACGACGCAAGAAAGAAAGAAATCCAGGAACTGATGGCCGTCATCGGCAAGCAGGCGCGCGCCGCCAGCCGTCCGCTCGCCACGGCGTCGGCCGAACGCAAACATGCAGCCCTCGTCAGCATGGCCACCAACATCGTCGCCCGCAAGGACGAGATCCTCGCCGCCAATGCGCTCGACCTTGAAAACGCCCGCGAAACCGGCGTTGCGGCTTCCTTCCTCGACCGCCTGACGCTCTCGGAAAGCCGCGTTCTCGATATGGCCAACGCCATCCGCGCCATTGCGGAGCTGCCGGACCCGGTCGGCGACATCATCGCCGAATGGGATCGTCCGAACGGCTTGCACATTGAACGCGTTCGCACGCCGCTCGGCGTCATCGGCGTCATCTACGAAAGCCGGCCGAACGTGACGGCGGATGCCGGCGCGCTGTGCCTGAAGGCGGGCAATGCCGTCATCCTGCGTGGCGGGTCGGACAGCCTGCATTCATCGCAGGCGATCCATGCCTGCCTGGTTCAGGGGCTGAAAGATGCCGGACTTCCAGAGCATGCGATCCAGATGGTTCCGGTCGCCGACCGCTCGGCCGTTGGCGCCATGTTGACGGGCCTTGGCGGCTCAATCGACGTCATCGTTCCGCGCGGCGGTAAAAGCCTGGTCGCCCGCGTCCAGAATGAGGCGCGTGTACCGGTTTTTGCCCACCTCGAAGGCCTCTGCCACGTCTATATCGACGCTTCGGCCGATCTGGACATGGCGACACGGATCGTCGTCAACGCCAAGATGCGGCGCACCGGCATCTGCGGCTCGGCGGAGACTCTGCTGATTGACCGCAAGGCAAAAGACAAATTCGTCGTGCCGCTGGTTACGGCGCTTCGTGAAGCCGGCTGCGAAGTCAGGGCGAGCGAAGACATCCGCGCCATCGTGCCAGGCCTGATCGCTGCGACGGAAGAAGACTGGGCGACGGAATATCTCGATGCCATCATTTCGGTGACGCTTGTCGACGGCATTGCCGGCGCCATCGATCATATCGCCGCTTGGTCGTCGTCCCATACCGAAGCCGTCATCGCCGAAGATTCCGCGGTCGTCGAGCGATTCTTCGCCGAGGTCGATTCCGCCATCCTTCTCCACAATGCCTCGACCCAGTTTGCCGATGGCGGTGAGTTCGGTATGGGCGGTGAGATCGGCATTGCCACGGGCAAGATGCACGCGCGCGGCCCTGTCGGCGTCGAACAGTTGACCTCGTTCAAATACAGGGTGCGTGGCACCGGTCAGGTCCGGCCGTAGGTGCATTCAGGCCACGTCGATCCGTTCTACCTGAAAATGCCCCATGTCGAGCGCGGCATGACGGTCGGTCTTTTCGGCGGCTCGTTCAATCCGCCGCATGACGGCCACGTGCTCGTTGCCGATATCGCGCTGCGGCGGCTCGGCCTCGACCAACTCTGGTGGATGGTGACCCCCGGCAATCCGTTGAAAAGCCGCAACCATCTGGCTCCACTCACTGAGCGAATTGCGCTCAGCAAGGCCATCGCCAGCGACCCGCGCATCAAGGTGACCGCCTTCGAGCAATCGCTCGAGCAAAGCTATACCGCTCGCACGCTGGAAAAAATCCGCGAAAGAAACCGGAGCATCCGCTTCGTCTGGATCATGGGTGCCGACAACCTGAAAAATTTCCACCTCTGGCAGGATTGGCAAAAGATCGCCTGCACCTTCCCCATCGCCGTCATCGACCGCCCGGGCGACACTCTGTCCTATCTGTCCTCGAAGATGGCGAAAACCTTCGACTATGCCCGCATCGACGAAGCGCATGCGGCAAGTCTTGCCTGGCGCAAGGCCCCCGCCTGGACCTTCATCCACGGGCCGCGCTCACCACTGAGTTCGACAGCATTGCGGGCGAAATCTTGATGTGCGCAAGCAATGATTAACCGTCATTTACTTCTCGTGTCTTGAAACCTTAAGGCATTGGTGCCTACATTTAGGCATCGGTTCGAGCGACATTCGAATCGAAAGTGTCTGTATGTCATTCGGAAAGGAAAAACCCTGACAACAGTACAAGCCAAGGGAAGCGTCACACGCATTTTCCCTAAAAGCACGGAACGTAGCGACGAAGCCGCTACCCGTGCTCTTCACCTGGTTCTCGGCAGTCTCGAGGACTCGAAGGCAGAAGATATTGTCACCATCAACATTGCCGGGAAATCGGCGCTGGGAGACTACATGGTCGTGGTCTCCGGGCGGTCGAGCAGGCATGTCATGGCGATAGCCGATCACCTGATCACCGACCTCAAGGATGGTGGCCAGGGCAATGCCCGCGTCGAAGGTCTGGAGACCGGCGACTGGGTGCTGATCGACGGCGGCGATATCATCGTTCACGTATTCCGTCCGGAAATCCGCGAGTTCTACAACATCGAAAAGATGTGGGCCGCACCGGATATGGAAGACGGCACATTGCACTGAGCGTCCGGCGTCCTGTGTGGACGCTTGAACGGCGGTGACACATTTGGATCCTGTAATGGTCGTGCAGGGTACGTTATCTGATTGCGGCCCGTTGCAGAATGAAGTCCGGCACCAGCGCTCCGCTGGACAGGAAAGAATGTGCCTCTCGTCCGCCGATAGAGGCGGCGACGCCGTTGCGGGTGTGACAAAATCGAGGAAATGACATGCGGGTTGGCCTCTTCGCCGTCGGGCGCCTCAAGGCCGGCCCGGAAAAGGATCTTGCGGCGCGTTATCTCGACCGCTTTTCCAAGGCAGGCCCCGCAATCGGCCTCGAACTCTCACGCGTGACCGAAGTCCCGGAAAGCCGCGCGTCGAGCGCCGATACGCGCAAGCGCGAAGAAGCGGTGCTGCTCGAAAAATCTCTGCCGGAAGCCAGCGTTCTTATCCTGCTTGACGAACGTGGCAAGGCACTCGATTCGGAAGGCTTCGCTGGCCTTATCGGTTCCTTCCGCGATAGTGGAAAGCGCGACATGACGATCGCCATCGGCGGCGCCGACGGACTGGATCCCGCCCTTCACGGCAAGGCGGATGCCGTCATCTGCCTCGGCAAGATGACTTGGCCGCATCAGCTGGTGCGCATCCTGATCGCGGAGCAACTTTATCGCGCCGTCACCATCCTTTCCGGCCATCCCTATCATCGGGTCTGAAATATCGCCGCCGCGCCCGCCATCCGGATGCCGCAATTGCCGGGGATGGCTGTTGGCGATGGCGGCCAAATCAGCGTAGGGTTTTGATCGAGCAGACGGCTGAGAACGAATGGCTAAATGACAACAGGCGCAACAAGGCAGACGAGCAGGAGGCAACCGGGAAGCATCGGATGGCTCCGCTTGCGCGCAGGCCTGTTGGCCGCCGGCCTTCTTCTTGCCACCGACGTCGCAGCACAGAGCGCAGAGACGACGGATCGAAACCCGCAAGGCGCCACTGAACAGGTGCCGGCGGACCCCGCCAGTGATCTCGCGCTCAAGCGCGACAGCACGCGCAGCGAACTGGAAGCGCTGTCGAAGACCATCACACTGTCGAACGACCGCGCTGCGGAACTGCAGGCCAGTATCGCCGACCTTGAAAAAACCAGCGAATCGCTGAGGACGGCGATCGTCACCTCGGCTGACAAGCGCAAGGCGCTTGAGCAACAGATCGTCGATGGCGAAGAGAAGCTGACGACATTGCGGACAAAGGAAGACGCCGTTCACACATCGCTGCGCGCCCGGCGCGGCGTACTTGCCGAGGTGCTGGCGGCGCTGCAGCGGATGGGGCGCAATCCGCCGCCGGCGCTGCTTGTGACGCCGGAAGACGCGCTGGCCTCTGTCCGCAGCGCCATTCTGCTCGGCGCAGTCGTCCCCGGCATCCGCCATGAGACCGAAAACCTTGCCGCCGATCTCAAGGCTCTTGCCGGCGTTCGCAAGGAGATCATCGCACAGAAACAGGCGCTTGGCGACGACATGACGGCTCGGCTCGAGGAAGAGCGGCGCATGAACATGCTGATAGTCGAAAAACAGAAGCTGAAGCAGCGCAGCGCCACCGAGCTTGCATCCGAACGCCGCAAGGCCGAGCAGCTCGCCGCGCAGGCAACCAGCCTCGAGGGCCTGATCGGTTCGATCGAAACGGAGATCGCCTCGGTGCGCGATGCCGCGGCGGCGGCCAAAGCCGACGAGGAAAAACGTCGACTGATGTCGGAGGCGCAGCGGGCCGAGGCCCGCGAACTGGCAAACAGCGCTACGCCCGACAAAAACCGCATTGCGCCTGCATATGCCTTTTCAGACCTGCAGAAAAAGCTCGCGCTTCCGGTTGCCGGATCGATCCTGCGCCGGTTTGGCGACGCCGACGGCACGGGACATTCGCTCCAGGGCATGATGCTCGAGACCAATGCAGGGGCTTTGGTGACAGCGCCATCCGATGGCTGGATCGTCTTTGCCGGAACGTTTCGCAGTTACGGCCAGATGATCATCCTCAATCCCGGCGACGGCTATCATGTCGTTCTCTCGGGGCTGGAAGGCGTGACCGTGCAGCAGGGACAATTCGTCGTCGCCGGCGAACCGCTGGGCACTATGGGTAACAAAAGAGTGGCGAGCGCGACAGCATTGGCGCTGGAAACCGAACGGCCAACACTTTACATTGAATTCAGGAAAGACGGAAAACCGGTTGATTCCCGACCATGGTGGACCGCAGCAGACACCGGAAAGGCACGCAATGATTCGTAGGGCTTCACTTGTTCTGGTCGGGGCACTGATGGGTGCAACCGCCATGGGCGTTGTTTATTCGTCCGTCGTCCCGGCCGTCGCGGCCAACCCGTCGACGTATCGTGAACTGTCGATCTTCGGCGATGTTTTCGAGCGCGTTCGCGCGCAGTACGTGACGCCGCCGCAGGACGACAAGCTCATCGAGAATGCCATCAACGGCATGCTCTCCTCGCTCGATCCGCATTCCAGCTACATGAATTCCACCGACGCGGAAGACATGCGCACCCAGACCAAGGGTGAATTCGGCGGTCTCGGCATCGAAGTCACGATGGAAGACGAACTCGTCAAGGTCACCAGCCCGATCGACGATACACCGGCTGCCAAGGCGGGCGTTCTCGCCGGCGACTTCATTTCCAAGATCGATGGTCAGGACGTGCGCGGCCTGAAGCTCGAAGAAGCCGTCGACAAGATGCGCGGCGCCGTCGGCAAGCCGATCAAGCTGACCATTCTGCGCAAAGGCGCCGAGAAGCCGATCGAACTGACAATCATTCGCGATATCATCGCCGTTCGCGCCGTCAAGTTCCGTGTCGAAGGCGACGTCGGTTACCTGCGCGTGATTTCCTTCACCGAAAAGACCTATGACGACCTGAAGGCCGGCATCGAGAAGATTCAGGCCCAGATTCCGGCCGACAAGCTGAAAGGCTACGTGCTTGATCTGCGCCTTAACCCGGGCGGCCTGCTCGATCAGGCAATCAACGTCTCCGATGCCTTCCTGGAGCGTGGCGAAGTGGTATCGACCCGCGGCCGCAATCCCGACGAAACACGCCGCTTCAATGCGACGGCAGGCGATCTCACCGATCACAAGCCGGTGATCGTGCTCGTCAACGGCGGCTCGGCATCGGCCTCCGAAATCGTCGCCGGCGCTCTGCAGGACCTGAAGCGCGCCACCGTTCTCGGAACGCGTTCCTTCGGCAAGGGCTCGGTCCAGACCATCATCCCGCTCGGCGAAGCCGGCGCGTTGCGTCTGACCACCGCGCTCTATTACACGCCGTCGGGCAAGTCTATCCAGGGCACCGGCATCTCGCCGGACATCAAGGTCGAACAGCCGCTGCCGCCGGAACTGCTCGGCAAGGTCGAGACGACGAGCGAATCCAGCCTGCGCGGTCATATCCAGGGCCAGAGCGAAACGGATGAAGGCTCCGGCTCGGTTGCCTATGTCCCGCCGGAAGCCAAGGACGACCTGCAGCTGAACTACGCGCTCGACCTGTTGCGCGGCAAGAAGACGGACCCGGCCTTCCCGGCCAATCCCGAAAAAGCCGAGCTGAAGCAGTAAACATCCGCTGACAAAGCGGATCGCATGACGACATTCGCCGCCTGGCTCCGGCCGGGCGGCGGTTTCGATTCTTAAGGGAACGCCTTCGCCCAAGGCTTCCGCCATCGCAACCCGGAACGACAGAGGCCCTCTTGGGAACAGATCTCAACGCTCCTCTTGGTCAAAACCGCAAGACGCGTTCCTCCAAAGCTGCGAAATCGGGCCTGACTTTCGGCCGCCTGTCGCTTGGCATTGGCGTGCTGGCACTGATCGGCATTTCCGCCTGGACCGTCCTGAAACCGACCGGCCTGATCGTTCAACCGAAGCCGGAAACGCAAGCCGTCGCGGAAGCCTCGCAACCGGGCGAAAAGACCGCGGCAGAAGCGGCCGCGGACGGCAACAGGCTCAAGAAGCAGCAGCCGAGCGGTGCCCTCTCCGGGGCTCATGTCGAGGAAACGCTGACGGACAACGGTTCCATCGTCACCAAATTCTCGCCCAAGCAGCGCGACGGCGACGGCCCCGCCTTCATCGAAGTCGGCCGGACGAAGGGCCAGGACCCACGCCTTGCCACTTTTCCGAACGATGCCCTCTTGGAGGATAGCCCCGAAGGGCGCCTGCCGATCACCGGCCCGGATGGCCTGCGGCCGATGGATCAATATGCACGGCCCTGGTCTGGCGCCCGCGGCATCCGCATCGCGCTGGTGGTCGGCGGCCTCGGCCTCAGCCAGACGGGCACGCAGAATGCGCTGCGCGATTTGTCTCCGGATGTGACGATGGCCTTTGCCGCCACCGGCAACAGCCTGCAGCGCTGGATGCAGGAGGCCCGCCGCACGGGCCACGAAATCCTGTTGCAGGTGCCGTTCGAGCCGTTCGATTATCCCGACAACAATCCCGGCCCGCATACGCTGCGCGTCGCGCTGGACGCGAAGAAAAACCTGTCGGAACTGCATTATTCGCTGGCCCAGATCACCAACTACACCGGCATCATGAATTTTCTCGGCGGGCGTTTTCTTTCCGATGCCGATGCGCTCGAGCCGGTGATGCGTGACGTTGGCCGTCGCGGACTGCTGTTCCTCGACGATGCGACCTCGGCGCAATCGCTGACGGGGACACTGGCCGAGACGATCGGCGTGCCGCATGGTTTTGCCGATATGGTTGTCGACGACCAGATCGACCGCACGGCGATCCTGAAGAAGCTTGACGAGCTCGAGCGCATCGCACGGCGCAACGGCGGCGCCATTGGTGTCGCATCGGCTTTCGACGAAAGCGTCGCGGCCATCTCCCAGTGGATGGACGAGGCGAGCACACGCGGCATCGAATTCGTCGGCGTCTCCGCCCTCGTCAAGGATCCGCAACAGCAATAGCGTAAGCATGACATTTGGACGAGGCGCACGGACCTCGTTGTTCCGGTAAGCAAGACAAGATCAGCAAGAGGCGTTCGCATGAGCAAGGACAAGTCGAAACCGGTGAAAGCAGACGATCTTCCGTACCGCCCCTGCGTCGGCATCATGGTGCTGAACCGGCAAGGCCTCGTCTGGGCCGGGCGGCGCATCGCGATCGGCAATTCCGAATATGACGGCTCCGCTCAGCTCTGGCAGATGCCGCAAGGCGGCATCGACAAGGGCGAGGACCCGCTGAAGGCTGCCTACCGCGAGCTTTACGAGGAAACCGGCATGACCACCGTCTCGCTGCTCGCCGAAGCCCCCGACTGGATCAACTACGATCTGCCCGCCCACCTGATCGGCATCGGCCTCAAGGGCAAATATCGCGGCCAGACCCAACGCTGGTTCGCCTTCCGCTTCGAAGGCGACGAATCCGAAATCGCCATCAACCCGCCCCCCGGCGGCCACGAACCGGAGTTCGACGAATGGGCCTGGAAGCCGATGCACGACCTGCCGGGCCTGATCGTGGCGTTCAAGCGCGGGGTGTATGAAGAGGTCGTGGCGGCGTTTCGGCATTTGGCGGGGTAGCGGTCGCGATTGCAGCGGGCTTGCACTCCCATCCCGCAACCCGATCCGTCTGTAACGGTTTGCAGTAACCGGCAAGTTTCGGCGCGAACGTTTTAAAAGTTGCGTGAGTCCTTTCGGTGGATTCTAAATGATAACCCGCGCAAAAACTGCCTAATTTTCAATTTAGCTCGCGGTAACAAGGCGTACTCGTCAACGAATTATGCTGCCAGAGTAAGCACCGCTTTCTTGGACGAGCGCCTGCAAAAGCGCCCGCCCCGAATCCCGGAGCGGGCGCTCTTCTCAATCGCTCACTTCACCCTCAGATGAAGGCGAAATCGCTCGTCGACAGCGTCGCGACGTTCTGCAGGATGGCGACGAGCTGGAGGTCGGCTTCCGTGCCCTTGCCGTCGGCATCGAACCAGAGACGGCCGTTGTCGCTTTCGAACAGGAAGGTGCCTTTGCTGCCGGTCGCCACCGGATCAGCACCAACGACGAGCGTCACGCTGGTATCCCCTGTGGCAATGCCGTAGTCCAGCTTGTCGATCACCAGCTTGTCCTGGCCGCGGGTGAAGTCGGTGATGACGTCGCCCTCGCCGTCGCGTCCATGGAACTCGAAGACGAACTTGTCGTTGCCTTTGCCGCCCGTCAGCCAGTCGTCGCCGGCACCACCGGTCAGCATGTCGTTGCCATCACGACCGTCGAGAACATCGTCGGCGCCATTGCCGTTGAGAATGTTGGCATTGGCATCGCCGCGGATGTCGTCGTCGCTGTTGCTGCCCTCGATGATCTCGAAGTTCTTGACCGTCAGGCCGAGCGCAAGACCCTTGTTCTTGCTCTGGGCCATGAGATCAAGCACGACTGACGTCGATCCATCGCTGAAGGACAGGGTGTCCGTGCCGGAGCCACCATCGAAGACGTCCTTGCCGGTCGCGTCCGTGCGGGTGAGCGTATCGTTGCCCCCGTCGCCAAAGAGCTGGTCGTTTCCGGCGCCATCCTCGAGCGTGTCGTTGCCGCTTCCGCCCCTCAGGATATCGTTGCCGGAGCGACCGTCGAGATTGTCGTCGAGACTGCCGCCGGTGACCGTATCCTTGCCCTTGCTGCCAATATAGTCGAGCGCCTCGAAGGCATTGAACGACGTCGCCGCATCGACGTTGACCGTCCCCGTGGAGAAGGTGAACGCGATGTCCTTGGTCTGCTCCGAAACATTGAGGCTGACGCGGTCCGTGCCCGCGCCGCCGTCAGAGCGGTCGCCGATGCCCGTGTAGACCAGATCGTTGCCGTCTTCGGCATAGATCTTGTCCTTGCCGCCGGTGAGCGTGTAGCCGTCTCCGTAGATCGTATCGTTGCCGGCGCCGCCCTTCAGTGTATCGTTGCCGAGATCGCCGTTGATGGTGTCGTTGCCAGCCCCGCCGGTGAGCGTGTCGTTGCCGGCGCCGCCGCGCAGGTCATCATTGAGGCTGCCGCCGCTGAAGACATCGTTGCCGCTACCGCCGACAAGAGCGATCCGCTCGACATTCTTGACCGTTACCGGCGCGTTTATGGCCGTCACGCTAGAGGACAGCTTGAAGGTGATGCCCGCCGTATACCTGCTGAAGTCGATGGAGGCGAAGTCCGTGCCGGTGCCGCCATCCAGCGCCAACTTTCCGGTCGAGGCGGTGCGGTAGAAGCTGTCGTCTCCGGTTCCCATATCGACCGTATTGTTGCCGACGGCGCCGCTGCCATAGTCATCGCCAACTCTGACGATATCGGAGCCATCGCCGGATTTGATGACATTGGTGCCACCATTATCGGCGATCTTGTCCGAACCCACGCCGGATGTCAGCGTGTCATTGCCGTTGCCGCCATCCAGTTCATCGGAACCATTGGTGCCGATCAGCGTGTCGTTGCCGTCATAACCGTAGAAGGTGACGCTCTGCGCCGAGCCGACGGACTTAACGACATCGTTGCCTTTTCCGAAGGACACCGAGTAGTGCTCGAAGTTCTTCAGGCTGGTGCCATCCGTCAGCGTCGCGGTAGTGCCGCTCACCTGGAACGTCTGGGCTGCGGTCAACGAGCGGCGATCGACGGAGACGCTGTCCGTTCCTGCACCGCCATCGCCGATATCCGCGCCGCCGTCACCGAATTTGACGGTATCGTTGCCGACGTCGCCATAGATCGTGTCCTTGCCGAGACCGCCATCAAGCGTGTCATCGCCGGCCGCGCCGTTGATCCAGTCGTTGCCTTCTGCCGCTTCGACCACATCATTGCCGGTGCCGGTGGTGATCTTGTTGGCGCCGGTGCCGGTGGCATGGATCGTGTAGTGGTCCATGCCCGTAAAGGTCGTGCCGCCCGTCAACGTATTGACCTCGGTCGCCGCCTTTGCGGTGAAATTACCGGAAAAATTGCGCAGGATCAGGCGATCACTGCCGCTGGCGTCCGTGATGGCGTCCTTGCCGTCGCCGTAATAGTAGCTGATGGCGTCGTTGCCGCTGCCACCTTCGATCGTGTCATTGCCGGCGCCGCCGTCGATCGAATCGTCGCCGGAATCACCCTTGAGCTTGTCGTCGCCGGCCTCCCCCAAGACGGAATCATTGCCGGTGCCGCCGAAAAGAGAGTCGGCGCCATCGCCGCCATAGAGGGTGTCAAAGCTGTCGCCGCCATAGATCTTGTCGTTGCCGGCACCGCCATAGAGAAGGTCAAAACCCTGATCGCCGAACAGCAGGTCGTTGCCGGCATCCCCTTGCAGGTAGTCGAAACCATAACCACCATACAGGGTATCGCTGCCGTCGCCGCCCTGCAGCATGTCGAAACCCCGACCGCCCGAAAGCGTGTCGTTGCCGGCGCCACCGGTAAACATGTCGGAATAGTTGCCGCCGGTGATCGTATCGTCGAACTGGCTGCCGGTAATCGAGAACGCTTCGACGTTGGTCGCCCGGATACCGCCCGTCAGGGTCTGCGGCGTGATCCAGTCCTTGATCGAAATATTGAGCTTGGCAGCCGACGACGAATAATCGACCGTCAGACGATCGGTACCGGAACCGCCGTTGGCGACATCGCCGGCAGCCGTTGCCAGCGTTCCAGCGACGATGTTGTCCTTGCCGCTGCCGCCATCGAACCTGTCCTTGCCGGCGGCGCCGTCGAGATAGTCATCGCCACTGTTACCGTTCAAGATGTCGTCGCCAGCGTCACCGAGGATGAAGTCGGCCTGGAACGACCCATCCACGGTATCGTTGCCCTCACCGGCAAGGATGGTGTCGGCCCCCATGCCGCCATTGATCTTGTCAAGACCGGCGAAAGCCATGATGAAATCGCTTTCAATATCGCTGCCAAGCAATGTGTCATTGCCTTCAGTGCCCGTAATATCTGTCATTCTTGTCTCCTGATTGATGTTTGAAAGGCGCACGTATCCCGTCGTCGCCGCTGAAGCGGGCGATTCCAAACATTATTCAGCTGGTGGAATTGAAAATTTTCGGGATAGGGTGCGCAATTATCTGACAATATCGCGTAATACTAATGTTTACTTTGTTCCATGTCTTGCTCCCAGTGGCCAATATTTCCGAACGTTTCTGTCATCCAACTTATCGTTGCTTCATATATTCGCCCGGACACCTGGAGATATATCTAGAGATGCAAGCCCTATTGTGTTCCCATGGGAACAGACGAGCCGCATGGGGCGGCAGTTGCTGATGCGTGCCGAATCCGGCGGAGAATTCGCAATGAGATCAAAGGAAAACGTCTGGATCGCCAATCGAAAGCGAGAGGTCGGGCGGGCTGGCTGCAACGCCGTGGGCAGCACGAGACAAAGAGGGGGCGCGGTGGTCTATAAGCGACCGCTGAGAGAGGCCCGCCGCCCAGCCCAGGCTGCTACGGCTGTCAGATGTGGTTTCAGCACATGAAAATGCCCGCCTTGGAAACCGAGGCGGGCATTTTTTGCAAAAGACAGAGGCTTATTCGGCTTCGTTTGCCGGCGCTGCGTTGAGCTGGCCGTATTTCTCGGCGCCGATCTTGTTGAACAGATCGAGTTGGGTTTCGAGGAAGTCGATATGGCCTTCCTCATCCGTCAGCAGTTCTTCGAACAGCTTCATGGAAACATAGTCGCCCGCGTCATGACAGATATCGCGGGATTTCTTGTAGGCCTTGCGGGCGTCGTATTCGCCGGCAAGATCAGCCTCCAGCACTTCCTTGACGGTCTGGCCGATACGGAGCGGCGCAACAGTCTGGAGGTTCGGATGGCCTTCGAGGAAGATAATGCGGGCAATCAGCTTGTCCGCATGGTGCATTTCCTCGATCGATTCGGCCCGCTCCTTCTTGGCCAGAAGCGTATAACCCCAATCTTCGAGGAGACGATAGTGAACCCAATACTGGTTGACGGCACCGAGTTCGAGAAAAAGCGCTTCGTTAAGCTGCTCGATGACTTTTTTGTCGCCTTTCAAGATCCGCTCTCCTGTTTTCTTCATGGAATTGTTTGAGGCGGGTCATGAAATCAAATATCCGGTCATCCGTCGAGGGCCGACCGGCATGATAGTGCTCGGTGGTGCGGATGATGATGTCGACGACATTGGGGAAACAGCCGCAGCAACGGCCGCGCTTTTCCATTGCGTGGTAGACTTTTGCAGGCACGATCAGCTGCCAACAGTCCTCATCGAGAAGCTCGATGATCGTATTCTCGATGTCTTTGTCGGTGATGAAATTGCAGCTACAAACCAGCATTCTGCCTGCCCGTGATACGCAATGCACTGAATTCTATTCATAAAGCAAAAGCGGATATTTATTGTCAACAAAAATGTCGCAGCCGATTTTTCCGGAGAATATTAGACCGATTCTAAACTTGATAAAATATATCGTGTTTTCATCGGCTTATTGTCAATGAATGCTCCCGGAAACCGCCAGTTTGAGGCTATCAATATTTTTTGAGTTTTCACAAAACTGTACAATTATTGTTACAAATCCGGTGAAGCCAGCAAGCTGGCAGTGGCACTCCTAAAAATCGGGAAAGCCACCTTTGGCCTGCTGCCATCTCTGCCTCAGTGGAAATTCCTCCCCTTCGGCATGACGCTGGCCGTTTCAACGGCCTCGACGCGACGGGTCGCGTCAATTCCTTCTTTCACCGGCACGGACCGTTCCAGCGCAGCAATGTGCTTCTTCTGCCGATGATCGGCTGTCGGGCGCAAGGCCTCATCTGCCCGGTCAGATACGCCAAAACGACGGGCCTCGCGCTGAAGCAAGCCAAGCATCGGCGTCATATCCTCGATATGATCAACGACGACGTGAATCACGCCGCTCTCGCTCTGCAGCCTGCCCCTGATCTTCACCAGCCGGGCGCCCATGACGACGGATCGATACCGGTCGAATATCTTGTTCCAGACGATAGCATTGGCGACGCCCGTCTCGTCCTCCAGCGTCATGAAGATCACGCCCCTGGCGGAACCCGGCCTCTGGCGCACCAGCACAAGCCCGGCAATGGTGACCATATGTCCATTCGGCACCGTCAAAAGATCCCCATTCCGAAGGATGCTCATCGCCGCGAATTCATCACGCAGGAAGGAAACCGGGTGCGCCTTCAAGGACAGGGAGAGATAACGGTAATCCTCGATCACCTGCTCGCCCGGCAGCATCTCCGGCAGGCGGGTTTCCGGCTCCATCTGAAGATCGCCCCGGTCCGCACGGTCGAACAAAGGCAGCTTCTCCGCGGCGCTCTTTGCGTCCAGCGCCCGCACGGCCCAGAGCGCTTCGCGCCGCGAAAGCCCGATGGAGCCGAAGGCATCGGCATCTGCCAGCCGTTCTATGTCGGATTTCTGCAGCCCAGACCGCAGCCAGAGATCGCGTACGGAGGTGTAGCCTTGGCCGCGATTTGCGACGAGTTCGTTCATATCGGTCTCCGAAAGCCCCTTCACCTGCCGGAAGCCGAGCCGCACCGCTCTTTTGGTTTCGATGATACCCCGCATCGAGACATGCCGCCGGTCGATCGCGCCTGCATCGAACTCGGCCTCTTCCAGCAGGCAATCCCATTCTGAGGAATTGATATCGACCGGGCGCACCTCGACCCCATGCTCCCGCGCATCGCGGACCAGCTGTGACGGCGCATAAAAACCCATCGGCTGCGAATTCAATAATGCCGCACAGAAGACGTCTGGATAGTAGGCCTTGACCCAGGAGGAGGCATAGACGAGCAGGGCAAAGGAGGCGGCATGGCTTTCCGGAAAACCGTATTCACCAAAACCTTCGATCTGTTTGAAACAACGCTCCGCGAATTCGCGCGTGTAACCATTGGCCACCATTCCGTTGACCATATCGTCTCTGAACGTGTTGACCTGCCCAGAGCGTTTGAAGGTTGCCATGGAGCGCCGCAGACGATCCGCTTTTGCTGGAGAAAACTTCGCGGCCGTAATGGCAATCTGCATTGCCTGTTCCTGAAAGAGCGGAACGCCAAACGTTCGTTCCAAAATAGGTTTCATCTCATCCTTGGGATAATCGATCTTGAACCCGGGAAGATGGGATTGCCCACGCCGCTTGAGATAGGGATGCACCATATCTCCCTGAATCGGGCCTGGTCGAACGATCGCCACCTCGATGACCAGATCGTAAAACACGCGCGGGCGAAGGCGGGGCAGCATGCTCATCTGCGCCCGGCTTTCGATTTGAAATACCCCGATCGTATCGGCCCGGCACATCATCTCGTAGACTGGCTCGCCATCCTCGTGATCCTTGTTTCCGAGGTCGGCGAGCGTCTTCTTCACATCATAATGAAGTTCCAGAAACTCAAAGGCCTTGCGCAGGCAGGTAAGCATTCCCAGAGCCAGGATATCAACCTTGAGAATCCGGAGATTGTCGAGATCGTCCTTGTCCCATTCGACCATATACCGGTCCGGCATGGCGGTGTTCATGATCGGAACCACCTCATCGAGCCGGTCCCTGGTAATGACGAAACCACCGACATGCTGCGTGAGGTGCCGGGGAAAGCCCAGGAGTTGGGTTGCATATTGAAGAACGTTCTTGGTGACCGGGTCGGACAAATCGAGGCCAGCTGCCTTCGCCTCGCGTTCGGACAAATCCTCTGCCGACCAACCCCATACCGTACTGGCAAGAGCCGATTGCACATCTTCCGACAGCCCGAAGGCCTTGGCTACTTCGCGGCCGGCAGACCGGGCACGATAGCTTGTCACTGCCGCCGTCAGGCCGGCATGCTCTTTGCGATAGGTTTTGTAGATATACTGGATGACCTCTTCCCGCCGGTCATGCTCAAAATCCACATCGATATCCGGCGGCTCATCCCTATCCAAGGAAAGAAACCGGTCGAAGAGAAGCGTGCTTTTCTCCGGATTGACCTCGGTAATCTCAAGGCAATAGCAGATGACGGAATTTGCCGCCGAACCGCGCCCTTGGCACAGGATCTTCAGTTCATACCGGGCATGCTGGATGATCTTGTAGACTGTCAGGAAATAGGGTGCGTATTCCTTGTCACGGATGAGTTTCAGCTCGTAGCCAATCTGCGTTTTGACCTTATCCGGAATGCCTTCCGGGTCCGGGTAGCGTTTTCGGGCGCCCTCCCAAGTCAACCGTTCAAGCATGTCGGAAGGCGTTTCTCCACCGTCGCCTTCATCCGGGTAGTTATGCTTCAGTTCATCCAATGAAAACGTGAGGCTCTTGAAAAAGGTCTGCGTGTTGGCGATGGCGCTTGGATAGGCACGGAACAACCGTCTCATCTCCCGCGCATCCTTGAGATAGCGTTCCGCATTGGGCGCCAACCGGAAACCGGCCCTTGTAATCGTCACATGCTCGCGAATGGCGGTGACGATGTCGGACAGGGGGCGGCGGGCGGCGTGATGATAGAGCGGCTGATTGCTGGCGATCAGCGGGATGCGATTTCGGGTGGCCAGCAGGGAGAGCCTGGCAAAAATCTCAGCATCCCGACCATCATAGGAAGGGGAAAGCACCAGATAAATTTTCTTCCGAAAGCGGGCTTTCAGGCGCTCTAGACAATCCTCCAGCTTTTGCCGCCCGCTGGCGTCGTCCAGCCAAACGGGATTCGCAACAAGGGCGAGCATCATCTCGTCTCCCCATTCGATAAGGTCCGCTTCGCTCAGAATGCACGAGCCTTTTTGCGCTCTGAGGTTTCCAGCACTCAGCATGCGGCAGAGATGGGCCCAGCCCTTTCTGGTCTGCGGGAAAGCGAGAATATCCGGTGTACCATCACAAAAGACCAGTCTTGCGCCCGGTTGAAAGGGAACGGCTTCCAGAAGCTCCTTTTCCTCTTCTCCCTTCTCGCGAAGTCCTTGATTTTCTTGAACCGTCTTTTCGTATTCCTCCTTCATTGCCCTGATCTGCGCATGGGCTCTGACCACGCCTGCGACGGAATTCCGGTCGGCGATGCCCAGCCCGGAGAGTTTCAGGCGGGCTGCCTGCGCCACCATTTCCTCCGGTTTCGATGCCCCTTCGAGGAAGGAGAAATTCGTCCGGACGCCGATCTCGAAAAAGGCGGGTGCGGTGTTCATGCGAAGACCCCGTGCATGAACCAGCGCGGCGGCGGCATCTGGCCATAGAGACCCTCCCGGTAAATCCAGAACCGGTGGCCGGTATCGTCTTCGACACGGAAATAGTCCCGCGCCCTCGCATCGGAGCCATCAATCCACCACTCCATGGCGAGACGCTCCGGCCCCTGACTGCGCAAGACGCGATGCAGCATGCGCCGCCAGCGGAAGCTTTCGGGCGGTCCCTCGGGCACTTCAGCAGCGGATACATCTACTGGTTCCGGCCTCGGGAAAAGCCTGAGCGGCCGCTCGCTGCGGGACCAGGAGAAGCCGCTTGCCTCCGGCCTCTTGGCTGATGAAACCGCGTCGATGGCCGGAACCGCGGTCACCGCCCGTTCCGGTACATGGCTTTCGCGCGGGTGAAAACTCTGCAGGCAATCGGCACCGAGACGGGCAGAAACGCGATCGACAAAGGATGCAAGAGAAACATCCTTTTGCCGGGCACCGTCAAAATCCTCCTGCGCGGCATCGAAAGCTTCGTGCCGCAGTACGTTCAGCCGCAGGATTTCGAAACCATAGCCGGCATCCAGGTCGTCATGAACCGCCTGAAGACGCTCGGAAAAGAGAGCGGCAATCCGCTTCGGATCCCGCAAAGGCTGCGAGGTTCCGGCCGCGATGCGAAAGACCCGGCCATCGACCCGGAACAGCATCAGTTCGAAAGCCCGCCCGCCTATGCCTTTTTCCTCCAGGCTGGCTTTCAGCGAAAGGGCGATCTGCCCGGCCAGATAGAGAATATCGTCCTCTGTCTGAATGGGTTCGGCAAGGCGCCGTTCGGCGGAAAGGCTGGCGACGGGCCGGCGCGGTGAAACGGGCTCCTCGTCACGGCCGAGCGCCTGGTCGAGCCGCAGCAGCAGATGCGCTCCGAAACGGCGCGCCAAGGGTGCCCGGGGCGCACCGATGATGTCACCCACCCGTTTCAATCCCAGCTTCTGCAGGGCGGCAACGGTGCTTTCCTCCAACCGGAGAGAGGCGACCGGCAAGGGTGCCAGCACCTGCTCCATGTCCTCTTCCATGATGACGCCGCCGCAGCCGAAGCGGGAGACCGCCCAGGAGAGGCCCGGAGCGGAGGATATGGCGCCGCGGGCATCGAGCCCCATCTGGAAGAGCCGCGTCAGGATTTCCTTGAGTAGCGTCTTTTCACCGCCGAAGAGATGGGAACTGCCGGTAATATCGAGAAACAGCCCATCCGAGCCGTCAAGCGCCACCAGGGGTGTGTAGCGGTCGCACCAGTCGGCGATGCCGTCCAGCAGGCGGCGATCGGCCACCGGGTCTTCCTCGACGACATCGAGTTTCGGACAGATGGCACGCGCTTCCGCGACGGCCTGGTTTTTTTTCAGCCCGATCGCCTCCGCCGCCTCGTCGAGCGCCGTCAGTCGCATGGCATTGTTGAGCCGCCCGGAACAGGCGAGGGGAGGGGCTTCAGGATGCCTGGTCGAACGCCAGGACAGGCCCCATTTCTTGCGAGCGATCCGGTCGGTTGGCAGATGCGGGAAGGTGAGGGCCAGAATGCGCTGCGCGCTTGAATGGAGGCCGAGCATGTTCTGGCTCGCGGGCGGGGAAAAACTGACGGTCATGGGGATTCCACTCCAGAAACAGGGAGAGGGGAGCCGGATTGCGGCTCTTCTCCAGGGTGAGACGGAAAACCGGATTGCCGATGCTGCCGCCAAGCATCGATCGATCCGGCAGAAGCCGGCTTGTTGCCGGCGCGGGTTCGATCAGAAAACGAAAAGCCGCGCTGCTCGCCTCTTCCTCTCCTGATTGCCGCAACAGGAAAAGCGGCCGCCCCGCCGACTTTGCCCTCAGGCTCAATCGCCGGCTTTCGGTCAGGCCGAAATGCGCCGGATTGCCCTTGACCTCCAGTATGCTGACGAGAAAGGCGCCGCTTTCGACGGCAGTTTCAGCAAGCCAGAGCGCCTCCTCCAGCCTGCGCGGGGCAGCATGCAGGAAGCGCTCCGGCTTGAGACCGAAATCCGCAAGACCCAGTGCATAGGGAATGCCTGCTTCCATCGACACGACCGTATCGCTGATCCAGAGGATCGGAGAACGGTCTTGCCCCGCCTTGCGCTGAAGCAGAGCGGCAAGCGCCAGCGCAAAGCCGGTTACGGCCGTCGCATCGCGCATGAGCTGCGAACGGATTTCGGAGATACCGTCGAGCGGCACGCCGCCTTCCAACGCATCATCGAGCGCCGGCATGCCCAGAGGCAAACGATGACTTTCCCTTTCCTTTCCATGGCCGCTTTCTCCGGCCAAAGCTTGCTGTCTGGCGGCAGCCACGGAGCTGCCTTCCAGCCTTGCAATCGTTTCGCGGAGCGCAAAAAGACGCTCGCGCGTCATGGGCGTCTGCACCATGACGTCACTCCAATTCAAAATGTTCCTGTTATGTTCTTATAGATTCCAGAGCTTCGAAGAAGAGTCAACGGGAATCTCTGAGAATTTATTCCTGGAAAACTCGCATCTAAATTCAACCCTCGAAAAACGCTCATGAAATGGCTATATCAAGGGGTAAGTAAGGAGTGCCCATGGCCCGCATAGACCAGAGCGACGATTGGCGGGAACGCCATGCGCCGACAATCAGCACATTCGAATCCCTGGCACTGGAGGCTTATAGCCACTTGCCGGACGAATTCCGGGCGCTTGCCACCGAGCTGACCATCGAGATCGACGATTTTCCGACGGAGGATGTTTTCGAGGACATGGCGCTGGAAACGCCGTTCGACCTGCTTGGCCTGTTCGAAGGACGCGGCATCGGCGAGCGCTTCACCATGGAAACCGGCCAGATGCCAAACCGCATCATCCTCTATCGCCGCCCGATTCTCGACTACTGGGCGGAAAACGAGGAGACGCTGGGCGACATCATCACCCATGTGCTGATCCACGAGATCGGCCATCACTTCGGCCTGTCGGACGACGACATGGAGCGGATCGAGGCCAGCGTCGAGCATGTCGGCGGCTGAGGCGGCTTGAGCCTTCCCAGCCAGCCTTGATCAATCCGCAAGGATCAGTGTTCGGACAGCTTGGTGTCGGGGGTGTATTCCTTGCCTTCGACGTCCTTGACGACGGCCTGGCCGCACATCATGGCCCGGGTTTCCTGATTCCAGGCATAGGTCGGCGACCCATACAGTTCCCAGCCCTTGTTGAGGGCGGCCGTGACTTTGTGGCAGAAGGTGGCGTCGTCGATGGCGGTCAGCAAGCGATAGAGTTTCACGTATCTGTTTCCTTTTTACGGATGGCCTCAGCCCTGGCGGCAAGCCGCAGGGCCTGATCGAGATGGAGACGCTCGACCATCAGGCCATTGAGATTGATGACGGCTTTATCCGCATTCTGAGAAAGCGCAAAGGCATCAATGATGGACAGGGCTTCGGCAAGGGCGGCGGCGTCGACGCCGAAATGATCGTTTGCCGGACCGATCTGGGCCGGGTGGATCAGCATCTTGCCGTCGAAGCCCATGTCGCGGCCTTGCCGGCATTCCGCCGCAAACCCGGCGCCATCGCGAAAATCGTTGAAGACGGCGTCGATGATATCGAGGCCACAACTGCGGGCTGCGAGCAGGATCTGCATCAGCCAGGACGCGAGATAGGTGCGGCTGGGCAGGGCGGGCACGCCGGTTTCCTTGCGCAGGTCGTTCAGCCCCGGCACGAAACAATCGAGCCTGCCGCCGCGAGTACGGCCCGTTTCGGCGATCGCCGCCGCATTGAGCACGCCACGCGGTGTCTCGATCATCGCCCAGAGGCGCAAGGTATCCGGCGCATCGTTTTCCGACAGGAAATCCACGACAGTCTGGATATCCTGCGGGCTTTCGACCTTGGGAAGCAGGATGGCATCGGGCGCCAGCGTCAAGGCGAAGGCCAGGTCCTTTTCGCCGAAAGGGGTCTTCAGATCGTTGACGCGGACGATCACCTCGATATCGCTGCGCCGCTCCCGTTTCAAATGGCCGGCGAGCGTTTGGCGAGCGGCGACCTTGTTGTCGACGGAAACGGCGTCTTCGAGATCGTAGATCACCGCGTCACAGGCAAGGGTGGCGACCTTGGCAAGGGCGCGGGCGTTGTCGGCGGGCACGCAGAGCACCGAGCGGCGCAGGCGAACGGGGTGACGATCATCGGGCGGATTCATGCGGCTTTTGTGCCCGGCTTTCGCCATTTTCGCAAGACAGAGATGCGATCCGGCAAACCAATCCGAAAGTAGGTCTTGCAACACGATGCGGGCAGGCCCACATTTCAGGCAACGAAAGGTGACGACTATGCAAAGCATTCGCTCTCTCCTCCTGACAGTTGTAGGCATTGCCTTCACGCTGATGGTTCTCGTTTTCACTGCGTCGCTTGGTCTGGCACTCGCCGGCATCGCTGCAGTCGTGGTGGTCGGCAGCGCGATTTCCGCCCGGCTTTCGCCGAAGCCGGTGCGCGCCACTGCGAACCGCACATCGGGCAACCGGACGTCGGGCCGGCCGCAACGCGAACCGCGCATCTGGAACGACGGCCGCGGCACAATCATCGATCTTTGAGAACGGAAAGCCGACTTTCCGGCTTTCCGGGGTGAGATTTTCCTTCATTTTGGCGTAGAATTGCTCTAAACGCTGAGCGGAAATTTTTCCGTCCCGTTGAAATCGAAGGCCATTGCCATGGACAAGTTCGTCAAGCTCACCGGCGTTGCCGCGCCCCTTCCCGTCGTCAACATCGACACGGACATGATCATTCCGAAGGATTACCTGAAGACGATCAAGCGCACCGGCCTTGGCACGGGACTGTTCGCCGAAGCTCGCTATCATGAAGACGGCTCGGTCAACGAGGATTTCGTCCTCAACAAGCCCGCTTACCAGAACGCCAAGATCCTGGTTGCCGGCGACAATTTCGGCTGCGGCTCGTCGCGCGAACATGCGCCATGGGCGCTGCTCGACTTCGGCATCCGCTGCGTCATCTCGACCTCGTTTGCCGACATCTTCTACAACAACTGTTTCAAGAACGGCATCCTGCCGGTCGTGGTCTCTCCGGAAGACCTGGAAAAGCTGATGGATGACGCCAGCCGCGGCTCCAACGCCATCCTCACGGTCGATCTAGAATCCTGCGAAATCACCGGCCCTGACGGCGGCAAGATCACGTTCGAGCTCGACGAGTTCAAGCGTCACTGCATGCTGAACGGCCTCGACGACATCGGCCTGACGTTGGAAAAGGCCTCCGCCATCGATACGTTCGAGAAGGCCAACGCCGCTTCGCATCCCTGGGCGTAAAGCCCGATGGCAAGCCCGCGCAAACTGATCTCTTCCGGCTCGCCGTTTGAAAAGACGGCGGGTTATTCGCGGGCACTGGTGCAGGGTGACTGGTGCTTCGTTTCCGGCACGACCGGCTACGACTATTCCACCATGACCATGCCGCAGACGGTTGAAGAGCAGACCCGCAACTGCCTGAAGACGATTGCCGCAGCGCTGGCCGAGGCCGGGTTTTCGCTCGAGGATGTGGTGCGCAATCACTATTACGTGACAGACGCGGCCTTTGCCGACATCGTATTCCCAATTCTGGGCGAGGCCTTCGGCGATATCCGTCCGGCGGCGACGATGGTGGTCTGCGACCTGATCCGCCCGGAAATGCTTGTTGAAATCGAAGTCACCGCGTTCAAAGGGTGATACAGGCTCAGCCTTCGATGAACGGCGGTCCCAAGGGTTTTTCCAACCCTGCCTTTGCCAATTCCTCATGGTAATAGAGAAACACGCGGCGCCGGAATGCGATCATCTCGCGCTCGTCATCCGTTTTTGCATTTGCAAGGCCCGCTGCGAACGCCTCGGGGGTGGCAAGCTCGACCGTATCAGTCACAAAATCCAGCATTTCTCTGGTTTCCTCGGTTTTCATGGGGCGGATACATAGAATTAATCCGCTTGCGGCTACCCTGCCGAGACAGTGACCATCGCGACGGCAGCGGCGTACCCGGCAGCGGAGATGATTGAGCCAGACAGTCGTGGCCACGCGCAGGAAGACATCCGATGAAGGCGAGCGGGGCGGGGGCTTGATATAGGGCATAACGGTTCTTTTCCTCTTATCGGCCGATCGGCACGACAGCAGGAAACGTCCCCGCGCGGTGGCCGCCGTGGTTCTTCAGACATGCACTCAATCGGACGGGGCACTGGAAACCGTCTCTAATGAAATAATATAGGTGACGCTTTCCAGCGCCCCGTTTGGCGTTCTCTCGGGAGCTTTCCTCCCTACAGACCCCGACTTCGGACCCTCTGCCTCGGGACGACCTCATGATGTAGCTTTCCGGTTCCGGCGTTCAGCATCACGGTTCCGGTACATCAATGCGTCCTGTCCCGACATGTGTGCCCCACAGGCACGCCCACCCCATAAGGACGGAGGGGGTCCATTTTCCGGGGGCTCTCCTTCCGGTCCGCCTGACGTTCGCGGTCTCCTTACGAAGACCACGAGGCTTAACGTGGAGCGCCAGCCCTGCCTCGCCGCAAACGTCTTGCGGTGCATCCGTGACAGGACGCCATGATCATGGCACGGGATTTCAGGGCGGGGATTTGCGGGGATGAAATTTTCGGAATGGAAGGTGCTCTTGGTCGGCTTCACCCCCCTCTGTCGGCGACGCCGACATCTCCCCCTCAAGGGGGGAGATCAGCCGAGCGCTCTGTGCCCGCCTTACCGAGGAGCGAATAAGGAGAAGGGGAAATGAATGATCTCCCCCCTTGAGGGGGAGATGTCACGAAGTGACAGAGGGGGGTAAGTGTCCGCGATCTTGTTATTAAAATGAATGCTACAAGAATTTCATTCACGGCAAAGAGGAGCCCATATAGATCTCATCTCTTTGACGATATAACCATCGTCTAACCCCCAACATATTGAACAGACTGTAGAAAACTTGCGGCTTTAACAATCTTGGACACGGCTGCTAGAGTGTTTTCGCCGCTGGTAGTACAGTTCTGTCAAGGTGAAGGGATACGGAGATGCATCAAAATCTGGGCTTCCGAAAACCACTTTTCACCGTGCGCGAGCGCATGGACGATCTCAGCCAGATCACCAGCCAATCCTTTGCCAACCGCAATGCCTCGGTGGCGCTCTATCGGCGCGACCAGCCCGCTTACGGCCTGAGTTCGGCGAACCCGCCGATGGACTCCTACATGGCAGTCATGCATCTGCGTCCTTTTCCGGGGCATCAGGAATGGTGCGACGGGCGGATCTTCGACATCAAGGGAATGGAGACCGGCAGCGCGCGAATCTTCGACCTTCGCCAGAGCTGGATGGCCGATCTGCCGGACCCGTTCCACACGGTCAATTTCTTCATTCCGCACGCCGCCCTGCAGGAACTCTGTTATGAGCTGGGCGCGCCGGGCATAGAAGAACTTCGCCTTCCACCGCACGCGATCTATCGGGACGCGGTGATGATGAACCTCGCCTCCGCCGTGCTGCCCGCCCTGCAGAACCCTTCCGGCAGCAACGGCTTCTTCATCGACCATATCTTCGCGGCCTTCAGCTACCACATTGCCGTGACCTATGGCGGCCTGCACTTTACCGGGAAAAAACATGTGGGCCTTGCGCCCTGGCAGGAAAAACGGGCGAAGGATTTCATGCTCGAACGGCTGGATAGCGAGCTTTCCCTTGTCGAAGTGGCCGAAGTCTGCGGCCTTTCCTCCAACTATTTCGCCCGTGCCTTCAAGCAGAGCACCGGCCTGCCGCCCTATCGCTGGCTGCTGCACCAGCGTGTCGAACGGGCCAAGGATTTTCTCACCCATACCAGCGACACCTTGAGCGATATCGCGCTCGCCTGCGGCTTTGCCGACCAGAGCCATTTCACCCGCGTCTTTTCCAGGATCACCGGCGTCAATCCCGGATCGTGGCGCAAGATACGGAAAAACTGATCGCGCCTTTTCCGGAGGCTTCCAAAGCACCTTCAATGGAGACATATCTCCGGCAAGCATTTGTAGTGAAACAGGAAAAACGATTTTCCCACATCCCGGCCCAAAAGGTTTATTTTAGACAAAACCGGGATGAAATCGACAATCGAAACCGGTTTCGGGCGCTTACGTTCCATCCCGGTCATAACCATTGGAGGACCCCCGCCATGCCTATCACAGCTACCCCCACCCCCGGCTCGCAGCTCGTTACGCCGAAGGACCACACGCTGATCATGATCGATTTCCAGTCGCAGATGTCCTTTGCGACCAAGTCGATCGATGCCGTGACGCTGCGCAACAACGCAGCGCTGGTTGCCCATGCCGCTGCCGGTTTCGGCGTTTCGACGATCCTGACGACCGTCGCCGAGAAGAGCTTTTCCGGCCCGATGTTCGAGGAAATCACCGCTGCTTTCCCCGGCCAGAAGCTGCTGGATCGCACCTCGATGAACACCTGGGAAGACGCCGCCGTGATCAAGGAGATCAACGCGATCGGCAAGACCCGCCTGGTGTTCTCCGGCCTGTGGACCGGCGTCTGTATCGTCGGGCCGACTCTGTCGGCGCTGGAGCAGGGTTTCGAGGTCTACGTCATTGCCGATGCCTGCGGCGACGTTTCCGACGAAGCGCATGAACGGGCGATGCAGCGGATGATCCAGGCCGGCGCGCGGCCGATGACCTCGCTGCAATATCTGCTGGAACTGCAGCGCGACTGGGCCCGCACCGAGACCTACGACATGACCACCGGCATCGCCAAGAAATTCGGCGGCGCCTACGGCCTCGGCATCATCTATGCCAAGACCATGTTCGGCGCCCACGAAGGCTGATCCTGCGACGACGACACCGGATGCCACTGCATCCGGTGTCGTTTGAACTTGCATCCCCATATCCGCCGGAGCAATGCCATGAAGATGTACCTCCTGTCACTCGGCGCCGGACTTCTCGTCGGTGTCATCTATGGTCTCATCAATGTCCGTTCGCCGGCACCGCCGGTGATTGCGCTCATCGGGCTGCTCGGCATTCTCGTCGGCGAGCAGGCCGTCCCGCTGGTCAAGCGCCTGATGTCCGGCGATGCGGTCACGGTCTCCTGGTTCAACAGCCATTGCGTCCCGCATGTGTTCGGCGAACTGCCGACAGGCGCCGGCCATCGGCAGGCTGTTGTCACCGGCGACAAGCCTGAGGAGACCAGTTGATGCCGACCCGCCGCAGCTTTCTAGGCGCCGCCTCAAGCCTCGCCTTTCCCGGCCTGCTTTCGCCAGCGCATGCCGCTGATCCGATTTCGACGACAGGAGACAACACCATGCACGCCGACCTGATCCTGCATACTGGTCTCTTCACCACGCTCGACCGCGGCAACCCCACGGCAAGCGCCGTTGCCATCAAGGACGGCACGTTTCTGGCGGTCGGCGACAGTGCCGAGGTCATGGCATTTGCCGGGCCGGACACGAAGATCGTCAACCTGAAGGGCAGGCGGGTTCTGCCGGGGCTGATCGACAACCACACCCACGTCGTGCGCGGCGGGCTGAACTTCAACATGGAACTGAGATGGGACGGCGTGCGCTCGCTGGCCGACGCCATGGACATGCTGAAGCGGCAGGTGGCAATCACGCCCGCTCCACAATGGGTGCGGGTCGTCGGTGGTTTTACAGAGCATCAGTTTGCCGAAAAGCGATTGCCGACACTGGAGGAGATCAATGCGGTGGCGCCGGATACGCCGGTGTTCCTGCTGCATCTCTACGACCGGGCTCTCCTGAACGGCGCGGCACTCCGGGCCGTCGGCTACACCAGGGATACACCGGCACCACACGGTGGCGAGATCACCCGCGACGGCAACGGCAACCCGACCGGGCTTCTGCTTGCCAAGCCAAATGCGGCCATTCTCTATGCGACGCTGGCAAAGGGGCCAAAGCTGCCGTTCGACCATCAGGTCAATTCGACCCGGCATTTCATGCGCGAACTCAACCGGCTCGGCGTCACCGGCGTCATCGATGCCGGCGGCGGTTTCCAGAATTATCCTGACGACTATGCCGTCATCCAGAAGCTTGCCGACGACAACCAGATGACCGTGCGGCTGGCCTACAATCTCTTCACCCAGAAGCCGAAGGAGGAAAAGGAAGACTTCCTCAACTGGACGGCCTCGGTGAAATACAAGCAGGGCAGCGACTATTTCCGCCACAACGGCGCCGGCGAGATGCTGGTGTTTTCCGCCGCCGATTTCGAGGATTTCCGCCAGCCGCGTCCCGACATGCCGCCGGAAATGGAGGGCGAACTAGAGGACGTGGTGCGCATCCTCGCCGAAAACCGCTGGCCCTGGCGGCTGCACGCCACCTATGACGAGACCATTTCCCGCGCGCTCGACGTGTTCGAGAAGGTCAACCAGGATATTCCGCTCGAGGGCCTCAACTGGTTCTTCGACCATGCCGAGACGATCTCCGACCGCTCGATCGACCGGATCGCCGCACTCGGCGGCGGCATCGCCGTGCAGCACCGCATGGCCTATCAGGGTGAGTATTTTGTCGAGCGCTACGGGCTGGGCGCTGCCGAGGCGACGCCTCCGATTGCCAAGATGCTGGAAAAGGGCGTGCATGTCTCGGCCGGCACCGACGCCACCCGCGTTGCCTCCTATAACCCCTGGGTTTCGCTGTCCTGGATGATCACCGGCCGCACCGTCGGCGGCCTGCGGATCACGCCGCAGCGCAACTGCCTCGACCGCGAGACGGCGCTGAGGATGTGGACCGAGAACGTCACCTGGTTTTCCAATGAGGTCGGCAAGAAGGGCCGGATCGAAAAGGGCCAGTTCGCCGACCTGATCGTGCCGCACAGGGACTTCTTTGCCTGCGCCGAGGACGAGATTTCCTTTCTCACCTCCGATCTCACCCTGGTCGGCGGCAAGGTCGTCTATGGCGCCGGCATCTTTGCCGATCTCGACGAAAACGATGTGCCGCCGGCCATGCCCGACTGGTCGCCGGTCAAGACCTTCAAGGGTTATGCCGCCTGGGGCGAGCCGGAAGGGGCGGGGAAGAATTCGCTGCGCATGAAGGCGGCAAGCCTTTGCGGCTGCGCCAATTCCTGTAACGTGCATGGCCATGACCACGCGGGCGCCTGGTCCTCGAAACTGCCGATCGCCGACCTGAAGGGTTTCTTCGGGGCACTCGGCTGCGCCTGCTGGGCCGTGTGACCACAACATTCGCCTGGAAGGAAAACGATCATGCCGACAATGGAAGCCAAACTTGCACGGGTCTGCACACCGGTCTTTACCAGCCACCCGGTGCGCTGGCTGGGGCTGCTGCTGCTCTGCTCAGCCTATATCCAGGGCGCCTTGATGAAGCTGTTCGACTTCGGCAGCGCCATTGCCGAGATGGAGCATTTCGGACTGCTGCCGGCCAAGCCCTTTGCGGCGGTGGTCATCCTGTTCGAACTCGGCGCCTCGACCATGGTGATCAGCGGCTTCTGCCGCTGGATCGGGGCGCTGTCACTCGCCACCTTCACCCTGATGGCGACCTTCATCGCCCTGCGTTTCTGGGAAATGCCGGTCGGGCAGGAGCGTTTTATGGCGACGAATTCGTTCTTCGAGCATCTCGGGCTTGTTGGCGCTTTCCTTCTCGTTGCCTGGTACGACCTGCACAAATGGCGCCGGGGCGATCGCGACTGGAGCTGATGTCGAGGTGAATCCGGCTAATAATCAGTCTGAATATCATCATCGCCGGGGCAGATGCCCGAAAGGACGCCCATGACCGACAAAGCTGCGGCCCTACCTTCGAGCGGATTTGCGCCTCTCCGGCAGAAGGTCTTTGCAGTGTTGTGGATCGCGACGGTGGTCGGCAATACCGGCAGCTTCATTCGCGATGTCGCAAGCTCCTGGCTGGTGACGGACCTCTCCAATGCGCCGGCGGCCGTCGCCATGGTGCAGGCGGCGGGCACGCTGCCGATCTTCCTGCTCGCCATTCCGGCCGGCGTGCTTTCCGATATCCTCGACCGGCGGAAATTCCTGATCGTCATCCAGCTTTTGCTGGCGGCAGTCAGCATTTGCCTGCTGCTGCTCTCGGCCGCCGGGCTGCAGACGATTTCTTCGCTGGTGGCGCTAACCTTTCTCGGCGGCATCGGCGCTGCCCTGATGGCGCCGACCTGGCAATCGATCGTGCCGGAACTGGTGCCGCGCGAAGACCTGAAAAGCGCGGTGGCGCTGAATTCGCTTGGGATCAACATTTCCCGCTCGATTGGTCCCGCAGCCGGCGGTCTGCTGTTGGCGACGTTCGGTGCGGCTTTCACCTATGGCGCCGATGTAATCTCATACGTCTTCGTCATCGCAGCGCTGTTCTGGTGGAAACGGCCGGTCGGCACCGACGACGCGCTCTCGGAAAAGTTCTTCGGGGCGTTCAGGGCCGGGTTGCGCTATGCCCGCGCCAGCCGCGAGCTGCACGTCGTCCTCTTGCGGGCGGCGGTCTTCTTCGCCTTTTCCAGCGCCGTCTGGGCGCTGCTGCCGCTGGTGGCGCGCAATCTTCTCGGCGGCACCGCCGGTTTCTACGGCGTGCTGCTGGGCGCGGTGGGCGCAGGCGCGATCGGCGGCGCGCTGATCATGCCGCGGCTGCGTCAGCGGTTCGATGCCGATAGGCTGCTGCTCGGCGCCGCGATCGTCACCGCGCTGGCGATGGGCATCCTGTCGCTGGCGCCGCCGCAATGGGTGGCGATTATTACGCTGCTGGCACTTGGCGCCGCCTGGATAACCGCGCTGACGACGCTCAATGGCGCAGCGCAGGCGATCCTGCCGAACTGGGTGCGCGGCCGGTCGCTGGCGGTCTATCTCACCGTCTTCAACGGCGCGATGACGGCGGGCAGTCTCGGCTGGGGAGCAATCGCCGAACTGATCGGCGTGCCCTATACCCTGGTCGCGGCCGCCATCGGACTGGTCGTCGTTGGGCTGATTTTCCATCTGGTCAAGCTGCCGAAGGGCGATGCCGACCTGGTTGCCTCCAACCATTGGCCGGAACCGTTGACGGCCGAGCCGGTGGCTCACGATCGCGGGCCGGTGCTGATCCTGATCGAATACAGGATTGCCAAGGAAAACCGGGACGCCTTTCTCAAGGCAATTTCCCTCCTGTCGCGCGAACGGCGGCGGGACGGGGCCTATGGCTGGGGCATCACCGAGGATGCCGCCGATCCGGAGCGCATCCTCGAATGGTTCATGGTCGAATCCTGGGCGGAGCACCTGCGCCAGCATCACCGCGTCTCGAAGGCCGATGCGGATGTGCAGGAACAGGTTCGCGGCTTCCACAAGGGGCCGGACGGCCCCGTGGTCCAGCACTTCCTGGCGATCAACCATCCGGACCGCGGTGCCACCACAAACCAGCCTCCAGAAGGAGTTCAGCATGTCTGATGTCTTCAAACTCGACCTTACCCGCCGCGACGCTCTTGTCGCCGGAGCAGCCCTCACAGCAGCATTCGCTTTGCCGGCCATGACCGTATCGGCAGCGACCACCCCGCAGGAAGGAGAAGTCCACATGAGCACGATCACCACCAGGGACGGAACTGAAATCTTCTACAAGGATTGGGGTCCGCGCGATGCGCAGCCCATCGTCTTTCACCACGGCTGGCCGCTGAGTGCCGACGACTGGGACAACCAGATGCTCTACTTCCTGGCCCAGGGGTTTCGTGTCATCGCCCATGACCGCCGCGGACATGGGCGCTCGACGCAGACATCGACCGGCCACGAAATGGATACCTATGCGGCCGACGTCGCTGATCTCACTGACGCGCTCGACCTCAAGAATGCCTTCCACGTCGGCCACTCCACGGGCGGCGGCGAGGTCGTTCACTATGTGGCGCGCGCCAAGCCCGGACGCGTCGGCAAGGCGGTCATCGCCGGCGCCGTGCCTCCGGTCATGGTGAAGTCGGACAAGAACCCCGGCGGGCTGCCGATCGATGTCTTCGACGGCCTGCGCAGCGCGCTGGTCGCAAACCGCGCGCAATTCTTCATCGATGTCCCGAGCGGCCCGTTCTACGGCTTCAATCGCCCCGGTGCGACGGTCTCCCAGGGCCTGATCGACAACTGGTGGCGGCAAGGGATGATGGGCGCCGCAAACGCGCATTACGAGTGCATCAAGGCTTTCTCCGAGACCGATTTCACGGAAGATCTCAAGAAGATCGACGTTCCGGTATTGGTTTTGCACGGAACCGACGACCAGATCGTGCCCTATGACGACTCCGCGCCGCTTTCTGCAAAACTTCTCAAGAACGGGACGCTGAAGAGCTATGACGGGCTTCCCCACGGCATGCTCTCGACGCATCCCGACGTCCTCAATCCCGACATGCTCGCCTTCTTTAAGGGGTAGCCGATCACGGACGGTATTTGCCTGCCCTCACCCTAGCCCTCTCCCCGCGCACGGGGAGAGGGGATGACGGCGGGCGCCGCTTGTCCCTTCTCCCCGTCAAACGGGGAGAAGGTGCCCGACAGGGCGGATGAGGGGCAACAGGCACATCGTGGTGCTCTGTCACGCGTCGCTTAAGCGCCTACCTCCTGAAGGCTCAGACACCAAAAACCCGGCTGCAGGGACAGCCGGGTTTTCGGGGAGGAAGCCAGAAACGGCGAGTGCTTATTCGCAGACGCGGATCTTCTTGATGATCACGTTGCCGTAATAGTCGTAGGTCTTGACCTTCTTGATGAAGCAATAGGGCTGGCAATCGTCGCTGTAATAGCCGGCCTGCGAAGGGGCGGCGAAGGAAACGGCGGTGATGACAGCAATGGCGGCGGTCAAAACGAACTTGCGCATGCGGGTCTCTCCTTGAGATCTTGTTTGGATGAGCCTCCCTCATCCAGTGACCCGACTATCCCACAGGCTAACCAGACGCGCTGTTCCAGATGGAACAGGGCTTGCTAATTTTCAGGATTTGGATTTTCCAGCGAAGAGAAGCATGTCCAGCGTGGCCCGCAAGGTTGCGGTCACGGAGCGGATGAGTTTGCGCATCGGCGTTTCCATCAGTTCAACCGGGAGGCATGGCCGGCAAGCGGAAAAATCTCATGCTCAGGCTGCAGCGCCTGTTCCGGCCGGAACTGACATCGCGCGCACAATTCTTTCCGGAAACGCATTTTCCTTGAACGGAAGTTGCGTTAAGAACGCGCCAACATCTGACAAGCCCACCTCGTAACTAAAGGAATGCCCCATGACAGCGCGCAATCTTTTCCTTCTGCCCGGCGACGGCATCGGTCCGGAAGCCATGGCGGAAGTCCGCAAAATCATCGCCTATATGAACGCCGAAATGGCCGGTGGCTTCACGACCGACGAAGGTCTGGTCGGCGGATCGGCCTACGACGCGCATGGCGCGGCAATTTCCGACGCTGACATGGCAAAGGCGATGGCGGCGGACGCCGTTCTGTTCGGCGCCGTCGGCGGTCCGAAATGGGATGACGTTCCCTATGAAGTCCGTCCGGAAGCCGGTCTGCTTCGCCTGCGCAAGGACATGGAATTGTTTGCCAACCTGCGCCCGGCGATCTGCTATCCGGCACTTGCCAACGCATCGTCACTCAAGGCCGAGCTGGTCGAAGGCCTCGACATCCTGATTGTGCGCGAACTGACGGGCGGCGTCTACTTCGGCGAGCCGAAGGAGATCATCGACCTCGGCAACGGCCAGAAGCGCGGCATCGACACGCAGGTCTACGACACCTACGAGATCGAGCGCATCGCCGGAGTGGCCTTCGAGCTGGCGCGCACCCGCAACAACCGCGTCTGCTCGATGGAAAAACGCAATGTCATGAAATCCGGCGTGCTCTGGAACCAGGTGGTGACGGCGACGCACAAGGCGAAATATTCGGACGTTCAGCTCGACCACATGCTGGCTGATGCCGGCGGCATGCAGCTGGTCCGTGCGCCGAAGCAGTTCGACGTGATCGTTACCGACAACCTGTTCGGCGATATGCTGTCGGATGTTGCCGCCATGCTGACCGGCTCGCTCGGCATGCTGCCGTCCGCTTCGCTCGGCGCGCCGGATGCCAAGACCGGTAAGCGCAAGGCGCTCTATGAACCCGTACACGGCTCGGCGCCGGACATTGCCGGCAAGGGCATCGCCAACCCGATCGCCATGATCGCCTCCTTCGCCATGTGCCTGCGTTACTCCTTCAACCTCGTGAAGGAGGCCGACACGCTGGAGAAGGCTGTCGCCAACGTACTCGACAAGGGCATCCGCACCGGCGACATCATGGCAGACGGTGCCCGCCAGGTCGGCACCACCGAGATGGGCGACGCGATCCTTGCCGAGTTCAAGGCGCTTGTCGCTTAAGCCGTTCGGTTGACTGATTGATTTGACGGCACGCGGAGTCGCTCCGGGTGCCGTTTTGTTTGATGGACTTGATTGGTTGCCCACGAGGTAACAGATAGGTCTAACGGTTGCCATTCTCCTCGGTCATCCTCGGGCTTGACCCGAGGATCCAGCGCGGCCAGCTCGCAGGACTCCTTCACCCAACAGACGTCGTGTTGGTGGATCCTCGGGTCAAGCCCGAGGATGACGGAAAACGGGGACCCGGAAACGAAAAGCAGCGAAGGCCGCGCGTAAAACAATTCGAGAAACCGCCTCCATGAACCGACCGCTTTCCTCTTCCCTCTGGCTCTTGCTGGCGGCGGCCGTTCTGGTCGCCGCGCTGCTTCCCTTTGACGGTATGATATCGCAGTGGGCGCAGGGGCTGCCGGGTGGGGTTGTGACCTTCAACGAGCGGATCACCGATTTCGGGACATTCTCCTGGATGATCTACGGCTCGGGCTCGATCGTCATCATTGCCTATATCCTGCATCGTGTGGTGCGCAGCGACGGGTTTTCCTCAAAAGCCAAGACCGCGTGGCGGTTGGCGCTGTATTTTTTCGTGACGATCGGCAGCGCCAGCGCTCTGGTTCATCTGCTGAAACTGATCATCGGGCG
The DNA here is from genome assembly GCA_900471525.1 of Hyphomicrobiales bacterium. Taxonomy (GTDB): domain Bacteria; phylum Pseudomonadota; class Alphaproteobacteria; order Rhizobiales; family Rhizobiaceae; genus Pararhizobium. The sequence continues at coordinate 128,291 of UCEZ01000007.1, read as the reverse complement.
AGCCCGGCCGGAGCTTTTCCTCGATTACGGCGCCCATAGCCTGACGCCCTTTGCCAATGAATGGTTGTTCGAGAGCTTTCCCTCCGGCCATTCGGCCGCGGTCGGGTCGTTCTTCGGCGCCTTTGCGATGCTGGCGCCGCGGCTGAGGATTGTCTTTGCGCTCGGCGCGCTGACAATCGGCATCACCCGGGTGGTCGTTGGCGCGCATTATCCCAGTGACGTGGCGGCCGGCCTTCTGGTGGGTCTTTGGACGGCGCTGATGACGGCATTCTTCTTTGCCCGGCAGAACTGGCTGTTCCGGCTGGATGACGCCAGCTGGCCTCGAACAAAGGTGTAGCCCGCCCGCAACAGCAATCCCTTTTGCATATCTGTCAAACCGGCGTGATCTAGCTGTAACACAGCTAAATTAGACCCTGTGCTGCGGCAAGCCAGAGGCGGCGGACGGGGCGCGGATCAGGATGATGGACACATTGCTCGCGGCTTGCGGGGTCAAGCCGCGATCACCGGAAAGCCGGTGCCAGGCACTTGTCAGCCCGCTCTATCATTTCTGCTGTCTCAACCTCATCTTCATTGCTTTTGCGCTGTTCGACACCTGTATCGGCGCGGCCGCCGGGCGTTTTCCGGCGCTGGCGATTGATTTCGGGCGAACCTTCACCCATGTCGGCAAATCCGGCTGGATCCTGCTGATTGCCGGCTATGTATTCCTTGCAGGCTTAACCACGCTGAAGCAAAGCGCAGCGGGTAAGGCACCTGAGGCGGCCCGGTTGCTGACCGCGGCGGCAGCCTATGTCTTCATCACGATCGCCCTGTCCGGCTTGACGGCCAATGTCCTGAAACGGGTGATCGGGCGGGCTCGGCCGCAATTCTTCGAGGAGCAAGGGATCATCAGCTTTTCGCCGTTTGCCAACAGCGCCGCCTATGAAAGTTTCCCATCCGGCCATGCCACGACCGCAGCCGCTCTTTTCGTCGCCTTGGGATTTCTAGCGCCGCAGCTGCGCCTACCGCTGCTGATCGCCGGTATCTGGATCGGGCTGGCACGGGTGATCGTTGGTGCCCACTATCCGAGCGATGTCATCGCCGGCCTGGCGCTCGGCGCCTGGTTCGCGCTCGCCGTCGCCACTCAATTCGCCCGCTACGGCATTCTCTTCACCATCAATGGCGCCGGCTGGCCGGAAATGCGATATTCGCCGGTTACCCGAGAACTGCAAGCCGCCGGAACATCGTCCACCGATCGGGCATGAAAAAACCCGGCACCAGGGGAAGTGCCGGGCTCAGTTTGCGGGAGAGACCGCGGACTATTCCATCGCGTGGATATCGCGATCCTTGGTCTCGGGCAGGAACAGCATGCCGATCACCAGGGTGATGCCGGCAAACACGATCGGGTACCAGAGGCCGTAGTAGATATCGCCCTGCGCAGCGCTCATCGCGAAGGCGGTTGCCGGCAAGAGGCCGCCAAACCAGCCGTTGCCGATGTGGTAGGGCAGGGACATGCCGGTGTAGCGGATGCGGGTCGGGAAGAGTTCGACCAGCAGCGCTGCGATCGGGCCGTAGACCATCGTCACGTAGATGACGAGCACGGTGAGCACGGCGATGATGGTGATCCAGTTGACCCGCGCCGGATCGGCAACCATGGTAAAGGCACCGCCCTTGTCGATCGTATAGACCGGCATTTCGGTGACGCCGGCGGCTTCTTCGGCCGTCAGCAGCTTGGCTGCGACCAGTTGTTCGCCAGTCATGCTTGCCTTGTCGTCACCGCGAACGGCCGTGGCATCGAGCGCCAGTTCGGGATTGGCGGCAACGAAGCCGTCCAGCTTGCTTTCCGGAACCTTCGCAGCGCCACGAACGAGCGGATAGCCGCTGTCATGGAGCGCCATGTTGATCTGCTTTTCGAAGGCGGCACCCGTTGCCTTGGCCTTGTCGCCAGCGGCAATCGCGTCATAGCCGGTGATCGTTGCTTCGCCGATCTTGACCGTTGCAGCCGAGCCGGCGGCGCCGGGAACGACGTCATATGGAACCGAATTGCGCGTCAGGAACGAGGTCGCGATATCGCAGGATGTCGTGAACTTTGCCGTGCCTGTCGGGTTGAACTGGAACTTGCAGTCGCCGGGAGCGGCAGTGACAGTCGCCCGGATGGTCTGCTGTGCTTCGGCCAGCGCCGGATTGCCGGCCCAGGTGAGCGCCTTGAACAGCGGGAAGTAGGTGACCATGGCAAGAAGCAGGCCAGCCATGATGATCGGCTTGCGGCCGATCTTGTCGGAGAGCCAGCCGAAGAAGACGAAGAAGCCGGTACCGATGAGCAGCGAGCAGGCGACCATGATGTTTGCCGACTGGCCGTCCACTTTCAGGATGTTCTGCAGGAAGAACAGAGCGTAGAACTGGCCGGAATACCAGACGACGGCCTGGCCGACGACGGCGCCGAACAGGGCGAGAAGCGCGATCTTGGCGTTTCTCCACTGGCCGAAGGCTTCCGTCAGCGGTGCCTTGGAGCCTTTGCCCTCTTCCTTCATCTTCTTGAAGGCAGGCGATTCGTTCATCTTCAGACGAATCCAGACCGAGACGCCAAGCAGGATGCAGGAGAGCAGGAATGGAATGCGCCAGCCCCAGGCTGCGAAGGCTTCCTTGCCGAGAAGCATCTGCACGGTGACGATGACCACCAGCGACAGGAACAGTCCGAGCGTCGCCGTCGTCTGGATCCACGAGGTGAAGTAACCGCGTTTTCCCTGCGGCGCATGTTCGGCGACATAGGTCGCGGCACCGCCATATTCACCGCCAAGCGCCAGGCCCTGCAGCATGCGCAGCGCGATCAAAAGGATTGGAGCGGCAATGCCGATCGAGGCGGCACCGGGCAGGATGCCGACGAGAAAGGTCGACAGACCCATGATCACGATGGTGACGAGGAAGGTGTATTTGCGGCCGACGAGATCACCGAGACGCCCGAACACCAGCGCGCCGAACGGACGCACGAGGAAGCCTGCGGCAAAGGCAAGCAGGGCGAAGATGTTGCGGGTGGTTTCAGGATACTGGGAAAAGAAGGTCGCGCCGATATAGACGGCCAGCGAACCGTAGAGATAGAAATCGTACCACTCGAAGATCGTGCCGAGCGAAGAGGCGAAAATCACCTTCTTCTGCTCCGCGGTCATGGGGCCGGCCTTTGCACCGCCCACTGCTGCGACATTTGCCATTGCGTTTGTCCTCCACTCAAAAATGGCTTGCGCGCATCCCCAGTCGCCTCCGAATCCTCCCTGATTCCGAAGCGGAATGCGCCATGAGAACAAAATGGCAGAAAACACCCTAAGGCGGCAGAGCGGCTTTGGGATTATGACTTTAGTCGAATGCCGTCTGACAGGGCTCAGGCCCGCAGCGCCGCGGCAGGCGACTGGCGGTAAGCGAGAAGGGCCGGGACGAGCGCCAGGCCCGCGGCAAAAAGCGTGATTGCGAGAGCACTTGCCAGATCCTCACGCGCAAAACCGACCGGCAGGAGAACGCCGCTTTCACCCGAAAACAACCCAGAAAGGATCCGTGCCGCACCATAGCCTATGGCAAAACCCAGGAGGATGCCTACGGCGACCAACAGGAAAAGCTCGAGCCAGACGATCAGCAGCACAGCGGTTTGCGGCGCACCGAAGGCCCGCAGCGCGCCGATCTGGCGGCGGCGCTGGCCTATATGAATGACGGTGACCAAAAGCACGGCGGCGGCGACAAGAACCTGCGCACCGATGGCAACGGCCGACAGTACACGCTTGGCGTCGCCGAGCGTTGCATAGAGATTGGTCAGCACCTCACCTGGAAAGACCGCGAGCGTGCCGTTGCCGCGATACTCCTGCCGCAGCTTGTAGGCATCGGCGATGGTTTTCGGCTTGACCAGAATGGCCGGAAGTCCGGGCGAAGCGGCGGTCCATGCTTCATCAAGGGGAGCGGCAGGGTCTATATGGGCATGTTCGTGATCGTCACCATCATCATGTCCGGGCGCCGCACCTTCGGCGTGCTCTCCCTGATGGGCGCCGTCCTGCGCGTGCTCTTCTTCCCCATGCTCATGCGCGCCCATTCCGTGCAGGCTCCAGACCGACTGGATCGGCACGAGGATCGCCCGGTCCCAGGACGTGCCGGTTGGTGCCATCCGACCGGTGATGCGGTAAGCGAGTTCGGTGTGGGTTTCGCCGCCGAGTTCGGCAAGCCCATGGGTGGGTTTCACTTCGTAGCCGAGCGGTAATTTGACGGCGGCACCGATGACGGCTTCGCCCGCCCTGGAGAACACCTGGCCTTCGGTGAGGGCGGAGAGGGTACCGGCGAGCACCGAGGAGGTGCCGACAATCGGATAGCCGGAGAAGGAATCGCCGAAGCCGACCGGTGCCGCCCAGGATACGCGCGGATCGGCGGAAAGCTTAGACAGGACGTCGCCCGGCATCAGCGGCAGCGGTGAGGGCTGCAGGAACACGGCAGACAACAGCAACTGGGTCTCGCTGCCCGGTGCCCCGATAACGAGATCGAACTTGTCGGCGGCCCGGGCACTGCCGAGCCGCAGCGCCCGTTCCTGCAGCGTCACCGCCACGCCGAGCGCGGTCGCAAACGCGATCAACAGCACGATGACGAGCGAACCGGCCCAGAGACGGCGAAGATCGGCGAGGATGAAGCGCGTCATGCCGCCTTCTCCCGGTGCAGGACATCGGAACTCACCCTGCCGGCGACGAGGGTGATGCAGCGATCGAGACGGCCGGTCAGCCGGGGATCATGCGAAACGACGATCAGCGTGCTGTCGTTGCTGACGGAGAGATCGATCAGCAGGCGGGCGACGGCATCGCCGCTGTCGCTGTCGAGGCTGGCCGTCGGTTCGTCGGCGACCAGAACGCCCGGCTTGCGCAGCAGCGCCCGCGCGATCGCCACGCGCTGCATCTCGCCGCGCGACATGGTCTCGATCTTCTGTTCCGCACGGGAAAGTCCGACGGCATTCAGCAGCATCATTGCCCGGTCCCTGTCACCCGATTGGACGGCGCGTGACAGGCGAGCGGGAAGCAGGATGTTGTCGAGGGCACTGAGGCCGGGGAACAGATGGAAATCCTGCATGACGAGGCCGACATGCGTGCCGCGCCAGCGATCCCGGCTGCGCTCCGACAGTGGTACGATATCGGTTTTGTCCCAGCGGATCGACCCCGTCCGGACGCGCTCCAGCCCGGTGACGATATTGATCAGCGTGCTTTTGCCGGAACCGGACGCGCCGGTGACCGCGACCCGGCTGCCGGCGGCAATGGAAAGGCTGGGAATATCAAGTACCGGTGCGGACAGACCCGGATAGGAAACGGAGATATTTTTGAGATCGAGCGACAGCATCGGAACCCTAGACCGCCGCATATTGCGCGGCGCGCAAGCGCAGCAGGCTGACGAAGCCGGTTTCCGGATCGGTCCAGGAACCGAATTCCAGAACGCCCCGCGCCTCGACCGCTTGCGACGGCTGAACGAAGGTCTGCTTCTCGTCGAGATAGACAACGACGATGTTGTCGGGCCAATCGGCATCGGTGGAGCAGAACGGGCAGATCGACATGGGGATTTCGGTGAGTACGAAAAAAGCCGCCTCGGCCCTGAGCGGCGGCGCCATGAAGCCGCGAATCGAAACTTCCTGCCCCGAAAGCGCCTTTACCTTCTCGGAAAACTCGAGCCCGAGAACGCCGAACTTGCTGTAGAGCTCGCCGAACGCCAGCGTCGATACGGCGGCAACAGACGGGCGCGCGCAAAGCACGAACGGCAGCGCTGCGATCAGTGACAGCACGTCGCGGCGCGTGGTTTTCGGTCGAGAAAGGGGCATTGAACACGCTCCTGCGGTCCTGCCATCCGGCAATGGCGAAACGGAATCCGGCGGGCTGCAAGCAGCCCGCCGGTATTGCCTCACAAGATCAGTTCGTCTGCGTGGTACCGAGAGCAAAGGTATCGGCCAGAACGCGGTAGATATCGCTTTCTTCCATATAGCCCTTGAAGCCCTCGGAACCCGGACCGGTGGACTGCAGAACGACATCGTCTACGGCGTGGACGCCGCTATCGCCGGTCTTCGGAATATTGCCCTGGACGAATACTGCGCCGGGAACATCCTTGTACGCTTCGTTGGCGACATATTCCTTCTTTTCGTTCTGGATGGCCGGAACGAACGGGCCATCAAGCTTCGGGCGGAAGGTTTCGTAGTGATCCGGGCCGTTGGTGGCAGCCAGGAACAGGCGGCGGCTGACGTCGATCTTGTCCGGATAGCCGTCCTTGTTTTCATCCGTATAGTTCGGGAAGCCGGCTTCGGCATAGGTGCCGACCTTTTCGCGCATCTCAGTGCCCGGCTTTTCATCATCGACGGTGCCGATGATCGAAACGCCGTGCGTATGGTCGCCGGTGACGACGATCAGCGTATCCGGGTGGCTCTTGGCGAATTCGCGGGCAACGCCGACCGCCTGGTCGAGTTCGATGGTTTCAACGAGCGCACGATCCCAATCGAGCGGATGCGACATCTTGTCGATCGAGGCGCCTTCGACCATCAGGAAGAAACCTTCCTCGTTCTTCGACAACTCGCCAAGGGCGACCTTGGTCATCTCCACCAGGCCCGGCTGGTTCGGGAACTTTTCGACAGTGCCCTTCTTCAGGAACTCGCGGTCAAGCGTCACGTCCATGTTGCCGGTGTGGAACAGGCCGAGGATCTTGCCGGTGTTGGTGCCGGTTGCGGTCTGAAGCTCGGTCTTGTCGGTCGCGAGCGTATAGCCGGCTTCCTTGTAGAGCTTGATGTAATCCTTGTCGTCCTTGCGCTTGGAACCGGGCGTTTCCTTGCCGAGGAAGTAGGCGGAGCCGCCGCCGAGGATGACATCCGGCTTGACGTCGAGCATCATGCCGACGATCTGTTCCTTGTCGGCGCGCTTGCGCGTATGGGCAACGACGGCAGCCGGCGTCGCATCTTCGATTTCAGCTGTCGACACGATGCCGATGGACTTTTTGGTCTGGCGGCGGATCGCTTCTGCAATCGTTTCGACCTTCGGGTCGTCAAGGCTGTCGGGCGTGCGGTCGCCATAAACGCCGAGCGCGTTGACGGCGGTCTTGTGACCGGTCATGTAGGCGGACATCGTGTTGGCACTATCGGTAGCGATCGCCTCGGTCGAGGACGTGCCGACAAAAGCCATGTGCTCGAGGTCATCCATGTTGAGGCGGCCGTTGGCCTTGCCCTCGGTCATGCCCTTCGACATGATGCGGGCGCCGGTGCGATGGGCAACCGAAAGGCCGTCACCGAGAATGAAGATGATGTTCTTCGCCTTAGGCGTGCTGCTCGTGTTGTAGACGTCCCAGGTGACCGTCTTTGATTCCGAACCGGCAGTCACCTCGATCTTGTAGGCGCCTTCAGCCGGGATGGTAAGGCCGCGGGCGATCAGCGCCGAACCGAGAACCTTGTCTTCCTTGCCTTTTTCTTCGGCGACGAACTCGGCTTCCTTGCCCAGAACCGTCTTGTAATCCTGACCGTTGACCGTGATCTTCACGTCTTCCGGCTTGACGACGGCCTTGAACTCGACCTTGAAATCAAAGGGCGAACCGGCGAGAATGGTAGCGCGATCAAGCGGATACACGGTGGTGGCCTGCGCGGCACCGGCAAGGATCGTTGTGGCTGCAAGAGCCGACAGAAGCATACGCATGTGAAACCCCCCTTTTGCTGCTTTCGAAGATGATTGGCCCGCAATAGTCACCCGCGATGACAGCGGCATGACATTTCGATGACGTTTTGATTGAACCGCGCCCGACCTTAGAAGGCCGTGTTCTCCAGCTTGCTGTTGACTCCGCGCTAAAACCGCGTATGAGCAGCAGCGGAAAAGGAACCGCGCCATGCACCGTTTTGGTTATTCCATCGCTGCGCTGATCGCCCCGGCATTCGCTGCCGGGCGGGTTCGTTCTTTCTCGATTTTTTCCAAAACTACGGCCAAAACGACGACGAAAACCGTCTGACGTCTCTGGCCCACCGCTCTCTCCCCGGTTAGGCCGGGGACTTGAAGCCCGCGCCCTTGGCCGGCGGGTTTCTCCCCAAAGCCCGCGGAGAGACAGAAAGAGAGCAAAGACAATGGGTTTCAAGATTGCCATCGCAGGCGCGACCGGAAATGTCGGACGCGAAATGCTGAATATCCTGGAAGAGCGCGGCTTTCCGGCAGACGAAGTCGTAGCGCTGGCCTCGGCGCGCAGCCAGGGCACCGAAGTTTCCTTCGGCGACAAGACGCTGAAGGTGAAGAACCTCGAGAATTACGATTTCTCCGACACCGACATTTGCCTGATGTCGGCCGGCGGCGCCGTGTCCTTGAAGTGGTCGCCGAAGATCGGCGCGCAAGGCTGCGTGGTCATCGATAACTCGTCCGCCTGGCGCTATGACCAGGATGTGCCGCTGATCGTTCCGGAAGTGAACCCGGACGCCATCACCCAGTTCACCAAGCGCAACATCATCGCCAACCCGAATTGCTCGACAGCCCAGCTCGTCGTGGCGCTGAAGCCGCTGCACGACTTTGCCAAGATCAAGCGCGTCGTCGTCGCCACCTACCAGTCGGTCTCCGGCGCAGGCAAGGACGGCATGGACGAACTGTTCAACCAGACCCGCGCCGTCTTCGTCGCCGATCCGATGGAGAGCAAGAAGTTCACCAAGCGCATCGCCTTCAACGTCATCCCGCACATCGATGTGTTCATGGAAGACGGCTACACGAAGGAAGAATGGAAGGTGATGGCCGAAACCAAGAAGATCCTCGATCCGAAGATCAAGCTGACCTGCACGGCGGTGCGCGTTCCGGTGTTCATCGGCCATTCGGAAGCGATCAATATCGAATTCGAAAACGAGATTTCCGCCGATCAAGCCCGCGATATCCTGCGCGAAGCACCGGGTTGCCTCGTCATCGACAAGCATGAGAACGGTGGCTACATCACGCCTTACGAAAGTGCCGGCGAAGACGCGACCTATATTTCCCGTATTCGCGAAGATGCGACCGTCGAGAACGGCCTGAACATCTGGGTCGTTTCGGACAACCTGCGCAAGGGTGCCGCCCTCAACGCCATCCAGATTGCCGAGCTTCTCGTCAATCGCGGCCTGATCAAGGCGAAGAAGCAGGCTGCCTGATCAGGAAATATAAAGTTTTAGACAATAAAAGCCTCGCATGGCCCGTTGAACGGTATGCGGGGCTTCTTCATAAGAACGATCTGCGACGATATTGCACTTCATTTGGGAGGATTCACGTGAAACACGTCTCCCGAATGCTGTGGTAACGTCGTGACAGAACCCGCAAAGACTGGCATTTTGCGGACAACTATTTTGGATTCGGACGATCACGGGGTTTTTCATGCACAAGGCAAAGTGCGTACTGGCAGGTATAACGGCAATCGTGGCGGCGGCTATTTTGCCTTCCGTCGCATCGGCAGCACAATGCGGCAACACCGCCGCTGGCTTTGAAGCCTGGGTCGAGGACTTCAAGGGCGAGGCCGCAGGCCGTGGCATCAGCCCGTCCGTGCTCAACAAGGCCTTCGCCAACGTCAACTACAACAAGGCGACGATCCGCGCCGACCGCGGCCAGAAGAGCTTCAAGCTGTCGCTGAGCCAGTTCATGCAGAAGCGCGGCGGCCAGGCAATCATTTCCCGCGGCAAGAAGATGAAGGCGCAGAACGCCGCCCTCTTCAACTCGATCGAAAGCCGCTATGGCGTGCCGGCCGGCCCGATCATCGCGATCTGGGGCATGGAGACCGGTTTCGGCGGCTTCATGGGCAAGGAACACACCCTGTCGGCCGTTTCGACGCTCGCCTTTGACTGCCGCCGCTCCGACTATTTCACCAATCAGCTCTACGCGGCGCTCAATCTCGTCCAGCGCGGCGACCTGAGCCCGGATGCACGCGGCGCGGCCCATGGCGAGATCGGCCAGACGCAATTCCTGCCGGCCAACGTGCTGAATTTCGGCGTCGATGGCGACGGCAGCGGCCATATCGACATGGTCCGCTCGAAGGCCGATGCGCTCGCCTCGACCGCCAACTTCCTGCGCGGCCATGGCTGGAGCGCCGGCGGCGGCTATCAGCCGGGCGAGGGCAATTTCGGCGCGATCCAGGGCTGGAACGCCGCCAGCGTCTATCAGCAGGCCATCGCCATCATCGGCGCGGAAATCGACGGCGGCTGACAAGCAGCGCAGTTTTGGCAGCGCAGTTTTTGAATGATGTGATCCGCAGCCCTGGAAACCGGGCTGCGGATTTTTGTTTTTTGATGAGAGGGAGATTCGCCGCCGGTAAGGACGCAGCCTCATACTCCCGTCATCCTCGGGCTTGACCCGAGGATCCATCAGCGGCGAAGGTTCGCTGTGATCCTTTCACCGCGAGTGATGTACGACGTGATCAGATCCTCGGGTCAAGCCCGAGGATGACGGAGTGTGGGGAGGCGCTGGGGGGAAACAAAGCCGGCTTCGAGCGATGGCTTCGAAGTTCGCGGCTAATCGCCCAATTACCCGGCCAATCGCCAATGAGCCCCCAACACCCCGGAAAATCACATGCCCGGCCGGACGAAATCGCCGGTCTTGGGGTCCATCACCCAAAGTTCGCCGGTCGAAATGTCGAACCAAGCTCCGTGCAGCTGCAGTTTGCCACGCTGCTCGAGAATCTGGACACAAGGGAACGTACGCAGATTGGCAATGGAGTTGCGAATCGAGACGCGCTCCAGCGCCCGCTGACGCTCGGCAGCGGTCATGATGTCGTTGCTCTGGATCTGCTCGGCGGCGGGTTTCAGGAGGTGCATCCAGCGGCCGATGAAATCGCCGGGCGATAGCGGCTCGGCATCGAGATCGAGCGCCGCCTTGATGCCACCGCAACGGCCGTGGCCCATGACGACGATATCGCGCACCTTCAACACCTGGACGGCGAACTCAAGCGCGGCCGACGTCGAATGATAATGTCCGTCAGGCTCGTAGGGCGGCATCATGTTGGCGACGTTGCGAACGACGAAAAGCTCTCCCGGACCACTGTCGAAGATCGTCTCCGGCGCGGCGCGGCTGTCACAACAGGCAATGACGAGGGTCTGCGGCTGCTGCCCGGTCTCGGCCAAGGCCTTGTAGCGCTGTTGCTGCTCGTTGAAGCGGCCGCTCATGAAGTTGTTGTAGCCGTTCAGCAGATGGTCCGGAAAACGCTGCATGGTGCTCGATCACTCCGACTATTTAAGACAATGAAGATGTACATTGCACGCTTGTTGCCCAAGGAACACAGCCTTTGTGCGCCGCGCACATGCAAATTTCCGGCGGCCCGCGCCGCCGGTGACATCCGTGAAATCTCCGTATCATTTCGCGTTGGGTGGAACCGGTTTATTCGGTCAGGGCAGGGGCTGGCAAGAGAGATGTGCGCTGCAACACTAAGAGCGTCGTTTCTGGCTTGGATGCATCAACCGGCGCATCTGGACCATGGCCATCGGCGTGGCAAGGCTGGAGGCATCGCGTTCCAGCGTCAGTTCGTCGGCACCGCGCTTGCCCGTGCGGGCGATGATCTCGAAGACGCTGGCTGTTGCCAGTTGTAAAGCGCGCTCCTCGTTCAGCCCTTCCAGAAGCCGCGCGACAAACAACGCCGCCAGAAGATCGCCGGTTCCATTGGGTGGATTGTCGATCAGCCGGTGCTCGGCGAGAAGCGCGTGATTGCCGGAGAGATAGAGATTGCCCGTGCTGCCGTGCATCATCGGGATCGCCGAGGTGACGAGCATGCGCGACGGTCCGAGCGATAGCGCGGCTTCGAGAATGGCCGCGTTGGTGTCGAGCTCGGCGCCGCAGAGCCAGGACAGTTCGAACCGGTTGGGCGTGGCAAGCGAGGCAAGCGGCAAAAGCCTGTCGCGCATCGCGACCGCCGTCGCCTCCGGCACATAAAGACCGCCGACATCGCCCATCACCGGATCGCAGGCATAGAACAGATCCGGATTTTTCTCCCGCAGGGCCTCGACCAACCGCGCAACACCTTCCGCCTGGTGGGCGGCACCGAGATAGCCGGAGAGAACGGCCCGGACTTCGCCTGTCCATGGCGCACGAATGAGATCGTCGATAAGACTGTTGAAATCATCTTCGCTGACCGTCACCCGCGTCGAGGGACCGTGGCCCGGATGCCAGGGCAGGATGACCGTCGGCACGGCCCAGACCGGATAGCCCAGCGTCTCAAGCGCAAAGACCGCGGCGCGATTGCCGACGGACCCGCGAATCACATGGCTTGAAATGACGATGACGGCGCCGGGGGCAGGCTCGGACATGGGCGTTTTCCGCTGTTTCGACACCCCAGATCGCCCGACAGTCATGCCGCTGTCAACTGTGGCTGCCAAAACATGAAAAAGTGTGTTTTATCACCCAGTCGATAAGCAGGGTCGAATATGCATATACAACCGATTTAATTCCAAAATCAGCGAATTCTTGCCGAAAATTTCATGAAACCATTCCGATTTTGATCAATCTGACCGAAAAATGGCCACAAAAACAATCGCAAACGGCCATTCTTCTGTTAGGTTCGGCGAGATTGGTGATTGCGGGGAGAAACAGTCATGGGCACCAAATACAATCCAAAAAAAGACCGGCATTTTGAAGCGGTAACGGAAGCCGGCAAGACGCTCGGGTTAAAAATGATCTCTCCTGAGATCCTTTTCCGCCGCGCAAGCCATGACGATCTCGATGAATATACGCCGGAAATGCTGGCGCTCACTGCCGCCCACGCGCTGAAGGAAATCAGCGAAGGCAACCGGCCGGTGATCACGGTCGAATCAGTCGATGGCATTGCACCGAATGAAACCGACGTTTCGATCCTGTCCGTGACCGATCGCAACATGCCGTTTCTGTACGATTCGATCATGGGTGAGGTGACAAGCACGCATCGCGACATTCATCTCGCTGTGCACCCCATTCTGGTTCTCGAACCCGGCAAGCCGGCTAAGATCTTTGACCCCGAGGAAAAGAGCGACCCCGCGACCCGGATCAGCCATATCCAGATTCATCTCTCCAAGCTGACATCAGCGGAAGCGGAAGACCTGAAGAACCGGGTTGGCAACGTCCTGTCGCAGGTTCATCAGGCCGTTGGCGACTGGAGCCAGATGACGGTGCTGCTCGACCAGGCAATGAACGAGCTGGAAAACCACGCGCCGAGCCGCAAGAAAGGCGACCGCGACGAGGCCCTCGCCTTCCTGCGCTGGCTGCGCGCCAACAACTTCACCTTCCTCGGCATGCGCGAATACACCTATTCCGGCAAAGGCGAGAATGCCGTGGTCGAGCGTGGCGAGGGCCGTGGGCTCGGTATTCTTTCCAATCCCGATGTACGCGTCCTGCGCCAGGGCAAGGATGCCGTGCTCACGACGCCGGAAATCCTTGCCTTTCTCAACGGTCCGGATTTCCTGATCGTCACCAAAGCCAATGTCAAATCCGTCGTCCATCGCCGCGCCTACATGGACTATGTCGGCGTCAAGCGGTTCGACGAGGCCGGCAATGTCACCGGCGAGCTGCGCATCGTCGGCCTGTTCACTTCGAGCGCCTATACGCGACCGGCGGCAGAAATTCCGCTACTGCGCTTCAAGGTCGAGAAGATCGTCGATCATTTCGGGTTCGATCCGCAGAGCCATTCCGGCAAGATGCTGGCAAATACGCTGGAATCCTACCCTCGCGACGACCTGTTCCAGATCGATGTCAGCCTTTTGGCTAGTTTCTGCGAACAGATCAACGAACTGGCCGACAGGCCACGAATCCGGGTTCTGCCACGTATCGACCATTTCGATCGGTTCGTTTCTGTCATCGTCTACGTGCCGCGCGAACAATATGATTCCGACGTGCGCGAGAAGATCGGCACCTATCTGAAAACCGTCTATGACGGGCGCGTCTCGGCCTACTATCCCGCCTTTCCGGAAGGCGGCCTCGTCCGCGTGCACTTCATCATCGGCCGCTCGATCGGCAAGACGCCACGTGTGCCGCAGGCCAAGCTGGAAGAGGCCGTGCGCGATATCGTCACCCGCTGGATCGACCGGTTCAATCTGCTCGCTCGCCATGACGGCGTCTCGATTTCCGTCAACGAAGCCTATCAGGCGGCATTCACGCCGGCCGAAGCCCATGGCGACCTCGCCGATATCGCTGCCTGCTCTCCGACCGACCCGATCCGCATCGCCTTCTACCAGAAGCGCGGCAAGGGGCCGCAATCGCTGGAGCTGAAAATCTTCCATGCTGGCGAGCCGGTGTCGCTGTCGCACCGCGTTCCACTTCTTGAAAACCTCGGTTTCCGGGTCATCAGCGAGCAAACGCACGACATCGCCGTCTCGAGTGCGGCAGGCGGCGAACGCCTCGTCGTTCTCCACGACATGGAGCTGGTCCACCGTGACGGGCATGTGCTCAATCTCGACAAGACCGGGCCGATGCTGGAGGAAGCCTATCTCGCCGCCTGGAACGGCCTGATCGAAGATGACAGCTTCAACCGGCTGATCCTGCTCTCCGGCCTGACCGCCCGTGAAGTGACTGTGCTGCGCGCCTATGCGCGTTATCTGCGCCAGACCGGCATTACCTATTCGCAAGGCTATCTCGCCGATACGCTCAACAAGTATCCGGCTATCGCTTCCGACATCTTCAAGCTTTTCGTCACCCGGATGGACCCGAAGCTTGAGGACAAGCCGAAGACAAAACGCACGACGGCGATCGGAGCGGCGATCGAACAGGCGCTGAACGATGTTCCCAGCTTGGACGAAGACCAGATCCTGCGCCGCTACGTCAACGCCGTGCAGGCAACGTTGCGCACCAACTATTTCCAGCGCGACGCCGACGGCAACCCGAAAGCGATGCTGGCCTTCAAGCTCGACCCGAAGATCCTCGACGGACTGCCCGAGCCGCGGCCGTTCCGCGAAATCTTTGTCTACGGCACACAGGTCGAGGGCGTGCACCTGCGCTTCGGCAAGGTGGCGCGCGGTGGACTGCGCTGGTCTGACCGCTCGCAGGACTACCGCACCGAAGTGCTCGGCCTCGTTAAGGCACAGCAGGTCAAGAACGCCGTCATCGTGCCTGTCGGCGCCAAGGGCGGCTTCTTTCCGAAGCAGTTGCCGGTTGGCGGCACGCGTGACGAAATCTTCAAGGCCGGC
The DNA here is from genome assembly GCA_900471525.1 of Hyphomicrobiales bacterium. GTDB lineage: Bacteria > Pseudomonadota > Alphaproteobacteria > Rhizobiales > Rhizobiaceae > Pararhizobium. The sequence continues at coordinate 113,218 of UCEZ01000007.1, read as the reverse complement.
ACCGAGGCCTACAAGACCTACATTCGCACCCTTCTGTCGATCACCGACAACATCGTTGGCCAGGACGTCGTGCCGCCGGCTGACACGCTGCGGATCGACGGTGACGACCCGTATTTCGTCGTCGCCGCCGACAAGGGCACGGCGACTTTCTCCGATACCGCCAATGGTCTGGCCCAGGAAGCCGGCTTCTGGCTGGACGACGCCTTTGCCTCAGGCGGCTCTGCCGGCTATGACCACAAGAAGATGGGCATTACCGCGCGCGGCGCCTGGGAAACCGTCAAGCGGCATTTCCGCGAGATGGACATCGACATCCAGACGACACCGTTCAGCGTTGTCGGCGTCGGAGATATGTCGGGCGACGTGTTCGGCAACGGCATGCTTTTGTCGGAGAAAATCCGGCTGATCGCCGCCTTCGACCATCGAGACATTATCATCGATCCTGATCCGGACATCCAAAAATCCTTTGCCGAGCGTAAGCGCATGTTCAACCTGCCGCGTTCCAGTTGGCAGGACTACGACCGGACCACGCTGTCGAAAGGCGGCATGATCATTCCGCGCACGGAAAAATCGGTGACGCTGACGCCGCAGGCGATGGCGGCGATCGGTCTAGAGAAAAGCCAGGCGACACCGTTCGAGATCATGACGGCGATCCTGAAAAGCCCGGTCGACCTGCTCTGGTTCGGGGGTATCGGCACCTATATCCGCGCCGTCACCGAGACGGATGCGGAGGTCGGCGACCGCGCCAACGATCCGATCCGCATCACTGCCGACGAAGTCGGCGCCAAGGTGATCGGCGAGGGCGCCAATCTCGGTGTCACACAGCGCGGCCGCATCGGCTTCGGGTTGAAAGGCGGACGCTGCAATTCCGACGCCATCGACAATTCGGCCGGCGTCAACTCCTCCGACTTTGAGGTCAATATCAAGATCGCGCTCGCCTCTGCCATGCGCGACGACCGGCTGACGCGAACCAAGCGCAATACGCTGCTGGCCTCGATGACCGATGAAGTGGCAGCACTGGTTCTCAGGAACAATTACGAGCAGTCGCTCTCGATTTCACTGACGGAAATGCTAGGCGCCGGCAACCGCACGGCCCTTGCCCGGCTGATGACCCGGCTGGAAGCGGATGGCCACCTCAACCGCAAGGTCGAGGTGCTGCCGAACGACCAAGCATTGAGCGAACGCTATCAGAGCGGCAAGGCGTTGACGCGCCCTGAAATCGGCGTGCTGCTCTCCTACGCCAAGATCGTGCTGTTCGACGAGATCGTCGCCAGCGACCTGCCGGACGATCCCTATCTCTTGACGACGCTGCGGGATTATTTCCCGGCGAAGATGCACAAGGCTCACGCCGGCGACATCAACGAGCACCGGCTGCGCCGCGAAATCATTGCGACGGTTCTGGCCAACGACGTTATCAATCGCGGTGGACCTCCCTTCGTCAGCACGTTGATCGACCAGACGGGCTTCATGCCCGCTGACGTGGTCAAGGCCGCGGTGCTGACACGCGACGGCTACGACCTGAAGCGCATCTATGGCGAGATCGACGCACTCGACAACGTCATCAGCGGCGCGGTGCAGAACGAGCTCTACCAGGAAGTGGCGCACATCTTCTCGATCGTCACCGAACGGACGCTCCGGACCAAGGCGATGCAGGCGCCGCTTGGCGAGGCCGTCGAGCAGCTGCGGGATGCCTTGCAGAAGCTGAAATCCACGCTGCAAAGCTCCATACCGGAGGATGCGACGGCTGAAGTCACCCAGCGGGCCGCCTATTTCATCGAACGCGGCGTGCCGGCAGCGCTTGCCGAAGAGATCGCGGCCCTCGCCGTCATGACCTTCGTACCGGAAATCATCCAGATCGCCGCCGATACCGGCGTGACACTGGCCCGCACGGCGCAGAGCTATTTCGGCGTGACGCAGAGCCTGCGGATCGCCCGGCTGCTGGCTGCGGCGGAGCGCGTTTCGGCAACCGAACAGTACGAGGCCATGGCCCTTTCGCGCAGCATCAACGACATCTCCACTGCGCGCAAAGACATCACCATCGCCGCGCTTACCGGCAACAAGGGCGAACGCAATCCGGTCGGCGCCTGGCAGGACGGCGATCGCAGCCGGATTTCCCGCGTGACCGACCAGCTGACCCAGCTGACGGAGAAGGGCGAGACGACACTGGCCAAGATCACCGTTGCAGCGGGTTTGCTCAGCGATCTTGCGCAGAACAGGACGAGGTGACACTGTTTGCCCTGAACGGGGCAGACGGGCAGTGGAGAATCGGGTGAGCAGCATCACGGCAGGGGCCGGCGACGAGCCGAAAGTATCGCGCGCCGGTCTTGCGGGCTGGATGCTGTTCGACTGGGCGGCCCAGCCGTTCTTCACGGTGATCATCACCTTCATCTTCGGCCCTTATTTCGTTTCCCGGCTCACCGACGATCCGGCCTACGGGCAGGCGATGTGGGGATATACGCTGACCATCTCCGGCATCGTCATCGCGGTGCTGTCGCCCGTGCTCGGCTCGATCGCCGACCAAACCGGGGCGCGCAAGCCTTGGATCGCCTTCTTCGCCGTCATCAAGATCATCTCGCTGGCACTCTTGTGGTTTGCCGTGCCAGGGTCGTCGCTGATCTATCCGTTCATTTTCATCATCCTGGCATCGATCGCGGCGGAATTTTCGATCGTTTTCAACGATTCGATGATGCCGCGGCTAGTCAGCGAAAGCCAGATCGGGCGAATCTCCAATATGGCCTGGGGACTGGGCTATCTCGGCGGCATGATCGTCCTGATCGCCGTCGTGGCACTTCTGGCCGGGAGCCCGGAATCCGGCAAAACAATTTTGGGGATCGACCCGCTGTTCGGTCTTAGCCCGGCAACCGGCGCCGATGCCCGCATCACCGGACCGATCTCAGCCGTCTGGTATCTGATCTTCATCCTGCCGATGTTCCTGTTCACGCCGGACGCGCACAAAGCGTCGATGCCAGCTGCGATCGCCGTGCGTGCCGGAATTACCGAGCTGCGGCACACGATCGGAGAACTGCGGCACCGTTCGGGCATCCTGCGCTTTCTGATCGCCAGGATGATCTTTCAGGATGGCGTCAACGGGCTGCTGGCTCTTGGCGGCACCTTTGCAGCCAGCATGTTTGCCTGGCAAACGGTCGAGCTTGGCGTTTACGGTATCATTCTCAATGTCGTGGCCATCGGCGGCTGCCTTTACGCCAGCCGGCTCGATGCGAAACTCGGCTCGAAAGTCATCGTCACCGCCAGCCTGATCTGCCTGACCATCGCAACTCTGGGGATTGTCTCGACCGGGCCAGGCTATACCCTATTTGGGCTTCTGCAATTGCCGACCACCGATGCTGGCGGCCTGTTCGGCACCGCCGCGGAGAAAGCCTATATCGTCTTCGGCCTGCTCGTGGGCATTGCGTTCGGTCCGGTCCAGGCTTCCTCCCGTTCCTATCTGGCCCGGAGCGTCAGTGCCGATGAAGCGGGACGTTACTTTGGCATCTATGCGCTATCGGGGCGCGCAACGACGTTTCTGGCACCCGCATCCGTCGCCACCGTCACCTTGATGACAGGATCAGCCCGCATCGGCATGATGGCGCTGGTGGTGTTCTTGGCGGTCGGACTGCTGATCTTGATCCGCACTCCTTATCCGGCGAATAGAGCAGCGTGAGGAGAGCAAGACGGGGTTGTTTTAGAGTGTATTACAACACTTCCGGTCATCCTCGGGCTTGACCCGAGGATCCATTTCCCGAGCCCATGGATGGTCGGGTCAAGCCCGACCATGACGGATAGGAGAGCTTGGCGCCCGACACCATAACCCTCATCGCCAGCAGTCCCAGGCGAACCCACAGGGCTCACGCGACCCGCCTTTAATGCCGGAAATGGCGCATTCCGGTAAACACCATGGCGACGCCTGCCTCGTCGGCAGCAGCGATGACTTCCGGATCACGCATCGAGCCGCCCGGCTGGATGACGGCGGTAGCGCCAGCAGCAATCATCGACAACAGGCCGTCTGCAAACGGTAGGAAGGCTTCCGAGGCTACCGCCGAACCATGGGTGAGCGGCGCGGGCAGGCCAAGCGCCTTGGCGGCTTCCTCGGCTTTCAGGCCGGCGATGCGGGCGGAATCGACGCGGCTCATCTGACCGGCGCCGATGCCGACGGTCTGACCGTCCTTGGCGTAGACGACGGCATTCGATTTTACGTGTTTCGCCACCTTGAAGGCGAATTTCATGTCTTCGAGTTCCTGGGGCGTCGGTGCGCGCCGGGTAACGACCTTCAATTCGAGGTCCTCGACCATGCCGTTGTCGCGAGTCTGCACCAGCAGGCCGCCAGCGACGGTCTTGGCCGTCAGGCCCGGCACACGAGGATCGGGCAGGGCGCCGGTGACCAGCAGGCGAAGATTGGGCTTGCCGGCAATGACGATCCCGGCGGCATCGCTGACCGACGGGGCGATGATGACCTCAGTGAACAGCTTGACGATCTCTTCGGCCGTTGCGCCATCGAGTTCCTGGTTGAGCGCGATGATGCCGCCGAAGGCAGAGGTGGAATCGCAGGCAAGGGCGCGCTCATAGGCTTCAAGCAAGGTCGAGCCGGTGGCGACGCCGCAAGGATTTGCATGTTTGATGATGGCAACCGCCGGCGATTTTTCGGCCGGGAACTCGGCGACGAGCTCGAAGGCGGCGTCGGTGTCGTTGATGTTGTTGTAGGAGAGCTGCTTGCCTTGCAGAAGGGTTGCCGTCGCAACGCCCGGACGGTTCTCGCCGGTGATGTAGAATCCGGCTTTCTGATGCGGATTTTCGCCGTAACGCATCTCTTCCTTCAGGACGCCGCCGATGGTGCGGTGAAGCGGCATCGGTGTCTCGAGGACTTCGGCGAACCAGCCGGAAATGGCCGTGTCGTAGGCAGCGGTGCGGGCATAGGCCTTGGCGGCCATCTTCTGGCGAAAAGCGAAAGAGGTCGCAACCCCTGTGCCAAGCTCGGTCAGAAGTGCCGTGTAGTCGGAGGCGTCGGTGACGACGGTGACGTAGGCATGGTTCTTGGCCGAGGCACGTATCATTGCCGGGCCGCCGATATCGATGTTTTCCACCGTTGTCGGGTAGTCGCCACCCTTGGCGCGCACATCCTCGAACGGATAGAGATTGATAACGGCGAGGTCGATGCCGGTAATGCCGTGCGTCGTCATCGCCTGGACATGATCTTCATCGTCCCGGATCGCCAGAAGGCCGCCGTGAACACCCGGATGCAGGGTCTTGACCCGGCCATCCATCACTTCCGGAAAACCGGTGAGTTCGGACACATCGGTGACCGGCAGACCCGCATCGGCAAGCGCCTTGTGTGTGCCACCGGTCGAAACCAGGTGGATGCCCTTCTGGTGAAGCGCGCGCGCGAGGTCGACGATACCGGTCTTGTCGGAAACGGAGAGAAGGGCAGTGCGGACAGTGACCTGATCCGGGGCGGGAATTTTCTTGGAGGCAACAGCCATCATCAAGCTCCTTGGTAGGCGCCGGATATCGGGAGGGGCTTCCGGCAAATGTCCGCCTGCCGTTAACACAGCTTTCCCCGTGAAGAAACCGGAGTCACGGCGACGAGGGCTTTACCGGGTCGATTGTCACGCTTCGCGCGAAAAAATCCACTGGATTTCCGGCTGCGACGCGGCTGCGAAGGTCACAGTCAGCTGCGAGGTCTTGCGGACACCGGAAGGGTCGGCGAAAAAAATGTCTTCCTCGACCGTGACTTCGCTGTCGCGGCAGGTGAACAGCCAGGTTTCACCGTCAGGCGCGGTCAGATAGACCTCGTGCGGACTATGCTGGCGGATGTTGATCGAAGGGTGGATATGAAACCGGGCAACGGCAACGGCGGTGTTGGTTTCCGGCGGCTCCTTGCCATCCGGCTGGAACAGCCGATCGCGGCCGCGAACCGCGTTGCCTTGACCGTTGATGCTGATGTCGCGCTCGTGCACCAGGCCAATGGTCTGGACGTAGCCGTCATGGCTGGCGATGACGGCATCCGGCTGTCCGGCACGTTCCTCGCGGCGCGCGGTGACTTTCGAGACGCCGCCGGTAATGATGGGACCGAGGAATCGCGACTGTGACAGGCGCGATGAAGAGCGATCGTTGATGGTCACTGTCGAATGCGCGGCAGTCAGCCGGGCCAGCTGGCGGAATCGTTCGCCGGCAAACTTTGGCGATCCGGAATTGATGACGAAGCGATGCCGTCCGGACGACATTTCGAACGACAGGCAGCCCGCGTGCGCCGTTCGCGACAATTCCGGTGACAGCGGCTTGCCGGTATCGATGATGACAACGACATTATTATGCGCCAGGCGTTCGTATTGAAGATGCGGCAGAGCCTTGAAGGGCGCGCCGGCGGTCTCGTCGTAGCGGAGGACGGCCATAAGTTCGTTGGCAAGCGTCGAGGTGGCGCCATTGAACAGCGCCAGTTCTCCCCCCTCATGCCGAAAGAACCGCAAGGCCGGATACATCCGGTCGATGCAGGGTATGAGCTTGGCCGGCACGTCATGGCCGAGATTGACATAGGTCTGGCGCAACGGGAGCAGATCGATGAGCAATTCCAGGCCGGTACGCGGATTGCGCGAACTGTGGCCGCCATCCGGCAGGATCTGCCGGTCGAGTTCCAGATCAAGATTGCGCGCGGCCTTGCGGATCGTCGATTCGGAGGCGGGCATGGCGACAGAAGCCATGGCAAGGGCGATACGCGCCCGCAGCCGCGCTTCACCGTCGCAGGTGGTATCGGCAACATGGCGCAGGTACCGCACCTGGAAAGCCAGACTTTTGAGGAATCGGCGATAAAAAGCGTGTTCGGCATTGCGCAGGATGATCGGCGAATGCGACAACCAGGCAATCAGGCGCTGGGCAATGATATCCGGCTCCCAGGCGATGCCACCAATATAGCGGCCATGAGTAACGATCCAATCGTTGACGATATGGCGCAGCTGCGCGAAGGCCTCCTCTTCCTTGACCGAGCGCATATGACGGACCCAACCGAAGGAATGCAGCCGCACGCCGAATTCCTGCGACGGTAGATCCATCTCAAACGGCGATTCGCCCTCCGTATCGAGGACGCGACCGGCCAACGGAAAACGGCCCTGAAGGATTTCCTCAGCGACGAAAGGATCGACCGCCCGTAAATCCGTCGGGGCAACGATCAGGCGATCCGGCGTAGTACCGGTGAAACGGAACGCGGTATTGCGGCCCAGGGCAAGGCGGCGCGAGAACCGGCGCCAACCCTCACGCAGATACAGATAGAGAAGCCTCTGGCGGTCTGAAATCTGCATCGTCGACGCCCGTGTCTCTCCCCACTCCCGGACCGGGCTTCATGCCGCATCGAAAAACCGGAATGACTGCTGTCCGCACCCGATACTACTCAGGACCCCGATCGTGCCTGAAAAGTCATTAAACTTTTATGGATCGTGCCCGTATTGTTTAGGCAAACGCGCTCAATGCGTCAATTGACGGGCGAAATCCGCCTGTTGACGAACGAATATGCTGTAGGAACAACGTGCGCATCACGCCTTGCGGCGCAGGGTAACGGCATAGAAACCGTCGAGACCACCGGAAAAACCATCCTGCGGCGGGATCATCGCCGGTGTGGTGCGGAATTCGCCGAGCGGGGTGATGGCATCCTCAAGGCCCGGCCAATCTGCCGGATGGATCGCCACCCGTTCGCAATTGCCCTCAGCAAGAATGCGCTCAGCGACCTCTTCGCCCTCCCGCTTGTCGAGCGAGCAATTGGAAAAGACGACGAGGCCGCCGGGCTTCACCAGGGTCAGTGCATGACGCAGCAGCTTTTCCTGCAGCACGGCCAGCTTCTCGATATCCTCCGGCCCCTTGGTCCACAACACATCCGGATGTCGCCGAATGGTACCGGTCGACGAGCAGGGCGCATCGAGCAGCGCGGCGTCGAACAGATCTTCCGTGCGGAAATCGGCCATGTTGATTTCCTGCGTCAAAGCCTCCAGCCCGAGACGGGCGAGATTGCCCTGAAGACGCTTCAGACGGCTTGCCGACTGGTCGAGCGCGGTGACATCTGCCCCCGCCAAAATCAATTGAGCCGTCTTGCCGCCCGGCGCGGCACAGAGATCGATCACACGCTTGCCGACGAGCGAACCGAAAAGCCGGGCGGGAAGGGCGGCGGCGGCATCCTGAACCCACCATTCGCCATCCTCGAAGCCTTCAAGGGACGGCACGGCACCGGAAAAACCGGCGAGACGCACGGAACCGGTCGGCAGGACGCGACCGTTCAGGCGCTCCGCCCAGCCGGCGGCATCCGATTTGACGGTCAGGTCTATGGCAGCAGGGGTCAAAAGGGTGTCCGCCATGCGCGCGGCCTCGTCCGCGCCGTAATAGGCGACCAGCCGCTTGTAGAACCAGGTGGGAATTGCGGGCGTCTTTTCGCCGATCGTTTCGATCAGATCCTGTTTTTCGCGCGAAAGGCGGCGCAGCACGGCGTTCACCAAACTGGCGAAGCGCCTGTTGCGCGGATCGATCTGCGCCTGTTCAACGGCGAGATCCACGGCAGAGCGGTCGGGAATATCGAGATAGAGGATCTGCGCGGCGGCAACGACAAGAACATGATCGAGCGCCCGGGCGCCTTCCGGCAGCGGATTTTGCAGCAGTGAGCCGATCATCGCCTCGATGCGCGGCAATTGCCGCAACGCAGAGTTCAGGATGGCCCGGACAAGCGCACGATCCGCCTCGTTGAGTTCCCGGTAGACCGGATTGCCGTTGCCGGCATCGAGCATGCCGTCGAGCGAGGTTTTCCGATCGACCACGGCCGCAAGCATCTTCGCTGCCGCCTGGCGCGCCCTGATGCCCGGCTTGTCGCTGCGCTCGAAGGCCGGGTTGTCCTGGCCTTGCCCACGGTTGCGGGGCGGGCGGTTATTTCGTTTCGGATGCGAAGCGGTTTTATTATCGTCAGACGTCAAGACCAGGGACCTTTCGGTGGTTCGGAACCACCGCGACCCCAGCCTGTCGGCGGCACGGAGCGCGATTTGCGCACCGGATTATCAGCCCTGACCGGCGGCGTCGAGACCGTCGACATCTCCTGCGCCATCTGTTGCAGCGCGGCGATCCGGTTTTCGGTTGCCGGATGGGTGGAAAACAGGTTGTCCATGCGTTCGCCGGACAGCGGATTGATAATGAACATATGGGCAGTGGCCGGATTGCGCTCGGCCTCGGCATTCGGCACCTGATGCGCGAAATTCGAGATCTTGGCGAGGGCCGAGGCCAGCGCCAAGGGCTTGCCGCAGATTTCGGCACCGCGCCGGTCGGCGGAATATTCACGCGTGCGGCTGATCGCCATCTGCACGATGGCGGCTGCAAGCGGGGCGACGATCATCGCCACCAGCACGCCGATGAAACCAAGCGGGTTGTTGTTTTCCCGATTGCCGCCGAAGAAGAAGGCGAAGTTGCCGAGCATCGAGATGGCACCGGCCAGCGTTGCCGTCAGCGTCATGGTCAGCGTATCGCGGTTTTGCACATGGGCGAGTTCATGGGCCATGACGCCCGCAACTTCGTCATAGGTCAGCGCATTCAGGAGGCCCGTGGAGGCGGCAACGGCGGCATTTTCGGGATTTCGCCCTGTCGCAAAGGCATTCGGCTGCGGATTGTCAATGACATAGACCTTCGGCATTGGCAGTCCGGCGTTTTTTGCCAGGTCGCTGACTATGCCGTAATATTCGGGCGCGCTGCGCTCATCGACCTCCTGGGCGCGATACATTCGCAGCACCATGCTGTCGGAGTTCCAGTAGGAGAAGAAATTCATGCCGGCAGCGATGACAAGCGCGATCATCATGCCGCCTTTGCCGCCGATAAGAAAACCGACCGCCATGAACAATGCGGTCATGAAGGCCAGAAGCATCGCGGTGCGCATGAGGTTCATCGGTCAATCTCCAAAATTTGCCAACGTTTCACGTGAATCACGGCTTTCGTTTGCACGCAGGGTTCCTATATGATGGTGATATCAGCCGCATTCTTCAACATTTTCGCGGAAATTTGGACCTCGCATGCAAAACGACAACGACAATTCGGCAACCGAACCCCGCAAACCCCTTTCGCCGGCGGCGCAGCGCGCATTGGCCGAAGCCGAGGAACGCCGGAAGGCGCAACAGCCTCTCGAACTTCCAGAGGAACTGGGCGGACGTGGCGGCGCGGAACCGGTTCGGTTCGGCGATTGGGAAATCAACGGCCGGGCGATCGATTTCTAAGGAAATAATTCCTGTTGTCTTTGCATCATGATCGGTATATTTTCCTATTCATGATGTTTCGCCCCTCCCCAATCCTTCTCGCGGCCTTGACCGCGCCATTCCTGGCTTTCAACGGGCATGCCTCCGAAACCAGCAAACGAATAGAAATCACTGGCCCGGTGAGTGCTGAGATCATCCGCGTCATCGATGGCGATACGATCCTGGTTGCAGCCAGGCCCTGGCCGCAGCAGACCATGGAAGTCTATGTGCGACTGCGCGGGATCGACGCGCCGGAACTGAAATCATCCTGCGCAACAACGCGCGACGCCGGCCAAGAGGCGCGGGCGGCGCTCGCCAGCCTGACCAGAGATCAACGCGAAATCCAGTTGATGCATATTTCCGGCGACAAGTATTTTGGCCGCGTGCTGGCCGATATCAGCTTTTCCGATGGGCGGAATCCGGCTCAGGAAATGCTGTCGGCGGGCTATGTCACGCCCTATAATGGGGGACGGAAAAAAGCGGACACCTGTTCCTTCTGGTAATGGGGGCCTCCATCACCAAAGAGCGCATACGGTTTTCCGGTTGCTTGCCTCACATTGGGATATGAGTTCCGAACGACACCCCCCCTCTGTCGGCGACGCCGACATCTCCCCCTCAAGGGGGGAGATTGACCGCACGCTTCCTGCGTCCCTAACTTCGAAACGGATTGAGGGAAAAGAATGATCTCCCCCCTTGAGGGGGAGATGTCACGAAGTGACAGAGGGGGGTGAAACCGTAGCCACCGAACGATCCAAGGGATCAGTCCTTTTTGTTCTGCCGGTTGGCGATCAGGTCGTCGACAACGGCCGGATCAGCGAGCGTCGAGGTATCGCCGAGCGAGCCGAAATCGTCCTCGGCGATCTTGCGCAGGATGCGGCGCATGATCTTGCCGGAGCGGGTTTTCGGCAGGCCGGGAGCGAACTGGATCTTGTCCGGCGAGGCGATGGCGCCGATTTCCTTGCGGACATGGGCGATCAGCTCCTTGCGCAGCTCGTCAGAACCCTGCTCGCCGACCATCAGCGTCACGTAGCTGTAGATGCCCTGTCCCTTGATATCGTGCGGATAGCCGACGACCGCGGCCTCCGACACCGAATCATGGCTAACGAGCGCCGATTCGACCTCGGCCGTGCCCATGCGGTGGCCGGAGACGTTCAAGACGTCATCGACGCGGCCGGTAATCCAGTAATAGCCGTCCTCGTCGCGCCGGCAGCCGTCGCCGGTGAAATATTTGCCCTTGTAGGTAGCGAAATAGGTCTGGATGAAGCGCTCGTGATCCCCATAGACGGTGCGCATCTGGCCCGGCCAGCTGTCGGTGATGCAGAGATTGCCATCGGCGGCGCCCTCGATCACCTTGCCTTCGCCGTCTACCAGTTGCGGCTGCACGCCGAAGAAGGGGCGGGTGGCCGAGCCGGGCTTCAGGGCAGTGGCGCCCGGCAGTGGTGTGATCAGGATGCCGCCGGTTTCCGTCTGCCACCAGGTATCGACCACCGGGCAGCGGCCCTCGCCGACGACGTGATAATACCATTCCCATGCTTCAGGATTGATCGGCTCGCCGACGGAACCGAGCGTGCGTAGCGATTTGCGCGACGAGCGGGTGACGAAGGCGTCGCCCTGACCCATCAGGGCACGGATGGCCGTCGGCGCCGTGTAGAAGATATTGACCTTGTGCTTGTCGACGACGTCCCAGAGACGGCCGGCATCCGGATAGGTCGGCACACCCTCGAACATCAGCGTCGTCGCGCCATTGGCGAGCGGGCCGTATACGATATAGGAATGGCCGGTGACCCAGCCGACATCGGCGGTGCACCAGTAGATATCGCCATCGTGATAATCGAAAACATATTGATGCGTCATCGAAGCATAGACGAGGTAGCCGCCCGTCGTGTGCAGCACGCCCTTCGGCTTGCCGGTCGAACCTGACGTATAGAGGATGAACAGCGGGTCTTCCGCCTTCATCTTTGCCGGCGGACAATCCGCTTTCACACCTGCTGTGGCCTGATGGTACCAGATGTCGCGGTCCGCGAACCAGGCGATCTTGCCGCCCGTGCGGCGCACGACGACGACGGATTTTACCTCGACGCCGCCGCGCCTGGCGATCTCGATCGCCTGGTCGGTGTTGGCCTTCAGCGGGATCGGCCTGCCGCCGCGCAGGCCTTCATCGGCGGTGATGACGAAGGTGGAGGAGCAGTCAACGATACGGCCAGCCAGCGCATCCGGCGAAAAACCGCCGAAAACGATGGAATGCACGGCGCCGATGCGGGCGCAGGCAAGCATCGCATAGGCGGCTTCCGGGATCATCGGCATGTAGATGGTGACGCGGTCGCCCTTTTTGACGCCGTTTGCCTTCAGCACATTGGCGAGGCGGCAGACGTGCTCGTAAAGCTCGCGATAGGTGATCTTCTTGTCGTCATAGGGATTGTCGCCTTCCCAGATGATCGCCACCTGGTCGCCGCGCTTTTCCAGATGCCGGTCGATGCAATTGTAGGAAACGTTGGTGACGCCGTCCTCGAACCAGTTGATCGAAACCTTGCCGTCGAAGGAGGTGTTCTTGACCTTGGTATAGGGCGTGAACCAGTCGATGCGCTTGCCGTGCTCGCCCCAGAAAGCCTCCGGATCGGCGACGCTCTGCTTGTACCATTTCTGATAGGTCGCATTGTCGATCAAGGCGCGTTGCTTGGCCGGTTTCAGGATCGGATAGGTTTTCACTGACATAAAGATTTCCTCCCTGCGCAGGCATTTGAGGCGGCACATCTCCCCGTGCGCACCCACTTCGGGCGCCATACATATCAGGTCAAGACACGGCGGCAATTAGACAAAAGGTCATTTCCTGAAGAAGAATTGCATTTCTGAGAAGACGAGGGTATAGAGGCGCTAATTTCCCGGAAATTCAGTGGTTACACCCCACGGCCCGCGACACCGGCGCGGACGGACAGAAGGACTATATCCATGGCTCAACAACTGCTTATGCCCAAAGCGACGGCCGTATGGCTTGTTGACAACACTGCCCTGTCGTTCGAACAGATCGCCACGTTCTGCAAGCTGCACCCGCTGGAAGTCAAGGCGATCGCGGACGGTGAATCGGCACAGGGCATCAAGGGCCTCGACCCGATCGCAACCGGCCAGCTCTCGCGCGACGAAATCGCCCGCGCCGAAGGCAACCCGAATCACAAGTTGAAGCTCTCCGAACCGAAGGTTCGCGTGCCGGACTCGAAGCGCAAGGGCCCGCGTTACACCCCGGTTTCCAAGCGCCAGGACCGCCCAAACGCCATCCTCTGGCTGGTGCGCAACCATCCGGAACTGAAGGATGCCCAGATCTCGCGTCTTGTCGGCACCACCAAGTCGACGATCGAGCAGATCCGCGAGCGCACCCATTGGAATTCGACCAACCTGACGGCGATGGACCCGGTAACACTCGGCCTCTGCACCCAGATTGATCTGGACCTCGAAGTCGAACGTGCTTCCAAGGGCCGTCCGCTGCCGACCGCAGCCGAACTCGGCGCGACGCTGGAAGCCTCGAAGGAAACCGAAAAGCTGCCATTCTCCTACGAGCGGGAAGAAGAAAAGGAAATCGACGCAGACGCCGTTTTCTCCAAGCTCAAGGCACTCAAGTCCGACCGCAAGGACGAGGACGAAGACGAAGACGACCGTTATTGATTGGAACGTAAGTTCCAGACAGAAAAACCCGGATCCATCGATCCGGGTTTTTTGTGCCTGCACTGCCAGACAAAAATCAGTAGGCCGAGCCTTCGCTTCCATCCAGCCGATGGCGCTCCGTGCCCTTGAGCGGCGGATTGAAGATGCTGACGAGGATCAGGTCTTCATCCTGGCCACCACGCAGATAGTGCTTGTCGTTTTTATCGAGCACATAGATGTCGCCCGGTGCGATCGGAAAGACATTGCCGGCCATGTCCTCGACCTCTCCCGTGCCGGCGATGCAATAACAGGCCTCAAGATGATTCCGGTATTCGAGCAGCGAGGTCGTGTTGGCACGCACAACGGTGTGGCAGACCGTGAATCCCATGCCGTCACGCTCGGTCAGCAGGCGATGGCTGGTGCCACTTCCCCACTCAACGAAGTGCGTGGTTTCCTCGACCTGCTTCAGATTACGGACGAACATTGGCTGCGCCTTTCTTCAAGGAAAATTTGACAATTAAATCGAACGACGGATCAATTCCGCTTCTGATCGCCTGTATCACTTGATTTTTCTCTCACGACAAATGATGCTTTCTCGTCGTTTTGATGAGGAAAACTTGACTATGCTGCCATCGCTCAGTGCATTGCGCGTGTTTGAATCGGCCGCCCGCCTCAACAGCTTTTCACGCGCTGCCGACGAACTGCATGTCACGGATGCAGCGGTCAGCCACCAGATCCGTCTGCTCGAGGACTGGTTCGGGCGGCCCCTGTTTCTGCGGGAAAAACGCAGCGTGCGCCTGGTGCCCGACGCAGCGGCGCTGGCACAGGCGCTTTCGGTGTCGCTGACGCGCATAGAAGCCGAAGCCCACGCCTTCCGCATGAAGGCAACCGGCGAGCTCACCGTCGCCTGCATCGCGTCGATTGCGACGCGATGGCTCATTCCAGCGCTCCCGGACTTCCTGAGCGCCAATCCGGACCTCAATGTTCGCGTCGTCTATGCCATGGCTGAGCAACGTTTTCGCGAGGCAGATTGCGACGTGCTGATCACGCTCGGCGAGGAAAAAGGGGAGGGGAGGGAATGCACAAGGCTGTTTTCCCGGGCCAACCGTCCTGTTGCCAGTCCGAGATACCTCGAGCGCCGGGGCCGACCGCAGGCGCCGCAGGAAATTGCCAGCGCCGACCTGCTGCATGACGAGACACCGGAACGCTGGCTGAACTGGTGCCGGAAGGCAGGCGTGCAGCCGGACAGGCCGCTGCGCGGGCCGATTTTCCAGGATTTCAATCTTCTGGCAACCGCGGTGATTGCCGGACATGGGATCGCGCTCTGCCCGACCGAGGTTTTTCGCCGCGAGATCGACAGCGGCGACCTGGTCATTCTCTCCGACATCGAAACGCTTGTTGACGAAGGCTACTTCCTCGTCACCGCCAAACCGGTGAGTGCACCTGCGCTCACATTCCG
The DNA here is from genome assembly GCA_900471525.1 of Hyphomicrobiales bacterium. Taxonomy (GTDB): domain Bacteria; phylum Pseudomonadota; class Alphaproteobacteria; order Rhizobiales; family Rhizobiaceae; genus Pararhizobium. The sequence goes on along the minus strand of UCEZ01000007.1, from coordinate 97,894 downwards.
CGACTGGTTTTCATCTATCACGTGTCGCCAGGATGACTCCGGCTAAGGACTATTCGCACCGCTATACACCGATACCCCTCGCTTGCAAGGCCGCGGCGATCTCCTCCAGAACCACCGGATCGTCGATCGTCGCCGGCATTTTCCAGCTTTCGCAGTCGGCAATCTTCTGCATGGTGCCGCGCAGGATTTTTCCCGAGCGTGTCTTCGGCAGGCGCTTGACGCAGATCACCGTCTTGAATGCAGCGACAGGTCCGATCCGGTCGCGGACGAGACCAATGACTTCCTTCTCGATTTCGCCTGTTTCACGGGAAACATTGGCATTGATGACGAGAAAGCCGGCGGGAACCTGGCCCTTGATGGGATCGGCGATGCCAATCACGGCGCATTCCGCAACGTCCGCGTGACTGGCGCAGACTTCTTCCATGGAGCCGGTGGAGAGGCGGTGTCCGGCGACGTTGATGATATCGTCGGTGCGCGACATGATGAAGATATAGCCGTCCGCGTCGATATATCCGGCGTCCGCCGTCCGGTAGTAACCGGGAAATTCGGCGAGACAGGCCTCGCGAAACCGCTCGTCCGCATTCCAGAATGTTGGCAGGCATCCGGGAGGCAAGGGCAGCTTGATCACCACATTCCCGAGAGTTCCAGACCCGACGGGATGGCCGGCGTCGTCCAGCACCTGCACGTCATATCCAGGTAGCGGGACCGCTGCCGAACCATATTTGACGGGCAAGAGTTCGAGCCCGATCGGGTTTCCGGCAACAGGCCAACCCGTTTCCGTCTGCCACCAGTTGTCAATGACGGGAACGCCGAGTTTTGCCTCAGCCCAGGCGACCGTATCCGGATCGGCGCGCTCCCCCGCCAGGAAAAGAGCCCTGAATTTCGAAAGATCATGATGGCGGATCAAGTCACCCTGCGGATCTTCCTTGCGGATGGCGCGGAAGGCCGTCGGCGCCGTGAACAGAGTGACGGCGGCGTGCTGCTCGATCACGCGCCAATAGGCCCCGGCGTCCGGCGTTCCCACAGGCTTGCCCTCGTAGAGGATTGCCGTGCTGCCGTTCAGAAGCGGCCCGTAAACGATATAGCAATGACCGACGACCCATCCGATATCGGAGGCCGCCCAGAAAACCTCTCCGGGCTTAATGCCGAAAAAATGCTGCATTGACCATTTGAGGGCAACCATGTGGCCGCCATTGTCGCGCACGACCCCTTTCGGCTGGCCGGTCGTTCCGGAGGTATAGAGGATGTAGAGCGGGTCGGTCGCCAGAACCGGCGTACAGGGAACATTGACGCCCCGCTCCCTGGTCGAGGCGACCGCGGAGGCGAAATCAATGTCGCGATCGGCCTGTAAATCGGCCTTCAGCATCTCTCGCTGGAAAACCAGGCAGTGAGCCGGCTTGTGATGGCTGATCTCGATGGCCGCATCAAGCAGCGGTTTATAGGCGATGATACGGCCGGCCTCGATGCCGCAGCTTGCGGACACCACCAGCTTTGCTCCGCTATCGGTTATCCGCGTGGCGAGCTCGCTTGCCGCGAAACCACCGAAGACGACGGAATGAACAGCCCCGATACGGGCGGCAGCCAGCATGGCAAAGACAGCCTGCGGGATCATCGGCATATAGATGATGATGCGGTCGCCCTTGCCGATACCCAGTTCACGATAGACGGCCGCAAGCGCGACGACCTCGTCGAGCATCGCGCCATAGCTCCAGTGCTCGACCGTCCCGGTGACCGGACTGTCGTAGATCAAGGCGTTCTGATCGGCCCGGCCCGAAGCAATCTGGCGATCCAGGCAATTGAAGCAGGTGTTGGTCTCGCCGCCGGGAAACCAGCGGCCATAGACGCCCTGCTGCGGGTCGAAGACCCGATCAAACGGCCGGAACCAATCTATTTCCCGTGCCGCTTCCGCCCAGAAGGCTTCTGCATCCCGTTTCCACGCGCCATAGACTTCGGAATAGCTGCTCGCCATAACCGTCTCCTCCACTCCCATACCGGACGAACCGGCCTCCGATGCAAACATTAAGAGATTGCCGGGACACAGAGAAGCCAGACGAAAGCCTTAGAGAGACCGGCCCTCAGCGCGCACCGAAAATCGCGGAGCCGACACGCACGCTTGTCGCGCCGAACTGGACGGCGACATCGAAATCGCCGGACATGCCCATGGAGAGTTTCTTCAGCCCGCAACGTTCGGCAAGCCTGGCAAGTAGCGCGAAATGCGGGCCGGGATTTTCATCCGCCGGCGGAATGCACATCAGGCCCTCGACGGGAATGCCGATCGTTTCGCGGCAGAGCGTGACGAAGGAAACGGTATCATCCGGCGCGATGCCGGCTTTCTGCGGTTCAAGCCCGGTATTGACCTGAACATAGAGACGAACCGGCTTGCCCTGCCGCGCGATTTCCGCGGCGACGGCTCGCGCAATCTTTTCGCGGTCGATCGTCTCGATGACGTCGAAGAGTGCGACGGCGTCCGCGGCCTTGTTGGATTGCAGCGGCCCGATCAGATGAAGCTCGATGGCGGGGGTTTCCGCTTTCAGTTCCGGCCACTTGCCTTGCGCCTCCTGCACCCGGTTTTCGCCAAAGACCCGCTGGCCGCCATCGATCGCAGGACGGATCGCCTCCGCGTCGAACGTCTTGGAGACCGCCACCAGCGACACGGAACCGGCCTTGCGGTTCGCCGTGGTTTCGCCATCGCGAATCCGGCTCAGGACATCGTTCAACTGCTCTTCGACGCTCATTGCCATCGTCTCCATCAAAAATCAGCCGCGAAAACTCTTGTGGCGCAATAGTCAAACAAAGCGTGGCTGCCAAGCCGCAATCACTATCGCGGCTCAAATGCCTCAAAGTTTTTGCCGCAAAGCCTTCCAAAACTTGACGCTACGCTTGTTTCATGGTGAAGGTCACGCCAAATATCGGAGGGGCCGATTTCCCCTCGCCCACATTTCCGGAACATCGATCATATGGCTACCGAACGTTACAATCCGCGCGATGCTGAACCCCGCTGGCAACAGGAATGGGACCAGAAGAACGTCTTCACGACAGACAACGACGATCCGCGCGAAAAATACTACGTGCTCGAGATGTTCCCCTATCCGTCGGGCCGAATCCATATGGGCCATGTCCGCAACTACGCCATGGGCGACGTGGTTGCCCGCTACAAGCGCGCACGTGGCTATAATGTGCTGCATCCGATGGGCTGGGATGCCTTCGGCATGCCGGCGGAAAACGCGGCGATGGAGCGCGGCGTGCATCCTGCAGCCTGGACCTACCAGAACATCGCCTCGATGAAGGCGCAGCTGAAGGTCATGGGCCTGTCGCTCGACTGGTCTCGTGAATTCGCCACCTGCGACGTCGAATATTATCAGCACCAGCAGCACCTTTTCCTGGATTTCCTGGAGAAGGGCCTCGTCTACCGCAAGCAGTCGAAGGTCAACTGGGATCCGGTCGACAACACGGTTCTGGCCAATGAACAGGTGATCGACGGCCGCGGCTGGCGTTCGGGCGCCCTGGTCGAGCAGCGCGAACTGACGCAATGGTTCTTCCGCATCACCGATTTCAACCAGGACCTGCTCGATTCGCTCGACACACTGGACCAGTGGCCGGAAAAGGTCCGGCTGATGCAGAAGAACTGGATCGGCCGCTCCGAAGGCCTGACCATCCGCTGGGAAATCGTTCCGGGTACGAGCGCCGGCGAGGAAACGGAAGTCGCAGTTTACACAACACGACCGGACACTCTTTTCGGCGCGTCGTTCATGGCGATCGCCGCCGATCACCCGCTGGCGCGCCAAGCAGCCTCCGGCAATGCCGAAATTGAAGCCTTTTGCGAGGAAACCCGCCGGGCCGGCACATCGCTGGCGGCGCTGGAAACAGCCGAGAAGAAGGGTATCGACACCGGCATCCGGGTCAAGCATCCGCTCGATCCGAGCTGGGAGCTGCCGGTCTACGTCGCCAATTTCGTTCTGATGGACTATGGCACCGGTGCGATCTTCGGTTGCCCCTCCGGCGACCAGCGCGACCTCGACTTCGCCCGCAAATACGGCCTGCCCGTCATCGCCGTGGTCATGCCGAAGGATGGCGACGCGGCGAACTTTACCATCGGCGACGAGGCCTATGGCGGCGACGGCGTGATGATCAATTCGCGGTTCCTCAACGGGCTTTCGATCGAAGAGGCGTTCGAAAAAGTCGCGTCGACCCTGGAACAGGCGTCGATCGGCAATGCATCGCAGGCCGAGCGCAAGGTCAATTTCCGCCTGCGCGACTGGGGTATTTCCCGCCAGCGCTATTGGGGTTGCCCGATCCCGGTCATTCATTGCGACGATTGCGGCGTCGTTCCGGTGCCGAAGGCCGACCTGCCGGTGAAGCTGCCCGACGACGTAACCTTCGACAAACCAGGCAATCCGCTCGACCGTCATCCGACCTGGCGTCACGTCTCCTGCCCGCAATGCGGCAAGGATGCGCGCCGCGAGACCGATACGATGGACACGTTCGTCGATTCCTCCTGGTATTTCGCCCGTTTCACGGCGCCGTGGGAAAAGACACCAACGAATCCAGGTGCCGTCGATCGCTGGCTACCCGTCGACCAGTATATTGGCGGCATCGAGCACGCGATCCTGCATCTGCTCTATTCGCGGTTCTTTACCCGGGCAATGAAAGCCACCGGACATGCGGGGCTGGACGAGCCGTTCAAGGGCCTGTTCACGCAAGGCATGGTCGTGCACGAGACCTATAGCCGCGGCGAAGGCGCCCAGCGCGAATGGGTGACGCCGGCCGAGATCATCATCGTCGAAACCGACGGAAAGCGGCAGGCGAGCCTGATCGAAACAGGCGAGCCGATCGCCATCGGCTCGATCGAGAAGATGTCGAAGTCGAAGAAGAATGTCGTCGATCCCGACGATATCATCGCCTCCTATGGCGCCGATACCGCTCGCTTCTTCGTTCTCTCCGACTCCCCGCCTGATCGCGATGTCATCTGGTCGGAAGCCGGCGTCGAAGGCGCACATCGTTTCGTCCAGCGCCTGTGGCGGCTGATTTCGGAGGCATCCGATGCGCTCAAGGCGACCGAAGCACAGCCTGCTTCCGGCGGCCCGGCGCTGGCGACCTCGCAGCTTGCCCATAAGACGCTGAAAGCGGTGCAGGCAGACTATGACAAGCTAGCCTTCAACAAGGCCGTGGCGCGGCTGTATGAGCTCGTCAACGCCCTTTCCGCTCCGCTGGCGCAGGTTGCTTCCGGAACCGCGGATCAGGCGACCACTGCGGCCGTAAAGGATGCCGTGTCCATCCTGATCAGCCTGGTTGCGCCGATGATGCCACATCTGGCCGAGCAATGCTGGCGGGAGATCGGCGGCACGGGTCTGGTCGCCCAGGCAGCCTGGCCCGTCTATAGCGAGACTTTGGTGGCCGAGAACGAAGTGACCATGCCGGTCCAGATCAACGGCAAGAAGCGCGCCGATTTGACAATTGCGCGCGACGCAGATCAGACTGCGATCGAGAACGCCGTCCTGGCGCTCGACCCCGTCAAGACCGCATTGAACGGACAAAGCCCGAAGAAGATCATCGTCGTGCCGCAGAGGATCGTGAATGTCGTTGTCTGAAAAAGCTCAAAGATATGCGCAGCTCCTGGCTTTCGGCGCATTCGCGATCCTTGCGGGCTGCCAGGTCAAGCCGCTCTATTCGGAAGGACCGCAGGGAAAGCCCGCAAAGGCACTCGCATCGATCGGGATTTCCGAGGCTGACGACCGCGTCGAACAGGAAGTGCGCAACGCGCTGATCTTCCTGACATCGGGCGGCGCGGGCGAACCGGCCAATCCGGAATATAAGCTGGCCCTGAACGTCACCAGCGATGTTCAGGGTGTCCTCTTTGATCAGAACACCACCGACGAAAATAGCGATACCGCTGGTGCCGGCCGCGTCGTCGTCATGGCCGACTACAATCTGACGCGCACCGACACGGGTGAAACCGTTCGCTCCGGCAATCGCACTGCCGTCGCGCTGGTCGATTTCCCGGAACAGGAGTTCGCCAAGGTTCGCGCCACGCGTGACGCTGAGAAGCGCGCTTCCAAGGAGCTGGCGGAAATCATCCGCGCCGATATCGCAGCGGCGCTCGGCCGCTGATCGATCCCCGGCATGAGGTGGCGGTATGACCGAGATCAAATCGCATGAGTTCGAGTCGCTCCTCCAGCGGCCGCTCAGGGATCACCGTCTCTACGTGATCTATGGGCCGGATCGCGGCCTCGTTTCCGAGCGCGCCGGCCAGATCGCTGCCAAAAGCGGCGTCGCTCTCGACGACCCTTTCTCGCTGATCAAGCTTGACGGTTCCGACCTGCAGCAAAGTCCGGGCCGCCTACTGGATGAAGTCAATACGATCGGTCTTTTCGGCGGCGAAAAACTCGTCTGGATCCGGGCTTCGGGCACAGAGAAGACGCTCGTCGATAGCGTCAACGTGCTTTCGCAGCAGCCTCCGGAGGCAAGCTATGTCATCATCGAGGCCGGCGATCTTAAAAAGGGAACCGGTATACGCAAGATCGGCGAAACCAGCCGTTCCGTGATTGCCATTGCCTGCTATGGCGACGATGCGCGAGCGGTGAACGCTCTGATCGATCAGGAACTGGGCCAGGAAGGGCTTCGGATCTCGCCCGCTGCGCGCGAACGGCTGAACGAAGCGCTGGGTGGCGACCGGATCGCGTCCCGTAATGAAATCCGCAAGCTGGCGCTGTACTGCCGTGGGATGGCCTCGATTGAGGAAGAACATGTGCTGGAAATCGTCGGCGACGCCAGCGCGGTCTCGGTCGATGATGCGATCGACGCGGTTCTCAAGGGCGATGCGGATGGCCTCCAACACGCCATCCGCAAGATAACGGCATCGAAGACGGCAATCTTCCTCGTGCTTCAGGCTTGCCTGAAACAGTTCCAGCTCCTGGACCTGATGCGAGCGGAGATGGACGATAAACGGCAGCAGCCGGCCCAGGTTGTGGCCACACTGGGTCGTCATCTCCACTTTCGCCGCAAGCCTCTGATCGAAGCGGCCTTGAAGACATGGACCCTTCCCGCAATCCGGCGCGAACTTGGGCGCCTGCAGACGGCAATTTTCCAGAGCCGAACGCGGCAAAGCCTGGAAGACAGCATCGCCATGCAGACATTGCTGGCAATCACCTTGCAGTCCGCTCGCAGATAGAACGTTATCTATCTGATATCATTAAATTTTACCGATTTATTTCGTATCCGAATCGATATCAGCGCCGCTCAAGCAACCGGCAGATCTCTTCAAGCTGATCGAGTGTCTTGTAGGAAATCCGCAACTGACCGCCGGATACTTTGTGATTGACGGTCACATCGAGCCCAAGACTGTCGGAGAGGGTACGCTCCAGCGCCAGCGTATCGGCGTCCTTTTCCTCCTTGGGAGAAGGTTTGCCGTAGTTCGGATCGCTCTGGGCGCGAATGTCGTTCTGCGCCAGACGCTCTGTGTCGCGCACGGACAGGCCTTTGGCAATGATCGAACGGGCCAGCGCCACAGGATCAGATGTCGGGATCAGCGCGCGCGCATGGCCGGCGGACAGCGTGCCGGAGGAAAGCATGTCGCGGACCGGTTCCGGGAGTTTCAGCAGCCGGAGGCTGTTGGCAACGTGGCTCCGGCTCTTGCCGATGATTTCGCCGAGATCGTTCTGCGTATAGCCGTGCTCGGCGATCAGCTGATCATAACCAAGCGCCTCCTCGAGGGGATTGAGGTCCGATCGCTGAACGTTTTCGACGATTGCGATCTCCAGTGCCGTCCGATCGTCCACATCGCGAACGATAACCGGGATATCCGTAAATCCCGCGAGTTGGGCTGCGCGCCAGCGGCGCTCACCCGCAATAATCTCGTAACGTTCGTCTGCGATGGTGCGAACGACGACCGGTTGAACGATACCGTGCTGGCGAATGGAGCTCGCCAGGTCCTGTAGCTCGGATTCATCAAACGTCCGCCGCGGATTGCGCGGGTTGCGGGCGACGAATTCGATCGGAATGCGGCGATCGGCGTTGACGGGCGCAACAGGACCGCTTGCCTGCAAAGGCTGATCCATCTCTCCAATCAGCGCCGCAAGGCCACGGCCAAGTCTTCTTCTCGAACTGTCGTCATTCATCGTCTGCACTCACACTTATCGTTACGATATCGAATCGATTACCGCTCAGGCCGCCTTTCGCAGCCTCTCGCGCTGAATCACCTCGGACGCCAGTTGCAGGTACGCCTGGCTACCAGCGCATTTCAGATCATACAGGATTGCCGGCTTCCCATAGGAGGGCGCCTCCGAAACGCGCACGTTGCGCGGGATCAGCGTATGATACACCTTCTCACCAAGATGGGTCCGAACATCGTTGACGACCTGTTGCGCCAGATTGTTGCGGGAATCAAACATCGTCAAAACGATCCCCTGAATATCCAGCGCCGGGTTGACGGTCCGGCGAACCTGGTCGACGGTCTCCAGCAACTGACTGAGACCTTCCAGCGCGAAGAACTCGCATTGCAGGGGCACAAGCACCGAATGTGCGGCCGCCATGGCGTTCATGGTCAGAAGGTTGAAGGAAGGCGGGCAGTCGACGAGGACATAGGAGTAGGCGAGCGCATCGGGGGAAGCAAGCGCCTTGCGAAGCCGAAAGACCCGGTCGCTATCGCGAGAAATTTCCATCTCCACACCCAGAAGGTCCATCGTCGACGGCACGATCGAGAGATTGGGAACCACGGTATCTTGAACGATCTCAGTTATACTGTGGGAGCCGATCATCAGCTCGTAGGACGACAGCTTGCGATCGCGCCGCTGAATGCCGAGACCGGTGCTGGCATTCCCCTGCGGGTCGAGGTCAACGATCAGGACCTTCTCGCCAATAGCGGCCAAAGCGGTTGCGAGATTGATGGCCGTCGTGGTTTTCCCCACTCCGCCCTTCTGGTTTGCAATTGTGATGATCCGGTTTTTTTCGCCTGCCATGTCGCATTCCGCCGTTATTGAATTTTCCGCGAAAGATTTGCGATTTCGAGAACCACTGAATCCGGCTCGACGACGCTTTGATGTTTTACCAGATCAAATTGAAAGCGGCTAACGGCTTTGTCGACTTCTTGCTGATAATCCCGGCCTTTGTGAAAAAATGCCCGTGGTTTGTTAGCTGCGGTCATCCAGGGCGCGCAATAGTCAAGCAATTGCCCGAGATCCGCGAGCGCTCGAGCCGAAATTGCATCGCATTCCGGCACGGCAACATTCGCATCCTCGATGCGAATCGGATGCACGGACCCGCGCGCACCGGTCTCGTTCAGCGCAACCCGCAGGAACGCCGCTTTCTTGTTGTTGCTTTCCACAAGGTGAACCCAGCCGTCTCCCAATTCAGCCAGGAATATCGCTGTGATAATACCCGGGAAACCACCACCACTGCCGAGATCCACCCATCGTTTCGGCCCCGGAAATAGCTGGAAGATCTGCGCGCTGTCCGCGATATGGCGCTGCCACAAATCGGAGAGTGTCGACGGTGCAACGAGATTGATGGACTTGGCCCATTTCTGAAACAGAGCGGCAAAGTGTTCAAGCCTCTCGGACGTTTCACGTGAAACACGCAATCCGTTCAGTTCACGGGAAGGACTCGCAATCATTGAATCGCCTGTTTGGGATACGCTATTTGGGTGTGGCTGCCTTTACGAATATGCGCAAGAATCAGGGATATAGCGGACGGTGTAATTCCATCCACTTTCATGGCCTGGGCCAAGTTGCGCGGCATCGCGGCATTCAGCTTCTGCTTCAATTCATTCGATAGACCGGACAAAGACTGAAAATCGAAACCATCCGGAATGAGGCGGCTTTCTTCGCGCTGAATGCCAGCGATATCGGCCGCCTGCCTGTCCATGTAAACCGCATATGTCGCATCGATCTCCAGTGCCTCAGCCAGTTTAGCGTTGACCATTGCCAACTCCGGCCATACGCCGCTCAGGGACTGAATGGAATGCTCGGCATAGGACAAGAGTTCAAATGCAGAACGACGTTGGCCGTCAAGATTGAGCTTGAGACCAAGGGAGCGCCCTTCGTTGGGTGTTACGGTCAGCGATTTCAGCATCTCTCTATGGGTATCGATATCGTCAACCCACTTGCCAAACTTGGCGGCACGATCCGCAGATACGCATCCCAAAGAGATAGCCTCGGGTGTCAGACGCACATCCGCGTTATCAGCACGCAGGGACAGGCGATACTCCGCTCTGGATGTAAACATCCGATAGGGCTCCGCCACGCCGCGAGAAGTCAAGTCATCGATCATCACGCCGATATAGGAATTCGTGCGGCTGAATTCATGGGCCTCGCCGCCGGCACAAAGGAGGGCGGCGTTTAGCCCGGCCACCAGACCTTGCGCGCCGGCTTCCTCATAGCCCGTCGTTCCGTTGATTTGACCGGCGAGAAACAATCCGGGAATCTTGCGCACTTCCAGCGAGACGGAAAGTTCCCGAGGATCGACATGGTCATACTCGATCGCGTAGCCCGGCTGCAGGATCGTGACATTCTCCAATCCCGGGATAGTTCTGATGAAAGCCTGCTGCACATCTTCGGGAAGAGATGTCGAAATCCCATTGGGATAGATCGTGTCGTCATCCAGTCCTTCTGGTTCCAGGAAAATCTGGTGGCCATCGCGCTCACCGAACTTCACAATCTTGTCTTCGATCGATGGGCAATAGCGCGGGCCGACGCCCTCGATCTGACCGGAATACATCGCCGACTTATTCAGGTTCTCGGAGATAATCTTATGTGTCGCGTCTGTCGTACGCGTAACGCCGCATTCGATCTGCCGATTGACGATGCGCTCCGTCATAAAGGAAAACGGTACTGGATGGTCATCGGCGCCCTGTCGGCCCACGGACTGCCAGTCGATGGTTTTCCCGTCGAGCCGCGCCGGTGTACCGGTCTTCAGACGGCCCAGACGCAAGCCGAACCGCTCCAGTGTCGCTGACAACCCAAGTGACGGCTCCTCCCCAACGCGACCGGCCGGGATTTTTCTATTACCGATATGAATGAGCCCACGCAGGAAAGTGCCGGTGGTCAGAACGACTGCCCCGCAGGAGATATGCCGTCCATTTGCAAGAATAACTCCGCTGACCCGACCGTTTTCCAGCTGTAGATCAAACGCGTCGCCCTCAATGACGTCCAGATTCTCAATCGCCTGGATTTCAGCCTGCATGGCCAGGCGATAGAGTTTTCGGTCGGCCTGGGTTCGGGGGCCACGAACCGCGGGACCTTTTCGACGATTCAGGAGGCGGAACTGAATGCCGGCCGCGTCAGCAACGCGGCCCATCAATCCATCCATCGCATCAATCTCGCGAACCAGATGGCCTTTTCCTAGACCACCGATGGCAGGATTGCAGGACATCACCCCGATCGTATCGCGCTTATGCGTCACCAATGCGGTTTTAGCGCCCATACGCGCCGAAGCACCCGCTGCTTCACATCCAGCGTGGCCACCACCGATGACAATGACATCATAGTCGAACATATCAAACCGTCTCCATCACGGTATTACGGAAGCGAATCGTTTCACGTGAAACATCCGGCAAGACTCGCCAACGTTGTACAATCGGTTGCATCTCATTTGCCGATGCAAAATTCCGAAAAAATGACGTCGAGCAGGTCTTCTACATCAACCCGCCCGGTTATGCGGCCAAGCGCATCTCCTGCCTGCCTTAGATATTCTGCTTGAATATCAAGCCCGCTATTAGATTGCGTCAAACTCATATCGATTGCTATGCAGGCTTGCTGCAGGCAACTCACATGTCTTTTCCGGGTGGGCAAAGACAATGCGCTCTTCTCCGACACATCGGGAAGAAAACGCGTCAAGACTTCGACAAGCTGGTCAACGCCCGCGCCGGTGACCGTCGAAATCAGGACGTCGACGCTGGCCTTATCCCATAAAAGAGGGTTTCGATCAATCTTCGTACCTATGCGAATGACGGGCTTCGATTGGCCGTATTCTTCCATCGACGCAAACCCGCTCGGCGTATCAGCCAGGAGAAGAACAACGTCGGCCTGATCGATCGTCATGTACGCGCGACGAATACCCTCCTGTTCGACACGATCCTCCGTTTGGCGCAGGCCAGCAGTGTCAAATAGCCGAACACTGAATCCGGCTAAGGATAAGTCAACGGATAAAACATCCCTCGTCGTGCCTGCAATATCCGTGACAATCGCAACGTCGCGGCGCGCCAGGAAGTTCAGCAAACTTGATTTGCCGGCATTCGGTTCACCGGCAATAACAATCTTCAGGCCATCCCGGATGATCTCCGCCACGCCGGCACCGGAGAGATGCGCGTCGATCTCCGTACGCAGCTTTCGCATATCAGCCCAAATGCGTTCCGCGACAGAGCCGGGGACATCGTCTTCATCCGCGAAATCGAGCTCAGCCTCGATCATCGCCCTCGCATGCGTCAACCTGTAGGCCCAACTCTCATAGAGCTGTGAGAGGTGCCCACTGGAATGTTCCTGCGCCAGCCGTCTCTGCATTTCCGTTTCGGCAGAAATCAGGTCGGCAAGGCCCTCGATCTCAACAAGGTCGAGTTTACCGTTGTGAAATGCGCGCCGCGAGAATTCGCCGGGCTCGGCATGTCTGAGACCTGGAAGGCTGGCAAGCTCCGCCAGGATCGCATTCACAACGGCGCGGCCGCCATGAACCTGTAGCTCCGCGCAATCCTCCCCCGTAAACGATGCCGGCGCTGCAAAATAAAGAACGAGGCCCTGGTCAAGCACATCACCGTTTCGATTGTGAATCGATCGCAGAACTGCCTGACGCTGTGCCGGCACAGCGCCACAGAGGTGTTCGAGTGCGCCGCGTGTCTGCGGCCCGCTTATGCGGATGACAGCAACGCCTGCCGGCAGGGAGCCGGAAGACAGGGCGTAGATCGTGTCAGCAATAGCCTGCGTTTGATGGGTCAACGTCGGAACGTCCTTGTTCTGATCCAGTGCCATAATTCATGACACGAATCTCCATCTCGATGTGACCAGCGACTCCGGCAAAAAGAACCCGGCTAAATCACGTTGAGATTAAAACACAAAAGCCCAGGCTGAACCTGGGCTTCGTGCTAAAATAGCGTCTTCGATCAGGTGTTCATCGAATCGAAGAAATCGCCGTTCGTCTTTGTCTGCTTCAACTTGTCGATCAGGAACTCGATCGCATCGGTCGTTCCCATCGGCGCAAGGATGCGGCGCAGAACGAAAATCTTCTGCAGGTCCTGGCGCGGAACCAAGAGGTCTTCCTTGCGGGTACCGGACTTGAGAATATCCATCGACGGGAAGATACGCTTGTCGGCGACCTTACGGTCAAGAACGATTTCCGAGTTGCCCGTGCCCTTGAATTCTTCGAAGATGACTTCGTCCATGCGGCTGCCGGTATCAATCAGGGCCGTCGCGATGATGGTCAACGAGCCGCCTTCCTCGATGTTGCGGGCGGCGCCAAAGAAGCGCTTCGGGCGCTGCAGGGCGTTGGCGTCCACACCACCGGTCAAGACCTTGCCCGACGAGGGCACGACGGTGTTGTAGGCGCGCCCGAGGCGGGTGATCGAATCGAGCAGGATGACAACGTCGCGGCCGTGCTCGACCAGACGCTTGGCCTTCTCGATGACCATTTCAGCCACCTGAACGTGGCGCGTCGCCGGCTCGTCGAAGGTTGAGGAGACGACTTCGCCCTTCACCGAGCGCTGCATGTCCGTCACTTCCTCCGGCCGTTCGTCGATCAGAAGAACGATCAGATAGCATTCCGGATGATTGGCGGTGATTGAGTGAGCGATGTTCTGCAGGAGAACAGTCTTACCGGTGCGCGGTGGCGCGACGATCAAGCCACGCTGGCCCTTGCCGAGCGGGGCGATCAGGTCGATGACGCGGGCGGACAGGTCCTTCGAGGTCGGAACCTCAAGTTCCATCTTGAAGCGCTCGTTCGGATAGAGCGGCGTCAGATTGTCGAAATGGACCTTGTGGCGGATCTTTTCGGGATCCTCGAAATTGATCGTATTGACCTTGAGAAGGGCGAAATAGCGCTCGCCTTCCTTGGGTCCCCGGATCGGGCCTTCGACCGTATCGCCGGTCTTCAGCGAGAAGCGGCGGATTTGCGAAGGCGAGATGTAGATATCGTCGGGGCCGGGCAGATAGTTGGCGTTGGCGGAGCGCAGAAAGCCGAAGCCGTCCTGCAGCACCTCGACCACGCCTTCGCCGATGATCTCGACGTCCTGGCTCGCGAGCATTTTCAGGATCGCGAACATCAGTTCCTGCTTGCGCATCACACTGGCATTCTCGACCTCGACCGACTCGGCAAAAGCCAGCAGATCGGTCGCGGATTTGTTTTTAAGTTCTTGTAGCTTCATTTCAGCCATGAAGGGGGACCACACTTGGAATTCGAAAGGAAAAATCGGCGTGTCTGATGTAAGGGGAGCTGCAGCGGAAGGGGCAGGCTCGTAACGTTTACACATGCCACGAAAGAGGAGATGGCGGGAAAATAGCGATTCACTCGGTGCGCCGCAAGGGGTCTGCGAAAATTACCGAAAGTTTCCTTCAAGAACGTCGCGAGATCAAAAAGGTTTCACTACGGCCATGATCACGATGAGGATCATCAGCAGGGTCGGCGCCTCGTTCATCAGCCGCCAATAGCGCGCGCTGTGCGTGTTTTCATCCCGCGCAAAAGTCCGCACCGCGCGACTGAACAGCATATGAACGCCTGTCAGCAGAACGACCAGAAACAGCTTGGCGTGCAGCCAGCCACCCTGAAAACCGTAGACGCTCCAGGCGAGATAGAGCCCCAGCACCCAGGTGATCATCATGGCCGGGTTCATGATGACCTTCAAAAGCCGCTGTTCCATCATCTTGAAGGTTTCCGATTGTTCGGAGCCGGGTGCCGCATCGGTGTGGTAGATGAACAGCCGCGGCATGTAGAGCAGGGCTGCCATCCAGGACATCACCGCAATGATGTGCAGCGCCTTGATCCAGAGATAGAGATTGTCCGGCTGCCAGATGAACAGCCCGGCGAGCAGCGCCACAAACAGGCCAATCGCGATGAAAGCGCGAGCCCGCGCCTTTTTGCCAGGCCGCGCATCCGTTTGACGCTCCGTCATCGCTTGGCCCCGCGGACACGGCCGACCAAGCGGGAGACGTTTTCGGGATCGGCCTGCGGCGTAATTCCGTGTCCGAGATTGAAGATCAGCGGACCATTGCCAAGCTTTTGCAGGATAGCATCGATGCCATCATCGAGAGCTTGTCCACCAGCCACCACCCGCATCGGATCGAGATTGCCCTGCACCGGACCGTCGCTCTGAAGCTCGGCGGCAAAGGATAACGGCACCGACCAGTCGAGTCCGATCGCATCCGCGTTCGTTCCCTGCCGATAATCCTTAAGCAGAATGCCGGCACCCTTCGCAAAGGCGATGATCTTGGCATCAGGCCTGCGAGCGCGAACGCTGTCGATCATCCGACGAACCGGCTTGACGGCATAACGGAGAAACTCTTCTTCGCCGAGAACGCCCGCCCAGGAATCGAAGATCTGCACCGCGTCGGCGCCGGCGTCGATCTGCTCGACCAGATAGTCCGCCGAAACCTCAGCAAGCGTCGCCAGCAACCGATCGAAAGCTTCTGGATGCTGGTAGGCAAATAGCCGCGCCGGCGCCTGGTCAGGCGTTCCGTGCCCGGCAATCATGTAAGTCGCCACGGTCCAGGGCGCGCCGCAGAAACCAAGCAATGTCGTTTCCTCCGGCAATTCGCGGCGCAACCGAGAAACCGTTTCGATCACCGGCTTCAAGTGAGCGGACACTGGTCGGGCGTCGAGCTTGACGATATCAGAAACATCGATCGGATCCATGCGCGGCCCATGTCCTTCCTCAAAGCGGACATTGCGCTTCAAGGCATCGGGGATGACCAGGATATCCGAAAACAGGATGGCTGCGTCAAAGGCGTAACGGCGGATTGGCTGAAGGGTTACCTCGACAGCCATGTCAGGCGAATAACAGAGATCGAGAAAACTGCCGGCCTTGGCGCGTGTCTGCCGATATTCCGGGAGATAACGACCTGCCTGCCGCATCAGCCAGATTGGGGGAGGCGAGAGCGTTTCTCCGTTCAACACCTGTAGCACCTTACGGCTTTGCGCAGTCACCGGACACGTTCTCCCTCTATAAAAGATATCTATATCTAAGGTTTCTATTTCTTAGAGTCGGTGACTATCAAGGATTAAAAGCCATCCGCCCCTTTTCCACATTCGCGCCTGTTCAATAGAATCACTGAAGCATTTTTGCCATGCGACAGATAGGAGCGGGGACGAGAACAAAAAGCTGTGAAGAGTCATACGCTTCGTCGGTCCGTCAGGTCACCGCCTGATTGTGGACAGGATGTGGAAAAACTGAAGGCTCTGCGCTGTCGCGAGTCTTGTCCACATAGCTCGTGAATCCTCTTCCCAAGATTCCAGATTGTGAATAACTCGCAGGTTTTCCCCTTGCCTTTGAAACCCGCCGGTCCTTAGCTGTCGCTGTCCCGGTTTATCAACAGCCCTCGGAGAATAGCGTGGAGAACCAGAAAAACTATTTCCACCTGCACCTGATCTCCGATTCGACCGGCGAAACGCTGATCGCAGCAGGCAGGGCGGCAGCGGCGCAGTTTCAATCGTCGCATGCGCTGGAGCATGTCTATCCGCTGATCCGCAACCGCAAGCAGCTGATGCAGGTGATGGAAGCGATCGATGGGGCGCCGGGGATCGTGCTCTATACGATCGTCGATCGGGAGCTTGCCGATATCATCGCCGTGACCTGCAAGGAGATGGGCCTGCCTTGCGTCTCCGTGCTGGAACCGATCATCGACCTCTTCCAGTCCTATCTCGGCGCGACCTCCCGGCGGCGGTCCGGCGCACAGCATGTGATGGATGCAGATTATTTCGCACGCATCGATGCCCTAAATTTCACGATGGACCATGATGACGGGCAATTGCCGGCTGATTTCAATGATGCCGATGTTGTGCTGATCGGTATCAGCCGGACGTCGAAGACACCGACCAGCATCTATCTCGCCAATCGCGGTATCAAGACCGCCAATATCCCGATCGTGCCCGGCGTTCCCCTGCCGGACCGGTTGATGGAAGCAACGAAACCGCTGGTGGTCGGCCTGATCGCGACGGCCGACAGAATCTCGCAGGTGCGCCAGAACCGCGTGCTTGGAACCGCGTCGCACAGTTTTCGTGCGGAGGACTATGTCGACCGCGCATCGATCGCCGAGGAACTGAAATATGCGCGGGCGCTTTGCGCGCGCAACAACTGGCCGACGATCGACGTGACGCGCCGCTCGATCGAGGAAACCGCCGCTGCAATCGTTGCCCTCAGGCCGCGGCTGCGCTAAGGCGAATCTGGTCAATCAGGATATGAAGACAATGGCAGGCTCTCTTGTCCTCGCTTCGGCGAGCCCGTTTCGGCGCATGCTTCTGGAAAATGCCGGCATTCGCTTTCAGGCCAAGGCCGCTCAGATCGATGAGCGGGCGCTTGAAAACCAGATCGAGCAGCAAGGTTCCACGCCGGAAGAGGTAGCCATCATTCTCGCGGAAGCCAAGGCCAGGGATGTCGGAACGGCCTTTCCCGACGACATCATCATCGGTTCCGACCAGACCATGTCGCTCGGTGCGCGCGTCTATCACAAACCAAAAGACATGGACGAGGCGCGGGACCATCTGGTTTCGCTCTCCGGGCAGGTCCATCAGCTGAACAGCGCCATTGTCCTGACGCGAGGGAGCGATGTCCTCTGGAAGCACGTGTCGTCCGCCCGGATGTCGGTGCGGGTCTTGAGCGCCGAGTTTATCGAGAAACATCTGCGCCGAGTCGGGAATAAGGCACTGTCGAGCGTCGGTGCCTATCAGCTGGAGGGAGAGGGTATTCAATTGTTCGAGAAAATCGATGGCGACTATTTTACGATCCTTGGTCTTCCGATGCTGCCACTTCTTGCCAAACTCAGAGACCTGCGGGTGATCGATGCGTGATTCACGTGAAACATTTGTTAACCATGCCTTCGTCACGGGCTATCCGATCAGGCATTCGCGCTCGCCGCTGATCCATGGATACTGGCTGAAACAGCTTGGTTTGGAGGGAAGTTATCGCGCCTACGAGGTGTCTCCGGAGGCATTTCCCGATTTCATCCTGTCGCTGAAGAACGGGCAATCCGGTTTCACGGGCGGCAACGTGACCATTCCGCATAAGGAGCTTGCCTTTGCTCTTTCCGATCGGCCGGACGAGTTGAGCAGCGAGCTCGGCGCATCCAACACCCTGTGGGTGGAGGATGATCTGGTGCATGCGACCAACACCGACGGTCACGGTTTCACCGCCAACCTCGATGAACGCGCGCCGGGATGGGATCAATGTCGAACCGCCGTCATCCTCGGTGCGGGCGGTGCCAGCCGGGCGGTGATCCAGGCGGTGCGTGATCGCGGCGTCAAGACGATCCACGTCGTCAACCGCACGGCCGCCCGGGCGCAGGAGCTGGCGGACCGGTTCGGGCAGGCGGTTCACGCGCAGCCGATGGAAGCGCTGCCCGAGGTGATGAAGGACGCGGGCCTCTTCATCAACACCACGTCGCTCGGAATGGATGGGTCGGCGGTGCCTGAGATCGATTTCACGATCATGAAGTCCGGCAGCATCGTCACGGATATCGTTTATGTGCCGCTGAAAACGCCGATCCTGGAGCAAGCCGAAGCGCAGGGTTTCGCCATCGTCGATGGCCTCGGCATGCTCCTGCACCAGGCGGTGCCCGGCTTTGAAAAATGGTTTGGCAAAAGGCCGGCGGTTGATGCGACATTGCGCCAGATCATCATCGATGACATGGCGCACCACGCATGATCATCCTCGGCCTCACCGGATCGATCGGAATGGGTAAATCGACTACCGCAAAGATGTTCGCGGACCTTGGCGTACCGGTAAACGATGCCGATGCTGTCGTGCATTCGCTTTACCAGGACGAGGCCGTGGCGCCGATTGAAGCAGCGTTCCCGGGGACAAGGAAGGACGGCGCAGTCGACCGCTCGGAGTTGTCCCGGCAGTTGAGCGAAAACCCCGCCTTGTTTCCGACACTCGAAGCCATCGTTCATCCCCTGGTGCGGGAGAGGGAGCGCCGGTTTCTCGATCTCCATCGAGGGACGGGTGCACCGCTGGTCGTTCTCGATATCCCGTTGCTGTTCGAAACGAAGGCGGAGAGCAGGGTCGATGCAGTTGTCGTCGTCACCTGCGAGCCGGAGATACAAAAAGAACGGGTCATGAAAAGGCCGGGGATGACGGAGGAAAAATTCGCGCTCATCCTCTCCCGACAGGTTCCGGATCAAGAAAAACGTGCGAAAGCGGATTACATCATCGATACGAGCCATGCGCTTGATTCGACCCGCAGCCAAGTCGCGGCGATCGTCCACGCGCTTACCAGCCAAAAGAGGCCCTGATGCGCGAAATCATCTTCGATACGGAAACGACAGGTCTCGATAACAAGCTGGACCGCGTCATCGAAATTGGTGGCATCGAACTCGACAATCATTTTCCGACTGGCCGGTCCTTCCACGTCTATATCAACCCCGGCGACCGCAAGGTGCATCCGGACGCTCTGGCTGTCCACGGTATCTCGGACGAGTCCCTGAAGGACAAACCGAATTTCGCCGGTATCGTCGACGAACTGCTCGCATTTTTCGGCGACGCCCGTTGGGTGGCGCACAATGCGACCTTCGACATGGGTTTCATGAATGCCGAATTTGCGCGGCTGGGCCTGCCGGCGATCACCAATGATCTGGTCACTGACACGCTGGCGCTTGCCCGTCGCAAGCATCCGATGGGCCCGAACTCGCTCGATGCGCTCTGCCGGCGTTACGGCGTCGACAATTCGCACCGCACCAAGCACGGCGCGCTGCTCGACTCCGAATTGCTGGCGGAAGTCTATATTGAGCTGATCGGTGGCCGGCAGACGACATTCGGTCTGCACACCTCCGATAATCGTGGTCAGGCGATGGAAACGGACGATGTCATCGTGGTTGCCGGACAAAGACCGCGCCCGCTTGGCTCCCGCCTGAGCATTCAGGAAATCGAAGCCCATGCAGCGCTCGTCGCCAAAATGGGTGCGAAGGCAATCTGGGCGAAGTACGATCCCGCCAAATGAAAATGCCCGGTCGAAGACCGGGCATTGAAGCTATCACGTCAGGCTGGAGCCGGATCAGTTCGCGGTCGTGGAAACCTGCGAGCGAACCTTTTCCTCGGCCATGCGCTGGGTGAACATCTGGGCGAAATCGATCGGATCGATCATCAGTGGCGGGAAGCCGCCGTTGCGCGTCGCGTCGGAAACGATCTGGCGGGCAAACGGGAAAAGCAGGCGCGGGCACTCGATGAAGAGCAGCGGCAGCATGTGTTCCTGCGGGAAGCCGGTGACGCGGAAAACGCCGCCATAGGCGAGCTCGACGTTGAACAGCACCTTGTCGCCGTCCTTGGCTTCGGCATTCAGCGTCAGGATGACGTCGAATTCCGCATCCGACAGCGGATTGGCGTTGACATTGACGTTGATGTTGATCGCCGGAGCCTTTTCGCGCGCCTGAAGCGAACGCGGCGCACCCGGGTTTTCAAACGAAAGGTCCTTGATGTACTGGGCCAGGATGTTCAGGGACGGGCTCTCGGCAGAGCCGCCGTTGGTCGGGGATACGGTGTCGGTCATAAGGCCTTTTCCTTCGGACATGAATTTGGTGAGGCCATCTAGCATTTCGCACCGGGGCTTACAACCCGGTGGCCCGTTCACTTCAGGCGGTCCCGCTCGTTGGGATCGGTGCGGCCTCGGCTATCGGTGCGGGAAAATTCATCGTCATCAAGGTCGATGATCTGGGGTCCGGCGCGCCGCCCTTCATCACGGTTCGGTTCGGGGCCTCGCGAAAAACCACGCGCACCACCCGTCATGCCCGTCGTTACGATGGTCAGCCGGTTCTTGACGATCGACCAGCCGATATCTCTGACCGCCGGTATGAAAAGCAGCAGTCCGATGATGTCGCTGATGAAACCGGGAATGATCAGCAGAAACGCGGCGACGATGATCATGACGCCGTGCACCAGTTGCCGCCCCGGATCCGCGCCGGTCTGGGAAGCCTGCTGAATCTTCCTGAGGACTCCGAACCCCTGGATGCGTAGCAGCATTGCTCCGACGATCGCACTGGCAAGAACCAGCAGTAGCGTCATGCCAACACCGACCTCGCGGCCGACGAAGATGAAGGCTGCGATCTCCGCAAGCGGCATCAACAGGAAGAGGATCGGGATCGTCAGAGAACGCATTGTATCTACTCAAGGTGAGATGCGCCTGTCCGAACCGGACCGGCAATTGCAAAGAAGTGATATAGTCGTTTGAATGATCGTGCCATGCAGACTATATGGGATGATCGCACGGCATATTAACAGCGGTTCTGGGTGGAAATGGGCTCTTTCGACTTCATCACATTGTTTTTCCTGGTCGCCGCGGTGATCATATTCCTCCAGCTGCGCAGCGTTCTGGGCAAGAGGACGGGCAACGAGCGTCCGCCGGTCGATCCCTATTCGCCGCGCGAAGCAGCCGAGAGCCCGGAAGCCTCCGGCAAAGTGGTGCAGTTGCCCCGCCGTGACAGCGCGGGTGAAGAGACATCGCGCTATGCCGATATCGACACCTTTACCAAGGCCGGCACGCCGCTGAACGAAGCGCTGCGCAGGATGGCCGATGCCGATCCGGGATTTGACCCGCAGGAATTCGTCAACGGCGCCAAGATGGCCTATGAGATGATCGTCATGGCTTTCGCCGATGGCGACCGCAAGACCCTCAAGGGTCTTCTCTCCCGCGAAGTCTATGATGGTTTCGACGCCGCTATTTCCGAGCGCGAGAGCAAGGGTGAAGTCGTCAAGTCCACCTTCGTCGGCATCGAGAAGGCCGACATGGTGCATGCCGAAATCAAGGACAGCGAAGCAAACATCACGCTGCGCATCATCAGCCAGTTGATCTCTGCAACTTATGACAAGGCCGGCGCGATCGTCGATGGTGATGCTGAAGCGGTCTCCGAGGTCAACGACCTGTGGACCTTCTCCCGCGACATCCGTTCGCGCGATCCGAACTGGAAGCTGATCGCCACGGAATCTGAAAACTGATCGGGTCATAAGGCACGGGACTGGCGGCGATGGATTTCGATTTGCAACGGGTCGAATTTTCCGACCTTCCCGGTTGGCATGAGGACGATCCACTGCCGCTTCTTTCCGCTCTCGAGCGCTGTCACCGGCAGGTCACCACCGTCAAGCCGCACAAGACGGCGTCGCTTGGCATTTCCACCGCGGACCTGATGCCGGCCTACGAGGCGGCTGCGGAGACGCGGTCGCACGATGCAGGCCATGCGCGCGCTTTCTTCGAAGAACATTTCGTTCCGTTCAAGATCGTCCGGCACGACGGCAAGCCGGGCTTCGTCACCGCCTTCTTCGAGCCGGAAGTTCCTGTCAGTGCCGTTCCGAACGAAACCTTCCGCTTTCCCTTCTATCGCCGACCGGATGATCTCGTGGATGTTGACGAGAAAAATCGGCCGGAGGGCATGGATCCCTATTTTGCTTTTGGTCAGCATGCAGATGGCGTGATCGGTGAATATCCGGACCGCAAGGCGATCGAGCAGGGCTATCTTGCCGGGCGCGGGCTGGAGATCGCCTATGCAAAATCGAAAACCGATGTCTTCTTCGCCCATGTCCAAGGCGCGGCCCGGTTGGTCTATCCCGACGGATCGATGAAGCGGGTGACCTATGCAGCCAAGACCGGTCATTATTTCTCGGCAACCGGCAAACTCCTGATCGAACGGGGCAAGATCGAGGCAGCGACCGTCTCGATGCAGACGATCAAGCAGTGGCTGGACGACCATCCGGATGAAGCGGACGAGGTTCTCTGGCATAATCGCTCCTTCATCTTCTTCCGCGAGGCTGAAGTCGATGACACCGGGCTTGGACCGGTCGCAGCCGCCAAAGTGGCGCTGGAACCCGGCCGCTCGCTCGCCGTCGATCGGCTGATCCATACCTTCGGCGTTCCCTTCTTCATTAACAGCGACAGCCTGACCTCGATCGACGGCGGCCGCCCTTTCCGGCGGCTGATGCTGGCGCTTGATACGGGCTCAGCGATCGTCGGTCCGGCGCGCGGCGATATCTTTACCGGGTCTGGCGATGAAGCAGGGCTTCTGGCCGGTGCGGTGCGCAACGAGGCCGATTTTTTCATTTTCATTCCGAAGTCCGCGGCGGCAAGATACGGTCATGGCTAAGGGAAAGAAGCTCTCGACCGAGGATCGGATACTCTGGGGCAAGGTTGCCCGCACCACCCGCCCGCTGCCGGGGCGCATGGACGAACTTGCCGAGTTTGAAGAGCCGAAACCCGAACCGGAAAAACCGCCGGTACCTGTGATCAAGGAAGGCAAATCCCTAGCGGAGGCTTTTGGAAGCGCTCCGACAGAAGCTCCAAAACGTGCGGTCCGTGTGCATCATCCCCTTGAGAAACCGGTGAAGCGAAAGCTCGCTCGCGGTCATCTGGCGATCGAGGCGCGGATCGACTTGCATGGCATGGTCCAGAGCGAAGCGCATGGGTTCCTGCTGCATTTCCTGATGCGAGCCTATGATCGTGGCCTGCGGCATGTGCTCGTCATCACCGGCAAGGGAACGTCGCTTGGCAGCGACGGCGCGCTGAAACGGGCTGTGCCGCTGTGGTTTTCGCTGCCGGAATTTCGCGTACTGATTTCGTCCTACGAGCCGGCCGCCCGCAACCACGGCGGCGAGGGCGCCCTCTATGTGCGGCTGTCACGGCCCAGGGGCTCGCCGCCATGACGCCCTTCGGTGAAGCGATGCACCGGCTGCGGCGGCAGAAGGGTGTTTCGCAGAAGCAGATGGCTGCCGCCATCGGTGTTTCACCCGCCTATCTCTCGGCCCTGGAGCATGGCAAACGAGGTGCTCCGAGCTTCGAATTCCTGCAAAGAGTGGCTGGCTATTTCAATGTCATCTGGGACGACGCCGATGAATTGTTCGGCCTGGCAGCCCTTTCCGATCCGAAAGTCGTGCTCGATACATCCGGCCTGCCGTCGACGCACACGGCGTTTGCCAACCGGCTCGCGGGCCGTATCCGGACCTTATCCGGCGAAACCATCCGCATCCTGGAAGATGTTTTGGAAAAAGGCCGGTTTCCTGATAAGGAACTCTGATGATCCCCTGAATTCTGCCGCTTTCAGGCTGCACGGGATTTGGAACTCTGGACAAAATCCCTATATTCGGGGAGCGCCATCGAGGGGTGATTCGCACGGAATCCTATCTCCGAAGACATGGCATCAAAACCTGGAAAGACTTATAGCCGAATGACCGATTTGCCTGAAACCGAAGCCGGCGCAAACGCCGAATATGGTGCCGATTCCATCAAGGTCCTGAAGGGTCTCGATGCTGTCCGCAAGCGGCCGGGCATGTATATCGGCGATACCGACGACGGCTCCGGCCTGCACCACATGGTCTATGAAGTCGTGGACAATGCGATCGACGAGGCGTTGGCCGGCCATGCCGACATCGTGACCGTGACGCTCAATCCCGATGGCTCGGTGACGGTGACCGACAACGGTCGCGGCATCCCGACAGACATCCACACGGGAGAAGGCATTTCGGCTGCCGAAGTGATCATGACGCAGCTGCATGCCGGCGGTAAATTCGACCAGAATTCGTACAAGGTATCCGGCGGTCTGCACGGCGTCGGTGTCTCGGTGGTCAATGCGCTTTCAGTCAAGCTGCAGCTGAAGATCAAGCGCCAGGGCAAGATCCACGAAATCAATTTCACCCACGGCGTGGCCGACGCGCCACTGAAGGAAATCGGCGACAGCAATGGCGAGACCGGCACCGAAGTCACCTTCCTGCCGAGCACCGAAACCTTCACGATGATCGAGTTCGACTATGGAACGCTGGAGCATCGCCTGCGCGAGCTCGCCTTCCTGAATTCCGGGGTTCGCATCGTTCTGACCGACAAGCGCCATTCCGATATCCGCCAGGAAGAGATGATGTATGACGGCGGCCTTGAAGCCTTCGTCGCCTATCTCGATCGCGCGAAGAAACCGCTGGTCACTCGGCCGGTCGCCATTCGTGGCGAAAAGGACGGCATCACCGTCGAAGTCGCCATGTGGTGGAACGACAGCTATCACGAGAACGTGCTCTGCTTCACCAACAACATCCCGCAGCGCGACGGCGGCACCCATATGGCAGGCTTCCGTGGTGGCCTGACGCGCCAGATCGTCTCCTACGCCGATAGTTCCGGCATCATGAAGAAGGAAAAGGTATCGCTCACCGGCGACGATTGCCGCGAAGGCCTGACGGCCGTTCTCTCGGTCAAGGTGCCGGACCCGAAATTTTCTTCGCAGACCAAGGACAAGTTGGTCTCTTCGGAAGTCCGCCCTGTCGTTGAAAGCCTGGTCAACGAAGCGCTGAGCACCTGGCTGGAGGAACATCCGGGCGATGCGAAGATCCTCGTCGGCAAGGTGATCGAAGCCGCCGCCGCTCGCGAAGCGGCCCGCAAGGCGCGCGAACTGACACGCCGCAAGGGCGCTCTCGATATCTCGTCGCTGCCGGGCAAGCTGGCCGACTGCTCTGAACGCGATCCGGCAAAGTCCGAACTCTTCCTGGTGGAAGGGGACTCCGCAGGCGGTTCGGCCAAGCAAGGCCGTTCGCGAGAAAACCAGGCCATCCTGCCGCTGCGCGGTAAAATCCTGAACGTCGAGCGCGCCCGTTTCGACAAGATGCTGTCGAGCCAGGAAATCGGCACGCTGATCACGGCACTCGGCACGTCGATCGGCAAGGACGAATTCAACCCGGAAAAGCTGCGCTACCACAAGATCATCATCATGACCGATGCTGACGTCGACGGCGCCCATATCCGCACCCTTCTGCTGACCTTCTTCTTCCGGCAGATGCCGGAACTGATCGAGCGCGGTCATCTCTACATCGCCCAGCCGCCGCTTTATAAGGTGGCGCGCGGCAAGTCGGCGCAATACCTGAAGAACGAAGCTGCACTCGAGGAATATCTGATTTCGATGGGCCTCGAGGACGCGTCGCTTGAACTCGGCTCGGGCGAAGTTCGGGTCGGGCAGGATCTGCGCGAAGTGATCCTTGACGCACTGCGTCTGCGTTCGCTGGTCGAAGGCCTGCATTCGCGCTACAGCCGCTCGGTCGTCGAACAGGCGGCGATTGCCGGGGCGCTCAATCCGGAACTCAACCAACATACCGAGCAGTCGGAAGCAACGGCAGCCGAGGTCGCGAAGCGCCTTGACCTGATCGCTGAAGAAACGGAACGCGGCTGGACGGCCGTAGTCGGCGGCGATGGCGGGCTGCGGTTCGAGCGCATGGTGCGCGGCGTCAAGGAAGTGGCCTCGCTCGACATGGCTTTGATCGGTTCGTCCGATGCCCGCCATATCGATCAGCTGACGCCGCGCCTGAAGGAGATCTATGCGATCCCACCCGTCCTGCGGCGCAAGGATAGCGCCCAGGAGATCAGCGGCCCGCGTGCGCTTCTCGACGCCATCTTTGCGAGTGGCCGCAAGGGCCTGACGATGCAGCGTTACAAGGGTCTCGGCGAAATGAATGCCGAACAGCTCTGGGAAACGACGCTCGATCCGAACATCCGCTCGCTGCTGCAGGTGAAGGTCCCTGATGCCACCGATGCCGATGGCCTGTTCTCGCGCCTGATGGG
Source organism: Hyphomicrobiales bacterium (assembly GCA_900471525.1). Taxonomy (GTDB): domain Bacteria; phylum Pseudomonadota; class Alphaproteobacteria; order Rhizobiales; family Rhizobiaceae; genus Pararhizobium. The sequence continues at coordinate 71,201 of UCEZ01000007.1, read as the reverse complement.
CGACGAAGTCGAGCCGCGCCGCGATTTCATTCAGGAAAATGCGCTCAGCGTCGCCAACCTCGATATCTGATCGCACGGCATAGGCCGCATGAAATTGAAAACCACGCCTTCTTGCGGAGGCGTGGTTTTCTTTTCTTGAGCTTAGTCAGCCTTGAAGGTGCCGTTGAAGGCGACTTCCGAGAGCGGGCGGCGCGGGCTTGGAGTTTCGCGCGCCTGCAGATAGTCGGGCAGCTGCGCCTTGTCGCCAAGACGACCGATGGCGGCGGCCGCTTCGACGCGGTAGCCTTCAGGAATACCGAGAATTTCGGTCGCCTTGTCGAAATGCAGGCCGGTCATGCCATGGGCCTGAAAACCGAGCAGCTGGGCTTGATGGGCGATCGCGCTCCAGGCGGCGCCGGTATCGAAGCTGTGGCTGTGGGACGGCTTTTCTTCCGTCGTGCCCGGCGCAGCAAAATGGGTCTTCGAAATGAAGATGACCAGAGCGGAAGCGGATTTTGCCCAACCCTGATTGAACTCGTTGAGGATCGGGAAGAGCTTATCCCATTCAGCAGTCTCCCGCAGGGCATATGCGAAACGCCACGGCTGCGAATTGTAGGCCGAGGGCGCCCAGCGGCCGGCTTCGAGGATGGTCAGGAGTTCGGTTTCGGAGATGGTCTCGCCGGTAAAAGCACGCGGCGACCAACGGTTGAGAAAGCTCGGCTCGATCGGATAATCGGCCTGACGATAGTTGCTGGAGGTTGTCATGGCATATTCCTGTCTTGGGAGGTCGAAAGCTTGGGAGGTCGGTAGTTCGATAAACACGGACGCAGTCCGTATATAACGATTGGACACACCCCCAATAGACACCGATTTGGAGATTGATCGTTTCCAATATGAAGACAAAGGCCCAAGCTGGTGCCGACAAGGGCGCAATTCGATGTGACGGAAGACGATGCGAAAACGCCGCTTAGGGTCATTGTCGAACGGCAGAAAAAAGTTGTATAAGTTCTGTAGATTTTTTCCGAAGCAAAGGAATGCCGCTGATGACTGTGACCTTGAAAGACCCTTCGCTGTTCCGCCACGCCGCTCTTGTCGGCGAAAACTGGATCGAGGCCGACCCTAAGAATGCCATCGAAGTGAACAACCCGGCGACCAGCGAAATTATCGGTCGAGTGCCGAAGCTGGGAGCGGCCGAAACCAAGGCTGCGATCGAAGCAGCACGGATCGCACAGAAGGGTTGGGCCGCGCGCACTGCCAAGGACCGCTGCGCAACCTTGCGCAAATGGTACGACCTGATGATCGAGAACAAGGATGATCTTGGCCGCATCCTGACACTGGAACAAGGAAAGCCACTCGCCGAAGCCACCGGCGAGATCGTCTACGGCGCAAGCTTCATAGAATGGTTTGCCGAAGAAGGCCGCCGTATCTATGGCGACATGATCCCCGGTCACCAGCCAGACAAGCGCATCATGGTGATGAAGCAGCCGATCGGCGTCGTCGCCGCGATCACGCCGTGGAATTTCCCGAATGCGATGATTACACGCAAGGCCGGCCCGGCCTTCGCCGCTGGCTGCGCCATGGTGCTGAAGCCTGCGTCCCAGACGCCGTTCTCGGCTATCGCGATTGCGGTTCTCGCCGAACGCGCCGGCCTTCCCAAAGGTCTGTTCAGCGTCATCACTGGTTCGGCGGCGGCGATCGGTGGCGAGATGACCTCCAACCCGGTGGTGCGCAAGCTCACCTTCACCGGTTCGACCGAGATCGGCACCGAGCTTTACAAGCAGAGTGCGCCGACGATCAAGAAACTCGGTCTTGAGCTGGGTGGCAATGCGCCGTTCATCGTCTTCGACGATGCCGATCTCGACGCCGCCGTCGAGGGCGCCCTGATCGCCAAGTACCGCAACAACGGCCAGACCTGCGTCTGCGCCAACCGTATTTATGTGCAGGACGGCGTCTACGACGCCTTTGCCGAGAAGCTGGCAACCGCCGTTGGCAAGCTGAAGACCGGCAACGGTTTCGACGAAGGCGTCATCCTCGGCCCGCTGATCGACAAGGCAGCACTTGCCAAGGTTGAGGAGCACATTGCCGATGCCGTCGGCAAGGGTGCCCGCGTCCTGCAGGGCGGCAAGAAGCATGCGCTGGGCGGCACCTTCTTCGAAGCAACGATACTGGCCGACGTCACCAAGGACATGGCGGTTGCCAAGGAAGAAACCTTCGGCCCCTTGGCGCCGCTGTTCCGCTTCAAGTCCGAAGCGGATGTCATCGAGCAGGCCAACGACACGGAGTTCGGCCTCGCGTCCTATTTCTATGCCAAGGACCTGTCGCGTGTCTTCCGCGTCGCGGAGGCGCTGGAATATGGCATGGTCGGTGTCAATACCGGCCTGATCTCGACGGCGGAAGCGCCGTTCGGCGGCGTCAAACTCTCCGGTCTCGGCCGCGAGGGCTCGAAATACGGCATCGAGGAATTCACTGAAATCAAATATGTCTGCCTCGGCGGCATTGCCTGATCTGCCAGTCAGGTTTTGAAGGAAACCGGCCGGATCGCTCTGGCCGGTTTTTTTGTTTGCCGCTACAAATTGGTGATCCATCAGGAGTAAATCCCATGCCCGCCCCGAAAAACATGTTCAAGGCCGCGATACGCGAGGATCGTTTCCAGCTCGGGCTCTGGGTAGCGCTGGCAAGCCCTTATGCTGCGGAAGTGGTTTCGGGCAGCGGTTACGACTGGCTGCTGATCGACGGTGAACACGGGCCGAACGATATTCCATTGCTGTCGGCGCAGATCCAGGCGGTAGCCCGCTCCGGCAGCCATCCGATGGTCCGGCTGCCGGTCGGCGAGACGTGGATGATCAAGCAGGTTCTCGACACCGGCGGCCAGACGCTGCTGATCCCGATGGTCGAAAGCGTCGAGCAGGCGCAAGCGCTGGTTCGGGCTGTCCGCTATCCGCCGCATGGTATTCGCGGGGTGGGTGCAGCTCTTGGCCGAGCGTCGCATTTCAGCCGGATCGGCGATTATCTCGAAACGGCGAATGACGAAATCTGTCTGATTGTGCAGATCGAAAGCCGAGCCGGCCTCGCCGCGCTCGACGAAATTGCAGCGCTTGAGGGCATCGATGGCCTGTTCATCGGCCCATCCGATCTCGCTGCCGATATGGGCCATCTCGGTCAACCCGGGCATCCACAGGTAACGGCGGCCATTGCCGATGCGTTCGAGCGGATCAAGAAAGCCGGCAAGGCACGCGGCATCATGACCCTCGATCTCGGGCAGGCCCGCCTGTATCGCGAGATGGGCGCGACTTTCATGGCGATCGGCACGGATGTGACCCTGCTCGTCGGTGCCACGACCCGGTTGCGAGAGGATTTCATCACCGGCGGCAATAGTGAAGCAAAGCCTGTTGCCGGCTACTGATTAGCGGTTTTCCGCGATCTCCATAAGCTTGGGCATGGGCACGGCCGGGCTCCATGCACGGAAATCGACAATGCGCCGGACGATTTTTTCGGCGTGATGATTGGCAATGTCGCGAATCCGGTGCTCCAGAAATGGATTACGAAAGCGATCCAGCGTCAGCGCGAGATAGGTAGCCGCTTCCGCCCCGAGCCCCTTGGCAGCAAAGCCGGGAATCACTTCGGTTTCATAGATTTCCATCAGTCTTGCGTGAATGTGCGTGTCGAGCAGGATCGCTTTCACGGTTTCGTCCTGCGCTCGCCCGGCTTTCAGCCAGATATCCGCAAGTACGGTATGTCCGAGATTGAGGATGTGCAGTTTCAGCTTCTCGTAAGGTGTAAGGTCGTCGACCAGCAGAATGGACGGATGGATGCAAGGAGCCCGCAACCCCGGCTGAGCTTCGATCGCCCACAGGGCATAGGGCTCCGCCACCGCGCCGGCGGGTTCCAGCGGCTCGGAGACGATGCGGTCGACCAATGTGTTTGCCCAGACGACCTGCGTTGAAAGCCATTCCCCGAAACCTGCATCGGCAATGCGTTCGGATTGAAGATCGCTCACGACCTTTTTCAGCGTATCACCGTTGCGGGCGATTAGTTCACAGGGGAGAACGGTCAATGGCTTGCCGCCAAAGAGATAGCGTTCGTGAAGCAGGATCAGCAGCTTGCTGGGAAACGAGGCTGGAATTTTCGCCTGGAGATCGCCATCGCCGACGGCGTAACCAGTGTCTCCGGTATTTGAGATCAGTATCTGCGCTTCCTCGGTGACGATCCGATTCACCTCGTTCCAATCACCTGCCGTCGATAGCGCGCGCGCAACACTGGTTACCTGTTGTGTCCGGTCGATCGAAATACCATCGACAAGCCCGCGGATGATCACCGGAAATCCACGCGGTGCGGCCAGCGCTGCCAGCCTTCCGGCGCGTTCCGCCGATCCGGTGGTCTGGACTATAGTGACCTTTCCGATGGCCTCACCTTTTTGCAGCGCTTCGCTGACGAAAAGATCGGCGTGCGCCTGTAGAAAGCGACTGGTTCCAAATTGGACGATAGGTGTGATCATGATATCGTTGAACCCGGCTATTGAATGGATTGGAGCAGAGTCTCGCGCGCCGACTTCAGATGTTTCCGGCAGGCGGTCTCTACCTTGACGGGATCGCGGGAACGAAGGGCTGCGATGTAATCGAGATGCTCTTCAAGAGCCCGGGCGTTGCGTTCGCGCGCGTTCGTCTTGTTCCACTGGTAGTGATAGTGGAAGACGATGGTGATGATGTCGTAGAAGTCGACGATGAAGCGGTTGCTTGACGACGTGTGCACCAGAAGATGGAAGCGTTCGTCGAGCTCGGAGAATTCCTTGTAGCGATTGTCGATATCGGCCAGAATTTCGTGGTGCAGGGCCTCGATCCGGTCGAGATCGTTCCAGGCCGGATGATCGGGGGCTAAAGCCGCAAAACTGGCCGCGGAGCGCAGTTCGAACATCTCACGCACTTCCGTCAGTTCCAGCGCAAATTCGCGGGTAAAGCCTTTCAGAATCCAGTGGCTGTTTGGCCGTTTTTCGATCAGTCCGAACCGACTGAAACGAATGAGGAATTCGCGTACGCTGGTCGTGCCGGTGCCGATGTCGCGGGCGAGTTCAAGCTCGTTGATCTGCATGCCGGGTTCGGCGCCGCCAGCCAGAATCCGGCGCATGAAACTGCGTTCGATGATGTCGGACAGCGAATCCGTTTCTTCCGCCGGGTAATAGTCCTCTGCCTTCGGCTGGCGCAGAACCACCTTGGCTCGCTTGTCCCAGGCAATCAGTTGCAATTCTTCCATGCGCGTCAGGATGGCGCGGATGGTGGTACGGCTGACGCCGAGCGTCGTTCCGAGTTCCGGTTCCGACGGCAAGGCGGAGGTTTCCGCAAGCAGCTTGAGGCAGCGGTTGAAGGCGTCCTTGAAGACGGTGTTCTGTTTCGCCATGATTTTGCCGACCGGATAAGAGTTTCTGAAAGACCGATGAAGGGCCGCTGTTTTCGCAGTTCTCTATCGGGTCCGCCTGATCCTGTCTTCGCCTGCGTTCTGAAGTTTCATGGTTGTTTCGTTCCCTGATTTTGTTTTGATACGGCCGTTGCCATTTTACTGCGCGGACCGCGAGCGCATAATACCCATTGACGGCAAACTGTCTATTGTAGATAAAAGACAAAAATGGATGAGAGCGCTCATCCTGAAAAATCGTCAAGGGAGATACCAAGGGTGACCGCACCTTCCTTCATCGTTTTGTCGCCGGAAGACAACGTCGCCGTCGCGTCACTAGCCATCGAGCCGGGCGGGGAATTGCCGGACGGTGTACGCGCAGCGGCAAGGATCGATCCGGGTCATAAGGTGGCCATTCATCCCATTCATGTCGGCGAATCCGTCGTCAAATACGGTCAGGCCATCGGCCGTGCGACGGTCGAGATAGCGCCGGGCGATCACGTGCATTCGCACAACCTGGCCTTCGACCAGGACCGTCTGTCGATCGGCGCTCCGCTACCGCCGGAGGCGGCAAGTGCTGCCGACAAGGCGCGCACCTTCATGGGCTATCGCCGCGCCGATGGCCGCGCCGCGACCCGCAATTTCATCGGCATTATCGCGAGTGTCAACTGTTCCACCACCGTCTGCCGGGCGATAGCCGAGGAGGCCAACAAGACCATCCTGCCGCGCTATGACGGCATCGACGGCTTCGTGCCGATCGTTCACGATCAGGGCTGCGGCATGAGTTCGACCGGCGACGGCATGAAGAACCTTCACCGGACGCTTGCCGGCTATACCCGTCACGTGAATTTCGGTGGCGTGCTGATGGTCGGTCTCGGCTGCGAGGTCAACCAGTTGACGCTTTATGGACAGGCTGGCGCCGGTGCCGGCAAGCGCCATTTCAACATCCAGGACGCCGGCGGCTCGCGCCGCGCCGTTACTCGTGCCTTGGGTGTGCTTGAGGAGATCGCCCAGGAAATCGGTACCGCCAAGCGCATTCCGATCCCGATCAGCGAAATCGTCGTCGGCCTGCAATGCGGTGGCTCGGACGGGCTTTCGGGCATAACCGCCAATCCGGCGCTCGGAGCGGCCGTCGATATCCTCGCCGGTGCCGGCGGAACCGCCATTCTTTCGGAAACCTCCGAAATCTACGGCGCCGAGCATTTGCTGCGCAGCCGCGCGATCAATGATGGTGTGGCGCAGAAGCTCGATGGGCTGATTTCCTGGTGGGAAGAGTATGTCGCCATCCATGGCGCCTCGCTCGACAACAATCCTTCGCCGGGCAACAAACGCGGCGGTTTGACCACGATCCTTGAAAAATCCCTCGGGGCCGTCGCCAAGGGCGGCCGCTCGCCGCTGACGGCGGTGTATCATTATGCCGAGCGCGTGACGGAGCACGGGCTCGTTTTCATGGATACACCCGGCTACGATCCGGTGTCGGCGACCGGCCAGGTCGCTGGCGGTGCCAATGTGATCACCTTTACCACTGGCCGGGGCAGTTGTTTTGGTTCCCGCCCATGCCCTTCCATCAAGCTGACAAGCAATACGGCGCTCTATCGCGCCATGGAAGAGGACATGGACATCGACTGCGGCGTGATTGCGAGCGGCGATGCGACGATCGCTGGCATGGGCCGCGAGATCTTCGACCTGATCATCGACACGGCGTCGGGCAAGAAGACCAAGAGCGAGCTGTTCGGTTACGGCGACAATGAATTCGTGCCTTGGCACCTGGGCGCGACGCTCTGACGGAAGCGCCGTTGGAGGGGAGGAGACATTCGATGCAGATGAGAAAAATCGGCAGGACGGATTTGTCCGTCACCGAATACAGTTTTGGCACGGCGCCGCTCGGCGGGATGTATCGTGCCTGCCCGCGTGAGACGGCGATGGAAACGCTTGCCGCCGCCTGGGAAGCGGGCCTGCGGTTCATCGATACGGCACCATGGTACGGCTTCGGCTTGGCTGAGCGAAGGGTCGGGGATTTCCTGCGGGAAAAACCCAGGGGCAGCTACGTGCTGTCGACGAAAGTCGGCCGGCTGCAGCGCCCGGTAGCCGACGACAAGGTGCCGAGCTACGGCTTCGTCGATCCGCTGCCGTTCGATACGGACTACGACTATTCCTATGATGGCATCATGCGGTCGGTTGAGTTCAGCTATGCCCGGCTTGGTCTCAACCGCATCGATATCCTCTTCGTCCATGACATCGGCGTTTACACGCACGGCGCGGAACGCAATGCCGTCTATCTCCGCCAGCTTTTCGACGGTGGCCTCAAAGCGCTGGAAGAGCTGAAGTCGAGCGGTGCGATTTCTGCCTATGGCCTCGGTGTCAACGAAGTGCCCGTCTGCCTGGATGTGATGAAAGAGGCGGATATCGACTGCATCCTTCTGGCCGGGCGCTATACACTTCTCGATCGCACGGCCACCACCGAATTGCTGCCGTTGTGCGAAAAAAAGAAGACATCGCTGGTGGTTGGCGGCGTCTTCAATTCGGGTATTCTGGCGACGGGTCCGGTGGAGGGGGCGCATTTCGACTACATGCCGGCGAGCCGGGAGGTTCTGGAGAAAGCGAGTGCGATGGAGACAATCGCAGGGGCGCAAGGACTGCCGCTTGCGGCGCCGGCAATCCAGTTTCCATTGCAGAGCTCGGCGGTTGCATCAGTCCTGCTCGGCACGGCAAAACCATCGAGCCTGATACGCAATATGGAACTCACGGAACGGCGTTTGCAGCCGGATGATTTTACCGCCTACGAAGCGCATACGCTGGTGGCGCCTGAATTGGGGCTGGAAGCCGTTCGGGTTTAGCCGGCTTTTCAAGAGACAAGGGAAAATGGAATGCTGAAGGGAATACATCCGCTGCTCGGGCCGGATCTGCTGCATGCGATCCGCACGATGGGTCATGGCGACGAGATCGTCATCGCCGATGCCAATTTTCCGGCCAGCACCATAGGCCCGAAGGTCGTGCGTGCCGATGGCGTCGACGCATTGGGCATTACCGAGGCGATCCTGGCGCATATGCCGCTCGATACGTTCGTCGATGAATCCGCCTGGCGGATGGAGGTCGTCGGCGATCCGACGGCGGTGCCGGACATCTGCGTCAAGTTCCAGAGCCTGGTCAAAAAGCTCGCCGGTGATTTCAAGGTCGTGCCGATCGAGCGCTTTGCCTTCTACGAGCGCTCCCGCAAGGCGGCCTACATCGTCGCGACGACGGAATTCCGGTTGTACGGAAATATCATCCTGAAGAAGGGTGTCGTGCATCCGCAGGAATTATACCGCGTCTAGCGGGACGGACTGCCGGTTCATGTGGCGGTGGACCGGATCATCTTCGTGATGAAAAACAAAGACTTGGCGTTGGGAGGAAATCAATGCGCAAGAGCGGTGCCAACCGCTTGCAATTTCAAAATTGCTGAGATAGCTTGCCAAGGCAAAATGTTTTTTATGGATAAAAGATCGAACTGTTTGCGTCTTGCAGCCCGGTCTGAGGAGAACTCAACAAGACGTTGTTGGAGGAGAACAACACCATGACCCTTATGAAGCATATCCTGTCCCGCCGCGCCTTCACCAGCCTGGCCGGCGCTGCGGTCTTCGCAACCATGATGCCGATGACCTCGTTCGCGCAGGACGTCACCATCCCGATCATCGTCAAGGATACCACGTCCTTCTACTGGCAGATCGTTCTCGCTGGTGCCCGCGCGGCTGGTAAGGACCTCGGCGTCAACGTACCGGAGCTCGGCGCCCAGTCGGAATCCGACATCAATGGCCAGATCAGCATTCTTGAAAACGCCGTCGCCGGTGCGCCGGCTGCCGTCGTCATCTCGCCGACGGAATTCAAGGCGCTCGGCAAGCCGATCGACGAAGCCGCGAAGTCCGTGCCGATCATCGGTATCGATTCCGGCGCCGACTCGAAGGCGTTCACCTCGTTCCTGACCACCGACAACGTCCAGGGCGGCCGTATCGCTGCCGATGGCCTTGCTGCCGCCATCAAGGAAGCGACCGGCAAGGAAGAAGGCGAAATCGCCATCATCACCAGCCTGCCGGGTGTCGGTTCGCTCGATCAACGCCATGAAGGTTTCGTCGAGGTGATCGCCGCGAAGTATCCGGGCCTCAAGGTCGTGGCCGACAAGTATGCCGACGGCCAGGCAACCACCGGCCTCAACATGATGACCGACCTGATCACCGCAAACCCGAACCTCGTCGGCGTCTTTGCTTCCAACCTGATCATGGCGCAGGGTGTTGGCCAGGCGATCGCTGAAAACAAGCTCGGCGACAAGATCAAGGTCATCGGTTTCGACAGCGACGAAAAGACGGTCGGCTTCCTGAAGGAAGGCGTTCTCGCCGGCCTCGTCGTGCAGGATCCTTACCGCATGGGCTATGACGGCATCAAAACCGCTCTCGCCGCTTCCAAGAAGGAAAAGGTCGAAGCCAATGTCGATACCGGCGCCAACCTGGTGACCAAGGCCAACATGGCCGATCCGAAGATCGACGCCCTTCTGAACCCGAAGGTCAACTGATCGAGACAAGGGCGGCAGGGCAGCACCCTTCAGGGTGAACGTCCTGCCGCCTGTTGCAGAATGTGATCCGGACCCGTTTCAGACCGGCAGCGCTGATTTGAAACGGGTCTTCGGGTCCGGGAGGAAAGCCGCCATGACAGGACTTTACGACGTCAGCCACCGGCACGATGACAGTACGGCGACGACTGGCAAACATCCCGTTCCAAAGGGCCAGCCGATCCTGGAACTGCGCGGTCTGCAGAAGAAATACGGTGCTGTCGAGGCTCTCAAGCCGGCAAACATTACGTTCCTTTCCGGTGAAATCCACGCAATCGTCGGCGAAAACGGCGCCGGCAAATCGACGCTGATCAAGCTTCTGACCGGCGTTATCCGGCGAACCTCGGGCGAAGTCTTCTGGTGCGGCGATGCCGTGCAGCTCGCTAATCCCAACGAGGCGATTTCGCGCGGCATCAATGCCGTGCATCAGGAAGTCGTGCTCTGCCGGCACCTGACGGTCGCGGCCAACATGTTCCTTGGCGACGAGATCAACAGGAACGGCCTGATGCGCAAGCGCGCCATGACCGATGCGGCCCAGGCCGTGCTTAACGATCTCGGCTTCAACCTGCCGGCCGCGGCTCTGCTATCGAGTCTGACGATCGGCCAGCAGCAACTGGTGGCGACAGCGCGCGCTGCGATGCGCGGCACCCAGTTCCTTATTTTCGATGAGCCGACCGCCTATCTGACGCGTCAGGAATCAGCTCAGCTGTTCCGGCTTATTCGCCGGCTGCAGGGCGAAGGCGTGACGATCGTCTATATCAGTCACCGCATGGAAGAGGTTTTCGAGCTTGCGGACCGCGTTTCCGTGTTGCGTGACGGCACACACGTCGGAACGCGCAAAATAGCCGAGACCAACGATGCGGAGCTGATCTCGATGATGATCAACCGCACCATCGAGCAGATCTACCACAAGGAAACGCTGCCGATCGGCGCGACCATTGTCGAGACGCGCGGGCTGTCCGGTCCGGGTTTCGAGGATATCTCGCTGTCCGTGCGGGCTGGCGAGATCGTCGGGCTTTACGGCCTGATCGGTGCCGGGCGCAGCGAATTTGCGCTCGGGCTTTATGGCCGCCAGCCGGTTTCGTCCGGCGAAGTCTTCTGGCAGGGCAACAAGGTGCACATCCGCAACGAGCGGGTTGCCATGGACCTCGGCATCGCGCTTGCGCCGGAAAGCCGGCGCGACCAGGGCCTCTGCCTCAACCTGCCGATCGGCATGAATATCAACCTGCCGGTATTTGACCGGCTGTCGAGCGGCTTGACGATCAACCGCCGCCGCGAAATCGAGAATGCCGACCGGCAGATCAACGACCTGAAGATCAAGACGCCGACGCGCCGCGTGCTGGCGTCCGCCATGTCCGGCGGCAACCAGCAGAAGATCGTCATCGGCAAGTGGCTGAGTCACGGCGCCAAATTGTTCATCTTCGACGAGCCGACCGTCGGCGTCGACGTCGGCACCAAGGCTGAAATCTACCGGTTGTTTGCCCGGCTATTGGAGCAGGGCGCCGGCATCATCCTGATCTCGTCCTATCTGCCGGAGGTCTACGAGCTTTCCGACCGGCTGCATGTGTTCCGCCAGGGCAAGCTCGTCGCCAGCCACACCTATCGCAGCGCCTCGCATGAGGAAGTGCTGACGCAAGCGATCGGCGTCTAGAATTCAGAAAAGACCGACAAGAAAATGCGTGGAGGAAAGTCATGAGTGTAGAGACGACAACGGAAACTGCACCGGTGCCGAAGAAGGGCATGAACATTCTGTTCGGCCTCACTCTGCTTGGCCTCTTATTGTTCCTCTGGCTGCTTCTCGGGGTTTCAACCGCCAGCTTTTGGACCCCCAACAATATCAGCAACCTGCTGCGTCAAGGTGCCATGACCGCCATCCTGGCGGTCGGGCAAACCTTCGTCATCATCACTGCCGGTATCGATCTTTCGGTCGGCGCCGTCGTCGGATTTTCCAGCGTCACGGTGGCTTGGCTGCTTCAGCATGGCGTACCGCTCTGGCCGGCCATGGGGATCACGCTCCTGATCGGTGTCCTGATCGGTGCATTTCATGCCTTTGGCATCGTGCGCATGGGGCTTCCCGCCTTCATCATCACGCTGGCGACGCTGACCTCGCTGCGCGGTATTGGCCTGCTCGTCACCAATGGCTCGACGATTTCGATCAGCGACGAGTCCTTCACCAACTTCTCGCGCGCGGAATTCCTGGGCATTCCCAGCCTGTTCTGGATGGTTATCGTCGTTGCGATACCGGCTTACATTTTCCTTCATCTCAGCCGCTGGGGCCGCTACCTCTTTGCCGTCGGTTCCAATAGCGAAGCGGCGCGCCTGTCCGGCGTTAACGTCAACCGGACGATCTACCTCGCCTATATCCTGTCATCGACCTGTGCTGCCTTTGTCGGCCTGCTTCTCGCCTCGCGCATCGGCATCGGCAACGCCACCCAAGCGGAAGGCTGGGAGCTGCAAGCGATCGCCTCCTCCGTCATTGGCGGTACCAGCCTGTTCGGTGCGGTGGGCTCTGTGCATGGGCCGTTGCTCGGCGCCTTCATCCTGGCGACTATCAACAACGGTGCCAATTTGCTCAACATCAATGCGTTCGTGCAGAGGATTATCACCGGCGTGCTGATCATCGTCATCGTCTATTTCGACCAGCTGCGCCGCCGCGGTTCGCGCTGATCGTTCCGGCATTTCCGGTTGGGATACCCCCGGCCGGCTGGAACGAATGGTCTTCATCCTGCCACGAACTGAGATTGCAAGGAGCTGCCTGCCATGAAAGCGGCGATCTGCCCGGAGCCCGGGCGCCTGGACATTATTGATAGACCTGCGCCGGGCACGCCGCCAAAGGGCTGGGCGCGGCTGGCCGTCAGTCATGTCGGCATTTGCGGTACCGACTATCATATTTTCGAGGGCAAGCATCCCTATCTCGAATATCCCCGGGTCATGGGGCACGAGATCTCGGCAGTGGTAATCGAATCCGGCGAAGGAGTTTTATTGGCGCCGGGAACGCCTGTCGTCGTCAACCCGTATCTTTCTTGTGGAACTTGCGTCGCCTGCAAGAAGGGCAAGCCGAACTGCTGCACGGCGATCAAGGTGTTGGGCGTGCATACGGACGGCGCGTTCTGCGAGGAAATCCTGGTGCCGGAGGCAAATCTCTATCCGGCCGGCGATCTCTCGTTGGAAGCGGCAGCAACCATCGAGTTTCTGGCCATCGGCGCGCATGCCGTCCGCCGCTCGCTTGCGCCCGCAGGATCAAGAGCACTGGTCATCGGCGCCGGACCCATCGGCCTTGGAACCGCGCTTTTTTCCCGGATAGCAGGCCATCAGGTCACGCTTCTCGACGCCAGCGCCGAGCGCCTGGACATGGCGGCCGATCGGCTCGGATTTGCCGATGGCATAATGGCCGGGGACAATGCGCTGGAAGCAGTGTTGTCGGCGACCGCCGGCGACGGCTTCGATGTGGTCTTCGACGCCACCGGCCATGGCGCTTCGATGGAGAAATCCTTCTCCTTCGTCGCCCATGGCGGCTGCCTCGTCTTCGTCAGCGTCGTCAAGGACGATATCCGCTTCTCCGATCCGGAATTCCACAAGCGCGAAATGATGCTGGTCGGCAGCCGCAACGCAACGCGGCAGGATTTCGAGCATGTGGCCGCATCGATCCGCGCTGGTGATGTGCCCGTCTCGTCGCTCATCACCCATCGCTCGACGCTGGACGACGTTGTGAACGACCTGCCGCGTTGGGCACATGAAAAGACCGGCCTGATCAAGGCGGTGGTCAGGATATCGCCATGATGCGAATCGAGCGTCGCGTGACGACGGCAGGTTCGGGCAAGCACCTTTACCTAGTATCAAGTCCTCTGTGACAGGTTTGTGATGGGCTTGTCCTGCCGGGAGTGAGGCATCTTTATTGCGTCGCACAAAAAAAGTGTTAGTGTCGGCCTCACTTGCGGACACGAAGATCAAGAATGCAAGGTTGCGTCCGGTTGGGAGCGGCGTTGTCGTTTACGGTAACAAGGAGAACGCTTCCGATGTTTTACCAGCTTTACGAGCTTAATCATGCGATGATGGCGCCTTGGCGCGCGGCGGCAGATGCCATGCGACTGGCCTACGCCAATCCGCTGAACCCCTTCGCTCATACCTACCTTGGCCGGGCAGCCGCTGCCGGCCTCGAAGTGTTCGAGCGTACGACCCGACGCTACGGCAAGCCGGAATTCGGCCTGCCGGAAACGATCGTCGATGGGACCGCTGTTGCGGTGCAGGAGCGCATTATCTGGCGCGAGCCCTTCTGCAATCTCATTCATTTCGAACGCGCCGTGCCAAAGAACCGGCCTGCAGACCCGAAGGTGCTGATCGTCGCGCCGATGTCGGGACACTATGCGACGCTGTTGCGGGGCACGGTCGAGGCGCTGCTGCCGCAATCGGACATCTATATCACCGACTGGATCGACGCCCGCATGGTGCCGCTCACCGAAGGCACTTTCGATCTCGATGATTATATCGACTACGTCATCCAGATGCTGCATTTCCTCGGGCCGGATACCCACGTGATTGCCGTCTGTCAGCCGGCCGTGCCGGTGCTGGCCGCCGTCGCGCTGATGGAAGCCAATGACGATCCGCTCTCGCCATCGACGATGACGCTGATGGGCGGGCCGATCGATACGCGCATCAATCCGACGTCCGTCAACCAGCTTGCCAAGGACAAGCCGATCAAATGGTTCCGCGACAATGTCGTCATGCCGGTGCCGTTTCCGCAGGTCGGCTTCATGCGCCCGGTTTATCCCGGCTTCCTGCAGCTTTCCGGCTTCATGTCGATGAATCTCGACCGCCACCTGACGGCGACCAAGGATTTCTTCGAGCATCTCGTCAAGAACGACGGCGACGCCGCCGAAAAGCACCGCGATTTCTATGACGAGTACATGGCGGTCATGGATCTGACGGCGGAATTCTACCTGCAGACCGTCGAGACAGTCTTCATGCGCCACGCGCTTCCGAAGGGAGAGATGATGCACCGGGGCCAGCGCGTCGACACGACCGCGATCCGTAAGGTGGCCCTGCTGACGGTCGAGGGCGAGAACGACGATATCTCCGGCGTCGGCCAGACACAGGCGGCGCAGACGATCTGCACGAATATCCCCGACAATATGCGCATGCACTACATGCAACCGGATGTCGGCCATTACGGCGTTTTCAACGGATCGCGTTTCCGCCGTGAAATCGCGCCGCGCATTACCGCATTCCATCGCGAACACGCCCGCAGCGCCAAGCCGGTGCGCCGGGTCATCAAGGGCGGCAAGTCCGCCTGATCATATCGATTTCATCGATCGATATCAGAGGTTTGCCCGATTCTGCGGACAATTGTCTTGCAGACGGGCAAGCCTCTTCCCATCTCGTTATAAGCGGGCCCGAAGGAGAGGCCCACTTTTAGTGAGGACTTCTGAACATGAACCAATCTGCATTGATCCGTCCGGACTGGACGCCCGCGACCATTGCCTTGATGGTGCTCGGTTTCGTGGTTTTCTGGCCGCTTGGACTTGCCATGCTTGCCTATATCCTGTTCGGCGAACGGCTGAAGGGCTTCAAGAAGGATGCCAACAACACTGTTGACGGCTTTTGCTCCTCCTTCAAGCGCAAAGGTCAGCGCTATGGCCGCTCGAACTTCGGCACCGGCAACGTCGCCTTCGACGACTGGCGCGATGCCGAACTGGCACGTCTCGACGAGGAACGCCGCAAGCTCGATGAAATGCGCGAGCAATTCGACGAATATGTCCGCGAACTGCGCCGTGCCAAGGACCGGGAAGATTTCGACCGTTTCATGCGCGAGCGCAATTCCGGCGGCTCCGGCTCGGTCCCGGGTTTTCCGGCCCACTGATCGCAGCGGTCAGCCAGACAACAAAAACCGGCATCCATCCAGATGCCGGTTTTTCTTTTTGATCGCAGGCCGGCACGCCGGCGGGGATCATGCGCCCTTCAAACGAATCGGTTATCAAGACACTCATGTTCTCCCTGCTTCGAAAGTCGCGTCAGCCCAAAACCCCGCCACCGCCGGTGACGCGGACGATTGATGTCGCAGGCAAGGTCATGCCGTTGACGATCCGGCAGAACGCGCGCGCTACGCGGATGACGCTGCGCATCGAACCGGGCGGTCGTGCCCTGAAGATGACCATTCCGGCCGGATTGCCCGAACGCGAGATCAACGCCTTCCTCGACCGTCATCAGGGATGGTTGATGACAAAGCTCGCGCGGTTTTCAGGCGAGAGTGTCCTGGAGGAGGGTGGTACTATCCTGTTGCGGGGGGTGGCACACCGGATCGAACGCACCGGCAAGCTTCGCGGCCTGACCGAAGCCGTGATCATTGACGAGGAGCCTGTACTGCTTGTCAGCGGTGCGCAGGAACACCTGCGGCGTCGGATTGCGGATTTTCTCAAGAAGGAAGCCCGCAAGGACCTGGAACGTCTGGTGTCGATCTATGCTCGCATGGTTGGCCGCAAGGTGAAGTCACTGAGTTTCAAGGATACCCGCAGCCGCTGGGGCTCCTGCGCCGCCGACGGAGCCTTGAGTTTCTCCTGGCGCATCGTCATGGCGCCGCCGAAAGTGATCGATTATCTCGCCGCCCACGAGGTCGCGCATCTGCGCGAGATGAATCACGGGCCGGATTTCTGGGATCTCTGCGAAGAACTCTGCCCGATGATGGACGATGCCAAGCGCTGGCTGAAGCGCAATGGCACCATGTTGCACGCAATCGACTTCGATTGATCCGTGCCAGGCTTAGCGCCGGTACTGGTTGCTGAGTGCTTCCCTGATCTTCTCGTCCGTCTTGTACTGGCTGAGCGCATAGACCGACCAGATCGCTGCCGGAACCCAGCCAATCAGCGTTATCTGCAGGATGAGGCAGATAATACCGGCGATGGGCCGGCCTATCGTGAAAAACTGCAGCCAGGGCAGGATGATGGCGAGCAAAAGGCGCATGAGGTTCTCCATGTTCGTTAACAGCGATATGGGTTCGTAACCCTGCAACCGCAATGGTTGAAGCGCCGTTCGGGCCGCCGTTCGACGCGTTTTTAAGCTCGACTCAGACGACATTTCATGTCAGTTCGCTGTGCATGAAAACGGAAGTCAAAATTTGCGGGCTGAAGACTGCCGAGGCTGTCGACAAGGCTGTCGCGCTTGGCGCGCGTTACACGGGTTTCATCTTCTTTCCGAAGAGCCCGCGCAACATCGAGCCTGACGATGCCGGCCGGCTGGCCGATCGCATCCGCGGCAAGGCAAAAATCGTCGCCGTCACGGTCGATGCCGACAATGACGATCTCGACGAGATCGTTTCGGCACTGTCGCCGGATATTCTCCAGCTTCATGGCAATGAAAGCCCCGACCGCGTCCTGACGGTCAAGGCTGTCTATGGATTGCCGGTCATCAAGGCGTTGTCCATTCGCGAGGCCGATGACCTGAGGCGGATCGAGCCCTATATCGGCATTGCCGACCGCTTTTTGTTCGACGCAAAGCCGCCGAAAGGCTCCGATCTGCCGGGCGGCAACGGCGTGTCTTTCGACTGGAAGCTCTTGCACACGCTTGACGGAAGCCTTGATTACATGCTTTCCGGTGGTTTGAATGCGGAGAATATCGGCGAAGCTCTGGCGCTGACCGGCGCCAAGGCCGTCGATATTTCGTCGGGCGTCGAAAGCGCGCCGGGTGTAAAAGATCTGAAGCGCATGGAAGAGTTTTTCGATGGCGTCGCCCGCGCGGAAGCGGATATGGCTGGAGCCGAAGTATTGGCAGGGAGAAGCAAGTGAACGAGACACCAAACCCGAATTCGTTCAAGACCGGTCCCGACGAGGACGGCCGCTTCGGCATTTTCGGCGGCCGCTTCGTCGCCGAGACCCTGATGCCGCTGATCCTCGACCTCCAGGACGAGTGGAACAAGGCCAAGACCGATCCGGAGTTCCAGGCAGAACTCAAGCATCTCGGCGCCCACTATATCGGCCGCCCGAGCCCGCTTTACTTCGCCGAGCGCCTGACCGAGCATCTTGGCGGCGCCAAGATCTATTTCAAGCGCGAAGAGCTGAACCATACCGGCTCGCACAAGATCAACAATTGCATCGGCCAGATTCTGCTCGCCAAGCGCATGGGCAAGACCCGCATCATTGCAGAGACCGGCGCCGGCCAGCATGGCGTGGCCTCGGCCACCGTCGCTGCGCGTTTCGGTTTTCCCTGTGTCGTCTATATGGGCGCCACCGACGTCGAGCGTCAGGCGCCGAACGTTTTTCGCATGAAGCTCCTGGGCGCTGAGGTAAAGCCGGTAACGGCCGGGTCCGGCACGCTGAAGGATGCGATGAATGAAGCCCTGCGCGACTGGGTCACCAATGTCGACGACACCTATTATCTGATCGGCACCGCAGCCGGTCCGCATCCCTATCCGGAAATGGTCCGCGACTTCCAGTCTGTGATCGGTATTGAAGCCAAGCAACAGATGTTGGAAGCTGAAGGCCGTCTTCCTGATCTGGTCATCGCCGCGGTCGGCGGTGGATCGAATGCGATCGGTATCTTCCATCCGTTCCTTGACGATGAATCCGTCAAGATCGTCGGCGTCGAGGCCGGCGGCAAGGGGTTGGAAGGTGACGAGCATTGTGCCTCCATTACGGCCGGTTCGCCGGGCGTGCTGCACGGCAACCGTACCTACCTGCTTCAGGACAATGACGGCCAGATCAAGGAAGGCCATTCGATTTCGGCTGGTCTTGATTATCCCGGCATCGGTCCGGAACACTCCTGGCTCGCAGATATCGGCCGCGTCGAATATGTGCCGATCATGGACCATGAGGCGCTGGAGGCATTCCAGGTGCTGACTCGCCTCGAGGGCATTATTCCAGCGCTGGAACCGAGCCATGCGATCGCCGAAGTGATCAAGCGCGCGCCGAAAATGGGCAAGGACGAGATCATCCTGATGAACCTCTCCGGCCGCGGCGACAAGGATATCTTCACCGTCGGCAAACTGCTAGGAATGGGACTGTAACAGCATGACCGCACGCATGGACAAACGATTTGCCGATCTGGCAGCAGAAGGCCGCCCGGCGCTTGTCACCTATTTCATGGGGGGCGATCCGGATTTCGACACATCGCTGGCGATCATGAAGGCGCTGCCATCAGCCGGATCCGATATCATCGAGCTCGGCATGCCCTTTTCTGATCCGATGGCCGATGGCCCGGCCATCCAGCTGGCCGGCCAGCGCGCACTCAAGGGCGGGCAGACGCTGGCAAAGACGCTGGAAATTGCCCGCCGCTTCCGCGAAGGGGATGAGGACACGCCGATCGTCATGATGGGCTATTACAACCCGATCTATATCTACGGCGTCGAGCGCTTTCTCGACGATGCGCTGGCAGCTGGAATCGACGGCCTGATCGTGGTCGATCTGCCGCCGGAAATGGATGACGAGCTGTGCATCCCGGCCTTGAAGAAGGACATCAACTTCATTCGACTGGCGACGCCGACGACCGATGACAAGCGGTTGCCGAAGGTTCTCGAAAACACCTCTGGTTTCGTTTATTATGTCTCGATGAACGGCATTACCGGCTCGGCATTGCCGGACCCGACCGTTGTCGGCGGCGCCGTGCAGCGGATCAAGGGCCATACGAAACTTCCGGTCTGCGTCGGATTCGGCGTCAAGACAGCGGAACATGCCAGGGCCATCGGTGCATCCGCCGATGGTGTGGTCGTTGGCACTGCCATCGTCAACCAGGTGGCGTCCAGCCTGACCGAGGACGGGAAATCGACAGGGGCAACGGTGCCGGGCGTGGAAACGCTTGTCCGCGGCCTTTCCGCCGGCGTTCGCTCCGCAAAGCTTGTCGCGGCCGAATAAATGCCCACATTGTAGGCCACGACCGGTTTTAAATATTCAGGAGTTTGGATTTGAACTGGATCACGAATTACGTTCGACCGAAGATCAACTCGATGCTCGGTCGCCGGGAAGTTCCGGAGAATCTCTGGATCAAGTGCCCGGAAACCGGCGAGATGGTGTTCCACCGCGATCTCGAAGAGAACAAATGGGTCATTCCCGCCTCTGGCTTCCATATGAAGATGCCAGCCAAGGCGCGATTGAAGGACCTGTTCGACGACGGCGTCTATGAGGCTTTGACCCAGCCGAAGGTGGCGCAGGATCCGCTGAAGTTCCGCGATTCAAAGAAATACATTGATCGCCTGCGCGATAGCCGGATCAAGACCGATCTGGAAGACACGATTGTTGCCGGTATCGGCCGCTGCCGCGGCGTCAAGCTCGTCGGCGTCGTGCATGAATTCAACTTCATGGGCGGTTCGCTCGGCATCGCCGCCGGCGAGGCGATCATCAAGGCATTCGAAAAAGCGATCGCGGAAAAGTGCCCGCTGGTGATTTTCCCGGCCTCGGGCGGCGCCCGCATGCAGGAAGGCATCCTGTCGCTGATGCAGTTGCCGCGTACCACCGTTGCGGTGCAGATGCTGAAGGAAGCGGGTCTTCCCTATATCGTCGTGCTGACGAACCCGACGACCGGTGGCGTCACGGCGTCGTATGCCATGCTGGGCGACCTGCATCTGGCTGAGCCAGGCGCTGAAATCTGCTTTGCCGGCAAGCGCGTGATCGAGCAGACCATCCGCGAAAAGCTGCCAGAGGGCTTCCAGACGTCGGAATATCTGATGGAACACGGCATGGTCGATATGGTCATCAAGCGTCATGACATTCCGTCCACGCTTGCCCGTGTGTTGAAAATCCTGATGAAGAAGCCGATGGATGCCGCCAAGCTGAATGGCAGCACACCGCTGGCGGCTTTGCCGATTGCGGCCTCGGCCAGCATTTAAGGGCGCCGGTGCTCACTCCTTGAGTGCCGGAAGGTTGAAAATTTGAGATTGTAGCGTTCTCGGCTCGCTCGACGGCGTGCAAACGCTCCAACGGCGGTTTGCAGGAGCGGTGATGACGACGGCGCATGTCAGCGAGGCGGGGCAGGAGATCGACAAGCTTCTAGCCCTGCATCCAAAGGGCTTCGATCTGTCGCTCGACAGGATCACCCGGCTTCTCGACGTGCTCGGCAATCCGCAGGACAAGCTGCCGCCGGTGATCCATGTGGCCGGCACCAACGGCAAGGGTTCCGTCACCGCCTTTTCGCGCGCCATTCTTGAGGCTGCCGGTCTCAGCGTCCATGTCCATACCTCACCGCATCTGGTCAATTGGCACGAGCGCTATCGCATCGGCAAAAAGGGTGGTCGCGGCTCGCTGGTCAGCGACGCGGTCCTGGCGGATGCGGTCCGCCGCGTCGGCGAGGCCAATGGCGGGCAAAAGATCACCGTTTTCGAAATCCTGACAGCCGTAACCTTCGTGCTTTTTGCCGAGCATCCGGCAGATGTCGCCATCATCGAAGTCGGCCTTGGCGGCCGTTTCGACGCAACCAATGTCATCAAGACCCCCGCTGTTTCCGTCATCATGCCGATCTCGCTCGATCACCAGGCGTATCTTGGCGACCGCGTCGAACTGATTGCCGCGGAAAAGGCGGGGATCATGAAGCGCGGCTGCCCGGTGGTGATCGGTCATCAGGAGGAGGACACGGCGCGCGACGTGCTTGTCTCCATCGCCGAACGACTGAAATGCCCGTTGTCGGTCTACGGTCAGGATTTCATGGCGCATGAGGAATTCGGCCGTCTGGTTTATCAGGACGAATTCGGCCTTGCTGACCTGCCCTTGCCGAAGCTGCCGGGACGTCATCAATATGCCAATGCCGCCGCCGCCATCCGGGCCGTGAAGGCCGCCGGTTTTGATATTTCTGATGCCTTCATCGACAAGGGATTGGTGACGGTCGACTGGCCGGGCCGCCTCCAGCGCCTGACGGAAGGCAATCTGGCCCGCCTTGCGCCGGAGGGGTCGGAAATCTGGGTTGATGGCGGGCACAATCCAGGCGCCGGCCAGGTCATCGCCGAAACCATGGCCAATCTGGAAGAGCGCGACTCGCGCCCGTTGTTCTTGATCACGGGAATGATCAATACCAAGGACCCGATCGGCTATTTCAAGGCGTTCAAGGGTCTTGCCGAGCAGATATTCACCGTGCCCATCCGTGGCTCGGATGCTGGAATAGATGCGGTAGCGCTCGCGGACGACGCAGCGGCTGCCGGGTTTGAGGCGGGAGCCGTGTCCACGGTTGCCGAAGCGCTTGGCGCAATCAACGCCATGTTTGACGACGATCCGGTCGCGCCCCGCATCCTGATCGGTGGTTCGCTCTATCTGGTCGGCGACGTTCTGGCCGACAACGGGACGCCACCCCGATAAGCCGCCGGACTGCAATCCTTCACAAGGCAAACGAATGAACGACAACAATCCCGAATTGCCAATGGGCTATTCGCCCGTCCCGCCCGGCAAGATCGCCAATACAGTTACGTTCCTGGAGATGCGCGAACAGCCACAGGAAAAGGCCGCGGTCTCGGACTTGCCACTCAGCCTGGTGCGCCTGACCGCGCGGGATCTTGAAGCCTATCGGCGGCTGTTTCGGCTGGTCGGCGAAGACTGGATGTGGGTGTCCATGCTGACGATGGACGATGACGCTGTTCGGGCAATTCTCGCCGATCCCCAGGTGGAGGTTTACGCCTTGCACGACGGCGCGCGGGATGTCGGGCTCCTGCAACTCGACTTTAGTATTTCGGGCGAATGCGAGATCGTCTATTTCGGTCTGGTCAAGGAGGCGATCGGCAAAGGCACCGGGCGCTTTCTGATGAACAGTGCGATCGCCAAGGCCTGGGCGCGACCGATCGATCGTTTCTGGCTGCACACCTGCACCTTCGACCATCCGGCGGCCGTCGCGTTTTACCAGCGGTCGGGGTTTCGGCCCTACGCCCTTATGGTCGAGGTCCACGACGATCCACGCCTGACAGGCCTGCTGCCAAGAACAGCGGCGCCTCATGTGCCGCTATTGGATAGCACGCGCAACGCCGAGTGATCCGAATCGGGCGCTTAAACGAAAAAAAGCCCGGTTTCCCGGGCTTTTTCAGTTCCATTTCAGATGTCAATCAGGCGGCGGCGTTCGAAATCCAGGATGTCAGGGCCGTCTTCGGCGCGGCACCCACCTTGATGTCGGCAACTTCGCCGGCCTTGAACATGGCGAGTGTCGGAATCGAGCGCACGCCATACTGGGCGGCGATTTCCGGGTTCTCGTCGATGTTGACCTTGGCAACCTTGACCTTGCCGGCCAATTCAACGGAAATTTCTTCCAGGCTCGGAGCGATCATCTTGCACGGGCCGCACCATTCGGCCCAGAAATCCACGATGACAGGCTCGACGGAGTTCAGGACTTCATCCTGAAAATTGGAAGTATCGACTTTTACGGTAGCCATAGGCTGCTCCTTGGTTTCGAAATCGGCGTTCTTCGAACGGTTGTCCATCATGTGATGGTTGAGCGTCAGCTTTTCAATGCCATCCATATCTCACTTTGTCGCGAGGTCCACAAGGCTCCTGTCGAGCATCTCCCGCGGCAATGTCAGCACGGAAGGACCTTCCGTGTAGATGAGCGCGCATTCAAACGTGTGATCGGGATAAAGCGGCTCAAGCAGGGCGCGGTAGATTGCAAGCTGCGCCCGGTAGACGAACGGTATCGCTTCGGGCGAAGCCGGAATTTCGCGGTTGGTCTTGAAGTCGGCGATGATGACGGTGTTTCCTGACACGGCAAGCCGATCGATCCGCCCGGACACCGCAAAATCGCGGCTTCCGAGTTTCAGGGTGCCCATGACAGCGACTTCCGCCCGGCTGGTCTCGGAAAACAGCGCGGCGAGATCGGGGTGCTCAATCACATTCAGAACCGATAGCATTAAAGCTTGCCGTTCCGGCGCAGACCAGCGTGGGACGGAGCGAAGCAGGTAACGTTCGGCCGCAGCCCGGCGTTCTTCCGGTGCGATCGACGGCAAGACCTGCAGGAAACGGTGAAGCAGCGCGCCGCGCAGCAGTGATGTGTTGGCACCGGGTTTTTGCGAGAACAGCGCCGATTCGACGATGGTGTCGGTATCGTCCTCATCAATGACCGCCCCGGCGCCGGAGGGGCTGAGCGGGCGCGGCAGATGTCTTTGTGCTGGCAAGGGCTGCAACAGCGCCGGCGGCAGGCCCGCGCGCCGCACGTCCACCGTCTCCTTGCCGGCATCTTGCGTCTGCAGATCGCGGCTGGCGGAAGAAACCTGCCAGCGATATCCCGTCCACTCCTGATCGCCGGCAGAAAACGTCATCGGCGCGCTGCGGCCGCGTTCATCGGCCGACAGACTTGCCGTGACCATGGCATGCCAGCTTTCGGGATTGGCACGCTTGCCCTGATAGCCGCAGACGATCAGGCGGTCCGCCGCCCGCGTCATGCCGACATAAAGAAGCCGGCGATACTCCTCCTCTGCTGCGGTTTTAAGCCGGTCCGTATCCGCATCGACCAGCATGTTCGATGCCGCTCCCGGCGGCCGCCAGACCGGAAGCAGCGTTGAATCGTGCTGGTCGCCCTGCTTGATCATCCGGAGACCGGAGACATGCTGCGAGTTAAACGCCTTGCCGCCGCCATCGACCAGAAAAACGACCGGTGCCTCCAGCCCCTTGGCGGCATGGACGGTCATGATGCGGACTTCGTTGCGCTCCTTGTCCTGCTCGCGTTTGACGGTTGGCGCTTCCATTTCCAGTCCGGAAATGAAGGCCTGCAGGCCGGGCAACCCGTTCTTTTCATGGTCGAGCGCAAAGGTCAGGAATTCGTCGAGGATGTCGCTGACCTCAGTGCCAAGGCGCCCCAGGAACGCCGCACGACCACCGTCATGGCCGAGAATTTGGGCGTAGAAATCATGGACGGGCAGGGTGCGCGACAATGCTCTGTATCGCTGCAGCTTCTGCATGGCCTGATGATAGTGGCTCGCATTGTCGGCACCGAAATCCTGCAGGCGCTGCCAGACACTGACTGACAGAGGCCGGTCTACCGCCAGATCCTTGATATCGTCTTCGCTGAGATTAAACAGCGGGCTCTTCAAAACCGCGGCCAGCGACAGGTCGTCCTGCGGCAGCAAAACGAACCGTCCGAGCGCCATCAGGTCCTGCACGGCGATATGGTTGGTCAGCACCAGTCGGTCGGCACCGGCAACGGGAATGTTTTGCCGCGTCTTCAGCGCGCGGGTCAATGCGTTGACGAAGGCGTCGCGCTTGCGCACGAGAACGATGACGTCACCCGGTTGCATCGGCCGCTTGACGCCCTTTTCGATCACCGTTTCCTTGCCGATCCAGTCAGCAAGCACCCCGGCAATGCGCTGTGCCAGAATGTTAGGCGGCGCGTCTTCGGGCGTCGCATCGAAGGCGGCCGTCCAGTCGTCCTCCTGAAAGCTGTCTGCCGGCGCGATCGCCTCCCAGACCTCGACCAGCCCCGGATGACCGATACGGTTGGAGGCATGCACCACGGCATCATTGCGGGCGCTGAGGCCACGGGCATGGACCGGATTTTCAAACACGGTATCGACGGCTGACAGCACGTCCTCGGTTGAGCGGAAGGAAAGCTGCAGCCGGATCGGGCTGAAGGCCTTGCCGCCGCCCAGAACCCGCCGTTCGGTCTCGGTGCTTTCGTCGGAAAAACGCTCCGGTCGGGCGCCTTGGAAGGAATAGATCGACTGCTTTTCGTCGCCGACGGCAAACATCGTCCGGTTGCCGCCGCGCGCCGTCTCTCCGGAGAAGAAATCCTCTGCCAGCGACTGGATGATCGTCCATTGAACGGGGCTCGTATCCTGCGCCTCGTCGACGAGGATATGGTCGATACCCTGATCGAGCTTGTAGTGGATCCAGCGGCTGACATCGCCGCGGGAAAGCAGCGTCGCAGTGCGATTGATCAGATCGTCGAAATCCAGCTGGCTGCGGCTTTTCTTGATATCCTCATAGTCGCTGTTCAGCCGGTCTGCGAGCACCAGTGCGGCCTTGGTCGCCTCGAACATCGAAATCAGGTTGAGCCGATCGGTGGCAGCGACGACATGGTCGCGGGCAGCGTTGACAAGCTCTTCTAGGTCCGGCGCCTTGTCGCGCATCGCTTTGGACAGGAAGGCCGAATCGGCTTTCGGTTTGCCGGCCTGGGTGAAGAACAGCCCGATAAGAGTATTGTGGCGCTGTAGCGGATCGGTGAGCTTGGCGACTGCGCGCAAACCTTCGGCGAACTCCGTCACCTTGGCGCCACCGGTCGAAAGCGCCATGCCGATATAGCGTTCGAGCGCGGCGCCGTTGAGACCCTCGAGAGGCCAGAATCCGGCTAATGCTGTCTGGGTTGTCTCATCAGCACCAAGGCCGAGAGCCGATCGAAGCGCCGGATCGATGCCACCCTTGCGGCCGGCATCATCCAGAAAGATCTGGATAGGCGTACGATGGGCAACGATTGCCGACAGCAACTTTTCGAGCCCGGTGTCGTCGGCAAGGTCAAGCACGGTAGCGAAGGCTTCGGTCAGCGGCCGATCGTCCTCGCTGGCGGTCGCGGTCAGCAGCGCCCGGCGGGCGTCGGCCAGAAGCGTGGCGGAAGCGCGGTCGTCCAGCACGGAGAAATGGCCGGCCACATTGGCTTCGAGTGGAAACTGGTGCAGCAGCGCCTCGCAGAAGGCGTGGATCGTCTGAATCTTCAGCCCGCCCGGCGTCTCAAGTGCCCGCGCAAACAGCCGTCGCGCCTCCTGACGCTTCAGGAGATCCGGCCTTTCGCCCTCGATCGCCGCAATCCGGTCGTCCAGCGCGTCGTCGTCCAGCGTCACCCATTCCGCCAGCCGCTCGAAGACGCGGTTCGACATTTCGGACGCTGCCGCCTTGGTATAGGTCAGGCACAGGATGGCGGAGGGGCGACAGCCGGACAGAAGAAGCCGGATGACGCGTTGCGTCAGCACGTGCGTCTTGCCGGAGCCCGCATTGGCCGACACCCAGGCCGAGCGGGCAGGATCGGAGGCGAGCGCCTGCTTGGCCGATGTCCAGTCGAGCCAGTTCTCTGGCGTCGGATCGAGAGGGCCGAAATCGTCATCCCTCATTGGCGTCCTCCTCCCCTTCGGCCGTCGCCCATTCGGCGACACGGGCAAGATGGTCGTATTCGCCGCCGTAATCGCGCTCTTTCTGCACGATGAGGCGGGAGGCAAAACCGTATTTCCCGCTCATCAGTGCTGAAAGAAGTCCGGTCAACTCCTTCAGCGAGTCTTCGGCCAGCTGATCCGCCGATTTGGTCTCGACGTTGGCGCGCGCCTTGGCGTTCTCGTTGTTGACCTCCTGAACGGCAAAACGTTCACCGGGTTTCAGGCGAACATAGAGCAGCGATTGCGGATGTTTTGCCCCGGCCTTTTGAAAGGCACCGGCCTTGAGCGCCGCGGCCTCCAATGCCAGTTGGGGATCGAGAAGGGCGCGCGCTTCGTTTACCGAGGGGGTCGAGCCCGTCTTGTAATCGACAATCACGGCGCTGCCGTCGCCGAGGATATCGATACGATCGGCGATCCCGGTGAGCTTGATGTCTGAAACGCCGATCTCCATCGAAGCGTAGAGTTCGGTGAAGCTCTTGCGGATATCGGCCTGCCTGCTGATTTCCCAATTGATGAAAGCTTGGCCGACGGCGGCAAAGCGTGGCCGCCAGACGATATCGATGTGGGCGGGCAGAGCCTGCTCATCGAAAGCCTCGTTGAGAATCCGGCTCATTTCCGTCGCGGCTTCGGGCGATGCGGCATCGAGCCCGGCACGGACGAAGCGCTCGACGATCTTATGGTAAAGCGTGCCGCGTTCGGCTGCTCCCGGATCGCGATTGAACGGATCGATCGGCTGCAGGCGCAGGATTCGCCTGGCGTAAACGGCGTAAGGGTCGCGCCGCAGCCGGCTTACTTCGCTGAAGGAATAGCTGCGGGGCTGCTGCTCGGCCGATGGTTTCGGTTCGGGGCGTTTGGCCAGCGGCTGGGTGACGCCGTCATCGAGCATACCGGCCCAGTGCTGATAATCCCTGCCGTTTTCGCGCAGTTTTTCCGCAAAGACCTTGCCGCCGACGGCGAGAAGACGCTGGAGCCAGCGCGAGGCGACGGTCGGCGTTGCGCCTTTGCGCATGGCGCGTGTGAAGATCAGCTTGCGCGTGCCGCAGGCCATCTGGAAATCGTGGGCAAGCTGACCGATCCGCCGCTCGGGAGGCTCCAGGCCCATCGATGTTTTCATCGTCCGGGACAGGAACGGGTCGTTGGCCGTCTGGCCCGGCCATGTGCCTTCGTTCATGCCGCCGAGAACCACAAGATCGACGCTCTGAAGCCGGGATTCGAGTGCACCGAAAATGAACACACGGGGATGGCGCATCGATCGTGGCTTGATCGATTCGCTTGCCGACAACGCCTCGACGATATCGCTCCATTGCGGTCCGTCGGCGGTCAGCTGGCCATCCGTATCGATGACGGAGCGCAGCAGTGTCGCCAGTGCTTCGCCGGCTTCACCGGACCACAGACCTGCAAGGCTGCGGCGTTCATCGATGGCAACCGCTTCAAGGGCGCGCCCCGTTTTTTCCGCCCATTCGGAAAGCGCCAGGGCGGCGGTCAGGCCGCGGCCACTTCCGCGATGGCGCACCAATGTCCCGGCCAGCGGCTCGGCCGCGGCCGCGATGCGTCGGGCAAGGGCGCGGGCTCTTTCGATTGCTTCGTCATCGATCTGGCTGCGCCATTCCGGCAAATGCTTTTTGCCGGCTTCGCGCTGAAGCGTCTGGTCGAGAAGGGTTTCAAGTTCCGAGATATCTGCGCTGCCGGTGCCACCGCGCAGCGCCATGAGTTCCAGCGTTACGGCCGCCTCATTGATGGCCTCGGTGGATAGTCCGAAACGTGCCAGCGGATGCTTGAGAAGGGCCGTGACGGAGACGGGATCGCCCGGCCGCAGCGCTGCCTCGAGCAGCAATCGTGCCAGGCTGCCGGGGCCAGTGGCAGACAGCGGCGTACCAGCGGAATCATCGGCCTCGATGCCGAAGCGCATGAGTTCGGAGGCGACACGGCGGGCAAGGTCGCGATCGGGGGTGAGCAGCGCCGCCTGGCTCTCCTCGTTGTCGTGCAGGGCAAGCCTCAAGGCGATCGCAATCGCCGTCGCTTCCTCGCGTTCGTTTGCCGTTTCGATCAGCGCGGCGTCGGCAAAGGCAGCCGCGAGCCGGGTTGGATCGACGGCGCTGCGAAGCGCTGTCCAACTGCTGGTCGCCTGAACCGGCAGGAGGGCATGCGAGATGAGTTCTGCCCTGTAGTCGAGATCGGGCTCGGCGGTACCGAGAACCGATACCTCGTGGCGGGCGATTTCCATGTGCTTCAGCAGGCGGAAGAAGCCGTATTGCGGATGGCTGCGGCTTGTCGGATCGGGCCTGCCGGTCAGTTTCGCCGTTTCGGGCGCAATCATCATCCATTCCGCGTCGCTCATCGTCTGGTCGAGACCGGGAAGGACGATGGTGCCGTTCGGCAGTTTCTGCACGGCGGCGATCAACTTGGCCGTCGCGGGGATGGAGCCCGTCGAGCCGGCGATGATGATCGGTCCGGTAACCTTGCCGTCGGCGATGCGCTGCGTCTCGGCGTCGAGGATCGCGTTACGATGGCGGGCCGGTGAGGACTGTTTCAGTTCTTCCAGTCGTTCCGGCCAGTAAACGCTGGCGATCTTCAGGAATTCGAGCGTCAGCTGCCACCACAGCGCATGGTCGTTGGCATCGAGCTTATCAAACGCTTCCCAATCCAGCTCTTCCGTTTCCATCGCGTCGATGATCTCGGAGAGATTGCGGGCGAGCCAGATCGCGTCGGCGGGGCTGGCAGGTGCGATCAGCGGGCTCTCGGCGTGTACGTCGAGAACGGCTTTCGGCAGCTGGTTGCGCCAGGCGAGGATAAGCCGGCCAAGTTCGATCAGCCGTGCGGTGTTGGGCAAAGGCGGTGCCAGGTCGAGGATCGCCGGGATTTCGGCATCGAAGAAGCCGCTGTCGTCATCGGTTTCGCCGAGTGCCCGGATTATCGGCAGGATCGCCGAGCGCCCGCCCAGGCAATCGACCAGTTCGGAGCGCAGCACACGGGCGGAGCGGCGGGTCGGTACGAAGATCGTCACTCCGGCAAGCGACAGAGGATCGGCTGTATCGTAGCGAAAGCCGGGGATGAGGGCGCCGTCACACAGCTTTTCGACCAGGGTCTTCAGGAAGGGAAGACCGGGCGGAATGGTGAAGACGTTGCAGACGGGGTCCGTCAACTCATTCCGCTCCCTGGACGCGCCGAATAACAGCCTCCGCTTCGCCGATTGCCGCGGGCGTTCCGACCGTCAGCCAATGACCGTCGAGAACGATGCCGAAAAGCCTGTTTCTCGCAATCGCCCGGTCGAAGTAGATATTCAGGTTGAAGGCGTCGTCCGGTGCATCGGCGAGAAGACGGGTGTGCATAGCGATCGCACCTGCGTAAACGACGGGATTTTCCATGCCGTCCTTATAGCGCGAAAGCCGGCCTTGCGGATCGAGCGAGAAATCCAGCTTGCCGTTATGGCCGGTGGTGTCTTCGTTGCGCACGCAGAGCAGAGCCATGTCCATGGTTGCTGCGTCAAAGAAGGATGCCAGCCGCTGAAGGTTTGACGGGGAATCCGGCTTCTCACCGATCCAGAACAGGTCGGCATTCATGACAAGAACAGGACCGTCATCAAGCAGTTTCAGTCCCTTGGCCAAACCGCCCCCGGAGTTCATCAGTGCCGCCCGCTCGTCGGAGATGACGACCCTTGGTCGGCTTCGCTCTGCCAGATGCGCTTCCATCTGATCAGCGAAATGGTGGACGTTGACTGCTGCCGTCTCCACACCGGCACCGTCCAGAAGGTCGAGCACATAGTCGATCATCGGCTTGTCCGCGATCGGCACAAGCGGCTTCGGCATGGTGTCGGTGATAGGCCGCAGGCGGGTGCCGAGCCCTGCAGCAAGCACCATGGCGTTCTTGATGGACCTTGGGTTGATAGGCATCGGCGGCACTTGATCCAGTGAATCTTCAACCGGTGATTCGGTTTTAAAGGATTCCAGCCTTTATGCACCAATCGCGCAAGGGCGCGAGCGCTTCGTGCTGAAGCGCCACCTGGAGATAGGAGAATGTCCGCGGCATGTGCTTCATGTAAAAGGGCTTGCCGTCGCGCTGCATCAGGCGGACCCAGATGCCGACGAGCTTGCAGTTGCGCTGGGCCGACATCAGGTGCCAGTCGCGCCGGAAGGCCGTCTCATCGAACGCACCCAAGGCGTGGCGCTCGGAACAATAGAGCGAAAGCATCTCCGTGCAGAGATCCGGTTCGATCGTCACGCGCGCATCCTGCGTGATCGAGGCGACGTCATAGGCCGTCGGGCCGATCATCGCATCCTGGAAATCGATGATGCCTACTCGGTCGAACCCTGAGCGATCGTCGCGCCAGATGATGTTCGGCGAATGAAAATCCCGCAGCAGCAGCTTCTTTTCCGAGGTGGCGAGCAGATCAATCAGATGATCCCACACCGCGAAATAGCCGGCGCGCTCCGCATCGGATGCCTTTTCGCCGCGTTTCCACGGCAGATACCAGTCGATCAGCAGGCTGGTTTCGATCTTCATCGCCGTGCGATCGAAATCGGGAATGTGATGGGTGACCGATTTGGACAGCGATATGTCCCGCGTCACCGGTTGCGCATGCAGATGCGCAAGCACGCGGACGCTTTCGAGGTATCGTCCGGCAATCGGCCGTCCGTTCGCATCAAGAACGCCGTTGCTGCCGAGGTCCTCGATCAGAAGGATGCCGGCGCCGAGGTCGCTTTCATAGACCTGCGGTGCGCAGAATCCCTTATCGCGGATGTCGCGGGCAACGGCGACGAAGGGAATGACGTCCTCGGCCAAATGGGCAAGCTGCTGGTAGTATTTTCCATCCTGGAGGATCGGGCCGGGCTTGTGGCGAGCCGAATCCATCAGGATGCGCGCCGGCTCCCCGGGCATCAGGATGCGCTCATAGGCGCGCGCCGAAGCATCACCGCTCAGATGACGCCGCTTGGCCTGCCCATGTCCGCGCTCCCGCAGGAAAGTTCGGATTGCAAGGCTGCGCTCGATCCGCGCCAGAGCGGTCGTGTCGCCCGACAGGGTGACGATGCGCCCGTCGTCCAGATGGGAAAAGGTGGCCGTAATCCGCGTCTTCGGCAGCGCCGGCAGGGCATTTTCCGGCCACTCCACCAGGCAGATGCCGTCGGACAGCGCCTCGTCAAAACCGAGTTCATCGAGTTCGGACACGTCAGCCAGCCGGTAGAGGTCGAAGTGTGAAACGGGAATGCGCAGGTCGTAGCTTTGGACCAGCGTGAAGGTTGGACTTGGAACCTCCAGCGCCTCGTCATCTGCCATGGCGCGCAAAAAAGCACGCGCCAGTGTCGACTTGCCGGCGCCGAGGTCGCCTGAAAGAGCGAGACAGTCGCCGGCCTTCAATGCCATCGCCAGATCCTCGCCCAGCTCGATGGTGGCTGCCTCGTCCGTGAGGGTGAGCTCGATGGCCTGCATTTATTCCGCCGCTGCGATTTTCGGCAGGTCACCGGTCGGGATGCGGCAGGTCACTTCCGTGCCTTCGCCTTCGCGGCTGCGGATCGATACGGTGCCGTGGTGGAGGCTGACGAAACTTTCGACGATGGAGAGGCCAAGACCGGCGCCGCCGTGCTGGCCGTGGCTTTCGAAACGGTTGAAGACGGTGTCGAGAATGTCCTGCGGAATACCGGCGCCATTGTCGGTGACGCTGAAGACGAAATCGCTGGCGTCCCGGCGGCATTTCAGGCTGATCGTGCTGCCGTCGGGCGCAAAATTGGCGGCATTGGTCAACAGCTTGATGAGGATCTGCTTCAGCCGCTGGTGATCGGCCACGAAAAGGCCGAGCATGTCGGGCGTATCGATCTGCAGGGTGACGGCGCTTTCCTGCAGCCTGTCGGCCATCTGCAGTGCAACCTCGTCGAGGAAATCCGTCAGGTTGATTTCCGACAGGTCGAGCTCGACGATGCCGGCATCGACGGTTGCGAGATCCAGGATGTCGTTGACGATGGTTAGGAGCAGCGAGGACGAGGTCGAGATGTGATCGACATATTCCGCCTGCCGCTCTGTCAGCGCGCCGAAGGCGGGTGTCTTCAGGAGATCGGCAAAGCCGATGATGTTGGTCAGCGGAGAGCGCAGTTCATAAGAGACGTGCTGGACGAAGTCGTTCTTCAGGTGGTCCGCCATCCGCAACGCGTCGTTCTTTTCGGTGAGTGCGCGTTCGACCCGCGCGCTGTCGGTGATGTTGACGAAGGTCAGCATGGTCTGTGCATTGGGCAGTGGAATGACTGCGAAATCCAGAATGAGGCCGGTGCGCAGTTCGAGGATGCCCTGGCAGGACGGGCGCTCGTCGTCGAAGCTGGTGATGAGATGCGAAAATCGCTTCCAACCGTCCGGTTGGTCATAGGATGGCGCGCAGACCTGCTCGATGGCGCGGATATGGGTGCCGGGCTTGGCTTCCGTCTCGGTGACACCCCAGAGCGCCCGGAAGGCCGGGTTGGACAGCTTGATGCGGCCATCCGGACCGAAGACCGCAACGCCCTCGGACAAATGGTCGATGGTCTCGCCCTGGACCTGGACGAGCGTGTTGTAGCGCGTCTCCAGATCGACCTTTTCCGTCAAATTCTCGAACACCCAGGTCGCGCCGCCTTGCGGTCGGGCTGTAGCGAAGACGCGCAGGGTCTGGCCATTGGGCAGGTGCCAGAGGTCGGATTGCGTCTCGATCGCCTGATAGACGGCGAGCGCGGAGTCTTTCCACTGCTTCCAGTTCAGCTGCTCCGGCAGTTTCCCGGCGGCGCGCAGCCGGTCGAGGATCTCGCCATTGCCCGGCTTGCGCTCGAGGAAGCCCATGTCGAGGTCCCAAAGGCGCTGGAAAGCCTGATTGTAGAACTGCAGGCGCTGGCTGCCGTCGAAAATAGCGACGGGCGTTGCCAGATGATCGAGCGTTTCGGCATGACTTTTCAGGGTGCGGTTCAATTCCTCGCGCACTGCCTCCACATCGGAAACGTTGATCGCCATGCCTGCCGATCCGTTCGTGCTCTTGGCGTCCACCACGTCGAAGAACGTCCGGTTTCCCCTGACGACGGTGGAAACTTTTTCGCGATAGGGCGAATCATAGGTGGTGAGGGCGCGGATCTTTTCCCGCGCGACGGTCGCCAGAAGCTCGCGGCTCTCCTTCACCGCTGAGGCCGGGTCGGCTGCTTCCACGGCCTCAGTATAGGCCTCATTGACCCACAGGATGGCTCCATCCGGACCGCGCTGCCAGACGGGCAGATCGATCGCGTCGAGCAGCGTGTGAAGGCTGGACAGTGAGCCGTGCAGGCGGTCGCGCTCCATCTTCACTTCGGCCAGTTCAGCACGCAGATTGTTGAGCGCTACGAAACGGACGAAGGCGCGGCCGCCGGATACGCGGCCTTGCGCTTCGATGATTTCATTGCGGATTGTTTCGACAATCAGATCGAAGCTCTGGGCATTCGAACGCAGCAGTTCTATGGCTTTTTCCAGCTCGGATGCCGATTGGGATTTGATCCAGCGGCCGAAAGCGAGGAAATCGCGGTCATCCTGCGGTGCGCCCGTCTCGGTCGGCAGCTGGCCCAGGAATTCGGGTTTGTTCGACTGGCCTTCCCAGACGACGATACGGCGGTTCTTGTCAGCGATCAGCGCCTGAAAACGGGAAATCCGGTGGTTGGCATCGGCCAGCGCCGCGTTCAGTTCCCGGTTGTCGGTCTCGATGTTGCCGCGCTGGCGGATCAGCCAGATGGCAGAGATCATCGCCGCCGAAATGACACCGATCAGGACAGAAAAGGTGACGACTTCGGAAGAGCGGAAGACGCTCGTTGTGGTCAGGTCCTCGACTGCCGCGAGAGCGGGGCCGGCGAAAGCCGCGAGCGCCGAACTCGCCATGAATCGACGCAGCAAAGACGGAATCCGGCCACCAGCGTGTTTCGAAGGACCTGTTTCCATGGCATGCTTCCCCGTTTGCACCACATATGATGCCATGCGGGAGAACCCGAATCATGGACGATCTTATGTGTATTCAACACCTTGAAGCGTGCCCCGACCTTATCAGTGGAGTACGGCGCAAGGTCTTTGGTCCGGTTGCAAATCGCCACGCAGTGCTAAATCGAAATCCCGCCAAAGCAGGCCTCGTTCAATTCCGATTGCAGTCCGGCATGTCTTCGTCTGTTTGCCGCCTCAACGACAAGACATCCCAGATCCGGGACGCGTCTGTTCCGCATCTTCGTCACGAATCATTGTCCCAAAAATATACGCCTTCGGGGAATCGTCGGGAAGGGCGAGGCAAAAAAAGAGGCCGCGATCTCCTGTCAAGATCGCGGCCTCCATATGTTGTGGATTATCCGGGTAAGGATTAGTAGCGGTAGTGTTCTGACTTGAACGGACCCTGCGGCTTCACGCCGATATAGCCGGCCTGCTCTTCCGAAAGTTCCGTCAGCCTGGCGCCAAGCTTGGCGAGGTGAAGGCGAGCGACCTTCTCGTCGAGGTGCTTCGGCAGGATGTGGACGCCCTTTTCGTACCGCTCACCCTTGGTGAACAGCTCGATCTGGGCCAGCGTCTGGTTGGTGAACGAGGCCGACATGACGAAGGACGGATGGCCGGTGGCGTTGCCGAGGTTGAGCAGGCGGCCTTCCGACAGAAGGATCATGCGGTTGCCCTTCGGGAACTCGATGAGGTCGACCTGCGGCTTGATGTTGGTCCATTTCAGGTTGCGCAGGGCGGAAACCTGGATCTCGTTGTCGAAGTGGCCGATGTTGCCGACGATCGCCATGTCCTTCATCTCGCGCATATGGTCCATGCGGATGACGTCCTTGTTGCCGGTCGTCGTGATGAAGATGTCGGCGGAAGAGACGACGTCTTCGAGCTGGACGACCTCATAACCGTCCATGGCGGCCTGCAGAGCGCAGATCGGATCAACTTCCGTGACCTTGACGCGGGCGCCAGCGCCGGACAGCGAAGCGGCCGAACCCTTGCCGACATCGCCGTAACCGCAGACGACGGCAACCTTGCCGGCCATCATGACGTCGGTGCCACGGCGAATGCCGTCGACCAGCGATTCCTTGCAGCCGTACTTGTTGTCGAATTTCGACTTGGTGACCGAATCGTTGACGTTGATCGCCGGGAAAGGCAGGAGGCCCTTGGCATGCAGCTGGTACAGACGGTTGACGCCCGTCGTGGTTTCCTCCGTCACGCCTTGGATGGCGTCGCGTTGTTTCGTGAACCAGCCAGGCGAAGCGGCAAGGCGCTTCTTGATCTGGGCGACGAGGATTTCTTCTTCCTCGGATTCAGGCTTCGACAGGACGTCCTCGCCGGCTTCGGCGCGGGCGCCGAGCAGGATGTACATGGTGGCGTCGCCGCCGTCATCGAGGATCATGTTGGAAACGCCGCCGTCGGCCCACTGGAAGATCTGGTCGGTATAGGTCCAGTATTCTTCGAGGCTTTCACCCTTGACGGCGAAGACCGGAACACCGCTGGCGGCAATGGCCGCTGCAGCGTGATCCTGCGTCGAGAAGATGTTGCAGGAGGCCCAGCGGACTTCGGCGCCGAGAGCGACCAGCGTCTCGATCAGCACGGCCGTCTGGATGGTCATGTGCAGCGAGCCGGTGATGCGCGCGCCCTTCAACGGCTTGGCCGTGCCGAACTCTTCGCGGCAGGCCATCAGGCCCGGCATTTCCGTCTCGGCGATGGTGATTTCCTTGCGGCCGAAATCGGCCAGGCCGATATCCGCAACCAGATAGTCGTTTTTCGTGCTCATGAAGCTCTCCGGGCTGAGGCCATGCACTGAGACCTGACATATTCGTCAGGCGGGGCAGGGCGCACTAGAATTCGCGCTTCCCGCTGGAAGCAGGAAGTTTGTTCCTCAATTATCAGGAAACGCGAAAGGGAGCAACAGGACATAAAGAAGTCTTTATGTCTTTATGTGATCGCTGGATCAACTCAGATTTCTTCGCCGAACTTGTCGGCCACCAGCGCATCGAGGGCGTCGAGCGCTTCCTGCGCCTGACGGCCGCTGGCGGTGACGAAGACCGAACAGCCGGTGCTGGCTGCCAGCATCATCAGGCCCATGATCGATGTGCCGCCGACGGTCATGCCGTCCTTGGAGACGTGAATCTCGGCATCGTAGCCTTCCACCGTCTGGACGAACTTGGCGGAAGCGCGGGCATGGAGCCCCCGCTTGTTGATGATCAGCAATTCGCGAGAAAGCGCCGCCGGCGCCGCTTCGCTATTTGCCACTGAGGACACGGCTTGCGACATTGATATATTTCCTGCCTGCTTCGGATGCTTCGACGAGTGCCTTGTCCATATCGCTTTCGCCACGGACGCCGGCCAGTTTGATCAGCATGGGAAGGTTGACACCGGCAATGACTTCGACCGTGCCGCTCTGCATCACCGAGATTGCCAGATTGGACGGAGTGCCACCGAACATATCGGTCAGGATGATGACGCCGTTGCCTTCGTCGGCAGAAAGGACGGCTTCGAGAATATCCTGCCGGCGCTGATCCATGTCATCTTCCGGACCGATGCAGACAGTCTCGATTGACTTTTGCGGACCAACAACATGCTCCAGCGCATGACGAAACTCTTCAGCCAGCTTGCCGTGTGTGACAAGCACAAGTCCGATCATGGTGTCTCCGCTCCAACTGCATCTGCAAATCTTAGGATGGTCAGATATCGCAATGCAGCAATTTCGTCCACCTTTGGGGCGGCCATCTTGGCAAGGAAAAGGCGAAGTGCAAGTTAAAAATCCAGAAATGTTGCCTTAAAAGGCATCATTGTCCTTGAAAATTGGCATTTTAAGGCAAAATAAGCCGCAAAATTTCAAAGGAATTCAAGCCCTCCGCCAAGGGAAGACGTCGCATTGGTAAAAAATCACCGGAGGGAAGCAGAAAAGTCTCGTTTTCCGGCGGCATGCGGGGTTCAAACGGTGGTTTGACCGGCAGAATGGCAAAGTCCAGCACCGCAACCCGGACCGTTTCGACCTGAACGATGCCCACCCCGCGGATTTCTGCAAGCCCTGCGATCGAGGCCGGGCGGCGAGCGATGATCCTGCCGTTCCGTATGGAAATCAGGACCTGGTCATCCGAAACAAGGGCGGCAAATAGACCGATGTTCTTTGCCGCCGACAGGCAGGCGAGCGCCAACGTGGTCTTGCCCGCACCGGAGGGACCGACGAACAGGAAACCATGGGTTCCAAGCACCACGGCGGTCGCATGAACGTTGACCGCCGCGCCTGTCACGAATGGCTCTCGATCGGAAGCGAGAGGATGAAGCGGGCGCCGGTGATCTTGCCGCTTGCATTCATCATGTTCTCCGCCTTCAGCGAGCCGCCATGCGCCTCGGCGATCTGGCGGGAAATGGACAGGCCGAGACCCGAATTCTGGCCGAAATCCTCAGCTTCCGGACGGTCGGTGTAGAAACGCTCGAAAATACGGTCAATATCTTCTGCCTGGATGCCAGGCCCGTTGTCCTCGATATAGATGATGCAGCGAGTGCGCGTCCGGGTCAGGCGCAGGATGATGCGTCCGCTGTCCTCCGGAACGAACGAACGGGCATTCTCGATCAGGTTGGTGATGATCTGGCCGATGCGCAGTTCATAGCCGCCGACGTCAAAGCGTGCCTTCGGATTGTCCTTTCGCTCGACGACGAAGCTCAGTTGGACCGGTTTCTTGCCGCTGCGGATCTGGCGGGAAATATCAACGAGATCGCCGAGCAGTTTTTCCAGATCGACGGCCTTGGCATCGCTACGGGCAAGCTCGGCGTCGAGACGGGAAGCATCGGAAATGTCGCTGATCAACCGGTCGAGGCGGCGCACGTCGTGCTGGATGACGTCCATCAATCGCTTCTTGGAATCGTCGGTGCGGGCGAGCGGCAGCGTTTCAACGGCGCTGCGCAGCGAAGTCAGCGGGTTCTTCAATTCGTGGCTGACATCGGCAGCAAAGTTTTCGATCGCGGCGATACGGTCGTAGAGTGCCGTGGTCATTTCACGCAGCGCGATGGAAAGGTTGCCGATCTCGTCCTGGCGCGCCGAGAAATCCGGAATCTCCTCACGCTCCTTGGCACCGCCGCGCCGCACCCGGATGGCGGCTGCCGAAAGGCGCCGCAAGGGATTGGCGATCGTGCTGGACAGCAGCAGCGACAGGATGACGTTGACGAGTGCCGCCACGCCGAAGACACGAATAATCGCCAGTCGCTCGGCATGGACGATCTTGTCGATGTCGCCCGCCTGCGTCGACAGAAGCAGCACGCCGAGCACCGCGCGGAAGCGCTGCACCGGGACTGCGACCGAGACGATCAGTTCGCCCTTCTCGGTGACGCGCACGACGGCGCCGCGAACGCCGGTCAGCGCGTTCATGACTTCCGGGTAGATGGAGCCGTTGCCGCCCGGCGGTTCCTTGTAGAGCGGCAGGTTGCCCGGTTGCAGGATGCGGTTGAACCACGAATTCAGCCGCTCGGACCATGTCACCGGCTCAGGTTCGATCGGCGGAAGGTCGAAACGCAACACCTGGCCACCAGTATACAGATGCCGGGAATCGAGTAGCAGGTCGGCGTCGGCATCGAACAGCCGCGCGCGCGTGCGGGTCGGAGAGATCAGCCGCCTGAGAACCGGTGCTACACGTTCCTGATTGATCGGGAATTCGAGATCTTCGTCGCTTGGCAGCGGCGTAATGCTCTGTCCGGCCTGCAGCTCCAGCAGTTTTTCCGGATCAATGGTGATCGAATTGGTATCGACGGAGGCGGAAGCAGCAATCGCGCCGGCGATGATCTCACCTTGCGTCAAAAGGCTTTCAACACGGGCGTCGATCAACCCTTCGCGGAACTGGTTGAGATACATGATACCGCCGACGAGGACGACGAGCGCGACGAGGTTGAAGAACAGGATACGGCGCGTCAGGCTTGAAAACACCGCATTGCCGAAGATACGGCGAATCAATGTGAAAGGATGCGCCCACTTCCGGTCGGAAGCGGCCTTCGCGTCGCTGTCATCCATATCGATATTTCGTAAGACTTCGACCAAGCCTTCAACTCCCGCTTTCGCGGCCCCTGCATGTCAATGGGCAGACCTGGCTGCCTTCCGCCCGAAGGCAATAGGAAAAATCGCGCTTTCGCGACCCGCTTCGGCGCGGAGCCGTATCATACAGCTCTGCAACTGGCCACGCCAGTCTAGCGCCACGGGCGATGTCTGGCGTGGCGGGGCAAAATGTCCCGTCTGGTTTCAGGCAGATTCGCGGAAGCGATAGCCGACGCCGTAGAGCGTCTCGATCATATCGAAGTCGTTGTCGACCATCTTGAACTTCTTGCGCAGCCGCTTGATGTGGCTGTCGATCGTGCGGTCGTCGACATAGACCTGCTCGTCATACGCCGCGTCCATCAGCGAATCGCGGCTCTTCACCACGCCCGGGCGCTGCGCGAGGGAATGCAGGATCAGGAATTCCGTCACCGTCAGGGTGACCGGCTCGTTCTTCCACATGCAGGTGTGGCGCTCCTGGTCCATCGACAGTTGACCACGCTCCAGCGAGCGTGCCTGCACGTCGGCGGCCGTCTTGGTCGCACCACCGGAATTGGCGGCAGCCGCCGCCTCGCGATTGGCCGAGCGGCGCAGGATCGCCTTGACGCGCTCAACCAGCAGTCGCTGCGAGAAAGGTTTGGTGATGAAATCGTCGGCGCCCATCTTCAGGCCGAACAGCTCGTCGATTTCCTCATCCTTGGACGTAAGGAAGATCACCGGAATATCGGACTTCTGGCGCAGGCGGCGCAGAAGCTCCATGCCGTCCATGCGCGGCATCTTGATATCGAAGATCGCCAGTTGCGGCGGCCGGGCAATCAGGCCGTCGAGGGCTGAGGCACCGTCGGTATAGGTTTCGACCTTATAGCCTTCCGCCTCCAGCGCAATCGACACCGAAGTCAGGATATTCCGGTCGTCATCGACAAGTGCAATCGTCTGCATCGTATAGGGCTCCACCATTTCGCTGCGCCTCCGAGGCCTGCCCGATTGTCCGGGCTCGTGCTGCGGTACGACGCGTTTCATGAGTATAAAGGTGGAACAAATTGTGGCGAAGTAAAATGCAAAAGCCAAGAGACCGGTGCAAAGAGAGGGCTTTGGGTCGAAAAATGTCGCGCAAAAACGCTCGATTCAACCGATTAAAAAAGCGATATTTTCTTTTAAATCGATTAATATACTGAAATCATTATATTTTTTACGACAGCAATCTTGTCTTTTTGCGCTCATCCTTTTATGGTCGCTAACATTCAACGTTCTGTCGGCAAACCACGGAGGAAAGCTGGACCATGAAGGAACTCGGCATTCGCAACCCATCCCTTGGGCTGGAATCAATCGGTTTCACCAACCTGGACATGGTTCGGTATAACTTTGGCACCGCTGAACTCTATGAGGAAATTCTGCGCCGCAGCGAAGCGCAGCTGACCGCCGATGGAGCTGTGCGGGCACTGACAGGCCAGCACACCGGCCGTTCTCCCAAGGACAAATTCGTTGTCCGCGATGAAAATACGACGGGTGAAATCTGGTGGGATAACAACAATGCGATGTCGCCGGAGCATTTCGAAATCCTGCACCGGGACATGCTCGATCACGCTCAAGGCAAGTCGTTGTACGCGCAGGATCTGATCGGGGGTGCCGATGCGGAAAATGCCCTGCCGACGCGCGTCATCACGGAATTCGCCTGGCATTCGCTGTTCATCCGCAATCTGCTGATCCGTCCGGAGAAGGCTGCGCTCGCCGCCTTCGTGCCGCGGCTGACGATCATCGATCTGCCTGATTTCAAGGGTGATCCTGCCCGCCATGGTTGCCGTACGGAAACCGTGATTGCCTGCAACTTCACCAAGGGCATCATTCTGATCGGCGGCACCTCCTATGCCGGCGAGATGAAGAAGGCCGTCTTCACCATGCTCAACTATTTGCTGCCGGCCAAGCGCGTGATGCCGATGCATTGCTCCGCCAATGTCGGTCCGAACGGCGATTCAGCTGTTTTCTTCGGCCTTTCGGGCACCGGCAAGACGACGCTGTCGGCCGATCCGAAGCGCACGCTGATCGGCGACGATGAGCACGGCTGGGGCAAGGACGGCATCTTCAATTTCGAAGGCGGCTGCTATGCCAAGACCATCCGTCTTTCGGCCGAAGCCGAGCCGGAAATCTTCGCGACCACGCGCCGTTTCGGCACGGTGCTCGAGAATGTCATTCTCGATGAAAACCGCATGCCGGACTTCAACGATGGCTCGCTGACGGAAAACACCCGCTGCGCCTATCCGCTCGACTTCATTCCGAATGCCAGCAAGACCGGGACGGCCGGGCATCCGGGCACGATCATCATGCTGACGGCCGATGCCTTCGGCGTCATGCCGCCGATCGCCCGCCTGACACCTGACCAGGCCATGTATCACTTCCTGTCCGGCTACACGGCAAAGGTGGCGGGTACCGAAAAAGGCGTGACTGAGCCGGAAGCAACGTTCTCTACCTGCTTCGGCGCTCCATTCATGCCGCGCCATCCCTCCGAATATGGCAACTTGCTGAAGGCTCTGATCGCTGAACACGGCGTCAACTGCTGGCTGGTCAACACCGGCTGGACCGGTGGCGCCTATGGCACGGGCAAGCGTATGCCGATCAAGGCGACGCGTGCACTGCTTGCCGCGGCGCTTGACGGCTCACTTGCCTCGGCTGACTTCCGTACCGACAACAATTTCGGCTTTGCGGTTCCGGTTGCGGTGCCCGGCGTCGACAGCAGCATCCTTGATCCGCGCTCGACCTGGAGCGACGGCATTGCCTACGACGCGCAGGCCCGCAAGCTGGTGGACATGTTCGTCA
The DNA here is from genome assembly GCA_900471525.1 of Hyphomicrobiales bacterium. Classification (GTDB taxonomy): domain Bacteria; phylum Pseudomonadota; class Alphaproteobacteria; order Rhizobiales; family Rhizobiaceae; genus Pararhizobium. The sequence goes on along the minus strand of UCEZ01000007.1, from coordinate 28,466 downwards.
GCAACTTTGCCAAGTTCGAGAGCCATGTCGATGGCAGCGTGCGCGACGCAGCTCCCGGCGTGAAGCTCGCGGCGGAATAAGCAAGCCCCCAGCATAGATTGCAGGCTATGATTCACGTGAAACCCGGCTCGAAAGTGCCGGGTTTTTCGGCTGGCCTTAATGTCATTCTCGATGTTTGGAATGTCGTTAGGGACACGGAGTTGCACCCTAAATCTCCGTCATTCCTGTGCTTGTCACAGGAATCCAGTCAGCCCAAGTCTTTGGGCTGAAAGAGTCTTTTGACCCGACGGACGTCGGGTCACTGGATCCCCGCCACAAGGGCGAGGATGACGGAGGGTGGGGTCAACGCCTATGAAAACTTTCTCTCAGATGCACCGACATTTCCGGACTAAGTTTGAGTGAACCGGGTCTTTTTCTACCTCTGCCCCGTTCCTGCGTTTTCAACCGGTCAATCCTGTGAGATAGACCGGTTGAAGGAAAACATCTCATGGCCAGTGATCCGCTTTACATCAACGACCGCATCGTCATCGCCGGCTGGGAACTGACGGAGCAATTCGTGCTGGCTGGTGGCCCGGGCGGGCAGAACGTCAACAAGGTCTCCACAGCGGTTCAGCTGTTTTACGGCATCCTGGCTTCGCCGGCCTTGCCGGAGCGGGTTCGCGACAATGCGATCAAGCTTGCGGGTCGAAAGGTCTCCAAGGACGGCGTGCTGATGATCGAAGCCAGCCGTTTTCGCAGCCAGGAACGCAACCGCGAGGACGCACGGGAACGACTGAAAGAGCTGATCCTCAAGGCCGCCGAGCCGCCACCGCCACCGCGGCGGAAGACCAAGCCGACGAAAGGCTCGATCGAGCGGCGGTTGAAGGAAAAGACCGGACGCGGCGAGGTGAAGAAGATGCGGGGCCGCCCGCAGAACGATTGAGCACTCTAATTTTCGCGCAGGCCTTGTTTTTTCCTGGTCACCGCACTCTGTTAGGGTTGGAGAAACTGGCAAAAGGAGAGATGCCCCATGGGTCTGTTCAGCTTTATCAAGAATGCCGGCAAGAAACTCGGCATCGGTGGTGATGACGACGCACCGGATGTCGAAGCCGTAAAAAAGGAACTGTCCTCCCATGACCTCGGCACCGACAAGGTGGATGTTGCGGTCGAGGGTGACAAGGTCGTGCTCACCGGCGTCGTCAAGGATCAGTCAGCCTTCGAAAAAGCCGTGGTCGCCGTCGGCAATACACTCGGTATCTCCAAGGTCGAGGCTTCTGAACTCAAGGTCGCCGATGGCGCCGCGGCACCCGCACCGGCCAAAGATCCCGTCTTCTACACGGTGAAGAAGGGCGACAATCTCTGGAAGATCGCCGAAGCTCAATACGGCAAGGGCAAGGGCGCAAAAAACACCGTCATTTTCGAGGCGAACAAGCCGATGCTGACCCATCCGGACAAGATCTATCCCGGCCAGGTACTGCGCATTCCGGATCTGGATCAGGCCTGATCGTGAAAAGGATCGGCGCAGCTCTGTTGGTTTTCCTTGCCGTTGCGATAACGGCTCTCAGCGGGCCTGCGCTGGCCCAGGCGTTCCGCGAGCCTGCCAAGGGTTCGGCGGAGCGTTCGGCGATCCTCGATACGCTACGCCCTGCCGTCGAGGCGGAAATGCGCGGTCCGGTCGAGTTTGTGGTGACGATCATCCGGGCCTCGCCCAACTGGGCCTTTGTGCAGGTGGAGCCGCAGCGGCCGGGCGGCGGGCTGATTGATCCGGAAGAAACCGGCTTTGCCGGAGAAACCGACATGATGGACGGGCTGACGGTCTATGGCCTGATGAGTTTCCAGTCCGGTCGCTGGAACCTGATCGATCATATGGTCGGCCCGACCGATGTCGGGTATGCCGTCTGGCAGCAGCGCTACGGCGTGCCGCCCGCGATCCTCGGGCTGGAATAGGCTTTTCGATGAGGGTTCTACCCCAGGGTATCCGGCATATTCCGGGCTTTCTCGATCGCCAGACGCAGGAAAGTTTGGTCGAGAGTATTCGGGTCATCGTCGCTGAGGCGCCGCTTTTCGTGCCGGCGATGCCGAAGACGGGCAAGCCGATGTCCGTGCGCATGACCAATTGCGGCTCTCTCGGCTGGGTGACGGACAAGGAGCGCGGCTATCGCTACCAACCGGAACACCCGATGACCGGCAGGCCGTGGCCTGCGATGCCGGACGCGCTTCTCGACATCTGGCGCACGGTTTCAGGCTCGCCAAAGGAACCGGAGGCCTGTCTCGTCAATTTCTACACTGACGATGCCCGCATGGGCCTGCATCAGGACCGGGATGAACAGGATCTGGAGACACCGGTCGTCTCGATTTCGCTCGGAGACAACTGCCTGTTTCGTGTCGGCGGGCGTGAGCGGAACGACAGGACCCTGTCATTCAAGCTGTCGAGCGGCGATGTCGTCGTGCTGGGCGGCGAGGGGCGGCTTGCCTTTCATGGTGTCGACAAGATCTATCCCGGCACCTCGACGCTTTTGAAAAATGGCGGGCGCATCAACCTCACACTCCGTCGCGTTACGCGCTGAGCGTCAGAGTTTGCGCAGCGCCACCGTCTCGGTGAGGTGATTTGGACCCTTCTGCAGGATCAAGTCGGCGCGCGGCCGCGTCGGCAGGATGTTCTGGCGCAAATTCTTCAGGTTGATGTTCTGCCAAAGCCCTTCAGCGATCGAAAGTGCTTCATCTTCACTCACTTCCGCATAGCGTTTGAAGAAGGAATCCGGATTGCGGAAGGCCGTCTGGCGCAGACGCATGAAGCGGTTGACGTACCAAGTGTGGATCAGGTTTTCCTCGGCGTCGATATAGATCGAGAAATCGAAGAAATCAGAGACCATCGGCACGATCTTGCCGTCGGCGGGCAGGTTGCGCGACTGAAGCACGTTGATGCCCTCGAAGATCAGGATATCCGGCCGGTCGATGGTCTGGAACTGATCCGGCAGGACGTCATAGGTCAGGTGCGAATAGGATGGCGCCTGGACGTTCGGCTGGCCGGCCTTGATCGCCGAGAGGAAGCGCAGTAGCGCACCGATATCGTAGCTTTCAGGAAAGCCCTTGCGGTCCATCATGTTTTCCCGCAGCAGCGTCGCATTGGGATAGAGGAAGCCGTCGGTCGTCACCAGATCGACCTTCGGGCTCGACGGCCAGCGCGACAAAAGCTCGGCGAGAATACGTGCGGTCGTCGATTTGCCAACGGCGACGGACCCGGCAATGCCGATGACGAAGGGCGTCTTCGCCTCGCCGGACATGCTGAGGAAGCGCTGGCGCTGGGCAAACAGCATCTGCGAGGATTCGACATGGGCCGACAGAAGCCGCGACAACGAGAGATAGATGCGGCGCACTTCGCTGAGATCAATAGGGTCGTTCAGTGAGCGCAGCCGCTGCACCTCGTCCGCTGTCAGCGTCAGCGGTGTATCGGCCCGGAAGCGTGACCACTCTTCGGCGGAGAAAAAACGGTAGGGCGAATAGTCCTTGTTGTCGAAATGATCCGGAATGTCGGCCGGCGCGATGTCTTTTGCGACGATTGTCATGAACTGTCTACCGGCTCGCCTTTTCCTGGAGCCCCGACTGGCTGGTGCGCCGTTCGAGCTCATCCATCACATTCTGCAACGGAATATCAGCAATTTTCAATACGACCATCAGATGATAGAGCAAATCCGCGCTTTCTGCGATGAGGTTGGCGCGATCGTTGCTGATGGCCGCGATCACCGTTTCCACAGCCTCTTCGCCGAGTTTCTTGGCAGCCTTGGCCTGTCCGTGGGCGACGAGTTTCGCCGTCCAGGACTGATCCGGCGATGCCTTTGCCCGGTCGGCGACGATCGCTTCGAGGCTGGAAAGTGTAAACTCGCTCATCCGTTTGTCCTCCGGCTCAATCGAGCCGCATGGCAATGCCATGCTCTGCCATATAGCGCTTGGCTTCGCCAATGCTATAGGTGCCGAAATGGAAGATCGAGGCGGCAAGCACCGCCGTCGCATGTCCGTCGCGAATGCCCTCGACCATGTGGTCGAGATTGCCGACGCCGCCCGAAGCGATGACGGGCACGGAAACGCGATCGGCGATCGTGCGCGTCAGCGCGATATCGTAGCCGGCCTTCGAACCGTCGCGATCCATCGATGTCAGCAGCAGTTCGCCGGCGCCCCGCTCAACCATCTTTTCTGCAAATGCCACGGCATCGATGCCGGTTGCCTGGCGTCCGCCATGGGTAAAGATTTCCCAGCGATCCTCCTCGCCGGGCTTCGAGACTTTCTTGGAATCGATGGAGACGACGATGCACTGGTTGCCGAACTTGTCCGCCGCTTCGGCGACAAAATCGGGATTGCTGACGGCGGCCGAGTTGATCGACACCTTGTCGGCTCCGGCAAGCAGCAGCTTGCGGATATCGCCGACGCTGCGAACGCCACCGCCGACCGTCAGCGGCATGAAACAATGGTCGGCCGTGCGGGCGACGACGTCGAAGATCGTGTCGCGATTGTCGGACGAAGCGGTGATGTCGAGGAAACACAGTTCGTCGGCCCCTGCAGCGTCATAGGCCTTGGCCGATTCGACGGGATCGCCTGCATCGATCAGATCGACGAAGCTGACGCCTTTGACAACGCGGCCGTCTTTCACGTCGAGGCAGGGGATGACACGGGCTTTTAAAGTCATGCCGCTTTTCCTTTCGCACTGCGAATCAGCGCCAGAGCTTCCGCCGGATCGATGCGCCCGTCATAGAGCGCCCGGCCGGAAATGGCGCCTTCGAGTTTTGTCGCATCCGGCTCGATCATCCGACGGATATCGTCCATCGAGGCGAGACCACCAGACGCGATGACCGGGATGGAAACGGCATCCGCCAGTTCCAGCGTCGAGGCCCAGTTGATGCCGGTCAGGATGCCGTCGCGGTCGATGTCGGTATAGATGATTGCCGAAACGCCGGCGCCCTCGAATTTCTGCGCCAGTTCGATGACACCGAGTTCGGAAGCCTCCGCCCAGCCCTCGACCGCCACCTTGCCGCCCTTGGCGTCGATGCCGACGGCGACCTTGCCGGGGAATTTCTTGCAGGCTTCGATCACCAGCGCCGGATCGCGCACCGCAATGGTGCCGAGAATGACGCGGGCAAGCCCGCGCGACAGCCAGTTTTCGATATGTTCGAGCGTGCGGATGCCGCCGCCGAGTTGGACGGGATTTTTCGTGGCTTTCAGGATCGCATCGACGGCAGCGCCGTTGACCGTTTCACCGGCAAAGGCGCCGTTGAGATCGACCACGTGCAGCCACTCGAACCCCTGGTCCTCGAAGGCCTTGGCCTGGGCGCCGGGGTCGGGGTTGTAGACAGTCGCCTGTTCCATGTCGCCGAGCTTGAGGCGCACGCACTGGCCGTCTTTGAGGTCGATGGCGGGAAAAAGGATCATGTCAGGGCTTCCAGCGCAGGAAATTCGAAATGAGGGCGAGGCCGAGCGTCTGGCTCTTTTCCGGATGGAACTGAGCGCCGGCCTTGTTGCCGCTGGCGACAAACGCCGTCACCGCGCCGCCATACGAGGTCGTGGCGATCAGGTCGTCGGGATTTTCGACGGCGAGATGGTAGGAATGGACGAAATAGGCGTGCAGCCCATCCTCGCCGGTTGTGATGCTGGAAAATAGCGGATGCTGCTTTTTCAGCTCCAGCGTATTCCAGCCGATCTGCGGGATCTTCAGCGTGGGATCGGAGGGAACCATCTCGACAACATCGCCCTTGATCCAGCCAAGCCCTTGAGTGGTCGTCTTTTCCAGGCCGCGCGCTGACATCAGCTGCATGCCGACGCAGATGCCGAGGAAGGGCCGGGCGGATTTTTCCACCGTTTCCGTCAGTGCGTCCTGCATGCCGTCGACAGCGTCGAGGCCGCGGCGACAGTCGGCATAGGCACCGACGCCGGGCAGGACGATGCGGTCAGCACTTGCCACACGATCGGCCTTGTCGGTGAGCTCAATCTCGGCATTGATGCCGGCTTCACGGGCGGCCCGCTCGAAAGCCTTTGTTGCCGAGCGCAGATTGCCGGATCCGTAGTCGATGATCGCAACGCGCATCAGCGTTCTCCATAATTCTCAAACAGGCCGAACGCCGTGCGGTTTTCAGATTGTGTCGTCGCCGGTGGCAGCGCCGGGGGATGCCAGGCGGCTTCGCCGGAGGCCGTCGCTTGCGCTGCCGTCTCGTGGTCGTAAATCATTTCGGCAAGGGCCAGATCATCGGTCGCGATGACCGACCGGAGTGTCCAGCCCTGAGCTTCCAGGCGCCTCGCGACAAAAGCCGGACCTTCGAGAGCGACGAGCAGGCGCAATGCCAGCTCGATCAAAAGCCCCGCCAGCATGGCGCGGGGCTCCGAGGTCAGGATTGTCACGACCGACTGCAGGATCGCAACGGCAATGCCGGCAATCCATTGCCGCTTGAAGAGCAGCCAGATGGCCGGGAAAATGAAGGCAACCCACGAAAACTTGTCGACGATAAACCGCGCATCCTCATTGTTTCTGAGGGCGGCGGGCGGTGTCAGAACCAGATAGGAGGCCATATCAGCCAACTTTCAATGTGGGCCGGTCAGACCAGCGTTCCCTTGGTGGAGGGGACGCGGCCCGCCTGGCGCGGATCGATCTCTGTTGCGGTGCGAAGCACGCGGGCAACGGCCTTGAAGCAGGTTTCGGAGATATGATGGTTGTTGGCGCCGTAGATGTTCTGCACATGCAGCGTGATGCCGCCGTGCTGCGCCAGGGCCTGGAAGAACTCGCGCACCAGTTCGGTATCGAACGTGCCGATCTTCGGCGCGGAGAAGGCGACGTTCCAGACGAGGAACGGCCGGCCGGAGACATCGACGGCAGCGCGCGTCATCGTTTCGTCCATGGCAAGGTCGAGCGAGGCATAGCGGGTGATGCCGCGCCGGTCGCCGAGCGCCTTGGAGAGCGCCTGGCCGATGGCGATGCCGGTGTCTTCCACCGTGTGGTGATCGTCGACATGCCGGTCGCCGTCGGCGACGATATCCATGTCGATCAGCGAATGACGGGAGAGCTGCTCAAGCATATGGTCGAAGAAGCCGACGCCGGTCGAAATCCGCGATGTGCCGGTGCCGTCTATGTTGACGGACACGGTCACCGATGTTTCGTTGGTCTTGCGCGAAACGCTGCCGGTGCGGTTGGCTTGCTTGTCGGCCATCAGGTTCTCCCAACTGTCATAGAGCCGCTCCATATCAGGCGGTGGCTGAAATATCCAGAACTGCCGCCATGATTCTCGCAGGCGCGAAACGCTGTCGGATCAGGCGCCGCGGGGAAGCGGGATGCGGGCTATTTGCAAACGGCAAAAGCGCTCCTACATAGGCTTCAACAGGGCCGATGCACGGCTCTTCGAAAGGGTCCGGCAGCCGGGCAGGTAGGTATTTCATGACAACGATTATTACCGTCCGAAAGGGCGGACAGGTGGTGATGGCGGGCGACGGCCAGGTGAGCCTCGGCCAGACCGTAATGAAGGGCAATGCCCGCAAGGTTCGCCGTCTTGGCAAGGGCGATGTGATCGCCGGTTTTGCCGGCGCAACGGCCGATGCCTTCACGCTTCTTGAGCGGCTCGAATCCAAGCTCGAACAGTATCCGGACCAGCTGATGCGCGCTGCCGTCGAACTTGCCAAGGATTGGCGCACCAACAAGTATCTGCGCAATCTCGAAGCGATGATGCTGGTCGCCGATAAATCGATCACGCTGGCGATCACCGGCAATGGCGATGTACTCGAGCCGGAGCACGGCACGATCGCCATCGGCTCGGGCGGCAATTTTGCCTTTGCAGCGGCCCGTGCGCTGATGGATTCGGACAAGTCGGCCGAAGAGATCGCCCGCCGGGCAATGGAGATCGCCGGTGATATCTGCGTCTACACCAACGGCAACATCGTGGTCGAAAAACTCGATGCCGCTTGACCAGGCGCCCCGCTATCATTTTCGCGATGTGCGCCGGGAGGATTTCCCGCTGCTTGGCCGCTGGCTGGCAGAGCCGCATGTCGCAAAATGGTGGGGTGAGTCTGCGGAAGAGCTGGCAGGCATCGAGGAAGCCATGACGAGCGTCGAAACACGCCCGCTGATTGTCGAACTGGACGGAATGCCGATTGCCTATCTGCAGTGTTATGATCCGCATCTGGAAGAGGATCATCCCTATCAGGATCAACCGCCGGGAACGCTGGGGATCGATATCTCGATCGGCGATCCGGATTTGACCGGAAGGGGCCACGGTAGCGCGATCATCCGCCAGTTCTGTGCCGAACTTTTTGCCACCGGTGCCGCGCGCATCGTAATCGATCCCGATCCGGAAAACGCGCAAGCCATTCGCGCCTACGAAAAAGCGGGTTTCCGCTTCCTCGATACGCGCCATTCCATTTACGGTCCGGCCCATTTCATGGTGCTGGACAAAGCCTGAAGAAACGGATTTGCCATGACCACATTTTCACCCCGCGAAATCGTGTCGGAGCTCGACCGGTTCATCATCGGCCAGCACGACGCCAAGCGCGCCGTCGCCATCGCCTTGCGCAACCGCTGGCGCCGCCAGCAGCTCAACGACGAGCTGCGCGACGAAGTCATGCCGAAGAACATCCTGATGATCGGTCCGACCGGTGTCGGCAAGACGGAGATTTCGCGACGCCTCGCCAAGCTCGCCGGCGCCCCCTTCATCAAGGTCGAGGCGACGAAATTCACCGAAGTCGGCTATGTCGGGCGCGATGTCGAACAGATCGTCCGCGACCTCGTCGAGGTCGGCATCGGCCTGGTGCGCGAAAAGAAGCGCGCGGACGTCAAGGCGAAAGCGCATCTGAACGCCGAGGAGCGTGTTCTCGACGCACTGGTCGGTTCCACTGCCTCGCCGGCAACCCGCGACAGCTTCCGGAAGAAGCTGCGCGCCAACGAGCTGGACGACAAGGAAATCGACATCGAGATCGCCGATACGGCAACGCCTGGCGGGGGCTTCGAGATTCCCGGTATGCCGGGCGCCAATATCGGCGTTCTCAACCTCTCGGAAATGTTTGGCAAGGCGATGGGCCAGCGCACCAAGAAGGTCCGCACGACGGTCAAGGAGAGCTATGGCATCCTGATCAACGACGAATCCGATAAACTGCTCGACAATGACGAGATCCAGCGGGAGGCCGTACGCTCGGCGGAGAATGACGGCATCGTCTTCCTTGACGAGATCGACAAGATCGCTGCCCGCGATGGCGGCATGGGGGCCGGTGTTTCACGTGAAGGCGTGCAGCGCGACTTGCTGCCGCTGGTTGAAGGCACGACGGTTGCGACCAAGTATGGTCCGGTGAAGACCGACCATATCCTGTTCATCGCGTCTGGCGCCTTCCATGTCTCCAAGCCGTCCGATCTCTTGCCGGAACTGCAGGGCCGCCTGCCGATCCGCGTCGAGTTGAAGGCGCTGACCAAGGAGGATTTCCGCCGCATCCTGACGGAAACCGAAGTCAGCCTGATCCGCCAGTACAAGGCTCTTCTGGAAACCGAAGGCGTCAGCCTCGATTTCACGGAAGACGCACTTGATGCGCTGGCCGACGTGGCCGTCCAGCTCAATTCGAGCGTCGAGAATATCGGCGCGCGGCGACTGCAGACGGTGATGGAGCGTGTTCTCGACGAAATCTCGTATGCGGCACCGGACAAGTCCGGAGAATCGCTGAAGATTGATGCGGATTACGTGAAAAAGCATGTCGGCGATCTCGCCGCCAATACGGATCTGTCGCGGTATATTCTGTAACGGCAGCAACGCCGAAATTGAACGGGGCGTCCGTCATACGACGGGCGCCCTTGTTGTTTCCGAAGCCTTCACACGATAAGCCTTTCTTCGTGCCGGGCATGATTCCGACACGATTTTGCCGCATGCGTCCCCGCGCATCAAAGCCACCAGGTCACAGGAAACCGCTCGTGCGCGCCATCGTCCATATGCTTCTTCTTGCGGGAATGATTCTCGCGACCGGCCCTGTCATGGCGGACGGCATCCGTGTGGTGCCCGAGGGGAACCGGTATCAGGAGCAGCCGAATGTGCCCGGCGCGTCCGTGCGCCGGACCAAGGCTGGCAAGACGTCCTTTGATGCCAAATATGAAAAGGTTCGCAATCTTCTCGCCACCGACGGCAAGCTGATGGGCAAGATCAAGTCGACCGCACGCGCCTATGGCATCGACCCGATCCACATGATCGGTGCCATCGTTGGCGAGCACACCTATAATGTCGATGCCTACGACCGGCTGCAGGCCTATTACGTCAAGGCGGCTGCTTATGCCGGCGACAGCTTCCGCTTCGGTTACGAGGGCGAAAGCGTTGCCGACTTCGTGTCGCGTCCTGAGTTCTCCAAATGCGCAGGCAAGAAGAGCTCCTATGCGCTCTGGAGCTGCCGCGAAAACGTCTGGGACAGCCAGTTCCGCGGCAATACGGTCGGTGGAACGTCCTATCCAAACAATCGCTTCAGCGCCGTCTTCTTCCAGCCGTTCTTCGCTGGCCAGACATTCGGTCTCGGCCAGATCAATCCGCTGACGGCCCTGATGCTGACGGACATGGTCTCGCGTGTGTCGCACTATGACCGGCTGGATGAAAACGACGCGTCCGGTGTCTACACGGCGATCATGGATCCCGACCAGTCGCTCGCCTATATGGCCGCCTCGATCCGCCATTCGATTGACGCCTACAAATCGATCGCCAGCATGGATATTTCCGATAATCCCGGCATTACCGCGACACTCTACAATGTCGGCAATCCGGATCAGCGCGCTGCGGCGTTTGCCGCGAAGAACAAGAGCGGGGAAGCGCAGTGGCCTGAGGAAAACTATTATGGCTGGCTGGTCAACGACAAGCTGGCGGAACTCAAGGCACTGCTCTAATTTTCCTGAAATAGCCACACCTTCATGCGAAGCTAAGTGGTTGGAGTCGCCAATGTGTGGCGACGCAGGGAAGCCCGTTGATGGACATGAGACCCGAACCGTTTGAGCCGCCTGCGCCAATCCCGCGCACTGTGCCGCCGTCGCGTCTCCAGATCATCCGTACCGTGATGCGCAATCCGCTGGAACTGTGGGGCGAGCCTTCCTATACGCTGCCTTGGATCGACACAAAGTTCATCAACCAGCGCACACTGATCGTCAATGATCCGAACCTCATTCGCTATGTCCTGGTCGAGAATGCCTCAAATTACGAGATGTCCCGGGTCCGGCGTCTCATTCTGCGGCCGATCCTGCGCGACGGGCTGCTAACGGCCGAAGGCGAGGTTTGGAAGCGGTCGCGCAAGGCCATGGCGCCGGTGTTCACACCACGCCACGCTCGGGGATTCGCCAAACAGATGCTCGCCAAGACCGAGGAATATGTTGCGAAATACGACGAGGCGGCCGCCGCAGGAGCCGTTGTCAATATCGCCAACGACATGACCGAACTGACCTACGGTATTCTCTCCGAGACGCTGTTTTCCGGGCAGATTGCCGCCGAGACCGAAGGGTTTACCGATAGCGTCGAACGGCTGCTGCACCGGATGGGCCGCGTCGATCCCATGGATCTTTTGCTGGCGCCTTCCTGGGTGCCGCGCCTGACCCGCATCGGCGGCGCTCGCGTGATGGCGGAGTTCCAGTCGATTGTCGCAGAGACCATGGACCAACGGCGTGCGCTGATGCGGTCGGACCCGGAAGCCGCGCCACAGGATTTCCTGACACTGCTTCTGCAACTCGAGCGGCCGCAAGGGCTTTCGACCGACGAAATCGCCGACAATATCCTGACCTTCATCGGCGCCGGACATGAAACGACGGCCCGTGCGCTTGCCTGGACGCTCTATTGCGTCGCCAATTCCCCGCATATCCGCGAGAACATGGAAGCGGAGATCGACAGGGTACTGGCGAGCGGCGCCGAGCCGGTGGACTGGCTCGACCTGATGCCGCATGTGCGCGCCTCGTTCGAGGAGGCCATGCGGCTCTATCCGCCGGCGCCCTCCATCAATCGTGCCGCGATCAAGGCCGATTCATGGACCTCGCCCGAGGGGGAACGCGTGGAGATCCCCAAGGGCATTTCGGTCCTGATCATGCCCTGGACGCTGCATCGCCACGCGCTCTACTGGGAAAAGCCGCGCGCCTTCATGCCGGAGCGTTTCCTGCCGGAAAACCGCGACAAGCTGCACCGCTTCCAATACCTGCCGTTCGGGGCAGGGCCGCGTATCTGCATCGGCGCCACGTTCGCGTTGCAGGAAGCAGTCATTGCGCTGGGTGTCATGATGAAGCGGTTCCGGTTCGACATGACACCGGATACAAAACCCTGGCCGGTGCAGCGGCTGACCACGCAGCCTAGGGGCGGGCTGCCGTTGAGGGTGTCGGCTCGGTAAATGTCTTGCCGGGCGTTTCCGTCTGCACGGCGCGGATTGGTGAATCCGACGGTACCGGCTCCTGCAGCTGCTTCTTCGGCTTCTTGATCGTCTTGATTTGCGCGCATGTGGAATCGCCAACGCCTTCGCATGGCTTGTAGACGACGATCTCGCTGCCCGCTCCATCGTCCCACACGGCCTGGATGGCGAGTGTCTTTGCCTCTCCGGCCGGTAGCGAGATGTAGATATATTCGTTGGTATTGTCTTCCGGCAGGTTGAAGGGGATTTGCGGATTGCATTTGCCGAGCGGAAAACGCTTGTCGAGCGCGTCGGAATTGACCGAGTAGCGGATTTCCGAAAGGCGGCAATGCATGGTCTGCAGCGTGGTAAAATAGATCAGCTGCTTGTCGTCGTAGTTGCGGAACTGGATCCAGCCGGTCACCTTGTTGGCGTCGAGCATCGCCTTGTAGATCGCGACATCGGGAAGGACCGGCTTGTACTCCTCCTCGTCCGAAGCATCCTGTGCAAAGACAGAGCCGAAAAGGACCGGGCAGCCCGCCAGCGTGAGCGCCAGAAAGAGCACGCGTGAGAAGAAAGTCATGCAGAAATCCTCGTTGCCTTGCGCTGTCGCTCCGTGGAAATGCCGATGTCGGTGAAGCGATGGCCTTTCCCTGAAAGATGTCATATCACCTCATCCATATCCTTTGAAGCCGGGTTTCCGGCGCTGCCCGAATGGACGTTGCATTGTCTGACCATCTTCTCCTCGGTATCGACACCGGCGGAACCTATACCGATGCGGTTCTTTTCAGCGAGACCCAAGGGGTTGTCGCCAAGGCGAAGTCGCTCACCACCCGCCACGATCTGTCTGTCGGGATCGCCGGCGCCGTCGAGGCGGTGCTGGAGCAGGCAAAGGCTCCCACGTCCGCTATTGGCCTCGTATCCCTGTCGACGACGCTTGCGACCAATGCTTTGGTCGAAGGCCAAGGTGGCCGCGCCGGCCTTGTCATGATCGGCTTTGGCCCGGAAGACCTGAAGCGCGACGGGCTGCAGGACGCGCTTGGCTCCGACCCGGTGATCTTCCTGCCCGGTGGCCACAATGTGCATGGCGGCGAAACGCTGCTTGACATGACGGCGCTCGATGAGGTCCTGCCGCAACTTTCGACGCAAGTGTCGTCCTTTGCCATTGCCGGCTATTTCGCCGTACGGAATCCGGCTCATGAACAGCGCGTGCGCGATCGCATCCGCGAGGTCTCGCATCTGCCGGTCACCTGCAGCCATGAGCTTTCGTCCAAGCTCGGCGGTCCACGCCGGGCCTTGACGACGCTGCTCAACGCTCGTCTGGTCTCGATGATCGACCGGCTGATAGGCGCCTGCGAAGGATTCCTCCAGCAGCGCGGTATCGATGTGCCGATGATGGTCGTGCGCGGCGACGGTGCCCTGATCTCGGCCGCGGAGGCTCGGTTGCGGCCGATCGAAACCATTCTTTCCGGTCCGGCGGCAAGCCTTGTCGGCGCCCGGCACCTGACCGGTCTCGACAACGCCGTCGTCTCGGATATCGGTGGGACGACGACGGATGTGGCGGTGCTTGATCAGGGACGACCGCGGCTGGATGGCGAGGGCGCCGTCGTCGGCGGTTTCCGCACCATGGTCGAGGCGGTCGCCATGCGCACCTTCGGCCTCGGCGGTGATTCGGAGGTGCGGATCAACGATCGCGGCCTCAAGGCGAAGATCGATCTCGGCCCGCGCCGGTTCCTGCCGCTCAGCCTTGCGGCGGTTGAGCATGAGGACGCGGTGATTTCCGTGCTTGAGCGACAGCTTCGGACAGCGCATGTCGGGCGGCATGACGGCCGTTTCGCTGTCCGTACCGGGCTTCCGGATTATCTCGCAAGCGGGCTGCAATCGCAGGAGCAGGCTCTGTATGAGCGGATCGGCGGGATTCCCGTTGCGCTGGAGAGCCTTCTGACCAGCACGCCGCAGAAGGCGACGCTGGACCGGCTGGTGTCGCGCGGTCTTGTTCATATCTGTGGCCTGACGCCGTCCGACGCGATGCACGTCTTGGGACGGCAGGACCAATGGAATGCGATGGCAGCCCGGCTGGGTGCCGAGCTTGCCGCTCGGATGAAGGACGGATCGGGCAAGCCGATTGCGTCTTCCGCGGAAGACCTTTCCGAAATGATCGTCGCCCGGCTGACGCGCCAGTCGGCCGAAGTCATTCTCTCTTCCTGTCTGGCGGAAGACGGTGCGGCAATCGACCCGGCTGTTTCGCTGGCCGTTGACCGGGCGCTGAAACGCGAGCCGGGGATCGTCCGCTTTTCCCTGTCGCTCGACCGGCCCCTGGTTGGGCTCGGCGCCTCCGCCCCGGTCTATTATCCGGCTATTGCGGACATGCTGGGTGCGGAATCGTCCATTCCAGCCGAGGCGGGCGTTGCCAATGCGGTCGGCGCGGTCGTCGGCCAGGTGAGGGCGTCGGTGACCGTCTTCGTGACGACGCCGGAAGAGGGTATCTTCATCGTCAATGGCGCGGGACCGAGCAGCCGCTTCCTTGGCGAAGGTGAGGCCTTCGCCTCGGCGCGCGCGCGGGCAGAAAAGGCGGCGCTGGAGTCGGCGCGGGCAAACGGCGCAGACGAACCGGCGGTGATGATGCGCGAGGATATCGATGCACCGGAAATCGAAGGCAGCCGCAAGCTGGTCGAAGCCCGGTTCACCGCCACTGCCAGCGGGCGCCCGCGGGTCGCGCACGATTGATTTATTCGATTCTGGAAATAATTCTTCGCATTTTCGCTGGATTGACAGGGAATGAAAGCGTGAGAGACTGCGGCCTCTCATATTTGAGCGTTAATTCATGGAGTTGCCGATGGGCCGGATTGAAAAGAATGGGTTGAAGATCGATGCGGGCCTGCACGATTTCCTGGTGAGTGAAGCGCTGCCGGGCACCGGGGTCGATGCTGATCGGTTCTTCGCCGCCTTTTCCGGGATCGTTCATGACCTGGCGCCGAAAAACCGCGATCTTCTTGCCAAGCGGGATGCGCTACAGGAGAAGCTGGATAACTGGTACCGAAAGAACGGCGCACCCGTCGACATGGCTGCCTATGAGGGCTTTCTGAAGGAGATCGGCTACCTTCTGCCCGAAGGTCCGGATTTCTCCGTTTCCACCAGCAATGTCGATCCCGAGATCGCCACGATCGCCGGACCACAGCTCGTCGTTCCCGTGATGAACGCGCGCTACGCCCTGAATGCCGCCAACGCGCGCTGGGGTTCGCTTTACGATGCGCTCTATGGCACCGATGCGATCGGCGAGGATGGCGGGGCTGAAAAGGGACTGGGCTACAACCCTGTCCGCGGCCAGAAGGTTATCGGCTGGGCGCGGGGCTTTCTGGATGCAAGCGCACCGCTCGAGAGTGGCAGCTGGAATGATGTCACCGGCTTCACGGTCGGCGGCGCGGAGCTTTCGATTTCGACAGCATCGGGCGCGGCGAAGCTCGCCGATTCCGGACAATTCGCCGGCTATCGCGGCGATGCGACGTCGCCATCGCATCTGCTCCTGAAAAAGAACAACCTGCATATCGAGATCCTCATCGATCCATCGACGGCGACCGGCAAGGATGACCCGGCGCATATTTCCGACGTGATCCTCGAATCGGCTATCACCGCGATCATGGATTGCGAGGATTCGGTCGCGGCTGTCGATGCGGAGGACAAGATCGTCGTCTATCGCAACTGGCTCGGCCTGATGAAGGGCGACCTCCAGGAGGACGTCACCAAGGGCGGCAAGACGTTTACGCGCAGGCTCAATCCGGATTTCGGCTTTACCGCGCCGGATGGATCGGAGATTTCCCTCAAAGGCCGCGCCCTGATGCTTGTGCGCAATGTCGGCCACCTGATGACCAACCCGGCCATTCTCGATCGTGACGGCAACGAGGTTCCGGAAGGGATCATGGATGCGATGATCACCGGCTTGATCGCGCTCTTCGATATAGGCCCGAACGGCCGTCGGATGAATTCGCGCGAAGGCTCGATGTATGTCGTCAAGCCGAAGATGCATGGCCCGGAAGAGGTTGCTTTTGCCTCGGAGATCTTTGGACGTGTCGAGCAGGCGCTCGGCATGGCGCCCAACACGATGAAAATGGGGATCATGGACGAGGAACGCCGCACAACGGTCAACCTCAAGGAATGCATCCGGGCGGCCAAGGAACGCGTTGTCTTCATCAACACCGGATTCCTCGACCGCACCGGCGACGAGATGCACACGTCGATGGAAGCAGGCCCGATGATTCGCAAGGGCGACATGAAACAGGCCGCGTGGATCGCGGCCTACGAAAATTGGAACGTCGATATCGGGCTTCAATGCGGCCTGTCCGGCCACGCCCAGATCGGCAAGGGCATGTGGGCGATGCCCGACCTGATGGCGGCGATGCTGGAGCAGAAGATCGCTCATCCGAAGGCTGGTGCCAACACGGCCTGGGTCCCTTCGCCGACGGCGGCGACGCTGCATGCGACGCACTATCACAAGGTCGATGTTGTTGCGGTTCAGGCCGGCCTGAAGAGCCGGGCGCGGGCAAGGCTCAGCGATATTCTATCGGTTCCCGTCGCTTCGCGCCCGAACTGGACGGCAGAAAAAATTCAGCGCGAACTCGACAACAATGCCCAAGGCATTCTTGGTTATGTCGTCCGCTGGATCGACCAGGGCGTCGGCTGCTCCAAGGTACCCGACATCAACGATGTCGGGTTGATGGAAGATCGCGCCACCCTGCGCATCTCCGCCCAGCACATGGCCAACTGGCTGCATCACGGTGTTGTCACCGAAGCGCAGATCGTCGAGACGATGAAACGCATGGCTGCAATTGTTGACGGACAAAACGCTGGTGATTCGGCCTATACGCCGATGGCCGGCAATTTCGACGACTCGATTGCTTTCCAGGCAGCGCTTGAACTGGTCCTGAAGGGCCGCGAACAGCCGAACGGCTATACCGAGCCCGTCCTGCATCGCCGCCGGCTGGAGCTGAAGGCAAGTCAGGCGGCATAGCCTGGAGCATTTCCCTCGGACCTGAAGTTCGGGGAATCAGGCAAGAGCTGCGGAACAATGATCTACCGCTCGCCGCGTTGCGGCGGGCATTCTGCTGTTCGTCCCGGTGCCTTGGGCCCGATCGCTGGTGAACAGGAGATGATAACGATGAAGCCGACAGACAATCACCCTTATATCGGGATGTGGGTCACGGCCGACGGCTATATTCGCCACGAATTGCTTCCGGGCGGACGTTACGACGAGGCGCGCGGCAAGCGAAAGAGCGCCTACCGGGGACGCTACGTCATGACCGGCAACCATATCGACTATGTCGACGATACCGGCTTTACCGCCGATGGTGAGTTTATCGACGATGTCCTCTATCACGCAGGCATGGTGCTTCGCCGAGAAGCATGAGGATATTTGAATCAAAAATCCCCGGCATTGCCGGGGATTTGAAAAGTGGCTGCGATGATCGTGCCGGCGTTTACTGCTGAACGATGACGCGGGTGTTCTTGCCGGGACGGACGCGGGCGTAGAGGTCGATGATGTCCTGGTTGATCATCCGGATGCAGCCAGATGAGGCGGCTGTGCCGATCGATGACCATTCCGGCGATCCGTGGATACGGAACAGCGTATCCTTGCCTTCATCGTTGAACAGATACATGGCGCGCGCGCCGAGCGGGTTGCGCAGGCCAGGCCCCATGCCGTTTTCGACATACTGGGCAACGTCCGGCTTGCGGACGGCCATTTCCTTTGGCGGATGCCAGGTCGGCCATTCCTGCTTCCAGGCGATATAGGCGCGGCCTTCCCATGCAAAGCCGGCCTTGCCGACGCCGATGCCGTAGCGAACGGCCTTGCCGCCGGGCAGCACGAAATAGAGGAAACGATTCGGCGTGTTCACGATGATCGTGCCGGGCTTTTCAGCCGTGGTATAATCGACGATCTGGCGATGAAAGCGCTCGTTGACTTTGCCGATCGGGATCGCCGGGAGGGCGTAGCCGTGATCTTCGACCGGGCCATAACCGTCGGAAAAGATTTGGTTTGTCGCGACTTTTTCGCCGAGGGGAGAGATCGGCGCCGTGGAACAACTGGCCAAAGCGAGTGTGGCCGCGAGGCTGCACAGCAGAACTGCATTGCGGAAGCGCATGGGTGTCTCTTAAAATGAAGTTAAGAATATCTGGGCCGATTCGACCAACAGCGATTACGGTTTATTTTCGATTGGCATCGCGATTGCAAGTGAATGCGGTGCAGCATTCCTGCGAGACGCCCCAAAAACTCCACGGAGTGTTTTTTTGCAACAAAAGCGGCGTTATGCCAGAGTTTAATCCATGGCGATTCTCTCTATCCACAACGACAGTCCTTTGATCGACGGGCGGCAGTCGCAGCGTGCGATGATGGTGCGTCGCGGTGTGCAGCGATTCTTGCACGAAATGCGCCATGCCGTTCTGCCGGAACTGACTCTCGCGAGCGGTCGGCGGGCCGATCTGATTTCCATTTCGCCGAAGGGGGATATCTGGATCGTCGAAATCAAGACCTCGATTGAGGATTTCAAGGTCGACCGGAAATGGCCGGACTACCGGACCCATTCGGACCGACTTTATTTTGCCACCCATAGCGGCGTGCCGCTCGATATTTTCCCCGAGGAATGCGGCCTGCTGTTGTCGGATGGTTATGACGCAGAGATGATCAGAGATGCGCCGGAACACCGGCTGCCTGCACCGACGCGCAAATCGGTATGCCTGAATTTCGCGCGCGTCGCGGCGCAACGGTTGATGCTGGCCGAATGGTCGGCGGATCGGGCGGGTGATACCAGCCCGAACATGCGGGGGATTGTTTCCGGTTCGCTGGACAGCGAAAGCTGAGGCAGAGCGCCTTATTTCGGCGCGCGCTTCGCCAGGATGCGCTGCAGCGTGCGGCGGTGCATGTTGAGCCGGCGGGCGGTTTCGGAAACGTTGCGCTCGCACATCTCATAGACGCGCTGGATATGCTCCCAGCGGACGCGATCGGCCGACATCGGGTTTTCCGGTGGCTCGGCTCGTTCGCCGGCTTTCTGCACCAGGGCCGCGAAGATGTCGTCGGCGTCGGCGGGCTTGGCGAGATAGTCGACGGCCCCGAGCTTCACGGCATTCACGGCGGTGGCGATGTTGCCGTAGCCGGTCAGCATGATGATGCGCGTGTCGTCGCGCCGGGCGCGGATCGCTTCGATGACATCCAGACCGCTGCCGTCGCCGAGCCGCAAATCGACCACGGCGTGTTTCGGCGGCCTGGTCTTTGCCTTGGCGATGCCTTCTGCGACTGATTCGGCGATATCGACTGCAAAGCCACGTGTTTCCATGGCGCGGGCCAGGCGGCGCAGGAACGGCGCGTCGTCATCGACGATCAGCAGGGAGGTATCGGCTCCGATCAGCGAAGCATCGCTGGCTGCAACGCTTGCCTGTTCGGTGAGTTTTTCCGTCATGTCGCAATCCTCGGCGCAAGTCTCAAAGTTTCCCGCGCTTTATGTAAGGTTGCTTATTCCCCGTTCAAAACGCCGTAAAGTCATTTTGACAGTTTTGTGTCCATCAGGATGCGCGGCCATTCGACGCTGACGCGGGCTCCCGGCTTTTCCGGGCCGCCATTTTCGAATGTCAGCTTGGCGCCGGAACGCTCCAGCAACGTCTTTGCGATGAACAGCCCCAGGCCCAGCCCACCGGCGCTGTCGTCCTTCTGGCGCTTGGTGACATAGGGCTCGCCGATTCGACTGAGGATATCCGGTGCATATCCGTCGCCGTCGTCCTCGATCATGACCGAAACGATCTCCGGCGTGTGGGTGACGGTGACGGTCACTTCACTCTTGGCATAATCGACAGCGTTCTCCAGCAGATTGCCGAGACCGTAGAGAATACCGGCATTGCGATTGCCGACGGGTTCGGCGGCGCGGTTGCCCCGTTCGACGAGATTGATCTGGATGCCGAACTCGCGGTGCGGCGCCATCACCTCCTCGATCAGCGACGACAGCGGCAGGTGGCGCATATGCGCCTCGTTTTCCGAGGACAACGTTGTCAGCCGGCGCAGGATATCGCGGCAGCGTTCGCTCTGGCTGCGCAGCAGGTGGACGTCTTCGCCGAAACGGGGATCGTCGCCGAGTTCGCGCTCCATCTCCTTGGCAACGACGCTGATGGTTGCAAGCGGAGTGCCGAGCTCATGCGCGGCGGCGGCAGCAAGTCCGTCAAGCTGGGAGAGATGTTTCTCCCGCTGCAACACCAGCTCCGTCGCCGTCAGCGCTTCGGACAGCTCGCTCGCCTCCAGCGAGACGCGATAGGTGTAGAAGGCGGCAAAGGCTGTGGTGGAGACGATGGCGAACCAGAAACCGGCAGTCAGGATTGTCGGCACCAGCAGGACGACGCCCGGATACCAGGGCAGGGGAAAGGGCGTGAAGGCAAGCGCGGTGATGCCAAGGATAGCGAGGATCGCCAGGGCGACGCTGTGCCATTTGGGCTGCGAGGCAGAGGAAATGATGACGGGAACGCAGACCAGCGGCGCGAACGGATTGGCAAGTCCGCCGGTAATGAACAGCAGCGCCGTCAACTGGGCAAGATCGATACCGAGCAGGGCGAAGGCGGCCGGTGGTTGCAGCCGGTGTGTCGGTGGATAGCGGATCGTCAGATATGCGTTCACCCACGCCAGAAGGGCGATCAGCGAGCAGCAGGCGATCAGCGGCATCGGAAACCTCAGCCAGAAGGCCACGATCATCACCGCGATCGATTGGCCACCGACCGCCAGCCAGCGCAGTCGAACGATCGTCTGCAGACGCAGGACGCGGCTTGTCGTGGTTTCTTCCCCGTCGAGTGCCGCCGCTGTCATCCTGTTTCCTGTCGTCAAAGCCATTGAGGTTTCATGTACCACGCGGTTTTGCCCGTGTCGTCGGCGGCGCGTTTGCCGGGTCCTCCGGCCAGGGATGTTTCGGGTAACGGCCGCGCATGTCGGCGCGCACGTCCTTCCAGGAACCGGCCCAGAAGCCGGGCAGATCGCGCGTCGTTTGCATTGGCTTGTGGCCCGGGGAAATCAACTCCAGAAGCAATGGCAACCGCCCGCCGCCGATCGCCGGATGCGTCTTCAGTCCGAACAGCTCCTGGACGCGGATCGCCAGCACCGGTTCGTCGCCGTCATAGCGGATTGGGTGGCGCTGTCCGGTCGGAGCCTCGAAGTGGGTGGGTGCCAAGCGAGCGAGATCGCGGGCGATGTCATGCGGCACCAGCGACTGCAAGCCTTCAGAGAGGCTCCCCGCCTGGATATCGTCGATACCGCGCGTGTCGCGTTGGAAGGGCACGAACCACTCGTCCATCCGTGACAACAGGCTCTCATCCGACATGTCGGGCCAGGGATCACTGATGGTGCGGTAGAGAAACCCTATCCGGTCGCGCAATTGCGCTGCTTCCTTGGAGAATGGCAGAACCGCCAGACCAAGCTGGCGAACGCCGTCGGCAAGTGCGCGAGCGGCAGGCTCACCCTTCGGCCGGGGCAGCGGCGTTTCATCGAAGACGATGGCGCCGAGCCGTGTCACTCGCCGAGCCCGGACCTGTCGGCTCGGACGGTCGAAGAAGGTCTGTTCCTCCTGAATGATCGCCTGCGGCATGTGCGCCTCGACATCGGCACGGGAGATTTCGGCTGCGGCAAGGATGCGCTGTCCGCCGGCCCGTCCGGTGAGGTCGGCGATCACCAGCATCGATGCGCCTGCCAGCCGCTCTGTCTCCGGAAGTTCGGCGCCGCGGCCATTGGCCATGACGAACCGCCCGCGTCCGCCCCGTTGCAGCGCGATCCGGTCCGGAAATGCCTGCATCAGAAGAATGCCCGGTTGAACCGGATCACCTGCCTGGTCGTCAGCACGCAAGCCTTTCGCCATCCGCCGGGCCAGCCCGCGGGATGCGTCGGCGCGGTCGCCGCGCTCGGACTTGAAGCGGCGCAGCCGGTCTTCGAGATCGATACTGTTTCCGCCCAGACCCTGTTCGGTCAGAACCACGGCCAGAAGACAGGCCTCGTAGGCCTGCCCATCCGCTGCAGCCGAAACGGCCATGGCGGCAAGACGCGGCGGCAGCGCCAGTTGCCGGATTTGTTTTCCACGCGTCGTCAATGCGCCGCCGGCGTCGAGCGCGCCGAGCTGCATGAGCAGTGCTTTCGCCTCCTGCCACGTCGTCACGGGCGGCGGATCGAGAAAGGCAAGGCCGGACGGATCGGTCACTCCCCAATGGGCAAGATCAAGCACGAGGCCTGACAGGTCGCTCGACAGGATCTGCGGCGGGGTAAAGGCCGGAAGCGCTGCCGTCTGGCCCTGATGCCAGAGACGGATGGCGATGCCCGGCTCCGTGCGCCCGGCGCGACCCGCGCGTTGATCGGCCGAGGCGCGTGAGACGCGCACGGTCTCCAAACGGGTGATACCGGTCGATGCCTCAAAGGCCGGCAGCCTTTGCAAGCCGCTGTCGACGATGATGCGTACCCCGTCGATGGTAATGGAAGTTTCGGCGATCGACGTAGCGAGCACGACCTTGCGCGTTCCCGTCGCTGCCGGACGGATGGCGGCGTCCTGTTCCTTCTGGCTGAGATTGCCGAACAGCGGCGTGATGACGGTCTCCGGTCCGAACCGGCCTGCCAGCCGCTCCGCCGTGCGGGTGATTTCCGCCTGCCCCGGCAGGAAGGCGAGGATGGACCCCGTTTCCTCGCGATGCGCCGCGACGATCGCACGCGTCACGGCGTCCTCCACGCGTTCGGTCGAAGGCCTTTCCCGATAGCGAATATCGACCGGGTAGCTGCGCCCCTGGCTCTCGATCACCGGCGCTCCGCCGAGGAGCTGGACGACGCGCCCGACATCCAGCGTCGCCGACATGACGATCAGCTTCAGATCATCGCGCAGTGCCTGTTGCACGTCGAGTGCCAGCGCCAGGCCGAAATCCGCGTCAAGCGAGCGTTCGTGAAACTCGTCGAACAGCACCACCGAAACGTTGGGAAGTTCCGGATCATCGAGCAGCATCCGGGCAAACACGCCTTCGGTCACCACCTCGATACGGGTCTTTGCCGATATCCGGCTGTCGAGCCGCATGCGGTAGCCGACCGTTTCGCCCACGCTTTCGCCGAGCAGGCTTGCCATGCGGCCGGCCGCGGCGCGCGCTGCGAGCCGGCGCGGCTCGAGCAAGATGATCCGGCCATCGCCACGCCAGGTTTGGTCCAGCAGAAAGAGCGGCACCAGCGTTGTTTTGCCGGCGCCGGGCGGCGCGGACAAGACGACACAGGGAGATCCGGCCAGGGCCTCGCCAAGTTGCGGCAGGATCGCTCTCACGGGTAAGGCTGGCAATATGTCCGCCACGCTCATCGGCCGGTTTCCTCACCGATCACAACGACACGCCCGCCAGCGGCCTCCGCGTCTGCAATATCATGTGTCACCAGAATAACCGGCAAGCCAGCGGCTTTCGCCGTGGAGAAAATCAAGGTGCGGGTCTGCTGCCGCAGATCGCTGTCGAGTTTCGAGAAAGGTTCGTCGAGCAGGAGGAAACGTGGTGCCGACAGCATCACGCGCTGCAGCGCCACCCTGGCTTTCTGGCCACCCGACAGCGTGGCGGGATCCCGGTCGAAGAAGCCCTGCAGCTCTACATCCACGAGAGCCTGCTCCACCATGCGCCGCCGTTGACTGTGCCTTGCGATGGATGGCGTCAATCCAAAAAGAAGATTGCCGCCCACCGAGAGATGGGGAAACAACAGTGGATCCTGGAACAGCAAGCCGCACCTGCGGTTTTCAGCCGGAATGCCGGTCAGATCGCTACCATCGATTGAGAGACGGCCATTGGCCGTGAAGACCGGGTCGAGAAAGCCGCCGAGATAGGCGAGCAATGCCGATTTCCCGGAGCCGGATGGCCCCATGACCGTCAGGACATCGCCGGGCCGGACGACCGCAGACAGACAAAGCAGCGTTCTGCCGTGAAGGCCGATGGAAATCGCGTCCAGATGCAGGCCGTCTGTCTTGCTGCCGGGTTTCATTCAAATCCTCATCGCGCGCCGGTCGCGGAATAGCAAGTGCGGCACCAGCGATGCAATGAGAAATCCGATGAAGGGAACGAGCGTCTGCAGCAGTGTGTAGACCCCGATGGTCCGCCGGTCGCCACCCGCTGAAAGCGCCACCGCCTCCGTCGTAATTGTCACCATCCGCCCGGCTCCGATCAGAAGCGTCGGCAGGTACAGCCCGGCGGAGACCGCAAAGCCGACGGCAAAGGCAGTGAGGCAGGCACGCGTCAGCATCGGCAGGCGGACGCGAAGCAGGATTTGCAACGGCGATTTGCCAAGTCCTGCCGCCACTGTTTCGTAGCGCCGGTCGAACGCCTGCCATGGCTGGGACAGGGAGAGAACGACATAGGGCAGCACGAAAATCAGGTGCACGAAGATCAGAAGCAGGAAGGAGGCTTCAAGGCCGAGCGCAAGGCCGAGAATCTGAAGACCGAACACGAAGCAGAGTTGCGGTACGATCAGCGGAAGATAGAGAACGAAACGCAAGGCGTCGCCTGCGCGAAGATCGTCTTGCCACAAGAGGCCGATGGCGAGCAGCAATGCGGCAGTAGCAGAAGCGCCTGCAAGCGTGATTGTCGTCACGACCGGTGCCACGGCCTGGGGAAATGCCCGCATCCAGGGCTGCAAGGTGATATAATGGGGCAGCAGCGATGGAAATGGCCAGAGGCCGGCCACCGACCACATGAAAAGGACCAGCAGCCCGAGGAAGACAAACGCCGCAGAGACCGCCATTGCGGCACAGGCAATCCTGCGGATAGTTCTGTCGTCGGGTTGGCGAATGCCCGATCCGGACATCCGCTTGAGGACAAAGGCGCCAGCCCTTTCCGCAATCAGCCAAAACGCCATAGCCGCCATCGTGAGCACCAGTTGAAGCAAAGCACCCGCCGAGGCAAGGAAGCGCATGCGCAGATCGCTATCCGCCATCCATTGGGTCAGGCGCACCGGCAGGGGCGCCGGCAAAGCGGGGCCAAGGATCATCGCCATGTCGACGACGGAACTGGCATAAGCAAGCACAGCAAAAACCGGTAGCCGGATCTGCCGGTAAAGAAGTGGCCAGCTGGCGATGAGAAAACCCCGGATGCGCCCATATCCAAGATTGGCCGTCATATGCCGTGTCTGCGCCAACGGCACCTGCGGCAGGGCCGCCAGCGTCACGAGAAAGAGAAACGGCATTTCCTTGGCGACGAGCCCTATGATCATCGTCAGCCCCAGCGGGTCTTGCGGCACGAGCCAGTCTGGCGGGCTGGTATAGCCTGTAAGTCCCGGCGACACGAGGCGCATCGCCAGACCCGACGGCGCAACGAGGAATGCAAGGCCAAAGGCCGCGGCAGCATGCGGAACGGCCAGCAGCGGCGATACCATGTGCTGGATCCGCGAAAACATCCGGGTTCCCGCATAGCCCGCCGTAAACAACATGACCATGATGAGGGAAACACTGGTCGCAACGATTCCTGCCGTCAGGCTGACCATCGACGACCTCATGAGATGCGGCTGGGCGGCAAGAGTCGCAAAATGCTCGAAGGTGAAGCTATTGCCGCCGATCGCCGGCAAGTACCCGAAGGCCGGCCCGATGGTTCCGGCCAATCCGGCCAGAACCGGCAGGCTGACAAGGGCGAGCACGAAACCAGACACGACAAAACGGCGCGTCATCGCCGTGCCCTTGTTTGCAGACAGTTTCGGCTGCCCTCAGTTTGCCGCACCATAACGCTTGATCCATTCAGCCTCGATGCGCGTCATCCAGTCGGGATGCGGCTCGGCCAGCGCCGGGCCGAGTTGTTCGGGCAGCAGTGTGGCCGCGCCGAGATCAAGTGCGGCGAACGCGGTCCTATCCTTTTCCGGCAATTTTTTGACTGCCAGCACCGTCGGATCGCCCCAGATTTTCGGATCCTGCTTGCGCATTTGCGCTTCCGGCGACAGAAGGAAATTGGCAAGCACCAGAGCACCCGCCTTGGCATTGGCATTATAGGGAATACCGACGAAATGCGTATTGCCGAGTGTTCCCTTCGAAAACACGAAGGAACGGACGGTGTCCGGCAGTTCGCCCGCTGCAATCCCGGCCGATGCTTCCGCCGGGTTGAAGGCGAAGATGATGTCGAGTTCGCCGTCCGCCAGCCTTTGCTTCATATCGGGATAGTTTTGCGGGAAAGCCTTGCCCTTGCGCCACAGCAGCGGATGCAATTGGTCGAGATAGGCAAACAGCGGTGCCACATCCGCCTCGAAGGTCGCATCATCGATCGGTTTCTGCAGCTTTTCCGGGTCGGCGATCAGTTCGGTCAGGACCTGCTTCAGAAAGGACGAGCCAATGAAATCCGGCGGCTGCGGATAGGAAAACCGCCCGGGATGGGCTCTTGCAAAGGAGAGCAGGTCCTTGGCCGAATCCGGCAGGTCCTTTTCCGCCGTGCGGGCCTCATCATAGAAGAAGACCAGCTTTGCCGCGCCCCAGGGGCTTTCGAGTCCCTCGGTCGGAATGGTGAAATCCCTTGTCGTCGTCGGTTGATTGTCGATATCGACGAGACTCCAATTGGGGAGCTTCGTCGCCCAGTCCGGGGAAAACAGCAGGCCCTGGCGTTTCATCGCGGCAAAATTTTCGCCGTTAATCCAGATGAGATCGACAGAGCCGTGCGAGTCGCGGCCGGCGGATTTTTCGGCGAGAACGGTTGTGACCGCCTTTGCCGTATCGTCCAGCTTGACCTGCACGACCGTGACGCCGTACCGCGACTTCACCTCGTCGCCTGCCCATCTGATATAGGCGTTGATGTTCTCCGATCCGCCCCAGGCATTAAAATACACGGTCTCGTCGCGCGCGTCGGCAAGCACCTGGTCCCAGTTCGCCGCATCCGTGGCACGCGCCACGCCTATATTCGACAGGACAAGCGGAAATAGCAGCGCCATCGTTATGAATATCCGCCGTGTGACCATGCCCGATTGCCCCTGTTCGCGCTCAAATCTTCGCGCTCCCAACCTAAGCCAAGGCCGCGATCCGTCAACGCCGGCCGGGGTCAACCGCCATCACGATCCGGTGACGAATCAGCCCGGGTGCGAATGTTCGAAAGCGAGAATGGCGCCGGCCAGATCCTCGAGTGCCGCGCCGACGGACTTGAACAGGGTGATTTCGCCGGGTTCCGTGCGCCCCGGATGCCGGCCGCCGGTCAGTTCCGAAAGGTCCGCCCTGACAGAACCGGCGGCAATGATGCCGGCACGCAGTGGCTGAACTAGGTCGCCACCTTCCGTCAGTGCTCCGTCGCGGGTATCGACAAACAATGTGGCGCGCTCGACCGCCCGGTCGTCCGATTCGCGCATGCTCGGCTTGAAGGCTCCGACCAGGTCGAGATGCGCACCCTCCTTCAGCCAGTCGCCGCGGATCAGCGGTTCGGATGACAGGGTTGCGCAGGAGATGATGTCGGCCTCGCGGGCGGCCGCTTCGATGTCGGTGGCAAGGGAAACGGTAATGCCGGGGAGATCGAGCTGCGCGGCCGTCGCTTGCGCCTTGCGGGCATCACGGGCCCAGATCGTCACCTCGGAAATCGGCCGAACTGAAGCATGCGCCTCGATCAGGTTCTGCGACAGACGGCCGGCGCCGACCATCAGCATGCGGCGTGCATCCTTGGCGGCAAGATAGTCGGCAGCCAGCGCCGACGCCGCTGCTGTGCGGCGTGCGGTGAGTTCCGCCCCGTCAATGATCGCCAGCAGTTGGCCGGTTTTGCCGGAGGAGAGTAGGTAGCTGCCATGGATCGCCGGCAGGTCGCGGCCGGTATTGCCTGGAAAGACCGAGACCATCTTGACGCCGATGTAGCTGCCTGGCTGCCAGGCGGGCATCAGAAGCAGTGTTGCCGCGTCCTCGCCGGGGACCGCCACATCATGATGATGGCGAACCGGCATCTCACAGCCGTCGCGAAACATCACGCGCAGCGCCTCGATCAGTTTGCCGAAGGGCAAGGCAGCGCGCGTTTCGGCTTCATTCAGTATCAGCATGTCTGTCTCCAATAATAAAAGCCAGCAGACATTAGCAGGAGTTTTGAGAGCGGCAAAAGCACGGGATATTGTGATGTCGTGCTGCGGGCGCATAACCCCTGCAATTCTGCAAATCGCCTCCAATCGCCCTCGTCCCTAATTTTGACCGAATGGACAA
>UCEZ01000043.1 GCA_900471525.1 Hyphomicrobiales bacterium | reverse complement strand
AGCTTGACGAGC
Organism: Hyphomicrobiales bacterium; assembly: GCA_900471525.1. Lineage (GTDB taxonomy): Bacteria > Pseudomonadota > Alphaproteobacteria > Rhizobiales > Rhizobiaceae > Pararhizobium. Next base: position 60,979 of record UCEZ01000043.1, on the reverse strand, counting down.
CTGTCGTCGGATACCCGGTCCTCGTGGCGAACGTCGCGTGCGCCAAACCCTTCCATGATATGAAAATCGTGATCGGCCGTGTCGAAGGTGCTGTTCAGCGTGCCTTTGGATCGAACCGTTGCCTCATGAGACTCGCTCGCCTTGTCCTGATCGATGATGCCAAGAGGATTGACCTCCAGGTAATCGTTCGCCAGGAAACCACTATCGGTTGCATTCAGTAATGTTCGTGCCACTGTGCTATTGCCTTTCTCCTCAACCCTTGAACCCCGTTTCAAGAATGTCCTACTGCCCGGCTACCTCTTTTGGATGAGCCATAGCCCTGTCTACCTCTTTTGGATGAACAGACCTATGGGAAAGAGGACTAATACGGGGTTGAAAGATGTGCAATGCAGCAAAACGTCTGAATTATATTTGGGCAGGCTGCCATTTTCGTGCCTTAGTATTGCCACACATTGCCAAACTATGACGCTTCATACTGAAACATTTGACAAATTCAGAGCGTTCAATTCGAAATAAATTTTTTACAAATTTTCTAAACGCTGACGAATTCCACAACCTGAAGTACGACTACCGCACTGAAAAATCTTCTAAAATAAATCGAAGGCCTGCCTGATCCGTCTTCGCAGCCGAAAACCGGACGTGTCCCAAATTTTTTTTTTGAAAATTAATTTCTTACAACTAGAGCAGATCCGTAACGCTCTTCGCAGCTACCTCAGCGAGATTCCGAGTGCGTTGCAAGGTAACGAATCACGTAACAAGACGCCGATCTGCCAGCCGCTCCGGTCAGGAAGCGAGGCTTGATTAGCCCTTCGCCCGCATACTGGATGTGGCGCGATCTCTCCGGTTGATGCCAGATCGCTCATCCTGTCTCAGCATCATAGGGATGGGTATCGAATGCGGTTGGCGCTTGGATACGCAAGAGCGTTGGGAAGCAGCCATCTGCCAAGCTGGCAACTCTGTCGGGCAATCGAAAAGGATGAAGGCGACGCCGATCCAGACGGCGGTTCGTGGCGCTGACCGCACCACTTTGGAAAAAACAGATGCCGGACCACTAGCCGGAACAGCCGGTCCGGCATCACACTTTTCCGCGATTTTTCTTTGGAGGGGAGTTTTGCAACTCTCTACAATCGTTGTAGAAAATGGCGCGAGTGACGGGGCTCGAACCCGCGACCTCCGGCGTGACAGGCCGGCACTCTAACCGACTGAGCTACACCCGCGCATTTGGACTAAAAAAACCCCGGATCCAAGCAATCTGCTTATCTTGAAATGGCGCGAGTGACGGGGCTCGAACCCGCGACCTCCGGCGTGACAGGCCGGCACTCTAACCAACTGAGCTACACCCGCGCATTTCATTTCAAGTGATCCGGATGCTTTGACATCCGCCCGAACCGGACTAGCCGCTTCGATGAGCGGCTAACTACGGGGTTCGTCTTTTAGTGTCAAGCAGCTTTGGAGACAAAACCGTGACAGCCGTCGAATTGTTTCCACAGGCGCCCAAAAACACAATGGAAATACGCGATATCCAGAAGAAGGGCTTCTACGCCCATCACGCCTTGGCAATCGGCCTGATGTTTTTCGACATGCCTGGCTCGCCGGTTTTCCACACTCGATTTACAGCGCGACCACTGGAGACCGTGCGGCCTTGAAAAAAAATCAAAAAATCTCTCGCTACACTCTTGCGGTTTTTCGCCGATACGCATAGATCACGGCCACCGACGCGGCGGACATTGCTTCTGCTTCGCGAAGGGCGATTAGCTCAGTTGGTAGAGCGCCTCGTTTACACCGAGGATGTCGGGAGTTCGAGTCTCTCATCGCCCACCATTTTTCCCACCGTATTTTTCATGCCAATCGTTCATCATTTTTGCGCGTTCTTAAACGGCAAGAGTGAAGCCTCTTGCCATGCGGGCGCGACGTTGCCATGTGTTTGCAGACGAAAATGCGCGCCGATGGCGCTCTATCTCGTTGGCGATAGAGGCGGTGAAAGAGGAAGTGTGACATGAGGAAAGCAATTCTGGCAGCAGGGCTTGCCGCAGGTCTCGCCGCCTGTACCGCCATTCCGGAAATCGAGCCGATACCCGGCAGCATTACCTATGGTGGCCAGCCGGCGACCAAGCTGACCAAGGCACCCGCCGGCAGCGTGCTTCATCATCGGTTGGACGACGAATACGGTCACCCAGCCGAGGAAACCTATATCATCCAGCCGGACCGGTCGCTGAGGCTGGTACGCCGGGAGCAGATCGTCGATCCGAACTGACGAGGGCGACGCGAGAATCATCACGCCTTGTCGGCAGATGCGATTCTCGGCGCCCGAGGCCTAGACTTCTTCCTTCTTGCGCACCGGCGCCTTGCGTTTCGGCTCTTCCGGTGCCTCCGGCATATAGGGCTTTTCGCCCTTCGGTGTCGGTGCCAGCAGGTTTTTCAACGCCGAAAGCCTGTCTTTGAGCAGCGGGCGAAAGCGCGTTGCCCGGTACGGCATGTCGGCTGCGCCGTAGCCTTCCGGACCGTCGTCATCCCCCCGGTGGATTTCCGCCAGCTTCACGCCGATGAACTCGCCGTCGATGTAGTGCTTGTAGGGGCCGACCCAACGGATCGTGTAGATCTGGCCCTTGCGGATGCCCTGATCGATCGAGACATTCTTGAACTTGTCGTCGATGCAGACGACCTTTTGTCCAACATGAAAATTGTACATCGGCGAAAACCCTTAAGCGGCAGTCTCCCGCACAAAACCGTTTGAGACCCTAAAACCTTCGTCTTCAGATAGCTGCGTTCAGCAGCCCATTGCAACGAGAAAGCGGCAGGAAACGTTCTTCTCGCCTCATGCTGATTCCCCCCGCCGCCGAATTTCCTATTTCCCTTGATATTGCTCGTCGCTCACAAGCTCCATCCAGTCCACCACTTTTCCGTCGAGGGCTTCCTGGATGGCGATATGGGTCATGGCGGTGGTGGCCGTAGCACCGTGCCAGTGTTTTTCGCCCGGCGGAAACCATACGGTATACCCTGCCCTGATCTCGCGGATCGGCTCGCCCCAGCTCTGGGCAAGCCCGCTGCCCGCGATGACGATCAGGGTCTGGCCGAGTGGATGCGTATGCCAGGCCGTGCGCGCGCCCGGCTCAAAGGTGACGGATGCGCTGCGAACGCGGGCCGGCTCCGGTGCGTCCAGGATCGGGTCCAGTCGGACGCTACCGGTGAAATACTCTGCTGACGGTCGAACCGACGGACGCGATCCACAGGGCTTGATCTCCATGGCGATACTCCTTGGGTAAAGGCCTTCCGCGCGCGCGGCGGACGGCATTGAAGGACATAACATAGCGCGTTCCGGCCCGATGTCTTGCGCGATGCAGACCACCAGCTGATTCTGCTGCCGAATACACACAGCCGTGTCCCGTTACCCGTGAATCACAGCGAATGGATCGTCACGTCCGGGCATGCCTTTCGGGCGATGTCACACAGATGCTGATGATGGGTGAGGTAGATCACCTGTCCAACCCCGGCCATATCGGCCATCAGGGAGAAAGCGTGCTCGGCGCGGCCGTCATCGAAGGTTTCCATGATGTCGTCGGCAACGAAGGGCAAGGATTCGCGCGTGGCGGCGATCTCGTGATACCCGGCCATGCGCAGCGCCAGATACAGCTGGAAGCGCGTGCCCTTGGAAAGATCCCGCGCCAACTTCGATCCGCCGCCGGCGGCATTGGCGATCAGGAACTCCTCGCCCTTCTCCGCCTGCGTCGTCAGCCCCACGTAATCGCCGCCGCTGATGGCGCTGAAGGCACTCGACGCCCGTTGCATCATCGCGCTACGATGGCGCTCGCGATAGAGCCTGAGTGCTGTTTCGCCGGCAAGGATACCGAGGCGCAGCCGCAAATAACTGGTGGCGCGTTCCTCGATTTCGGCAAGCACAGTACGGCGGCGTTCGTCGATATGGGCTGCGGCATCGCCACCGCCGATCGCCGCAAGCGACTTTTCCGCATCCCGTCGCTCGGCATGCAATTCACTGGCGTCCCGGTCGCATTGCTCCCACCGCGACTGCAGCTCTGCGGTCTCCAGTTGCAGGCCGTCCTTGTCGACCGAACTCAGAATCATTTCTGCTTCGTCAGCGCGGCCGACGCGCAAGCGGGTGGCCAGATCGGCTTCGGCTTCGGCAATGTGCTCCCGCAGGCGTCCCCGCGCCTTGGCTGCCTCCAGGTGCACGCCAACTTCGGCAAGTGTAGCGCAGTCGAACAGATCGAGCATGCCACGCGTCTGCGCATCGTGACGTTCCCGCGATTCGGTCAAAACCCGCTGTTCGGAAATACGCGCATCATTCTCGTCGGAAAGCCGCCGGAAAAGCGTCTCCTGCTGTTCGGCATCCGCAAGCCGTTCGCGAATCGATTGAAAAGCAGCCAGTGATTCATCGGACACCGGCAGGGAAAGCCGTTCGGCGAGCATCTTGACGGCCGCTGCAAACGCTACCTGATCCCGGCGCATGCCATCGATACGATGATCCAGATCGGCCTTGCGCTGGATCAGTTTGTCCAGATCCTGAAGGACGGCGAGCACCGGAGCGATCTCTTGCGCAGACCAGGCCTTTCCGTTTTCGGACAACCATGTCATACTAGCGGTTTCGTGCCACTGCGCATTCCAGTCCGACATTTCAGCATCTGCCGAGACCCATGCGGCGTCCCGCGTCCGCAGGGCCGCTTGCGTCCGGTCTACGATCTCAGCCGCGGCGACACGTGCGTGATGGGCCGACTGCAGGGTATTCATGGTACGCTCTGCGAACGCGATCGCATCTTCCAGCCGATCGGGCACATCCTCTTTCAGCCCACACTGCTTGAACGCTCGCGTCAGCCGCGCCAGCGCCGTTTGCGTGTCCGCCATCGCGAGGCGCAAATCCTGCTGAGCTGCGCGAAGCTGATCGCGCACCTCCAATGCGGCCGCCCGCCGGGCAAGCCACGCCACCAACTGGTTCAACTTCATGTCCTCGGGAAGACCACAACGGCCGGCTGCGGCAGAAATCTCGGCCCTGAGATTGGTGATCGCCGCGTGCACAGCCTGGTGGTGTTGCCGGAATGCCGAAAGCCTGCCGTTGCGCTCGGCAATGGACAGCGAGAGCCCTCTTGCCTGGGCGAGATCCTGCGCGCGCGCCAACCGCAGCGCCGTCGCCTCGTCATCCTTCCAGAGCGCGGTCTCGAATGCACGCGCCGTCTCGCCGTCCAAACGCTCCGTATGAGCCTGCCAGGCAAGATCCCTCTCCTGCCGCAGCGTCAGCGCTGCGTCATCGCCGGCAAAGCCGCCGGTCCGCGTCAGTTCTCCAAGCCGGGCTTCCTCTGCCGCGGTCACGGCAGTCTCTTCAGCGATCCGCTCATCGAGCCGTTTCACCTGTTCCGTCAACTCTGTTCGCCGTGCCGTCCATTCAGCGATATCGGCATCTTCCGGGATGACGAGAGCCGCCAAGTTCTCTGCATCCAAGAGAGAGGGGGCCAACGCCGCGAGCTTGTCGGCCAACAAATCCTCTAACGCGGCAATCTGACGGTTCGCCGCCTGCTGGCGCAGCAGGCAATCGTTCTGCCGGAGGGTTTGCAGGACATCGGCAAGATGCGACGGATCGCCGGCGCCAAGGTCCGATTGCATCAGCGCTGTGTGCGCCGTGATAGCCTCATTGTTGGCGTCCACAGCAAGCTGCCGCTCGCGCGCAGCCGTGACCAGCCGTTCGTTCAATGCCGAATGTTTCTGTGCCAGTTCCTGGATACGCCCGGTGACGGCCGCGGGCAGAACGAGTGCTGCCGGGTCCGCCGCATCGGCACGCTCCAGGCGTGCGAGACACACAGCTATGCCGGCACCGATCTTGCCGCTCTCATCGAGACGATTGGGCATGTCGCTCGCAGCCGTCCTGTGGCGCGCCTCAAGCCCGGAGCGCTCCAAGTCATGGATATCCACCGCAAGGGCCAGCACGGCATCGTCGCGCTCGATGGCGGCGATCTCGGCGACCCTCCGGTCGATATCGTTTTCCAGCTGCTCCAGACGAGCGCCGATATCGGCTTCCTCGCGCTGCAGCTGCGGCAGCATGGTGTGCCAAGCCGAAGGCGGCTCCGGTATGTCGCCGAATTCAGCCAGCTCGGCGCGAAGGCCGCGCAGCCGCGCCAGAAGCGGCAGCCCCTCGATGCGGTCGCGGGCGTGATCGAGGGAAACGCGCAGCTCCGCCCGCGCTTTTACCGCAGCCTCGTGCCGTTCGGCAGCGGCATCGCGCGCTTTGCGCAGCGCCGCGAACTCGCGCGCATTGACGTCGATTTTGCTCTTTTCGTCCTTCAGCGCGTCCAGTTCCGTCTTCAACTCAGCCAGCCGGTGTTTGCGCCCCTGCGGCTTGTAGAAGGCATCGGCCTGCGCCTTCAGCCCGGAGAGGATGGCGCTGCTGTCCGGCAGGCCGGAACTGGCGGAAAACAAAAGGGCGCCGAGTTCCCCCTCGCTTTTCAGGATGCTTTCGCCCCCCTTCTCGATGCTGTCGTCGTCGAGCGAGAACATCATCTGGTAGGTTGCCCGGTCGATCGAGCCGAGAGCCGCCGAAAACAGATTGTCCGGCACGGCCTGATCGTCCGGCCCCAGAAGCGAATTCTGCTTGCGCTTGATTCGAGCGACGGCATGGGCTTTTCCGCCGGTCTCGATCACGCCGCCGACACGCATCGTCTCGTAAGGATGCAGAAAACCATAGCCGCTGCGGTTATCGATCCCGAACAGGAGATCAAGAAAGCCGGAAAACAGCGTTGATTTTCCGGCCTCGTTCGGGCCGTAGACGAGATGAAAATCCGGGCTTCCGGCGCGCGCTTCGCCAAAATCCAGGCTGCGCCCGGTGAATTTCCCGTAACGAACGAGATCGAGACGATTGAGGCGCATCAGCGGTCCGTCTCCCCTGCATCGCCATGCAGATGGGCGAGAACATCATCGCTGCCGGCCAGCGCGAGCGCTTCCGCGAACCGCCCTGCGGCCTTCTCATCGCCGGCCAAACTCTCGCGTAGCTCACGCGGCAACTGTAACAACAACTCGTCCAGCATCGCGCCCGCCTCCTGGCGAAAGGCATGCGACGGCAGCACGTCGGATTGGATCAGGGCGGCCAATTCCTCGACAGGATCGGGACCCGACAGGGACGCACCCGCATCAATGCCGCGGCATTCGATATCGATCTTCTCGATCCAGCAGCCGGTGAGGCCCGCAGCAAGGTTGGAGAGTTCGGCAAGCAGAAAATCCGGATCGCGCCGGAGCTTCCAGGCAAGCGGCGTTGCCCCCTTCAGGCTGATGCGCAGGATGAGGTGATCCGCCATTGACCGGTTTCTGAGCGAAGACAACGCTTCCCCCACCGTCTCCAGCATCTGCCGCCAATCTTGCGTGCCACTCAGATCAACAAGAACACGCTCAAATACGGCCTGTCCGATCTCATGTTCGCGATGCTCGAAGCGCCCGTCATCGCCAACAGTCACCAGCGTCACGGTCTTGGGGCCGGCCTCGTTGATATCCCGCCCCTGCGGCATGCCAGGCATGACGATCAACGGCGTCTCGGAATGCACCTGCCGCAAATGGACATGGCCCAGCGCCCAATAGTCGAAACCGTGCCGTGCAAGATCGGTCACGCTGCATGGTGCATAGGGATCGTGCCCCGGGGCACCGGCCAGACTGGTGTGCAGCATGCCGATGTTGACGGCATCGGTGATCGGCTCCTGAAAGGACGAAAGCAGGCTGTCGGGTGCATGGGGATTATCGAAGCCGACGCCGTGGATATAGACCTCGCGTCCAGTCTCAAGAGCCTTCGCCAATACCGGCTTCACGCGGCCTGAGAAGAGATGAACGTTTGACGGAAGCGTTAGCTCCTTTTTGATGGTCGATTGGGAATCATGATTCCCGCGTATGAGAAACACGCGAATGCCGGCAGCCTCGAGCCTCCGCAGCTCGCCGGCCAGATAGAGCGCCGTGTTCATCGAGGTCTGCGAGCCGTCATAGAGGTCGCCGGCGATCAGCAGCGCATCAACGCCTTCAGCGAGGCACAGATCGACGATCCTCGCCAGCGCAGTCCGGGTCGCGCCGCGCACCAGTTCGGCAAGCTCCGGGTTTTTCAACGCCAGACTGCGCAGCGGGGAATCGAGATGAAGATCGGCGGTATGGACGAAACGGAATGGCATGGCCGACCATGGCCCGCAGCCCGGGGCGGCGTCAATGCCGCGAACACTCCGCTTCGCGTCTATTCAACGCTTTCACTCTTTGGAACATTATTGGGGGAAACAGAGGCCTGGGGCCAATGTTCAGAGATTACACTTGACTATAACGCCGCACTAGTACCGTCATTTGACATGGCACCTCATAATATCCATATGAAGCACATGAAATCCACATTCGAAGTCTCCGACAAGCTCTTTGAGCTTTATCATCGCGTCCACCGCCTCATCAACGAATCGATGACGGAGGAAGGCGTATCGCTGGCGCGCAGCAAGTTCCTGTTTTTCCTGAGCAAGCTCGGTCCCTGCCGGTCGACCGATATCGCCGGTGCGCTCAATTTTGCGCCGCGGACGGTCACGGAAGCCATCGACGGGCTGGAGCGCGACAAGCTGGTGGTGCGCAAGCCGGACCCGGAAGACCGGCGGGCCAAGATCGTCTCGATCACCGATGTTGGGCGCATCGTCCTAGAGGCAGCCGAGCATCCGCGAAAACAGCTGATCGAGGAAATTTTCTCGGCGCTGGACGACCAGCAACTCGACCAGATGCACGATATTGTCAGCCGGCTGGTCGTTAAGGCCGAAGAAATCCGCAAGCGCAAGGAATTCGGCGAAGGTGCTGGCGAAACTGCAGCCGAGTAACGCGCCCCTTCCCCAATCACATCAGGACCAAATAGAAAAGGCCGAGACATCATGTCCCGGCCTTTTCCGTTACCAGCACTGAAGCAATTACATCGCGTTCATCGTGCCGATCGGGAAGAACAGCGTTTCGCCCGAGGAATCATCGACACCGTCATTGTCGGTGACGACATAGCCGTTACCGGCTGTATCGACCGTGAAGCCTTCGACCTTGTCGACGACATAACCGCCGAGTGCCTTCAGGTCCGGAATGAGGTCGCGGACCTCCTCCTTCTTGACGACAGGCAGTTCACCGCCCAGCTTGGCCGGCTTCAGGTCGGCAAGTGCAACACGGTAGATCTTCTTCAGCTTGGCAGCCTTACCGATCAGGTTGTCGCGTTCGATGACATAGGCATAGTCGCCGTATACGGTGATTTCCGAAAGGCCGACCCAGCCTTCTTCGGTCTTTTCAAGCGGGTAACGGACAGCACCCCACTCCTCGGAAGCCGGATTGTAGGAGACGAGCTTGACGAAGCCCTTCTCGTCATCCTTCCAAGGCCGCTGCATCGCCATCCACAGCGTCGTTGCGTCGCCTTCGCCAACGCTGGTGACGCCTTCGAAACCCCAGCGCACTTCATTGGCACGGAGCTCTTCCGGAATGGCGATCTCCTTCTTGATCACGCCCTTGGCGTTCACGTGGATGAGTGCGTTTGCATAGAGCTTGGCAGCATCGCCTTCGGAAGCCAGCCAGAAGCCGCCGTCGCCATCATTGGTGATGCCCTCGATATCGAGCTTCTGGGCCGGTGCGCCATCACGGGTAATGGTGAGCGCGTCGGTGATCAGAGCCGGCTTCTGCGTTGCGTCGATCGTGAAGATGCGCGGCTGCGAGGAGTAGACGGAATCGCTGACAGCGTAGAGCATGCCCGGCTTGTCCTTGATCGCGGCAAGACCGGAAAGTGCGCCGAAGCCGAGCGGAACGCCGTCCCTCTCGGCCGAGGTGATCTGCGGATAGGCGGCAGTGCCTTCCGCGCGCTCATAGATCATGACGTGCGAGCGGGCGCCGCCGTCCTCGACCAGATCGACTTCGTTCGCAGTTGCCAGCAGGTTACGACCGGGAATGGCCACGCCACCTTCCGGCGAGATGCCCGACGGCAGGATCTGCAGAAGTTCCGGATCGGCACCGGTGTCCTTGTAGACGCCAACGACGGAGGCACGCTCGGCCAGAACGAAGAACAGCTTGTCTTCGCCGAAGGTTGCAGCTTCCAGGCCTTCCGGCTCGATGCCCTTGGCAGCCGAACGCTTGTCCGGATAGTGGCCCATTGCAGCAACGGCATGCTCGAAGCTCGAACCTGCTTCAAACAACACCTTGCCGGTCTTGTCGAAGATGGTGAAACCGCGCGAACCGCCCTCGTAGTCGCCTTCGTTGGCAACGACCAGGCGGTTGTCGTCCAGCCACTTCACGGCATCCGGCTCGCGCTTCACGTCCTTCAGTTCGGCCGTGAAGGCCAGCTTACCATCGCGCTTATCATCGACAGCAGAGAGATTGGTGGTACCTGCCGAGAAATGCGTCTTCACTGTGCCGGTCGTGCCGTCGATGATGACGATGTGGTTGTTTTCCTGAAGCGTCAGGGCGATTTCGTTCAGGCCGTTGAAGGCTACGAATTCCGGCTCCGGATCGTCGCCGGCAATTTCCGACAGACCCGTCAGCGTCACATGCTTGATCGAGGCGCAATCGGCAGCGCCGTCCTTCAGCGAAACGATGACGAGGTCGCCGGCGGGCATCTGCGGGATCTTGCCGTCGTTGACCTCTTCATCGCGTTCGTTTTCGATGGCGATCGCTGCCAACGTCTTGTCCTTGTTGATCGCAACCGAATCCGGCTGTCCGCCGAGATCGCACTTGGCGTCCAGCTTCTTCGTCGCCAGATCAACGGTCGCCAAGAACCCGGACGGTTTGACGAAGCTTTCGCGTGTGTTGACGGCTACCAGCGCCTTTGCGCCGGCGATCGCGACGGATGTCGGTTCGCCTTCGAACGACAGGATGCCACCGGCTTTCGGCGCCTTCGGATCGGTGATGTCGATGAAGCCGATCGCCTTCAGCGGGCTGTCGGAATAGACGAGCGTATTGCCGTCTTCGCTAGCCGTGATGATTTCAGCCGAGGTCACGGATTTCTTGTCAACGTCGGCCGGAAGATTGTCGGCGACGGCAAAAGAGGCAATGCGATTGAATACCGGCTCGGCAAATGCGACGGAAGCCGTGGATGCGGCAAGCACGGCGGCAAGCGCTGCGGTCAGTGAAAATGTCTTCACAGGAATCCCTCCAAATAAATCGAATACGGAGGGGTTGTGATCGCGCAGTGTAACACGCGCATGACAGCCGGAGCATATTAGAAAGCGGCCGGCAAGCGAAGGCGAACAGCGAAAATAGCACGCGCTGCAAACGAAAAGAGGCCCGGGAAAACCCGGGCCTCAAATCAACCTGCTATCGAACCGCCGGCGTCTTCGCCGCGGTGCTGCAGATGAAACATGAAACTTAATTCACGGAGTCCTTCAGACCCTTGCCGGCCGAGAACTTCGGCACATTGCGTGCCGGAATGTCGACTTCTGCGCCGGTGGACGGGTTGCGACCCTTGGATGCTTCGCGGCGGCTGACCGAGAAATTGCCGAAGCCGACGAGACGAACGTCGCCGCCGTTCTTCAGTTCTGCCTGGATGACGTCGAAGAGTGCATCAACTGCAGAAGATGCGTCGGTCTTCGAAAGTCCGGCCTTCTCGGCAACTGCTGACACGAGCTCATTTTTGTTCATGTTTCCACCCCTTTCAATACTGGTTCGAAACGACTCAATTTTCAAGCCGAGGGCAGCATACGCGCGACCCCCGCCTTGGCAAACCCAATCGCTCCGAATCCCATGGAATGCAAGGCTTTGCGAGAGGTTTTACATAAAAAAGACCGGCAAAAATGCCGGTCTTCCACTGTTTCCGTTCCAAATCGGCACTCAACCTATGGCAGGCACCGCTTGAAGCTCAAGTCAAGTCCCTAGTGTGCAATCGACACTCCGGCGTCGTCGACCGGATCGACGGCAGCAATCGGCACCGTCTGCTTGGCAGGATCCCACTCGATCGCCACCGGAACCCGTAGCAGCGCGTGACTCAGTACCTCACCGATATGCGAGACCGGCACGATCTCCATGTTGTTCTTCACATTGTCCGGAATATCAGCCAGATCCTTGGCGTTTTCTTCCGGGATCAGCACCTTCTTGATGCCGCCGCGAAGCGCTGCGAGCAGCTTTTCCTTCAGGCCACCGATCGGCAGGACACGGCCGCGCAGGGTGATTTCACCCGTCATCGCCACGTCCTTGTTAACAGCGATACCGGTCATGATCGACACGATCGCCGTTGCCATGGCCACACCGGCGGATGGGCCGTCCTTCGGCGTCGCGCCTTCCGGCACGTGCACATGGATGTCGCTCCTGTCGAACAGCGGCGGCTCGATGCCGAAGTCGATCGCGCGCGAACGGACGTAGGAGGCCGCGGCCGAAATCGATTCCTTCATCACGTCCCTGAGGTTACCGGTCACCGTCATGCGGCCCTTGCCGGGCATCATGACGCCTTCGATCGTCAGCAGTTCGCCGCCGACCTCAGTCCAGGCCAGACCCGTAACAACGCCCACCTGATCGGTGCGCTCGGCTTCGCCATGGCGATAGCGCGGAACGCCGAGATAGTCGTTGATGTTCTCGGCGGTAACCTCGACCTTGTCGGTACGACCCTTCAGGATTTCAGTCACTGCCTTGCGGGCAACCTTCATCAGCTCGCGCTCAAGGCTACGCACACCGGCTTCCCGGGTGTAGGTCTGGATCACCGCGGAAATAGCACCGTCGGTTATCGAGAACTCCTTCGGCTGAAGCGCGTGGTCGGCAATCGCCTTCGGCAAAAGGTGCCGCTTGGCAATTTCCAGCTTTTCCTCTTCCGTGTAACCGGCAATCCGGATGACTTCCATACGGTCCATCAAGGGCGCCGGAATGTTCAGCGTATTCGCCGTGGTGATGAACATCACGTTCGAGAGGTCATATTCAACCTCCAGATAGTGGTCCATGAAGGTCGAGTTCTGTTCCGGATCCAGCACCTCGAGCAGAGCCGAGGACGGGTCGCCGCGGAAGTCCTGGCCCATCTTGTCGATCTCGTCGAGCAGGAAGAGCGGATTGGACTTCTTCGCCTTCTTCATCGACTGGATGACCTTGCCGGGCATCGAGCCGATATAGGTGCGGCGGTGACCGCGGATTTCGGCTTCGTCGCGAACGCCGCCGAGCGCCATGCGGATGTACTCGCGGCCGGTCGCCTTGGCGATCGACTTGGCAAGTGAGGTCTTGCCAACGCCCGGAGGGCCGACGAGGCACAGGATCGGACCCTTGATCTTCTGCGAACGTGCCTGCACCGCCAGATACTCGATGATCCGTTCCTTGACCTTGTCGAGGCCGAAGTGATCAAGTTCGAGAACCTGTTCGGCATGGTTGAGATCTGTCTTGACCTTCGACTTCTTGCTCCACGGAATGCCGAGCAGCCAATCGAGATAATTGCGCACGACGGTGGCTTCCGCCGACATCGGGCTCATCTGGCGCAGCTTCTTGACTTCCGCGTCGGCCTTTTCACGGGCTTCCTTGGAGAGCTTGGTCTTGGCGATGCGGTCTTCCAGTTCGGCCATCTCGTCGCGGCCTTCCTCGCCGTCGCCGAGTTCCTTCTGGATCGCCTTCATCTGCTCGTTCAGGTAATATTCGCGCTGGGTCTTTTCCATCTGGCGCTTGACGCGCGAGCGGATGCGCTTCTCGACCTGCAGTACGGAAATCTCGCCTTCCATGAAGCCGAGCGCCTTTTCAAGGCGCAGCTTGACGCTGGTCGTCTCAAGCATTTCCTGCTTTTCGACGATTTTGATGGAGAGATGCGAAGCGACGGTGTCGGCAAGCTTCGAATAGTCTTCGATCTGGCTGGCAGCGCCGACGACTTCCGGAGAAATCTTCTTGTTGAGCTTCACATAGCTCTCAAATTCGGACACCACGGAACGGCTGAGCGCTTCGATCTCGACCGGGTCTTCTTCCGGCTCAGCAAGCGGGTGCGCCATCGCTTCGTAGAATTCGTCACGGGCGGTATAGCCGTCGATTTCGGCACGCGAACGGCCCTCGACCAGAACCTTGACGGTGCCGTCGGGCAGCTTCAAGAGCTGAAGCACGTTGGCAATGGTGCCGATCTGATAGATTGCTGCGGGTTCCGGATCGTCGTCGCTCGCGTTGATCTGGGTCGCAAGCATGATCTGCTTGTCGGTGCCCATGACCTCCTCCAGCGCGCGGATCGATTTTTCACGGCCGACAAACAGAGGCACGATCATATGCGGGAACACCACGATGTCGCGTAGCGGCAGCACCGGATAGGTCGCACTCTCAATTGCCGGAGACGTTTTGCTCGTCATGTCATTTCCTTTCCGTCCCGTTTCCGGGCCCGTTACCCGAAGCGTTCAAGAGCGCTTCCGGTCCTCATTCTTTCCACTGTCAGGTGGAGTGTGTAACGTCTGTTTTCAACCCTTCGCCGACTACCGACCTGGGAGGGCGCCGTAGTCGGATATTAAACGGTATTTGACTGTCGCGGACCTTGCCGCAGGGACTTAACGCACACAATCTATAACAGGACACGCCGACATAGAATCATTACATAATTGCGTTCTTGGCTGATTTTAGCAATCGCCGATTCTACTGATTATCCACGAGGCGGCAACGTCCCGCGGTAAGACTTTTGGCGGATCGAAGCCATGCTGAATATGCAAGGCTGCCGCGCCTTTTTGGCTTCACCTGTTCTTCTTTGCAGGCAGCAGCGACAGTCGTACCTGCAATTTGCCCCATAAAAAAGGCCCGCACGTGGCGGGCCTCTTCAACTTAAGTCGAGTGCGGATCACGCCGAAACGTTGGCCTTCTCTTCCGAGCGCTCCGAATAGATGTAGAGCGGGCGGGCGGAGCCCTTCACGACTTCGTCGGAAATGACCACTTCGCGGACACCTTCCAGCGTCGGCAGTTCGAACATGGTGTCGAGCAGGATCTTCTCCATGATCGAACGCAGGCCACGGGCACCGGTCTTGCGGATGATGGCGCGCTTGGCGATTTCGCGCAGCGCATCCTCGTGGAAGGTCAGTTCCACGTCTTCCATCTCGAACAGGCGCTGGTACTGCTTGATCAGCGCGTTCTTCGGTTCCGACAGGATCTGGATCAGTGCCGGTTCGTCTAGGTCTTCAAGCGTTGCCAGAACGGGCAGACGGCCAATGAATTCCGGGATGAGACCGAATTTCACCAGGTCTTCCGGCTCCAGTTCGCGCAAAACTTCGCCGACACGGCGATCTTCCGGCGCACGCACCGCAGCACCGAAGCCGATCGAGGTCTTTTCGCCGCGTGCCGAGATGATCTTGTCGAGGCCAGCAAAGGCACCGCCGCAGATAAACAGGATGTTGGTCGTGTCAACCTGCAGAAATTCCTGCTGCGGATGCTTGCGGCCGCCTTGGGGCGGTACGGAAGCAACCGTGCCTTCCATGATCTTCAGAAGCGCCTGCTGCACGCCCTCGCCCGAGACATCGCGGGTGATCGACGGATTATCGGACTTGCGCGAAATCTTGTCGACTTCGTCGATGTAGACAATGCCGCGCTGTGCCCGCTCGACATTGTAGTCGGCCGACTGCAGCAGCTTCAGGATGATGTTTTCGACGTCCTCGCCGACATAACCGGCTTCGGTCAGCGTCGTCGCATCGGCCATGGTGAACGGCACGTCGATGATACGCGCCAGCGTCTGCGCCAGATAGGTCTTGCCGCAACCGGTCGGGCCGACGAGCATAATGTTGGATTTCGCCAACTCAACGTCGGTGCCCTTGGCGGCATGGGCCAGGCGCTTGTAATGATTGTGGACAGCGACCGACAGGATACGCTTGGCCTGTTGCTGGCCGATCACGTATTCGTCGAGAACCTTGATGATCTCCTGCGGCGTCGGAACGCCGTCACGGGACTTGACCATCGAGGTCTTGTTCTCTTCGCGGATGATGTCCATGCAGAGTTCGACGCATTCATCGCAGATGAACACCGTCGGTCCGGCAATCAGTTTGCGGACCTCATGCTGGCTCTTGCCGCAGAAGGAACAATAAAGGGTATTCTTAGAGTCACCGCCGTTGCTACCGCTGACTTTGCTCATATCACTTTCCTTCCAGCACGCCGGACACCTCAGACAAGGTGAAACGGACTACTCAACCCGCTCCGCAATTCCTTCCGCGTTCATGCGCAAAGAGACGGCGCTTTCGGGAGTACGAACCGGCTTCAAACAACCATGTTTGATGTCCGGCAGCAACGAATCTCCCACCGAATACCGAATGCTAGGACTTCAAACTTCAACATAGCATTAACGGTCGATATTAACGGCTTTGGCCTGCGGATAAAGCCCCATGACGGATACAAATGTGTCACAATTGCATCTATCCGCACACAAAAGCTTGAAAACTACGCCTGCTCGGCCGTTTCCATGGCCTCACGCGAGGTGATGACCTTGTCGACGACACCCCAGCTCAGGGCTTCGTCCGCAGTCATGAAGTGGTCACGATCAAGCGTCTGTTCAACCTCTTCATAGGTCCGGCCGGTGTGCTTGACATAGACTTCGTTCAAACGGCGCTTCATTTTCAGGATATCGCGGGCATGCCGTTCGATGTCGGATGCCTGGCCCTGGAAGCCGCCCGACGGCTGGTGAACCATGATGCGCGCGTTCGGCGTCGCAAAACGCATATCCTTGTGGCCGGCGGCAAGAAGCAGCGACCCCATCGAGGCAGCCTGGCCGATGCAAAGCGTCGAAACGGCAGGCTTGATGAACTGCATCGTATCGTAGATCGCCATGCCGGCAGTGACGACGCCGCCCGGCGAATTGATGTAGAGCGCGATCTCCTTCTTCGGGTTTTCAGCCTCGAGGAACAGCAACTGCGCGCAGATCAGCGTTGCCATGTGGTCTTCCACGGCACCCGTCAAAAAGATGATGCGCTCCTTCAAAAGGCGCGAGAAGATGTCGTAGGAACGTTCGCCGCGATTGGTCTGTTCAACGACCATCGGCACCAGAGCCATGGCGGTATCAACGGGATTTCTCATGTCAAACCTTTGTCTAGCTGGTGCGCAAACCCTTTTGCGCACCGGGAATCATCGGGAATATCTCTTGCCCATACATAGAGTGTCCAAGTACCCCACTTCAAGTCGCGAACTCTGCATAACGTTAATACCCGGCCGAAGCCACGATATTGCCATCCCGGTGCATTCACATTGATCCTTTAGCGGGTTCTAACGGGCGGGATAGAGCGCCGGTCGGTTTTTTTCGCCTTTTCACACAGGCTTTCGGTTCTTCAGGGTGAAAAATCGGTAAATGCGGATCAGAGCTGCGATTCGATCGGCAGGATGCGAATGATCCCGGCCGTCAGACGGCGCAGGAAACCCGCCTCCGGTTCGCTGCGAAGCATGCGCGGCTCATTATCTTCCCTGTCGCGCCAGCAAAGACGTCCTTTTTCAAGCGACAGCCGGAAGCTGTTTGCCGGGCTTGTTTCCTCGTCGAAGATCGCGTCCACTTCCTCCACCAGCGCCGGATGGGTAAACAGCACCCCCATCTCTGTATTCAGCGACGCCGAGCGTGGATCGAAATTCATCGACCCGACGAACCCGGTCTTTCCATCGACGGTAAACGCCTTGGTGTGCAGGCTGGCACCGCGCGAACCGAACAGCGACATGCGTTGCGGATCGCCGAATTCGTGGACAGCTTTCAGCTCGAACAATGTCGTGCCGCTCTTCAACAACGCCTTGCGGTAATTGGCATAAGCACCATGAACCGCCGCGACGTCGGTTGCCGCCAGAGAATTCGTCAACACATCGACCTTGACCTGCCGCTCAACGAGCTTGGCGATTTCGGCGATACCCAAAGTGCCGGGTATGAAATAGGGAGAAATCACCCGGACATCCCGTTGCGCCGACGTCAGAACCGGCAACAACTCCCGCATGATCCAGTTGTTGCGTTTCTGTAGAAACGCCTTTTCGGGCGGATCCGACACGAGCCTGGCATCGCTTGTCCAATGAAGCTTCGCCTTTGCCGGCAACAGGCCACCCTCCTGCATGACCCTGTCAGCGTGTGTCAGATAATGCCGACCGCCGGGCGTTGCGGCGATCCTTTCAAGCTTCTCCCTGAAAGCCGGCAGATAATGCGTGCGCGGCGTGCGCAGCGAGCCGATCGGCAAGACGACAGGGCTGTTCCAGTAGCCATCGAAGACCACCGCCGCGTCGTCGGCGACAGGTCCCAGCATCCAGACATCGAGATCGCGAAAATTCGACTGTTCATCCGCATCGAAATAGGCATTGCCGATATTGCGGCCGCCGGCGATCACCAGGCGGCCGTCGGCGATCCACTGCTTGTTGTGCATGCGCCGCGTGGCGCGGAAGGGTCTCAGCATCATCTCGAAGCCGCGCTTGAAGCGATCGGTCCGCGCCCGGCTCGGATTGAACAGGCGAACCTCGATATTCGGATGACCATCGAGCGACAGGCACATACGGTCATGCAGACCGGCATTGATATCATCAAGCAGCAGGCGCACCCGAACGCCGCGATCGGCCGCGGACAGCACCTCACGCGTCAGCATCCGCCCGGTCAGGTCGTTCTTCCAGTAGTAATATTGCAGGTCGAGGCTGCGTCCGGCCTTGCGCGCCGACACAGCCCTGAGTGCAAAGGCGGCCATGTTGTCGGAGATCAGCGAAATGCCGTTGAGACCTTCATGCTCGTCAAGCAGGGGCGCCGCCAGCCGGTCGAGTTCAGTTTGATCGCTTTCTGGCCGCAAGGCGCTCGATGCAGGTCCCTGTAATCGCCGCCCGAAGCGGCCATAGGCATAGACGGCGATCAGCGCCAACAGGCCGGACACAAAAATGGACAGAGCGACGATGTAGGCGCGCATGAAACGACGACCTGTCCGTCAGGGTCGAGCGGCGGAAACCGCTTCGATCAGATTTTCGCCACCGCCGAGTGCAGCCTTGAGATCAATATAGGCCTTGATCGGTAGGTGATCCGAAGCCACGCGGGCGAGCGGCGTATTGTGCACCTCCACAGCGGTGACCAGATTGTGCGGGCTCCCCATCACGCGGTCGAGCGCCAAAAGCGGGAACCGCGAGGGAAAGCTCGGTACTGCCGTTGCGGCATGATCGAAGACCGGGCTGAGGTAACTCAGCGCCGACCGACGCCCTGTCCGCCACTCGTTGAGATCGCCGATCAACAGCGTCGGCCGCTCCTCTGCTTCGCTGATGGCCGCGATGATCGCCTCCGCCTGCCGGGCCCGGGAATGCCTGAGCAGGCCGAAATGAGCGGCAATGATCCTCAATGGCCCCGCCTTCAAGTCGAGATCGACGACAAGCGCGCCACGTGGCTCGACGCCGGGCAGTTTCAACTGATGAACCTTGGCAACGGCGCCCTCGCGCAAAAGCAGCACATTGCCGTGCCAGCCGTGTCCTTTTGCGGAAAAGGCGGCGATGGGCACTGCAATCAGGTGACAGTCGCGGTGCAGCCGTTCAAGGTCGAGCAAGCCTGCCCGCTCGCCGAAACGCTGGTCGGCCTCCTGGAGGGCGATGATATCGGCGCCGATTTCAGTGATCACTTCGGTGGTGCGGCCGGGATCGAAGCGGCTGTCGGTGCCGACGCATTTGTGGATGTTATAGGAGGCAATGACGGTGTCGCCGCGCTCGCCTGCCGGGTCCCTGCCCGCAAGTGAGACACGCTTCCCGCGGATGGCGGCCAGAATGCCCGCTGACAGGCTGGTTTGCGATCGAGCCATCGTCTCTCTCTGGTCATTGCGGTTCATCGCCCATGAAATAGCCATGTCACACCGCAAGGCAAGCGCCATCCAGCAAATGAGCGCTTTTCCGACGCCTGCGCTGCGATTTTCCAGATGGCAAAATCTGGCATGGGCCTGACAATCTCCTTGTCGACCATCAGGCATCCGCACTAGATCGGAAACCTACGCACGTTGTTTCATCCAGCGAGAATGCCAAATGCCCGCACCCTCTGCCATATCCGTCACTCCCTCGACCCGAAACGTCAGCATCGACGTCCGTGATCCCGCCTTCTACAAGAACCCGCTGGTCTCCTACGCCGAACTACACGATCAATGTCCGGCATTCTTCTGGGAAGAAAGGCAGCAATGGTATTTCGCGGGCTATGATCAGGTGAACGGCCTCCTGCGCGACCGCCGCTTCGGCCGGCAGATCCTGCATGTGGCGACCCGCGAGGAACTTGGCTTGCCGGAACCCAAGCCGCACCTTGAGGATTTCGACCGGCTGGAGGCCTATTCGCTGCTCGAACTCGAACCTCCTGCGCATACACGGCTTCGCACGCTGGTCAACCGCGCCTTCGTCTCGCGCCAGATCGAGCAGCTGAAACCTGAAATCGCCGCCCTTTCCCATTCGCTCATCGACGGCTTTGAGAAGGACGGCGAGGTCGAGCTTCTCAAAACCTATGCCGAAATCATCCCCGTCACTGTGATCGCCCGCATGCTCGGCGTGCCGGTGGATATGGCGCCAAAGCTGCTCGACTGGTCGCACCGCATGGTGCTCATGTACATGTTCAACCCGACACTTGAGACCGAACTCGACGCCAATCAGGCATCCGCCGAGTTCAGCGATTATCTGAAGAGCATCATAGACTGGAAGCGCGACAACCCTTCCGATGATCTGCTCACACACATGATCACGACCGAGAAAGACGGCGAGCGGCTGTCCGACAACGAGCTCATCTCGACGGCGGTGCTTCTGCTCAATGCCGGCCACGAGGCGACGGTGCACCAGCTTGGCAACGCCGTGCGCGTTTTGCTCGAGACCGGCACGTCCGCCGAGCTGGCGTTCTCCAATGACGCTGCCGCCGAGCGGACGATAGAGGAATGTATGCGCTACGCTGCGCCGCTTCACGTTTTCCAGCGCTACGCGCTCTCCGATATCGAACTCGACGACGGCATCCAGCTGAAAAAGGGCGACAAGATCGGCCTGCTGCTCGCAGCCGCCAATGTCGATCCGAAGAAATTCTCCGAACCCCTCACCTTCCGTCCCGACCGCAACGAAGGCGCCCATGTTTCCTTCGGCGCCGGCCTGCATTTCTGCATCGGCGCGCCGCTCGCAAGGCTGGAACTGAAACTGTCGCTGCCGATCCTTTTCGAACGCCTGCCGGGACTACGGCTGAAAGGCGAGCCGCAGGTCAAGGACAGCTATCATTTCCACGGATTGGAGCGGCTGGAACTGGAGTGGTAGAGGCGTGCCATGCGCCGGTCAGTGTCCTGAGGTCAGAACATGGGCCTGCACAGGATGCTCGATGCCTTTGAGCACCAGCTGCCGCGTAGCAGCGGAGGTCATAAGATTCTGCGCCTCTGCCGCAGCTTCGGGCGAAACCAGGATCTCGCCCGCCGCCGCTTGGGATTCAAGCCTGGCGGTCAGGTTTACCGTGCCGCCAATCGCCGTGAAGTCGCTGCGGAAACTTGAAAACTCTCCAATTTCGACCTGACCGGTGTGAACGCCCACGCCCACGCCCAGCGCATCGATCGGTAGCGCTGCACCGCGCGTCTTCATTTCCTCAAGCACCGAAGCGCAGCGCCGCTGGATGTCGATGGCCGCGGCTATTGCGGCCTCGGCATGGCGCTCGATTTTGATCGGAAAATTGAAGATCGCCATCAGCCCGTCACCCATCTGCTTGTTGACGATCCCATCGTGAGCCCAGATGGCCTCAGCGCATTGATCCTGAAAAGCGCTGACGATGTCGCTTAAAGTGACGGCGTCCATCTGTTCGGACAAATGGGTATAGCCACGGATGTCGGCAAACACGATCGTGGCGGTGGCGGAAATGTGCCGCTGCTTTTTGACGTAGCGAAAAGACCGTTCGCAAATCGTGCAGATGTTTGGGTTCATCTTGCTCCGCGTGATGCCGCAGACGCGAAACGGAACCGCCAGCGGACCCCGGATAGGAATCGGCATGTGCATCTGGTCCCAACAGCCCCGGCAAATGAGGGCGTGGTCGCGAGCGGTCGATTGCATCTGACACGACCTTCCCGGTTTGTTCGGCAATCCAGCCGGCCGGCACCTGCCGGACAGCAGCCTCATTTACGCCAGACTGTGCTTTTCGGCAGTTTTTGGCAAGCCTCGGCGCTCTGCCTAAAGCCGAATGACATAGTCCTTGCGAGTCGTTTCAATCACTTCCCAGCTTCCCTTGAAGCCAGGTCTGAGGATCATGCTGTCGCCGGCCTTCAGATGCGTTTCGGCGCCACCATCTTCGGTGACGATCGAGACGCCGGACAGGATGTGGAAATACTCCCATTCGTCATAGACGATGCGCCATTTCCCCGGTGTCGCCTCCCAGATTCCTGCGTAAATGCCGCCTTCGGCTTCCTCGAAATTCCATGTGCGGAATTTTGGTGTGCCAGAGATCAGACGATCGGGTGCCGGCGCGCCCACTTCAGGTTCGAGAGCCGTCGGATCGAATGTCAGCGCGTGGGTCATGCAAGCTCCGCAGGAAAAGAGGGACGGCCGAAAAGTCAGCTATCCCGTATTGGCGTCAGGCTTTCGCCAGCGACTGCTCCAGATCGGCGATGATGTCGGCGACATCCTCGATGCCGACTGACAGGCGAACGACCTCCGGGCCTGCACCGGCCGCCGTCTGCTGCTCCGCCGTCAACTGCCGATGCGTGGTCGATGCCGGGTGGATCACCAGGGAGCGCGTGTCGCCGATATTGGCGAGATGCGAAAACATTTCCAGTCCTTCGACGAAGCGTTTTCCGGCCTCGTAACCGTCCTTCAAGCCGAAGGTGAAGACCGCGCCGGCGCCTTTCGAGGAGTATTTCTGCTGAAGCGTATGATTGGTGTCGCTCTCCAGACCTGCATATTTGACCCAGGCAACCTTGTCATGCGTGCTCAACCACGTGGCGACGGCAAGCGCATTGTCGCAATGGCGCTGCATCCGAAGCGGCAGTGTTTCGATGCCGGTCAAAAGCAGGAAAGCGTTGAACGGTGAAATGGCCGGTCCGAAATCGCGCAGGCCCAGTACCCGGCAGGCGATGGCGAAGGCGAAGTTGCCGAAGGTCGCATGCAGCACCATGCCGGCATATTCCGGGCGCGGCTCGGACAGGATCGGATACTTGCCGGATTTCGACCAGTCGAACGTGCCGCCATCGACAATCACGCCGCCCATCGAATTGCCGTGGCCGCCCATGAACTTGGTCAGCGAATGCACGATGATATCGGCACCGTGCTCGATCGGCCGGATCAGATAGGGCGTCGCCATGGTGTTGTCGACGATCAGGGGCAAGCCGTGCTTCTTGGCGACCTCAGAAATCGCTGCAATATCGACAAAAGTGCCACCGGGATTGGCGAGGCTCTCGATGAAGATCGCCTTGGTGCGCTCGTCGATCTGGCTTTCGAACGAGGCAATATCCGCCGTATCGAACCAGCGGACCTGCCAGTCGAAGGACTTGAAGGCATTGCCAAACTGATTGACGGAACCGCCGTAGAGCTGGCGTGCGGCGAGGAAATTGTCGCCGGGGCTCATGATGGCGTGGAACACCAGCAGTTGTGCCGCATGACCGGAGGCGACCGCCAGTGCCGCCGTGCCGCCTTCGAGTGCCGCCACGCGTTCCTCGAGCACGGCCTGCGTCGGGTTCATGATACGGGTGTAGATGTTGCCGAAAGCCTGCAGGCCAAACAGCGAGGCGGCGTGATCAGCATCGTTGAAGACGAAGCTCGTCGTCTGGTAGATCGGCGTCGCCCGGGCTCCGGTGGTCGGATCGGGCTGTGCTCCTGCATGAATGGCGAGCGTATTGAAACCTGGATTGTTCTTCAACGGCGTGTCCTCCCTCAATCAAGTTCGGCGCACTATTTCAGAGGCGGCACCGTGCGGTCAAAGACTGTTTTGCCCGATTTGCACGCCGGGCGAGTAAGGAATTCCAAACTGGATTTTTGGGGCAGGAAGAAGGATCAGCCGACCAGCCGCGGATATTCGATCGCTGGACAACGATCCATCACCACCTGGATGCCGTTCTCCTCGGCTTTCGCCGCCGCTTCGTCGTCACGGACCGACAATTGTCCCCAGATGACTTTCGGACGCACTTTCAGCGCAAGAATTTCATCGACCAGTGCGGGCAGCGCGTTCGCGGCACGGAATACATCGACCATGTCGATCGGCTCAGGAACATCGGCGAGCCGAGCATAGACCTTCTGCCCGTGGATTTCCTTGCCGGCCTGGCCCGGATTGACGGGGAAGACCGTGTAGCCCTTGCGCAAGAGGAACGCCATGACGCGGTGGCTCGGCCGTTCGGTATTGGGCGATGCACCGACCAGGGCAATGGTTTTCGTCGAACGCAGAATGTCGGACAGATAGTAGTCTGGGTACACGTCATGGTTCATCGTCGAATTCCGCGCTGCACAATCGTTGGGGAGATAATTGGGACAGCAGCATCCTCTGTCAACCAATCACGTCAAGGGCCGTGCGTAAATCCGTAGACTGCCTCGTGGCCAAATCTGACCTTTTGTCAGAATCGGATTGCTTTTCATGATTCTCCACTCCAGAAACGCAGCTATTACGCCGTTTTCCTCGCATCTTCCGAAGGTTTCCCGTGCCTCTTGACGTTATCGCTCTCGTTCTGTTCGGGGCGCTTCTGCATGCAACCTGGAACGCGCTGGTCAAGGCGGGAACGGAAAAGTCGCTGGATGCCGCGATGATTGCGCTCGGTGCCGCTGTCGTTGCCCTGCCGTTCCTGCCCTTCATGCCCTTGCCGCATCCGGACGCCTGGCCCTTCATCCTGGTCTCGGCTCTGTTCCAGTTCGCTTATTTCCAGCTTGTCGCCGCCGCCTACCGGGCCGGCGACATTGGCCTCGTCTATCCTCTGATGCGCGGCGTAGCACCACTGCTGGTGGCCGCAACGAGTGGCGCCTTTATCGGGGAAAATCTCTCCAGCGGCGCGATTGCCGGCGTGCTGACGATCTCGACCGGCGTGCTGACGCTCGCCTTCGAGGCACGCAAAGGCGGCAAGCATGCCATCCTGCTCGCGCTGGCCAATGCCGTGGTGATCGCGAGTTATACCTATGTCGACGGCATTGGTGCGCGGCTCGCGCTCAATCCGATTTCCTATACACTCTGGATGGCGCTTCTGCCGCCGGTGCTCCTGTTTTCCTGGGCCTTCGTGACACGCGGCGTCAAGCCCGTCCTGCGCCATGTCCGCCATCAATGGTGGCGCGGCCTGATCGGCGGCGGCGGCTCAATCGGCGCCTATGGGCTGGCGCTTTGGGCAATGACGAAAGCGCCGGTCGCCACGGTCGCGGCCCTGCGCGAAACCGCGATCCTCTTTGCCATCGTCATCTCGATCGTCTTCCTCAAGGAACGCGTCAGCATCTTCCGCATCGCCGCTGCCTGCCTTATCGCGCTCGGGGCGCTGATGCTGAAGCTGGCTTGAGCAAGAATTTTCGCCAATTTTAAGCGGCAGATCTCGCCGGAAGAACTTCCACCTTGATCCGATCACCGTTTTGCCGAGATGCCACAGCGAGATCGTAGGTAGCTTGTAATCCAAACCAGAATTGCGGGTCGTTTCCAAAGAAACGGCCAAGTCTCAAAGCAGTGTCGGCGGAAATAGCGCGCTTCCCATTCAGAATCTCAGAAACTCGGCCGGAGTTTATGCGCAGAGCCAATGCCAGCGCATTGCCAGTCATTCCACGCACCTCAAGTTCTTCTTTGAGCATTGCGCCCGGATGGATTTCAAACATCGCAGTTTCCTTCAATGGTAGTCCACGATTTCAACGTCATAAGCGTGTCCATCGTCAAATCGAAAACACAGCCGCCAAGGTCCATTGATAATCAACGCCCATTGCATTTTTCGATCTCCCGACAACTTGTGCAGGCCAACCGACTTTAGGGGTGCCAAATCATCGAGCGAGCGGGCATTGTGAAGCATCACCAACCGCATTTTCGCCTTTTCCGAGTTCAGCCCGGAAAATTTTGATTTTCCACCCTCCACGAATTGCCGTGTCGCGCTGTTGGCAATCGACTTTATCATCGGTCAAACATACTACGTGGGACGTACGATGTCTATCGCGCGACGTGGTGCGTTAGTCCGACTTCCATTCCGGCATTCTCTTGTCCAGAACGGCATCGATGCCTTCCTTGGCATCCGCCTCAAGCATGTTTTCAACCATAACACCAACAGCGAAATCATATGCTTCAGTGATACTCATTTCGGCCTGAGCGTAGAACGCCCGCTTGCCGATCCGCAGCGCCTGCGGCGATTTCGAGGCGATGACCGCCGCGTATTTGTTGACCACCTGCTGCAGATATTGCTTCGGCACGATGCGGTTGACGAGGCCGAAATCCTTGGCGTTCGATGCGTCGATGGTTTCGCCGGTCAGCAGCATTTCCATCGCCTGCTTGGGATGTGCGGCGCGCGATACGGCGACCATCGGCGTCGAGCAGAACAGGCCGATGTTGACGCCGGGCGTGCAGAAGGTCGAGCTGTCGGTGCAGATCGCCAAGTCGCAGCTTGCCACGAGCTGGCAGCCCGCCGCCGTCGCCAGACCGTCGATCTCGGCGATAACCGGCTGCGGCAGGTGATTGATCTTCAGCATCAGGTCGGCACAGAGCCGCACGGATTTTTCGAAGAAGGCCCTGCCCTGATCTTCATCGGCGCGATGCGCCGTCAGTTCTTTCAGATCGTGCCCCGCCGAGAACAGCGCGCCGGAAGCCGCAAGGATCACGACCCGGATGTCAGCGGATTTGGCGACGGTACCGAGTTCAGCGGACAGCGCTTCCATCAGCGCGATCGACAGCGTGTTTGCCGGAGGATTGTTCAGCGTCAGCCGCAGCACGTTGCCGGAAATCTCGCGCAGCACCAGGCCGCGGGGTTCCTCCTTGTGCAAGGGAACTACGTCCGCCATGTCTTGTCTCCTCTGTCTCATTTCTTGTTGTGCTTATCCGGATCAGCGCTTGGTACGCCGCTGCAACCACGGTTTCAAGCGCCGGCTGCGGCCCTTAAGACTTTCTTCCGGCTTGCCCTCGTCGACCGCCGGCCTGTAAAGCAGACAGGCATTCTGGGAGTGAGCCATGCCGCTGGAACCGATCCTGACCGTCGAGGACCTCAACCATTTCCTCGAAACGGATTTTTCCGAGGTGCATACCGACGGTAAGATTTTCGAGGTGATTGCCACCGGCCCGGGCTTTGCCACCATGCGGCTCGACCCGCAGGAAAAGCACCTGCGCCCCGGCGGCACCGTTTCCGGGCCGACGCTGTTCGCGCTGGCCGACGTCACGGCCTATATCACGCTGCTTGCTCATATCGGCCCGGTGGCGCTCGCCGTCACCACCAATCTCAACATCAATTTCCTCAGGAAGCCCAAGCTCGGGCCGCTGCGATGCACCTGCAGAATCCTGAAACTCGGCAAGCGGCTGGCCGTGCTCGATGCCGCGATTTCAGAGCTTGATAGCGACGAGCTGGTCGCTCACGCCACGGCTACTTATTCGATTCCGCCACGATAAATTGTGGTATCCAAATACCCCATATCTAACTAGTTGTTTTTTATATATATTTTTTCAAGCCAGACAAAACCGCAATCTTGACCGCATTTCATCCTTTGCGTATAAGCCGCACCAGATCGCGGTCCCTTGGGGCCGCTTTCATTTTTGGTTGGCGTTAAGCCCGTCAATTCAAGCAACAAGAAACGCCCGGCGGCAACGTATCGGGTTCAAACGAAAGAGTTTTAACATGTCAACCTTCGTTCAGAAGCCTGCAGAGGTGGAGAAGAAGTGGATCCTCATCGACGCCGAAGGCCTCGTTGTCGGCCGCGTCGCCACTATCATCGCCAACATCCTGCGCGGCAAGCACAAGGCAACTTACACTCCTCACGTTGACGATGGTGACAATGTCATCGTGATCAACGCCGAGAAGGCAGTCCTGACCGGCAAGAAGTACACCGACAAGAAGTACTACTGGCACACCGGTTACCCGGGCGGCATCAAGGAGCGCACCGCGCGCCAGATCATCGAAGGCCGCTTCCCGGAGCGCGTTCTCGAGAAGGCTGTCGAGCGCATGGTTCCGCGTGGCCCGCTTGGTCGTCGCCAGATGAAGAACCTGCGTGTTTACGCCGGCACCAACCATCCGCATGAAGCACAGCAGCCGACCGTCCTCGACGTCGCCAAGCTGAACAGCAAGAACGTAAGGAGCGCCTAATCGTGGCTGATCTCTCTTCTCTGAAAGACCTCGGCACGACTTCGGAAGCTTCGGCTCCGGTTCATGTCAAGAAAGTTGACGCCCAGGGCCGCTCCTATGCGACCGGCAAGCGCAAGAACGCCGTCGCCCGCGTCTGGGTCAAGCCGGGCTCCGGCAAGATCACCGTCAACGGCAAGGAATTCGCAAACTACTTCGCCCGTCCGGTTCTGCAGATGATCCTGCGCCAGCCGATCGTCGCTGCTGCCCGTGACGGCCAGTTCGACATCGACGCCACCGTTGCAGGCGGCGGTCTTTCCGGCCAGGCCGGTGCCGTTCGTCACGGCATCTCAAAGGCCCTCACCTACTTCGAACCGGGCCTGCGCTCGGTCCTGAAGAAGGGTGGCTTCCTGACCCGCGACAGCCGCGTTGTCGAGCGCAAGAAGTACGGCAAGGCCAAGGCCCGCCGTTCGTTCCAGTTCTCGAAGCGTTAATCGTTTCCGGAATTATCGATTTGGAAAAAGGCGGGCTTTGTCCCGCCTTTTTCTTTAGCTTATTTGCGCATATCGTCGCGCCACAACCGCTGCACGCTTTCGGGCGATATGCGTTAGATCGGCAGCTCCGTCGAGAATTTCAGCTCCCGCAGCACGAAGCTCGAAACCACCGTGCGCACATGCGGATTGCGCATCAGATAGCGGGTCATGAAAGCCTCGTAGCTTTCAACGTCCCTCGCCCGGATCTTCAGCATATAGTCGAAGGCGCCGGAGAGTGCATAGCACTCCATGATCTCAGGCCGTTCCAGCACCACTGATGCGAAAGACGCTACCGCCTCCTCGTGGTGATCTTCCAGCGTCACATGCGCAATGACGCAGAGCTTGAGATCGAGCTTTCCGGGGTCGAGCAGTGTCACGCGCTTGCGAATGACGCCATCCGCTTCCAGCTCCTGCATCTTCCGCCAGGCCGAACTCTGCGACATGCCCGCATTCTCCGCCAATTCCGCCAGCGACAGGCTGCCATCAGCCTGGACGAGCTGCAAAAGTTTGCGATGAAAATTCCCAGATTCTTTCATAATCTGCATAATCTCCGAAAATTCCTACCAATATTATGGCGAAGACCAGCAGGAAAGAAAGAAAAATCCGTCGTTTCGGAAGTATAATTGCGGGGAATTTTGCAGTGCCTGGGAGGATCAGAGCATGACCAAGGAAAGCAGCTACACAGCCAAACTGCCAGGTACGGACGGGGTCTATCCCTATACCGCCGAAGAAGATGCAATCTGGGGCGAACTCTATCAGCGCCAGATGAAGCTGCTCACCAATATGGCCTGCCGCGAATATCTGGATGGCGTCAAAACCCTCGGTCTCAAGGCGGACAAGGTTCCGCAACTGCTCGACGTCAACCAGCGGCTGAACGAAACCACCGGCTTCGGCGTCGAAGGCGTGCCCGCGCTCATTCCACCGTCGCAGTTTTACGAACTCCTGTCGCAAGGCAAATTCCCGCTCGCAACCTTCCTGCGCCGCCGCGAACATATCGACTATATCGAGGAACCGGACCTGTTCCACGAGGTCTTCGGCCATTGCCCGCTGCTCACCAACCAGAGCTACGCCAACTTCGTCCGTCATTTCGGCGAAACCGCCGTCCGCCTCGGCAAAGGTTATTCCTGGCACCTCTTCCGCATTTTCTGGTTCACGGTTGAATTCGGCCTGATCAACACGCCGGAAGGCCGGCGCTGCTTCGGTGCGGGCATCGTCTCCTCACCAAGCGAAGCGAAAGCCGCAATGGAAGGCACTGCATGCGAGTTCCGGCCTTTCGACCTGTTGAGCGTGCTGAGAACTCCCTACCGGATCGATATCGTCCAGCCGATCTACTATGTCATCGACAGCTTCGCCGATCTCGAGGCGATCGTCGAACAGGATATCGAGGGTATGATCCTGAAGGCGAAATCGCTAGGCGACTTCGCGCCAACGTTCGAAGCCAAGGCCTCGTGAAAGAGTGATTATCCGGTGGCGGCCATGATCGAGGTCTTGCCTTCCTCCGGCCGATTGTCCAACGTCTCGTCACGCAACAAACGAGACGATCATGGCCAACAAGACGAT
The DNA here is from genome assembly GCA_900471525.1 of Hyphomicrobiales bacterium. GTDB lineage: Bacteria > Pseudomonadota > Alphaproteobacteria > Rhizobiales > Rhizobiaceae > Pararhizobium. The sequence goes on along the minus strand of UCEZ01000043.1, from coordinate 30,861 downwards.
AGACCACGCGATCACCGCCACATCGCTGAAGAGCGCGGCGACCGACCCGACCCATGCCGGCATCCTGTCCTTCATGCGGCGGAAATATACCAAGAGCCTGAAGGGCGTCGATGCGGTCGTCTGGGGCATCCCCTTCGATGCGGCGACGTCCAACCGCCCAGGCGCCCGCTTCGGGCCGCAGGCCATCCGCCGGGCGTCGGCCATCTTCGACAATGATCCGCAATATCCGTTCGACCGCGATCTGTTCGAGGACATGGCAACGATCGACTATGGCGATTGCCTGCTCGACTACGGCAATCACGGCAAGACACCGGCGACCATCGAGCGCGAAGCCGCAAAGATCCTGAAGAGCGGCGCCTTTCTTCTGACGCTGGGTGGCGATCATTTCGTCACGCTGCCGCTGTTGCGCGCCCATGCCGCCGTCCACGGCCCCCTTTCCCTTGTCCAGTTCGATGCGCATCAGGACACATGGGCCGACGAGAAGGGGCGCATCGACCATGGCTCCTTCGTCGGCCGCGCCGCCCGCGAGGGGTTGATCGACACGGCAAGCTCGATCCAGCTCGGCATCCGCACCCACGCGCCCGACGACTGCGGCATCCGTATCCTCTATGGCTACGATATCGAGGAGATGAGCGCCGGCGAGATCGCCGATGCCATCCTTCGCCATGTCGGCGACCGCCCGGCCTATCTCACCTTCGACATAGACTGCCTCGACCCGGCCTATGCGCCCGGCACCGGTACACCGGTTTCCGGCGGGCCGTCGACCGCCAAGATCCTGTCGGTGATCCGCAAACTCGGCGCGCTGGTCATCAAGGGCGCCGATGTGGTGGAAGTGGCGCCAGCCTATGACCACGCCGATATCACCGCCATTGCAGGCTCCACCATCGCGATGTATATGCTCGGCCTTCATGCCGAGCAGCTGGCGGAACGGCGCGGCTGAGGCTGTTGTCAAACTGATTCAATTTCATGCCAAACTGATTCCGAAACAACGGCTAATCATTTGGCAGGACAGGACAAAACCATGAAACCGAAGATCTTCATCGATGGCGAACACGGCACCACCGGGCTGCAAATCCGCACCCGCATGGCAGGCCGTTCGGATGTGGAACTGCTCTCCATTCCGGAGGCAGAACGCCGCAACGCCGCCATTCGCGAAGATCTCCTGAACAGCGCCGATGTCGCCATCCTGTGCCTGCCTGACGATGCCTCCAAGCAGGCCGTCGCCATGCTCGAAGGCAACAACAAGGTGCGGATCATCGACACATCGACGGCGCACCGCATCGCGCCGGACTGGGCCTATGGTTTCGCCGAAATGGATACCGCGCAGGCCGGCAAGATTCGTGACGCCCGTCTCGTCGCCAATCCCGGTTGCTACCCGACAGGCGCCATCGGCCTCATCCGGCCGCTGCGGCAGGCCGGCATCCTGCCGGAAAACTATCCTGTGACGGTCAATGCCGTTTCCGGCTATACCGGCGGCGGCAAGCAGATGATCGCGCAGATGGAAGACCCGGCCAATCCGGATCACATAGATTCGCCGAATTTCCTCTACGGCCTGACGCTCAAGCACAAGCATGTGCCGGAAATGCAGACACACGGCCTGCTCGATCGTGCGCCGATCTTCTCCCCTTCTGTTGGCCGCTTCCCGCAGGGCATGATTGTTCAGGTGCCGCTGTTCATCGATCAGTTGAAGGATGGTGCAACGCTCGAAACCATCCACGCGGCCCTTGTTGCCCACTATGCCGGCCAGTCGATCGTGGAAGTCGTTCCGTTGGAAGAAAGCGCGAAGATGGCCCGTGTCGACGCAGTCGAACTTGCTGGCAAGGACACGATGAAACTCTTCGTCTTCGGCTCGAAGGGTGGCGAACAGGTCAATCTCGTCGCCCTGCTCGACAATCTCGGCAAGGGTGCTTCGGGTGCGGCAGTGCAGAACATGGACCTCATGCTCTCGGCCTGAAACAGTAATTCTTCCAAGGGCGATCTCCCGCCCCTGGACCCGACCGCCACGGCGGGAGAGGCACTGACCTGACATGGGCGATACCGGTATCTTCGCAACCCTGATGGCAAGGGTTGCAGCCTCATTGCCCGAGCATGGCCTCTACCCGCTGCTGATCTGTACCTTCATTGCCGGTATGGCACGTGGCTTCTCCGGCTTCGGCGCCGCCCTCATCCTCATTCCGGTCGGTGGTTCCATCGTCGGCCCAAAAATCATTTCGCCGGTTCTGCTGGTGATCGACACGATTGCAGCGGCCGGCATGCTTCCGGCGGCATGGCGCGCGGCCAACCGGCGCGAGGTCTTCACCATGGCATCCGGCGCCCTGATCGGCGTGCCACTCGGCACGGCCGCGCTGGCGCTCGCAGATCCACTCATCCTGCGCTGGGCGATCACCATCGTCGCCTCGCTTCTTCTCATGCTGCTGGTTTCCGGCTGGCGCTATCACGGCCAGCCGCGCGCGCCGCTGACGGCGGGCGTTGGCGCCATTGCCGGCATTTTCAGCGGCGCCGCCCAACTCGGCGGACCGCCGGTGGTCGCCTACTGGCTGAGTGGCGTCAACGACGCGCTCGTCATCCGCTCGAACCTCATGCTCTATTTCGTGATCTCCTCGGCGCTGACAGCCGTCACCTATCTGATCGGCGGCCTGTTCGTCGAGACAGTGTTTGCGCTGACGCTCGTCATCCTGCCGCTCTATGCCGGCGGCCTCTACATCGGTTCACGCCTCTTCGGCCTCGCGAAAACATCGACATTTCGGATCATCTGCTATGTGCTGATCGGCGCATCCGCCCTGCTCGGCATGCCCGCGCTCGACGCGCTTCTGCGCTGATCAGTCCCGCACCTCGATCGCCAGCGGCCGCGGATATTCACCGACGAAGGCACGCCAGTGGGCGATGGCGAAGCCAAGTACGACGAGCGCCCCCCCCTGATGCGCCACGCCCCAGCCGACCGGCACCTGCAGCAACAATGTCGTGACACCGATGACCGCCTGGATCGTCACCAGCACGAAGAGCAACACCGAACGCCGCGCATGCGTCGTGTCCGGCGCATTGCGCAGCGAGGCGATCATGTGCATCAGCACGAAGGCGAAGAGGACGTAGGCGCCGATGCGGTGCACAAACTGCACGGTCTTCGGGTTCTCGAACAGATTGAGCCATGCGGGCTGCTGGATGAACAGGTCTCCCGGAACAAGAGAACCGTCCATCAGCGGCCAGGTGTTGTAACTCAGGCCAGCATCAAGGCCGGCAACAAGCGCGCCAAGATAGATCTGGAACAACGCCATGCAGGCGATGATGGCTGCCATCTTCCTCGAGCTTTTCGTCGGAGCAGCATCGTCTGTATGCGGCGCAAGCCCACGGCCGATCCAGATGCAAGAGATGAAGATCAGACAGGCGATGACGAGATGGGTTGCGAGCCGGTACTGGCTGACTTCGGTGCGGTCCGCCAAGCCCGACGATACCATCCACCAGCCGATGAAGCCCTGAAATCCGCCAAGTGCCAGGAGGCCGATCAGCGGCAATTTCAGACGTGGCTCGATCTGCCCCCGGATCCAGAAAAAGGCCAGCGGCAGGGCGAAGATCAGGCCGATGGAGCGCGCCAGCAAGCGGTGCGCCCATTCCCACCAGAAGATCGTTTTGAAGCCTTCGACGGTCATACCGCTGTTGAGTTGCTCGTATTGCGGGATCTGCTTGTAGAGTTCGAACTCTTCCTGCCACTCCGCGGTGGTGAGCGGCGGGATGACGCCGTGGATCGGCTTCCATTGCGTGATGGAGAGGCCGGATTCGGTGAGCCGCGTTGCTCCGCCGACGAGCACCAGCACAAACAGGGCCAGCACGACGATGCCCAGCCAGATCCTGATCTGGGCGCGATTGCGGCTGACCGTGTCGATCTCGCTCAGAAGACGCTGCTGCGTTGCCAAATCCGTGCTTGCCATCAAGGACCCCACTGTCGAAAGGCGCAGGCACCGCCTGAAAGAGGCGATTTGTCTCAAGACCTGCGCATCAAAAGCGTTGATTTGCACCAGAGCAGCATGCAAAACAAGGCTTACCCCTTTGCGGCATGCCGTCGCGGCCAAATGCCGGGCACACCTGCCAACCGGAAAGACGTCAATGCCAGTACGCCTCAGAAAATTGATCGGGACCGTCCTGATCGTCATCCTCGTCATCGTCTACGCGCTGGCGGCCACCACCTTTGCCTCGCTGCTTCTCGGCACCTCGCCCTGGTGGGTGCACCTGGCCTACTTCTTCTTTACCGGCCTGTTGTGGGTCCTGCCCGCCATGCTGGTCATCAAGTGGATGGAAAAGCCCGCCAAACCGCGCTGAACCAAGCCAAAGGATTGACGTATGAGAATCGCTGTCATCGCCGACATTCACGGCAACGACCTTGCGCTCGAAGCCGTGCTTGCCGATATCGCGGCGCAGGACATCGTTGACGTGGTCAATCTTGGCGATCACCTGAGCGGCCCGCTCAATGCTGCCCGCACGGCCGATATCCTGATGAGGCGTGATTTCGCCTCGATCCGGGGCAATCACGATCGTTGGCTGGTCTCCATGGAACCGGCCCAGATGGGCATATCGGATAGCATGGCGCATGCGGAACTACAGCAGCACCATCTCGACTGGTTGCGCGCCCTGCCGCCGACGCTTGTCCACCGGCAGGAACTCTTTCTCTGCCACGGCACGCCGCAGGACGATCTCACCTATTGGCTGGAGGACCTGACGGCCGATGGCGTGGTGCACCTGTCCGGACGCCAGCGTATCGAAGGTTTCGCCAAGGGGATCGATTTTCCCGTCATCCTCTGCGGCCATACCCATATCCCACGCGCTGTCCGGCTTGCCGATGGCCGGTTGGTCGTCAATCCCGGCAGCGTCGGTTGCCCGGGCTATGACGACGACGAACCGGTGTTCCACAAGGTAGAGACCGGCTCGCCCGATGCCTCCTATGCCGTTCTGTCGAAGTTGAACGGTCGCTGGGATGTCACTTTCCGGCGCGTTGGCTACGATCACATGGCGATGTCCAACCTTGCCCGCGAGCGCGACCGCAAGGAATGGGCCAGCGCGCTTGCCAGCGGCTGGATCGACGATTAGAGCGCGTTTTCCAGCGCATCGATATCGGCGCCGAAGAGGCCATCACCAGCACCTCTCTGCCATGCGTTTTCCTGCCTGCCGGCATTCAGCCGCCCACGCCCCGCATCGCTTTATCCATTCAGTAACCGCATTTGACAAAATCCGGGAGAGCTGGTCCGCAGCCTGTCCAATTTAAATGAAAATGAGGGCATGCTTGCGGTAGATGAGACGTCATCCAGTTCCCGGAACAGCAAGCGATCATGACCGACGTGGACTTCAACATGCTGCCCGTTAGCGAGGCTCGCCGCCGCGTTTGGCATGGCCGTCGGGACAAGGTGCAGGATCTTGCGCTCGCAAGAGACCTGAAGCTCTCCGTTCATGTCAGCATGCAAGCGCTGGAAACCGATTGGCGTGCGCTGGAGGCTTCGTCGGCTGCGTCCTTGCATCAAGGTTTCGACTGGTGCGCCGCCTGGGCTGCGACCCATGCCAGCCAGCTCCTGCTCGTGCGCGGCAGCATCGGGCAGAAAACAGTCTTCATCCTGCCACTCGAACTGGTGCGCGGCCGGTTCTTCCGCACGGCGCGGTTCATCGGGTCGCCGCACAGCAATATCAATACCGGCCTCTTCGCTGCCGATTTCGATCCGCTCACCTGCGATCAGCTGGCCGCGGCACTGATCACCGACCTGTCGGCGAAACTGTCGCGCGTCGCTGATATCGTGACCCTGGAAAAGATGCCCTTCGACTGGCACGGGATACGCCATCCGCTCGCTTCGCTTCCGGCGGTCCGTAATCAGAATTCGTCTTTCCAGCTGCCGCTTCTTGCCAACTTCGAAGCGACGCTCGCCCAACTCAACGCCAAACGGCGGCGCAAGAAATTTCGGGTCTCGGAAAAGCGGTTGGAGGCACTCGGAGGTTACGAACACGTTGTAGCCACAACGGCAGACGAGCGCCGACAGATACTCGACCTCTTCTTTGAGCAGAAAGCCGTCCGCTTCAAGGCGCTCGGCCTCCCCAACGTTTTCCAGGACAACGAGACGCAGGCCTTCTTCCACGCGCTTGCGACCGTGGACCCGACTGTGGAAGGTCAGCCGCTGGAACTCAACGCGATCCGCCTACGTGGCGAACAGGACGGCCGAATTGTCGCCATCGCCGGGCTGTCGCGCAAGGGCGATCATGTTATCTGCCAGTTCGGGTCGATCGACGAGGATATCGCGGCCGACGCCAGCCCGGGTGAATTGCTCTTCTATCTGATGATCCGCAGATACAATGCCGAAGGGGTGACGCTGTTCGATTTCGGCATCGGCGATCAGGCCTACAAGCGTTCCTGGTGTACGGTCGAGACCGTCCAGCGCGATATCGTCCTGCCATTGACGCTGCGCGGACGCCTGGCTGCGTCTGCCCATAGGGCAGTGGTCCGGATGAAGGCCGCGATCAAGAAAAACCAGAAGGCTTATGCCTTCCTCCAGCGCCTGCGCCAACGTCGGCAACATACCGGCGCACCGGCTGCTCAAGAGACCGACGGCGACTGAGATAACGGCTATTCCTACGCCGCGCGGCGGCCGGTATTTCCCGGTTGAGGATAACCGGTTCCCGTCATCAGCACGATTTCGCCAAAGCCTGCCTCGCCGAAACCGGTGATGAGCTTGATGATCTCCTCATTGGCAACAGCCGGCGCCGAGATGATGATCTGCGTATCCCGCGACCGGGTGACCTTGCGGATCGCATTGACATCGGTTGGACCACACTCGACCAGCACCGTGTCATAGGCGTTCGACAGGGCATCGATGATCATCTGCAGCCGTTCGATACCGCGCATGGCAAGGATGGGATCAGCATCACCCTGCGGGATGATATGCGCATCCGACAGGCGGTCGGCGTGGATCGTCTCGGTGAAAGGCACCTCGCCGGCAAGCAGATTGGTGATGCCGGCAAGGTCGGCCGACTGCGCCATCAGGCGGGTCGGGCAGGCTGAACCGGTGAGATCGATCAGGACGATCTTGCGCCCCTCTTCGGCAACCAGCCGTGTCAGCATCACCGCGTTCACCGAACCTTCATCGCCAGCCGGCGAAACGGATATGGCGACGCGAACATCGTCAACACACAGATGGTCGGCAACGGATTCGATCGAGAAATCATCCTCGTCCGGCTCGATCTCTTCGACCGGTGCAGGCTCCGGAACGACAGGTTCACGGGCAATGATGGGTTCCTGCGCCATGACAGGTACAGCCTTTGCCGCCACCGTTCGCGAGACGGTCTCTCGCACCACCGGCATTTCCGGCGCGATTTCTTCAAAATCTTCCTCATCCGTGCGACCGACCGGACGCAGGGCACGGCCGCTGAACAGTTCGGAGAGCATGATGATCACGCAGCTGACGAGGAAGCTGGCGAAAGCGGCGACGATCGTGATCGGCAGCACTTTCGGAAAACTCACCTCGGTCGGCTCGACGGCCTGAGAAATGATGCGCGCATCCGCAGGTGCTGCATTCTCGCCGCTGCGCGAAGTGGCTTCGCGGTAGCGCGCAAGGTAGGTTTCCAGCAACTGGCGTTGCGCGGTGGCTTCCCGCTCCAGAGCCCTCAACCCGACTTCGTCTTCGCCCGCCTTGGCGGACGTCGCCTTGAGCGTATTCAACTGGCCGACAAGCTGGCGCTCGCGCAATTGCGCGACATTCGCCTCGTTTTCGAGGCTGCCGAGGATTTTCTTCGTTTCGGTCAATATCTGTGAACGGATGCCCTGCAGCTGCGACTTCAAGCCCTTCAGCCGCGGATGTCCGTCCAGAAGGGAGGTCGAGAGGTCGGCGATCTGTCCCTGGACGTTGGATTCCGTTTCCTTGAGGCGCTGGATCATCGGCGAAGCGACGACATCGTTGAGCGTATCGACGGCGCGGCCGCTTGCGAGCGCCGTGCGGACGTTTTCAGCCCGCGCTTCCGCATTGGCACGCTCGCCACGCACGCGGGCAAGCTCTGTGGAAATGTCGTTCAATTGCTTCGTCGCGAAAGTGCCGCCGGTTTCGCCGGTGAGCAGCAGATCGGAAGACGCGCGGTAATTGGCAACCTTCTCCTCGGCGTCGCGAACCTTCTCGCGCAGATTGGCGATCTCCGGCTCGAGCCAACGGCTGGCCTCGGAATTGGAATCGAGCTTGGCGCCGCTTTGCAGCGACAGGAAGACTTTGGCCATCGCATTCGGGATCGTGGCGGCCAGCTTCGGGTCTTCCGAGGTGAACTGCACCGCGATCACCCGCGATTTCTCCACCTGGTAGACCTGCAGCTTCTTCTCGAATTCTTTCAGGACCCGCTCTTCCGGCGGCAGGTCGAGCGGGTTCTTCTTGATACCGAACATCACCAGCACGTCCGAGATCGCCGATGGATTTGCGGTCGGATCGAATTCCGGCAGGTCATAGAGCTTCATTTCACGGGCAACCTGCTTGATCAGGTCGGCCGAGCGCAGGACCTGCACCTGGCTGGAAATGCCCGATTCATCGAACGGGCTGTCGGCGGTCTGCGGCTGGGCCTGATTGGCACCGCTGAATTCGGCCTGGCGCGATTCGATCAGCAGGCGCGTCTCGCCCTGGTATTCGGGAGACATCAGGTTGGCACCGACAAAGGCGAGCCCCGCAAAGGCGACAGTCGCCATCAGCACCCTGCCCCGCCGCCGCCAGATGGCGCGGAAAAGCCCGCCGAGATCGATATCTACATCCTGATGACCGTCGTTGACGCCCGACATGCGCTTTACCCCGAACCCTGCACAACTCCGCGCCACCGTAAACAAACATGGTAACACAAGGGTTAATGAAACTTGGACGAGCACAGCCGGAGCATAATGATTGCATGGGTGGTCAAACGTACCGTCTTGCGCGAATTTCTCCGTCGCCTTTACCGGCTATTAACCCTAACGGATTGATAACATCGGGCATGACATGGTTTCTGGAGCGCGCGAGCCCAATGACATCCGCACGATTGAAAACAGGCCCCGCCTTGGCCGCACTCTCTCTGTGCCTTGCAATTTCAGGGTGCAGCAGCTATCAACCCGCGCCCAAGGCGTTCCACCAGGCAACGATCGAGCCCTATCGGGTCGACAGCGGCGACAGGCTGCGCATCAGCGTCTTCGAACAGGCGGGCCTCACCGGCAGCTACACGGTCGACCAGGCAGGTTATGTCGCTTTCCCGCTGATCGGCGCCGTGCCATCGCGCGGACATACCCTGCCCGAGATGGAGAAGACGATCGCCAGCAAGCTGCGCGAAGGGTATCTGCGCGATCCCGACGTGACGATCGAGGTCGACCGCTACCGCTCCGTCTTCATCATGGGTGAAGTCGGCCAGGCCGGGCAATATTCCTACGTTCCGGGCATGACAGTACAGAACGCCATCGCAGTTGCCGGCGGTTACTCGCCGCGTGCCAACCAGGCGAATGTCGACGTCACCCGCAAGATCAACGGACGCATCCTCACCGGCCGGGTCTCGATCTCGGACCCGATCATGGCCGGCGACACCATCTATGTTCGCGAGCGGCTGTTCTGACAGCCATGCCGGATCCCCGCCCGCTGCGCATCATCCATTGTTTCCGGTCGCCCATCGGTGGGATTTTCCGCCATGTGCGCGATCTGGCGGAAGCGCATGCTCGGCAGGGCCATGAAGTTGGTATCGTCTGCGACAGCACAACGGGAGGCAGCTACGAAGACGCACTTTTCGACGAAATAAGGCCGTTTCTGGCGCTCGGTCTCGTCCGCCTGCCGATCCGCCGGTCCATCGGCCCGACCGATCTGGCAGCACTTTGGAGCAGTTACAAGGAAATCAGAAGTTTGAAGCCGGATATCCTGCACGGTCACGGCGCCAAAGGTGGCGCATTGGCCCGGATCATCGGCTCAGCCTTGCGGGTGAACAGGTATTGCGTTGCCCGCCTCTATTCGCCGCATGGCGGCAGCCTGCACTACAACAGCAGGACTTTTTCCGGGAAGGCGGTGTTTCTTCTCGAGCGTCTTCAGGAATACCTGACGGACGCGATCGTCTTCGTTTGCGATTTCGAGCGCAAGACGTACGAGGCCAAGGTCGGCAAGCCGCGAACCCGCAGCGAACTCATCTACAACGGCATCGACGATCGCGATTTCGAAACCGTCTATGCCCGTCCGGATGCCGTGGACTTCCTCTATATCGGCATGCTGCGCGACCTCAAGGGACCCGATCTGTTCGTCGATGCGTTCGCGCGGACCGAGCGGATCATCGGCAAACCCCTGTCCGCCATGATGATCGGCGATGGGCCGCAGAAAGCCGACTACGAACAGATGATGCTGGAACGCGGTCTTGGCCGCCGCATCGAAATGCTGCCGGCGATGAAGGCACGCGATGCCTTTGCCTTCACCCGCAATGTCGTCGTGCCTTCGCGCGCCGAATCCATGCCTTATATCGTTCTTGAGGCACTCGCCGCCCGCAAGCCGGTAATCGCCTCAAGGGTCGGCGGCATTCCGGAGGTTCTCGGCGTTGAAAGCGCTGCCCTTGCGACACCGGACGACGCACAGGCCCTCGCCAGCGTCATGACGGCGGCAATGACCGAGCGCGATTGGGCGACCAAAGTGATGCCCGAAGCGGAAGCCTTCAAAGGGGCTTTCTCGGCCTCGACGATGGCTGGCAGCATCATGCGGCTCTACCACCAGCTTGTGCCGGAATCGGCCGTCAGGACGGAGCCTGCACCCAGCCGCTCGTAAGCGTTTCTTAGGGGCTTTCTGCTATCCCGAAGGGACACAACGGCCCGGGCGGATACCATGAACCAGATCGACAAACCGGAAGCTTTCGACACCGACGCATTGCGCAAGAAGATTTCGGAGATCCGGACGATTGCACCCGGCGAGAAACGCGACGACGAACCGAAGCGCGAACTCAATCCGCTCGCCCGCCGTATCGCATCGCAATTCCGCACCGATACCTATTCTCCGAACATGATCATCGGCCTGATGCGGCTGTTCGAATTCACAGCGCTGTTTGCCATCGGCTATGCCATCCACATGCTCTATGTCGCGCCGCCGCTCGATGAATTGCTCGGCTATTGCGGGCTCATCGCAGGCGGCTCGGCGCTGACGGTGGCGTTCCTGCAACTCTGCGACGGATATCAGGTTCCCACGCTCCGCTCCGCCTCTCGGGCCCTGCCCCGGCTTATCGGCTGCTGGACGCTAGCCTTCGCCTCCATGACGCTGGTGCTCTTTCTGCTCAAGACCGGCGGTACCTTCTCGCGACTCTCGTTTACCAGCTGGTACGTGCTCGGCGCGATCTTCCTCGTTGCCGAGCGTGCCTTCATCGCTTTTTCGATCCGTCGCTGGGCGCGCAACGGTACGATGGAGCGCCGGGCCGTGATCGTCGGCGGCGGCCAGCCGGCCAAGGATCTGATCCGCTCGCTCGAACAGCAGACCGACAACGACATCCGCATCTGCGGTATCTTCGACGACCGCGACGAGCGGCGCTCGCCGGGCATGATCGCCGGTTACCCCAAGCTCGGCACTGTTGCCGAACTGGTGGATTTCGCCCGCCTTACCCGTATCGACATGCTGATCATCGCGCTACCGCTTTCCGCTGAACAGCGCATCCTTGAGCTGTTGAAGAAGCTCTGGATCCTGCCGGCCGACATCCGACTTGCCGCGCATGCCAACAATCTGAGGTTCCGCCCGCGCAGCTATTCGCATGTCGGCCAGGTGCCGATGCTCGACATCTTCGACAAACCGATCGCCGACTGGGATTCGGTCGCCAAGCGCATCTTCGACGTGTTCTTCAGCATCGTGGCACTTGCTCTTCTCTGGCCGGTCTTCATCGGCGCGGCGATTGCCGTCAAGGTGAGTTCGCCGGGGCCAATCATCTTCAAGCAGAAGCGCCATGGCTTCAACAACGAGACGATCGACGTCTACAAGTTCCGCTCGATGTACACCAACATGAGCGACCCGACGGCACGCAACGCCGTTACCAAGGGCGATCCGCGCGTCACCCGCGTCGGGCGGTTCCTGCGCAAGTCCTCGATCGACGAGCTGCCGCAGATTTTCAACGTGCTGAGGGGTCAGTTGTCGCTGGTTGGACCGCGGCCGCATGCCGTTCTCGCACAGACTGCCGATCGCACCTATTCCGATGTCGTCGAAGGCTATTTCGCCCGCCATCGTGTCAAGCCGGGCGTCACTGGCTGGGCGCAGATCAACGGCTGGCGCGGCGAGATCGACAATGACGAGAAGATCAGGTTCCGCACGGCGTTCGACCTCTATTACATCGAAAACTGGTCGCTGTGGCTGGATCTGAAGATCCTGTTCCTGACGCCGATCCGGCTTCTCAACACGGAAAACGCCTATTGAGCACGCTTGACGCCACGTCTGCGGCGGGCTTTCGCCCGCAGCTAGCCGCCGTGGCGATCCTCGGCTCGGCGATGGTGACGTTCGGCGTCTTCCTGTCGGGCTTCGTCATTGCCGAACCGGCCCCGTATGAGGTGTTCATGGCGGCGCTGATGGGGCTGTGGTTTCTCTTCGGCCTGAAAATCTCGCGCTCCGTCGCGCCGCTGCTCGCCCTCCTGATTCTGTTCATGACCGGCGGCATTCTCTCCCTAACGGTCATGCGCGACCTTGCGACCGGCCCCATGTACATGGCCGTATCTGGCTTCCTCTGCCTCTCCTCGGTCTTCTACGCGGCCATCATTGAGGCCCGCCACGAGCGGCTGAAGCTGATCTTCGATGCCTGGGTCGCCGCCGGCGTGCTGACCTCCCTGCTCGGCATTCTCGGCTATTTTGGCGCCATACCGGGAGCTTCGAATTTTACGCTCTACGACCGCGCCAAAGGCGCGTTCCAGGACCCCAACGTCTTCGGCCCGTTCCTGGTCGCCCCGTCGATCTATCTGATGTACCGCCTTCTGACCGAGCGCATCACCACAGCGCCAGTGAGGGCCGTCGCCATCCTGATCATGGCGCTCGGACTGTTTCTCTCCTTTTCCCGCGCCGCCTGGGCGCTCTATCTGTTTTGCGCCTGCGCGCTTGTCCTCGTCATGCTGCTCAAGGAGCGCACAGGCGCCTTCCGGCTGAAAATCCTGGTGCTTGCGCTCGGCGGGGCGCTGCTGATGGTCGCGGCACTTGTCATCGCCCTGCAGATCCCGCAGGTCGCCAACCTGTTTTCCAACCGCACCCAGCTTGTCCAGGAATATGACGGTGGTCACCTCGGCCGCTTCGACCGTCACAAGATCGGCTTCCTGATGTCGATGGAAAAACCGCTCGGCATCGGCCCGATGGTCTTCAGCACCATGTTCCCCGAGGACGAGCACAATATCTGGCTGAAATCGTTGACCTCTTACGGCTGGCTCGGCTTTGTCTCCTATGTCACGCTGATCATCTGGACGGTGACGATGGGCTTCCGCTTCCTTTTGCTCGACCGGCCCTGGCAGCCCTATCTGATGATCGCCTGGATCGTACTGATCGGTCACGCGGCCATCGGCAACGTCATCGACACCGATCACTGGCGGCATTTCTTCCTGCTGCTCGGCGTTATCTGGGGATGCGGTGCTTTGGAATATCGCCACCGGCGCAAGGTCTCAGCGAAGCAGGCGCATTGTCCTTTGCCGGCACCAACGCTGCGTTAACATCAACACTGTACATAGAGGTACGATCGGGCCCATGTCGGGATCGGCAGCGGATTGTCTTGAATGAACATCGACCCCTCTATCGCCGAAGCTGAAAGCGGCCTGCGGATTCTCCAGGTGCTCGAGCCGAGCGGCGGCGGATCAGGCCGCCATTTCCTCGATCTCTGCCGCGGTTTGAAAGAGCGCGGCCATCATGTCGAGGCGATCTATTCGCCGGTGCGGGCAGAGGACGCCTTCGTCCGTGAACTGAAGTCGATCGATCTTCCCGCTGTTCACGCCGTCGCTATGAAGCGATCCCCAGGCCTGTCCGACATCGCCGCCTTTCGCGCGCTGCGCCGGATCATCAACAGTGGCACGCCCTTTGATATCGTTCACGGCCACAGTTCCAAGGCCGGCGCGCTCACCCGTCTGCGCCTTCCCGGCTTTCACGCGCCGCGCGTCTACACCCCACATGCGTTTCGCACCATGGACCCGACGCTCGGCAGGGCCGGACGGCTGATTTTCGGCAGCATAGAGACCATCCTTGCCCAGTTGTTCACCGACCACCTGATCTGCGTCTCCGACGACGAACATGCCCATGCGCGGTCGCTCGGCATGCCCGAGCGCAAGCTTTCCGTTATCGTCAACGGCGTGGCGCCGCCGCCACTCGACATGGCAAAGACGGTGCGCGCCAGTTTCGGCATTTCGGACAACGCCTTCGTCTTCGGCTTCGTCGGCCGGCTGTCCTATCAAAAGGCTCCCGAGCGGTTGATCGAGGCTTTCCGCCACGCCGCGTCGCGGCTGCCGCATGCACAGCTGATCATGGTCGGCTCCGGCGAACTCGAACCGCAGATCCGCAAGGCGATCACTGAGAGCGGCCTGCAGAAGCGCATTCGCCTGACCTCGGCCTTCACCGGTCCGCAGGCCGTCCCTGCCTTCGACGTGCTGGTCATGCCGAGCCGCTACGAGGCGATGTCCTACGTGATGCTGGAAGCGGCAGCGGCCGGAAAGCCGATCGTCTCGACTGATGTCGGCGGCGCCACGATGGCGATCGACAGGGACAAAAGCGGCCTGATCGTTGCGAACGACGGCGACACCGCCAAACTCGCCAGCGCCATGATCGAAAGCTTCGACCCTAAGCGGCATCGCCAGATGACGGCGGCAGCACAGGACCGAATGTCGAATTTTTCAATGAGGCAGATGATCGACAAGACCGAGGCTGTGTACCGGCGCCTTGCGGCGACGCGGTGACCTCTAGCGCCTTTTAAGGGGTTTGCCCGGCAAGCACCGACAGCGCATCATCTCTAGGGAACTTGACCGGTAGCCATCGGGAGCGCGACACGGCGGCGAAATCATCCCTGCGCGCACCAGCCCTGCCTGCCATCCGCTTTGCGCCGCGCCAGCCCCTCGGAGACCAGCATGTCGCCGATCGACCGCCCCTGCCCGATCGACACTTTGGCGTCCTCACCGGAGGCGCCCGCCAATTGAACCTCGCCGGCATTGAGGAGTTCCCAAAGACGCCTCTTCGCCAGCGAACCGATCTTACGCTCGTTGTCGCATTTGGCCTGCTTGATTCTTGGCGCCTGAATGTCGGCGATCTGGATTTTCCGCCGTCCATACCAGAACGTGCCGCCATCGACGACGCAATTTTCCATCGTCTCGGTGCAAAAATAGAAAGCCCCCGGCTTGCCTCCAGCAACCTTCTGCTCGCCAACAGTCTTCAGGCCCGCAACATCCACCGCCGCCTGCTCGACAGGGCGCATGGCCGGCATTGCGAGCGCAGGCTTTGCGATTGGCTGTGTTTTCTCAACACGTTTTTCCGGAACGGACTGTTTCTCCACAGGCCGTGGCTTGGCGACGGACGCCGTATAGAACGGAGCTGTCATCGGCCCGATCTCAGCCCGATGATCGTAGGCGATCGCCGCACTGACCGACAGGATACCCGCCAGGTACCAAGGCCACATGCTGCCCTTTGACTGCTTCCGGCTCCCCCGCCGCTTCTGACCTTTTCTCGCCGCTGTCTTCGCCATGGTCCGCATCCTCGATTCTGATGCGCATTATCGGGGCAAGGGATTGCCGAAAACTTTAAGTATCGGGAGAATTTGCCGCTGCGGACGTGTTTGCGGCATTTGGGGCGGCAACCGAAAACGTCCTACCTTTTTCAGCGGATTTCTCGCCTTTTCCAAAAACAGGGCTTGCGCCCCAAGTCCTGTTTATATACGGCTTTCCACGGTTCGGAGTGTAGCGCAGCCCGGTAGCGCACTTGACTGGGGGTCAAGGGGTCGTGGGTTCGAATCCCGCCACTCCGACCATATTTCCCAAGGGATTGCCCCCACCCCTTGGAACTGTTCGGTTTGCAGTTTCTGCGCCAAGTTACGCTTTCCACTCCTGACCTGTACCGCCTGCGCCCTCAAAACGGGTGATTGCTTGCATTTCTTTGAGTGCCTTCCAGAACGCAACTATGGCACCCAACGCACCAATCGACATCGACACCATGATTGCGGAAACTCTGCCATCTCCGTTTTCTGCGGATTGACCGGGTGCGCCGATGCCGTCAGCTCCGTCTATCGCGTCACGACCGCCGCGACCGGTAAATGTCCGGGGCGACGATCATAGCAACGAAACGGTCTCCATCGTCCTTCCAGCACTGCTGCCAGCTGTCGTTGGCGTTTCGCCGCAGATGTCGCGGCGACGACGAGAACAAACTGGTATACTGAAGCACATCGGCCCATAGTATCGCGTGAGGCAGATTAAGCCGAAGGCAGCGCCATGCGCATTCTGTACGCCTACATTGCGATATGCGCAATTTTGAGCGGCCTCGCCGTATGGGCCACCTATTCCCTCATTTCCCCGTCGGAACTGGCCATGCAGCGGACAATAGGATCAGAGTCGGCTGATAAGCCATTCAAAGGGGCGCGAAGAATATGCGCTCCGGGCGCCATATGCCCTTGAGTTCCGTTACCGAACTATGTCGGGGCGACACCGCTATTGGTCAGTGCTCGCTGTCTGATCCTTACTAACCAATTACGGCTTGTGCCTGAACGCTTGCCAGGCGCGATATGTTTTTCTTACCCCACCTCATTCTTCTCGCCCGCTTCGGCGAGTTTTTTTGCCGGCGTATCTAAAGCCTCCTCATCCTATGCGGGGGCATCCCTCGCGATTGGCAAGGCGGAGTGCGGTGAACTCTCCGCGACGGCCGATCCCATCCACCACGATGGAGCGGCGGGTTACTGACTGGATTGCTGGATCGCGCATTCCATACCCACGGGCGCGACGAATGGCTTGCCGTTCGCTGCAGCCACGCCGCCGATCATAGTACCGCCGATCCTGCTCTCGATATTCCAGATTGGGCCCGTCCCTTCCGATATACAGGTCGAGCGATTGTGCCAGCGGAGCAGATGGTAAAACGATCAATGCACTGGCAACAACCAGCGCCGTCGAGAGAAATTTCCGAACCATGTTTTTCATATCCAACTCCTGCACCCGATCTATTTCAGTGCTCCATCGCGGTAAGCGATACCGATATATTGAAGTCGGTGAAATTATGTTCCGAAGTGGGGAGCCCGCCCCCCAAACCAGAACATACTTGGAACATCCACTGGTATGCGGCTACCAATCCAAACCGGGACTGACGCGATGCTACACGATCGGGACGGATCACCGGCCGCAAAGGGCCCGTGGCCGTGGCGGCTTCCACACCGCGACGGCGGTGTCTGAAACTCAATGTACCGACGCGTCAGGCTCCGGCTCTTCCAGGAAAGACTGGATGCCGTCACGCTCGACGGTGGCAAGAAATTCCTCGAAGGCTTCCTTGTCCGTTGCAAAGGGCTCTTCCCAGACGGTCAGACCCTCGTCCTGGTCGATCACCTCCATCGTCCAGCCATCGTTGCTACCTTCCTTGCGAAAGATATCGACAAGCACGGTCACGCCGTCATCGGTGAATTCGCCGGCGAAATCGGAATGCTCAAGCTTCTGCTTCTTTGCCATGATGTCTATGCCTGTTTCGTGTTGGTGACCGTGGCGGTGAGCCGGCCTCTTGAACGTTCACGCGTGGCACTGCCTTCGAGCCGTTTGGCCGCCTCCTTGATTTCAAGCGGCGTGAACAGGGTGCGGTATTCCGGCCTTGTCATCGCCGCCTCCATCGACAGGTCCGTTTTCTTTGCCTCGATCAGGCGTTCGAGACCGGTCGTGCCGGGCTTGAACACAAGCTCTTTGGCGGCTTCGACGCCGCCCTTCAGAATGACGAGACGGCGGAACAGCACCGGCCGAAAACCGAATCGCGCGCAATGATCATAGAGGGCAAGCATCTCCGCGTGAAACTTCGTCTGAAGATTCTTGATCATATCGGCCTTTTCATCGTTCGATTGTCGGACATATGGAGGTGTCGGTCGCTTCCGCCAAGCCCGGTTCTGGAACAATAATGGAATGAAAGACGAAGGATGGATCGCAAAGGTGCGGCAGAGCCGTCATTCCTGAACCGGGATCTCCGCCTCGGCGGCAGCCGCAAGAAACGCCTTGCGGGCATCCTCTGCCGGCCTTTTACCTTCAACCACCTGAGCGCAGATATCGAGCGCACGGTCCAGCGCCGGCGCATCATCGAGCGGCCAATCCTCGATCATGGCCCAGGATGCCTCGGTGGTGTTGGAGATCGTCACGTATTTGCCCGGTCCTTCCAAAGCAAGCGTGACGCTTTTCGTCCAGGGCTTTTCCATCCGTTTTGCCTTGCTCAGAATTCGATCGGGGTTCGTACCATGAACGGTGTGATGGCACGAGCGGAAAGCGGCGGTGCCGGTGAACTGGCGGGCCTTGCTCAGCGCACCTGGTCAAGCAGACGCTTGCACTCGAGGAGGTCGTAAAGTGCCTCCTGCAGCAGCGCGCGATCTTCCTTGCCGACGGAGGTCTTGCCGATCGAAATCTCCGGCGCTTCGTCATTGCCGC
This sequence comes from Hyphomicrobiales bacterium, assembly GCA_900471525.1. Lineage (GTDB taxonomy): Bacteria > Pseudomonadota > Alphaproteobacteria > Rhizobiales > Rhizobiaceae > Pararhizobium. The sequence continues at coordinate 12,305 of UCEZ01000043.1, read as the reverse complement.
CGACGAACGAGAAGAAGCGCCGGAGATTTCGATNNAAGCGGCGGCTTGCCGGCGCCTTGGCGCGGCCGACGATCTGGTCTTCTTCCGGATTGCCGAGCTTCGGCTGTGCCGGCTCCTCGATATTGGCGGCGGCCAGCGCCTCGACGGTCGCGAGATCGCCGCTGGCGATCGCCGCGACGAACTTGTTGCCGTTCATCTTCAGGAGTTTCTGCACGCCCTTGATCGTGTAGCCGTGGTCATAGAGCAGATGGCGGATGCCTTTGAGCAGATCGACGTCTTCCGGCCGGTAGTAGCGCCGTCCGCCGCCGCGCTTCATCGGCTTGATCTGCAGAAAGCGGGTCTCCCAGAATCTCAGGACGTGCTGCGGCAGGTCGAGATCGTCGGCGACTTCACTGATGGTGCGAAACGCATCCGGGCTCTTATCCATGTCTTCCCCCATTTCGCGTCGAAATCACCTGGCACGGTACGCGCGGCTAGCGCCACTGACCGTTATTGCCATGAATCCGAATGATTACACGAATCATGCGCATTTCAACGGCTTATGGACGTGTTTTCAACCACTTTAATGATGGAAGGCGTGATCAGGATGCCGGAGACTGTGGTTTCAGCTTGGCCTTGCGCGACAGATGCGCCTTGAGGACGCGCTGTTTCAGCACGTTGGAGGCCTTGAAAGTCATGACGCGGCGGGGAGAAATCGGCACTTCCTCGCCGGTTTTCGGGTTGCGGCCGATGCGCTCGTTCTTGTCGCGCACCTGAAACGTCGCGAATGAGGAGAGCTTGACGCTTTCGCCGCGCACGATGGCGTTGCAGATTTCATCAATCACGGTCTCGACCAGTTCTGCCGATTCCGTTCGGGAAAGACCGACCTTGCGAAAAACCGATTCGGCCAAGTCTGCTCGTGTCACCGTTTTTCCGCTCATCTTCCCCCACCGATTTTCTTGAAATATCGATTAGCCCGGAAGAGTATTGCCCTTGTCCATTCCGGTCAAGCGTCTGCGTTATATTGTCTTTTCTTTACCAGCGCAGCAGCACGGAACCCCAGGTAAAGCCGCCGCCCATGGCTTCGAGCAGGACGAGGTCACCCTTTTTGATCCGCCCGTCGGAGGCAGCAACATTAAGCGCCAGCGGAATGGAGGCTGCCGACGTGTTGCCATGCAGGTCGACGGTCACCACAACCTTTTCGAGCGGGATGCCCAGTTTTCTGGCGGAACCGTCGATGATACGGCGGTTGGCCTGATGCGGCACCAGCCAGTCGAGATCGTCCGCCGTCGTGCCGGTCGCCTCGAAAGCTGCCTCGATGACGTCGGTGATCATGCCGACGGCATGCTTGAAGACCTCGCGGCCCTCCATGCGCAGGTGGCCAACCGTGCCGGTGGTCGAAGGACCGCCGTCGACATAGAGCTTTTCCTTGTGGGTGCCGTCCGAGCGCAGCTGCGCCGTCAGCACGCCGCGATCCGCCGTGGTCCCACTGCTTTCCTGGCCCTCCAGGACGATCGCACCGGCACCGTCGCCGAACAGAACGCAGGTCGTGCGGTCGCTCCAGTCCAGGATACGCGAAAAGGTCTCGGCACCGATGACCAGCACGCGCTTGGCAAGACCGCCGCGAATGTAGGCGTCGGCAGTGGCAACCGCGTAGATGAAGCCGGAACAGACGGCCTGCATGTCGAAAGCGGCGCCATGGTGCATGCCGAGGCGATTCTGGATGTTGACGGCCGTCGCCGGAAACGTGTTGTCAGGCGTGGAGGTCGCAACGATGATGACGTCGAGATCGGCCGGCGTCAGGCCCGCATTGGAAAGCGCCGCACGGGCGGCGGCCTCGCCGAGCGAAGCGGTCGTTTCCCCCTCGCCGGCGATGTAACGCTGGCGAATGCCGGTACGCTGCACGATCCACTCGTCGGACGTGTCAACCTTTTCTTCCATTTCGCGATTGGTCATCACCCGTTTCGGGAGCGATGCCCCGAAACCGCGAACCACAGAACGGATCATACTCTTCAAACCCCGTCAGCCATGCCGCTCGCTGCACCTTCGGAAGGGCGCGAGGCATGATATTTTTGCAAATCGTTTTCGATCTTGGTCTTCAGCCCGTTACGGACCATATCGTAGCCGACGTCGATCGCCGCTGCGAAACCTTCCGCGTCCGTTCCTCCATGGCTCTTGATCACGACACCATTAAGGCCGAGGAAGACGCCGCCGTTCACCTTTCGCGGATCCATCTTCTCGCGCAGCCGGTCGAAGGCGCCTTTGGCAAGGATATAACCGATCTTGGCAAGAAGCGTACGCGACATCGCCGCACGCAGATATTCGGCAATCTGCCGGGCGGTTCCTTCGGATGCCTTGAGCGCAATATTGCCGGAAAAACCTTCCGTGACCACGACATCGACGGTGCCGCGGCCAATATCGTCGCCCTCCACGAAGCCGAGATAGTCGATGCTATCGGGGGACGCTTCGCGGATCAGCCGTCCGGCCTCCTTGACCTGTTCCTGACCCTTGATCTCCTCGACGCCGACATTCAGCAGGCCCAGCGTCGGGCGCTCGACCTCGAACAAAGCCCGCGCCATGGCGCCGCCCATCAGCGCGAAATCCATCAGTTGTTGCGCGTCCGCGCCGATCGTGGCACCAACATCGAGCACGATGCTTTCGCCCTTCAGCGTCGGCCAGATCGCCGCGATCGCAGGGCGCTGGATGCCGGCCATCATGCGCAGACAGAACACCGACATCGCCATCAGCGCGCCTGTATTGCCGGCAGACACGATCACGTCGGCCTCGCCCTTGTTGACGGCTTCGATCGCCTGCCACATGCTCGCCTTGCCGCGCCCGCGCCTCAGCGCCTGGCTCGGCTTCTCGTCCATGGCGATCGCCAGTTCCGACGCATGGAAGGTGCTGGCGGCCTTCAGCTTCGGATACTTCTCCAATAGGGGAACGCACTGATCTTCGAGACCGTAGAGCACGAAGCGGATATCGGGATGCCGTTCGAGCGCCTTTGCGGCACCCGGGATGACGACCTGCGGACCGAAGTCGCCGCCCATCACATCAAGAGAAATTCTGACCACGCGTGCCTTATCCTTTATTCCTGCCACACTGCATGTTTCGTCCCGGCGCAATCACTCTGATCAGCGATGGAGACACACGTGTTTTCATGACGTTTGAGACGCAACAGCCCCGCTTGCGAGGCAAAACGGCCCAACGGGCTGGATTTCGGCCAAAATACCGTTTTTCGCTGACGTGACAACCGAATTGTGCCGCGCGCCTTTTCGGACTCAGTCCTTTTTCCAATCCTTGAGCACAGCAAAGGGATTTGGACGGATATCGTCCTTCTCGCTGCTTTCGATCCGTTCGCCGAAACTCGCCCCCTCCTTGCGCGGGTAGGGGTCGATGGCCAGCGCCGCGTGTTCCGTCGCGGCAAGCCCGACATCGATGGTGTCGCCGGTAAACGTATCGGGAAGGTCCGGGCCTTCCGGATCGAGAATCATCTCGCCGCTATCATTAGCAGCGATCCGCGCCAGCCGCGAGCCTTCCGGCACGAAGATCGCCTCGACCGGCTCATCGATCTCCGATTCCACCGGCTCCAGCGTCACCACGCAGGCCTGGACAATCTTCGCCTGGACGCGGCCCTTGATCTTGACGCCATCTTTCTTCCAGCGGGCGATCTGCAGGTCAGCGGCGAGCGACTGGACTTCCAGGACATCCCACAGGTCGCGCAACGCCTTGCGTTCGGCTTCGTTCGCTTCGATATGAACCGTCACGGCATTGGCAGAGATGTGGCCGACCTTTACCGGATAGGAAAACGCGGGCTTTTCGTCGTGGTTCATCGTTAGGTCCTTTCGGGCGGCGCCGCCGCCCAAGATAGTGCTGCCAGCCGTCATTGCGGCCCTGGCGCCGCGCCTTTGCAAGACGGGTATCAGGCCATCGCTTGCGGCAGGTCGATCCGGCCGGTTTCTACGACATCCTCCGCCTGCAAGGCAAGCTGCGCTTCGGCCGCGAGCAGATAGTCGGCAAGGCCAAGCATGGAAAGCGACGCATCGTCCGTCTGTGGGTGGAAGTTGCGCTTCAGCGCCGCCGCCAGCCCATCGCGATCGCGACGTTCCAAAGCCTCGGAATAGCTTTCGAGACGTCCATAAAACATCGAGGCGAGCTTTTTCATGCGCTTGGGCACGCTGACATCGCCGACACCGAGTTCGCGGATCGAATGATCAACATCCTCAAAGAAGGCATCGATGATCTCCTGCGCGATCTCCTGTCCGGCACGCTCGGAACTGCGGGTGCGGCGGAAATAGAGGATCAGTGAGGCCGACAGCATCTCGAAGCGTCCCATCACCGTGTCTGGAACGTCGAGGTCGGTATAGAGATAGGGACGGCGGGCAGCGGCGGTCAAAAGGTCGTATTGACGTGCGACAATGGCCGTATTGCTGTTTTTTTTGCCGAACAGTCCGAATATCATCATAAAGCCCAAGTTTGACCGCTTCAAAATGCGCAAGCCCACGCATCCTGTTATTGCATGATCGCCGAAGCTGGTTTACCGAAGCAGGCACGAAATGCAATGGCGCATCTGCCAGCGTTACCTTGAGGGAGATGTCGTTGACGAAACGGTATTTCAAGTCAGACATGAAATTTCTGAACAACGTCGTTTTCACAGTGGCAATTTGCGCAACGACCCTTTCTGGCTGCAAGACGGCGGAAATGCTGAACACCAGCCAGACCATCAATCAAGGCTATGTCGTCGATCAGGAAACGCTGGCGCTCGCGCCCGTCGGCTCCAGCCGCGAGCAGGTTCTGCTGTCGCTCGGCACACCGTCGACGACCGCGACCTTCGACAACGAAGTGTTCTACTACATTTCCCAGAAGCGTCAGCGCCCGGTCGCGTTCATGAAACCGAAGCTGGTCGACCAGAGCGTTCTCGCCGTCTATTTCGACAAGGAAGGCGTCGTCTCGCAGCTGGCGCACTACACGCTGCAGGATGGCAAGGTCTTCGACATGATTTCCCGCACGACACCGACCGGCGGCAAGGAAATGACCTTCCTCGGACAGTTGCTGACCGGCAACGGCATCGGCAAGAGCATGGCGAAGTCTGTGCTGGGCAACGCCAACAACTAGTGATCAGCAACCGTGCAAAACGCGGTTCGCAATCCTGAAACTGAAAAACCCGCCGACATGTCGGCGGGTTTTTCTTTGCTTGTCACTCCCTTTGCCTGCGGCATTCCTGGGAATGCCGCAGGCCGCATCTCAGTTCGCAATCAGGCGAGAACGGCCAGCAGCAGCAGAGCGACGATATTGGTGATCTTGATCGCCGGGTTGACCGCCGGTCCTGCCGTATCCTTGTAGGGATCGCCGACCGTATCGCCTGTGACGGAGGCCTTGTGGGCGTCCGAACCCTTCATGTGCCGCGTGCCATCCTTGTCGACGAAGCCGTCCTCGAAGCTCTTCTTGGCATTGTCCCAGGCGCCGCCGCCCGAGGTCATCGATATGGCGACGAAGATGCCGTTGACGATGACGCCGAGAAGCGAGGCGCCGAGCGCCGCAAAGGCGGATGCCTTCGAGCCGGAAATCAAGAGCACGCCGAAATAGACGACGATCGGCGCCAAGACCGGCAGCAGCGAGGGCACGATCATTTCGCGGATCGCCGCCTTGGTCAGCATGTCGACGGCGCGGCCGTAGTCCGGCCGATCCGTGCCCGCCATGATGCCCGGCTTTTCCTTGAACTGGCGGCGCACTTCCTCCACCACCGAACCGGCGGCACGGCCGACCGCTGTCATGGCAATGCCGCCGAACAGGTAAGGAATGAGACCGCCGAAGATCAGACCGGCGACGACATAGGGGTTGGAGAGATCGAACGAGATCGTTCCGACGTCGGCGAAGTACGGATACTTGTCGCCATTGGCGGCAAAGTACTTGAGGTCGTTCGAGTAGGCCGCAAACAGCACGAGAGCGCCAAGACCGGCCGAGCCGATCGCGTATCCCTTGGTAACCGCCTTCGTCGTGTTGCCGACGGCATCAAGCGCGTCTGTCGACTTGCGGACTTCCGGAGGAAGACCGGCCATTTCGGCAATGCCGCCGGCGTTATCAGTGACCGGACCGAAGGCGTCGAGCGCCACGATCATGCCGGCGATGCCGAGCATGGCGGTGACAGCGATACCTGTGCCGAACAGGCCTGCAAGCTGATAGGTCGCGATGATGCCGCCGACGATGACGATGGCCGGAAGCGCGGTAGATTCCAGCGACACGGCAAGCCCCTGGATGACGTTTGTGCCGTGGCCGCTGACAGAAGCCTGGGCGATCGAATTCACCGGACGCTTGTTGGTGCCGGTATAATATTCGGTGATCACCACGATCAGTGCGGTCACGACAAGGCCGAGAATACCGCAGATGAACAGGTTGGTGCCGGTGATGTCCTTGCCCTCGACAGTGCCGATCGAGCCCCAGCCGATGGTCAGCGACGTCGCTGCGCCTAGACCGATGATCGACAACAGGCCGGTGACGATCAGACCCTTGTAGAGCGCGCCCATGATCGAGCCGTTGGACCCGAGCTTGACGAAGAAGGCGCCGATGATCGAGGTAATGATGCAGGCGCCGCAGATGGCCAGCGGATAGGACATGACCAGCGCAAGGTTCGCGCCGCCGGCAAAGAAGATGGCGGCGAGCACCATGGTGGCGACGATCGAGACGGCATAGGTCTCGAACAGGTCGGCCGCCATGCCGGCGCAGTCGCCGACATTGTCGCCGACATTGTCGGCAATGGTCGCCGGATTGCGCGGATCGTCTTCCGGAATGCCAGCTTCGACCTTGCCGACGAGATCGCCGCCGACGTCGGCACCCTTGGTGAAGATGCCGCCGCCGAGACGGGCGAAGATCGAGATGAGTGAAGCGCCGAAGCCGAGCGACACCAGGGCGTCGATCACCTCACGCGAGCCTTCCGCAAGGCCAAGGCCCGCCGTCAGGATGAGGTAGTAAATTGTGACGCCGAGCAGCGCCAGGCCGGCAACGAGCATACCGGTGATCGCGCCCGACTTGAAGGCGATATCGAGGCCTGCCGCAAGGCTGACCGACGAAGCCTGCGCCGTGCGCACGTTGGCCCTCACCGAGACGTGCATGCCGATGAAACCGGCGGCACCCGACAGAACCGCGCCGATCAGGAAGCCGATGGCGGCGGTAACAGAAAGAAGAACCCAGGCAGCGACGAAAACGACGGCGCCGACCATGGCAATGGTCATGTATTGACGTGTGAGATAGGCCTGCGCCCCCTCGCGTATGAAGCCTGCAATCTCTTGCATGCGGGCATTGCCCTGATCGGCAGACAGCACCGATTGCGTCGCCCAGATGGCATAAACCACCGAAAGCAACCCGCATGCGATAACGCCCAGTAATATGGTCATTTCGCTCTTTCCTCCGTTTAAGCCTGCGGGCTCACTCCGTTCCACAGACCCCCAAAAAGCGCTGCGAACCGTGCCTCCTCTTCAAGCGACGGCAGCAGACGTGGCGGCAGAGTGCGGGGACGAATCGCTATCGTCAAGCCGCGAGAATCGGAAAAACCCACGTTTTTCGGTATGTTGGCGGTGACTTACAGGTACGGAAGATCACTTTCTGAGATAAAACTCAGGCGGCACGCCGTTTTTCGGTAACAAACAGCGAAATCAGCAGCAAAAGGCAAAAAGCGGTGACCGGCCAGACGGCGGCGCTCAGCATATCCCAGCCATAGGCCGTCAGGACCTTGCCGGAACCGAAGGATGCAAGCGCGACCGCGGTGAAGAGGATGATGTCGTGGAAACCCTGCACCTTGTCAGCCTCCTGCGGCCGGTAGCTCGAGGTGACGATTGCCGTTGAACCGATGAAACCGAAGTTCCAGCCCGCCCCCAGCAGGATCAGCGCTCCCCAGAAATTCCACAGCGCGATGCCCGCATGAGCCACCAGAGCACACAGCATGAGGATCACCAGGCCAGCGGCTACAACCCTTTCTGCGCCATAGCGGCTGACCAGCATGCCGGTGAAGAAGCTCGGCGCGAACATTGCCAGCACATGCCACTGGATGCCAAGCGTCGCCAGGTCCTGCGAGAAACCGCAGCCGACAACCATGGCGATCGGCGCGCCGGTCATCATGAAGGTCATCAGTGCATAGGTGGAGATGCCGCAAACCATGCCGGTGAGGAACCGCTGATTCAGCACGATCTCACGCAACGGGCGAACAGGGCCAGCGTGGATGGCGCCTGCGACCGGGCGCAGATCCGGCAGCCGCAAGAATGCCAGGATAGCGATCGCTGCGAGGCAGGTGGGAACGAGCGCGATGAAGGCGCCGGCGAAGAACACCGGCGCGAGCGCATCCTTGGTGAGGATGACCAGTTGCGGCCCGAGCACGGCAGAGATGATGCCGCCCGCCAGGATCCAGGAAATCGCCCGAGGCTTGTAGAAGTGGGGAGAAGCGTCAGCAGCGGCGAAACGCAGCTTCTGGGTAAAGCCACCGGCCACGCCGGAAATGCACAGGCCAAGTGCAAACAGCCAGAAGTCACTCTGGAAAAGTGCATAAGCCGCTAGTATGCCTCCGCCTGCGCCAAGCAAAGCGCCGACCATGAAAGCCGCCTTGCGACCGAGCAATCTCGACATCGCGGCAACGAAAACGGCGCCGAGCGCCACGCCGACATTGAAGCCTGTCAACGGCGCGGTCGCCAGCGACTTGTCCTCGCCGAGCAATTGATATCCAGCGACGCCGCCCACGGAGAAGACGATCGGGCCGATGGTCCCGAGAATGGCCTGGGCCATCGTGAGCAGATAGACGTTACGGCGGGCGCCGCGCAGTTCATGATCCATGTCCCGCGCCCCACCCACCGGCACTGCCATGGGATGATCCTACTTCTTGACGTCGGTTCTGATCGTGCGGGCGATCCGATCGAGTACCGCGTTGACGAGCTTGGGCTCGTCCTCTTCGAAGAACGCCTTGGCGATCTCGACATATTCGGTGACGATGACCGCAACGGGGACGTCCTTGCGCTCGCGAAGCTCGAACGTGCCGGCGCGCAGGATGGCGCGGACGGTCGAGTCGAGGCGCGACAAAGCCCAGTCGTCCTGAAGAGCCGTGCCGATCAGGGGATCGAGCAGGCGCTGGTCACGCACGACTCCGGCGACGATGGAGCGGAACCAGGACGCGTCTGCCTTCAGATAGGTTTCACCATCGATTTCCTGGCCGAGCCGATGGGCTTCGTATTCGGCGACGATCTCAAGCACGCCGGTACCGCCAACATCCATCTGGTAGAGCGCCTGAACGGCAGCAAGACGGGCAGCTCCGCGCTGGTTGGCCTGCTTGACCGGCTGGTCGGCCGGCGGATTGGTGGGAGTATCGCTCACTGTTCGCCGCCCAGCTTGATCTTCAGGTCAATCATGGTGAGCGCCGCGCGGGCGGCAAAACCACCCTTGTCGCCTTCGGTCTTCTTCGCACGGGCCCAGGCCTGCGCATCGTTTTCCACTGTCAGGATGCCGTTGCCGATGGCAAGGCTCTCGCTGACGGTGAGATCCATGATCGCGCGCGAAGATTCGTTGGCGACGATATCGAAATGATAGGTCTCGCCGCGGATGACCATGCCGAGCGCGACGAAACCGTCATATTCGGTGCCGCCATTGTCGATACCATCAAGCGCCATGGCAATCGCCGCCGGAATTTCCAGCGCGCCGGGAACCGTCACGACATCATAGGTCGCACCGGCATCCTTGAGCGCCGACGTCGCACCATCGAGCAAAGCATCGGCCATATCGTCATAGAAACGCGCTTCCACAATCAGAATATGTGGTTTCTCGGTATCGGACATTTGTCACCTGTCTGAAATGGGGGCCGGACATCTCCAGCGCAGGCGGCGGTCAAACCATGCTGGAGCTCCGTTGGCAAGCATTTTTCGCTTCAACCGCCGAATTGCCGGGACGCCTGCGGGCGATTGCAGGCGGAAACGCTGAAATTGACGCCGTCTTTTCAATCCGATGGCTGCTCTGTACAAGCTTATCTGGAGTGGAGAAAAACATGACAGAGATGCAGAAACCCATCGTCAATCTCGCCGAGCTTGAGCTCGATCATTGGCAGGAAGGCACGCTCTTCGAGTCCCGCGACGCGTCCTTCGGCGCACAGCTCGGCCTCAAGGATCTCGGTATCGGCTATGGCGAAGTCCCCCCGGGCAAATCGGGCTGCCCGTTCCACAATCACCATATCGAGGAAGAGCTATTCGTCGTCATCAGCGGCGAAGGTGAGTATCGGTTCGGCCCCGATCGGTATCCGGTCAAGCCCGGCGACGTGCTCGGCGCGCCGGCCGGCGGCCCCGAAACCGCCCATCACCTGATCAACACCGGCACTGTCCCGCTTACATACTTGTCGATTTCGGCCAATGCGAAAGCCGAAATCGTCGAATATCCGGATTCGGGCAAGTTCCTGGCAAAGTCACGCGCGACACCGGGTGGCAAGCCGGTCTTCCGCTTCGTCGGGCGAAAGGAAAGCGAAGTCGATTATTGGGACGGAGAGCCGGGAATCTGATCGAATAGCGGAATCGAATTTTCAACCGGACTGAACAGACCAATATGCACAGCGTCCCTACCATCGAGACCGAACGCCTGATCCTTCGTCCCTACCGCCGCGACGATTTCGGTCCTTACAGCGCCCTCTTTGCCGATGCGGAAGTCACCCGCTTCATCGGCGGCGTGCCGTTTTCACGCGAACAGGCCTGGACGCGGTTCCTGCGCCAGGTCGGCATGTGGCATTATTTTGGCTTCGGCTTCTTTGCCCTGCAGGACCGCGAAACCGGCCAGTTTATCGGCGAGGCCGGCTTCCACGACCTCCACCGCGTCATCGTCCCCTCGCTGGAAGGCACGATGGAAACCGGCTGGGCTCTCTCGCCCCGCTCGCACGGCCGAGGCCTTGCCACCGAAGCCGTCGGCGCCGCCTTGAAATGGGGAGATCAGCAGTTTCCATCGCTGAAGAAGACCTGCATCATCGACACGTCCAACCTCGCCTCGCTGAGAGTTGCCTCGAAGCTGCAGTTCAAGGAAGCGCGGCGGACAAGCTATCACGGCGCGCAGGTGATCTTGCTGGAGCGGTGAACCGCCAGCCCTGAAAATTCCGGATCGATCAGCAAACGGCCATTCATCCGGCGCGTCGCTGCACTGGCCCCGCATGCGGAAACGTCCTCCGGTCGACCTTGGCAAATGTCAGGGCGTTGGCTCCCCCGCTCCTCCCATATCCGCGCGCGCTGCGCCAACGACCAAAAAGGGGGGCCGAAATACCGAAGAATAGGTAGGACGGTTGAAATTCGATCCGACCGGGATGTGCTATTCTCGGGCGTTTCGAAGGCAAACCCGACGCTCTTCGCTAGCGACATGAAATGCGAGATCAGACAATACAATCTCGATAAACGCGGCGGCACCTCAGTTGTCCAATTGCCTGTTTTTTTGACGTGCTACGTGAATCCGTGAAACGCCCCGGGGGCAAATATGGCGAACATCACCGTAAACAGCGGCTTTGGTTTCGATATACGCGAGCGCGATTTCGGCGAAGTTCCGCATGCCGTTTCCTACAGCCGCACCAGTACCAGCTTTGTTGCTCAATACACATTGAGCAAGGAGGAGTTCCGCGGCACCAACTTTACCTATGACAGAATGGGCGCACCGACAGGCGGTACAGTCACGAGTTACGGCATCTGGTACCAGGCAACGCGCGCATACCTCATTGACAGTATCAGCCTCTCCATGAAGAGCATCATCGCGGCTGCGCTAACACCCAGCACCAGCGATGACCTTAACTTGATTGCGGCCGCGCTCAAGGGAGCCGACACCTTCAATGGCGGCGACGGCGATGACTATGTGACGCTCTACGGCGGCAATGACATTGCCAGGGGCGACGGCGGCAATGATACCATTTTCGGGGGGGACGGAAACGACACGCTCAGGGGTGGCGACGGAAACGACAAGCTCCATGGCGACGCCGGCACCGACACGCTGGAGGGTGGTGCAGGGACGGATACTGCTTCCTACGCCAACGCCGCTGCGGGCGTGACAGTCAACTTCTCCAATACTGCCGTCAACACCGGGGATGCCAAGGGCGACGTCTATGTTTCGATTGAGTGGCTGGCAGGCTCGACCTTCGGCGACAAGCTTTACGGCAACAGCACCGCCAATCTGCTCGCCGGTGGCTCAGGCAATGACCTCTTGAATGGCCGCGCTGGTGCAGACAAGCTCGATGGCGGGACTGGGACGGACACTGCATCCTATTCCGGCGCGACAACCGGCGTGACGGCCAGTCTTTCCAATGCCGCCCTCAATACCGGGGACGCCAAGGGCGATGTCTATGT
>UCEZ01000044.1 GCA_900471525.1 Hyphomicrobiales bacterium | reverse complement strand
AGGCGACAATATAATTGAAAATCAGCGCGCTGCCGATGACGAGGCCGATCGAGGCCGAGGAGCGAGCGCTTTCAGAAAAGATCGATCTCAACGACGGCAGCGAGACCGAACGATAGAGCACTGCGGCAATTAACAGCGCGTAGGCCGCCGCGACGGCTGCCGCTTCTGTCGGCGTGGTAGCGCCGCCATAGATGCCGGCGAGCAGGATGGCGGGCATCAATAGCACCGGCAGCGCGCGAAAGGTGATGCGTGGCAACTCCCGCAGCGGCGGCACGTCCTCCGCCGGAATATCCCGCTTATGCGCGATCCAGTTAGTCATGATCATGAGGCCCGCCGTCATGATCAGGCCCGGCACCACTCCTCCGAGGAAGAGGTAACCGATCGAGGCATCAGAGACGAGCGCATACATGACCATCGGGATCGACGGCGGGATGATCGGGCCTATGGTGGCCGAGGCCGCCACGACCGCGCCGGCGAAGCCGGGCGTGTAGTGCCCGCTTTTTATCATCATGTTGATCGTCACCTTGCCGACACCTGCGGCATCGGCGATGGCCGAGCCCGACATGCCGGAAAAGATGAGGCTGACGAGAATGTCGACCTGCGCCAGCCCGCCGCGGAATCGTCCAACGACCGCCTTGCAGAAATCGAGCAGCCTGTCGCTGATCGAACTCTCGTTCATGATGCTGGCCGCGACGATGAAGAGCGGCACGGCGAGGATGATGAAGCTGTCGTAGATGCCCTGGATGATTTGCTCGGCGGCAAGGCCGAGGTCCTGTCCGGAAATTGCCAGATAGACGACGGCGGAGACGATCATCGAATGGGCGATCGGCGTGCCGATGGCAGCCAGCAGAAAAAGCGCCATAAGGCAGACGGAAAAGGCCAGGCTCATGCCTCTCTTGCCTCGGCCGATTCCTCGATCGCGCCGCCGCGCATGATGTGCACGATCTGCAAGACGCCGCGCGCGATGACGGCTAGCGCAAAGACCGCATAGACACTGAAGACGACGTCGAGCCGGATACCGAGCATGGCGCTTTTCTTGATCTTGTAGAAAGTGATGTAGTCGAGCGACGCCGGGAAAGACGCTGCGAACCCTGCGGTGAGGGCCGCTGCGGACACGAGCGCAAACTTGCGGCGCATGCCGGCCGAAACCGCGTGGTAAAGGAGATCGAAGCGGACCTCGTCGCGGTCCCGCACGGCGAAGGCCGAGCCCCAGAAGACCAGCCAGAGCCAGGTGGTGACGCACACCTCCTGGGTCCAGCCGAGTGGATTGTTGAAGACGTAGCGCGTTACGATCTGCAGGAGGAAGGCGATGAACATGGCAGCGAGCAACGCCGCCGCCACATCGTCCGTCCGCGCCTTCAACCAGCCGATCATGTCGCGTGCCGTCATCGAACGGACCTAAAGCGCGTTGATCTTGTCGACCATGCCTTCCGGCCAGGTCTTGGCATAGTCGGATTCGAGATAGGCCTTCTGCACCTGGGTGCGGAAGGCGTCGACATCCGGCGTATAGACCTTGAGACCCTTGTCCTTGAAGAATTGCTCAAGCTCGACTTCAAGTGCAAGCTGCTTCTGGCGGCCGCTTTCAGCGGCGGCGTCGGCGGCCTTCTGGACCGTCGCCTGCTGCTCGGGCGAGAGGCGATCCCAGACCTTCTTCGAAAATGCGATGTAGTTGAGATCGACCAGATGGCTGGTCAGCACGATCTGCTTGGTGACTTCGTAGAGTTTGGAGTCCCGGTTGGAAGGCAGCGGATTGTCTTGCCCGTCGATGGCACCGGTCTGCAGGCCCGTATAGATTTCTGTGAAGGCCATCGGGACCGGGCTGGCGCCCAGCGCCTTGCCAAGGAATTGCCAAGCCTCGGAGCCTGGCATGCGCAGCTTCACGCCGGCAAGATCGGCCGGGGTCTTAATTTCCTTGTCGATCCGCAAATTGAGCTGTCGACGGCCGAGATACATGACCGCGAGTAGCTTCACGCCGAGCTCGTCCTCGACTTTCTTCTTCATCGGTTCCATGAAATCTGCGGCGAAGACCTTCTTCTGGTGCTCGGCGTCACGGTGCAGGTATCCTGCGGTGAAGATCGAGAACTCTGGAAGGATCGTGGCGAGCTCCTGCGCCGAAGCGATCGACATTTCGAGATTTCCGCGGGCAATCGCCTCTAGCTCGGTGCCCTGCTTGAACAGGGATGCGTTGTAGTGCGGCTCGTAGGTTGCAAATTCCGCGATCGCGGGGCCGAAGATCGTTGCGAGCGCGACGGCGCGCTGGTCAGTCTCTGTCGCCGGCGTCGATAGGCGAATGGTGATCTTGTCAGCCGCCTGTGTCGAGTGGGCCGCAAGGCCCAGAGCGATCAGGGAGGCGGCACCGGACATCAGGCCGCGACGGGTTGTTGTCATTGTCATTTGTTCCTCCCATATGACGTAAAGCATGGCAGCGTGCCTCCCAGCACGTTCCTCCCCCTTATCCGGAACTCCTCCTGTGAACGTATCCGGATGCGGAAGCGAAATCGCCGCTTACCATTCAATCACTAACATGTTAGTATGCTGTTAGCAAGTGTGAGGGGCGCGGACAGGGCGATGACGACAGGCAGCGGCAATCGGCTTGAGACGGGAGAAGGGCGGCGGGGCGAGATTCCGCTTCGCCAGGCGGCGTATGAGCGCATTGAGGATTTGTTCAAGGCCGGCCATTTGCGCCCGGGCGAAATCGTCACCCAGCGCGAACTGGTTGAAAAGACGGGTGTCACGCTCGGCGCGATCCGCGAGGCGGTGCCGAGGCTGGAGGCGGAGGGGCTGTTGGTGACCGTGCCGCAGCGCGGCCTGATGGTGCCAAGCCTTGATATCGGTTTCGTGCGCGACGCCTATCAGCTCAGGCGTCTGATCGAGCTTGCGGCGGTGCCGGCCGTCATCGATCGCATGCCGCAAGCGGCCGTCCGGGAACTGGTCGACTGGCATCGTGACATGCGGGAGCGCCTCGTCGAGGCGGAAGGTCCCAAGGGGGCACGCGTCGCCGACGACGTTCAGGCGCGCGACTGGGTCATGCACGAGAGCTTCGTTGCGACGATGGGCAATAAGCTGATGATCAACGTCTTCCGGGTCACGGCGATCAAGATCCGCATGTCGGTACAGTCGCGCATCCAGATCACGCCCTACAATGCGCTCAGGGTGATCGAGGAGCATCTGGCGATACTCAAGCCGCTGGCAGCGCGCAATGCCGCCGCAACGTCCATTGCCTTGGCGCGGCATATCGACAATTCGCTGAAGCTCGCTCTCGGCGAAGTCATCAATGGCAGCAGCGATCAAGTACAGATGCCCGAACCCTAGCTAAACGCTAAGATGCCTGTGTGTCAGGTATTCGGAGGTATTGCCAAGGTGTTTGACGCGGGTTGCGTGCGAGCGGTTGGCCACCGGTAGCATTGTGGCTTGCGAGGATCAACGGAGCCGCCGCTTGGCGCGTGTCGTCGCGGTATTCACGGTTTACCTGAAGTTCGATACATTTAACAGAACTGCGTCGTGCGGGTTGGAGTTGTACGCGCGCTTCGCAGCGTCCAGGATTATTGCCCGCATCTTGTCGAAGGCTTCGAGATAGTCTCGTTCTCCCGGGTTTCTCAGAGCCAGTCCCCTGGTAAGGACATCGACGTTCACGAAACACTTGACCTCAAACATGCCATCGTAACCGGTAAAGCGAACGCGCCGGTGGGTTTCGTCATAACTGCGGGCACTATTGGGAAATGAGAGAGTCATGACGTACTTTCGGTTCGAGCGAAATGGAAGAAGTGCAGGTCGAAGTAACGCCATCCCGCTTCGGTGCTTCGAGCGGCTGCATGTTCGTTCCTCCGGCCGGCGACTGAACAGTATGCGCCTACACGGGTGAATCCTTAAACTTTTTCATGGCCGTCACCCTTTTTTGGTCTTTGGTTCTGACCCTGGAGGTCAGTTTCATGGGGATCGGATCACGTGCCGTCACGGTAGGAAACAGCGAAAGTCCACATATGCGCCAAGGTCGACGGGGGTAGCGGTCTGCGCTTGGGATTGATCTGCTTTCATCGGCATGATTGGCCTCCAGAGAGATTGCTAGCGACCTCACTCTGCCACGGTGCAAGCCGCTATCCACCCTGATGTTGGAGTGGACGGCCCCTGAACGGCATCGAAATGTGCCAGAATGAGCTGTTAAGATCTCAATCGAAGGGGCCGCCCATGGACAAGATTATTCGAATTGGCATGGATACGTCAAAGCACGTTTTTCAGATGCATGGCGTGAATGCTGCGGGGGAGCCGGTCTTGCGTAAGAAAATGCGACGCAAGGAGATGATCGACTTCTTCACCACCTGCCCGCCAACCTTGATCGCCATTGAGGCCTGCGGCGGTTCTCATCATTGGGCACGGCTGCTCATCTCATTCGGGCATGAGGTAAAAATGATCGCGCCACAACTCGCTAAGCCCTACGTCAAGCGGAACAAAAACGACGCCGCGGACGCCGAAGGGCTGTGCGAGGCAATGAGCCGGCCGACGATGCGGTTTGTTGCGTCCGTACCCGCCTGATAGCCAACCGCACCCAACTCGCCAACGCTATCCGGGGTTACGCCAATGAATTCGGCATCTCTGCAGCCAGGGGGCTGGCACATATTCCTCTGCAGCTTGAAAGAATACAAACCGACCGAACTGTGCCAGAGCTTGCACAGGAATTGTTCATGAGCCAGGCGGAAGAGTACGCCCAGCTGGAAAAGAAGATTGCCGATGTGGAAGCGAAGGTAAAGGCATGGCAGCGCAACGATGAACGCAGCATACGTCTCAACACCATTCCCGGCATTGGCCCAATCGGTGCGGCGCTCCTGATCATGAAGACACCGGCGCCGGAGCTATTCCGATCCGGCCGCCAGTTTGCAGCTTGGATAGGGTTGACGCCGAAGGATCACTCGACCGGCGGCAAGCTGCGGCTCGGTTGTATTACGCGAGCCGGCGACGAAGCACGACGAGCAGTCTTGGTGGTTGGAGCAACCGCTGTCATTCAGCACGCGCGGCGATCTGGTAAGGCCTCACGATGGCTGACGGAATTGCCTAAGCGCAAGCCGCCGAAGCTGGCAGCTGTGGCACTAGCCAACAAGATGGCGCGCATTGCCTGGAAGCTTATGATTCCCGGGGGAACATACAGCACTAAATCAGCGCCAATCCCAATGGGAGACGCCACATGAATCGGCAACCAAGAACCGCTGAAATCCTAACCTTCACTAAGTGTCGCTGATGCCAGAACTTGCAAGATAGAAGCAGATGGTGTGATCGATCGATCCGGGACACAGGATAACCCGCAGATCCCATTGGCAGTTAAAGGCCGTCTTAATGTTTGGGACTTGTGTTGCGGAAACCATCTTGGCCAGCGTTCATGTGCGAACGCAACAACAGGCCGGACATATGGACGCAAGCGATCAAAATTATCTCAAAATATCTTGCGAGCTGGGGGCCGTCCACATATGGGATCTCAACGCGAGCCAGTGCTTCATCAACCGGCTTCGACAGTACCAGGATACTAACCTACCCATCAATGTCGGCTGAAGCTTTGATCGGTATCGTTGTCGTTTCGTGATGGATGGCAGGGATAACGTCGTGCTTCGCCGGTACGCGGAGCTACGGGCTGCTCTGACCCGGAAATGGCCCCGATCGGGGCCATTTGTCTGTCGGCAGCAGCATTTTTCGATCTGGGTGTGAGGATCTCGGGCAGGGCGGGCGTTGCGGTCATTCGGCAGCAGCTGCAAGGCATCCATCGATGATCCCCCTGATCTCGGCGCGGCAGGAGCCGCAATTGGTTCCGGCGTTCAATTCCTTGCCGACAGCCTCGACGCTATGGCAACCGCCCCTGACGGCGGCGACGATCTGGTTGACGCCGACGCTGAAGCAGGAGCAGACGGTTGCACCGGGGTCCATGCGTCCGGCGCCGGGCCGTCCGGCAACGACGGCGAATCGCTTGGCCATTTCGGCATGTCGGACAGCCAGTTGCCCGATTGCCCAGTTGCGCGCGACGGCGACCGGCTGGCGGGCGAGGAAAAATGCGGCAAGCAGGCGGTCACCGTCGAAGAAGGCAAGGCGCAGGTCGCCGGTCTGGGCATCGGCGTAGCCGAGCGGCTCGATATGGTCGGGAATACCGAGATGCGTGCGGCACCACTGCGTCCAGTTTTCGGGCGCGGCATCGAATGCCAGTTCCAGCCGCCAGCCGCCTTCGGCCTTTGCCATGGCCCAGTAGGTGGCGTCGAGATCCAGTGGCTTGGCGACCGAAACCGCAAAGCCATAGCTTGCAACCTTCAACGGCCGGGCAGCGACGGCGACGTTCTTTGAGGCCGGCTGACCGGAGAAGGGGTCGGTGACCGGCGCGACGACGGCGTCGATGCGGGCCTTGGCGGCAAACTGATCGTTCCAGTGCATGGGCACGAACAGGCTGCCGCGAGCCTGACGTTCGGTAACCAGGGCGCGCACGACAGCCTTGCCGTAGGGGCTTTGGATCTCGACCAGGCCGGCGCTGGCGACACCGATTTCCATGGCGTCGCGCGGATGGATTTCGGCAAAGGGCTCGGCGATGTGGGCGGAGAGGCGAGCGCTTTTGCCCGTCCGCGTCATCGTGTGCCACTGGTCGCGGATGCGGCCGGTGTTCAGCGTCAGCGGGAAATCGGCGCTGGTGCGATCCGTGGCGGGAGCGTTGACGGCAATGAAACGCGCCTTGCGATCGGGATGGAAGAAGCCTCCATCGGCGAAGAATCGGGTGGTTCGTGTTTTCGCGCCTGCCGGCTGCGGCCATTGAAAGGGTTCCAGCGCATCGTAAGTCGTTTCATCGATGTACTGATAAGCGCCGATGTCGAAATCGCGGCTGCCGTCGTTTTCGAAGGTGGACAGGGCCGCGTGCTCGGCAAAGACAGTGGTAGCGGATGGAAACGAGAACGCATCCTCGAAACCCATGCGGTGGCCGACTTCGGCCATCTGCCACCAGTCGGCCTTCGCCTCGCCAGGGGCGGCAAGATAGGCACGCTGGCGGGAAATGCGGCGCTCCGAGTTGGTAACGGTGCCGTCCTTCTCGCCCCAGCCGAGCGAAGGCAGAAGGACATGGGCGCATTTCGTAGTGTCGGTGTCCGCGAGGATGTCGGAGACGACAACGAAGGGGCAGGCTGCAATCGCGGCAGCGACGGCATCGGCGTCCGGCATCGAGACGACCGGGTTGGTGGCCATGATCCAGAGCGCCTTGATCCGGCCATCGGCGACAGCGCGGAACATGTCGACGGCCTTCAGGCCGGGTTTGCGAGCGATGACAGGCGATTGCCAGAAGCGTTGGACGCGGTCGCAGTCCTCGGGATTTTCGATGGCCATGTGGGCGGCGAGCATATTGGCGAGGCCGCCGACTTCGCGGCCGCCCATGGCGTTCGGTTGGCCGGTCAGCGAGAAAGGCCCCATGCCGGGGCGGCCGATACGTCCGGTCGCCAGATGACAGTTGAGGATCGCGTTGACCTTGTCGGTGCCGGAGGCGGACTGGTTGACGCCCTGGCTGTAGCAGGTGACGACCTTTTCGGTTTCCTCGAACAGGCGGAAGAACTGCCGCAACTGCATGGAGGGCAGGCCGGTCCGTTCCATTAGTTCGGTGATGTCGAGCGCCGAGGCGGCGGCGAATGCCTCGGCAAAGCCGCTGGTATGCGTGCCGATATAGTTCTGATCGATCGCGGATGTGCCGGCAAGATGAGCGAGCAGGCCCATGAACAGCGCCACGTCGCCATCCGGCCGGATCGCCAGATGCAGATCGGCGATATCGGCGGTCATCGTGCGGCGCGGGTCGATGACGACGACTTTCATGCTGGGCCGGGCGGCCTTGGCGGCGGCGAGGCGCTGGTAGATGACCGGATGGCACCAGGCGAGATTGGAGCCGGTCAGGATGACCAGATCGGCGAGCTCGATGTCCTCATAAGTACCGGGTACGGTATCGGCGCCGAAAGCACGGCGATGGCCGGCGACCGAGGACGACATGCACAGCCGCGAATTGGTGTCGATATTGGCCGAGCCGATAAAACCCTTCATCAGCTTGTTGGCGACGTAGTAGTCCTCGGTCAGTAATTGGCCGGAGACGTAGAAGGCGACCGAATCGGGGCCATGTTTGGCGATGGTTTCGGAAAAACGCGAGGCGACGAGGTCGAGCGCTTCGTCCCAGTCCGCGCGTCGTCCATCGATCTGCGGGTGAAGAACACGTCCGTCGAGATCGATGGTTTCCGCCAGAGCCGAGCCCTTGGAACACAGCCGTCCGAAGTTGGCGGGATGATCCGGGTCGCCTTTGACGCTTACCGCGCCGTTGTCGTCGATCCTGGCGATGACGCCGCAGCCGACGCCGCAGTAGGGACAGGTGGTCTTGGTTTCAGTGGGCATGAGCGTGCCTCCACTGGCTCCGGCATTCGTTGCAACCACCCCCCTCTGTCAGCTTTGCTGACATCTCCCCCTCAAGGGGGGAGATCGGGAGCCTGCCGCGCCGTTCGTGTCCTCCAACCGCAACGCGCATCTTCCAGACGCTAAAATTGCTGTACGAGGCAGCGGCATATGCCGTCCGATCTCCCCCCTTGAGGGGGAGATGTCCCGAAGGGACAGAGGGGGGTGTTCCTTGCTCCATGCGCCTATTCCGCCGCCATCATCAGGCTTTCGAGCGCGATGGAGAGCGCACCGTCCTCGTTGCGAACAGCGATGGTCTTGACCTCGCCTTCATCGGCGCCGAGCGCCTTGCCGCTTTCGAGCGAGATCACCCAGTTGTGCAGCGGGCAGGTGACCGCCTTGCCGTGAACGATGCCTTGGCTCAGCGGTCCACCCTTGTGGGGGCAGTGATCCTCGATGGCGAAGACCTCGTTTTCGGCCGTGCGGAACACAGCGATCTTGCCTTGCGGGGTCTTGACGCAGCGCGCGCCGCGCAGCGGGATGTCGGAGATGTCGCCGATTGCGATCCAGTTCGTTTCCATGTCCGTTACTCCGCCGCTTCCGAGTATCCGACCGTTGCCATCGGCCGAAACTCATGCTTGTCCTTGCCGGAGACGCGCTCCGACCAGGGGTCGACCTGGGCGAATTTCTGGGAGAAGACGAAGCGCTCGTAATAGGCTTGGCGCTTGTCCGCATCGCCCATGATCTGGCGGCGGATTTCGTCGAGCCCGATGCGCTTGGCCCATTTGTAGATGCGCTCGAGATAGCGGCCCTGCTCTCGGTACATCTGCGTCAGCGCCACGATGTGTTGCAAAGCCTCGTCCTCGGTTTTCACGAGGCCAAGGACTTCGGTGCCTTTGATGTCGAGACCGGCAGCCCCTGCAAAATGGATCTCGAAGCCCGAATCGACGCAGATGACACCGATGTCCTTGCAGGTCGCCTCGGCGCAGTTTCGCGGACAGCCGGAGACGGCCATCTTGAGCTTGGCCGGCGTCCAGGAGCCCCACATGAACTTCTCGATGCGGATGCCGAGCCCGGTCGAATCCTGGGTGCCGAAGCGGCACCAGTCGGAGCCGACGCAGGTTTTTACCGTGCGCAGGCCCTTGGCGTAGGCTTGGCCGGAGACGAAACCGGCCTTGCCGAGATCGGCCCAGACGGCGGGCAGGTCTTCCTTCTCGATGCCGAGAAGGTCGATGCGCTGGCCGCCGGTGACCTTGACCATCGGGATTTCGAACTTGTCGACCACATCGGCGATGGCGCGCAGCTCGCCGGAATTGGTGACGCCGCCCCACATGCGCGGCACGACGGAATAGGTGCCGTCCTTCTGGATGTTGGCGTGGACACGCTCATTGATGAAGCGCGACTGGTAGTCGTCGGCATATTCGTCCGGCCAGTCGCAGACGAGGTAGTAGTTGAGGGCCGGGCGACATTTGGCGCAGCCGCAGGAGGTCTTCCACTCCAGTTCCTGCATGACGGCCGGAATGGTCTTCAGACCCTTGGCCTTGATCAGGCGGCGCACGTCGTCATGGCCAAGCTCGGTGCATTTGCACATCGGCTGGACGGCGGCCGGATTGTAGATGTCGCCGAGCGTGATGGTCATCAGCTGTTCGACGAGGCCGGTGCAGGATCCGCAGGAAGCCGACGCTTTGGTGTGGGCTCGCACGTCGTCGAGCGAGGTCAGTCCCTTGCCTGTGATAGCGCTCGTGATCTTGCCCTTGCAGACGCCGTTGCAGCCGCAGATTTCCGCATCATCCGGCAAGGCTGCAACGGCCGCCGTAGGGTCCAGCGGGGACCCTCCCTGGTAGGCCTGGCCGAAAATGAGCGTTTCGCGCATCTCCGAGATATCGGTGGCTTTCTTCTTCAGGTCGTTGAACCATGCGCCGTCGGCCGTTTCGCCGTAAAGCACGGTGCCGATGATGCGGTTGTCCTTGAGCACCAGCCGCTTGTAGACGCCGGCCGTCGCGTCGCGCAGCACGATCTCCTCGCGGTCGTCGCCTTCGGCAAAGTCGCCGAGCGAGAAGAGATTGATGCCGGTGACCTTGAGCTTCGTCGGCGTATCGGAGTGGACGAAGGCGGGCGTGCGATCGCCGGCGAGATGCGAAGCGGCGATGCGGGCCATTTCGTAGAGCGGCGCGACGAGGCCGTAGACCATGCCGCCGACCTCGGCGCATTCGCCAAGCGCCAAAATGTCACCGTCGGAAGTCTGCATGCCGGCATCGACGACGATGCCGCGATTGACAGCAAGCCCCGCTTCCTTGGCAATATTAGCATTCGGACGGATGCCGACGGCCATGACGACCAGTGTCGCGGGGATGATCGTGCCGTTGTCGAGCTCGATGCCTTCGACCTTGCCGTCGCCGACGATCTGCTTGGTGTTGGCCTTGCAGATGACCTTGATGCCGCGTTCCTCGACGGCTTTCTGCAGGAGGTAGCCGGCGGCCGGATCGAGTTGGCGCTCCATCAGCGTCGGCATCACGTGCAGCACGGTCACATCCATGCCGCGTGAGGCAAGGCCGGCGGCTGCTTCGAGCCCGAGCAGGCCGCCGCCGATGACGACAGCCTTTTCGCGCGACTGGGCGGCGAGCAGCATCGCCTGTACGTCGTCGAGATCGCGATAGGTGATGACGCCGGGCAGATCCTTGCCGGGCACCGGGATGATGAAGGGCACGGAGCCGGTGGCGATGACCAGCTTGTCGTAGCTTTCGGTGATGCCGTGATCGGAGGTGACGGTCTTTTTGTCGCGGTCGATCGAAACGATCTTATGGCCCTTGTAGAGCGTGATGCCGTGTTCGATGTACCAGCCGTCTCCATGGATGACGATCTGCTCGTAGGTCTTCTCACCCGAAAGCACCGGCGACAGCATGATGCGGTCGTAATTGACGCGCGGTTCGGCGTTGAAGATCGTGACGTCGTATTGGCCGGGAGCTTGTTCGAAAAGGTGCTCCAGCATGCGCCCGGGCGCCATGCCATTGCCGATGATGACGAGTTTTTCAGCCATTGGATTTACTCCGCTGCGGTTCTGGGAAGGGAGCTGCCGGTCTCTTCGAGACGAGCGGCACGCTTCTGCCGGATTGTTTCGAGGCGTTCGGGCGAAGGATTGGCGCCGCCCTCGTAGGCTTCGAGGAAATCGATGAGTTCTTCGCGATAGGCGTAGTAGTCGCGATGCGCGAGCAGGGCCTTGCGGCTGCGTGGACGCGGCAGATGCACATCCATGATGTTGCCGATGCGGGCGTTGGGGCCGTTCGACATCATCACCACGCGGTCGGCGAGCAGGATCGCTTCATCGACGTCGTGCGTCACGCAGATGGCTGTCACCTTTGTGCGGGCCCAGACATCCATCAGCACTTCCTGCAATTCCCAACGTGTCAGGCTGTCGAGCATCCCGAAGGGTTCATCGAGGAGCAGCAGCTTGGGCGAAAGCGCGAAAGCGCGCGCAATGCCGACGCGTTGCTTCATGCCGTTCGAGAGATCGGCGGCGATGCGGTGCATGGAATCGCCGAGGCCGACCTTTTCCAGATAATATTCGACGATGTCCCTGCGCTCCGCCGACGACGCAGTGGGATAGACGCGATCGACGCCGAGGGCGACATTCTCGCGCGCCGTCAGCCATGGCATCAGGGAGGGGGACTGGAACACGACGGCGCGATCCGGCCCGGCACCTGAGATTTCCTTGCCGTCGAGGATGATGCCGCCACCCGAGATCGAATTCAGCCCTGCTGCCATCGACAGGACGGTCGACTTGCCGCAGCCGGAATGGCCGATCACCGAGATGAATTCGCCTTTGTTGATTTTCAGATCAAAGCCATCGACGACCGTCAGCGGACCCTTCGGGGTGGCGTAAGTCTTGCGAACCTCAGAGAACTCCACGAAACGTCGCTCTACGACGGTGCGGGCGGCCCGTTCGTAGGCGGCCGGAAGCTTGTCTTTGCCGAGCTTCTGCGTGATCGGAATGACGTTGGGCAGTTCGATGATGCGGCCTGCCGACGTGTTGCGGGCAGCGCCGACATCCATGAGGTAGGCCGTGACGGCGGCCCGCAGACGGATGAATTCTGCATCGGAATTCATCTCGCTGCGAACGCGTGGGCGCTCTAGCGCGACGTCGAAGCTCGGCCCAAGTGTTGCGTTCGGACCGGGCGTCAGCGGAATGATGCGATCGGCAAGCAGGATCGCCTCGTCGACGTCGTTGGTGACGAGAATGATGGTCTTCTTTTCCTGTTCGGAGATCGCGGCAAATTCGTCCTGCAGCTTGGACCGGGTCAGCGCGTCGAGTGCTGAGAGCGGCTCGTCCATCAGCAACACTTCGGGCTGCATCGCCAGAGCGCGCGCCACGGCAACGCGCTGGCGCATGCCGCCGGAAAGTTCGGCAGGCTTGCGATCTTTCGCATGAGCAAGGCCGACCATGCTGACGTAGCGCGATACGATCTCCTTGCGTTCCGTCCTGTTCTTCGTCTTGAAGACGCTATCGACGGCTAGCGATACATTGGCGTCCACCGTCAGCCAGGGCATCAGGGAATACGACTGAAACACGACACCGCGTTCCGGACCGGGACCGGCCACTTCCTTGCCGCGGAAGAGCACTGCGCCCGAATCCGGCTTTACAAGGCCGGCCAGAAGGGAGATCAGCGTCGTCTTGCCGGCACCGGAAAATCCGACAATGGCAATGAACTCGCCTTCCTTCACCTTCAGATTGACGTTCGCCAGAACGTCGTTTCGGCTCTTCCCCTGGCCGTAGGATTTCGAGACGTCGCTGAGTTCGAGAATGGTCATCGGCGGTCCTTATCGATTGGCCGAGAAGGTGAAGGCGGACTGGAGCGCGAACATGACGCGATCCAGGGCGAACCCGATGATGCCGATCGTCAGAACTGCAACCATGATGCGGGCGAGCGAGGTTTCGGAACCGTTCTGGAATTCATCCCAGACGAACTTTCCAAGGCCAGGGTTCTGCGCCAGCATCTCGGCCGCGATCAGCACCATCCAGCCCACACCGAGCGCCAGCCGCAGGCCGGTGAAGATCAGCGGCAGGGCGGAAGGCAGGACCAGCTTGCGGATCGTGGTCGCCGTCGAAAGCTGCAGAACCTTGCCGACATTGACGAGATCCTTGTCGATCGATGCGACGCCGAGCGCGGTGTTGATGAGCGTCGGCCACAGCGAACAGAGGGTGACGGTGACGGCCGAGATCACGAGCGACTTCGGCAGCATGTCCGACGGGTCTACGTAGAGAGCCGAGACGATCATGGTAACGATCGGCAGCCAGGCAAGCGGGGAGACCGGCTTGAATATCTGGATCAGCGGGTTGATCGCACCATTGATCGTGCGCGACAGGCCCGAGGCAATTCCGAGCGGAATGGCGATGATGCTGCCGAACAGGAAGCCGAGACCGACGGTCAGCAGCGAGGTCAGGATCTGATCGACATAGGTAGGTTTGCCGGTATAGGTGCGATTCTTGACCTCGCCCGCCTTGCCTTCGGCCACGAGCTTGGCATTGCGTTCGTCCTGACGCTGGTAGAATGCCGCCGCCTTTTGACGCTCTGCGAAGTGATCCTGCCACAGGGTGCCTGCCTGTTCGAAGACCTCGACCGGGCCGGGTACGGCGCCGAGCGACGTCTTGATCGTCGGCGCCAGTGCACCCCAGGCGACCAGGAAGAGCAGGATGCCGGCAAGCGGGATGACCAGGGTCTTGCGGATTTCTGCCATCTGTTCGCGAACGCTGTCGCCGGCAGCGATTCTCAGGATCGGCGTAACCCAGCCGAGCCCGAGAATGTTGAGCCATGTGGCGGCCTTGTTGATGCGCTGGAAGAGGCGTTCCCGGCGCATTGCGCTGTCGAGCTTGCCGGTGTCGATGGTATCGGTTGCGTGTGCCATCTATGCTTGCCTTGTAGGTGTCAGGAAGGGTGGGATCAGCCGCCGACGATCTCGGAGCCGTCGATCTTCTGCTGGCCCTTGAGGCCGATTTTCAGGGAGTCGATGTAGGCATTCGGATTTTTGCCGTCATAGCTGACGCCGTCGATGAAATCGGAGGTGGGCGCCTTGTAGCCGTCGCTGTTCCAGGGGAAGTCGGCGTCCTTGGCCTTGCCTTCTTCGACCAGCATCTTTGCGGCCTTCAGGTAGACATCCGGCTTGTAGACGGACTTGGCGGTCTCCGCGTACCAGGCGTCGTCCTTGAATTCGGGGATCTGGCCCCAACGGCGCATCTGCGTCAGGTACCAGATGGCGTCGGAATAGAAGGGATAGGTCGCGTTGTAGCGGAAGAAGACGTTGAAGTCCGGCACCTCGCGCTTGTCACCCTTTTCGTATTCGAAGGTTCCGGTCATCGAATTGGCGATAACCTTCGCGTCGGCGCCGACATATTCCTTGCGCGACAGGATTTCGACCGCCTCGGCCCGATTGGCGTTGTTGTTTTCGTCAAGCCACATCGCCGCGCGGATCAGCGCCTTGGTCAGGGCCAGCGTCGTATTGGGGTTCTGCTCGACGAAGTCCTCGGTCAGGCCGAACACTTTTTCCGGATTGTTCTTCCAGATCTCGTAGTCGGTGACGACGGGTACGCCGATTCCCTTGAAGACGGCGGCCTGGTTCCAGGGTTCGCCGACCGAATAGCCGACGATCGTGCCGGCTTCGAGGGTTGCCGGCATCTGCGGTGGCGGCGTGACGGAGAGAAGTGCGTCGCCCTTGATCTGGCCGGAGACGTCTGCCGGCGAGTAGAAGCCGGGATTGATGTCGCCGGAAGCGAGCCAGTAGCGCAGTTCGTAATTGTGGGTCGAAACCGGGAAGACCATGCCAAGATTGAACGGCTTGCCGTCCGCCTTGAACTTGTCGACCACCGGCTTCAGGGCGTCGGCCTTGATCGGATGGGCCGGCTTGCCGTCGGCGCCGGCGGGCACGTTCGCCTTCATCATCTCCCAGACGGCGTTGGAAACGGTAATGCCGTTGCCATTGAGGTCCATCGAGAAGGGCGTCACGATGTGAGACTTGGTGCCATAGCCGATCGTTGCGGCGAGCGGCTGGCCTGCCAGCATATGGGCGCCATCCAGTTCGCCGGTGATCACGCGGTCGAGCAGCACCTTCCAGTTGGCCTGCGGCTCCAGTGTGACGTAGAGCCCCTCGTCTTCGAAGAAGCCCTTTTCATAGGCGATCGCCAGTGGCGCCATGTCGGTGAGCTTGATGAAGCCGAGCTTCAGTTCGTCCTTTTCAAGAGCCAGTGTTTCGGCAGCGGCTTGCGTCGCGAAGGTACCGACTGCCATCACGGAACAGATGGCCACCGCTCCGTTGAGCAATGTCTTGATCGCACCAGTCAATTTCTCGGTCATCTGTCAGTCCCTTCCGATGGCAACGGGGAAAAATGGGCAATAAAAAACGCCGCTCAGAGATTTGCGTTTCCGGGAAGGGGGAACCCCGGATTGCAAAACTCTTGCGACGTCGATGTCGGTTGCGAACGCCTAATCGCGCGTTCGTCTGCTGCGATCGCCATTGACCGGAGCAATTCATACAAAGCAAAGCCTGTGCCAGTTTCGGAAGGAAATATTAGCTCATTGAAATTGAACGGATTTCTGTTCAACTTTCCGCGTGACTGAATTTGCACCACATCCCCAGCGCTGCCAAAAAAATAGGCGCTTGCTTTGCATTGCCGCTCAAGCGTGGAAATTTTGTGCAATGCAAAATGCCTGATGTCACATTTCTTCGCCAGGCATACCGGTGGACCGGTGGCGGGTGCGGCTGTTTTGACGGCGAATGCTGCAACATAATCGGCTATCCCGGACGGGTCGAAAACCTGGGCGCCATGAAGCGGTCGCCATTCATGGTTCCCTCGATGCGGATATCGGCATCCGCAGCGCCGGCATCCTTTTCAAGCGCCAACGGTAAATGTCGGGTGTGACGGCGAAAGCCGCGGCGTTCGGCTGGTGCGTTGTGGTTCTCGGGGTCGTCGCACCAGCGTGCCGCGGCGTCCAGCGCGACGATCAGCCGGGAAACGGGTTCCGGATGGGCTTCGGCGGCGATTTCATGTCTGGATGAATATGGACCCCACCCGATTGCAACGGTCTCACTTGATGAGGATCGATGGTCACGACTGCTGACATATATCCGGCTTCCTGATGTGCCTGGAACAATCGTCGCCGCGAGCCTCGATGAGTCTTCGCCCGCTTCCATCAGTTAAGCAGCGGCTGGCTCGAAGGAAACACCTTTGTGCAATACCACCCGGTGATGCCTGCCGTTTCTTGCCGCCAACGCACGCGGTCGGCGCGAGATGCGGCATGCTACCCGCGCACGATGGATCAGCAATGCGTGGCAAGCGAGTCCCGCGCTTGCTCATGCCGAAAAGTTTCGGCTTTCCGCCAGTGGTCATCTGCCGCGGCAGCAGCCCAAGCCAGGCTGTGAGATCCCTGCCATGGGCAAATGTCTGAACAAATCGCAAGAGCAATCTCTGCGTCCCGTCAGACCGTAAAGTCCGAGCACACACCTATCTGCGCAACTGGTTGGGAATCCGCCCGCGGCAATGTTAGATTATTTTCGATAATATCGTCAGCCGGAAATCCAAGCGCTCGCGCGGCGGAAGGTCAAGGAATGCTATTTAGACGACGCAAGCCGCCCTCACTGGCTCAGCGGATTCGCGCCGCGTTTTGGCCACGCAAGGGAATCTCGCGTTCTGTTCGTTATGTTGCCATTCGAGTGCTTCGACTGAGAGCTACGCCCCATGCTGTTGCGGCTGGCGTTGCAGCAGGGGTCGCCGTGTCCTGTACGCCTTTCTTGGGCTTTCACTTCATGATGGCGTTTTGCCTCGCTTTTATCTTGAGAGGCAACATGATCGCCGCGGCGTTCGGGACAGCTTTTGGCAATCCGCTTACCTTTCCGCTTATCTTTGCCGCCGCTTACCGGATTGGCATTTACCTGTTAGGTCGACAGCCGTCGGATTGGGTGGGTGAGGCCAACCTGTTTTCCCTGCTCGGCCAACTCGATTTTGGACCGCTTTGGCATCCGATCCTAAAACCGATGCTTATCGGCGGCCTTCCGCTCGCGGCCCTTTGCGGCGCGGCCTTTTATGTATTGACATGGCAAGGCGTTCGCATGTTTCAGCAGCAAGGAAAGCGTCGGACACTGAACAACCCGGAGAGGCGCTACCGTAGTATTCCAGAGACAAAGGCCGATGCCCGATCTGCTGTTCCTAAGACCGACTAAGCTACCGTCGTATATTCCGGTTTTAATAGCAAAACTGCAAACTCCCGCTATAACAAAATATGACGTGTGCTGCGTGCGTCAGGGTATGACCCTACTACGGAGAACCTTGAAAACCCCTTGTCACGAAGGACGCAGACGCATGTCTTCTTCACCGCCCGACGGCCGCAAAGGCGGCCGCACCAACGCCACCCTCCGCCAGTTTCTGGACAACGAAGCTTCCGGCGGACTGGTGCTGATGGTCGCGGCGGTCCTCGCTATCATCACCGCCAACTCTCCCCTCGCCGCGACCTATTTTGCCGCGTTGCACGCCTATATTGGTCCGTTGAGCCTGCACCACTGGGTCAATGATGCCTTGATGGCGGCGTTCTTCCTGCTTGTCGGCTTGGAGATAAAGCGCGAAATGCTCGACGGTCAGTTGTCGAGCTGGAGCCGCCGCCTGCTACCCGGCGCCGCCGCCGCAGGTGGGATGATCGTCCCGGCCCTCATCTACATCGCGTTCAACCTCGAACATCCGCTCGCGTTGCGAGGCTGGGCAATTCCGACCGCCACTGACATTGCCTTTGCGCTTGGCGTGCTGTCGCTGCTCGGCCCCCGGGTGCCAGCTTCTCTCAAGATTTTTCTCGCCGCTCTTGCCATCATCGACGACCTCGGCGCGGTGCTGGTCATTGCGCTGTTTTACACCGCCGAACTCAACTTGTATGCGCTCGGCAGTGCGGTCGTGGTCGTCGCGGCTCTCGCAGCCCTGAACCAGCGTGCCGTGACGCGTCTGTCGCCCTATCTCCTGTTAGGTGCGGTGTTGTGGTTGCTGGTTCTGATGTCAGGTATTCATGCGACGCTGGCGGGGGTTATCCTCGCCCTGACCATCCCGCTCAAGCGCACCCCCGGCGCGCCGGAGGCGTCGCACGCTGACTCGCCCCTGCACAAGCTCGAACACGCCCTGCACAAGCCGGTAGCTTTCATGATCGTGCCGATTTTCGGGTTCGCCAACGCGGGTGTCTCGTTTGCGGGGGTAACTCCGGCCGTGTTGCTCGAACCACTCACCCTCGGCGTCGCCACCGGTCTGGTGTTCGGCAAGGTCATCGGCGTGCTGGGGTCGGTGGCGCTATTGGTCAAGGCCGGCCTCGCCGACCTTCCGGCCAGAGCGAGCTGGAGCCAGACCACCGGCGTCGCACTGCTGTGTGGCATTGGCTTCACAATGAGTCTGTTCATCGGCCTTCTCGCCTTTGACGATCCGGCGTTGCAGGACCGCGTCAAGTTCGGGATTCTAGCGGGGTCGCTGGTCGCCGGATTGGGCGGGTATATTATCTTGAGCGTAAGCGGCCGTAGGGTCGCCAGACCTGCATAAGTGGAGGCGTCGCTAGCCCAGCCAGCCGAGCAGACCCGCGACAACAAAGGTAATCTGAACGATGGCCACGGCAGTCAACGCCATCCACACGAAGGTCATTCTGCCGCCGTTGAATATCATGGGTCGTCCCTTCCGGTGTTCATCACTCTGTTTTGAGCCGAAAATACCTGCATAGCCAACCCTACCGCGATTGGCCATCCGAGCCCATATCTGATTTCGATCGCGCACAGAGTGGAAGAAGATCATGGTACACCAGCCGCACAGGCCCGCACACGAAAGCCTTGCCAAAACCGTCCTGTTGATCGGCGTCATGGCGTTACTCGTTAGCGTGACGGCCAGCCTGGCGTTGGTCCTATGGCCACTTTGAACGCGACCAAATGATTTACAATTTTGGTTTGGCAGCTTCGTCCCGATTAAAAGATAGCGTGCTTTTGCTGGGTTGGCGCAAAAGCGTTCCGAACGGCTCTACCCGTTCGCCCTCCGAATCAAGGGTGCAATGCGGCAGTTCAGATTGTTCCTCGGATGTCGCAGACGGGAATTGTCGCCACAACCCGCGTGCCCGCAAATGGCACTGATATCGCTCCTCGAGGCGACAGCATAAGGTAGCAAACCTCGCTCTTGGTGAAGAGCGAACCGCCGAAATCTCGAACCGTTGCCACGAGGAGTTGTGGCACATGCTTGTGCAAACACCAAAGATGTTGGTCGCGGGCGCTGTGGCAAACGAAATCGCTCACGTCGCCTCGGTCTTGATATCCCGCAGTGGAGCATGCCCAATCTCCCAGTCGAACGCTGAGAGTGATTGGCTGGGGCGTCAGGATACGGTGTTTCTAAGCGGAGGTTATGGGCGAAAGTCGAGGATGACGGGATCGGAAAACCAGTTGAATCCCAGCTGCCTCGAGCACGCCTGTCCGATTGGATCAGATCCCCGAGCATTCATAAGGGCTGCGCGTTAACGACAGCATTTCAAACGCCCGACACACCACGGCACTCGACCGCATGCTCATTCCCAAAGCGAAGAATTTACTTGCATTTCCGGAAGCGCCACACACGAGGATTTATGGGGCCACATCACCGTGTAGCCCACCTCATGGCTGACCGCGGCAAGGGCTGCTTAGCCCATCTGAGCCAAATCTCGAAGTCGCGCCAGAGATTCAAGCAGCAAAGGCTCATTCTCAAGCATTGCGCCCAAATGTCTCCTGGCCAGGGCGTCGAGGACCCTTTCGCCGTATTCAGCCAGGCCGACGAGGACGCTGCGCTTGTCGGCGACCGAGGGGATGCGCACGGCAAGTCCAGCCAATTCAAGCCTGTCGACGAGTTGAACGGCGCTATTATGCTGTATCAGCATCTGTTCGGAGAGTTCCCTGACCTTGATCCGGCCTTGCGGAGCGACTTTGATGACCAGCAATGCCTGGTATTGCTGCGAGGTTACACCCGCCTCAGAAAGTGCAGCTTCGCTGAATGAAAGAAAGCGGCGCATGGCCAACCTGACGCCAGCAAGCCCCTCGTAGACCCCGGGATCAAGAGTATCTCCATCAGTCGTACCGGGAGATTTTGCTGGAGAGTTGATACGTGCGCCGGAAGGCATTCAATTTTTCCTTTATTTATATCACACCATGATATATTATTAATGGACCCTGTGGGAGGAGAGGTTCGCGAGTGCGACAACATAACTCAAGGTGCAAGCGCCATAAAAAACCGCACTCGCGAGCCGTATTCTCGAACGTTGTCACTGCGAAGGCAGTTCTTTGGATGAACTAAAAGCAAATTTCGAGTGATCGAACACGAACGTAGTGCTTCACGGAACGGTTCGCGGAATGTTGGTCAGCAAAGGCGACAAGGTTGTGATCGATATCGATGGAGGTTCTGTAACGCAATTCGGCGACGGTGACCCCGCGCGACTGATTTGCGTTGCGCCTCAATCAGCATGACGAGAAATATTCTTGACCCGCAAGAGACACCCGGAGTTCAGTTCTCCATCTGACGATCTGATATTGAAGATGGACTACATCGCTGACCGGCTTGGTCTGTCGGCGGCTGAATTCGAGCGATATCGTAATCTGGGCTCGATTGTTGTGAGCGTCGACGGTGGCTTGGGTGAACAAGCCGAGATGAGCTACCTTAAATGCCACTTTGGCAATCGTGTATGGGAAGCCCTCATCGACGACAAGGGAAGTGTCGTTCACGAAGCAACGACATTCCTGCGCGGTAAACTGGCCAGACAGAGCAGAAACCAGTAGCTGGCACGTTCGCTAGGGTCGTGGTCTTCCCGTGCGAAGAAATATACAGATGGCGTAGCAATGGAAAAATGTGAAGGAGGAGACCCATGTCCAATATCGACACATTTTCAACGCGTTGGAACAACTATCGGCCGTCCAAGAAGCTCTGGATCTGCTCCATGGTTGGGATTTCTTGTCTCACGATGGTGCTTGGCTTCACGTTGGGTGGCTGGATCCCCGCGGGGCGCGCCAGTGTGATGGCCGACATAGCTGCACGGGACGCAACGTCGAAACTGGTAGCGTCAATTTGCGTGCAGAAATTCGTCTCCTCGGCGGACGCTGCCAAAAGTCTGGCTGTGCTAAAGAAGGCCTCGTCTTGGCAACGCGCCGGTTTCATTGAGAACGGCGGCTGGATGACGATAGCGGGCGTCGATGACACTGTACCCGGCGCTGCCGACCTTTGTGCCGTCAGACTTCTGGACATGAAGAAGCTGCCAGAGACAGTAGCGGATGCCACTTAGGAAGGACACACAGGTGGCTTCGCGTTCTGCACAGGCGTGCGTCGGGTGAGCTCCGGCGCAATCTCGGATTGGTAAGCGCCTCAGCATTGTTCGTGTCAATGCCGATGGGTACGGGGGCAGTTGTAGGCACACCCTAATTCGCTCTCATATGGTGCACTTTGCTACAGGCTTACAGGGCAGCGGGCAACGTGAGACGGATCTATACCCCAACAATTGGCGATCGCACATGCGACCGACGGCCAGCCGCAGGTCCGTTCCTTGGCCTAGCCGATCAGCTCCCGTCTATGATGCTAAAAGGACGTAAAAACATAACTTTGGCACATTCTCGCCACAATTATCGATTGAGTAAAAAATACCCAAAGGAGCCGTACTATCGGCATTGGGTTGACATTCTTGTCGAGATGTCAGAAAATTGTTCCTAGATATTAAGTTTTTGAGGTACGTTTTAGTTGAAGCGGACGCTTTTTTCCGACTGAATTGGGGCAAAAAAAGCATGATCAGGCAGAAATATGGCTCGTTTTCGAGGTTAGCGCTGATATCGACGCATGGCTACGTGGCATCAGATCCCCCTCTCGGCGCAGCGGATACGGGCGGACAGGTCGTCTACGTGCTTGAGCTTGCAAAGAAACTTTCAGAGCTTGGATACGAAGTCGATATCTTTACGCGGCAGTTTGAGATTCAGCCTCAAATTGACGAATGCGGCGAACATGTTCGCATCATCCGAATACCCTGCGGCGGTCGCGATTTTATTCCCAAGGAGTATCTCTACCGAAGTCTTGACGCCTGGTGCGAGAACGCCCTGCAGTACATTCGCCAAAGGGATCATGCGTATGCATTCATCAACAGTCACTATTGGGATGCGGGCATTGCCGGCCAGAGACTTTCCGAAGCGCTGTCAGTCCCGCACGTCCATACGCCCCATTCACTTGGGACCTGGAAGAAGCGGCAGATGTTAACCGATTACCCAGAGTTGGTGGGGACGTTCGAAACTGAATTCAACTTCCGCGACCGCATCAGCCACGAACAGGGAATCTATGACACTTGCGACTTCGTTGTCGCGACGACGCCGGCTCAGATCGAAATATTGCAGCGCGATTATCACATGCCGCTCGCGCGCATTCGTATGATTCCACCCGGCTATGACGATAATCGCTTCTATCCGGTGTCAGAAGCTTCACGGGGGCTCATTCGACAACGTTTGGGCTTTGACGGCAAAGTCGTGCTGGCGTTGGGGCGTCTGGCAACCAATAAGGGCTATGATCTGTTGATTGAGGGGTTCGCGGTGTTGGCGGAACGTGAGCCACAAGCGCGGCTATTTCTAGCGTTGGGCGGAACTGAGCTCAATGAGGTTGAGGAAGCGATTTTGGGCAGCCTCAGAGAGAAGGTTGCCGAGATGCGCTTGACCGATAAGGTCGATTTTTCCGGCTACATCCCTGATCAAGAGCTTGCTGACTATTATCGCGCAGCGGCTCTTTTCGTGCTTTCGAGCCGCTATGAACCGTTCGGGATGACAGCAATTGAGGCAATGGCGTGCGGCACGCCTACAGTTATCACAACCAATGGAGGGCTCTTTCGAGCGGTGAGTTATGGGCGCCACGCCCTATTTGCCGACCCGTTCGACAAACACGACCTTGGCATCACGATGATGAAGGTGCTCAGGCATGAGAAGTTGGGAGGCAGGCTGTCTCGCATGGGAGCACACAAGGCGAGAAGTCTGTTTACGTGGACGGGTATTGCGCAGCAGCTTATCGAAACCGTCGAAGGGCGAGGCTGCGTTCAAATGCTGGAGGACAACGAGTGGGCCGAACCGTGGAACGACGGAGATTGACGCCAGTGAGATTGCTTTCCGCCGATCTCGATGGAACACTTGTTGGAGATCGAGAGGCTGAGGCGCAATTCTTCGAAGCTTGGATGGGTATCGAGGAGGGCCTCCGACCGTTGTTAGTCTATAATAGCGGACGCCTTCTGGATGATATGCGTGGGCTGCTTCCGACAACCAATTTGCCGCCGGCCGACGTCCTCATCGGGGGTGTGGGTACGATGCTGTTCCGGTTCAACTGTCTGACTGATGGCAATGATTATACCAGATCATTCGCCACCGGATTTGATTGGGCTGCCATCGAGGAGCTGTTAAAAGCCTCCGAGCCCCGCGCCGAGCTTCAGCCGATGGAACACCAGTCCGAGTTCAAGTCGAGCTGGTATCTCAAGAATGCCCGACCAGAACAATTGCAGAATATTGATGCCACACTGTCGGCAGCGGGCCTTCGTGTGCGGCTCGTCTATTCCAGCAATCGAGATCTCGATGTCCTGCCGTACGGTGTGGACAAAGGCGCCGCACTTGGTTGGCTTTGTAATCGGCTGGATATCGATCTTCGTGAGGTCTTGGTGGCAGGTGACACCGACAACGACCGCAGCATGTTCGAACTGCCGGGCACCAGGGGAATAGTTGTTTCCAACGCGCTCAACGAGTTGAAGCAACTGGCACAGTCAAATCATAGGATTTTCTGCGCGAAAAGTGAGGAGGGGCGTGGGGTTGTGGAAGGACTGGTTCATTTCGGAGTTCTGCAACCGCAATAGCTACTTATTTCTGAAGGAGAACTCCATGTCCAAAGACGGTATGGCCTATGACAATTGAATTGTTTTTGGTCATTTGGCTTCTCGGCGCTCTAGCTATCTTCGTTGTTCAGGTGGTCAACGAAAGCCAGGCAAGTCAGAGAAATGCGACCTCGTGGCGACTTCTCTTGGCATTCTGCTGGCCCCTTCTGGCGATAATTTTTGTCTTGGGACTGCTGTTATGGCTTCCGGGGAGCCTGCTGCACATTTGCCGAAAGTTGAGGCGCCTTTGATGCCGGTTGCCTCTGGCCACGCGCAAGGTTCAACCGCTGAAAGCCGGTCCCACGCAGCCGGATTTCATCCGCACACGGTGCGGTTCGTTGAACCTGGCATTCAGAAGGCCATCTGATCGAGCACTGATTTGCTGGGGCTCCAGCCGACGCGGGAGAAGTAATTGTTGGATTTGTATCGCACGGGAATCTAAAGCAATTTCCATTCGGAATGCATCCTACCCGACCGCTAAAAAGTAATTCCGGCATTCGTCCGGTATGAACGGCTCAATGGCGCCAGTGACAGACTGCCACAGATCAGCGATGTTTCTAGCAGCACAAACCGTCGTCTCCCGCTCGAATGTCAGGCTGAGACATTCATCGCCGCTTAGGTCGTCGCCCTGGGGCAGAGCGAGATTATTCTGCGGTGTTGAAGTCGTCAGACCTCACAGTGCGCTTGCATTATACAAAGCGCAGGAACATTTGATCCGCTGTTCCGGCCCTAAGTATCATTGGGGCATTGGGGTAGTTTTTCTTTGCGCGGTCGATTGACTGATTGACTCCCTCCTGCCTAAGGCAAATCATCTGCCAATGACAGCGACAACCGATTTCATCGCAGAACTGTTCCGAGCGGCCAATGAGGTTGATAAATTGGCCCCGTTGGAAAAGTGCCGGCTATTGCAGCGATCGATCGTCACAATTCGCGACATGCGCGACACCATAGGCATTCCAAACAGCGGGACTGCGGCCGATACTTTAATTGATATCGGTACTGTCGCGGCCTGGGTTGACAGGAGATCTGATCACGAGGTCCGAGCGGCACTATTGGCTGGTGCGGCGACGATCCGAGATTTGCGGATTTTGATGGATTCCAGGATCGAGGGGATAATCACAAAAGCTCGCAGTTTGAGCAGCCGACCACATCGGGACTAAAGCTCATGCTGGACGCAAACAGGCAAAGTGCGGGCGCGATGCTCCAATACATCAATCATGCTTTTATCGCGATCGGCGTAAGCCAACAGGGTGTCAACTTTTTCATTGCGACAGCAGAAAGCGCCCCAAGGAAAGAGCTGCGCTGCGAGCGATTTTCGAAGACGCTTTAGCTGAATGTAGACGGAATGGACGCCAACAATCGCGGCATTCGTGCTACAGCCATGCGGTGTGAGGCGTTGATGACTTCAATTCCACAGTAGCTGTGAACCGGCGTGTGGGCCGGTGCACGCTCCAGATTGAGCATCGGTCAGTCACCGGAGAGCTACGTCTGTCTAAAAATTAGAAGTGTATCCCATAGCCTGGCGAACAAACCGGGCCGCCGCGTTGCAGCCTCGCGAACGTATCGGGCCGCCGTTTCGGCGCGCACCGTTTCACCAGAATGACACGAGCACACAACCCGGTGCAACTGCCAATCAGTCAATTCGAAGAACCGCCTGGCTTCGCCATAGGTATCGTCCGTAAGGCCGTCGGCATGAAGCACGTCATCCCGAAATGCAACAGTGATCGGGGAACCTTCGCTTCGCATGGCATCGCGCATCGATGCCGGCTGGAACTCGGTCTCCGGAAGTGTTTCGAGAGACCGATCGGGCGTTTGCTCCAGCAGTTCCGCCCATCGTGTGAGGCGTTCCCCCGACGTCATCGTGGGGCGCTGCATGTCGGTATGAACATCGCCAACTGTTCGGAGTTGATTGCGTGTTTGATATTTCATCGTCACCTCCTCCAATTTCGGGACATTGATTTAAGAAATAGCGCGCCGCAAGCTGTCGGCAAGTCCTGCAACAGGAGATCCTTTGAATGTCAGCCCAGCTGCCAAGGGTTGGTTTCGAGCATCCCCAGTGCGACAGAAAATATTGGATTTATGTTCACCCCAGCGTTCATGGTGTTCTTCATCGGCAGCTTCGTGACGGATATTTTTGGGATGCCAAAAACCTTCCAGCCCGCCTGGTGGCTGATCGGCTACATCGTCTTCGTCGGTGCCGACGTCCGAGCCCTAGAACTCTCCTTAAACGTCATGATGCGAGATCTGCGGGTGAAAGTCCCTTGATCCTTTTTTGAGATCGTGAGGCTGCTTGCTGCCTCTCCTACCGGATGGTCTACGAGGCGCTATAAGCCCGTGTTTGGCGGCAACGCATCTCCACCCCCCTCCCTAGACCAGCTTCAGAAGCCGCCCAGCCCATGGCTCTGCAATGGGCCTCCGCTGCGTCAATCCCGGCACGTTGGCCGACGAACGGGCCTAGCAGCGAGGTCTTGCCGCGGAAGGAAACGAAGACCATTTTGCTAACTACGTCGAAAATCACGGTCATGTCTGCTTCGTACTTCATGCCTGCTCCCTAAAGCCAGCGAAAGCTGAGCTCCCAGCTTGTCTTAAGGTCCCTATTGCGAACCAGATCAACACACGTCCCGAGTTTAACGTTGCCACGGCGTTCGTCTTCCAAGGCGTAGGATTCGAGGAGATTTTGATCTTCCTTGAGAATGGTTATGATGACACCCCCTGAAGTACTTGCAAGGCTGTTATGTCACCATCGCGGTTTTCGCTTTCATCATTGTTCGTGGAAAAGCCGTGCATCGGCGATTGCCGTTGCATACATCGTGAAAATCCCCAATACAATGCGTTATACTGGTCCGATATTTTGAGATATGGTGGAGACTCGTGGGGGGATTTCCAATGCAGGACTGTCGTCGCTTTTCGTTCCAGTTGGCACGGGCCATCGGGTTGTTCGTCTGTGCCGCACTGATATTTGGCGGCACGACGCTGATGATGATGCGGAGCTTCGGCCCATTGGTGATGGCGACAAATACCTTCGCCGAACACGACCCAGGATGATGGGCGCCCCGACATCGCATCGATCGTGAACCGTTCCACCGGTTCTTAGAGAGCTTCAGGCTGCGAAGGCGGCAGACCAGATTTTTCGGGTCTATGGGATTGAATGCATGGAATCGAGTAGCGAGCGGAGTATGACCGACGTATGCCGAATAGTTGAGTCTTGTCCCGATCTCGTCTCCGCTCCGGATTCCGGTGTTTGTTGGTCATGGAATGCTCTCGTCGGCAAGGCCGATCAGTACGTGACAAAATCTCAAGTCATAGATTTCTGACTTGTCTTAGCGTTCCTTATGGGTGATCCAGACATCTGTGGAGCGAGCGCAATGACGCGTTGCACCTGTCGAGCTGAGAAATGTGATGTCCTCCTTTTACCGTCGATCGAAATTCCTGCGACGCTCGCGCATAGTGTGGGGGTCTTTCGGGCTGTGGCGACCGAGGCTGGTGTTCTGGTCGGGAGCGCTGGCGATCGGGTTGATCAGCGTTGCGTTCGCAGAACTGGCTGACCTTGCTCAGAAGGTGTTTGAAAGCATCACGACGTCTGGACGATGGAGCTTTCTTCTGCCGATTGTCATCACTCCTGCCGGGTTCGTTTTGTCAGCCTGGCTGGCGATAAAGTTGTTTCCGAATTCGCAGGGCAGCGGCATTCCGCAGGCAATCGCCGCTCGGCACCTCAATCAGGACAGTGATCGAGCGAACTTGTTGTCGCTGCGCCTGGCTTTTGGCAAAATATTACTGACCGTGCTCGGACTTTGCTCTGGTGCCTCCATCGGCCGCGAAGGTCCGACAGTCCAGGTTGGTGCCTCTATCATGCTCACTGTGGCACGGTTTGGTGGTATGGCGCAGGCGCGCGGACTGATTCTTGCAGGTTCCGCAGCGGGCATAGCTGCGGCTTTCAATACGCCACTGGCAGGAATAGTCTTTGCAATAGAGGAGATGAGCCGAACATATGAATCGCGTGCCAACGGCCTCGTCCTGACAGCCGTCATCCTGGCAGGTCTCGCTGCGCTGGGGCTGTCAGGGAGCTACAGCTACTTCGGTTCGACGGCGATAGCACCGACTAAGCTTTCGGACTGGCTTCTTGTTCTCGTGTGCGGCGTCGGCGGCGGAACCATCGGCGCCGCATTCAGCGGGCTCGCCTTATATATGGGAATACGTGTCCGTCGCTGGGCCTATCCGCAACCCTTACTCCGGATGCTTGTCCTTGCCGGATGTTGTGGGCTGGCAGTAGCGGTTATCGGGATCATTTCAAACGGCACCACATTTGGCACTGGCTACCAACAAGCGCGCGGCGCGATCGAAGGCCATGCTTTGCCCCCTCTGTTCTTTGCACAGAAGCTGTTGGCGAGCTTCCTGTCGATGATATCGGGCATCCCAGGCGGCATATTTGCGCCCTCGCTCGCCGTCGGGGCGGGCTTTGGGAGCACGGTGGGCCAACTGATGGGGACCAGCATCGCGCTTGCGGCCATTCTGGGTATGGCAAGCTACTTCGCGGGCGTCGTTCAAGCCCCGATGACTGCCTTTGTGATCATCCTTGAAATGACCGGCGATCACCAAGCTGTTATTCCCATAATGGCAGTTTCCATGATTGGTTTCGTGACATCACGCATGCTTTCGCCTGAGCCACTTTATCACGGCCTCTCCCGCGTCTTTATTGCCGCGGCGATACGAACCCACAGGGCCGCCGAGAAAACGAACTAACAAAGCCATGGGTCAGGCTTCTCTGCCGGCTGAGGAGCCATTCCTGCTCGTGAGCGTACGACGTCGTGTTCGTTGCCGTGGGTGTCTTCTCCGTGACGCCGTAAGATCAATACCCGAGCTGCAGCCGGATATTTTCAGGCTTCATCCGAGCCCAGGCCGAATGCGATGCGGGACGACGGTATTTTGACGTCTTCACTCCGATGCACCGACGTCCGGTAAGTCGCAGTGAGCAGTCTCTCGAGTTCAGTGCGATCTGAGCCGAACCGACAGATCAGGCGCTTTGCCTCATGCGGATTCAAGCCAAACCTCGCCGCAAGTTGCGAGGGAGAATAGAAATCGGGTACGACGTCGTTCGACACGTTATTCACCTTGTCCTTCCAATTGGCAACGCCGTGGTGGTCGAACTCGTTCCCTCACGTTTTGAGTTGCAGTGCTACACTGGGTGCGCAGGATGCGTCGTAGGGCCGGAGGCTCGGAACCTGCCAGATGCCGGCCACACCCGAAATGCTTTGCAAGTGGGAGCCGTCCACATATGTGATATTATTCACCAGGTGATAGGCCCGTCTCGGGAGACATGAATTTCAGGTGGTAGGACAGCGTGAGAGGTGAATGGAGGACTCCGATGTTGAGTGCAATCGAACGCGACACAATTCGGGCAGCGGTTCATCGAACACTGTATGTTCACTTCAACAGGCGTCCAGATCTACCGTTCAATGCAGAAAATGTCATGACACTGATTAAGCAACAAGGCGTGGCCGTTAATGGTAAGCCGTCGCACGAGGCGGATATTGCGGTTCTTGTTGTCGAAACGATAGAAGAGCATATAGCTCTCTTATGGAGAAACGGAGCGTCTCACACATTCCGCCGCGTCAATATGCCGTGTGAAGCGCTGGCTTGGAAATATTCCGTCACTCTGAGCGCGTGAGATCAGCGTTTGCCATGTGCTCCTTTGGCAGTGCATTATACCCTTGGCAAGCGATTGACCTCCGTTCTCCGCGCGGTCTCTGGAGAAACTGTTCGCCATGGGGCAGATGTCGAAGCGCCCGGCTCTAGATGAAACCGTCCATGTTCCGTCGAGTTTGTAACCGACGTACCGCTGGTCGCGTCTGGAAAAGCCTCAGCTTCCCCGTCGGGATCCTCATGTTGCTTTGATCCGAGGTGCCTATGCCGTTGCGGGTCCGGCAAATCCCGAGGAGGCAATAGCACAGCGCGCGTCGATCAACTCCGGCGAGTG
The DNA here is from genome assembly GCA_900471525.1 of Hyphomicrobiales bacterium. Classification (GTDB taxonomy): domain Bacteria; phylum Pseudomonadota; class Alphaproteobacteria; order Rhizobiales; family Rhizobiaceae; genus Pararhizobium. The sequence continues at coordinate 13,271 of UCEZ01000044.1, read as the reverse complement.
GCAGTTGAACCATGGCCTGTCTCGCTATAGAGCTTGATGCTGAAATCCGGAGACCGAGCTTGACGCCTGATACAGTGTCGAACGGTGGCGAGAGCCACCTCGCCGAAAAAGCGAACTTCCGCATTCTGGTTTTGGGGGCGATCGGAGTCGTATACGGCGATATCGGTACTAGCCCGATCTATGCCTTCCGCGAGGCGCTTCATGCGTCAAAGCAGTCCGCGGGCGGAACCGTTACCGAGATTCTCGGGCTTCTTTCCCTTATCATCTGGGCGCTGACTATTGTCGTCACGGTCAAGTATGTCGGTTTCGTTTTGAAGGCTGACAACAAGGGGGAGGGCGGCACGCTGTCCCTGATGACGCTTGCCCGAAACAGTCTGAAGGGCCGATCTGTCTGGGTTCTGGTACTCGGCGTCATCGGTGCGTCGTTGTTTCTCGGTGATGCCATCATCACCCCGGCGATTTCCGTTCTCTCGGCCGTTGAAGGACTGGAGGTTCTTGCGCCGCAGCTCGCCAATTGGGTCGTGCCGATCACGCTGTGCATCATCGTCGCGCTTTTCTTCGTCCAGAGATTTGGGACCGGTCGCGTGGCGTCTGTATTCGGACCGATCACCGCCCTGTGGTTTCTCGCACTCGGCGTCTCGGGCCTCTTTCATATCTTTGAAGCGCCCGGCGTTTTGGTCGCTCTCAATCCATACTATGGCGTTCGCTTCCTGATCGACCATTCGCATATTGCCATCGCCGTGCTCGGTGCGGTCTTTCTGGCCGTCACAGGTGCAGAGGCCCTCTATGTCGATCTCGGGCATTTCGGCCGCCGACCGATCGTCTTTGCCTGGCTCGCGCTGGTGTTTCCCTGCCTTCTGCTGAATTATTTCGGGCAGGGGGCTTTCGTGCTGACCCATCTGGAGTCCGTCGAGCATCCCTTCTTCGAGATGCAACCAGAATGGGCGCTGCTACCGATGGTGGTCTTGGCTACAATGGCAACCGTCATTGCCAGCCAGGCGGTGATCTCAGGTGCTTTCTCGCTCATGAGCCAGGCGATGCACCTCAACCTGCTACCCCGTTTCACCGTGCTCCACACCTCTGACACGCAGGCAGGGCAGATCTTCATGCCGCAGGTCAACTTCCTGCTGCTGATCTCCGTCGTCCTGCTGGTGATCGGCTTCAAAAGCTCGAGCGCCCTGTCCGCGGCTTACGGGATCGCAGTGACCGGGGAGATGCTCGTGACAGCCGTTCTGTTACTCGTCGTGATGCGGCAGATATGGCGCTGGCGGCTCTTGGCGGCACTCGCAGTCGTCATCCCACTGCTCATTATCGATGCCGGGTTCTTTGCTGCCAATGTCGCGAAGTTCACCCAAGGCGGTTGGGTGCCCGCCGTTGTCGCCATCTTCGTCGCCTTCCTGATGCAGACATGGATATCGGGACGTAAATTGCTGTCAGACCGAACCAAGGCCGACGATGTGCCGTTGAACTTCCTTCTCGACAATCTGACGAAGAAGAAACCCAACACAGTTCCCGGAACGGCGATCTTTCTGACCAGCGAAGTTGAAGGCGCTCCAACGGCTCTGCTTCACAGCCTCAAACACTATAAGGTCCTCCACGAACACAACGTGATTCTGAGTGTGGTGACATCCAGTTCGCCGATCGTGCCGGACGACGAGAAGATCCATTTTGAAAGCTTCAATCCTCTGTTTAGTCGCGCCGTCATCACCTTCGGCTATATGGAGACGCCGAACATTCCGAGGGCTCTCGCGCTGGCACGCAAGCTCGGCTGGAAGTTCGATATCATGTCGACGTCGTTCTTTTTGTCGCGCCGCACGATCAAGCCATCGGCGAAGGGCGGAATGCCGCTTTGGCAGGATCGCGTGTTCATCGGTCTTGCCCGGAATGCCAGTAACGCCACCGAGTACTTCCAACTTCCGACGGGCCGTGTGGTCGAACTCGGAATTCAGGTCACGATCTGATCGTGAGCGCTCGTCGTCACCAATGTGACGAGTGCGATGAGCTGAGTGAAATCTATTCGAAATACGGAACGTCCCTGATCCCGGCAAGCGACTGTAAGTCGGAGGGGACTTATCTCGGGAATTCCTAAGCTGGTTCCATGAACCATGTTGGAAGGGGGGCATGGATTTCCATGACCCGAGGCTGCGGCTCGCAACAGAGGTTCCGTTCATGAGCCAGAAAGTCCGAAGGGTCCCGCTGATTCCGTGGCCGAAACTACATCTGTCGCGGCAGGCGTCCAAGTCGGGCTCGTCGTACCGACCTACGCAGGTTGGTTGGGTTACGTGGTATCCGGAGGCCGACCTAGTGGAGGCTCAAGGTGATATCGCTGCGGACGTGGCATCCCGCCACTTCTACCGCGATCTCGACCGCGCGGTCAGCAATCGTCAACGTTGGTGCGGTTCCCTCAAGCCGGATCATACCGTGTTCGGCACGAGCGGTGATGCGGACATTCTCCATCCCCGCGCCATAGGCGATGGCAGATGTCACTGAGGCTGCAAGGCTTGAATATCGGGTATCATCAAGACCGCTTGCCGAGTTGAACAAAGCAAATATGACGGTAATTCCTTTTTGGAGAATCAGTCCCTGTGACGGATTCTGTTCATCTGCCGTTCATGTTGGCAGGTTTTCACGGGAATGTCACATGGATGGCTTCATAATTCGCCGCCGCGAGGGCGGTCTCATGAAAAAGCCCGTGCTCAGAGCAATGTTGTCAACGACGCTGAACCGAACCGCGCTAAATACCGGAACGAGCGCAACGTATCCTCTTTTTGAAGTACCCGACCTTTTCAGTGATGTGCAAAGGTGGGCCAAATTTGCCGATCAGCATTTTCTCCACCGCCGTATTCTCGTCTGCGTCGCATGCGGTCAGCGTGATGCCGAGGTGCATGATCCGGGCCGCATGGCTAGCGTCGGGATTGGATCCAAAATGGTTCAAAATTTAACGAATGGTTCAATCGCATCTGAAGGTTGGCACCCCGAAGCGATCACATGAATATGGGACGGAACACTGCTGATCTGGATGGCACCGGCGCCAATGGCCAGAAGCCCTCGCTTACCGGTCTTTAGCAACGCATCAATAGCGGTGGCGGCCAACTTTTCAGGTTCAATGCCCGGCATGCTGCCAAAACCGACATAGATCGGTTTGTCGCCGGCCTGAAGAAAGTGGTTTAGACTTGTCGGCATAGCCCACTGCTTATCATCAAGAAACCAATAACCGCTCACGAGCACATCGGCTCCCCAATCGTGCGGCAAAGGCAAAACGTGAGGGCTATATGCATAGAGCGTCCCCGACGGGCTGTTGCTCCACTGCTTTCCTGCCAGCACCGGGATACCCGCTTGCCACTCGCGCAGAACACCCCGAAACAGCAGCGCAGCGCCGTGCGTGGCAAGCACGTGGCTCATTCGGTTTAGAGGTCCAAGCGAAGAGAACGGCAAGAGCGGGCTTGGGAACGCAGACGTCAGCGTAAAGCCAGGCAGAGGCGAGGCCAGTACATATGGTACCTCCAATGCCTTAGCCATCAGCGGGGCTGCGATCGATTTGGGATGATAAACGATAAGCCCGGGAGCGAAGGCCCGAACCGCCCTCCATTCTTCATCGAACAGCTGGCGCATCATCGGCTTCACATGTTTCAGCAGCTTCAAGCCAACACCGAAACCCTTGCCACCAGCGACGGCTGCCTTGCCCTCGGGTGTATCCAGAAGAGCAAGGAACTCCCCCGGCAACGGCACAAAAGATAGATTGTTGCTACGAACGAAGCCCTCAAACTGCACTGGCGCCGCAATTTGCACGTCATGCCCGCGTGCCTCAAGGCCGAGAGCGAGGGCCACATACGGCTGCACATCGCCACGAGTTCCCAGAGTATGGATTGCAACGCGCATCACGCGCTCTCCTTTCTGATGGACACTCACATCTAGCCCGGTGGACGCGGACGAACTTTAACGGCGTCGATTTCACTCAGACCTCTTTCAGTTTCATCGACCCGTCGAGGCTACCGATGAGCGTCGAACTCGCCTGGTTTAGGCCCACGACATTCACAGGGATACCATGCACTTTGAACCGCTGCACCACCTTGTCGAGTGCCGCGACAGCGGTAATGTCCCAGAAGTGTGCTTCCGACACATCGATCAGAACCGTCATGCCGCTCGCGTCCTGAATGTCAAACGCCTCAACGAAGATGTCTGCAGATGCAAAAAAGACTTGGCCGGCCACGCGATACAACACGCGGCCAGCCTGCGCATCGGTCGTCGTTTCCACCCGCAACAGGCGGGCGACCTTGAACGTGAAGAATACACCACTCAGGAGCACACCCACCGTAACCCCCAGTGCCAGGTTGGAGCTGAACACCGTGAAGAGAACGGTCGCCACCATGACGGCACTGGACATCTTGGGGTGAACGACCACCGAGCGCAGGGACGACCAGTCGAACGTATCGATCGACACCATGACCATCATGGCGACCAATGCCGCGACCGGCACCTGAGAAACCCATGGTTTGAGCAAGACCACCAAAACCAATAGGAAGGCACCTGCAAACAGGGTGGAGAGACGGCCGCGTCCACCGTATTTCACATTGCTGACGGTCTGCCCAATCATGCCGCATCCGGCGATCCCGCCGAACAGGCTTGCCGTAGCGTTGGCGATGCCGAGACCGGTACACTCTCTGTTCTTTGAGCTCGCAGTGCCGGTGAGGTCGTCCACGACGCTGGCCGTCATCATGGATTCGAGCAGGCCGACCATGGCGATAGCGAGCGCTGGTCCGGCGATGATTGCGAGCGTTTCCAAAGTCAGCGGAACTTGGGGCCAGCCGAAGATCGGAAGAGTGTCCGGCAGCTTCCCGAGGTCGGCAATGGTCATAACCGGAAGCTGCAGGACGATCGAGGCAACAGTCAGAACAAGAATGCAGATCAGCGGTGATGGGATTGCCGTCGTGATCGTTGGAACAAGGTAGATGACTGCCAGTCCGGCGGCCAGCATGGCATAGGCAATCCAGTCGCCGCCGATGATATGTGGCAGCTGCGCCGCGAAGATCAGGATGGCCAGCGCATTGACGAAACCAGTGCGGACCGAGTTCGAAACGAACCGCATAAGAACGCCAAGGCGCAATATTCCAAACAGGATCTGGAAGATGCCGGCCAGCAAACCGGCGGCGAACAGGTAAGGCAGCCCGTGTGCGTGGACCAGTGGTGCTGCAACCAGCGCGACCGAGCCTGCGGCGGCGGAAATCATTGCGGGGCGCCCGCCGGTAAACGCGATGACGATGCCGATGACAAACGAAGCAAACAGGCCGACCTGCGGATCGACGCCGGCAACGAAAGAAAACGCGATGACCTCGGGGATCAGCGCGAATGTCGCGACGGCTCCCGCCAGCATGTCACGCATGGGATTGGCGGACCAATCCCGGCGGATGGATGAAAGTTGCATGGGATGAGTTCTCGCAAAGCATGACCAACGCGCTTCTCTGAGCGGCTATAGAATTGGCATGCAGGTTTTGCGTTGTCTGGCGGATCGGCGGCCAGAAGAGCCACCCGGAGTTCCACCGGGTCCGTGGTGAGTACAAGGCTTATGGCCGTATTCTTGCTGCGGCGCAACATGAAATCGGACGCCGGCTTTCATCGACCTGAATTGCAAAGTCGCGTCGTGCAGCCGATGGCGCGATCTGCGTGGACGCCGCTTTTTCACGGCGGCCCGAACAGGTTGCAAACGCAAGTCAATTGCCGCGTGGCATGACCCGCGGATCGATCGCGATCTTGCCGCTGCCGAACACGACCAATGCCAATGCCATCGCCGCCCAGGGCAGATGGAAATTCGCCCAGCCATCGGGAATGGTGAGCTGGATGATCGCCGTCATCAGTAGTAAGCCGAGGGCGGCAAAGCGCGTCGCCAGACCAAGGATCAACAAGACCGGGAGGATCAGTTCTCCGATCCCGGCTGCCGTCGCCATCGTCAGGGGAAACGGGTAGGGAATTTCACTGCCGAAGATATGGAGTTTGAATTCCTGCTCGAAAAGATATCGTGCCCCTTGCGAAAGCGTCAGGAATCCGTCCCATTTTGTCAGCCCCGACTTGAAAAAGGGTATCGCGAGCGCGAAGCGCAGTGCCAGCAGCGGCAGCGAGGGGGGAACGGAGGCAAGCAGGGCTTCGGTGCGTGTTATGAGCGCGGCAAGGGCAGTGCCAGAGCCGTGTGAGGAGGCAGCTTCGGTTTTCATGGGACGTTTCCTTCATCCGGTTGCAGGGCGCGGAATGCACCGAGACTGACAAGACCCATCAGCGCCGCCCCGAAATCGAATGCGGGGGCCTCGGTAAGAGCCGCCTCTGCGGCCGCGCCAAGAGTGGCGCCGTCGAACAAGCAGGCCGCAAAGACGGCGTCCTGCGATGGTAGGATGTGGATGTTGACGGTCATCTCCGGCCGCACGACCAGGACATCCTGCGGTCGCCAGTCGGTGATCGGTGTGACGGTTTCTAGCTGATGTGCGCTCCAGATCGAGCCCACAGGATAGCCCGAACGGATCAATCCCGTTGACGGGTGCGCAACAAGCCGCAAGTCAGCAAGCCTCTCAGGCGCCACGGCTGCGAGGACCGCAAGGTCGAGCGGCGTGGCATCGGCCGCGTGATAGGCTCGCATCCAGGCTGCCTCGATTCGGGCGACATCCGGCAGATAGGCAAGCTTGCTCGCCGGCTGGAAGCTGGCGATGAAATCCGGGAAGTCGCCGCCATATTCGATAATCAGCGGTGAGGCCGGTTTGTGATCCTGGGCGTAGGCTCGCGCCATGGCCACGAAGAATTGCGTGCCAACGAGCCGCTCCGTCACCGGAAAGCGTTGCGCCAGTGCCTTTGTCAGCCCGACGAAGACATTGTTGCGGTAGACGGCGAACCGTGCTGCATCGGCCTCGCCGCGCGCGGTGGTGATACCATCCGGTACCGGCCGGTCGGCGTGCAGCAATGCGTCGGCAAAGGCGGTCTGGCTGGCGGCGAGGTCCATCGTCATGCCGCCCGGATCCGTTGTCCGTTGCGGCGGAGCGCTTCGGCGGCGAGCATCGCGTCCGCGCGCGCCGCCTCCGCCTGCAACGTCGCGAAATCCGGCACGTCGTTGTCCCATTCAATCAGCGTCGGCAACGGTCCGCTGCGCGCAAGCGTGTGTTGGTAGAGTGCCACCACATCGCTCTTCACCGCCGTGCCATGGGCGTCGATCAGCAACCGGTCGCCAGCGTCGTCGACGGTCTCGTCGTAGCCGGCAAGGTGGATCTCGCCGACCAACTCGACCGGGAAGCGGTCGATATAGGTGGCGGCATCGAGACGGTGGTTCACCGCCGAGACCATGACATTGTTGACGTCGAGCAGCAGCCCACAACCGGTGCGCTCCGCAATCGTCGCGAGAAAGTCGACCTCATCGATCGTGCTGTCGGCAAACAGCACATAGGTCGAGGGGTTTTCGAGCAGCAGCCGTCGCCCGAGTGCCTGCTGCGTTTCGTCGACATGGTCGATGACGCGTGCCAGGGTTTCCGGTGTATAGGGAAGCGGCAAGAGGTCGTTGAGAAAGCCCGTGTCGTGGGTCGACCAGGCCAGATGTTCGGAGAAGCTCTGCGGCCGGTAGCGATCGATGAGGCCGCGCAGCCGCTTCAGATGCGCCTTGTCGAGCTCGTGCGCCGCACCGATCGACAGTCCGACGCCGTGCAGCGAAAGCGGATAGAGTTCGGTGATGGCTTCCAGGTAGCGATGCGGCGGCCCACCGGCGCCCATGTAGTTCTCGGCATGCACCTCAAAGAAACCGACATCTGGACGATTGGCCAGAACGGTCTCGTAGTGTTCGGGCTTGAGGCCGAGACCGGCACGCGCGGGCAAGGCGTAGGCTTGGGTTTTTGAGGCGGTCATCGCGGTTCTTCCCGATTTGTCAGACAGTGGTGGAGGCCCGGGCAGCCGGGCCTCCATAGGGGATCAGCCCTTCATCGGCTCCAGCATGCCCTTGTGGCCATCGACATTCATGCTGGTGCAGGTACCGGCCGGCACGGCCTTCCAGGAATTGCCTTGGTAGTCCATCGTCGAGGTACCGGCGCAGGTCGTGCCGGCGCCGGCGGCGCAATCGTTCTGACCCTTGAGCGCGATGCCGTAGCACTTCTCGTTGCCGACCATTTTCTCAGCCGGCAACGGTGCGGCGAACGCAACCGATGCCAGAGCGGTGGCGAGCGAGCCGGCGAGGGTAAGGGTGAGCGTCGAACGGTTCATGGATATCTCCTCTTGGAACTTCCGCGGGCCGGTCATCGGCCGCGTAATTCTCCCTTCGATCCGGTGAGGCCATCTGTTACGCACGGTTACGAACACGAATTCGTGATCGACAATGCGGCGGCGTTGGACAATATTTCGGGCGGCGCGTAACAAAGCGGCCTCAACGCGCGTATTGGAGAGACAAGGGTTGAACGGCGACGCCGAAAATGAACTTGCCACGTTGCTGCGGGCTGCGATTGCAGGGGACGAAAGGGCCTATGCCGCATTTCTGGGACGCACCGCCGCCATCGTGCGCGGCTTCGCGCGCCGGAAGATCGTGCAGGGCGGCGTCGATCCCGAGGACATCGTGCAGGAAACGCTTCTGGCAATTCATATGAAGCGTCATACATGGATCAGCGATGCGCCTGTCTTGCCCTGGGTTTATGCGATCGCGCGCTTCAAGCTGATCGACGCCTTTCGCAAGCGTGGCCGCCGCGTAGAGATCGAGATCGGTGACATCGCCGAGATGGTCGCCCAGCCGGAGGCCGAGACGGTGAGCGACCGCGAGATCGGTCGTGTGTTGGACGGGCTGGCGCCGGGCCAGCGTTCTGTCGTTGCCGCGATTTCGATCGAGGGGCGTTCGATCGGCGAGACGGCCGACAAGTTTGGCATGACGGAGACGGCAGTGCGCGTGGCCCTGCACCGGGGTTTGCGATCGATCGCAAAGAAGTTTGGACGGAGCTGAAATGCAGACCAACGACCTCATCAATGCGCTGAAGGCAGATACAGCAAAGCAGGCGATGCCGCTTGGCTATGCATGGTGGGTGGCGATCGCTGCTGCGACGATCATCGCGGCGGCCGTCTTCTTCGTCCTGATCGGTCCGCGCCCCGACTTCGCCGTGGCTGCCCACACGCTCCGGTTTCTGTTCAAATTCATCGTCACGCTCGCGCTTGCCATCGTCGCCTTTGCGCTCCTGCGGGTGTTGTCGCGTCCCGGTTCCGATGTCAGAGGCGTCGCTCGTTGGCTCATTCTGACGCCGATCCTTCTCGGCGCTGCGGTGGCGGCCGAAATGTTCGCCGTGCCTTCTGATCAACTGGTTACCGTCTGGTGGGGCAGCAACGTCTATGTCTGCCTGACCTTCATCCCGCTGATCGGTCTCGGCCCGCTGGCCGTGTTTCTGGCGGCACTCCGTCACGGCGCGCCGACGCGCCCGCGCCTTGCCGGCGCCGTCGCTGGCCTGCTTGCCGGCGGCATTGCCGCAACCTTTTACGCGGCCCACTGCACCGACGATTCACCGCTGTTCGTCGCAACCTGGTATTCGATCGCGATTGCCGGGCTGGTGGCGCTCGGCGCGATCTGCGGCCGCCGCGTTGCCCACTGGTAATATGGAACGGACTGCTGGTTTCACGGACGGATGATTGCGGAAGCGTTGTTCGCGGCGACCGGTTGCCTGGATTTCAACTGCCACTCGAGACCGTGAGCGGGTCGTTCCGCTTTTGATCAGTCCGATTGCGCGCGGTCGGCATCCTCCGCGCCGCGGGATGTCTCGTACGCATAGACAAGATCAGGCGCAACGATCCACTCGCCGGGCGTGAGCGCTCTCACATCGAGACGGCCAGTGCGGTCGCGAAGCGCCAGTCCCACAAATCGATAATAACGCCCGTCGCTATCCCTGACCCGCTCTGGCACCAGTTTGCCTCCAAGCCAACAGGCAACGCCTCCCTCGAACGCAACGCGATCCAGCAGGTAGTATTCGAACGGAAATCTGGGGCTGACGGCCGCCATGTCCTGCTTCCTCTGTAGAAGTCTTGGGCGCAGGGTCAGGAGACGGGGCGCCGCAGGCCATTATATTACACTACGCCAGATTCCGGCAGTGAAAGTCCTATAACTGATCCGCAGATGGCGAGCGTCGGACTGGCCGCGACCGCGGCGCGCGCCGCCGCACAATGCGGTCTGCGTCTGGACGATTGGTCTCAACCTGGTGCCGCATGCGCTCAGCGTCCGAGACACCTGTGGGCTCATCAAACACCCACGACGCCGGCAAATGATGGCTGCGGCACCACACTTTGGGTACGCCCGCTCGAGAGGCGGCGATGACTTGGAGCGATCGCGTCTTATCCACCGCAACGTGGGGTCAAGCCAACACAGCAGCGATACGGGGTTTGATCTGACGGTTGACAATCTAGGGGCAGGACAAGAGCAGTTCAAAATGCTGCGCTACAAACGAACGGACGATGAACGTCATGCGGCCCGGAGTTCGGGCTCCGTGGTCAACTCCTGCAATAATACCCGCTAAGGGAATTGGAAGTTCTTTGGATTGAGGCGATTGGCACGAATTGGCCTGAAGCGTTCGATGGGTCTGTTTTCGGCTCTGACCCATATTTGCTGCAGGGAGATTTTCGCTGATTCACCGGAGGATCAGCAATGGGCCATCGATTGCCGCATGCGAGTCTCGCACCGTTCGGCTTTGCAGTAGAAACAGTGAAGATCGTTGGGGAATGCGTTCAAGTTCGGCTTCGATCGCGTAATCCCTCAGCAGCTTGTCCAGACTGCGGGCGGTCAAGCCGACGAATTCAAAGCCGATATGAGCGGCGCCCCGCTGACTTACCTCTCAGCGGCCGGCGGGTAGAGTTGACAGTCGTAGCGCGTCGGTTTTGGTGCGATGCCGTTCTTTGCGGTCGGCGCGTCTTCTGCGAACAGTTCGGCGACAACGTGCTCGCCCGCTACGGCCGTCGCACTCAGCGGCTTGAGACGATCGTCCATCACCTTGGTTTGGCGCTCGGCGGCAGACCTGCTGCAGCTTTTGCCAATCGTCTGATGATGCCAGTGAGCAACGACACGCTGCTGCCGGTGGTTCGTCGGCGTATTGCTGACCAGAAAAATGAGCTCAACGTCATAGGCATTGATGATTTTGCCTTCTGGCATGGCCAGACCTCGGGACGATCGCTTGCGACCTGGAGCGTCGGAGACCCGTAACTCTGTTGCCGGATCGTGCGTTGGATACGTCCCGGTCGTGGCTTGCCGAGCATCAGTCGATATCGATCGTCGCTCGCGATCGGGGTGGTGGCTATGGTGAGGCCATCGCGAAGGCCTTGCCCGATGCTGAGCAGGTCGCCGATCGCTGGCACCTGATGGAGAATTCCAGCTGGGCCTATCTCGATGCGGTCGGCAAGTCGATGCGCCAAATCCGGCAAGCAGTCGGCAGCAACGTCGTTGATCCCAAGCTTCTGACGTACGCAGAGAAGCGGCAGTATGAGGGATATCTGCGTCGCCAGGAGACGAACGAGGCAATCCGGGAATTGTCGAAGCAAGGAACTTCAATTCGACAGATCATTCGGCAAACTGGCCATACCCGGAAGCTTATCCGCGACGTCTTGAGGGGACAGCGCCTTTGATGTCTTCCGTACACGGCCCAGTTCTTTGGATAGCTGGCTGCCCTGGCTCAATAGCCGCTGGGAAGACGGAGCACGGAATGCCCTGGCACTCTGGCGGGAGATGAAAGCAAAAGGCTTTGCGGGGCAGAGTGTCATCTCGCAATGGGCTCAACGCCGGCGTCTGGCGGAAAAGACCAATCAGAGTGGGCTCGCCAGAACGCCATCAGCACGGGTGATCGCTCGGCTGATGACCACCGCACGCGATGACCTCGCAAAATCCGAAGCGATCCTGGTGGCGGCGATCGAAGTGAACGTTCCAGAGCTTGTGGTCGCCCGCACGGCCATTGGTGACTTCCAATCCATGATCCGCTCGAAGACCGCTCGAAAGCTCGATCAATGGCTTGAAGCTGCTAAGGAAAGCCTGGTCGGATCGTTCGCCAGCGGTGTCGAAGAGGACCTCGCCGCTGTAAGAAACGCGATCATCTCACTTTGGTCGAATGGGCAACCGGAAGGTCAGATCACAAGGTTGAAGCTCATCAAACGCCAGATGTACGGAAGAGCAAAGCTCGATCTGCCGCAAGCCCGGTTGATCGGCGCGTGGTAGGAGCGGCACGTCAGCAAATGTGCGTCAGAGCCCTGGTTTAACCCAGCAAGCCGAGCAAGCCGGCTAAGACAACCGCAATCTGAACGATTATTATGGCTAAAAGCGTCACACATACGACGGTCATTCTGCGGTCCTTGAAGGTCAAGCGTCGTCCTTTCGCTGATCATCACTCAAATGCAGCAGCCGAAAATACTTGAATAACCAAACCTACCGCGACGGGCAACTCGACCCTAAATACGGTATTGATTGCCCTTAGATCGGATGAAGCGATGATCGACCGACAGCCCGAACATGAAGGCCTTGCCAAAACCGTCATGTTGATCGGCGCCATGGCGTTGCTGGTTAGCTTGACGGCCAGCCTGACACTCATCCTCTGGCCTCTTTAGCCGCGCCAACCGGCGGAATTCCCGATCCCCCATCAGCCTCTGATCATCTGCTGTAGCTACATTCACCGCCACACCACCAAGCCCCGCTGCCCTAACCGGCGGCGGGCTATCCTGCGCTTAGGCGGGGCGCGGCATCACCTCAGTTCGCGCGCAACTCTTGGTTCATCGTGGCGGCAACAAACGCTTCTCTCGCCTGTTCGGGCGTCATCTTCCGTTCAAGCGCGAGGCGGCAGCAACGAGCTGCGTTCGCGCAGATGTGGCTGTTCGGGCTGGCCATGTGCCGGTTCAAAATCTCGAAGGTCTGAAGCGGCCCGCATACCTTCTTCTCGATGCCGCCACGAAGTCTGACGATAACCGGTTGCCATTGAATTTCGGTCGGTTTGCTGATGTCATTCGGGTGCATTTGACTCCTCCAAGAGGTTTCTCGCGCGCGAAACTCATAACGAAGGATTTTGTTCCGATGCAGCCTCTTACCGTCGGGAGGAACGCACGAACGTGCACCTCACCAGATTTCGAAAAGAGGGCCCCGGCGATGCGGGGCCAGGTTCTGAGCGTGCGTATGTCACGGCAACGCCGGGCTCGGTTTTTTGTTCCCGGCGCGCTATTCCGTCACCCGTGGCGTTGGGCAAGTTCTATCGCGATCGGGCGCGTGGTCAGCTCCGCTTCGTCTGTTACTCCGCTTTGGAGCATACCCAAGAGCTGGCTTG
>UCEZ01000034.1 GCA_900471525.1 Hyphomicrobiales bacterium | reverse complement strand
GACATGAACGAAGAGTCGACTCGCCTCAAGGCCCTGCAGACACAGCAGCAGCTCGGCATCCAGGCTCTCTCGATCGCCAACTCCAACTCGGAAAACATCCTCTCGCTCTTCCGGTAATCGGAGCAGGGAAAGCGATAGCGCCGGCGAGCGGGTTTCATCATCCACTCGTCGGACATCCCATAGGCCGCGTCCCGCAAGGGGCGCGGTTTTTCGTTGCGCGCGCGGGTGTCGGGACCCTTAACGTTTTGGCAATTGAGATTTATTTTTGTTCATTTTGATTACCCACTTGCTAACGTTCTTAATGTTTTGTTAACCATGTCGTTGTTAAGTGTTCGTTAAGAGCGATAGGCTGTCCTTGGGCTAAACATGGGGCAGTTTGCATGACGCTGGTCCCGTCGCTGCCGGTCATAAACCCGGAATGTTCCGTTTAAATTCGAACTGGGGCAATGACCAATGACCAGCATCATGACCAATTCGGCCGCTATGGCCGCTCTCCAGACTTTGCGTTCGATCAACACTAACATGGAAGAAGTGCAGAACCGCATTTCCTCCGGCTACCGCGTCGAAACCGCTGCGGACAACGCAGCTTACTGGTCGATCGCGACCACCATGCGTTCGGATAACGCAGCCCTGTCGACCGTTCAGGACGCGCTCGGACTGGGTGCCGCAAAGGTCGATACATCCTACGCCGGCATGAGCTCGGCTATCGACGTCGTTTCCGAGATCAAGGCGAAGCTGGTCGCTGCCCGCGAGCCGGGCGTGGACAAGACGAAGATCAACAAGGAACTGAGCGAACTCAAGAACCAGCTGGCATCGGCAGCGGAATCTGCTTCGTTTTCGGGCGAGAACTGGTTGTACAATGACAGCACCACGGCGGCGGGTACCAAGTCGATCGTGGCATCCTTCAACCGGTCGACGAACGGCACCGTATCGGTGTCGACACTGGACTACAACACGGCCGCCTCGATCCTGATCGACACCAAGAACTCCTCGCTCGGTCAGTTGACCAAGGGCGTCGCGGTCGTTCAGCCGAACGGTGCCACGACTGCAAACGCCACCTATCACCTGATTTTGGCTACCGGTGGCACCGCTCCAACCGGTTCAAACCTGGTCACGTTAACCACGACCACCAGCGACGATGACATCGACGGGATGATCAGCGCCGTTGATGCGATGCTCAGCAACCTGACGGATGCCGCGTCGACGCTCGGCGCCATCACCAGCCGTATCGACATGCAGGAAAACTTTGTCGCCAATCTGATGGACGTGATCGACAAGGGTGTCGGCCGTTTGGTGGATGCCGATATGAACGAAGAATCGACCCGGCTGAAGGCCTTGCAGACACAGCAGCAGCTTGGCATCCAGGCGCTCTCGATCGCCAATACCAACTCCGAAAACATCCTGCGCCTGTTCCAGCAGTAACCTTAGACGCGCGGGACCGGTGGGCATAAGTCCGGTCTCGAGCATCCTTTGTCGCCGCCTCTGTGTTGCGGGGCTGCGAACACGTCTTTCCGCCGCGCCGCCGGTCATCGGTATGGCGGAAACGGTTGGACCGCGCTAATTGCCCAAGCGCGGTCCAACACCTTAAACCAAGTGTCGACCTACATTTTCGCACAAGTTTGACCGGATAGTCTCCAACCGCAGCCATCCTCGTTCAGGTTGCCAGCCAATATGAATGTTGTGCTGCCGTTGTATGCGGCCTGCGTCGCCGGTTTCTCCGGCGAGCGAGCCGATACGGATCGAAAATGTTCGGGCCGTGCGGCGTTCCCGCTCGTAGGGTCCTGAAGGAGACATTCCGGAAGTGTCACAGTCTTATGTATTCAGGCTCGCAAGCGAAATGCTGTCCGCAACAGTGGAGCGGGCAGGCCCGGTCGTGGCGGCATCCTGTGTCACCGGAGGCAGCCGATGAGCGCCTCCATTTCCCGCTATCTCAAGGATTTCAGTGCCCCGAAGGTCGATCTGTCTCTGGTTCCGCCGCGATACTTCCAGGATCTGGACGACGACCTCCCGGCCAACGGTGCTTTCGCCATGAAGCAGCAGATCCAGCCGCAGATCGACATTGACGCAGAGCGCCGCGATGCGTTCGCGCAGGGGCGCGCCGAAGCGGAAAGCGAGCAGCTTGCCCTGCAGGCAGCCGAGATCGCGGCGCTGAACGCGCGTCATGCAGCAGAGCTTGAGGCGATGCGCGTGCGTTGCGAGAATGAAACCGCAGCGATGATCTACGACCGCTTTTCCGACATGGGGTCGCAGCTTGCCGCCATGCTGTCCGATCAGACAGCCCGTGTATTGGCCCCTGTGATGGACGAGGTCCTGCGCCAGAAATCCGTTGGCGATCTGGCGCGCATGATCGTTCATGCGGTCGGTGCCGGCGAGGGCTGCAAGATCACCGTGAAGGGGCCGCTGCCTCTGTTCGAGGCGCTGAAGCGCCACCTCAATGATGAAACACTGATTTTCCGCCATCAGGAAACCGCCGACGTCGACCTGTCGGTCGAGTTCGGCGATTCGATCCTGGTGACGCGGATGGCCGCCTGGGCGGATACCGTTGGCAAGGTGCTGGCATGAGCGACAATGAAGGCCATCACGGCAAGAACGAAATCATTATCATCAAGCGGCATGGCGGCGGCCATGACGGCCATCATGGCGGTGCCTGGAAGATCGCCTATGCCGACTTCATGACGGCAATGATGGCCTTCTTCCTTGTCATGTGGCTGATCAACGCAGCCAACCCGCAGACCAAGGCGGCACTGGCCTCCTATTTCAACCCTGTCCAGCTGACCGATGCCAAGCCGTCCGAAAAGGGTGTCAAGCAGCCGGCAAAGGACGCCAAGGGTGAAGAAGACCAGATGAAATCGAAGGTCGACGGTACGGAGACGAAGACCGGCGGATCGGCGAAAAACGGCGATGACCTGACGGCAACCTCGGGCGAGGAAACCCAGTATTCCGACGCCGATTTCTTCGAGAATCCCTATTCTGTCCTGTCCGAAATTGTCAATGAAGTCGGCCGCAACGCTAATATCAGCGCCAAGGGCGATGGCGGCGCGTCGACGTCCGGTCCTGCGACCGGTGCTGAGGGCGGGGAAGCCTATCGCGATCCGTTCGATCCGGATTTCTGGACGAAACAGGTCGAGTTGCAGAATGCGGAAAAGGGCGGTGACAGCCTCGAAGCCAAGGCCGGCGATGGCCCGTCGGAGACATCGAAGGACAAGGCTGCTGCCGAGGGGCAATCGGAAACCGCGATGAAGGATCAGTCCGACAAGGCCGCGGCCGATAAGGCAGCGGCGGTGAAACCGGATGAAAATTCCGCCAAGGCCTTGAAGGCCGAGATCGAGAAGGAAATCGGCGGCTCCGCCGGCAAGCTTGCCGAGGGACTGCTGGTGACGCCGACGGAAGGCGGTCTGCTGGTGACGATCAGCGAGCAGGCGGATACGCCGATGTTCGGGCTGGGCTCCGCCGTGCCCGAGAAGGACATGGTGATCGCCATGGAAAAGATCGGCAAGCTATTGTCGGCGCGTAGCGGCGCCATTGCCATCCGCGGCCATACCGACGGGCGACCATTCAAGAAGGGCGCCTATGACAACTGGCGCCTTTCCTCCGACCGCGCACAGAGCGCCTACTATATGCTTATCCGCGGCGGGCTGGCGGAGAACCGCGTCAGCCAGATCAGCGGCTTTGCCGACAAGCGTCTGCAGGTTCCGAAGGATCCTCTGGCGCCGGCGAACCGTCGCATCGAAATTCTTCTCCAGACGACGCAGGGCTGACCGCGATGTTGAAGGCGCTCCGCACCCTCCTTCTTTGCGCATGTGCCAGCATGGCCGGTCCGGGCCTTGTGGCGCATGCCGGGGAACCGGAGGACCTGCCGCCCTACAAGATGTTGCGCTCCCTGCAATATATCCAGGATGCCATTGTTCTCGGTGATCATTCGGCCTCGGAGATGCAGCGCTTCATGCTGGCTGCGATCGACAAGCGTCTGCGGGAATCCGATCCTGCCGTCTTCGATGATCCACGCAATGTCGATGCGGCGTTCATCTATGCGATGAGTGGCGGCAATCCGGAAACTTTGTCCTATCTCGCAAACCAGGATATCAGCGGCAATTTCGACAGTCGCGTCATCGATGCGCTGAGCCACTATCTTGCCGGCAAGGGCGGGCTGATGGTCGAAAACCTGGCGAAGGCCATTCCTGAATACCGCACATCCCGGGTCGGGCCTTATCTCTATCTGGTTCTTGGCAACGCGACGGCGCAACAGAGCCCCACCAAGTCGCTGCAATACTATGACTGGGCGCGCCTGACAGCGCCGGGTACCAATATCGAGGAAGCGGCCTTGCGGCGTTCGATTGCGCTGGCGACCCGCGGCGCTATGCCGGAGAAGGGATTCCGCTATTCGCTATCCTATGCCCGGCGGTTCCTGACGTCACCCTATGCCAGCCAGTTTGCCGACGTCTTTGTCGAGCTGGCGGTTGCCAATTACAATGAACAGACGGAAGCCAAGATCCAGGAAATTCTCGGGTTCATGGACAAGCCGCGACAGCGGGAGGTCTATCTGCGCATCGCTCGCCGTGCCGCAATCGGCGGCATGCAGGAACTCGCAACCCTCGCCTCGGGGCGGGCCCAAGATCTTTCGGACGTCACCGACGCAGGCCCGAAAGCTCTGGCGAGCCTCTATTCCGGCCTCGTGGGTGTGCCCTCCAAGGGCATTCTCGAGGCAGTCAAGGACATCAGCTCCATCCCCGATGCCGAGCTTTCTCCCCGCGATCGTGCTTTGCGACAGGCCGCAAAGGTCATCGCCGAGGAGGTGCTGCGGGCGCCCGATCCGAACAGCCTGACACAAGCATCTGTTTCTAATGTCAATTCCGAAATCATCATGGGAGAAAGCGGAGCAGACACAGGCAGCGGCGAAAGCCCATTTGCGGCACCGGCGTCCGACGCGGCTTTGAATGCCGCTCAACCGGCCACGGCTCAGCAACAGGTTTCGTCAGCAGAAAGCCAGGCTGATCCGGTTCACGACGCGTTTCTGAGCACAGGCCGCTCCAAACTCGACGAGATCGATTCTCTCCTGAAGGGGGAAGACGAACAATGACATTCGTAGACGACAACCTGCTTGGAACAAGCCCGATAAGATCGGCCAAGTCCGGATCAAAATCTGCCGGCAAGTCTCACGACTTGGACGCGGCCAATCAAAGGTCCGCATTCGAGAACGCGTTCGCCGACGCAGGCAAGAAAAAGCAGCCGATCGTCTCGATCAGCGGGAAACCGGTTGCTGACGGTAACCTTGCGCCGAACCCCGTCGTTTCGCAGACCTTGAAGATCGCGGACGCCAAGGCGCCTTTAGAAAAAGCCGAAGCGCCGGCGACCGGAGTGGATATCCCTTCCAAGGACGATGGTGTCGATGTGCTTGCCACGGATACCAGCGAGGATGAGCTGTCGTCTCTGCACAAGCTCGTTTCTGAAAACGACGGTTTTATGAAATCCACTCTTGGAAATTCCACCGACACTGCGCTTCGCACCGCGGTGAAGACAATACCGGCGCAGGACGTTGAACGGGATCCGATGATCGCCGGGGAAGACGATCAGGCACCGAAATTCACACTGATGCGGCCGGACGGCAAGAACAGCTTGCTTCCATCCATCAGTCTGGCCAGCATCGGTGAAGACGCGACCATCGACGCGGGCAAGACCGTTGACGGATCGATCGGCGAGAAAGTGACCGGTCTGCTGAAAGACGCGAAACCGCAATTCTCGAAGCACCAGGATATCAAAGCCGCCGACGATGTGTTGCCGTCGATGTCCACGGACGATGCGGACGCACAGGTGGATACGGCATCTGCGGATGTCAGCCAATTGCTCACCTTGTTGGACGCGGCGCAAAAACCGACGGTCGCAAGCCAGATTGTGCGGAGCGAGACAACCCCGGCCATGTCCGAATTTCAGGCACTTGCCGAACTCGCCGGAAAAGCCAAGGCAGCTCCGAAAGATGCGGCGGCAGCTAAAGCAGATGCCCGCGTGGCAACCGATGCGAATGCGGTCAAGAACGCCACCCAGGCAGGATCCGATCAGGTTTTCCGCTTCGCGCGCGCCGACGGCAAGGGCCAGACGGTTTCCATGAATCTGGCTTCGGACGGCGACAAGACGGTTGTCAAAAATGACGTGCCTTCAACAACGGCCAAGGCTGAATCCGTAACTGTCCTGGAAGCGCGGCGCTATCTCGGTCTCGCTCCCACGAGCAACGCGGCGGCCGTGACGAACCAGATCGCCAGCAATCCGGAATGGGCCCGCGCGCTCCAGCCGAGTGCGGCGGCCTCGACACCGGCGGCACAGGCCGCGACCGGCAAGGTTCTCAACACGCTGAAGATACAGATGCACCCGATCGATCTCGGCACCGTGACGGCGACGCTGCGTCTCAAGGACGATGAATTGCATGTCGAAATCAAGGTTGAGACCGGCGACGCCTTCCGGCAGCTGAGCGACGACCAGAATGCCATGGTCAAGGCGCTGCGCGCGCAAGGCTTTGCCGTCGATCAGGTCAATATCGTCTTCAATGCTTCGGATTCGTCCACCAGCAACACTGCACAGCAGCAGGCGCAGCCTCAGGCAGGCCAGCAGGGCCGTGAGGCACTTGGAGACGGCACGGGGCAGGGCAAGGGCCAGCGCAATGACAATGGCAGCCAGCAGCAGGGCCGCGAAAGGTGGACGGGCAATGAAGGTACGAGCGATGCGTCTTCTGGTGCTGAGCTTAACCGTGCTGGTGACGTCTATATGTAATGCGCAGGCAAGCGCTGGCGTCTGCGAAAGCGAGATCACGGCAGCGGCAGCGAAATATCAGATACCCGCAGGCATCCTCTATTCCGTCGGTCTGACGGAAACCGGCCGAAAGGGTTCGCTCCAGCCATTTGCCATGAACATCGAAGGCAAGGCGTATTTTGAGAACAGTGCCGAGGAGGTGCTGCAGCGCTTCACCGCGGCACGGGCGCAGGGTGCCAAGCTGATCGATCTCGGTTGCATGCAGATCAACTACTACTTCCACGGCGAGAATTTTGCCTCGCCGAACGAGATGCTGAACCCGCGAAAGAATGTCGAATACGCGGCGCGATTCCTCTCAAATCTACACGCCAGGCATGAAACCTGGACCATGGCCGTCGCCCGATATCATGCGGGTCCAAACAACGACCCTGCGCAGAAGAAATATGTCTGCCGGGTGATCGCCAATCTGGTGGCGACAGGCTATGGCAAGTGGACGACGAACGCGTCGAATTTTTGCCGATAATACAACTAAAAGAAGAATTATACGCAAATTTTTGTGCGCCTCACAATTGCGTCAACATTTGGCCGAAAAAATGTTCGCAAGCGTTTTCTTAATATGACGTTAACGTTTCCACATAAATTTTAGTGCCACATTTTGATACACCCACTACATGTAGATCAAATCGGAACAGAAATCTTAATCTAGTATTAATTTCAGCCAGTAACTTCCCATAGTTGTTCATGAATCCGCCGATTCGTATCTCTCGTTCATCGAGGCACCATACTGATTCGGAGGCGGACGAATGATCGTAGTGGTTGATGAGCGTGAGCTCGTGAAAGACGGATACACTTCACTGTTTGGACGGGAGGGCGTGCCCTCCCAAGGGTTTGATCCAAGCGAATTCGGGGACTGGGTTTCCAAGGCGGCCGATAGCGATATCGACGCTGTCGAAGCGTTCCTGATCGGACAGGGCGAAAAGGCCATGAGCCTTCCCCGCGCCATCCGGGATCGCTCGACGGCCCCGGTTATCGCAATCAGCGATACCCCCTCGTTGGAAACGACCCTGGCGTTTTTCGACTGCGGCGTCGATGACGTGGTGCGCAAGCCGGTCCATCCCCGGGAAATCCTGGCACGGGCGGCAGCCATCCGCCGTCGTCTGAAGGCACTGGTCAATTTCACCGATATCGGCCCGATCCGCGTGTTTTCGGACGGCCGGGATCCTGAAGTCCAGGGCGAAGTTTTCGCCCTGCCGCGCCGTGAGCGCCGCATCCTGGAATATCTGGTCGCCAACCGCGGCCGCCGCGTTTCCAAGTCCCAGATCTTCAACGCCATCTACGGCATCTTCGATGAGGATGTCGAAGAGAACGTCGTCGAAAGCCATATCAGCAAGCTGCGCAAGAAGCTGCGCAAGCGGCTCGGCTTCGATCCGATCGATTCCAAGCGTTTCCTTGGCTACTGCATCGACTGGAGCTGATCCTCGCAGAGGGGTTTCGGATGCGGCAGCATCCGACCCCTCAAGACAGGTTCACGCAAGGCCCACCCCATAGTCTCGCCATAACGACGAAAACGAGGATCGGACATGAGTCTTTACGGAATGATGAGAACCGGCGGTTCCGGCATGAACGCTCAGGCAAACCGCTTGGGCACGGTCGCTGAAAACATCGCCAATGCCAACACGACCGGCTACAAGCGGGCATCGACGGAATTCTCGTCGCTGATCCTGCCGACGAGCAATGGATCGTACAATTCCGGTGGCGTTGAAACGAAGATTCGCTACAGCATTTCGGAGCAAGGCCCGACGACCTACACCACGTCCGGCACGGATATGGCCATCAGCGGCGGCGGCTTTTTCATCGTCTCCGGCGCCAATGGTTCCAACTTCCTCACCCGCGCCGGCGCCTTCACGCCGGATGGCGATGGTAACCTGGTCAACTCGGCCGGCTACGCCTTGATGGGTTACGAATACGAAGAGGGCGTCGACCCAACGGTTGTCGTCAACGGCTTCGACGGTTTGACGAAGGTCAACCTCGCATCCGACGGATTGGTCGCCAAGGGCTCCACCACGGGCAGTATGGGCGCAAATCTCAACTCGGCTGACGCTGTCGGCACCGAATCCTCGACATCGCTCAGCGTCTTCGATAGTCAGGGCAACTCGCGCCTTCTCGATTTTGTCTACTCGAAAACCGGTGCAAATGCCTGGTCAGTCGAAGTTCGCGACCGCACTACCTACAGCGCCGGCCCGCCGGTCGTGGGTGTACTCGGTACCAAGGCACTTGCCTTCAACTCCGCCGGCGAACTGACGACCACACCGACGACGTTGGCAACGACCGCGATGACCGGTCTTCCCGGCACCGGTGCCGATCTCGGAGTCCTGACGATCGATCTCGCCAAGACGACGCAGCTCGGTTACAAGTTCAACCCGGACGGCGGCAAGATCGATGGCAACGCACCGAGCAAGGTTGCCGGCTACCAGATCGACGACGAGGGCATCGTTTTCGTTAAGTACGAGAACGGCGATCTCGATCCGCGCTATCGCGTGGCGCTTGCCAGCGTCCAGAGCCCGGACAATCTCGTCCCTCAGTCGGGCAACGTCTATTCGCAGGGTGTGGATTCGGGCGTCATCGTCACCGGGTTTGCCGGTTCCGGCGACTTCGGCAGCATCCAGTCCGGCGCGCTTGAAGGTTCCAATGTCGACATCGCCAACGAACTGACGGCGATGATCGAATCCCAGCGCAGCTATACGGCGAATTCGAAGGTCTTCCAGACAGGCGCCGACCTGCTGGACGTTCTCGTGAACCTGAAGCGGTAATTGAAAGTACGGGCTGAGTCATGTCTCTGTCATCTGCCATTAACACCGCCAACTCGATCTTCAGCAACACGGCGCAGCAGACCGCGATCGTGTCGAAGAACATCGCGAATGCCAGTAACTCGGATTATTCGCGCCGGCTGGCGATGCTCGGTACCAGCGGGAATGGAGCGCAGGTCGTCTCCATCCAGCGGGCGCAGAATGACGCATTGCTCAAGCAGAATATCATCAGCATCTCTCAGTCCTCCGCGCAGGGTACGCTCTTTGCTGGACTGGAGACGCTGAAATCCGCCCTCGGCGGCAACGACTACGAAACGGCGCCTTCCACCTATCTGGCGGCGTTTCGTGACAGCCTGCAGACTTTCGCCTCGACGCCCGGCAACACGACGGTTGCGGCAACGCTCGTGCAGGATGCCGTCGACTTGGCGACATCTTTGAACAAGACGTCGACCGCCGTTCAGGATCTGCGCCTGGAAGCGGACAAGGAAATCGCGACCTCGGTCAATACGCTCAACAGCCTGCTGGCGGATTTCGAGAAGGCCAATGGCGGTGTCGTCAGCGCGACGGCCGCAGGGACCGACCCGAGCGATGCGCTCGATCAGCGAGACAAGATTCTACGGCAGATTTCCGAGATCGTCGGCATTTCGACGGTGACGCGGGCGAACAACGATACCGTCATCTATACATCCGATGGTACGGTTCTTTTTGAAAACACGCCCCGCAAGGTGACCTTCCAGTCAACCTCCGGTTTCGGCGCGACGACGGTCGGACAGAAGATCTATATTGACGGCGTTCCGGTGGCAGCCGGGAAAGGTGGAAATACCTCCGGCGAAGGCAAGCTTTCGGCCCTGCTGCAGCTACGCGATGAGATCGCTCCGAAATTCCAAACGCAGCTCGACGAAGTTGCGCGTGGTCTGGTGGAGCTGTTCAAGGAACAGAACGGCGCGACCACTCTGCCGGGCCTGTTCACCTGGACACCAGCAGTGCCGCCGGCAACGGTGCCTCCGGCGGGAACACTCGTTCCAGGCATGGCCGCCACGTTGAAGGTCAATCCGCTGGCGCAATCGAATCCGCTGCTCGTCCGCGACGGCGGGTTCAACGGCGCGGCGTATATCCAGAACACGACCGGGAATTCGGGTTACTCCGATCTGCTTGACAAGTTTGCCGCAGCCATGGACAGCAACCTGGCGTTCGATACCACCACCGGTCTGGATGGTACGACCAGCATCATGGATTTCGCGACCTCGTCGGTCGGTTGGCTCGAAGACCTGCGCAGCAGCGCATCGACGGCCAACGACAACAAGGTGGCGCTGCTTTCGCGTACCCAGGAAGCCCTGAACAACGAAACCGGTGTCAGCATGGACGAGGAACTCTCCCTGCTGCTCGACCTGGAACAATCCTACAAGGCATCGGCCAAATTGGTCAGCACCGTGGACGCCATGATGGCGGCCCTTCTGGAAGTTGTGAGGTAATCATGAAGACGTCCTTCGTTTCTAATCTGGCTGTCCAGAATGCCATGCGGCTGACGATCCAGCAGAGCCAGGCAGAGGTGGTAAAGCTACAGGCGGAAGTCACGACCGGCCGCCACGCGGACGTCGGTGTCGCCCTTGGCGGCTCGACTTCCCGTTCTCTCGACCTTCAGCGCGAGATGGCCCGGATGAAGACACTGACCAGCACCAACGCGGTCGTCACGCAACGTCTTGCTGCGTCGCAGGAAGCGCTCAAATCAGTCGCCGACGCCGCGCAATCAATCAATAAGGTGCTGATCGGTTTGAGCGGAAGCGATTCGAAGGATCAATTGGCAATTGCCACCACCGAAGTAACCAATGCGCTCTCGATCTTCAGTTCTTCGGTGAATACCTCTTTCAACGGCGAGTTCCTGTTTTCGGGCATCAACACCGACGTAAAGCCGATGATCGACTACAATAGTGCCGAAGGTGCTGCTGCCAAAGCTGCCTACAATACGGCGCTGACTACCTTCATGGCAGCACAGGCTCCGCCGCTGACGGCGATGAACCAGTTCTCCAAGGCGCAGATGGAAGATTTCATCACCAATACGCTGGAGCCGATGTATGTTGACACCGATCCGGCTGCCGGGGACCAGTCCCGCTGGCAGACCGATTGGTCCAACGCATCCGACCAGACTATGACGAGCCGGATTTCGACGACGGAAGTGGTGTCCAGTTCGACGACCGCCAATTCCGACGGCATGCGCAAGTTCGCCCTTGCGAGCGTCATCGCCACTGAATTGCTCGGTGCAGATGTCAGTTCCGATGTTCGCACTGCCGTCAGCGCAGCGGCGACAAGCTATATCGGCGAGGCAATTTCAGGCATCGACGCCCAACGCAGCGATCTCGGCATTTCCGAAGCGCGGGTGAAGAAGGCCAATACCTCGCTCGCGTCACAGATCAAGCTGGTGACGACCCATATTTCCGATCTTGAGGGCATCGATACCTATGAGGCGTCAACGCGGATGAACACGCTGCTGACCCAGATCGAAACCTCCTATACGCTGACCTCACGGCTTCAGCAGTTGAGTTTGATTAATTTCCTCTGATGCGGTGAGGACCAGGACAAACATGAAGGATGTCTGAATGTATCAGTTTTCATACGCCGAGATCATGGAGGACGGCGTTGCCGACTCCAAGGATCGCGAACGGCAAGTGCTCGATCGCTCGATTGCGCTGCTCGCAGCCGCAAAACAGCAGAAAGGGTACTCGAGGGAGGCCATCGAGGCGATTTACTACACAAGGCGGGTCTGGATCCGGTTCATCGAGGATCTTCGCGCGTCGGACAACCAGCTGAACGACGAACTGCGCGCCAACCTTATTTCCATCGCCATCTGGATTCTGGGCGAGACGGAGAAGATTCGCAAACGCGAGTCCTCCAATTTCCAGGGCATCATAGACATTACAACCATCATCAGGGATGGACTCAAATGAAGAGCACACTGCGTATTTCGCTGAAGTCGGGCGAACGGATTTTTGTCAACGGGGCGGTGTTGCGTGTCGACCGCAAGGTGGCGGTCGAATTCCTGAACGACGTCACCTTCCTGCTTGAGAACCATGTTCTGCAGCCGGAAGATGCCACGACCCCGCTGAAGCAGCTCTATTTCATTGCTCAGATGATCCTGATCAATCCGGAAGGCGCCGAGCAATCGACGAACATGTTCCGCAAGTCGGTCATCATGCTTCTGAATTGCTTCAAGAATGAAGAGGTCGTGTCGGAACTCAAGAAGATCGACGGCATGGTGACGCAAGGGCGCGCCTTCGACGCGCTGAAGGCGATCCGCGGTTTGTACGCCGTCGAAGACAGGATCCTGAACAACCAGGAAATCACCCCGGCAACGATCGAACAGATTCGCAAGGAGATCGCACCATGGCGGTAAGCGGCGTTACTTCAACCGGCACTTACATTCCTTCGGCGTCAGGCACCGAATCCAGCACCGACAAGGCGTCGGCGGACCTGAACTATGACAGCTTCCTGAAGCTGCTCGTGGCTCAGATGAAGAATCAGGATCCGACCGAGCCGATGGATTCGACCCAGCAGATCGCGCAGCTCGCGACCTTCTCGCAGGTCGAACAGACGATCAAGACCAACACCAACCTTGAAAGCCTGCTGCAGCGCACCTCGCTCAGCGAAGCTAATGCCGTCATCGGCAAGACGGTGACCAGCGCCGACGGCAAGACAACTGGCGTCGTCAAGGAAGTGAAGCTATATTCGGATGGAATCATCGCGGTGCTTGATACCGGCAAGGAGCTTGTCGTCGGCCCGGGTGTTACCGTAAAGTGATAGCCAAATGAATGAGGCGGATGCCCTCGATATCGTGCAGGCGGCGATCTGGACAGTGGTCGTCGCTTCCGGGCCTGCCGTTCTCGCCGCCATGGTGGTGGGCGTCGTCATCGCCTTCATTCAGGCGCTGACCCAGGTGCAGGAAATGACCCTGACCTTCGTGCCGAAGATCCTTGCCGTGCTGGTAACGGTGGCGCTTTCAGCCTCTTTCGTCGGCTCTCAGATCTCCATCTTCACGGACATCGTCTTCTCGCGCATTCAAAGCGGCTTCTGACGAACCAGGCCACCGCTTTCGGCAGCCTTCGACAATAAAGGCGTTGCGAAAAGCGCGCCGGCCCTCCTCTTTCCGACATCGATGCTACCCTCGCGCAAGTTTGGTGCGTTAGGCCTTCTGGTAGTTTGGGCAGCAGGTATGAATGCTGCCCGCCTCTCATGAAGAGACGGAAAGTTCCGATGGCACAACCACCTGCACTCGTTATCCCGAAACTGGCGCCAAAGGGCCGGGATATCGGCTTCGCGCTCGGCATCGTCGCGATCCTGTCGATCCTCTTTCTGCCGATACCGCCGTTTCTGATCGACATCGGGCTGGCTTTCTCCATCGCGTTCTCCGTTCTCATCCTGATGGTTTCCCTCTGGATACAGAAGCCGCTGGATTTCTCCTCCTTTCCGGTCATCCTGCTGATCTCGACCATGACCCGCCTGTCGCTGAACATCGCGACGACGCGCGTCATCCTTTCGCACGGGCATGAGGGACACGACGCGGCCGGCGGTGTTATCGCCGGTTTTGCCGAACTCGTCATGGGCGGCGACTTCGTCATCGGTCTGATCGTCTTTTTGATCCTGATCACCGTGAACTTCATCGTCATTACCAAGGGCGCCACGCGTATCGCCGAAGTCGGCGCCCGCTTCACCCTTGATGCGATCCCCGGTAAGCAGATGTCTATCGACGCCGATCTCTCGGCCGGCCTGATCGATGAGAAGGAGGCACAGCGGCGTCGGCGCGAGCTCGAAGAGGAAAGCTCCTTCTTCGGTTCGATGGACGGTGCCTCGAAGTTCGTCCGCGGCGACGCCATTGCCGGCCTGCTGATCACCGCGATCAACGTCTTCGGTGGCATCATCATCGGGTATGTCCGTCACGACATGTCGATTGGCGAAGCGGCCGACGTCTTCGTCAAACTGTCGGTCGGCGACGGTCTCGTATCCCAGATCCCGGCGCTCATCGTATCGCTGGCCGCCGGCCTGCTCGTATCGCGCGGTGGCACATCGGGTTCCACCGACCAGGCAGTCGTCAACCAGCTCGGCGGCTATCCCCGCGCGCTCATGGTGGCGGCCGGCCTGATCCTCATGCTGGCCTTCATGCCCGGTCTTCCTTTCGTCCCGTTCGCCGTCCTTGGCGGTGGCATGGCCTTCCTCGGCTGGATGATCCCCCGTCAGTTGGAAGCGGCCAACAAGCTGAAGCGCGAACAGGACCAGCAGACCGCACAGCACAAGACGGACAGCGAAAAGGACTCGGTCAAGTCGGTCCTGAAGACCGCGGAAATCGAACTGCTGCTCGGCAAGCAGGTATCCACCCGTCTCCTCGGCGCACATCAGGAGCTCGCCTTCCGGGTTGGCAAGATGCGCCGCAAGTTCGCCGGCCAGTACGGTCTCATCGTGCCGGAAATCAAGGTCTCCGACGATATCGGTATCCCCGACAAGGCCTATCACATCCGCATTCACGGCACGACGATCGCGTCGAATACGGTGCGTGTCGGCGAAGTCATCGTGGTGACCGGCGGCGGCCGCAAGCCGAGCGTTCCGGGCGACGAAATCCGCGAACCCGCTTTCGGCATGCCGGCCGTGTCGATCCTCGAAACCTTTACCGAGGACCTGAAGCGCGAAGGTTTCCACCCGATCGACAACGTCTCCGTCGTGCTGACGCATCTGTCCGAAGTCATTCGCAACAACCTGCCGCAGCTTCTGTCCTACAAGGATGTGAAGATACTGATCGAACGGCTCGACCCGGAATATCGCAAGCTGGCCGACGAAATCTGCACGTCGCATATGTCCTATTCGGGTCTGCAGGCCGTGCTGAAGCTTCTGCTTGCCGAGCGCGTCTCGATCCGCAACCTGCATCTGATCCTCGAAGCAGTCGCCGAACTCGCGCCGCATGTGAGGAAAACCGAGCAGATCGTCGAGCATGTGCGCGTGCGCATGTCGCAGCAGCTCTGTGGTGATCTCGCCGACAACGGCACGCTCAGGGTCCTGCGTCTCGGTAACAAATGGGACATGGTCTTCCACCAGGCGCTGAAGCGCGACGCCAAAGGCGAAATCGTCGAATTCGACATCGATCCGCGCCATCTGGAAGAATTCAGCGAGCAGGCGACCAAGGTTATCCGTGAACATCTCGATCGGGGCATGCCGTTCGTACTGGTAAGTTCGCCCGAATCCCGTTCTTATGTGCGCATGATCATCGAGCGCCTGTTTGCCACATTGCCGGTTCTTTCGCATGTCGAGCTTGCCAAGGGCCTCGAAATAAAGATCATTGGCTCGATCTCATGATCACCGATCCTGAAGGCACGGTGCTGGCGCTCTTCGCCGCATTCTGCCGGATCGGCGCCTGCATCATGGTCATGCCTGGATTTTCGACGGCGCGCGTTTCGGTCCAGATCCGCATCTTCGTTGCGTTGGCGATCTCCATGGCGATCCTGCCGATCATGTGGAACGACATTTACCCCCAGATCTCCGGCAAGGGCCACACCTATATCTACATCGTCGCCACCGAGACTGTCATCGGCGGCGTCATCGGCTTGATCGCCCGCTATTACGTTCTCGGGCTGCAATTCACCGGCACCGTCATCACCATGATGATCGGCTTCAACGCCCCGCCGGCTGCCGACGTGCTGGAAGATACGGCTGAAAATCAGCTGACCAACCTGATCAGCTTTGCCGGACTGATGGTCCTCTTCATGCTCGATTTCCACCACGTCATCCTGTCGAGCATCGTTGATTCCTACAAGGTAATGCCGCTCGGCGTCGGCTTCGATCCGCAGGGCGTGCTGATCACGCTGACCAATGCGCTCGAGACCACGTTCTACATCATGCTGCGGCTGGCGAGCCCCTTCATCATCTATGGCCTTTTGTTCAACGTCGCCATCGGCATGGTCAACAAGCTGGCACCGCAGATGCCGCTCTATTTCATCTCGCTGCCCTATCTCATTATGGGCGGCATGTTTCTCCTTTATCTCGGCATCGCCGCGATGCTGAAGCTGTTTGCCGATGGCTTCGGATCGGTGATGCAAGGGGGCTAGCGATGACGAAAAGCCGATCCGAAAAACTCAAACGCCTCGTCGCCGTGCAGCGGCATCTTGAGCAGATGGCGGAAAGTGAACTGGCCGAAACCGCCAGGCAGCGCCGAAATCTCGCCGAGACCATCGATGTCGTGGCCGACGCAATGGGATCTGCAAGCCCGCTGCACGCGATGTTTTCCGGGCACTATGCCTCGCAGCTAGGGCGTCTCGCGCAGAAGGACCAGATGCTTCTCGGCATCCAGCAGGGGCACGAAACCCGCGTTCTCAAGGAGCGGGCTAAGGGTGATCGGCTGGAGGAAAACATGAAGGATGCGCGGGTCCTGGAAGATCGCGCCGAGGCCGACAACGCCATATACGATCTCGTCGATCAGCATGTGATGAGCGGCTCACCAGCTTCCGGTAAGGTTGGCCGGTCATAGTGAGGCTTCAGGACCGGGTGTCCATGTATCCGGGCCGCTTACTTAAATTGCTGAATTTATGGAGTTATCGCTGGCGTTGATATGCACGCCGCCTGGACTCTGTGACCGAGAGGATACCGCATGGCCATTTCTCCTCCAAGTGACCTGGTGATGGATGTCGTGCGCGCGGCCGATCCGGCCGAAGTGCAGGAAGCGCAGGCGCGGCTGAAAGCCAACCGCGCCGCTTTCCAGGCGACGAGCCTTGCCGAGAATGGAACCGGCTTTGCCAACACGGTTGCGGTCCTCAACCAGGACAGCCCGACCAACAGCCTTGGCGACATCAACAATCGGGCCGAGGCCAAGAAGATTCCGGAAAGCTACCGCAAGTTCGAAGCCATGGTGCTGCAGAACTTCGTGAAGTCGATGCTGCCCACCGAAAGCGAAGAGATCTACGGCAAGGGCACGGCTGGCGACATGTGGAAGAGCATGATGGCCGAGCAAATCGGCAATGTCATGGCACAGGGCGACGGCGTCGGCATCGCCGAGCGCATGGTGACGGACCGTATCGTCGGCTCGGAAGGTCCCGACCGGGTGAACGCATCGCTCGATGGAAACGACAACAATGTCGCGCTGAGCATGGTGCAGGAGTACGAGCGCAAGGCCGTCGCCAATTTCATGGAAACTGAAGACAAGAGCCAACAAGCCTGAGGATGTCCCGGGAGAGAACCCGGGCTGACCTGACACAGAAGTTTAGCGCACATGTCACGCCGAGGGCCCAGACCCGCGTGCAGCAAGCGCCAACGGGAGCCAAATGATGGAAGTTGCAACATCGAGTGACGTGCGTATCCAGAACGTGCTGGGGCGTCTCGAAATGATCCTCGACAACGAGAACACGCGGATCGGCATCGATCCGAGCTTCGATCTGAAGGCATCCAACGCCCGCAAGAGCCGTTGCCTGTACGAACTGACGATGCTGCATCGCGACGCCTCGCCGAACGAGATATCGCCGTCCTTCGTCTCACAGACCCGGCACATCAAAACCAAGCTGATGGCGAATTCGCAGAAGGTGAATGCGCATATGGAAGCTTGCCGGTCGGTGGTTGATCTTCTGAAGACTGCCGTGCAGGACGCCGACGCCGACGGTATCTACTCCGAGCAGCAATTCCGGTACGGCGATTTCTGATGTTAAAGCTCGTTTTCACCGGTGTCTGGATTTGCGCCGTATCGCTCGGGTCCGTCTATTTTTCGATCCAGCATGCGTCGGCGCCGGTGGAAACGGATGCGGAAGCTGAACGCCGCGCGTTGCAGGAATATGTGCCGGGCGAGTTGATTACTGTGCCGGTGATCACCGATGGCGCAGTGCAGGGCTACTTCCTCACCAAACTGTCGTTCTCGGTCGACAAGGCCAAGGCCAAGCAGATGGAAGTTCCGCTGAAGGAATCGGTGACGAATGCGCTGTTCGACATTCTCGTCGGCCAGAAGCTCATCAACGTCGCCGACACCAGCAACTTCGACCTTGCGAATTTCAAAACAGCAGTGAAGGACGGGCTCAACAAACAGCTTCGCGACGAAGTGATCTTCGAGGTGCTGGTCGAGCAGCTTGAATACCTGTCGAAGGCTGATGTTGCTCGTGTTGCCAATGCGGCGAACGAGCCGCAGCGCAAGCCGGTATCGATCGTCGACAAGCACGGCGAAACCGCGCATGACGAAATGCCCGAAAGCGAAAAGCGCGCGGCGGCGGCCGGTCATTGAGCCGAAAGCCGACGCTGCTTAGTTTTTTTCCGGGTTGCGATACTGCTCGTTGACGAAGCCGAACTCCATCATCAGACGTCCGCAGGCCACATGAAAGTGGTAAAGCCCCGCCGATGGCAGGTTGCTTGATCTCCACAGCGAGAAGCCGCGAAATGGGGAGGCTGCAAGTAGTGCCAGCGATTTGGCGATTGTCTTGGCGCGGCCGGCAAGACCGGGCGCGGCGCGATGTTCGAGCAGTGCCGAAATCGCGCCATTCCGTAAGCTGCGTGCCCTGATCCAGGACATTTCCGTTCGCCGCGCCGGGATGGTTTCGGCAACCCAGGCATCTGCGGCCCAGGCGAAGGTGAAATCCTTCTCCCGGCAGCGGCGGTAGAAATCGCTGTCTCCCCCACCGATGAAATTGAACAGCGGATCGAGAAACGGTCTCGGCATGGCGTCGAGCACTGGCCGCGTGATCAACACGTTGCCCGAGGAGTAAAGGATCGGAACCGGGCCTGTCGTATCGTAGTGGGGCATAAAGACCGGATGTCGCTTCTGGTCATTGCGCGTCATGTCTTCGAAATCGGGTAGCTGCGGTCCGCCCACCAGATCCGCTCGCGTCTGCCTATGTACCGAAACGAGACTGTCGAGCCAGTCTGGTGCCGCTATCTCATCGTCATCGATCACCGCAATGGCGTGGAGATTGGGATAGGTGGCGAGCGCCATCGACCAGCCGGCATTGTAGGCGTGGCAATTTCCGCGCTGGTGCGCGATCACCACGAGGGCGTTGATCCGGTGATTGGCAAAGAACGTTTTTGCCGCGTTCGCCCCTTCAAGGCCGTCCGCGTCGTTGTCCATGACCACGATCGCGAACGGGCAACTAGGCTCCTGCGAAATCACGGTTTTCAAGGTTTTCAGCAAATGCTCGGGCCGGCGAAACGTCGGCAGTGTGACGACCAGCTCGATGCTGTCATTCGTATCGACCGCCGTTTGGTAAAATACAGTCACATCCTGGGCGGGCGCGGTCATGGCGAGAACCTGTTGAAGGCAGCGATCTGACAAGCACTAAAGCAAATCTTCCTAAACAGATACTAAATTTGCAAATTCGCTTTTGAATGAATGGTTTAAAGGCCATTTTACGCCGTGTTGCTACAGTCCGGGCAGTTGTTCTCAAGTCTCGTGTGGCAGCATGCATCTGGTTTTCGTTTCCTCGCTGGTGCCGGTGGAGAACCCTTCATCGGGGTTTGACATTGCCAACCGCGCCGTCCTCGACGGTCTTCGCGCCCTCGGCCACCGGGTGAGCGTGATCGGTTACCTGCAACCGGGGCAAAATCCGGCTCCGGGTGGCGATACGCATGTCCTGGGCGAACTCGAAGTCACCAATGCCAAGGTTGGCGCGTCGACCAAGCTGCGCTGGCTGGCAACGGCCTTGCTCAATCGCACAAGCCTGTCTTCGGCGAAGATGCTGCAGGTCACCCGCGACCACATCGAGACGTTGTTGCGGAGTTTACAGCCGTTCGACGGTATTGTCCTCAATTCCGTGCAATTGCCGGGTGCTTTTGCCTCCGTCTTCCAGAAATACCCGACGATCTACATCGCCCACAATGTCGAGGCCGATTCGGCGCTCGAAAATGCGGCCACCGCGTCGGGACGGCTGGAACGGCTCTTGTTCAAGCGCGAGGCGCATTATCTTGAACAGGTCGAGCGACAACTGACCCAGGCTGCCTCGGCGATCTGGACCTTTGCCGAGGCCGATCGGTTCGGGTTCGGCTACACGGTCTCCGACCGGGCTGCCGTCCTGCCGCTGGTGACGCGCTGGGATTTGCCGCAGAGCAGTGTCGAAAAGCTGCCACAATACGATCTGACCCTGATCGGGACGTGGAGCTGGCAGGCAAACCGGATCGGCCTCGATTGGTTCCTTTCCAAGGTCGTGCCGCTGTTGCCCGCCGATATGTCGATCGGCATTGCCGGCCAGTTGGCCGATGCTCCCGTGGTTTCCCATCCCGGCACTCATTTTCTCGGCCGCGTGCCGGACGCCCGCGCCTTTGTCGAAACCGGCGCCATCGTTCCGCTGATCAGCCGTGGCGGCACCGGGGTCCAGTTGAAGACCATCGAGACCTTCGAGTTCGGCATGCCGAGCGTTGCGACAAGCGCATCGCTGCGCGGCATTGACAAGCTTCCCGGCAATTGTGCGATCGCCGACGATCCGGCTGATTTTGCTCGGTTGCTGACGGAGAAGGTGGCGCAGGTTCGGGCGGGAAATCGTCAGCGCCTGTCGGGATCGGCCTTCCATCAGGCGCAGAAAACCAAGCTCCTCGCGACGCTCGAAGACGGTCTTTCCCGGTTCGGAAAAGCAGCCGCCGTGCCCGGCCGGGCCATCGCTGAAGAGTTGGCCGACCCATCACCAACGAAAAAGAAAACGGTCGGCGCGCCATACGGCTTTGCCGTGCATGAGGGAGGAAAATCCCGATGAATGTCTCTCCGGTCCCATCGATCGTCGCATCGCAGCGGATGATCCTCGACATGCCAGTCTGTGATTTCGGCTGGGCGGATGCTTTCGCGTTTGCCGACGAAATTGCGTCGCTGCCGATCGGGCAGACGGTGATATCGTTCCTCAACGCCAACAATGCCAACCTGATGATGCACGATCCGGAATACCGGGCCGTCCTCAATCGCCATATCGTCCTGCCTGATGGGCACGGCATTGATCTGGCATCCTGGCTGTTCCACGGAAAAACCTTTCCGGCCAACCTGAACGGGACGGACTTCGTGCCGGCGCTGATGACCTACATGACGACGCCAAGGCGTGTCGCCATGATCGGTGCCCGTCCAGAGATACTGCAACGCGCCGCCGAAAACTTCCGCAGGCATGCGCCATGGCATGAGTTCATTGCGGTTGCCGACGGCTATTTCGACGTGGCCCAATCCGACGAAGTCATGACCAGGGTGCGAGCACTCAAGCCAGATATCCTGTTGATCGCCATGGGCAGCCCGAAGCAGGAAAAATGGATCGACCGCCATGTCGGCCCGGGCCATGCCCGGTTGGTGATCAGCGTCGGCGCGCTGTTCGATTTCATGGCCGAGGAAGTGCCGCGCGCATCGCCGACGGTACGGCGCCTGCGCCTGGAATGGCTGCACCGGCTGGTCCATGAGCCGCGTCGCCTGTGGCGCCGTTACCTGCTGGGAAACCCGTTGTTCATATATTATATTCTCCGCCATAAGCTGAGCGGGCGCGAGACGCCATCGCAAGTCGACGGGCAACGCGCCGGATCGCGATCGTTCTGACGGAAACCATGATGCGCACAGCTGTCGTTACGGCCTCCTACGCCAATGATTTCGAGCGCTGCCGCCTGTTGTGCGAGAGCATGGATATGCGGCTGAAGGGCGACTGGGTCCATTACCTGCTTGTCGCGCCTTTCGATGTGGCCCTGTTCCGGCAACTGGAAGGGTCGCGCCGGCAAGTCGTTAGCGAGAGCGATCTCCTGCCGTGGTGGCTGCGTGCCGTTCCGGACCCGATGTCGGTCGGCCGCCGCAAGCTGTGGATCAGCCCCTACAGCCTGCCTTTGCGCGGCTGGCATGTGCAGCAGTTACGCAGGCTGGCACTGTCCCGGCATATCGAAGAGGTGGCGATGTTCGCGGTCGATTCCGATGTGGTCTTCCTGCGTGATTTCGATCCTGCAAGCCTTTGGCAGGGCGACCGGCTGACGCTCTATCGCAAGGACGGCGCGATCGGTGAACGTATGCGTTCCAACCATCTCGAATGGCTTGCCCATTCCGACCGGCTCCTCGGCATCGGTCCCTACAGCCTGCCGGCCAATGACTACATCAATACGCTGATCGCCTGGCGCACTGACAGCTGCCGGGCGTTGCTTGATCACGTCGAGGCGTTGCATGGCCGCAACTGGACCCGCGCCATGATCCATTCGCGCCAGTTTTCCGAATGTATGATTTACGGCAGGTTTGTCGATGAAGTGCAGATGGGCGAGGGCCATGTAGCCTCGCCCGATGGGCTCTGCCACGTCCTCTGGTTCGACGACAGCTATGCACGTGACATCAGCGGGCTCAGGCATTTCATGCGCGAGATGGCACCGCATCAGATTGGTATCGGCGTTCAGTCCTTTGTCGGTCACGATCTCGCCGACATCCGCAACGTCGTTCTCGAGCGCGCCGCCTGATCTCTTCAGATCACCCGACCCGTTTCGCGGCGCAGAGCGCTGTAGGTGAGGGCGAAGGATGCGGCGTAGAGCGCCAGATAGACGCCGTTGAGCAGCGGCGCCCAATAGGCAACATCGGTGCTGGCCTTGAAGACGGCGGCGAGCAGGGCAACCTTCACGATCCCCGCAATCACCAGATTGACCATCCGGCGCACCGTGCGGCCCGTCGCATAGAGCAGTTCCGAGTGATACTCGACCAGATTGCGGAATGACGGCACCAGCAGCACCGCCATGAGGTAGGGCGCAGCTTCGGCGACGTTGTTTCCAAGTCCTCTCGGGAAAATCCGGAGATAAATCGCCATCGCGGCGATCGCGAGGAAAGATATTGCCGCGACCAGGGATTCGATCGTCAGTCGGGTGCGCCAGGAAGAGATCGTGCCCGGCGTGCGCATGATCTTCTGGACGAGCAGCGTGTTGAAGGAACGCACTGGCAATGCTGTCAGGTCGGCAAGCCGCATGATGATCGCATAGATGCCCGAAACCTCCGGCCCGCCGATCGCCAGAACCGCGATCTTGTCGAATTCCGACTGGATGTAGAACAGCACCTCGGCACCCGCGACGGAGACGGAATCCGCCCAGCGCCGGATATACAGTTTCGGCCGCCAGCGCAGCCGCACCTTCGGGAAGAACCAGACGATGGCGATCAGCAGGGCGAGCAGGTTGGCGCCCAGGTAAAACAGCGACCACGTGCCGAGCGAGGCCCAGTGCGAGAGCGAAAAGGCGAGCGCCGCGGCGGTGCGGATGCCGGTGCCGATCACTACCAGCAGTGCTGCACGGCCGAAGCGGCCGAGACCGTTGAGGACGATG
This sequence comes from Hyphomicrobiales bacterium, assembly GCA_900471525.1. GTDB lineage: Bacteria > Pseudomonadota > Alphaproteobacteria > Rhizobiales > Rhizobiaceae > Pararhizobium. Next base: position 108,909 of record UCEZ01000034.1, on the reverse strand, counting down.
ACGACGACTTCCAGCCCGCGCCAGCAGATGATTTCTGCAACCATGAAGGCGAGGAAAACCACAAGTGCGATGTCACGTGCGAAAACGACATAGTAGATCGCAAGGCAAAGGACGGCGATCAGTGGGAGAGACAGCAGGGCGCCGACGACAAAACCGGTACTATAGGTGCCGACCAGCAGGGGCTTGACGGTCGCGACGCGGTAGAGTGGTGACATGAAGCCGAAGGCAAGGACCCGCGAAATCATGATGCCGGCAGCGGACGCCGTGGCGAACAGGCCGAATTCGGCGATCGAAAGCCCATTGGCAATGCAGATGAAATAGACAAGCGATAGAACAAGCCTGCCCGCCGACCCGCTTGTCATTGAGATATAGGCGTGAATGACGCCGCTGTGGCGCGCGTAGAGGGTCTTGGCGAAATCGATCACGAGCGGGGTCCAGATGCACTGTCCCGTTTCTAGCCTTTAAAGCTTAATGAGCAGTTTGAAACGCCGGTTCACAGCATTTGCAGGTATGCGGGCCGCCGTGTGTTAACGGTTTGTTTTCCACAAAAACTTAAGCTTCGTTCACAATTCGTCAGTTTGCCCAATTGCGGGCGTTTGCAGGCATTGATGTTCGATCCGGAAGACAACAAACGGACGGTGGCGCGCCACTCTTCCCTCGACCGTGCGTCGAGCGACGCGTTGCGGCGTCCGCGCGCGGGCGGCACTCCGCCTCGCAATGCCAACGAGCTGCTTGACCGTTTGGGCGGCCCCGCCGTCACACCGAAAACACCTTCCGGCAACGACAAACAGCGAGCGCCTCAGCCTGTAGCAGCGGGATCGGAAAGGAAGGCAGGAGCGGAAAAGAAGGAAGGCCGCTTTTCCGCTTGGTTCAAAAGCAACAAAGCATCACCGCTGCAGGAAGCCCAAAAGCAGGACAGCACCACCGATTATTCGTCGACCTATGGAGAACAGCAGGACCGGCCGCTGATCGATGTCGCCACGATCCTGACCTCTGTCTGGCAGCTCCGCCGGACCATCGTGGTTCTGACCGTTGTCGGTGCCATCGGTGGGGCGGCTCTCGCCATATCGACCCCCAGCGTCTACGTTGCCGAAAGCAAGCTCTATGTCGATCCGCGCGAAGTGCGGCTGACGGATTCGGATCTTTCCAAGGAGAGCCTGGCGACGGAAGCGATTCTGGCGCTGGTCGACAGCCAGCTCGAAGTGCTGCGGTCGCGGACGGTCCTGGAAAAGGTCGCCATCGACATGGGGCTCGACCGTGATCCGGAATTCGGTGGAGTCTCCACCGGCAAAGGCGGCCTCGCCGCCGGCATCGAAGTTATCCGCGACATTGTTTCCCCCGGCAAGGCGCAGCCAGCGCCTGCGTCGGGCGTCAATCCGCGAACGCTGGAAAAATTAAGCGACGCGGTCAGCGTCTCGCGCGATCCGAAGACCTTCATCGTCACCATCGAGGTCAAAAGCCGGGATCCGGCCAAATCGGCACTGATCGCCAATCGCCTCGTTGCCACCTTCCTCAACGAGGAACAGGCAGCGCAATCCGGCTTTTTCCAGCGCACCACCGCGGCGCTCGACAGCCGGTTGACTGATCTGCGCAAGGAGTTGGACGCGGCTGAAAACGCGGTCGAGAAATACAAAGCCGACCACGACATCGTCAACGCTGATGGCAAACTGATTTCCGACAACCAGTTGCTCACCCTCAATGATCAGGTGGGCGCGGTGCGCAGCCGCATCGCGGACGCGCGGGCGAAGGCGGACGTTGCCACGAAAACCCGGTTGAACGACGTGCTGAGCGGCGCATTTCCCGAGGAAGTCAGCTCTGTCACACTGCAGGAGTTGCGTAAGCAATATTCCCAGGCGCGCGCGCAGCTGAGCTCGCTGGATGCAAGCCTCGGCCCGCGTCATCCGCAAAGGCTGGCGGCGGTCCAATCTCTCGAGGTCGCACGCGCGGAGATCGGCAACGAGCTTCGCCGCATCGAGGCGACGGCACAGACCGAACTGGACCGGGCAATCCGCACAGAGAAGGATCTCGTCCAGCAACTGGCAGTCCAGAAGGCGCAGCAGGTCAATTCGTCGACCGGTTTCATCGAACTGCGCGAACTGGAGCGGAAGGCCAATGCAACGCGGACGATCTACGAATCCTTCCTGAAGCGAGCAAGCGAAACCGGCCAGGAAGAGAAGCTGACCTCGAAGAACATCCGGGTGATTTCGTCAGCGCAACCGCCACTCCAGCCTACTGGCCCTTCGCGCAAGCTCATCGCTATCGGTGGCTTGATCGCAGGCTTCATGGCAGGTGTCGGATTGGGCGTCGCGCTTGGCGCTTATCGCAGCCTGAAGGATCTGCTTCAGCGGTCGAACCGAACGGTAGCAGTCGTTCCGCAGCGTGATCCGCCCGGACAGGATGATCATCGTCCCGATGGCCCCGGAACCCCGCAATATGTCGATGATCCATTGCCCACTCCGGTAGAATACCGGCCCCGTATGCCGTCAGCCCACCACGCGGCCGCATCGGCTGCGGCGCTCTCTGCTTTTCCTCAATACCAGGACACGGGATCGGCAAGCCTGCGTGACTATCTTCGTCAGATGCAGGACACCGATTCAGACGACGGCGATATCGCACAGGTTCAGGAAAACTTGCGCGCCCTGCGCAACCGTGTCGAACACTATGCGAAACTGCGGGCCGGCGGCCGGCGCTGAGGACATGGTTCATGCAGACTGCATTGACGCTGTCTGCGGTCCGTCCGGTCGTTTCCTCATCAATGATAGAAAATGAGACAATGGCAGCGTTCGGGTGCCGATGCTGCCGGATCGGTCTTGAATTTATTCGATCTGGACAGCATAGGACGCATTGAGGCCACCGATATTTTTTGCTGAAACTAGAGTGAAACAGAACAAGCGAGAATCTGGGAGAACACCGTGACGACCGTGATTGATGGCAAGCAAGTTGCAGCGTCGGTAATCGATGCCGTGAAAACCGCATCGCAGGCGCTGAAGGATCAGACCGGCGTCAAGACCGGCCTTGCCGTCGTCATCGTCGGTAATGACCCTGCAAGCCACGCTTATGTTTCTTCAAAGAGCAAGATGGCCAAGGAATGCGGCTTCACCTCGGTTCAGCACACGCTGCCGGAGGAAACGACGCAGGAAGAGCTTGCTGCCCTGGTTCAGACTTTGAACAAGGATGAAAGCCTCCACGGCATTCTCGTGCAGCTTCCCTTGCCAAAGCCTCTCAACTCCGAGCCGATTATCCAATCCATTCTGCCGGAAAAGGACGTTGATGGCCTGCATGTCGTCAATGCGGGTAAGCTGGCGACCGGCGATCTTGATGGCGGTCTCGTATCCTGCACGCCAGCCGGCGCCATGGTGTTCGTCACACGCACCCACGGCCGGGATCTCTCGGGGCTGAATGCCGTCGTCATCGGCCGCTCCAACCTCTTCGGCAAGCCGATGGCGCAACTGCTGCTTGCGGCCAATGCGACGGTGACGATCGCTCATTCGCGCACAAAGGACCTGGCCGCCGTCTGCCGCAATGCCGATATTCTGGTCGCCGCCGTCGGTCGCCCGGAAATGGTCAAGGCCGATTGGGTCAAGCCCGGCGCAACCGTGATCGATGTCGGTATCAACCGGGTCGCGGCGCCGGAAAGAGGCGAGGGCAAGTCCCGTCTGGTGGGCGATGTCGCCTTCGCCGAATGCGCCGAAGTGGCCAGTGTCATTACGCCGGTGCCCGGTGGCGTCGGCCCGATGACCATCGCCATGCTGATGGCCAATACAGTGATTGCCGCCTATCGCAAGGCCGGCAAGACCGCGCCGAAGTTCTGATCCGCAGCGTCTAACACTGCCAGTTTTACGATTTCGGGGCAGGGCCGGTCGAGGCCCTGACGATCAGTTCCGTTCGCCACAATTCCTGATCCGGATAATCGCCGGTCTTCAGGATGCGGGAAATCAGCCGGGTGGCAATCCGCGAGCCCGCCGCCCGCAAGGATGAGCGCGTCGTCGTCAGCGGAACGCTGAAATTTTCAGGTTTCAGCATCGGCAACACATCGTCATGGGCAATCAGTGAAATATCGGCGCCGATCTGCAATCCCGCTCGGTTGATGGCCCTGACCGCCCCGAGCGCGATCACGGTACTGGAACACAGGACGGCGGTCGGAGGCTGGTCTCTTTCCAGAAACTGTTGCATGGCGCGGTGGCCGTATTCATCGGTCATCAACGAATTCTGGACCAGACCTTCATCGAAACGAAGGCCGTTCTCTTCAAGCGCGCGCCGCATTCCCTTCATGCGACGAATGGAAAAGGTAAGGTTTCCCGGGCCGTTGATCAGCGCGATCCGTCGGTGCCCCAACTGGATCAGCAGGCGCGTCGCGTCATAGAAGGCACCGGTGTTGTCGATGTCGAGAAAAGGGTAATCGGCCGGTTGCCCGATCGCGCGGCCGTGCACGACAAACGGGATCGACAGTGATTTCAACATCGTAATGCGCGGGTCGTTGGCGCGCACATAGGCGAGGAACAAGGCATCCACATTGCCGCTCGCGGCCAGGCGCTTGAATGTCGCCTCCTCGTCGTCGGGTGCGCTCGGATTAATGACGAAATGAAAATCGTGGCGAACGGATTCTTCCCCGAGTCCCGCCAGGAACTCGCCGAAATGCACGTCGGAATCGATACCTTGGGCGATCGGCATTACAAGCCCGATCGATCCCGCCCGACCAGTGGCAAGCCTTTGGGCGGCGCGGTTCGGCCGATAGCCTGTTTCGCGCACGGCGCTCAAGACTCGCTGGCGTGTTTCGGCATTGACTTCCGGATAACCGTTGAGTGCCCGGCTGACTGTCGTTTGCGACAGTCCCAGCATCTCCGCCAACTGCTTCAAATTCACGTTCATGATGAGCGCATTCTCCCAAAGCGCTTTTATTTTTATATTGTTTTTACTTTCCATCCCCAGCGCGCGACGGATTTTGTATCATCGGCATTGATCATCAACCAGAAAAATCCGCTTCGTTGCGCTGCAAACCTTCGCTGCAGTGCACGATTTTGAGCTTTCTTCGCCATTTACGGGAAAACTCTTGACTTCCTGCCTGTCGAAATGATTTGTTAGCAAACTCAAAGCGCTTTGAATTTTGTAGGCGCAATGATGTTCGCCCGGCATCAATGGGTCGGGTCTTTCTTGGGAGGAAATGACGTGAAAAGAACATTCTTGATGGGAGTGGCGGCGCTTGCGCTTGTGGCTGGCGCCGCAAATGCGGCCGAGCTGAAATTCAAGCCGGGTGAAGATTCCAAATTCAACTGGGGAAGCTACGAAGAGTTCAAGAAGGGTCATGACCTCAAGGGTCAGACGCTGACGATCTTCGGTCCCTGGCGCGGTGAGGACCAGGCGCTGGTCGAGTCGGTCCTGGACTATTTCCGCGATGCGACCGGCGTCGATGTGAAATACTCCTCGTCCGAAAATTATGAGCAGCAGATCGTCATCGACACACAGGCCGGCAGCCCACCGGATGTCGCCGTTCTGCCTCAGCCGGGCCTGATCGCCGACCTCGCATCGAAGGGCTATCTGACGCCGCTCGGTGACGATACCAAGAAGTGGCTCCTCGAAAATTACGCCGCCGGCCAGTCCTGGGTCGATCTGTCGACCTATGCCGGCAAGGACGGCAAGAAGGAACTCTACGCATTCCCCTACAAGATCGACGTGAAGTCGCTCGTCTGGTATGTGCCGGAAAACTTCGAGGATTCGGGCTATGAAGTCCCGAAGACCATGGAAGAACTCAAGGCTCTGACCGAAAAGATCGTTGCCGACGGCGGCACGCCGTGGTGCATCGGCCTCGGTTCCGGTGGCGCGACCGGCTGGCCGGCGACCGACTGGGTCGAAGACATGATGCTGCGCACGCAGCCGGCCGACGTCTATGACAAATGGGTCACCAACGCGATTCCGTTCAACGATCCGGCCGTCGTCGGCGCGATCGATGAATTCGGCTGGTTTGCCAAGAACGACAAGAACGTCGATGGCGGTGCTGCGGCCGTTGCATCTGCCGACTTCCGCGATAGCCCGAAGGGCCTCTTTGCGTCGCCGCCGAAGTGCTATCTGCATCATCAGGCATCGTTCATTCCGTCCTTCTTCCCGGAAGGCACCAAGGTGGGCGAAGACGCAGACTTCTTCTACATGCCGCCTTACGCAAGCAAGCCGGATCTCGGCAATCCCGTTCTCGGTGCCGGCACGCTCGCCATGATCACCAAGGACACGCCAGCATCCCGCGCCTTCATCGAGTTCCTCGAAACGCCGATCGCGCATGAAGTCTGGATGGCACAGACCAGCTTCCTCACCCCGCTGAAGAGTGCCAACAAGGACGTCTACGCCAACGGTCCGATGAAGAAGCAGGGCGAAATCCTGTTGAACGCAACGACCTTCCGCTTCGATGGTTCCGACCTGATGCCGGGCAAGATCGGTGCGGGTGCGTTCTGGACTGGCATGGTCGACTATGTCGGCGGCAAGTCGGCGACCGATGTTGCGGATGGTATCCAGAAGGCCTGGGATTCGATCAAGTAACATCGAGCAATTGCAGGGTGGTTCTCGCTGCCCTGCAGAGGTACCAAGCAAAAGGCGGCTCCGAGCGACACAAGCCCGGAGCCGCAATCAAAACACTGCGAAACCTGATACGGCGGCTCACATGCTGCGCTCGATTAAAGCGGGCGAAGCGGAGCGGCTTGGGAAAAGCTGACACAAAAAGCGCCTTTGAATGGGCAAACCGTTGCCATGCGCTTTCGAGGCGCCCGCAAGAAACGGTGCGAATATTCTGGTCGAGCATGATGCGCCCGCTGTCTCGGGAACCATGCGCGAAGGCGGGCAGGCCGCGCATCCGGCCTTACATTCCTGGGGAGGAAGTTGCCATGCAGCAGTTGTTATTCGCCATCGCCACGATGGCCGCGGGGGTTCTGGGTTGCGCTGCCTATTTCTTCGGCACGAACTGGATTCTCGACAAGCTCTTTCCGTCGAAGGGTTTGACTGGCCCCGTCGCCTCGCGCAACCTGCGCATCACCAATGCCATAAGGCCCTGGCTCTTCCTCGGGCCAGCGATGTTTTCGCTGGCCATCTATCTGATCTATCCGGTGATCGCATCCGTCTGGCTCAGCCTGCATGACAGGGCCGGCGAGAATTTCGTCGGGCTGAACAACTTCGTCTGGATGTTCAACGACGGTGAGTTTCGCCAGTCGATCTACAACAATTTCCTTTGGCTGCTCGTCGTTCCCGCCGCCGCTACATTCTTCGGCCTCATCATCGCAGCGCTCACCGACCGCATCTGGTGGGGCAATATCGCCAAGACGCTGATCTTCATGCCGATGGCGATCTCGTTCGTCGGTGCTTCGGTGATCTGGAAATTCATCTACGACTACCGCGCCGAAGGCACCGAGCAGATCGGCCTTTTGAACGCGCTCGTTGTCTATTTCGGCGGCTCGCCGGAAGCCTGGGTGACGCTGCCCTTCTGGAACAACTTCTTCCTGATGGTGATCCTGATCTGGATCCAGACCGGCTTTGCCATGGTCATCCTCTCGGCTGCGCTACGCGGCATTCCGGAGGAAACCGTTGAAGCTGCCGTCATCGACGGCGCCAACGGCCTGCAGATCTTCTTCAAGATCATGATCCCGCAGATGTGGGGCACGATCGCCGTTGTCTGGACCACCATTACGATCCTGGTGCTCAAGGTCTTCGACATCGTGCTCGCCATGACCAACGGGCAGTGGCAAAGCCAGGTTCTTGCCAATCTCATGTTCGACTGGATGTTCCGCGGTGGCGGTGACTTCGGGCGCGGTGCCGCCATTGCCGTCATCATCATGGTGCTGGTGATCCCGATCATGATCTGGAACATCCGCAACGCTGCCAAGGAAATGGAGGGCCACTGAGATGATTGCTTCTTCCCGCTCGCCACTCGTCTGGCTCGTGCATCTGTCCGTCATCCTGCTGGTCGTCCTTTGGACCCTGCCGACCGCCGGCCTGTTGATCTCGTCGCTGCGCGACAAGGATCAGTTGGCTGTCTCCGGCTGGTGGACCGCTCTGTCCACGTCGTCGCAGAACCTGACCGGCCGTGCAGCCTCGCCGGAAGCGCAGGTCGAACGTGACGGCAAGTTCGTCATCGCCGGCAATCTTCTGGAGGGCGGCAATTCAAAGGTTTCGGCCTTCGGCTTTCGGCCGCTGCAACCGACCGCATTCGCGGTCGGGACGCCCGCCGACATCGGCGACGGCCAGACACTGACCGTCAAGGACGACGGCAGTTACGAGATCGTCTCGCCGACCCGCATGGAAGGCACGCGCGGCCAGCGCATCTTCTACACGGCCGCCATTCCACCACGCTTCACCTTCGACAACTACCGCGAAGTCATGCGGGCCGAAGGCATCGGCGCCTCCTTCATCAACTCACTGACGGTTGCCATTCCGGCAACGGTCATCCCGATCCTCGTGGCCGCGTTTGCCGCTTATGCGCTGGCATGGATGAAGTTCCCGGGCCGGGCAATCCTGATCGCCGTCGTCGTCGGCCTGCTGGTAGTCCCGCTGCAGATGTCGCTGATCCCGTTGTTGAAACTCTATAACGGTGTCGGCGCATTCCTCGGTGTCCCCGCCAAGACCTATGTCGGCATCTGGCTTGCGCATATGGGCTTCGGCCTGCCGCTGGCGATCTACCTCTTGCGCAACTACATGGCCGGCCTGCCGCGCGAGATCATGGAATCGGCCCGCGTCGATGGCGCCAGCGACTTCGACATCTTCATCAAGATCATCCTGCCGCTGTCCTTCCCGGCGCTCGCCTCCTTCTCGATCTTCCAGTTCCTGTGGACCTGGAACGACCTGCTGGTCGCCATGGTGTTCCTCGGTACCGGCAACAACGAACTGGTTCTGACCGGGCGTCTCGTCAACCTTCTGGGTTCACGCGGCGGCAACTGGGAAATCCTCACGGCATCGGCTTTCGTCACCATCATCGTACCGCTGATCGTCTTCTTCACGCTTCAGCGCTACCTCGTGCGCGGCCTGCTGGCGGGATCGGTCAAGGGCGGTTGATCCACTAGAGTAAGGAAGCGAGGAGTTCGAGTTGATCGATCGTCAAACAGCGGAGCGAGCCAGGGATGAGATTCTTCAAGGGATGTATCATCTCAATCGCAGCCTGATGCTTGCTGAAGGACATTTTCCAGATGAAACCTATCAGCTAATGCGACAGGGCGTTGGAGTAGCAATCGGGCGATTGGAAGTAGACTACCTCCACCATATTTTCGCGCTTTATCCAGATTTGGATGATGTCGCGAATCCAGACAGCGTAAAGCGTGATGTGGACGGCTCTGTTTTGTCGTTCGGAAGCGCAAGTAAAGAGATCGATGATGAACGTGAGTAATACCCAGGCGAGTGGTTCCACATTGCAGGCCGACCGGGACTGGTGGCGTGGCGCTGTGATCTATCAGATCTATCCGCGCTCCTACCAGGATAGCAACGGCGACGGCATCGGCGACCTGAAGGGCATCACCGCCCGGCTGCCGCATGTCGCCTCGCTTGGTGTGGATGCGATCTGGATTTCGCCGTTCTTCACGTCGCCTATGAAGGACTTCGGCTACGACGTGTCGAACTATAACGGCGTTGATCCGATCTTCGGTCTGCTTGCCGATTTCGATGACCTGATCGCCGAAGCGCATCGCCTCGGCATCCGCGTGATGATCGATCTGGTGCTGTCCCATACGTCGGATCAGCATCCCTGGTTCGTCGAAAGCCGCTCCAGCCGCTTCAATCCAAAGGCGAATTGGTATGTCTGGTCGGATTCCAAACCGGACGGCACGCCGCCGAACAACTGGATGTCGATCTTCGGCGGCTCGGCGTGGCAGTGGGATCCGACGCGGCTGCAATATTACATGCACAACTTCCTGACCTCGCAACCCGACCTCAACCTGCACAATCCCGAGGTTCAGGAAGCGCTTCTGGCCGTCGAGCGCTTCTGGCTGGAGCGCGGCGTCGACGGCTTCCGGCTGGATACGATCAACTTCTATTTCCACGATTTGGAACTGCGCGACAATCCGGCGCTGGCACCGGAACGCCGCAATGCCAACACGGCACCGGCGGTCAATCCGTACAATTATCAGGAACATCTCTACGACAAGAACCGGCCGGAGAATCTCGAATTCCTCAAGCGCTTCCGCGCCGTGATGGACGAATTTCCGGCAATCGCTGCGGTCGGTGAAGTCGGCGACAGCCAGATCGGTCTGGAGATTGCCGGGCAGTACACGTCCGGCAATGACAAGATGCACATGTGCTATGCCTTCGAGTTCCTTGCGCCCGATCCGCTGACGCCGGCGGGGGTCGCGCAGGTTCTGCATGACTTCGCCAGGGCCGCGCCGGAAGGCTGGGCCTGCTGGGCCTTTTCCAATCACGACGTCGTGCGCCATGTCAGCCGCTGGGGCTTGGGCATTGCCGATCATGAAGCGCATGCGAAATTCCTCGCCAGCCTGCTGATGACCCTGCGTGGCTCTGTCTGCATCTATCAGGGCGAAGAACTTGGCCTGACGGAAGCCGATCTCGCCTTTGAGGATCTGCAGGATCCCTACGGCATCCAATTCTGGCCGGATTTCAAGGGCCGCGATGGCTGCCGCACGCCGATGGTCTGGGAAAAAAATGCCGTCAACGGCGGCTTTGGGGAGGGCAAGCCCTGGCTTCCGGTACCGAAGGAACATCTCGGCCGTGCGGTCTCGGAACAGCAGACGGACCCGAATTCGGTACTCAACCACTACCGGTCTTTTCTCGCGTTCCGCAAACAGTACCCGGCCTTTGCCAAGGGCGAGATCGAGTTTCGCCCTTACGAAGCGCCGCTGCTCGGTTTCGAACGGAAATTCGGCAATGAGACGATCCTCTGCCTGTTCAACATGAGCGCCGAGCCGGTCACGGTTGTGCGACCGATCGAAAAGCTCGACGTGCTCGGCGGTCACGGCTTTGGATCGCAATTGAATGAAGACAACATCACGCTACCGGCCTGGAGCGGCTTTTTCGCCCGGGTCGAATAATCAGAACCAGCCGGTACCCGTAAGGACCGGTCAAAGAATGAGAGAATGAAGGGGAGGATGACATGGCAGGTTTGCAACTGAAGAAAATCCGCAAGTCCTATGGCGCGGTGGATGTCATCCATGGCATCGATCTTGATATCAGGCAGGGCGAGTTCGTCGTCTTTGTCGGTCCGTCCGGCTGCGGAAAATCGACCCTGCTGCGCATGATCGCCGGTCTTGAGGAAATTTCCGGCGGTGAGATGTACATCGCCGAGCGTCTGGTCAACGAGGTCCCCCCCTCGCAGCGCGGCATTGCCATGGTCTTCCAGTCCTATGCGCTCTATCCGCATATGACGGTCTACGACAACATGGCGTTCGGCATGCGCATCGCCAAGGAGAGCAAGGAAGAGATCGACCGGCGTGTGCGCTCCGCCGCCGATATCCTTCAGCTCACCAAATATCTCGATCGTCTGCCGAAAGCGCTTTCCGGCGGCCAGCGCCAGCGCGTGGCCATCGGCCGGGCGATCTGCCGCGACCCGAAGGTCTTCCTGTTCGACGAGCCGCTGTCGAACCTCGATGCTGCGCTCCGCGTCGCGACCCGTATCGAGATCGCCAAGCTGAACGAGGCCATGCCGGATACGACGATGATCTACGTCACCCACGACCAGGTGGAGGCGATGACGCTTGCCGACCGTATCGTCGTGCTTTCGGCCGGGCATATCGAGCAGGTCGGGCCGCCGTTGGTGCTTTATGAGCGCCCGGCCAACCTTTTTGTTGCCCGTTTCATCGGCTCGCCGGCGATGAACATCATTCCCGCCAAGATCGTCGCCACGGGCGCTGAAACTACCGTTGAACTGCCCGGCGGCAAAAAGGACGTTCTCGATATCCCGACAGCGGCGTCCGAAAACGGCAAGGCGGCGAGTTTCGGTGTCCGGCCGGAGGACCTCAGGGTTTCTACCGGCGACAGTTTCCTGTTCGAAGGCACGGTCGCGATCATCGAGGCATTGGGCGAAGTCACCCTTCTCTACATCGAAGGGCTCGTCGCCAACGAACCGATCATCGCCAAGGTGCCGGGTATTCTCGACATCAAGCGGGGCGAGAAGGTTCGCTTCACCGCGGACAAGGCAAAGCTCCATCTCTTCGACGCGAACGGTAAGACCTACCGCGTCTGACGGGATCGCCGATGTTTTTCGAACCCGTCTGGATTGCATTTCCGGGCGGGTTTTGCGTTTTTTGTTCTAATGGAAGGTTCCGACTCACGCTCTGTTAAATCTCCGATGCTAAAGTTCCTCAAACATCGCAAGGGAGCATAAGATGCGGGGACAGGCATCCGACAAGCCGACATATCTCAGCAAGGAAGAATCCTTCATGTATGACCGGGAAGCGAATTTCCCGATGGAGGACACGCGCAACGAGGCACGGATCGAATATACCGAAAACGGTATGCTGAACCTGACCTCGCGCCGCTGTGAATTGCTGAAGATATCGAAAAGCAGTGCCGTTCTCGGGATCGCCACGCAGTTCAAGCTGCCGCAGAACTTCTATCTCGATGTTCCAAGTGCCCGCATCGGCATGGTCGGCTGCATCGTCAAGCGCGTGCATGCCAACAACATCATCGAAGCGCGTTTTCTGCGCCTGATGTCGGAGCGCGACCTTAACCGCATCTTCGTCTATTCGACGCACCCCAACCACCGCAACCGCGTGCTCGACATTTACAGCTGAGCTGCAGGTTTTCTTCTGACGGCGACGGTATTGGTATTGCTCGTCCTGCCTTTGGCAGACGGGCATCCGCGTTGGCTCATCACTCGAAAAGTTGAATGCCGAGCCTTGCAGGAGGCTGGTCTGTGCGCTTGACTTCATACGCAAGAGGCGGATTGATAGAGCTTGCAGACAGAAGCGAGACAATGACCGATGAAACCACCCTATCGCCTATCCTGTCACTGCGGCGATATCTGCCTTGAAGTCGATGAAGAGATTTCCGAGCTGGTCGAATGCAACTGCTCGACATGCCGGCGCTCCGGCTTCCTTCATTGGAAAGTTCCGGCGAACAAGGTGACTCTGGTCAGCGAAAAGCGGCGCATCTCGACCTATGTCTGGCGCTGCGTCACCGAAGGCCACCATTTTTGCCCGACATGCGGTGTCGCCCTGATGCGCAGCGGCTATCCCGGCGAGCGCGTGTCGGTCAATGCCCGCTGTATCGAGGGCATCGATATCTTTGACCTGAACATCGAGCGCTATGATGGCCGGAGCGACATGCACCCCGGGCCGCTGCCGTAAATCACCCGAAAAATGAAGGCCCCGGTTTCACTCCAGGGCGTCCGTCCTCAGTGAAAGAATACACTGGCACCGTGGTCGGCTGCGCCGACGGCTGCGCGGAAGGGGGCGAACATTTCTCGTCCCATGCCGAAGTCGTTCTCCGACAGATCGGCCTCCGCAGGCTGGCGGCCGGCCAGTTCCGCGGCATCGACAAGCACCTGGATCGTGCCGTGGATGGCATCGAGCCGGATGATGTCGCCTTCGCGGATCTTCGAGATCGGGCCGCCGTCCTTGGCTTCCGGTGTCATGTGGATCGCCGAAGGCACCTTGCCGGAGGCGCCGGACATGCGGCCATCGGTCACCAGCGCGACCGTCTGGCCGCGGTCCTGCAGGATGCCGAGCACGGTGGTCAGCTTGTGCAGTTCCGGCATGCCGTTGGCCTTCGGCCCCTGGAAGCGGACGACGGCGATGAAGTCGCCCTCGAGCTTGCCTTCCTTGAAAGCCGTCTGCAGTTCCGATTGATCGTGGAAGATCTTCGCCGGCGCTTCGACGACATGGCGTTCCGGCTTGACGGCCGAAATCTTGATGACGGCCTTGCCGAGATTTCCGGTCAGCATCTTAAGCCCGCCTGAATGCTGGAAAGGATGTTCGACGGTCGAAAGCACTTTCGGATCATGGCTCTGTTCCGGAGCCGGCTCGCGCGCGACGGTGCCGTTCTCGCCGAGCTTGACGTCGATCGCATAGGCCTCAAGCCCCTGGCCGAAGACGGTGCGCACGTCGTCGTGCAGCAGGCCGTGCTTCAGAAGCTGACTGATCAGGTAACCCATGCCGCCCGCGGCGTGGAAGTGGTTCACATCGGCAAGACCGTTCGGGTAAACGCGGGCAAGCAGCGGAATGATGTCGGAAAGCTCGGAAATATCCTGCCATGTCAGCGCGATGCCGGCCGAACGGGCCATGGCGACAAGGTGCATGGTGTGGTTGGTCGAGCCGCCGGTCGCATGCAGGCCGATGACGCCGTTGACGATCGAGCGCTCGTCGATCATTTCGCCGGCCGGCGTGTATTCGTTGCCGAGCGCGGTAATTGCCAGCGCGCGTTTGGTCGCTTCTCTGGTCAGAGCGTCGCGCAGCGGCGTACCCGGATTGATGAAGGATGCGCCGGGCAGGTGGAAGCCCATGATCTCCATCAGCATCTGGTTGGAATTGGCGGTGCCGTAAAACGTGCAGGTGCCGGGGCCGTGATAGGATTTCGATTCCGCCTCGAGCAGCTCGTCGCGGCCAACCTTGCCTTCCGCAAAAAGCTGGCGGACGCGGGATTTTTCGTCGTTCGGCAGGCCTGTCGTCATCGGGCCAGCTGGAATGAACACGGCAGGCAGGTGGCCGAAGGTCATGGCGGCAATCATCAGACCAGGAACGATCTTGTCGCAGACGCCGAGGTAAACGGTACTGTCGAACATGTTGTGCGACAGGCCGACGCCCGCCGCCATGGCGATCAGGTCGCGCGAAAACAGCGACAGCTCCATGCCCGGCTGTCCCTGGGTGACGCCATCGCACATGGCCGGCACGCCGCCGGCCACCTGAGCCACGCCGCCGACTTCGTGCGCTGCCTGGCGAATGAGCGCCGGATAGGTTTCGAACGGCTGATGGGCGGAGAGCATGTCGTTGTAGGAGGTGATGATCCCGAGATTGGGTACCTCGTCACCGGAGAGGGCCACCTTCTCCGAGGGGGAACAGACGGCAAAGCCATGGGCAAGGTTGCCGCAGCCGAGTACGGACCGGGTGACGCGCTTGGATGCGGCAGCGCGAACGCGCGCTAGATAGGGCTCGCGGTAGGGCTTGGAGCGTTCGACGATACGGGCGGTGATCGCGGCAATGCGGCTGTCGGCGGACATGGCAATCCTGTTCCGGAGTGTTCGCCACTCCTGTGGTCTGCATGGTTTCGTTCATCCGGGTCTTGGGTCCCCGGATATCGGGCTTTTAAGGTGCCCAGTAAATCTGCAGCGGGGAGGCAGCCCGGCGCAGTATCGCCCGGATCGGCATCTCCGCCTCGTCACCGGGCGCTTCAGCCTTGGCAAGAACGTCCTTCTTGGCCGCTCCCTCGATATGGAGCACCAGAAGTCGGGCATCCTGAAGGCTGGAGAATGTGAATGTCAGGCGCGGCTCGCCAGCGCCCTCGGCTTCCATCGTCATCACGCCGCGCGGCGTGACCGGGTTGAGCGCCTCGGCAAGGCGTGAACCGCCGGGAAAGAATGAAGCCGTATGACCATCGCCACCCATGCCGAGAATGGCGATATCGAAGGGGCAGCCGATACCGGCCGTCTGTCTCGATGCTGTGGCTGCCGCTTCTTCGGCGGAAGCCGTCGGATAGTAAAGCGGCTCAAGCTTCGCCACTGCAGCCGCATTGATCAAGAGATTGTCGCGAACAAGCTTCTCATTGGATCGATCGCTATCCGGCTCCACGAAACGTTCATCGACCAGCGTGACAGTCACCTTTGGCCAGTCTATCACCTTGCCGGACAAGGCTTTGAAAAACGCTTTCGGCGTTGAACCGCCGGAGACGGCGATGCTGGCTTCGCCCCGTTCCACAATCGCTGCGGACAGGGCAGAAGCCACGGCTTCGGCCAGACCCTCTGCCAGTGCCGCACCATTGTCGAAAACATGCATCGCAGCCGTCATCTCGTCAGCCCTCAGATCACTTCGTGCCAGGTGCGGCCATCACGCTCGATGAGCGCGATCGCCTGGCTTGGGCCCCAGGTTCCGGCCGTATAGGATTGGACCTGCTGGCCGACGGCTTCCCAGGATTTCAGGATCGGATCGACCCAGCGCCAAGCGGCCTCGACTTCGTCGCGGCGCATGAACAGCGTCTGGTTGTTGCGCACAACGTCGAGCAGCAGGCGCTCATAGGCATCAGCACTGCGGGCGTTGAAGGCTTCCGCGAAGGTCATGTCGAGCGAGACGTTGCGCAGGCGCATGCCCCCCGGACCCGGGTCCTTGATCATCAACGACTGCTTGACGCCTTCGTCCGGCTGTAGCCGGATGATCAGCTGGTTGGCGGCGATGCGGCCGGCGGCATCGTCGAAGATCGAGTGCGGGATCGACTTGAACGATACGACGATTTCCGACATGCGACCGGCCATGCGCTTGCCAGTGCGGATGTAGAAGGGCACGCCGGCCCAGCGCCAGTTATTGATTTCCGCCTTGATGGCGACAAAGGTCTCGGTATTGGAAACGCCGCCTTCGAGTTCTTCGAGATAGCCCTTGACGGCGCCGCCGGCAGATGCGCCGGCCTTGTACTGGCCGCGCACCGTCATCTTCTCGACATTGCCGGGTGTGATCGGCTTCAGCGCCCGCAGCACCTTCAGCTTTTCGTCGCGCACCGCTTCCGCATTCATCGACGGTGGCACTTCCATCGCGACCAGGCAGAGAAGCTGGAGGATATGGTTCTGCACCATGTCGCGCAGCGCGCCAGCCTTGTCGTAGTAACCTGCCCGGCTTTCAAGTCCGACGGATTCGGCAACGGTGATCTGCACGTGATCGATATAGGAGGAATTCCAGAGCGGCTCATAGAGCGTGTTGGCAAAGCGCAGAGCCATCAGGTTCTGCACTGTTTCCTTGCCGAGATAGTGGTCAATACGGAAGATCTGCTCTTCCTTGAACACTTTGCCGATCGTGTCGTTGAGTTCGAGCGCCGAGGCAAGGTCACGGCCGATCGGCTTTTCGACGACGATCCGTGTCGTCTTGGTGATCAGCTTGTGATCGCGGATCTTTTCGGAGATATCGCCGAAAATCGCTGGCGCGACGGCGAGATAGAAGGCGCGAACCCGATCCTTGCCTTCGTCCAGAAGATGCTTCAACTGGTCCCAGCCATTGTCCGACTTGGCATCGACGGGAACGTAGAACAGGCGGTCGGTGAAGATCTTCACCTGCGCTTCGTCATATTCGCCCTTCTTGAGATGCTCCTTGAGGGCGTCCTGGGCGAATTTGCGGTATTCTTCGTGGCTGAGCACGCTGCGCGATGCGCCGATGATGCGGGTCGGATCGCTCAGTTGACCGTCCAGCTGGCGATGATAGAGGGCAGGAAGCAATTTGCGCTCGGCAAGGTCGCCGGTGCCTCCGAAAACCACATAGTCAAAGGGTTCCACAGGAATGATCTGGCTGCTCATGAGAAATCTCGATCTCGTTCTGGTCTGAGGGAGCTTATAATCTAATCGATTTAAAAGCGCTAGGGTGCGATGCAACAAAATGCGTTTCGCCTGCCGTTCGGAATTGTGCTTTCAGAATTTGTCGCGCAAGGCATACCAGCTGAGCGCGAGGAACAAAAGCACGGAGCGGAACCGCGTGCCGCCCGGGAATGCCGGAATGTTCAGCTCCCTAAAAAGGTCGAGATCCGACCGGTTGCCGGTGATGAGGTCGGCATAGAGCTTGCCACAGTAGTTTGACAGCATGACGCCATGCCCGGAATAACCTCCGATCGAGGTGACGCCCGGCATGACCTCGCGCACGAAGGGCTGGCGCGGCAGGGTGATTCCGACCGAGCCACCCCAGGCATGCGTCATCTCGACATTCTCAAGCGACGGGTAGATTTCGCTGATCTGCCTGCGGATATGGTCGGAAATATCGCGTGGATTGTCCGCGGTATAGGCTTCGCGGCCACCGAAGAGCAGTCGCCCATCCTTCGATTTGCGGAAGTAGCGCACGACGAAGCGCGAATCGGCGACGGCTTCGCCACCGGGGAGCACATCCGGAAAATCACTGAGGACTTTCGTGGCGCCAATGAAGGAGCGGATCGGCATGACGTGTCGCGCCGTCACCGGTTCGAGATTGCCGATATAGCCGTTGCAGGCAATCAATGCGCGTTCGGCACGGATCGTCCCCCTGTCCGTTTCGATCGTCACCCTGCCGCCGGCCTGGTTGATCTTGAGCGCCTTGGTCTGCTCGTGCAGCGAAGCGCCGGCAAGAGCCGCCTGGTTCGCAAGTCCAACGAGCAGTTTCATCGGCTGGATGTGACCGGTGCCGGTGTCGCGGATACCGAAAAGGTAACGCTCGGAACCAAGCCGCGCGACGGTCTCGTCACGATCCATGAAGCTCTGATGGAGATAGCCATAACGCGTCGCGGCGATCTCGACGCTATCGCGGTAATCCTTCTCCATGCGCTTCTTGTGGCAGACGTTCATCTGCCCCTCGACATATTCTATATCGATGTCATGCGCGGACGAAAAATCGAGAAGGTGCTTCTTTGCGTCTTCGGCAAGATCGAAAAGAGCTTTGGAGCGCTCGTAGCCGAGCGAATCCTCAAGCTCTTCCGGCGACCAGCGCTGACCGGTGCCGAGCTGTCCACCATTGCGGCCCGAGGCGCCATCGCCGAAGCGACAGGCATCGATCAATGTGACGCGAACGCCCTTGAGAGCAAGATTGTAGGCGGCCTGCAGGCCGGTGAAGCCGCCGCCGACGATCGCGACATCCGTCTCGACCGAGCCGGGGAGGGCCGGATATTCCGGCCGCTCGGCAATAGTGGACTCATACCAGGATATCCCCGGTGAGATCGGGCTTTGCCATGACATGACGACACCTTTCGGATCAGACGTTGAGAAGCAGGTATTCGCGTTCCCAGGGACTGATCACCTGCATGAAGGTTTCGAACTCGCCACGCTTCACGCCTGCATAGATGGCGATGAATTCGGGACTGAAGACTTCTGCAAACGCAGGCTCCGATTCAAGCAGCGAAACGGCCTCCAGCAATCCGCGCGGCAGTTCGATGGTTCCGTCATTAACGGTGTCATCGGATGGCGCCGAGGGCTCCAGAGCTTCCAGGATACCGAGATAGCCGCAGCCGAGCGAAGCGGCGAGCGCCAGATACGGATTGGCATCCGAACTCGGCAGACGGTTTTCGACGCGCCGCGCCACCGGTTCCGAAACCGGCACGCGGAAGGCCGTGGTACGGTTGTCGTAGCCCCAGGCGTTGTTGACCGGCGCCGACATGTCGGGCGTCAGGCGGCGATAGGAATTCACGTAAGGCGCCATCATCGACAGAGCCTTCGGGATATACTTCTGCATGCCGCCGATGAAGGAGAAAAACTCCTTCGAGGCCGAGCCGTCGGCGTTGGAAAACAGGTTGCGTCCCGTATTCACCTCGATCACCGACTGATGGATGTGCATCGCGGAGCCGGCCTGCGCCTGCATCGGCTTGGCCATGAAGGTCGCGTAGATGCCGTGCTTGAGTGCCGCCTCGCGAATCGTCCGCTTGAACATGAAGACCTGGTCGGCAAGCTCGATCGGGTCCCCATGGCGAAGGTTGATTTCCAGCTGCGCCGGGCCTTCCTCATGGATCAGCGTGTCAATCTCCAGGCCCTGCTTTTCCGAGAAATGATAGATGTCGTCGATCAGTTCGTCGAATTCGTTGACGCCGGCGATGGAATAGCCCTGTCCACCCTGGATGGCACGGCCGGAGCGGCCTTTCGGCGGATGCAGCGGATAGTCCGGGTCCTCGTTCTTGGCGACCAGGTAGAACTCGATTTCAGGCGCTACGACCGGCTTCCAGCCCTTCTGGTGGTAGAGGTCGAGCACATGCTTCAGGACGTTGCGCGGCGTATAGGGAACTTTCTCACCCTGTGAACCCGCAATGTCGCAGATTACCTGCGCCGTGGGGTCGGTTTCCCATGGGACCACCGAGAGGGTCGAGAGGTCTGGAACGAGCTTGATGTCGCTGTCGCGGCTATCATAGCGGAAGCTGCCCGTTTCTTCGGGGTATTCACCGGAAATCGTGTGACGGTAGATCGCGGATGGCAGTGCAAGCGAGGTATTGGATGTGAATTTCGAAGACGGCATCATCTTGCCGCGCGGAACACCCGCGATGTCGGGCGTGATGCATTCGATATCTTCGATGCCGCGGATCTTCAGCCAGTCGGCGGCTTCCTTCCAGGTCTTCACTCCTCGTGGGGCTTGAAGTGCGGCGGGTATTTTTGAGCTCTTGACGGTCCTTGCAGTTGGTTGGGCAGCGTTTCTTCTGACAGGCATAAATCACCGGTTTTGGGTTCGGATGGGCCATCATAGCCGCAGTTTGGCAATTGGCTAGGGTGAAAACCGGGACTTTCCATCCCGTACAGGCTGTATTTGCAATCATGTGGGCAGGGAAGCGATTGACTTTGATCCCGCCGCCTTCGAAAGGAAGTTCAAACGGGACCGGATATTTTGGCAGAACAATTCGACGTGGTGATAATCGGCGCAGGGGCCGCCGGCATGATGGCGGCGATCGAAGCGGGCAAACGCGGACGGCGCGTTGTCGTGCTCGACCATGCCAAGACGCCGGGCGAAAAGATCCGCATATCAGGCGGCGGACGCTGCAACTTCACCAACATTCACGCGAGCCCGAAGAACTTCCTTTCCGCCAATCCGCATTTCTGCAAATCGGCCCTGGCCCGCTATACGCCGCAGGATTTCATCGCGCTGGTCGAACGCCACGGCATCGCCTGGCACGAAAAGACGCTCGGCCAGCTGTTTTGCGATGACAGCGCTAAGGACATCATCCGCATGCTTCTGACGGAGATGAAGGAGGCGCGCGCTGTGCTGCGCCTCGGCGCGCAGATACAGTCGGTCGAAAAAACGCTTTCCGGTTTTCGCGTGGCCAGTGCGGACGGCCTGATCGACAGCGCCGCCCTGATCATAGCGAGCGGCGGCAAGTCGATCCCGAAGATGGGCGCGACGGGTTTCGCATACAAGATCGCCGAGCAGTTCCGCCTTCCGCTGATAGAAACACGCCCTGCGCTCGTGCCTCTGACGCTTGACCCGGCACAACTGGAAAGCCTTAGTGCACTTGCTGGCGTTGCCGTCGATGCGGAGGCGCGTTCCGGCAAGACGGCGTTTGAGGAAGCGGTGTTGATCACGCATCGCGGCTTGAGTGGCCCGGCCATACTGCAGATATCCTCCTATTGGCGTGAAGGCGGCGATATTCGGCTGGGGCTGCTGCCGCGTGTGGATATTGCGGCTCTGTTGAAGACTGCGCGCCGCGAGAATGGCCGCCAGGCGCTCCAGACGGCGCTGGCCGAACATCTGCCGAAGCGTTTGGCACAGTTCTTCGCCGAGGCTGCCGGCTTGATCAACCGGTCACTTGCCGATCTCTCCGACAAGGCTATCGACGCCTTCTGTCTGGGCGTAAAGGACTGGGCCATCACACCGGCGGGCTCGGAAGGCTACCGCACCGCCGAAGTGACGCTCGGTGGCGTCGATACCAACGCGCTCGATTCTCGCAGCATGCAGGCGCGCGATGTGCCCGGCCTTTATTTCATCGGTGAATGCGTCGATGTGACCGGCTGGCTCGGTGGTTATAATTTTCAATGGGCCTGGGCGTCGGGCTTCTCGGCGGGGCAGGCGGCATAACCGCCCCAAAAAAGGTCGGGTTGGTCTTCAGCCATTGTTAAGACATCTGGCGGAACCTGTTTCATAAGCTGGCACAACGGCCTCACCACGCGGAAAAGACGGGTTTTTCCGGAGAATGTTTCAGAAACGTGACATTTTTTCTCTTTCGTATGCTGTTGCAACATGAAGTGGGCTGGCGGTCCGGATCATCCGGGTCTATTGTTGCTTTGGTCGAAAGGACATGATGCCATGAACCAGTCACGCAGCCGTTCCACAGCCCGCGCCATCGCCATTGCGAAAGCTGACGAAAGCAACGTGCGAAAGTCCCTGCTGATCCGCGCTTCCATGATCGCCATTTGCGCGCTTGCCGCGCTCGCAGTTCTTCCGTCCCTCTGGTCCTTCTAAACCAAGAATTTTCCTGAGCTCCGCTGTCGCTGTCAGCCGTTGTGCTGTGTGCAGAGCGTATGGCGCTTTCGCCCGCCGTCTGGCGGCGCCTTAATTTTAGCGAGACGTTTTCGGCTGCCGTATCTGAAACGATTTAAGTCGTACTTATTCAAATATTAATCGTTGCGTTGAAGAATGTGCCGCAACGGAGTCTGCCATGATCTTGCCTCGGGAACGCGGCGGGTCACGCAATGAATGCCTGGCAGGCTGGCGGCGATGCGCCGTATGATTTTCAGTTAAATCACCAGCTTGTTGGCGCACCGGGGAAGCCTGTCAGGGGCTTGAGGAGGGCGGATGCAGGCTGCGAGCCAAGGTGCGTCCATGTTCATCGACAAGATTCTTGCCCGCTTCAAAATCCAGACCAAGGTGCTGTTGTTCATTCTGCCCTTCGTCGTCAGCATCTGTGCAGTCGGTATCACCGGCCTTTATGCGTCCGGGTTGTTGCAGGGGCGCATGGAGATATCGAACAGCGTCCTCCAGTCGCTGAGCGGTTTCAAGGATGTCTATGCCGGCATGAACGGCTTCTTGCAGAACACATCGGAAGAAACCCGGCAGGCGGTTCTCGCCAAGCTGGAAGCGCAGCAAGGCGTTCTCGCGGACACGCTTTCCCAGGTCGTCGATGACGAAGGCCGGCAGCAGTTGCAGCAGGCCGTCGACGGCAGCACCAAGATCGGCGACCGCGTCGGTCAGCTTTGGACGCTCTATGAGAGCGAAGTCAGCCTGCGCAAGTCCATCAATACCAGCCTCGGCAACCTGCTCGGCGAGCAGATGAAGGTGCTGGAAGAGGCAACCAAGATGGAGCGCGTTGTGCGCAAGGATGAAGAAGCTGCCAAGACGCTTCTGCGCGAAGCCGACCGCCTGACATCCTCCTCCGATACGCTGGTCACGTTCAACTCCGATTTCGGCAGGGCAGCAGACGCCGCAACCAAGATAAAGGTCGCAGCCGACGCCTACGGCGGCATGACCAAAGTCCTGCGCAAGATCAGCTCGGGCATGCCGCAAAACCAGAAGGCGGTCGCGGAGACCTTCAAGAACACGATCGGCGAGATCAAGACGCTGATCGACAGCGGCGACAAGAGCGACGAGACGGCGGCAGCCATCGGCAAGCTGATGGCGCGCTTCCGCCAGACGAGTATCCAGCTCCACACCGCAGCAGGTCTAAAGATGCGCGAAGCGACGACGACGTTCGGCAAGCTCGACGCGCCGCTCGTCAAGGCGGGTGCAGTGCTCACCGATACGCGCAAGCTCGTCAACTCTGTTTATTCGATCCGGATTGCCGCGGCCAGTTTCCTTGAAAAATCCGACGAGGAGGGCCGCCTGCGCCTCGTTCGCGAGTTCAAGGTCATGGACGGGGATATCCAGAGCCTTGCAGGAACGGCGGGTGATCTCGAGTTCTTCTCCAAGCTCGTCAACGCGCTGAAGCCGATCATCGAGAAGATGGGCAGCGATGCGACCGCGCTGGTCGATATCAGCCAGAAGCGTCAGGCGGAATTCACTGCGGCAGCTGCCGAGATCGACGACATCTGGGGCCAGCTGACGGCTTTTGCCGAAGGCCAGAAGACCACGGCTTCGGTCGAGCGCGACAAGGCCAACCAGGTCTCGGTATTCGCAACCGTCACCGGCATCCTGATCGCTCTCCTCGCCGGCGGCGCGCTGGTGCTGACGCTGAAGGGACCGATCGGTCAGATCACCGCTGCGATGCGGCGCCTTGCCGATGGAGCGCTCGATACCGCGATCGACGGCGGTGCCCGCCGCGACGAGATCGGTGACATGGCCCGGGCGCTCGGGGTCTTCAAGGAAAACGCACTTTCCAAGGTGCGTATCGAAGCGGAAAGCGAAGAGCAGCGCGCACAGGCAGAGGCCGAGCGCACACGCAACGACGTTGAAAAGCGCGCCCTCGACAGCCAGATCGATTTCGCCGTCAGCCAGCTCGCAGCCGGTCTCGGCCGTCTGGCGCAGGGCGATCTCTCCCAGCAGATCGAGACACCATTCACCGGCCGCCTCGAGCAGTTGCGCATGGACTTCAACGGCTCGCTGATCCGTCTGCAGGACACGCTGCTGCAGATCCGCAACAACGCCCTGTCGATCCAGCGCAGCGGCAACGACATGCACGCCTCGGCGGATTCACTGTCCAAGCGCACCGAGGCGCAGGCCGCGTCGCTCGAAGAAACGGCAGCCGCTGTGGACGAGATCACCGTCACGGTCCGCTCGTCTGCCGAACGTGCGCACGAGGCCAATGTCGCGGTCACCCACACCAAGAAGAGCGCCGACAGTTCCGCGGTCGTGGTCAGCAACGCCATTGCCGCCATGGGCCGTATCGAGGACGCATCACGCCAGATCGAGCAGATCATCGAGGTGATCGACGAAATCGCTTTCCAGACCAACCTTCTGGCACTCAATGCCGGCATCGAGGCGGCGCGTGCCGGCGATGCAGGCAAGGGTTTTGCGGTCGTCGCGCAGGAAGTCCGCGAACTGGCACAACGCTCGGCCGAAGCTGCCCGCGAGATTAAGGGGCTGATCAACAAGTCGACCAACGAGGTGAATTCCGGTTCGCAGCTTGTCCAGGAGACCGGTGCGGTTCTCGCCTCGATCAGCCAGCAGATCGTCTCCGTCAGCAGCCATGTCGAAATGATCGCCACGGCCAGCCGCGACCAGGCGGCGGCGCTGCACGAGGTCAACGGATCCGTCAATCAGATGGACCAGATGACCCAACAGAACGCCACCATGGTCGATCAGGCGACCAGCGCCAGCCGCGAGCTCGCCAACCAGGCCGACACGCTGATGATGCTGGTCGAGCAGTTCCGCCTGGAGCCGGTCAATGCGGGCCGGCAGGTCAGCCGCGCGGCATGATCAAATATTAACGGAAATGAGTGATGCCCGGCCTTGTGCCGGGCATTTTCGTTTGGCGAAACCACAATGCGATTCTCGCGAAAGCCCGGAATTGCTGGGTTTTCTCACTGTTTTTTAAAGTTTTCATTTTAAAAGTATTATAAATATTCTCTTACCAAGGACATGTGATGTTCCGGTTGTTCAAATCCTCAGTCGTCTCTCAACTGGTCGCCATCACGTTGGGATTGATCTTCCTCAGCACCGCGACGATCGTCGGCGTCATGCACTACAATTTGCGCAGCTACGTCATGACGGACGCGACCATGGACGCTCGCGACGCAAGCCGCGCGATGGCCGTGCTCTACGGCATGAAGGTGCCGGAGGCATTGATCGCAGTGAAGGATGGGGCGCTTTTAAGTGTCACCGAGGAGAAAATGGCCGTACTTCCCGATCACGATCTCGTTGATCGCACCGCCCAGACGATCGGCGGAGTGGCGACGATTTTCGAGAAGCAAGGCAGCGATTACGTCCGCATTTCGACGAACGTGAAGAAGGAAAACGGCGACCGCGCCGTTGGCACCAAGCTTGCCGCGGACCACCCGGCGCAGGCGTTCCTCGCCAGGGGCGAAGCCTATTATGGGCCTGCGGTCCTGTTTGGGCGCGACTATATCACCGGGTATTTTCCGGTGAAAAATACTGCTGGTATCAATGTCGGCATGCTGTTCATCGGTATCCCCACGGAGGTCTATTTCAGCAAGATCAATTACTTGCAGTATTTGATCCTCGCGATTGGCTGCGGTGTCATGATCGTTGTCGGCATGCTTGCCTATGCGGCGATCCGCGCATCCATCCGGCCGCTCGGCATCCTCACCGGCTCGGTCGAGACCATTTCCTCCGGCAGTCTTGATGTTTCCGTTCCCTATCTCGACAAGACGAACGAGTTTGGCGGCATTGCCCGGGCGCTCGCCGTGTTCCGTGAAAATGCGTTGTCGAAGCGCCAGATGGAAATCGAAAGCGAGAACCGCCGTCTTGAAACGGACGAGGAGCGCTCGCGCCGCGATCTGGAAAAGCGCGATACGGATCGCGAGATCGATTTCGCTGTGAGTGCCATTGCAGCCGGCCTCGGCCGCCTGTCGCAGGGAGACCTCACACAGCAGATCGACACGCCGTTCACCGGCCGTCTCGAACAGTTGCGCACCGACTTCAACGGTTCGGTCAGCCGCTTGCAGGAAACGCTTGTTCATATCCGCGACAATGCCCAGGCGATCCAGCATAATGGTGGCCGCATGCTGTCGTCGGCCGATGCCCTTTCCAAACGCACCGAAGCACAAGCGGCGTCTCTGGAAGAAACGGCAGCCGCGGTCGAGGAAATCACGGTCACCGTCAAGTCTTCGTCCGGACGGGCGCAGGAAACCAATCGCGCGGTGGCCGAAACCAAGAAGAGCGCCGACAACTCCGCAAGCGTCGTCTCCAGCGCGATTGCCGCCATGGGGCGGATCGAAGACGCGTCGCGCCAGATCGAACAGATCATTGAGGTCATCGACGACATCGCATTCCAGACCAATCTGCTGGCGCTGAATGCCGGCATCGAAGCAGCACGCGCCGGCGATGCGGGCAAGGGGTTTGCAGTCGTCGCACAGGAGGTCCGCGAACTGGCGCAGCGTTCGGCCAATGCCGCGAAAGAGATCAAGACGCTGATCGACAAGTCCACGAGCGAAGTCAGCACCGGTTCAGCGCTGGTGCAGGAGACAGGTGCCGTGCTTGCCTCGATCAGCAAGCAGATCGTCGCCATCAGCCAGCACGTCGAAATGATCGCCACCGCCAGCAGAGACCAGTCGGCTGCCCTCCATGAGGTCAACGGCTCCGTCAACCAGATGGACCAGATGACCCAGCAGAATGCGTCCATGGTGGCCGAAACGACCAATGCCAGCCGCGAGCTGGCAGGCGAGGCCGATATGCTGATGACGCTGGTGCAGCAGTTCCGCCTGGAGCAGGGCAATGTCTCCCGCCAGGTCAGCCGCGCGGCCTAAGCGGCTGGCGATTTAGGAAAAGACCCGGCGATCATCAATCGATGGTCGCCGGGTCTTTTCAATTGGTGGCTATTGCATCCAGCGCAGGCGAAGCCGTTGCATGGCCGCGGACAATCTGCCGGCCAGGCGGCTCCGGTTGTGCAGATCTTCGAATTCATGCGGCCTGCGTCCGTCCTTCGACAGCATTTCGGCCAACAAAACTATTCCCATCATCTCCGGCATTGCAGGTCTCCTTCGGCAACAGGAAACCGATGCCGGACCTGATGCCCTGCATGCCGACTTCCTTCAATCTGGGATAAGGAGGCGGCTTGGCCGCGCTCCGTTTACGTTTTCAATCTATGATTCAAAAATTGTTTTATAAACGGAAGAAACCGACGTATGTTTTTCACTGATGAAAGACATACCCTGGGATGCCTATCAGATATTTCTGGCTGTCGCGCGTCACGGCGGGCTGACTGGCGCCGCGCAGGCCAGCGGCCTCAGTCCGGCCACGGTCGGCCGCCGCGTGCTCGATCTCGAACAGGGTATCGGCCGGCAGCTCTTTCTGCGCAGCCAGACCGGCTACCGGTTGACTGCGGATGGGCAGGCTCTGTTTGAGCAGCTGAAAGACATGGACGCTGTGGTTCGCAAGGTGGAAACCTGGCGGCAGGAAGCGCACGGTTCCTCCGTGGTGCGCCTGATGGCCGGCACCTGGGGTACATGGCTGATCTGCGAGAATATCCAGGCGATCCGCAGCGATCGGGACGGCTTTCGGCTCGATATGTCCGTTTCCGAGCGCCGGGCAACGCTTGCGCACCGCGAACACGATATCGGCATCCGCGCCGTGGTGCCCGACGAACCGTATCTTGCCCGCCGCCACGGGGGCGAGGTTGCCTATGCCGCCTATCGCCAGCGCAACGCGTCGGATGGGCTCGCGGCATCATGGATTTCCGTATCGGAAGAAGACGCCATCTCGCCTTATCTGCGCTGGCCGCATGAAAATGCCGGAGCATCGATCGCGGTCATCGTCAGCCGCCCGCGCTCGCTGCTCGACCTAGCGCGCGCCGGGGCAGGACAGGCGGTGTTGCCCTGTTTCGTCGGCGACCTCGATCCCGGGCTCGAGCGGGCAGGCGACGAATTGAAGTCGCTGCGGCATACGCAATGGGTCGTCACAAACAGCGAGGATCGACATCGCCGCGAAATCCGCACCATATCCGACCGGCTGTTCCGCCTCCTGAAAAGCCATGCCGACCTCATTGCGGGAAAGCGGCCGAGCCGAAATCTATAGTCCTCCCGCCTGTTCGCGTTAGCTTTTATCTACAATTACCAGACCTTATCCTCATAAACAGGGTAGACAGTGAGTTGATCGAGCTGAAGTCAAATCTGACATTGACAATTTCTAGTGTATTGCAAATGTGATACACGGAAATAATTTTCTGTTTTGGATAGATTTGTGGTTGTGGGGATGGTGAGCTTATTCATGCACATTTCGTCGAAATTTTTGCGCTGCTTGCTTGTCTGTTTCGTGACCATGGTTGTCTTCACTGCCGAGGCTCAAGCGAGATTTATTTCTCCAGATACAATGGATCCTACGCTGCCGGGAGTTGGCGCCAATCGATATGCATACTCTCAGAATGACCCTGTAAATAGAAGTGATCCTAATGGTCACCAAGCTTGGGATGTGGTTGCGTTTCCCGATCAAGATGCGCGTGACCTCCATCACGCGAGCGAGGCTTTAACGCTTGAAGAAGTCGCCACCCAGATGCAGCGCGAAGGCGCAATTGATCTTGCTGCAGATTTGGGAAATCTTTCAGGTCAGCATCTTGATAGGCTGGGAAAAACTGCTCAGGAACTAATTACTCAGGACACGATTGACGCTGGCGTCGCTGCAGCTACAGGAAAAATGATTAGCGGTGTTGGCGGGTTGATCGCTGGCGCGGTGATAGGAAAAGATATTGGCCCTCACGCAAAAGTTGGGGGACATCATGTGCTTAGTAAAGCGAGCTTAAAAGGAATTGCCCAGTACAACGCTAAAAGCGGAATTTCATTAAGCCTTGAATTTATGGAGAAAAACGGACTCGACCACAACTTGGCTACTCGTTTTCAAAGAAGCGAGTACGCAAAATTAAAGAGAGACAACATCACTCCCCGTATCAAAGATGACACTAGGATAGCAGTTGGTGCTTTGCGTGCCGCAGGAGCGTCTGAAAAAGACGCAAGAGCCATAACTGCTCAAGCACTTAGAGATGCTAGAGAGCAGGGATTAAAGTCGTCCACACCCACCAATGGGTGGAAGTAGCTATTGGGGATCACGATTTGTCTACACCTATGAACGAAGGCGAGAAGTTGCTGGATGAATTTGGCCGGCTTGTTTTCGGTCGCTTTGATCAGGCATTGAAGTCTCTTCATGTGAGCCTAGTATCTGGAGATCGGTCAGCAGATCATGTCTTTCGCGCGTTGATCGAACCGCTTTCTGAAGCTGACCGTTCGATGAAGATCGCCCAATATTGTCTGGAAAAATTCGTGCATGATTTTATGGCGGCAATAGAAGACAGTGAAACTTTCTTTATTGCTGCCGCCGCAGATGGTGGAGTTGGACTTGACCTAAAGCAATTTTCTGAATCGGGGCTTCATGCGGAGCAGATTTATTGGCAGGAAAAATACAGCCAGAATGCTAGCGTGAGTGAGGCTATCATAGAGAAACTGGATTTTTGATAAGCAAAATCCGGTGTAGCTTTCGCACCGAATTTTGCTTCCAAGATAACTGAGGTTTACCCGCGTCCCTGTGTGACGATGACAGGGATCAAAAGATCACCCCAGTTGCCTTCGCCGCCATGGTGTCTGGCCGAACGGACAAGCTCGACGGAAACGCCGGCATCGACGGCCTTCATGACGGCTTGGTTGAGGCGGTGAAGGTCGTTGGCGACCATGCGGATCATTGCCTGCTGTTCCGGTGTCATGGCTGAGGATTGTTCCTCGGCCCGTTCCTTGACATGCGTCTTAATGGTGGTCTGGACTGTCATCGCATTTCTCCTCTTGTACGGGGTTCTTGAAGGGTATTTCGGTTTCCCTCCCGGCCTTAGAAGGAAGGGAGGGACGTCTGTTACTCCGCCGCCGGGCGGAATTGCTCATGTTCAGTCGATTCGTGCATGGCAGTGGTCGAGGACTTGCCGCCGGAAATCGCCATCGACACGGCGTCGAAATAGCCGGTGCCGACTTCGCGCTGATGCTTCGTCGCGGTATAGCCATTGACCTCGGCTGCGAATTCCGCCTCCTGAAGCTCGGAATAGGCGGCCATCTGCCGGTCCTTGTAGCCGCGGGCCAGTTCGAACATGCCGAAGTTCAGCTGGTGGAAGCCGGCGAGCGTGATGAACTGGAACTTGTAACCCATGGCGCCCAGTTCCCGCTGGAACTTGGCGATGGTCGCATCGTCGAGGTTCTTCTTCCAATTGAACGACGGCGAGCAATTGTACGCGAGCTTCTTGCCCGGATGTGCCTTGTGCACGGCCTCGGCGAACTTGCGGGCCTGCTCAAGATCCGGCTTGCCGGTCTCCATCCAGATCAGGTCGCAATAGGGGGCATAGGCGATGGCGCGGGCAATGCAGGGCTCGATGCCGTTCTTGACCTGGTAGAAGCCTTCGGTGGTACGGCCGGCGTCGTAGTCGACGAAGGGCTGGTCGCGCTCGTCGATATCAGAGGTCAAGAGCTTGGCGGCCTCGGCGTCCGTGCGGGCGATGATGAGGGTCGGCGTGCCCATGACGTCGGCGGCGAGCCGCGCGGCGTTCAAGTTGCGGATATGAGCGGCCGTCGGGATCAGGACCTTGCCACCCAGATGGCCACATTTCTTTTCGGATGCCAGCTGGTCCTCATAGTGGACGCCGGCAGCACCTGCCTCGATGAAGGCCTTCATGATCTCGAAGGCGTTCAACGGTCCGCCGAAACCGGCCTCCGCATCAGCGACGATCGGCGCGAACCAGGTATCGACCGAAAGACCTTTGCCCTCCGAGGTCTCGATCTGGTCGGCGCGCTGGAGCGTGCGGTTGATGCGCCGGGCAAGCTCCGGCGCGGCATTGGCCGGATAGAGCGACTGGTCCGGATACATGGACGATGCGGTATTGCTGTCGGCAGCAACTTGCCAGCCGGAGAGGTAGATTGCCTTCAGCCCTGCACGAACCTGCTGCATGGCCTGGTTACCCGTCATCGCACCCAGTGCATTGACGAAATCTTCTTCGTGGATCAGTTGCCACAGCCGGTTCGCGCCCATTTCGGCCAGCGTATGCCTGATCTGGACGGAGCCGCGCAGCCGCTTGACGTCTTCAGCCGTGTAAGGGCGCTCGATGCCATCGAAACGCCCTTGTGGTGCGCCGGGAACCAGATTGTAAAAATCAGTCATAAACATCCTCCTGCAATTTTATGAACGTCATGCGACTTTGGTTTGATGCCGTTCAAACTTCGAATTTGATGTAACTGGTTTTACAATGCGCTGCACAATGTCGCCAGAACAAAAGGATTATTACCGCATTGAAAAGGGTTATCATGTCTTGTCTTTTACAGGTGGCTTCTGTAATTTTGTAAATTCTGTAAACAAGTGCTTCTGGTCAAAAATTGTAAAAGGCATGACAAATGGCTGAAAACAAGATTTTCGCCGGAGCCCGCGTGCGGCGGATCCGCAATGGCCTGTCGCTGACGCAGACAGCGATGGCCGAGGCGCTCGGCATCTCGCCGTCCTATCTCAACCTGATCGAACGCAACCAGCGGCCGTTGACCGTGCAGCTACTCCTGAAGCTTGCCTCGGTCTACAAGGTCGATCTCGACGAATTGCAGGGCGAGGCCTCCGGCAGCGTCGCGCAACTGCGCGAGATGTTTGCCGATCCGTTGCTCTCAGGTGAATTGCCGGGCGATCAGGAACTGATCGAGGTGGCGGAGGCGGCGCCCAATGCAGCTATGGGCATCCTCAAGCTCTATCGCGCCTATCGCGAGCAATCTTCGCGGCTGAAGGACCTGAGCGGGCTCTTGTCCGGTCAGGGGCATATGGCGGCATTGTCGGATGCGCGCCTGCCGATGGACGAGGTGCGCGACATCTTCGAAAACCGCCCGCATTATTTTGCGCGCATCGACGAAGCGGCTGAAGCATTCCATGCGCTGCTTTCGCCCGGCGACGATCTTGCCGGGGCGCTGAAGAACTGGTTGCGCAAGGAACATGGCCTGACGGTCCGTACCCTGCCGGTCCACGTCATGCCCGATCTGCGCCGCCGCTTCGATCGTCATTCCATGCGGCTGTTTTTATCCGAGCGGCTTTCCGCCCAGGATCAACTGCGCGAAATCGCCATGGAAGCGTCCCAGATCGCATTTCCGGAGGCGATCGCAACCGACCTTGACCAACTGGCGTTTTCAACCGGCGAGGCGCGGCGCATTGGCCGCTTCGAACTCGCTCGTTACGCCGCGCATGCGATCATGATGCCCTATGGCGCGTTTCTTTCGGCAGCGCAGCGGACGAAATACGATATCGATGTCTTGAGCGCTCGGTTCCAGATTTCGTTCGAGCAGGCGGCGAACCGCTTGGTGACGCTGCAGCGTCCGGGCGCTTCGGGGCTGGCGTTCTTCTTGATGGAGGCCGATCAGGCCGGACATCGTCTGCGCAAATCCGGCGCGCAGGGTTTTCCAACGGCGCGGTTCGGCGGCAACTGTCCGAAACTCAATATCCACGCAGCCTTTTCGCAAGCCGGGCAGGTTCTGGTAGATCGCGTGGAGGTTTTCGGGAGTGCGGAGTTTCTGACGATTGCCCGGACGGTCGAAGGCCCGCGGGCAAACTTTCAGGAGCGCATTCGACGCACGGCGATCCTCATCGGCTGCGATGCGGGCCATGCCGCGGAAACCGTCTATGGCGACGCGCCGCTTGTGACCGTGGCCGGCGGCACAGCTTGCCGGCTCTGCGAGCGGCAAGGCTGTCTTGCCCGCGCCGAGCCGCCGGTCACCAGGCCGTTGGGGCTTGACGAAATGGTGACAGGCCTGAGCGCCTTTGATTTCCAGTAGTCAGTAGCTGACGGGATGGTGGGCCGGCAACAGCGGCGCGCCGGGTGCAAAGCACTCGGAAGCAAGGCCCGTTGTGTAACCGCGCGTGATATGCGCCCTGGCGGCATAGTTTGGATTCCGCATCAAAACCGCATGTAGTTCGGGCAGATTGTAGTAGGGCACGCCCGGATAAAGATGGTGCTCTAGATGATAGTTGATGTTGTGGGGCGCGAAGAACAACTTTTCCCAGAAGTAGGGATAGACCGTGCGCGAACTGCCGAGTTCGTCCGAATAATCCATGCTTCCGAAATGCTCGGCAACGCTGCGGACATAGAGGAAAAGGCAGAAGAACGTGAAGAACGGAACCAGCCAGTAGAGTGTGAAATCAGTCCAGAGGCCGAAGACCGAGAAGATCACGGCTGCAGCGACATAGAAGCTGATTCGCAGCGCCTTGTAGGTCCGCGTCGAGCGATCGTGCTTGGCGATGCGCTTGGCCATATGCAGGATATCGCGAACCGAATTGACCGCCACGAGATAGCCGAGCAATTGCACCACACCGCGCCAGACTTTCTGCGGGAAGGTGAATTGCGTCATGCCGAGCTTGGAAACCCAGTCCGGGTCATTGTCGGTATTGATGTGCTGGTGATGGGCGAGATGATTCATGCGGTAGCCATCGACGGTCGCCATGATCGGCCAAGCGAGCAAGAGGTCGCTTAACCAGTCACTCGCCTTGCGGTTCTTGATGATGCGATAGTGGGCCGCCTCGTGCATCAGGCAGCCGAATGCGTGCATGCGCCCTGAAATGATCAACACTGCCGCGAGATAGGCAAGCGGATGCTGCATATATTTGCTGAACGCAACGGCTCCGGCAATCAGCGCCCAGTCGAAGCCAATGGCGAGAAGCGTTCTATGCGGTTGCAGCAAGGACAGCCGCTTCAATTCCCGGGGATCGATCCTCGGCGACTTCGCACTCATGATGGTCAACTCCGAAACGCATAACCGTTGCGGCGCAAAATCGCATTCCGGGTATGGTTAAGCAATCGTAAATGCCAACGTTAAGGATCGATTTAAGCTTATGGTTAATGCGCGTTGAAGGCGTGATTGCTCGTCTTGTCGAGGGATCGTGCCGCACTGAAAAGATTCGGCTTTTGCCAGTGGCCGCTAAAATTTCGGAAGCCGACGAATGGCCGCGCCGGAGCAGTAAAAGCGCTTGTGGTTGTCGAAAAACATGCCTAACTTCCAAACGCGCATACGGAGGGGCAGACAGGCAGGCGACGGCGGCGTGCCTAGACTGACCCAATAAAATCAAGGGGAATTCCATGTCGCGTAAGATTGCCACCGCCTTTGCCGCGTTGATCCTGAGCGGGTCCGCAACGATTGCCACCGCGCAGGAGCGCGTCGTCAACGTCTACAACTGGTCCGATTATATCGATGCCAGCATTCTCGAAGACTTCACCAAGGAAACCGGCATCAAGGTCGTCTACGACGTCTTCGACAGCAACGAGATCCTCGAGACCAAGCTGCTTGCGGGCGGCACCGGATATGACGTCGTCGTGCCGACGGCAAGCTTCCTGCAGCGCCAGATCGCGGCGGGCGTCTTCCAGAAGCTCGACAAGTCAAAGCTGCCGAACCTTTCCAATATGTGGGACGTGATTTCCGAACGCATCCAGAAATACGATCCCGGCAACGAATATGCGGTCGACTACATGTGGGGAACCACCGGCATCGGCTATAATGTCGAGAAGGTGAAGCAGATCCTCGGCACGGACGAGCCGCCGACCTGGGATGTCATCTTCAAGCCGGAAGTTGCCGCGAAATTCAAGGATTGCGGCATCCACATCCTCGATTCCGCTTCCGACGTCCTGCCGTCGGCGCTGTCCTATCTTGGTCTCGATCCCGATAGCCGCAGCCCGGACGACCTCAAGAAGGCCGAGGAGCTCCTGACGTCCATCCGTCCCTATGTCCGTAAATTCCACTCGTCGGAATATATCAATGCACTCGCCAACGGCGATATTTGCCTTGCCGTTGGCTATTCCGGCGACGTCTTCCAGGCACGCGATCGCGCAGCCGAAGCAAAGGCTGGCGTGACGGTGAACTATGTCATCCCGCCGACCGGCGCGCAGATGTGGTTTGACGTCATGGCCATCCCAGCCGATGCGCCGCATGTCGTCGAGGCGCATGAGTTCCTGAACTACATGATGAAGCCGGAGGTCGTCGCCAAGGCTTCCAACGTCGTCTTCTATGCCAACGGCAACAAGGCCTCGCAGCAGTTCATCGACAAGGAAGTGCTCGACGATACGGCGATCTATCCGACGCCCGAGGTGCTGGCCAAGCTCTTCACGGTCACGCCATATGATGCCAAATCGCAGCGTCTGGTGACGCGGCTCTGGACCAAAGTGGTCACCGGCCAGTAAGTCGAAAAGAGTTGCCCGGATCTGAAAGTCCGGGCAATTTTCTTTTGCGGTCCGTCGGGGAATGAAAAAGGCGACCGCTTGTGCATGTCATTCGGGGATAGATGATGAAGTCACTTGGCAGTATCCGGCGTTCCTTTGCCCCATGGGCAGACCCCAAATCCGTACCGTTCATTGCCGTCAAGAATGTCACCAAGAAATTCGGCGATTTCGTCGCCGTCGATGATTTGTCGCTGAATATCTACCCCCGCGAATTCTTCGCGCTGCTCGGCGCCTCGGGCTGCGGAAAATCCACGCTCCTGCGAATGCTCGCCGGCTTCGAACAGCCGACCTCGGGCGAGATCATTCTTGATGGACAAAGCCTTGCCGGCATCCCGCCCTACAAGCGGCCGGTCAACATGATGTTCCAGTCCTACGCGCTGTTTCCGCATATGACGGTCGAAAACAACATCGCATTCGGTCTCAAGCAGGACGGCATGCCCAAAGCCGATATCGCCGAACGCGTCGACCAGATGCTGAAACTGGTCAAGCTCGACAAATTCTCGAAACGCAAGCCGCATCAGTTGTCCGGCGGCCAGCGCCAGCGCGTCGCGCTCGCCCGCTCGCTTGCCAAGCGGCCGAAGGTGCTTTTGCTCGACGAGCCACTCGGCGCACTCGACAAGAAACTGCGTGAGGAAACGCAGTTCGAGCTGATGGACCTGCAGCAGGAACTCGGCCTCACCTTCGTCGTCGTTACCCATGACCAGGAAGAGGCGATGACCATGGCCGACCGCATCGCCGTCATGGCGCATGGAAAGGTCGTGCAGGTCGCAACGCCGCCGGAAATCTACGAGGCGCCGAATTCGCGTTTCGTGGCCGATTTCATCGGCGACGTGAATATTTTCGATGGCACGGTTTCCTCCGTTGGCAATGGCACGGTCGAGATCGCGACGGAAACCGGCTTTACGGTTCGCGTTGCATCGTCCGAACCGCCCGCCGTCGGCGCCAAGGCCGGGTTTGCCGTCCGGCCGGAAAAGATCCGTGTCGGCCGCGATCGGCCCGCCTGTGCGCCGCTCAACGCCGCGCAGGGCGAAATCTGGGATATCGGCTATCTCGGCGACATGACGGTTTTTCACGTCAAGCTGAAGGACGGCAAGGTGATCAAGGCGTCGTCCCTGAACGCCGTTCGCGCGGTCGAAGACCCGCTCGGTTACGACCAGGAAGTCTGGATTTCCTTCGATGAAAATGCCGGCGTCGTGCTGAAGGATTAAGACCATGTCAAAATTCGGCTCAGCATTGTTCAACCGGCTGGTGATCATCATCCCCTATGCCTGGCTGCTGTTCTTTTTCCTGATCCCCTTCTTCATCGTCATCCGGATTTCGCTGTCGGAAACCGCCGTCGCGATGCCGCCTTATCTGCCGGTCTTCGATCTGGCGTCCGGCATCGGCGGGTTCATCGACAACATCAAGCAGTTCTCGATCGACAATTACATCTGGCTGACCGAAGACGCGCTCTACGCCAAGGCCTATGGCTCCAGCCTCTGGATCGCCGCCGTGTCGACATTCCTGACGCTGCTGATCGCCTATCCCGTGGCTTACGGCATGGCGCAGGCGCCGAACACCATCCGCCCGACGTTGCTGATGCTGGTCATCCTTCCGTTCTGGACAAGCTTCCTGATCCGCGTCTACGCCTGGATCGCCATCCTGAAGCCCGAGGGGCTTTTCAATCAGCTGCTCTTGACGCTCGGGCTGATCGATCAGCCGCTGATCATCCTCAACACCAACTGGGCGATCTATATTGGTATCGTCTATTCCTATCTGCCCTTCATGGTTCTGCCGATCTATTCGTCGCTGGAAAAGATGGATCACAGCCTGACAGAGGCGGCACAGGATCTCGGCTGCACGCCGATCCGGGCTTTCTGGCGCGTCACGTTCCCGCTCTCCATGCCCGGCGTGGTCGCCGGCTGCATGCTCGTCTTCATTCCGGCCGTCGGTGAGTTCGTTATCCCGGACCTGCTTGGCGGTTCGGAGACGCTGATGATCGGCAAGACGCTCTGGAATGAGTTCAACGCCAACCGCGACTGGCCGGTTTCTGCGGCGGTTGCGACTATTCTTCTGCTCATCCTGGTGGTGCCGATCATGTTCTTCCAGCATGCCCAGGCCAAAGCCGACGGCGAGGGGAGATAGTCATGCAGCGCTGGTCCCGTTTCAATATCGCCTCGATCGTCCTCGGCTTTGCCTTTCTGTACCTGCCGATCGTGCTGCTGGTGATCTTCTCCTTCAACGAGTCCAAGTTGGTCACCGTCTGGGCGGGTTTCTCGACCAAATGGTACGTGCAGCTCCTTCACAATCAGGCGCTTCTCGATGCAGCCTGGGTCACCGTTCGCGTCGGCCTGATTTCGGCGACGGTCGCGACGGTTCTCGGCACAATGGCGGCTCTTGCCATGACGCGCTACACGCGCTTTCGCGGCCGCATGCTGTTTTCTGGTATGATCTATGCGCCGCTGGTCATGCCGGAAGTCATTACCGGCCTGTCGATGTTGCTTCTGTTCGTTGCCATCGGCTTCGATCGCGGCTTCTGGACACTGACTTTGGCGCACATCACCTTCACCATGTGCTTCGTCGCCGTCGTCGTGCAATCGCGGCTCCTCAGCTTCGATCGCTCGATCGAGGAGGCTGCGATGGATCTCGGCGCCACGCCGGTCGCCACCTTCCTGCAGGTGACCCTGCCCGTGATCGCACCGGCGGTGTTTTCCGGCTGGGTTCTCGCCTTCACGCTGTCGCTGGACGACCTGGTGATTTCGAGCTTCACCTCGGGGCCGGGCGCCACCACGTTGCCGATGCGGATCTACAGCCAGGTTCGGTTGGGCGTGACACCCGAGATCAACGCGGTCTGCACCATCCTGATCGGCATCGTCGCCATCGGCGTGCTGATTGCGTCCGTCGTGTCGCGCAGCCGGGAAATCCAGCGCATCAAGGACGAGCAGGCAGCGTTCGCTCACTAAGAAGGAGAAGCGGCGGGCGCGTCAGTCGCGTTCCCGTTCCCTTTCGCGCGGCGGCAGAAAAACATAGGTCAGCGACCAGACGGGCAGCACGATCATCGAGCCGAGCAGGATGTTGGGCAGCGCCCAATTCGTGAAGCGCAACAGGTAGCCCCACAGGATGTCCGGCGTGAGGCCGGCCTGCTGCAGGATCTGCTCGGACGAGATATTGAAGATCGAGAGCCCGGCGCCCGTCAGCAGTGATGCCAATGCGATCTTGAGCAGGGCGGCAAGAAAACGCAGCACGGACACATCTCCTGTGGGCTGATTCGGTTGCTTATTTTAGAATGCCCTGTGACAAAGTCGATGCGACCAGATCATGGCTGCGCGGGGATGGCCGCCAGGGGTGAAATCACCGGGTTTGGCCAGGAGCCGCCGACAAAGAAGCGGACGGCAGGTATCGCGCTGTCGTCCGGGCGGATTGCGCCCGCAAGCGCCAGGCTGCCATTCCGGTACGGAATGACACCGGCGAGAGACAAGGTTCTTCCTTCGCCCTTGATATCTGCCTTGACGAGTTCGGCAATGCCGTTGCGCAGCGTCGCAACGATATCCGCGGTGATAAAGTCGAAGGAACCGTTGCCTGCCTGGCTGACGTTGAAGAAACGGCCTTGTGCAGCAAGCCGCTCGAATTCCGGCCCGTTGAAGTTCTTCAGCGTTCCGTTGTTCGCCATATAACGGATTTCCCCGGAGACGCCGCCTAGTGTCATTTTCGACAGTGGCTCGGCGGTGGAGAGGTCGACACTCAACATGCCGCGGCCAAGCGGCAAGGGACCTGCCAGACCGAGACTGGAGGCAACTGGCTCCAGATCGGCGTCTTTCAGTGAGAACTGCAGTTGCCCACCCTCGGCGCCGTCGTTCGCAAGCGCGATACGACCGCTGAGCGAGCCGCCAGCATAGGTGCCGTCGCCGATATCCACGGAAGCACGGCCGTTCGCAGCCATGACGCCCGCAGCAACATCCGTCAGAGTCAGTGGGCCATAACTTGCTTCCTGCGCCGACAGACGCAGATCGAGGCGAAGTTGCTTCAGGAAGGACATGTCGAGTCGGTCGGCGGTATCGGACTGCGGCTGAAGCGGCAAAAGGGATGAAAGCAGCAACGTCAGGTCGAGCCGGTCAAAGGCCAGTGTTCCATCGACACGCGGACCCCGCGCCCCATTCCATGCCACATCGAGAACGCCCGTCGCGCTGGCCCCGTCCAGCGAAAGCGAGAGATTGTCCATCTTCAACGTCTCTGCGGACATTGTCATGCTGGTGTCGATGGCGACGGCCCCTGTGGATCCAGCAGACGGCGCCTTGCCGTCGGACCACGCCGACAGCGCGGCAAACGATCTTGCCGTGAGTTGGAGCTGGCCGGAGGCGAAAGGATGAATAGAGCCGTTGGCCGCACCATCGAAACTGAAGCTCAGCGGCGCGGATTTGAATGATGTCTGGATCGCGCTGTTTTGACCTGAAAGCAGCATCATCGGCTCATCGCAGACGACAGACCACTCCACCGTTTCTCCGTTCATGGCAGCGGAAAGGTTGGCGCTCATCTGCGCTGTGGGGGTCGGCCATTGCGCGGAACCGGATATGTCGGTGACGCGGTACACGCTTGCGGTGACGCGGTCGGTGAGTTCTACGGTACCGTTGTCGATCTCGATATCGCCGATCGGTGTATTGCGAACGGCGGAGGGCGTTTTTGCCGATGCGTTGGCGATGGCTTCGGCCATCCAGCCGGCGCGGCGCCAATTGAAGGTTCCGTCGGTCCTACGCTCCACCTTGAAAACCGGATTGACCAGGCGGAAATCATAAAAGACCGGAGTGCCGCGCAAGGCGGCGAGAATATCGAACCCGGCGGCAATGGCATCGGCCTTCGCCAGCAGCTCCGGCGTGGCCGTATCGCCACCCTCGAATGTAATGGCGCGCAAGGTCAGAACCGGGTGCGGCCAGAAGCTGATATGCGGATCACCAGCGATATTTGCCCGCGCGCCTGTCCAGGAGGAGAGCACCTGCTCCATGTTGGCCTTGACACTCGCTGTCGACACGAACAGCGGCAGCGCCACTTTGAACAGAACGGTAAGGACGAATGCGCAGACCACCAGCCACGCAACAATGCGTGACGCGAGAAGGTCACGCAGCCCCGTTATTCTACTGGCGATATTGAAGAATTGCGTCATTGCCGTCCGGCGCGCTTTCAATCGTTTTGAAAGGCATCTGGATAGGCTTTCACCGGCGAGAAATCAAACGGTCGAACAGGGAAATGTCGCAACTGCCACAGCCATCATTTGCGCGGCCTGTTTATCTTGCGTCGCAGCATGATATAGAGGCTGGCTTGGGAAGCGGAGGAAAGCATGCAGTCAGATCGGCCCCTTTGGACACCGTCCGTCGAATTCATTGAACAGACACCGATGAAGGCGTTCATCGACTGGTGCGAGCAGCGCTTTTCGAAGAGCTTTGCGGACTATGACGCGTTCCACGACTGGTCGACCACCGCGCGTGCTGACTTCTGGACAGCGGTCTGGGATCATTGCGGCGTCATCGGCGATCGCGGCGAGCGGGCGCTGATCCATGGCGACGTGATGCTCGATGCCCGTTTCTTTCCCGATGCGACATTGAATTTTGCCGAAAATCTCCTGCGGCACAGCGGAAGCGGCGACGCGCTGGTTTTCCGCGGCGAGGACAAGGCGCAGTCGCGCATGACCTGGGATGAACTGCGGGCACTGGTGTCCAGACTGCAGCAGGCCCTGAAGGCCGCGGGCATCGGCAAGGGTGACCGCGTTGCCGCAATGATGCCGAACATGCCGGAAACCATCGCCCTGATGCTTGCCACCGCATCCATCGGCGCGATCTGGTCGTCCTGTTCTCCGGATTTCGGTGAGCAGGGCGTGCTTGACCGCTTCGGCCAGATCGAGCCCAAGCTATTCATCGCCTGCGACGGCTACTGGTATGCCGGCAAGCTTCAGGACGTTTCTTCAAAGGTTCAGGCTGTCGTCAAGGCGCTAGGCGTGCCGGCTTTGATCATCCCCTATGCCGGAGATGCGGAGACGCTCGCGGCATCGGTCGGGGATGGCAAGACGCTGGCCGCCTTCATCCAGCCCTTTGCTGCGAAACCGCTTGAGTTCGTGCCTCTGCCGTTCGTGCATCCACTCTACATTCTCTTCTCATCCGGCACGACGGGCGTTCCGAAGTGCATCGTCCATTCTGCTGGCGGCACTTTGCTGCAGCACCTGAAGGAGCATCGGTTCCATTGCGGGCTGAGGGAGGGCGAGAAGCTCTTCTATTTTACCACCTGCGGTTGGATGATGTGGAACTGGCTGGTGTCCGGTCTCGCGCTTGGGGCGACGCTCTGCCTTTTCGACGGCTCGCCGTTTCATCCGGATGGCAATGTCCTGTTCGATTACGCCCGCGACGAACAGTTCGCCATCTTCGGGACTTCGGCGAAATATATCGACGCGGTTCGCAAGGGCGGCTTCACGCCGGTCTCGACGCATGACCTATCGTCGCTTCGGCTGATGACATCAACCGGCTCGCCGCTGTCACCGGAAGGGTTTTCCTTCGTCTATGATGGCATCAAGCCCGACGTCCAACTGGCCTCGATTTCCGGCGGCACGGACATCGTCTCCTGCTTCGTGCTCGGCAATCCGCTGAAGCCGGTCTGGCGCGGCGAGATCCAGGGGCCGGGCCTCGGCCTTGCTATGGATGTCTGGAACGATGAAGGGCAGCCGGTGCGTCAGGAAAAGGGCGAACTCGTTTGCACCAGGGCGTTTCCGTCCATGCCGGTGATGTTCTGGAATGACAAGGACGGGGCCAAGTACAAGGCCGCCTATTTCGAGCGTTTCGACAATATCTGGTGCCACGGTGATTTTGCCGAGTGGACGGAGCATGGCGGCATCGTCATTCATGGCCGCTCGGACGCGACCCTCAACCCGGGCGGCGTGCGTATCGGTACGGCAGAGATCTACAATCAGGTCGAGCAGATGGACGAAATTGCGGAAGCAATCTGCATCGGCCAGGACTGGGATGACGATGTCCGTGTCATCCTGTTCGTGCGTCTGGCCAAAGGCACGGAACTGACCGACGATCTCGTCAAGGCAATCAAGACCAGGATCCGCACCGGTGCTTCGCCGCGCCACGTGCCGGCCAAGATCGTCGCGGTCGCCGATATTCCGCGCACCAAATCGGGCAAGATCGTCGAGCTTGCGGTGCGCGAAGTCGTGCACGGCCGACCTGTCAAGAACAAGGAAGCGCTTGCCAATCCCGAGGCTCTTGATCTCTACGCCAACCTTGCCGAGTTGAGGAGCTGACCCGGTCTTGTTAAGGATTTCGGGCCTGCCGAATTAACCAAAGCTTAGGTCTTTGCCGCCAATGGCTAAAATTTGAGGATTGCGTGGCAAGGTTTTGTTAACGGATGGCGGGGCATGGTGATCTCAACTTGAGACCACCCGATGTCAGGGTTGGCTTTCGGCAGAGATGCCGGCCCGACATGACGTCACTTCTTCTCAAGCACCTGTTTAGCATCAAACTTATCGAGGCAGCTTCTTAGCTGCCTCTTTTTTTGCCTGCTTTTCCAGAGGCTTAAGAAGCTATTGCTAATTTTCATAGATCGAGAGTAGTTGTTCCCACCGGCAGATCGTTGCGTCGGAGGGGAAGGACAAACCAGTACTGCCAACGACCGCAAAAGGTGGTTAGAGCACATTTCAGACCAGTCAACGATGGCCACCTTGTCAATACGAGTGTCAGGTGGGATGTTCTTCGGACTCGCGAAGATCAGCAGAGTCGGATTATCATTTGGTTGTGCCTTCAGGACGCTGGAAAACCGTTGAAAATGGCGTCGCCTATTCGCCGATGCCACAAAATCGGCCCAAAATGCCTCCAAGCGTCTTGGGAAAGACTCGACAAGCATATGAAGCGGAGGAGTGTTCTATGCGCAAAATTGGCAGTTTTTCTCTCGTGGTCTGCATGTCCGCAATTCTCGCGACCATGCCGATCGGCATCGACCTCAAGAATCCGCTGAACTTGTCCGCCTCGTCCGCCCTCGCGGGCAATGGTAACGGTGGTGCTAACGGCGGCGGCAACGGCCATAGCGGTGGCAACGACCATGGCGGCGGCAATGGGAATGGCAGGAGCGGAGGCGATGCCTCGGCCCGCCATGGAAAATCCGCCACCGCCTCGCTACATGGGAAAAGCAGCGCGAAGCCGTCGAGTGATCCCATTACCAGGGCACTCGGCAAGCTCTTCGGGACGCAGAAGGCGAAGGAAAAATCCGTTGCGACCAGAAAGACGACGCCTGCACCTGCAAAACTCGCGGCCAAGCAGGAAAAACCCGGCCTACCGTCGAAGCTTGCGGGCCTGCACTCGCTCAATCGGAACTATCACGCCTACCTGAACTCGAACGATCCGCGCATGGCCGCCCTCTCAGCCTATGTGGTCGCCTATGCGCAGTTTGAGTTGGAAAACGGTACCGATACGGTGCCGACCGATCCCGCACTGAGTGACGATGCACTGCACGATGCACTGCTCTCGGCGGCCAACAAGAATCGCGTTCAGCAATTGGGAGAAGATGCCGTCGACCAGGACGTTATGGACTGGGCAAAGACTGTTCTCGGTGTCGGACCATCAGTTGGCAAGATCGATCAGGTGCGAGACGCATTGGCGGCTGAAGACACACAACAAGATGCAGATGAGCTGGCCACCGCGCAGTAGCGGCATGGATCGCATTTCCAGTGCCATCCGCTTCCTCGGCGGCGCAAAACTGCCGCCGAGAGTCTCCTGAACCTCAATTGGTACTGGTCGCGATCGCTATCCGATAGCTAATTTGCCAGGACTCGCTGTGAGGGGAAGGAAATTTCCACCAGCGTGCCTTCGTTCGGCGCCGAATTGATCGAAAACTGTGCCCGGTTCGCCTCCGCCATCGCCTTGGTCAGCGGCAGGCCAAGGCCGGTGCCGTCACCTCGCTTGCGGGCGCCGGTCGTCACCTGGCGAAACGGCTTCATCGCCTGCTCGAGTTCGGTCCGGGTCATGCCGACGCCTGTGTCGCGAATGCGCAGGATGACACTGCCATTGGCTTCATAGGCCGTGGAGACAACGATCTGGCCGCCCGATGGCGTAAAGCGGATGGCGTTGGAGAGGATATTCAGCGCGATCTGCTTGATCGAGCGGTTGTCGGCGACCACGTTGGGTACGGAGCCTGAAAGTGACGTGCGGATGATCACCCGCTGACTGTTGGCCTGCGGCTGCACCAACGAGACAGCCTCGGACACCGCGTCGTTGATTTCCACCGCCGTGAACTCAAGGTCCATCTCGCCGGCCTCGATCTTCGAAATGTCGAGCAGGTCGTTGAC
Organism: Hyphomicrobiales bacterium; assembly: GCA_900471525.1. GTDB lineage: Bacteria > Pseudomonadota > Alphaproteobacteria > Rhizobiales > Rhizobiaceae > Pararhizobium. Next base: position 64,277 of record UCEZ01000034.1, on the reverse strand, counting down.
GATATCGAGCACATGGCGGCCGGAGCGACCGATATCGCCGGCATATTCGACGTAGCGCGGATTGCCGATCGGGCCGAAGTGCTCGCTCGCCATCATGTCGGAAAAGCCGATGATCGCATTGAGCGGCGTGCGGATCTCGTGGCTGACACGGGCGAGAAAATCGCTCTTGTGGGCGTTAGCCGTTTCAGCGGCTCGCTTGGCGTTGCGCAGTTCCTCTTCTGTCCGCTTCCACTGGGTGATGTCACGGATGACGGCGCAGAAGCCGTTGGAGGACGAGAGGCGGCCCATGGTCATGAACAGTGGGATGAAGCCGCCAGACGCCTCGCGGCCGATCACTTCGCGGCCATCGTTGAGCACGCTGGCAACGCCATGGCCGGAAAGGCCGGCAAGATAGTCGAGCACCGCCTTCTGGCTTTCATGGGCAAACAGCATGGCAAAGGGCTTGCCGCGGATTTCGCCGTCATCATAGTTGAACAGGGCGCTGGCCGATCGGTTGACCGAGCGGATTTCACCATCCGCGCCAACGACAACGACACCGTCCGTTGCGGTTTCGAGGATCGAATGGAGTTCTTCCGTCTCCATGCGTAGAGCCTGAATCTCCGGCACTTCGCTGTTTTCTTCGACAATGGCGTCCGGCTGGTTTTCGGCGACGAGGGGGGCGGGAGCTGCCTGCACCGCTGAAAGCGCCATCATCAGCGCGTTCTTGTCTTCCCACCGGATGGACTGAAGCCGCGCCGATACTGGCACGAGCTGGCCGTCGTTGCGGATCACCATCATCGTGCCGTCAGGCAGGTCGAACAGGCCGTCCTCGTCGCCAGCGAAAAGAGCGTCAATGCCGCCTTCCTCTCGCAGTTCGTCGAGATCAGCATAACCGGTGAGCTTCAGGAATTCGGAGTTGGCGTGAAACAGATCATCGCCGCCATGAACCAGAAGAGCGAGCGGAAGATTGTCGAGAATTTCCGGCGTCAGGCTGCTACTGCCGCTGGTGCGAGCAGGCACGATTGCGGCCAGCGTCTCGGGCAAGGTATTTTCGACGATTGGCGCCACGGCATCATCGATGTCAGCAAAATCGTCCTTGTCGATCGCCTCGGCTCTCGGAGATGCCGTCTCTTCCAATGGGTCGGCAATCGCCGGTTCATCTCCAGCCGGCACATTTTCATTCGGGCGTTTGCCAAAATCGCCGAGCTGGCGCGCGATCTCGCGAAAGGCTGCCTGTTCGCTGCGGCTCAGGGTCTCAGTGCCCTGTGGGCGGTGGCTGTCGAGCTGGACGATTTTATCCGATGAGCGGCGCCCAGGGGTCTCGACCAGCTTCAGCGCCGGACGCTCGCCGCGGAAGGGATCTTCCGGGGGCTCTTCTGTTGCGGGCAGGGCGTCGTCAAGGTCGGCAAACAGGTCTTCGCTGTCCGGTTCCGGCTTCGTCGGCTCGGATGCAGCGTCGGAAGCGGACTGCAGGTCATCCATGTGTTCGGCGTCTGCATCGGATACCTTGTCCGCGATCTCTTCATCAGCGACGGCTTCGTCGGAGACAATGTCGTTCGTTGCCGCCTCATGATCGCCGGAAAGCACATCCGCTTCGCTCGCCACGGCGTCAATGCTCTCTGGAACCCTCTCCTCGACAGAGGCTGCCCGCTCACCGAATGTCAGGCCCATGGCCTGTTCATCAGCGATAGTATCGGCGACACGCACGATGCCAAAGCCGCGGAAGCCGTCAAATTCACGGTTGCGCGAATAGGTCGGAAGGGCGGCCAGATCAACCGGAACCTGCAGGCCTGTGCCTTCGACCGGCCAATAGATGGTCTTGCCCGACCATGTATCGCGCCGCTTCAGCAGTTCGCCGATCGTATTACCGGGGTCGAGGTGGTAGCGGTCCGCCAGTTCGGTGAAGCTTCGCCCAGTGATATCGGCGGAATTCGGCCCCACGGCAGTTGCGAATTCCTCGGATATCTCGCTGAAGCGTCCGTCCGCATCGATCTTCCAGACGAAACGGACGGCCCGGCTGTTGGGATTGAAGACGAAACCCGGCGCAATGTCTTCCGCGCCGCGCTCGGCGTCAGGCACTTGCTCCGATGTGATGTCGACCGGACCAGCGGTAGCGGTGTCGGGTTCGACAACGGCGCCCGTCGTGCCATCCGCAATTTCCGGCGCATTGTCTGGCTCGGCCAAAGGAATTTCGTCAGGTGCGGCGCTGTCTACGACCAGCGTTTCGGGCGGTTCAGCCGGCGCGTCTGCAAGCGTTTCATTTGTCGCAGGCTCGGTCACCACATCGTCAGTCGTTTCGTCCGTCGCCAGCCGATCCGCGTTTTCTTCCGTGTTCCGAGCCTCAACGGGAACGGTGCCGCTGGTCTCGGCGAAGTCGGTAGCGGTTTGCTCCGCGGGGGCCTCAGCTAGAAAGTCCGGTTGAGGTTCGGATGATTCGGGAACGGCTTCGTCAAATGCGTTTGCCCCCTCGGCGGAAGCCCGCTCCATCTCCACCGTGGAAGCAGGCATAGCCTCGTCATTGATCTCAGCGTCTGCTTCCAGCACCGGAAGCTCATCCGCGGGTGTTTCTGTCCGTGTTCCGATCGCCACCTCATCGGTATCATCGACGTCTGCTTCGTCCAGCGAATCGGTAAAGCTTTCGCTTTCCGCCGCGATTTCTTCGATCTGTTCTATCTCGTCGATGAGATCATCCGGCAAGGTCGCGGACGAAAGACGCGGAGCGACTTCCTCGAATGTGATGGGCTCATCTGTGACGGCTGCACTACTTGTTTCTTCGATCTCGCGGAAGTCGGCTCCCGGATCGAGATTGCCGAGAATGGTCTCCACCGCGAAAAGCAGATGCAGGGCGGGACGGTCCGACAGCCTGCCGATCGCGGCGGGCAGATGGCCCTTGCCGGTCGGGATCGGGCGCTTCAGCAGCCAGTCACTGTCGCGGGCAACGGCGGCAACCAGCGAGCGGCATGTTTGTCGCGTCATGGATAGCGCGTCGAAGCCCGGCGAGGCGGCGAGAATGGTGCCTTCGCCGTCCAGAACGGCCATGTGGGTGTCGGGGTCGTCGAAGCCGGAGATCATCCGCGCGGCGCGATCCTCGATGGCGATCGGCTTGCCGGTGCGGGGGGCCGCAAAGAGGATTGCCGTTTCGCCGGGCCGCACCGTGATCATTTCGACCGAGGCATTGACCGAAGCGCGCTGGAAGCCGGAGGCGATGCGCATCAGAAATGTCCGCTTGTCGCCGCTGCGTTGCAGCTGTCTGGCGGCTGCTTCCATTTGACGATAGGCGGCATCAGTGCGGTTTGCGCCGCTGTCGATGAAATCGTAGATCGACGGCAGGCCGAACAGGAAGGCGCCTTCGCCATTCGACCAGAGCACCTGGTTCATGTCAGGCGAAAACAGGACGGCAGCATCTCCCTTCGCAAAATGCTCCCGCACCCGCTCGTGAACGGCGATGTCGATGAAGGGATACGATTTTGCGGGCATCGGCTGACCTGGTTTGCGCAACTGTCACACGGACGGGATTGTTAACAGTCTATTAATAGACGCCGGGAAGGCGGGGGTCCAGCTTGCAGACCATGGCCCACATGCCTTTCGCCGCGAAAGGTTAATGCCGGTGATTTTAATGAATGCTGCGATGCACAAATATGTTGCAATGCACAACGAAATCGCCTATATAGACATCACCGCACAATGGGTGCCTCATGAGAGGGCCCACAACCAAGGAGCGCTGATCATGGCTACCAAGAAAACCGACGACGTCTTTTCGCTTGCCTCGTTCGACCCGGCAAAGGTCACCGAAACCTTCCGCGATTTTGCGGAAAAGGGTGCCGCCCAGTCCAAGGAAGCTTATTCCAAGATGAAGACCGCTGCCGAAGACGCGACGAAGACCGTTGAAGCGACGCTCGAAAGCGCGCAGTCCGGCACTGTCGAACTCGGCCTCAAGGCAATCGAAGCCCTGCGGACCAATGCCGAGAACTCGCTCTCGCACATGGAAGCACTGCTCGGCGTCAAGTCTGTTTCGGAACTCTTCGAACTGCAGACCGCCTTCATCCGCAAGCAGGCCGAGCTTGCCATGGAACAGGCAAAGTCGATGCAGGAAGCAACCAAGAAGGTTGCCGAGACTGTCACCAAGCCGGGCAAGGAAGCTGCCGAAAAGGCGTTCTCCGGCTTCAAGAAGAACTGATTTTCGCCGCGCCGGCTTTTGCCGGCATGGCCTCATGAAGAGAACCGGGTGACATGTCTCCCGGTTTTTTCACATCAAGTGGCAAGTTATGGCTTGCAAAAAATACGGACTGCCCGTATTTGACCCGGAAAGCGAGACACGACCTTGTCTTGTCAGCTTTCTTTTGTGCGGTTGTAGCTCAGTTGGTTAGAGCGCAGGTTTGTGGCACCTGAGGTCGGAGGTTCGAGACCCCCCAACCGTACCATTTCTTCCACAGTCAAATAATTGATTATATCGGTGTTTTTGCGCTAGAAATTTAATGCGCCTAAGTTTTTCCAGATTTTTTGCGCTACACGGCCCCTGACGCGCCTCCTTAAAGGCACACGCTGGCCCTTGGGGCAGGCTTGACGGGAGCCGTGTCACGGCGGTACCCCCGATATCGACGACACGAGCGCAGAATGTCGCGGTAATCCGGCACCGTCTCGTCAAGGAAATGACGAATGTTCATTGTCTCGGTGCGAGGCCATCCAGCAGGAAGTCGAGACCTTTCCTGAAAGCGCCGTCCCAATCATTATCCAGCAGCAGACGAGAGCGTTCGATTGTCGGGTAGTGTTCGCTGAGACGTGTAAGGCGCTGCTGCGCGGCGGTCCTGTCGTCGTCCGAGAGGTCGAAACTCGCCCGGGTTATGGTGGCACCCATCACATAGTTCCAGAGCGACCATATCGCGACGTTCAGATCTGCGTCCTTTACACCGGCTGCGGACAAGGTCCTGCTCAGCAGTTCCAGGCGACTGAGGATGTTCGGGCCGAGCGCCCGGCGCGGCAACAGCGATGCCGACCAGGGATGGCGCAGCATGTTGGCGCGCCAATCTTCGAGCATGTGGACGACTTCCCCGCGCCAGCCTTGAGACTCAACACTTTGCGGGGGGGCGCGATATTCGAGCACCGAGTCGAGCGCCAGATCGAAGACCTCCTCTTTGTTGTCGACGTGCCAGTACAGGCTCATCGCGCCCGCGCCGAGGCGATCGGCCAGACGGCGCATCTTCAATCCGTCGATCCCTTCGGCGTCCAGCAGTTCTACCGCAGTCGCCACGATACGTTCCAGAGAGAGAGGCGGTTCGCTGCGCGGCTCCTGCCCGGACTGGGGTGACACACTTATCCGTTGAGACCGTTTGCTCTGCGCGCCGCTACGTTTGGCCGTCATCCGTCTTCCTTGCTGATCAGAACGCCGATTTAAGCCGACAATGCGACGAATGTCGATCCTGACCGATTGACTCGTACGACGTACNNGTACGTCGTACGAGTCAATCATATGGGCGATTGGTTAAGTTCAATCCTGCAGGCCGCGAGGGTACGTTGCTCGCAGTCCTCGGAGCCAAGAGAAAATCATGTCACGCGCAACCAAGCATCTGCTTATCGGAGGGCTAATCATCATGACCATGGGAGTTCCAACTGTGACGACCGCGAATGAGAACAAGCTGACCATCGTCAATCCGCAAAACCTCTACGACCCGACGCCGAATGGCTACAGCACGGCGGTGATTGTGCCCCGCGAAGCCCGGGTGGCCTACATCTCCGGACAGGGCGGCCAAGACGGCACGGGAGCCCTGTCGCCCGACTTCGCTGTCCAGGTTAAGCAGGCCTACGCAAATTTGCGCACCGCCCTCGATGCGCTCGGCGCACGGCCGGATCAGGTCGCCAAGCTCACGGTCTTCGTGGTCGATCACGATATGTCCAAGCTTGAGGTGTTGACCAGGAACGTCAAGGAAATGTTCGGCGAGGCACTGCCGGCGCAGACTCTGATTCCCGTCCCCAAGCTTGCAATTGACCCCATGCTCTTCGAGGTCGAAGCCGTCGTCATTCTGGAATAGTGCGGCGACGGATCAGGCGTGATTGCCAACTGTGACCGCAGATTGGGCGAACTCTTGAGGTGAGCGCGATTCGAATATCCAGCGATAAGCTCATCTTCTCGGAATCGGCCAATTTTTCGCGATCTCAGGGGTTGCTATAGAGCCCTGTGCCCGTCACTCGCCCTGAAGCCGTGGACCCCTCCCATGCGGAATGGAATGCCGTGATCGGACGTTTGTCCAAAATCGACGTTGCTGCCTGCCGCTGACGTATTTCGAGCAAAATGACAATGCCGTCGGCGTTCCTGCGCCTGTACCTTAGCCTCGTCATAATTTAACGATGATGGCGAGGGACAGGGAGGACATGATGCCGGAGCTCAGGATCGGGCCGCGCAATTCCGCAATTCTGGCAGCGATACTGGCGCTTGCCGCCCTGTTTCGTCTCCATGATGTCCAGCAGCCTTTGATCGATGCTTTCAGCTGGCGTGAAGCAAGTACGGCGATGATGGCCGATAATTTCTTCACGCGCAGTTGGAACATCTTTTTTCCCGAGGTGAGCTGGACCGGGCCGGATCCCGCCTACCAGGGCCGCGAACTTCAGATAATCTCCTATATCACAGCGCTGCTTTATAGCCTGTTCGGCTGGCACGATTGGCTGGGACGGCTGGTGGCTGTTGCCTTTGGAGTGTGGGGCGTCTTCGCGCTGCATCGATTGCTCGACCGCGTTTGGGATACGGTGCATGCGCACGCCGGCGCTTTCCTGCTCGCCATCATGCCCGGGGCTGTTTTTATCGACCAGTCCTTTCTTCCCGATCCCGCGATGCTGTCCCTCGTCATCACCGGTGCCTGGCTGTATGTCGCCTATCTGCAGGAAGACCGCGCCGGTCTTCTGGTTCTCTCGGGTTTGATTACGACTTTAGGCGTGCTCGCCAAGCTGCCCGGTATCGCCGTGGTCGTTCCGATGACCTATGCGACATTTTCCATTCTTCAGATGAGAGGCAGGCTCAACCCGTACCGCATCTTTCAGGTCGTGCCGGTTGCGTTGGTCGCCGGCATGCTGATCCTCGGCTACTATCGATGGGCGCTCTATGTCGGGGCGAACTATCCGCCCTATCATGTCGCCGGCAGCGGGTATTTATGGGACGACGGGCTGTCCAAATTCTTCAACGAAGCCTTCTATATCCCTGCCGCATGGAAGATAGCCGGTAACTGGCTCTTTTCCTTGCCGGTGGTCATACTCGCCGGGATCGCGCTGCTGGCCACGCCGCCGACGGCAACTGAACCGGCGCGCGGCAAGGCCCCATGGTTTTTCCACGCTTGGCTTGCCGGTGCCGCTCTGGTTTATTTCTTCGCCGCGCGCGAGATCAAAACCAATCCGTGGAATTTCCATATCTTCAGCGTGCCGGTGGCGGCATTGGCAGGCCGGGGGCTCGTCCTGTTGAGCACCATTGGCGGCGACCTCCATTCGGGCTCGCGCTCGCGCTGGCTGCGACTGGCGGCCATTGTGGGTGTCGTGATCATTGGCGGAACTTTTCCCGGGGTCCAGCTGATGAAGACCCCGTATGCGCAATCCGGCCATGCACTTGGCGAGCAGCTGAGTTTTGTCAGCAAGCCGGGCGACTTGGTCGTTGCGGTCTCGACCACGATCGGCGATCCAATCGCGATATACTACAGCAGACGCCGCGGTTGGGTCTTTCCGCCGGGCGGGGGGATGAATGACTGGTCGGTACTTCTCGATGACGGCGATGCGATCGGCGCACTGGAAGCACTGCGCGCGAAAAATGCGGCGTGGTTCGGTATCGCGAAAAACGCCCGCGACTCCAAGGGGCGCAAGCTTATCGAATACAACACGGGTCTCATTGCACATCTCGACAAGACCGCCGATCGCGTCGTCGATGACGACACGATGCTGATTTACCGGCTCACGCCACCCACCGCCATTTCAGCGAAGTAGCTGTGTGAAGGGGGCTCAGCGCCATTTGTTTCAGGCGGGGCAGGCACAGCGCGGTCGTGCATGCAAGGAAGGGACTTCACTGGAATGTCAGTTGAAATTTCAGCGGAGCACGCAGCGCGATGTCTGGCCAAAGCCGCTCGGCGAACAGATGTACGGCCCGCGGCCATAGGCGACCACGCGGTTATCCGTCCTCAGACCTACCACGTATCGAGCGGTGTCCGCGGCGGAGGCTTTGGTGCTCGCCTGGTGAACCTTCGTTGCAGTCGCACTGTGAACCGCGCCCTTCTTGGGGGCGTGATACGGTGCGGCAAATGTCAGTTCGAGTGGCCGCTCAGAAGAGCAGGACGCCAGCAATGAAGCCAGACCGACCATCGCCGCGCACGAAACTCGGCGAAGTTGTGTTCTTGCCGACGCGAGACGCGTATGTGTCCCAACCTTTTTCGAGTCCATCCTTGCCTCACGAATGACGAATTCCTGTCTCGGATGGCAGTATCTCACTACATCCTTAACGAGAGTTTTATTAGAAATTCTTCAATTAGGCGATCGGCGGGCATAGTGCAGCGAATTCGATCATTGTAGCCAATCCGGTCAAATGTACGGATTTGGCACAACACAACCTTTTATAGCCAGAATAAACGTATACTCGCAACCCCATTCATTGGAAGTGCCACGGTGATTGAGCCTCCTGGTCGGTCCGTTACTTCTTTTGCATGCGACACGCATGCTGTTGTACGTAAAGTATTATTACTTTGTCGTAAGTAGTGATTATCGGAAGGATTTTTCTTCGTGTTTCATTTTGACACTGAAAACGTGTGGTTTTTCAATATTTAAGAAACGTCTAAATCCTCTTTGACTCTTGTCACAATCAGGGGCATAATGGAATTAATGTATAGGTAACCATTTTTTACTTAATCGGATTGAACCTTCGATCTGACGTTTCCAACCGACCACAGGACAGAATCGGCCCGCATCTCGCGCTCTATCAAGAGTATTGGCGAGTTGGCGTTCCCGTTCCCGTGAAATTTTGGGGGAGTTTACATTCGGCATTTAGTGGAATTTTGGGGGTTCTGCATTCGGCGTTTGGTTTTGTGTAGTCCATGCGGGGGGATGAGACATGGCGAGAACAGTTAATCAAAAAAGGGATACTACTGAAAATATTCTCCACTTTCCTAGTAACAAGAGTAAATTTCTCAAGAAAATACTTGTTGCGGGTGGCTCCGGTTTTTTGGGTTCTCACCTGTGTGAAGCCCTGCTGGCGGCAGACTATGACGTCATCTGCATTGATGATCTTTCGACGGGGCGTATCGAAAACATCAAACACCTGCTCGACCTGCCGAACTTCACGTTCCGGCGACATGACGTGCGGACACCGCTCAACGCCAAGGTCGATGCGATCTTCAATTTTGCAAGTCCGGCTTCGCCTCCCGCCTATCAGGCGGATCCAATAGGCACCCTCTTCACCAATATCGTCGGAGCGCGAAACCTGCTGGAACTTGCCCGCCGCCGTGACGCGGTCATTGTCCAGGCATCGACTTCGGAGGTGTACGGCGATCCGCTGGTGTCGCCACAGCGCGAAGACTACTTCGGCAATGTCAGCACGATAGGACCTCGCGCCTGCTATGACGAGGGAAAGCGTTGCGCCGAGACGCAGTTTTTCGACTATCGTCGTCTCTATGACCTCAAGATCAAAGTCGCCCGGATTTTCAATACCTATGGGCCGCGCATGCGTCCTGACGATGGGCGTGTCATCTCGAATTTCATCGTTCAGGCACTGCGCAATGAACCAATCACCATCTATGGATCCGGGCTGCAGACGCGCTCGTTCTGCTACGTCGATGATCTGATCGGCGGGTTCATGCGATTTTTGGGTACATCCCCGGATGTGACTGGCCCGATCAATCTCGGAAATCCGACTGAATTGACGGTGATCGACTTGGCCGAGCGTATCATTCGTCTCACCAATTCAAAGTCCTCGATCATCCATCTCCTTCCTGCCGTTGACGATCCCCAGCAGCGCCGGCCGGATATCAGCCGAGCGGCGGCACAGCTTGGCTGGTGCCCACACGTCGATGTCGAGGATGGCCTTCTCTCGACCATCGCCTATTTCGACCGCGCCCTGCGGCATGCCGCAGCGGGCAACTGAAAGGCAGAGCGATGGATACTGTTCTCGTCACCGGCGGAGCCGGCTATATCGGCAGTCATACGTGCAAGCTTTTGCATCAGTCGGGCTTCACGCCGGTGGCCTATGACAACCTCTCAACCGGAAACAAAGAGAATGCAAAATGGGGACCGCTCGTTCGTGGCGACGTGCGCGACCGCGATCAGCTGAAATATGCGATCAAACTCTGGCAGCCCGTCTGCGTCATTCATTTCGCCGCATCGGCCTATGTAGGGGAATCTACGGTCGATCCGCGCAAATATTATAGTAACAATGTTGCCGGTATCCTCTCGCTGCTCGACACATGCGTGGAAATCAAGCTTAGAAATATCGTTTTTTCAAGCAGTTGCGCCACCTATGGAATTCCGGCCAGACTACCGATTGCCGAGGGTAGTCCGCAGCTCCCCATAAATCCCTATGGGCGCACGAAGCTGATCGGCGAAATGATGCTGAAGGATTACGCTTCGGCTTACAATCTCCGCTATGTCGCCTTGCGCTACTTTAACGCCGCTGGCGCCGACATCGATGGCGAGCTTCGGGAGAGGCACGATCCGGAGACCCATCTCATCCCCCGCGCCCTTATGGCCGCGGCAGGCAGAATCCCCGAGCTCACGGTCTTTGGCGACGACTACGATACACCGGACGGCACGTGCATTCGCGATTATGTCCATGTCACGGATCTCGCTCAGGCACACGTGTCGGCGGTCCAGCATCTGATCGCCGGCGGCAAAAACATGGCGGCCAATCTGGGCTCTGGCCAGGGCACGTCCGTACGGCAGATTATCGACACGATCGAACGGCTCACGCGGCGTTGTGTCCCCGTTCGTTGCGAAGCACGGCGGGAGGGCGACCCCCCCGCGCTTTATTCCGATCTCAAGGTCGCCCAATCCGAACTGCACTTCACCCCCCGTTTCTCGGACATCGAAACGATCATTCGTACCGCTGCTCCGACTTTCGGACTGGAGGTTGCTCATGACGTTCTGGTCTGAGCAGTCCCCTGCAGGGTCGAGCCGCGCGAGGCAGCGGGTTGCCAGACGCAGGCCATCCGAACGGCTGGTCCCTGTCTTTACGGGAGAACGGCGCGTTGCTTATGTTGCCGGCGTTACGGCATGGATCGGGGGATTGGCCTGGTTCTGGCTATGGTGGTTCAGGCCGGAGCACGTCATCTCGTTCGTGTCTTTTACCACCCTGTCCTTGATCATGGCATGGATAACATTGCTCCCGGCTTACTTCATCTACCTGTTCGCCGGCAGCAAGATGACCCGGTACATTGCAAAGCAATGCGTTCCGGGGCGAATTGCCCTGGTTGTTACCAAGGCGCCTTCCGAACCGTTTGAGGTCGTTCGCAAGACCCTCAACGCCATGCTTGAACAGGTTGGCTATGACTTCGACGTCTGGCTGGCGGATGAGGCGCCGGACCCCGCGACGATCACATGGTGCGCCCGTCATGGCATCTTCATCTCGACCCGGCAGGGCGTGGAAGCCTATCATCGCAAGTCCTGGCCGCGGCGCACACGCTGCAAGGAAGGCAACCTTGCCTATTTCTACGATCACTATGGGTATGCCCGGTACGATTTTGTTGCGCAGTTCGACGCTGACCATGTGCCGGACAAGACCTATCTGCGTGAAATCATGCGGCCCTTCGCGGATTCTGCCGTCGGCTATGTATCGGCTCCGAGCATCTGCGATTCGAATGCAGCGCAAAGCTGGGCGGCGCGGGGGCGGCTTCAGGCGGAAGCCAGCATGCACGGCTGTCTGCAGATCGGTTACAATAACGGCTGGGCTCCGTTGTGCATCGGCTCGCACTATGCCGTGCGAACCGCGGCGCTGAAACAAATCGGCGGTCTCGGGCCTGAATTGGCGGAAGATCATTCGACCACGCTGCTGATGAATGCTGGTGGATGGAAGGGCGTTCACGCTATCGATGCGATTGCCCACGGCGAAGGACCACGTACCTTCGCCGACCTTGCCGTCCAGGAATTCCAGTGGTCGCGAAGTCTTGTCACGATCCTGCTTCGTTATTCGAAGGACTATGTGCCAAGCCTTTCAGGCAAGCTTCAGTTTCAATTCCTGTTCTCGCAACTCTGGTATCCGCTGTTCTCGCTTTTCATGGCGGCTATGTTCCTGCTGCCGATCGTAGCGCTGGCAACGGGCCGTAACTTCGTCAATGTGACGTATCCGGATTTCCTCGCGCATATCCTGCCTTTGTCGATCGTGCTGGTTGGGCTGGCTTTCTATTGGCGTTCCACTGGAGCTTTCCGGCCTCATGACGCGAAGATTCTCGGCTGGGAATCGGCGGTGTTTCTACTGGCGCGCTGGCCATGGTCGCTTGCCGGCTCTTTCTTTGCCGTGCGGGACCAGATCACCGGCTCCTTCGTGGATTTCCGGATCACGCCGAAGGACGGCAAGATCGCAGCATTTCCGCCACTACGGGTACTCGCACCTTACATTGTGATGTCGGTTTCTTCGTCGGCAGCAGCCTTGCTGACCGTCGATCCGGGCTCGGCCAAGGGGTACTACCTTTTCGCGATCATCAACTCGATCGTCTATTCCGCTGTTCTGGCCGTCATAATCATCGGCCACGCTCGGGAAAACGGCCTTTCGTTAGTCTCGACATCCAGGAGAGGCCTGGCCGCGGTGGCAACCTTGGTGATGTGCCTGGCCGTGACCAGCAATGCGATCTATGCGCGCGGCACCCATGGCCTCGAAGCGGTCGCCTATGGACAAAACGTTATCACGTTCACCGAAACACACTTCTCTGTCGCGGGGGCGGGCCAGGGAGGCTCTCAGGTCAAGATTACGCGGTTCAAGATCAAATGGCATGGGATTTTATAGCGAGAAAATAAAGCATTTGGGGGGAACATTCATATGAAGATTGCTATTATTGGAACAGGATATGTCGGCCTCGTCAGCGGAGCATGCTTCTCCGCCTGGGGTCATCATGTAATTTGCGTCGATGTAGACAACGCCCGGATCGACGCGCTCAATCGCGGCGAGGTGGCGATTTTCGAGCCTGGCCTTACCAATCTCGTGACATCCAGTCTCCAGTCGGGGCACCTACAGTTCGCGACCGATCTCAAGAAGGCGGTGCGTGACATCGACATCGTCTTCATCGCCGTCGGCACCCCGGCAAGCGCCCATGATGGCGATGCGGATCTGTCCCATGTCTTCAAGGCAGCCCAGCAGACGGCTTTGGCCTTGTGCGGGCCGACGTTGGTTGTCACCAAATCAACCGTGCCGGTTGGCACCAGCGAAAGGCTCGAGGCGCTCATGCGCTCCGTCCGGCCCAACGCAGACTTCGAGGTTGCATCCAATCCCGAGTTTCTCCGCGAAGGTTCGGCAATCGCCGATTTCAACAAGCCGGATCGTGTGGTTATCGGCTGCGATAGCGACCGGGCACGGGCATTGCTTCTCGCGCTCTACCGCCCGCTCATGGAGGCCGGCGTGCCGGTGATCACGACGACGCGCCGCAGCGCCGAGCTTACCAAATATGCAGCCAATGCTTTCCTTGCCACGAAGATCGCCTTCATCAATGAAATGGCCGATCTTTGCGAGAAGGTCGGTGCCAACATCGATGAAATCGCGATCGGAATGGGTATGGACAAGCGCATCGGCGCTGCATTCCTGAAGGCCGGCCCCGGCTATGGCGGCTCCTGTTTTCCAAAGGACACGACGGCGCTTCTGCGCACGGCGCAGGAGTGCGGGGTTTCCCTGCGTCTTGTCGAAGAAACGATCGCTTCCAATACATCACGCAAGCGCACACTCGCGCATCGGCTGAGAGCGCTGCTGGGCGAAACCCTGCAGTTCAAGAAGATCGCCGTGCTCGGACTGACATTCAAGGCTGGTACAGACGATATGCGCGACGCACCGTCGCTGACACTCATCCATGCGCTGCAAAGCGCGGGGGCAAATGTGCACGCATTCGATCCGAGGGGGATGAAGAATGCCCATGCGCTGCTGCGCGATGTGACATTTTCCAGCAACCCCTATGAATGCGCGGAGGAGGCCGACGCGATTGTCCTGATGACGGATTGGCAGTGCCTTCAAAATCTCGACTTCAAACGGCTCGGCGCGACGATGAAGCGGCGCGTGTTTCTCGATCTCCGCGGCGTTTACGACCTCGATATGCTGGTCAACAGGTACGGTTTCACGGCCGAGCGTGTCGGGCATCCGACCAGGCAAGCGCCCGAAGATCGGATCATCAGGCTCAAGCGCCGCGTCACCTATGTGCCGCCCGGCGTCGAGGTGCACAACGGTACGCGCAGTCTCCGTGGCTCGAGTTTTACGAGGGCAAGCAGCGCCAGTGTCCAGAGGGAGCTTGACCATGAGTAAGATCGCAAGGGTCGGCGCCATGGCATTTTTCGTCGGAGGAATGCTGATCGGAACGCTGCTGACGCCTGCTTATGCCCAGCAGACTATTCTGCCTCGGAATACTGTTCCAGTCACGGCGCACGAACTGCGCCAGATCTATGGCGACAAAACATGGCAATGGTCTGCCGGTGGCGCTCGCTTCATCGGCAAGGATCGCCGCTTGATAGCCTTCTCCGAGAAGCCGGGCAAACCGACATTTGCCGAAGGCAGATGGAAAATCGACAACGACGGACGCCTCTGTCTGGTGGCTGTGTGGGTCACCAAGGAAGGCAGTGCACCAGCCAATACCTGTTTCCAGCACGTTCGCGACCGCGGCACGATCTATCAACGGCGCGAACCCAGCGGAAACTGGTACATCTTCAAGACTTTCAGACCCAAGCCTGAGGATGAATATGCAAAGCTGACGAAAGAAGACACGGTCTCACCGAACATGGACAGGCTCAAGAAGAGCTTGACTGTTTCGGCCAGCCAAGGAGGCTGAGATGAAACATAGACTTTTAAGAATGGTGGCTGGAGGTGCACTTCTGCTGACGCCCGTCGCCCCAATCCTCGCCGCCGCCGCCCTGTGGCCCGCCTATGCAGAAGATGTTGCTATGAATGTAGCTGCTGGCGACAAGCGGCCGATCATACATTCTGACGGCACCAAATTCGGCGCCTACGATCCCTATGGTGATTTTGGAGACCAAAACGGTGTCGAAACCGAAGCTCTGTTTCTGCCCTGGGAAGACGTCGATCTGACGACCCTGATCTCGGCCGACAACTACGCAGCGCAGCGCAATCGTAAATTGCTGATCACCATCGAACCCTGGTCCTGGAACGAAGGTTGGCGGCTCAGTGCCGACGAGTTGCGCCGTAAGGTATTGGCTGGGGACTATGATGCCAATCTCAAGGCGATTTCCGATGTGGTGAAGACCTTGAAAAGTCCAGTGATCATCCGTTGGGCGCAGGAGATGGAAGACAAATCCGGACGTTTCTCATGGGCCAACTGGCCTGCGGAGGACTACATCAAGGCCTTTCGGAAAGTCGCGGAACAATTCCGCAGAGATACCCCAACGGTCCAGATGATGTGGTCGCCAAAGGGGCTTGAGGGTCTGGAAAAATACTATCCGGGTGACGGCTACGTTGATCTCATCGGTCTCTCGGTCTTCGGCCTGCAGCAGTATGACATAAAGGCATACGGTGCGCCCAAGACCTTTGCCGAGACCCTGCAACCGGGCTATGAGCGGGTGGTATCGTTCAAAAAGCCGATTTGGGTGGCGGAACTGGGCTATGAAGGCGACGCTGCGTATATGCAGCCATGGATACAGACGGCGACTGCCAAGGACGCCAAATTTCCCGATCTGAAGGAAGTGGTCTATTTCAACGACCGTGAAGTCCATGCCTGGCCCTTCGGGCTCGGCCGGCCGAACTGGCGCGTAAAGCCTGACTCGGGTGTGAACTAATCCAGCCAGCGAATATTGCTCGACGCATTCGGCGTCGGGCAATATTCGCAGACCGGGACGGGCTGGCCAATGCCCGTTACCGCCACCCTGTACGAACGAAAGTCGGCTATGGGTGACGGCCTTGTTGGCGCCCATAAGTTGCAAAAAAGCGGGTGAAACAAAATTTCGCATTCCGCGCGATAAACGGAACGGCATTGCTTAATTATCTACTATTTTTATAGACTATTAGGGCTTCTACAGCGAAACGCTTGGGTGTCCGATATGTCTTACCAGCTTAGCCTTCTCGATAAAAGCCCGATCGATCCCGGCCAAAACGCAACCGACGCGCTTCAAACTTCCGTAAGGCTGGCCTTGAAAGCCGAGACGTTGGGTTATCACCGTTTCTGGGTGGCCGAGCACCACAATATGGAAACCCTCGCCAGTTCTGCGCCGGAGGTGTTGATCGCCTATCTCCTCGCAAGAACTTCGCGGATACGCATTGGCTCCGGTGGAGTCATGCTGCAGCACTACAGCGCCTACAAGGTGGCCGAGGCCTTCAACCTCTTGTCGTCGCTCGCTCCCGGCCGTGTCGATCTCGGTGTCGGCAAGGCGCCGGGCGGGTTTCCGGTCTCGACCAAGGCGTTGCAGGCGGCCATCGACCCGGCACGCAAACCGGCTTTTGCCGAGCAACTCGCTGACCTCAATCGATATCTGTCGCCCGATCCTGATCGATCGGGGCTCGCCGCCACACCGTTGCCTGCCATTGCACCCGAGCGCTTCCTTCTTGGCGCCGGTGTTGAAAGCGCAACGCTGGCGGCGGAAAAGGGCTGGCAGCTTGTCTTCGCCGGCCATCTGAACGGCGATCCGGAAAACCTGCGAAAAACCTTTGAGGTCTACGAGCGGGAAAGTGGCGGCAAGCTGCCGATCCTGACGCTTGCCGCCTTCGTCGCTGAAGATGAAGGGCGGGCGAAGGAACGCGTATCCGATCTCCGCATCTTCAAGGTTTTCCTCAGCAACGGCCAGAGCGTCAATGTCGGCAGCGAGGAGCAGGCGGCTGAATTCGCCCGGCAGTCCGGCCTTGCTGATTACCGCGTCGAAGAAAAGGCGCCGAGTATTCTTCATGGCACGGCAGTGCAGGTTCGCAAGGAACTCGACGACCTGCATCGGCTCTACGGTGTGAAGGAATTCATCATCGAAACGCCCGCGCTGACAGCGGCAGAGCGCTTTGCCTCCATCGAACTGCTCGCCAAGGAGCGGCTTTCGCTCGCTGCCTGATATCTGGAAAGGATTGATCCTATGACCCGGAAACACGTCACATTCGGCATCATGCTACAGGGGCCAGGCGGCCATATGAATGCCTGGAAGCATCCAAGCGGCCCGGCCGACGCCAGTGTCAATTTCGCATTTTTTGTCGAGACTGCACGCAAGGCCGAAGCAGCAGGCATCGCCTTTGCCTTCGTCGCTGATGGCCTCTACATCAACGAGCAGTCGATCCCGCATTTCCTCAACCGCTTCGAGCCGATTTCCATCCTTTCGGCGCTTGCGGCATCGACCTCGAAGATCGGTCTCGTCGGCACGGTCTCGACCTCCTACAGCGATCCCTTCACCGTTGCCCGCCAGTTCGCCACCATCGACCTGATCAGCGGCGGCCGGGCAGGGTGGAATGCGGTAACCTCGCCGCTCGAGGGCTCCGGTCGCAACTACAGCCGCGAACATCCCGAACACGAACTGCGCTACGAGATCGCCGACGAATATCTCGATGCCATCAAGGGGCTTTGGGATTCCTGGGACGATGACGCCTTCGTGCGTAATCGGGAGACGGGCGTCTATGCCGACAAGACCAAACTTCGCCGGCTTGACCACAAGGGGCGCTTCTTCCGCATCGAAGGGCCGTTGAACATCGGCCGCTCGAAGCAGGGGCAGCCGGTGGTGTTCCAGGCCGGCGCGTCCGACTCGGGCATCCGGCTGGCCGGCAAACATGCCGACGCGGTCTTCACCAATGGCGGTCCGATCGAGGAAGCCCAGGTCTTTTACAAGCAGGTGAAGCAAAGCGCGATTGCGCAAGGGCGCCGCGCGGCTGAGATCGGTGTCTATCCGGGCATCGGCCCCATCGTCGGTGCGACGGCGGAGGAGGCGGAACGGAAGTACCAGGCGATCCGCAGCCTCGTCACCATCGAGGAGGCGCTGCTCTATCTCGGCCGTTTCTTCGATCATCACGATTTCAGCGTCTATGCGCTCGACGAAGCCTTCCCTGATCTCGGCGACATCGGCAAGAACAGCTTTCGCGCCACCACCGATCGCATCAAGAGGACAGCGCGCGAGAAAAACCTCACCCTGCGGGAAATCGCCCTCGATGTCGCGACACCCCGGACGGCCTTCATCGGCACGGCGGACCATATTGCCGATGAGGTCGTCCGCTGGGTGGATCAGGGCGCTGCCGACGGCTTCATCCTCGGCTTCCCGGTAATCGCCGAAGGGCTCGACGATTTCGCAAACCAAGTCCTGCCGATCCTTGAGAAGCGCGGCTATTTCAACCCGCGGCTGGAAGGCGAGACGCTGCGTGATCATCTGGGGCTGCCTTATCGCGAAAGCCGCTACGCGCTTCCTCTGGATGAAGTCGAACGCGGAAAGGCGGTCGGCGCCTGAGGCGCCGGTGAACGGCCATGAACATTATCGCCCCGCGCATTAACGATCCGGTTTCACAAGGTATCGCCGCCTATCTCGACGAGATCATCGCGCTTCGCCACGACCTGCACCAGTACCCGGAACTCGCTTTCCAGGAGCGCCGCACCAGCAAGCTCGTTGCCTCCCACTTATCCTCCTGGGGGTACGAGGTGACGACGGGCATCGCCGGAACCGGCCTTGTCGCGACCCTCAAGCGGGGTGACGGCGAGCGGCGGATCGGCATCCGCGCCGACATGGACGGGTTGCCGATCGAGGAGGCAACCGAGCTTGCCTATGCAAGCAACAATCCGGGCGTGATGCACGCCTGTGGTCACGATGGGCATACGTCGATCCTTCTCGCCGCGGCGCGGTATCTGGCCGAAAGCGGTACCTTCAACGGCACGCTGCACCTGATCTTTCAGCCGGCCGAGGAAATCGGCGCCGGTGCCCGCAAGATGATTTCCGAGGGGCTTTTCGAGCGCTTTCCCGTCGATGCCGTCTTCGGGCTGCATAACTGGCCGAGCGTGCCATCAGGACAGTTCGGCTTCGTCGCCGGCGCGGCAATGGCGTCGGTCGACCAGGCCAAGATCAGGATCGTCGGCAAGGGCGGCCATGGGGCCGAACCGCACCGCGCGGTCGATCCGGTGCTGGCGTCGGCCTCCTTCATCACCGCGTTGCAGAGCGTCGTGTCGCGTAATGTCGATCCGCAGGAGATGGCGGTGGTGACGGTCGGGTCCATCCATGCCGGCTCCGCCTCGAATGTGATCCCCGAAAGCGTCGAATTGAAGCTGACCATGCGCGCTTTCAGCGAAGGCGTCCGCCAGCAACTGCGGGATCGCATCCCGGCGCTTGCCCGTGCACAGGCGGAGAGTTTTGGCGCGGTAGCGGAGGTCGATTACCGGCTCGGCTTTCCGGCGCTGATCAATCATCGCGACCAGACCGAATTCGCGCGAAAGGTCGCCCTCGACACATTCGGTCCAGCGAAGGTCGAGGAAGGCTTCAAGCCGCGCACGGCAAGTGAAGACTTCGCCTTCATGCTGCAGGAGCGGCCGGGCTCCTACCTCTTCGTCGGCAATGGCGATACCGCGCCCCTGCACAGCGCCCATTACGATTTCGACGACACGATCATCGCGCCTGCCGCCCGCTACTGGGTGCGGCTGGCAGAAACCTTTCTCAGCTAAGACAACAGGATTGGCGAAATGAGCGATACGTTTCTCTATACGACGCCCCTCGATCCCCGCGCAAAACCGCTGATCGACGAACTGACCTTCGAATATGACAGCCGCTACGGCTCCTATTTCAGCGCTGCCGGCGCTGTCGAGGAAATGAACCGGTATCCGGCGGAAGCCTTCGCACCGCCCCACGGCAATTTCCTGCTTCTGCTGCGCAATGGCGAGACCATCGGTGGCGGCGCCTTCAAGCACTATGACGAGCGCACCGCCGAGTTCAAGCGCATCTGGACGCGCTCCGATCTGCGCCGGCAGGGGCTCGCCCGCAAAGTTCTCGTCGAACTGGAAATCCAGGCTGCCCGGCAGGGGTACTCGCGCATCTACCTGACCACCGGCTTCCGCCAGCCGGAGGCGGTCGGCCTCTATCTGACCTACGGCTACACGGCTCTCTTCGATACCGAAGCCGATCCGGAAATCTACAAGTCTTTGCCGTTCGAAAAGGAGATCGGTCATCTCGCGACGGTGGGCGTGCCGGGGGTCGTGTCCGCGGAAGAACCGTTGCGGTTCGCAGCCGGAAATCACTGAACGCTCCAGCAAATTCAGAAACGACAAGGGGATAGACATGGCGCTGACGACAGATTTTGCGGGCATCGAGCCCGACCGGAGAGCGGCCGAGCACAGCCAGGACTATGCCCGCTACCGCATCGTTCCAGCCCGCCATCCGGGCCGCCTGGTCGGCACGGTTTTCGCAGGCGTCGTCATCGCGGCCGTGCTCTATTCGACGTTCACAAATCCGCGCTGGGGCTGGAATGTCTTTGCCGAATGGTTCTTCGCCGAACCGGTTCTTGCGGGTCTTGGCAGGACATTGCTGCTCACCGCGCTGGCGACCGTTTCCGGCTCGGTGCTAGGCACTGCGCTGGCGCTTGCCCGGGTTTCCAAGTCGCCGCTGCTTTCGGGCCTGTCGTGGGGGTACGTCTGGCTGTTGCGTTCCATCCCGCTGATTGTCCTGCTGCTCGTTCTCAACAATCTCGGCTATCTCTATGAGACCATCCGGATCGGCGTGCCGTTTACCGATACGGTGCTTCTGGATTACCCGACCGTTCAATTGTTGACCCCGTTTGCTGCCGCGTTCCTCGGCCTGACGCTCAATCAGTCCGCCTTCTTCTCGGAAATCGTCCGCGGCGGCATTCTTTCCGTCGATCAGGGACAATTGGAAGCAGCCGCCGCCCTTGGCCTGCCGCGCCGTCGCCAGGTATTCCGCATCGTGTTGCCGCAGGCCATGCGTTCCATCCTGCCGACCGGCTTCAACGAGATCATCGGGCTCGCAAAGAGCACATCCATGGTCTACGTGCTCGCCTTGCCGGAGCTGTTTTACACGGTGCAGGTGATCTATCGCCGCAATCTCGAAGTCATTCCGCTGCTGATGGTCGCGACCGCCTGGTACCTGGTCATCATGACCGTGCTGTCGATCGCCCAGCATTATATCGAGCGCTATTTCTCCAGGGGCGCCGTCCGCAACCCGGTGCCGTTGCCCTTTCAGGCCTTCTTCGCGCAGTTTCGCCGCCCGGCGCCGCAACCTCTAGCCGTTGTGAGCCCCACCGCCCGCCTGACTGGTTTCCGGGACGCTCCCTTGCTCAGGGCCGGTGGCGCCGTGCGTATCCATGGCATTTCCAAGAGCTTCGGTTCGCTCAAGGTGCTCGACAATATCGACCTCACTCTGGCGGCTGGAAGTGTCACCGCTATTCTCGGTCCCTCGGGGTCGGGCAAATCGACACTGCTGCGCGCCATCAATCACCTGGAGCGGGTCGATAGCGGTTTCATCTCCGTCGACGGCGACCTTGTCGGCTATGCCCAAAAGGGCGAGACGCTCTATGAACTCAAGGAAAAGGATATTCTGAAGCGCCGCGCCGATATTGGCATGGTCTTCCAGAACTTCAATCTCTTTCCGCATCTGACCGTCTTGGAAAACCTGATCGAGGCACCCATGCAGGTTCGCGGAACGGATCGCGACGAAGCTATACGGTTCGCCGGCGAACTGCTTGCGCGCGTCGGCCTCACGGACAAGATCGATGCCTATCCCCGCCAGCTTTCCGGCGGCCAGCAGCAGCGCGTTGCCATCGCCCGCGCGCTGGCGTTGAAGCCCAAGGTGCTGCTGTTTGACGAGCCGACCTCGGCGCTCGATCCGGAGCTTGTCGGCGAAGTGCTCGATGTCATCAAGGAACTGGCGCGCACCGGCACGACGCTGGTCATCGTCACCCACGAGGTCGGGTTTGCCCGCGAAGTGGCCGATACGGTCGTCTTCATGGAAGGCGGTCACATTCTGGAGGCTGGCCCGCCCGCCCGCATCTTCAGCCAGGCGGACCATCCGCGCACGCGCGAATTCCTCGCAAAAGTTCTCTAGCAGATTCCCGGCCGCCTGGGCGGACGGGGTGGAACCATCAACAACTACAACTTAAAGATGAAAAAGGAGACGGGAAACATGACTATTCTTCAGACGGCTAAACTTCTGATGGCAGGCGCCGTGACCATTGCGGCGCTTGGGTTCGGCGCGGCGCAGGCGGCCGATACGTTCGATCTCAGCCCGGATACCTCGAACCGGGTCCGCGCCGAAAAGAGCGAAGCGGCGATCAAGGCGCTTTCGCCCGACTTCAAGTTCGTGACGCCGGGCAAGTTCACGGTGGCCATCAATGCCTGGGATCCGCCGATCGCCACTTTCGCCAATGACGCGAAGACCATCGTCGGCGCCGATCCCGATCTTGCCTCGCTGCTGGCGGATTCGCTCGGTCTCGAGCTTGAAATCGTCTCGGTTGCCTGGGCTGACTGGCCGCTGGGTGTCGCATCCGGCAAATATGACGCCGTCATCAGCAACGTGACCGTGACCGAAGAGCGCAAGGAGAAGTTCGATTTCTCCACCTATCGCAAGGACGTACTCGGCTTTTACGTCAAGTCCGACAGCAAGATCACCGAGATCAAGGAACCGAAGGACGTCGCCGGCCTGAAGGTCATCACTGGTGCGGGTACCAACCAGGAAAAGATCATCCTGGAATGGGACCGCCAGAACGTCGCCGCAGGCCTGGCGCCGATCGAGGTGCAGTACTACGACGACCGCGCCGCAAGCGATCTTGCCCTGCAGTCGGGCCGTGCCGATGTCGAGTTCAATCCGAACGCGACCCGGGCTTATGGCGCATCGATCAAACACGATACCAAGCTCGTCGGTATCGTCAGCGGCGGCTGGCCGCTGACGGCCGAAATCGCCGTGACGACCCGCAAGGGCGCGGGCCTTGCCGGTGCCGTCACCATCGCGATCAACGATCTGATCAAGAGCGGCAAGTATGGCGAAGTGCTCAAGCGCTGGAGCCTTGATGCCGAAGGCATCGACCAGTCCCAGACCAATCCCGCCGGCTTGCCGAAGAGCGGTTCCTGACGCGGCACGAGGCGACCCGGCATCGGAGTGCGATGCCGGGTCGAACACGTTTTTCCCATGGAGATCACGACAATGACCGACCAACCGGTTTTTCGCCCCTTCCTGATTGCAGCCCTTGCATTGACCCTCGCTCTGTTCGGGACCGCTGCACGCGCCGGCGAGGACGTCTTCGACCTGAGCCCGGAGCAACCCGGCCGCGTCCGGGCAGAGAAAAACGAAGCGGCCATCGCAGCGATTTCGAAGGATTTCGTCTTCGTCGCACCGGGCAAGTTCACGGTTGCCGTCAGCCCCGGCGGGCCGCCGCTGGCCACCTATGCGACGGATGCAAAGACCGTCGTCGGCGCCGATCCGGATTATGCGTCCGCCATTGCCGATAGCCTCGGGCTCGAACTGGAACTCGTTCCGGTCGCCTGGATCGACTGGCCGCTCGGGCTCACCTCCGGCAAATATGATGCGGTCATCTCCAATGTCGGCGTCACGGAGCAGCGCAAGGAGAAATTCGATTTTTCCACCTACCGTCAAGGTCTGCACGGCTTCTTCGTCAAGTCCGATAGCGCGATCACGTCGATCAGGGAGCCGAAGGATGCGGCGGGTCTCCGGATCATCGTCGGCGCCGGCACCAATCAGGAGCGCATCCTGCTCCGATGGAACGACGAGAATGTTGCGGCAGGCTTGAAACCGCTGGAACTGCAATATTACGACGACGAGGCGGCAAGTCTCCTGGCGGTGTCCTCGGGCCGCGCCGATGTGATCGTCCAGCCGCATGCGCAACTCGTCTACATCGCCGCCCGTGACCAGAATATCAAACGCGTCGGCACCTTGAGTGCCGGTTGGCCCGACCGCTCAGACGTAGCCATCACCACGAAGAAGGGAAGCGGATTGGCCGCCGCACTGACGATCGCCACCAATGGCCTGATCGAAAACGGCGTCTACGCAAAGATCCTCGACCGCTGGCACCTCACCGAGGAAGCCTTGCCGAAATCGGAAACCAATCCGCCCGGTCTGCCAAAATCCTGAGCGAGGAACAACAGGATGAGCGACACCGCACCATCCATCAGCCATATCGGCTTTCTCACGCCCGGCAATTATCCTGCTGACGATCCGCTGACGGGGCTGGAAAAGACATTGCAGCTTCTCGAATATGGCGAGGAACTCGGCTTTGAAAGCGCCTGGGCGCGCCAGCGGCATCTGGAACCCGGTATTTCCTCCGCGACCGCCTTTCTAGCGGCAGCGACGCAGAGGACGAGCCGCATCCAGCTTGGAACCGCTGTCATTCCCATCGGTTACGAAAGTCCCTATCGGCTCGCCGAGGACCTCTCGACGGTCGATGTTCTGTCGCGTGGCCGGCTGAACGTGGGCCTGAGCGCCGGTCGGCCGCTTCATGCCGATCTCATCGCGCCGCTCGTCTTTGACGGCGACTGGGAGAGCTATGATTTCTCGCATGAGCGCGTGCTGCGCTTCGTCGACAATCTGCACAGCCGGCCCATCGGCGACGAGCAAACCGTGGTCAAGACGCCGTTCGGTCCTCAACGGCCGCGGCTGCAACCCCACGCGAAAGGCCTGACTGATCGCATATGGTATGGCGGCGGCTCGTTGCGCTCCGCCGGCTGGGCTGGTCGCAGCGGCTTCAACCTTTTAATTGGCAATGTGACGACGGGGGAGGAGACGGACGATTTCTTCGTTGCGCAATCGCGCCAGCTGGAAACCTATCGGGCTTCCGGAGGTGGCGAGAAGCGCGTTGCGCTCGGCCGCGTCATCGTCCCTCTCGACAGCGCAGACGCCGTTACCCGCAAGCGCTATCTCGACTATGCCAACGGGCGTCATGAACGGACGTTGACGCCGCAAGGCGAACGCCGCACGCTTTACGCCCGGGATATTGTCGGCACGTCGGAACAAATCCTGGAGCGGCTCTTCGCAGATCCGATCCTGCCGCTTGTCAGCGAGCTGCGACTTGAGCTTCCTTACGAGTTCGAGGACGAGGAATACCGACAGATCATCCATGACTTCGTCACGTTCATCGCACCGGAACTGGGTTGGAAACACAAGTCCGATGCCGAACCATTGGATAAACGCCGCCGGGCCTGACCCGGCGGTTTCCAATGCCATTGGCAGGACGCGCCGCGAGTGCGCGCCGCCCCCCTCATATCTTGGACCCGCCCGTAAACCTTGTGTTTACCTAACCCTGTGTCCTTTCCGGCCATCCCGCCGCATATTAGGATTCTGTTGACCCTTCGCCGCTTAGGTTCCGGCTGTTCGATGTAAGAACCGGCACGCATGATGCGACGCTCGAAAATGACGATGGGGTTGGTGGCACATGACGTGCGGAAAATATCTGGCGCTTCCGGCCGGGGCTCTCGGCTTGACTCTGATTCTGCTGCCGATGAGCCTTCAGGCGCAGCTCATGCTCTCCTTCGCTGTCCTCGGCATCATGTTCATCGGCATGACGCGGCCCGACAACAGCGCCTTCCGCGTCATCACGCTCGTTTTTGCCGGTATCATCGCGCTTCGCTATGGTTTCTGGCGCACGACCGAAACGCTGCCCGACATCACCGAGCCGCTGAACTTCATTCCGGGCTTCCTGCTTTATCTCGCGGAAATGTATTGCCTGGCGATGCTGGCGATCAGCTTCTTCATGGTCATCGATCCGATCAAGCG
Source organism: Hyphomicrobiales bacterium (assembly GCA_900471525.1). Taxonomy (GTDB): domain Bacteria; phylum Pseudomonadota; class Alphaproteobacteria; order Rhizobiales; family Rhizobiaceae; genus Pararhizobium. Next base: position 38,480 of record UCEZ01000034.1, on the reverse strand, counting down.
CAAGACCCCGGACATGGGCAGCGCCGCCGAGCTGCCGACGGTCGATGTCTTCATTCCGAGCTACAATGAGGATGCCGAGCTGCTGGCCGTGACGCTGGCTGCCGCCAAGTCGATGGCTTATCCGAAGGACAAGCTGAACATCTACCTGCTCGATGATGGCGGCACGGATGCCAAGCGCAACCATAAAAACCCACGTATTTCCGTCGCCGCCATTCGCCGCCACGAGCAGCTGAAGGCACTCTGCGCCGCGATGGATGTGCACTATCATGCCCGCAAGCAGAACGACCATGCCAAGGCCGGCAATCTCAACGAAGGCCTGAAGATTTCAAACGGCGAACTGGTCGTCGTCTTTGACGCCGACCATGCCCCGGTGCGCGACTTCCTGCGCGAGACGGTCGGCTTCTTCAAGGATGACGAAAAGCTCTTCCTCGTCCAGACGCCGCATTATTTCCTCAACCCCGATCCGCTGGAAAAAAACCTTCAGACCTTTGCCCGCATGCCGTCGGAAAACGAGATGTTCTATTCGATCCTGCAGCGCGGGCTCGACAAGTGGAATGCGTCATTCTTCTGCGGTTCGGCCGCCGTCCTGCGCCGCTCGGCGCTGATGACGACGGATGGTTTCTCCGGCCAGTCGATCACCGAGGATTGCGAAACGGCGCTGTCTCTGCATTGCCAGGGCTGGCATTCGATCTATGTCGATAAGCCGCTGATTGCCGGCCTGCAGCCGGAAACCTTCGTCTCTTTTATCGGCCAGCGCGCCCGCTGGTGCCAGGGCATGTTGCAGATCCTCATCCTCAAGCGGCCGTTCCTTGCCAAGGGCCTGACGATCCCGCAGCGGATTTGCTACGCCGGCATCAACATGTTCTGGCTGTTTCCGCTGTCGCGTCTCGCCTTCATGTTCTCGCCGCTGCTCTACATCTTCTTCTCGCTGGAAATCTACAAGGCGAACATCCTCGAGTTCGCGTCCTACGCTGTCACTTACCTGATCAGTTCGTTCGCCATGCAGAGCTATCTCTACGGCCGCGTCCGCTGGCCGTGGATTTCCGAGCTCTACGAATATGTCCAGGCCGTCTTCCTGTTCGGCAGCATCGTCAGCGTCGTGCGCAATCCCCGCAAGCCGACTTTCAATGTCACCGCCAAGGGCCAGACGCTGGACAAGAGCAAGCTGTCGCCTCTCGCAACACCGTACTTCGCCATCTTCTTCCTGCTGCTCGCCGCAGCTCTTTATTCCGGATACCGCGTCCTCACCGAACCGGTTGCGAGCGAGCTACTGCTGATCGTCGCGATGTGGAACCTGATCAATCTTGGGCTGGCCGGTGCTGCTCTCGGGGCCATCGCGGAACGCCGCGAGCTTCGCCGCAACCAGCGTCTGCCGGTCAAGCGCCATGCGCTGATGCACATCGATGACGTCATCCACCATGTCATCATTCAAGACGCCTCCAGTGGTGGAGTGTCGATCGAGTTTGTCGACAAGGAACCGAAGCTGGATCTCGTCAATCCAACCACAGCCAAGGTCGAGGTACGCCGCGGCGGCCAGACCATAAACTTCAACGTCGTCTATCGCTCGCGCCGGATGCTCGACAAGGCGGCGATCTGCGGCTTTGCCTATGCCGAACGCACGCCGCAAACGGTCATGGCAATTGCCGAACTGATGTATTCCGATCAGTCCGTGCTGCAGGATCGGCTCATCCGCCGCCAGATACGGAAGAATTTCTTCTGGGGCACCAGCCGGTTTGCGCTCTGGAGCCTGACGGAATCGCTGCGGGCCATCCGCTACAGCGTCGGCTTGATCCGCGAGAGTGTCGTCCAGTCCTTCGAGGATGCCCCGATGGTGCTCAACGACAACAAGATCGTCCACGTGCCCCTGCCTGCCAAAGCTGCCGAAACCGGCCCGGTTCACCCAGGAGCACAACTCTATGGCTAAATCCCTTCGCGCTCAAACTGCGGGCATGTCGCTTGCGTTGATCCTAGCCCAAACGTCGCCGCTGTCCGCCCAGAGTCTTCTGGAGGTTGCGCCCGCCGTCTCCCGCACGGTCCCGAGCGAAAGCGAAAGCATCCTGTCGACACGACCGGCACTGGTGGAATCCGAGGTTTCCAAAGCAAATGGGCTCATTGTGCCGTTTGAACAGGCGCTGCCGGCCTATCGCCTTTCCGGTGAGGATGACGTCGCAAGACTGAGCTTCAATCTCTCGGCTGAACAAGCCGCGAGCGGCGGCGAGCTCGCTCTTGCCTATCGCAACGCGGTTTCGGTGCTGCCGGACACTTCCGTGATGGAGGTGGAGGTCAACGGTAAGGCTGCGGGGACGTTCCGCATCGCCTCGCCGAACGGTTTCAGGACGGAGATGTTAAAAATCGGCACGGATGTCCTGAAGCCCGGCCGCAACCAGGTGCTTTTGCGGGCGCGCCAGTTTCATCGCGTCGATTGCTCGCTGGAGGCAACCTACGAGCTCTGGAGCGAACTCGATCCCGCGACGAGCGGTTTCGTTGCCGCCAACCGCCACGGCTTCCGTTCCTTCGACGATCTGCTCACGGTCGCCCGTACGGACGCGAATGTTACCGACATCCGGCTGATCCTGCCGCAGACGGCAACCGCCGAGATGCTGAACGATGCGGCCCCGGTTCTGCAAACGCTGGCGCTGTTTCTCAATCGGGACGATCTTGCGGTCAGCGTCGGCGAAAAGCCCGGCAGCGGTCCCGGTATCGACCTCTATGTCTCCACGGACAAGACACGCGCACAAGCGCGCGGTGTCGATACGCAGACGATGCCCTATGGTTTTTCGGTCAAGGACGCGGGAGAAGGCGGTCGTGCCACGGTCAGCCTGCGCGGTGCCACACGCGCCGAAATGAGCGGCCAGCTGCTTCAGGCAATCCGCGGCCCCTTGAAGGACAGCCTCGACAGCGGCATCTTTTCCACCCGATCAGGAACCATCCTCGCCGACGCCTCCAGCAGCTATACGCTGGCCGATACCGGCTATGAAACCCGCGTGTTTTCCGGGCGCTTGTCGCGGACGCGGTTCAACATGGTCATGCCGGCGGATTTCTATCCGGCCGATTATGCGACGATCGGGCTGAAGCTGCACGCAGCGACATCGCCGGGCCTCATGCGCACGGCGCAATTCCTGGTTCGCGTCAACGACCGTGTCGTCACGAGCTATCCGTTCCGAAACGCCGAAGGGGAGCAGTTTAGTGGCAAGCTGATCGAGCTGCCGTTGCGTGCGTTCGGTCCGGGCAACAACAAGGTCGAGCTTCTGGCCGAACTGCCGGTCGAGGCGGACGCGGCGTGCGCGCCGGACGCCAGGGACGATACCCGGCCGCGTTTCATTCTCCTGCAGGATACGACGATCGAAATCCCGGCGCTGGCTCGGATCGGTCGATTGCCGGATATCGGCGCCTTCGCTGGTAATGCCTATCCCTATGCCGACGGCCAACCCTTCGATATCTTTGTCGAGCGACCGGATGCGCAGTCTGCAGGTGCGGCTCTTACAATGCTGTCCCGCTTGGCACTTGTTGCCCGCAATCCGTTGAATGCAGATATACGTCTGGGCGTTGCCAGCCCCTCCGAAGGCCGCAATGCGCTGGTGATCACCACCCAAAACGCCTTTGCGGATCTCGGCAACGCCGGCAAGAGTGCCTTCCCATTCGATGCGCACCTGTCGAATGGATTGGCGGCATCGATCGCTGACACCGACCCTCTCAAGACGGCAGCGATCGGCGGTACGGATTTCGTGGCAGGCTCTGATGAGGACGGCGACGATTCGCGTGCATTGCTGGATGCCTTCCGGAAATCGACCACTCGCCCGCAAGACCTGTTGTCCGTCACGTCGAAACTGCAGAGCTGGTTTGCCGCGGCCGGAACGCGCTTCGGCAAATGGCTGAATTACCAGGACGGCTCTGGCCAGGCGGCGACGCTTAAGCCCGGCCACTCTCTCCTGACCCTGACACAGACCCCGTCGCCCTCAGGCGAGGCGGTATGGACCGTAGTCCATGCAGGCTCGCCCGCCGATATTGCGCTTGGCGTTCGCCGGCTTGTCGAACCCGCGGTCTGGACGGGATTGAATGGCGGCTCGGCCGAAATCGAAACGGCGACCCTTGCGGTCAACACCATGCCGGCCGATTCGCATTTCATCGCCGGCCTGACGGATCAGAGCCCCAGTAATATCCGCCGTCTGGCTGCGGCCTGGTTCTCCGATAATTTCCAGTTCTACGTTCTGCTCATCGTCGCTTCGATGGGCGTCTTCGCCGTGTGGCTCGGGCTTGCCATTCCGCGCAAGGGTGTGAGGTCGGATCAATGATCATGATGAAAAAACACTGGGTCGCGCTTTGGGCCGCATCGAGCCTGCTTCTGCCGGCGACGGCATTTTCCGAGGATTCGGCTGCATTGCTGACGCAGGCGGCCGGTTCCTTCCGGCTCGTGGATGAGGCAATGACCTCCGCCGTGGCTGGGCAAATCGAACCAGCAGCAGGTGAGCGCCGCGAGCAAACCGCCGGAGCATCGGAAGCGGCGGGCCAGCCCGACGAGGTCGAGATGGCCGCGCTCTATTATTATGCGGAACAGAAGCAGGATGATCGCGTCGCCGCTGAGGCTGCGCGGTTGCGGCTCAAGTTTCCGCAATTCGAAATGCCGCAGGATCTGTTCCTGCCACAGTCGGCGCGCGGTATCGATGAGACCGCGCTCTGGCAGCTTTACGATAAGAGCGATTTCACCGGTATCGATGCGGAGATCATTCGCCGCAAGAGCGAAACGCCGGATTGGGCGCCGACTGCCGATTTCACTGAAAAGCTGGCGCGCAGGAAACAGCGTGTGCTGATGACCGAAGCGGCGGCCGCCAAGAACTGGACGGATGTCATCCAGGCCGGCGGCGGCATTGATCCTGCGACCGAAACGGAGGTGGATCTGCTCTGGTCATTGATTGATGCCTATTCGCAGACGGGTATGAAACAGCCCTTGGCAGACGTGTATCGCGGCATTCTGCTGCGCGAAGGCGACAAGCGCCTGCCGGATGCAGTGCTCGTCACTACCTTGCAGAAGGCCATCCGCGATTTCCCCGCCTCGGAAGTTCAGGCTGTCATGCGGAAGCTTGCTGTCACACCGGCCCTGCAGGCCGGTTTGCAGCCAGTCGCCTTCGATCTGCTGCGCAAGACCGTCGCCGATTTCAACGCCGATGAAAAGCAGACGACGCCTTTATCCGATGATCAGCTTGCCCCGCTCAAGGCGGCAGCATCTCCAAAGGCCGAGGATATGGCGCTGCTTGGCTGGTATTACCTGAAGATCAAGCAGCCAGCCGTCAGTGCACAATGGTTCGGCAAGGCGCTGGAGATGCAACCGGATGCCGCAAATGCGAAGGGACTTTACCTCAGTCTCGCCGCACAGAATCTCGAAGAGGAAGCCTATCAGGTGGCCGCGACCCATCTGCAGGATCTCTCCGGTGATCCGGAATTCCTGATGAACGCACTGTCTCTGCGTTTTGCAAAGCCTGACATGGCTGTGATCGACGACAGGATCGTCGCCTCCTATTCAACGACGATCCTGCAGACACTGAACGCCGATCACGCCGAAATTCTTGCCTGGTATGCCTATAATTCCAAGCAATACGAGGCTGCTTCTGCCTGGTTCCAGAAGGCCGTCGACTGGAAGGCGGCACCGGCGCGCGTCAAGGGGCTGGCGCTGTCCTATCTGCGTCTTTCGCAGAAGCAGGAGTTCGCGGCGCTTCAGGAAAAATATGTCTCGGCCTATCCGGATATCTGGACCGGGATCAAGTCCGCGTCTCCGCCAAAGGGAGAAAAGGCGGCCTCCGTCATCAAGCCGCGCGGCGCGATCCAGGCCAATTATTTCCGCAACTTCCAGGCCAAACGCTACAGCGCCTGCATCAACGATCTCAATGATCTGCAGGCGAGGGGGCAATTGTCACCCGACGCCGCGCAGATCGGCGGATGGTGCTATCTCGGCTTGAGCCGTCTTTCCGAAGCGCGCGCCTCCTTTGCGATGGGGCTGAATGCCAACGGGCAGATAAGGGTCGATGCAGCCTATGGCACGGCTCTTACTTTGCTGCGTGGTCGTCTCACCGACGATGCCGAAGCCATTCTGGCGGCCTATCCGCTCGGTGCCGAGCGCGACCGTGAAATTCGCGCAGAGATCTACTTCCAGCGGGCGCGCGCCTCGTTCGACCAGAAACAGTATCAGAACACGTTGGACGCGTTGAACGCCCGCGCCAGTCTGGTGGCCGAGCCTGCCGACCTCAGCCAGCTTCGTGGCTGGGCCTATTACCATCTCGGCAACAAGACGATGGCAAAGCAGGTGTTCCAGCGCCTCAACGACCATCTCTCCGATGCCGGCGTCCGCCGCGGTTTGATGGTGACGAGCCAGTGGGACACACGCCGATGAACAGGCTTTTTCTCATCCTCGCAACGATGCTTCCGCTTGCCGCCTGCACGGCGGTCGATGATCCATTCCTGCGGACTGGTGCGCTGAAAGCGGACGGCCCGTCTCTCGCAACCTCGATTTCTGCCGACTATGCGCTGGCGATCATGCCGGGCATTGAGGCCGCGTCAGTGCGGCAGACTGTCGGCGAAAATCGCGTCGAACAAACCATCCTCTATACCAATACCACCGACCTTGCGGGCGAGAATGCTCTGACGGTAACCATTGGCAAGGGGGCTAAGAGCTTCCGCGGCGCGCCGTCGCAATCCGAGATCGCTGTGGAAATGCGAACCGCGCTTTCAGGCGTGCGGATGCGGATCAGTCCGGTGATCGCCGACAATGCCTATGGCGTGTTCGGCTATGCAACCGGCGCGATTGGTAAGGGTGGTAGCTGCCTCTACGCCTGGCAACTGGCGAAAACGATCGCTCCGAATGGCACTGCAGGCCTTGCCGGGACGGGCTATGCCGCCCAGATCCGGCTCCGCTATTGCAATCCGTCCATGCCGCAGGAGCGCATCGCCGTCCTGATGCAGGGGCTGCGGATCAAGCCTGTTTCGTCGCAGACATTCGAAACGCTGCGCTTTGCCGCCGGGTCAGGTGATGTCGTGGCGGCTCCGCTCTATGTGCGGCAGGCCAATGTTCAACCGGCTGCGGAAGCGTCGGTTGCGCAAGTTGTCGAGCCGGTTCGCCGTACCTCGAAGCGTGCTGCCATCGAGGAAGCGTCATCCCAACCGGCGCCGGCAGAGGACAAAACGATCTCCAACGCCGTCAAGGTACCGATGCCGGGAGAGGCGGCTGCGCTGGCTGCCACAGATGCGTCGCCTGCAGTTGCTATGCAGGATGTTTCAAAGGCGGCGATGAAGCCGTCTTTCATTCCCCTGCCGGCAGCCGTGGCGTCCGCGGTTGAATAAAGGCTTTCAAAGAAAGATGCCATGTTCCTCGGTCACCAGTTCCTGAAGGAAATCGACGACCGTGCGAACCCGGACGAGATCGCGGGCGCTTTCGTGATAGGTGGTCCAGTAGCCCCGGCGGATCGTCGTCTCCGGCAGGATGCGGATCAGTTCGGGATATTGCCGGGCGATATAGTTGTGCAGGATGCCGATGCCGGCACTGGAGCGCACGGCTTCGGTCTGGCCTGTGGCGCTTGAGATTTCGAAGGAGGCATCCCAGCTGCGCATCACCTCGCCGGTGAAATTCAGCGACGCGGTGAAAATCAGGTCTTCGACATAGCCGATGCGGCGATGGCTCTTCAGATCATCGACGGTTTCGGGCGCTCCATAGGACGTCAGATAGTCCTGCGATGCGTAGAGCCCCAGCGTATAGTCGGTCAGCTTCGATGAGATCAGTCGTCCCTGTTCCGGCCGCTCAAGCGTAATGGCGATATCGGCCTCGCGCTGCGACAGCGAAAATGAGCGGGGCACCGGCACCAACTGGATACGCAGTTCCGGAAATCGCGCCATCAGCTTGCCGAGGCGCGGAGCAAGGAACGAGACGCCGAACCCGTCCGGCGCACCGACGCGCACGGTGCCGGCAACCGCCGTGTCGATCCGGCCGATCTGGGCTTGCGCAGCCAGCATCTCGGTCTCCATGCGCTCGGCGGCATGCAGGAAGATTTCGCCTTCCGCAGTCAGGTCGCAACCATTGGTGCGGCGGATCAAAAGCCGTGTCTTCAGCGATTCCTCCAGCGCGGTCACACGCCTGCTGAGCGTCGCATGATTGACGCCCAGCCGCTTGGAGGCTGACAGGATCTGACCGCTGCGGGCGACAGCCAGGAAGACGCGGACATCATCCCAGTTCATGCAGCATTCCTCATTTGGCGCACATGACGATGGGGTCCACCTCGATAAGATCGAGAGATTTCACCATGCCGGCCGTCAGCGTTTTGTATTTGAGGAAGTGCGGTGTCTGAAGATGGGCTTCATAGTCCTGCTGGCTGGCATAGACTTCAAGGATACGAACTCTCTCAGGCGTGCCTTTGACCGAGACGGCATGTAGCATGAGGACACCGGGTTCCTTTGCAACGGAGGCTTCGATCTCCTCGGTCAAGAGGGCGGTATAGGCCTCGATCCGAGCCGGATCGATTTCCAGCTCCGCCATTCTCACGATCCTCTCGGTACCGGCTTTCATTGCGAGACCTCTATGCTCGTAGATGGCGACATCGATTTTTGCACAACGGTTCCTGAATATCGCGCGTTGATTTGTGCATATTGTAGTGCGACACTTGCCCCATAATCAAGATCAGGAGGATCACCCATGTACGAGATTGGTCATTTCATTGGCGGCAAGCGCGTTGCCGGCACCAGCGGCCGCACAAGCAACGTCTTCAATCCGGCAACCGGCGACGTTCAGGCTACCGTGGCGCTTGCAAGTGAAGCGGAAATGGATGCAGCGGTTCAGAACGCCAAGGCTGCACAGCCGAAGTGGGCGGCCACCAACCCGCAGCGTCGCGCCCGCGTTTTCATGAAGTTCGTTCAGCTTCTGAACGACAACATGAACGAACTGGCCGAGATGCTGTCGCGCGAGCACGGCAAGACCATTGAAGATGCCAAGGGCGACGTCATTCGCGGCCTGGAAGTCTGCGAATTCGTGATCGGCATTCCGCACCTCGCCAAGAGCGAGTTCACCGAAGGTGCCGGCCCGAACATCGACATGTATTCGATCCGTCAGGCCGTCGGCATCGGCGCCGGCATCACGCCGTTCAATTTCCCGGGGATGATCCCGATGTGGATGTTTGCGCCGGCGATTGCCTGCGGCAACGCGTTCATCCTGAAGCCTTCCGAGCGTGATCCGTCCGTGCCGATGCGCCTGGCCGAACTGATGATTGAAGCCGGTCTGCCGGCTGGCATCCTCAACGTCGTCAACGGTGACAAGGGCGCGGTCGATGCGATCCTGACGCATCCGGATATCTCTGCCGTCTCCTTCGTCGGCTCCACCCCGATCGCCCGCTATGTCTATGGCACGGCTGCGATGAACGGCAAGCGCGCCCAGTGCTTCGGCGGCGCCAAGAACCACATGATCATCATGCCGGACGCCGATCTCGACCAGGCCGCAAACGCCCTGATGGGCGCCGGTTACGGCTCGGCCGGCGAGCGCTGCATGGCGATCTCGGTTGCCGTTCCGGTCGGCAAGGAAACCGCCGACCGCCTGATCGCAAAGCTGACCCCGATGGTTGAAAGCCTGCGCATCGGCCCTTACACCGACGAGAAGGCCGACATGGGCCCGGTCGTCACCAAGGAAGCCAAGGAGCGCATCCTCGGCCTGATCAACAAGGGTGTCGAAGAAGGCGCCAATCTCGTCGTCGATGGCCGCGATTTCAAGCTTCAGGGCTATGAAAACGGCAACTTCGTCGGCGGCTGCCTGTTCGACAACGTCACGCCGGACATGGAGATCTACAAGCAGGAGATATTCGGGCCGGTTCTCTCGGTGGTTCGCGCCAAGAACTATGAGGAAGCCCTCGACTTGCCGATGAAGCATGAATATGGCAACGGCGTCGCGATCTATACCCGCGATGGCGATGCGGCCCGCGACTTCGCTTCCCGCATCAACATCGGCATGGTCGGCGTCAATGTCCCGATCCCGGTTCCCCTGGCCTACCACTCCTTCGGTGGCTGGAAGTCCTCGTCCTTCGGCGACCTCAACCAGCACGGTACCGACTCGATCAAGTTCTGGACCAAGACCAAGACGATCACTTCGCGCTGGCCGTCCGGCATCAAGGACGGTGCTGAGTTCTCCATCCCGACGATGAAATAACCAGACTGAAATCCTTCCTGATTGGGCCTCCTTGCGGAGGCCCTTTTTTGTTGTGATTGCCTACTCACGGTTGACCTGTGATGGCAGCCGTTTAAGACTTGCGGCGAGCGGCCGAATATCGGGGGATAGTCGGCCGTTCTTGATTGCATTCCATGATACGCGAGAGGGGCGACTATGAGCATAACCGAAACGGCACCTTTGCCGGCTGCATCGCGGGATTTTCACCGGCTGTCATTTACCGGAAATGCCGCGGAATATTTCGGCATCTGGATCGTCAACGTTCTTCTGACGATCATCACGCTTGGCATCTACTCCGCCTGGGCCAAGGTGCGGCGCAACCGTTATTTCTACGGCAATACGGTCTTGCTCGGTCGCGCCTTCGAGTATCATGCCAAGGGCAAGCAGATCTTCATCGGCCGCCTGATCGTCTTCGGCTATCTGATTGTCTACAATATTCTGCTGACAGCGTTCCCGATCGCCGGCATTGCGCTCGGCGTCATTATCCTCTTCTTCTTCCCGTGGCTGATCATGCGCGGCTTGCGGTTCAGCGCTCGTGTAACGAGCTATCGCAACGTCCGTTTCGATTTCGTCGGCAAGATGGGCGGCGCCTTCGTCGCCTTCATGGCCGGTCCGGTCATGGCGGTGCTTTCGCTCGGTATTCTGGCGCCGCTCGCCAGCCGTTGGATGTATCGCTACCTCGCCAACAATCTGCGCTATGGCGGCAGGCCTTTTGCGACATATCTAAAACTTGGGCCGATCTACCAGACATGGTTCTTTTCGGCGCTGATCGTTGTGCTCGGCATGTTGGTTATCGGCGTCGCGGTGGTTGCCAATATGCCGCTGATTGTCGCAATCATCGACAATCCGGACGCGATCTCGCCGGAATTCCAGGTGTCCATGATCTTCCTTGGCATCATTGGCTATCTCGCCGTGCTGCTTTCTTTCGGCATAGCAGCTCTGTTCTATCGCGCCGGCGTGCGCAATATCGCGTGGTCGGCGACGCTCTTTGATGGCAAACACGAACTCAAGAGCGACCTGTCGCGGTTCCGTTATGTGTGGATCGCGGTATCGAACGTGATCGTCACGGTTTTGACACTTGGCCTGATGCGCCCCTGGGCAGCGGTTCGATTGGCGCGTTATGTGAACGAACATACGGCAGTCCGTTTCGATGGAGACGTCGGCGAAATCCTTGCTGCGGTCGAACAGGAAGGATCCGCCGTCGGTGCCGAATTCATGGACTTCGAGGGCTTCGATTTTGGCTTCTGATGAAAAGCCGATCTGCCATGGTGATTGGCATCCGCGCGGTTCCAGTCGCTCGGTCGAGACCCGTCTTGTCGAAAGGGACGGGCAGGTTCGGGCCATTGCGGAGGATGGTGCGGAGCTCGCAGCGGCTGTTTTTTCCCGCCTCGATATTACGGCGCGGGTCGGATCGATCCCGCGCCGTATCGAGTTTCCCGACGGTTCGCTGTTCGAAACCACGGACAACGATGCCGTCGACCATCTTCTGCTGGCGAACGGGCGGAAGAGGGCAGGGTTCGTCCATGGCCTCGAGCGATTCCATCCGCGCTTGCTGGTCTTTGTTGTGGCTGTTTTTCTGCTGTCCGGCCTTGTCTATCGTTTCGCACTTCCGGTGCTCGTTGAAGTCGCCGTCGCTGTAACGCCACCGGTCGTGCCGAAGCTGATGTCCGTCAGCACGCTGGAAACGCTGGACCGCACGATGCTCGACGAGACAAAGCTGGATGAGGCGAAGAGGCGCGTGATTTCGGACGGATTTGCCCGTATCGCGGCGAAGTCAGCCCGCGGCGCTTCAGCCTATACGCTTAATTTCCGCACGGGCGGGGCGATCGGGCCGAACGCGTTCGCACTGCCGGACGGCACGCTGATCATTACCGATGAACTGATCGAACTCGCAGACGGCGATACGGAAATGCTCATTGGCGTGCTGGCACACGAGATCGGCCACGTCGAACTGGAGCATAGTCTGCGCCAGATCTACCGCGCCGCCGGCATGGCCGGCCTGATCATGCTGATCGCGGGCGATGTGGGGGACAGCGTCGAGGATCTGCTCGTCCAGGGCGGTGGTCTCGTGGCGCTCTCCTATTCGAGGGAGGCGGAGGCGGCCGCCGATCGCCATTCGGTCGAGTTGATGCAGGATGCCGGATACGATCCCACTGCTATCGCGCGCTTCTTCGAGGTCATCGAGAAAAAGCTCGGCGATACATCTGATACCAATATTCTGTCGACGCATCCGGGCACTCCGGAACGCAAGAAAGCGATTCGCGAATACGAGGCGGAGTTGCATCGGAAGAAAACGGAAAATTAGGCCGGCGCGATTGTCATATCTCGCCTGATTTGTAACGTCGATTTTCTCCCGTTTAGAGGGTGGACAGTCGACAGGAAGCTGATCATGATCACTTCCGGACGATTTTCTGTTTTTTGGAATTGTTCCAAACTAGCATCCGTCCTATATGAAGAGGCAGAGTGTGACATAGCCGGTAGAATCGGCGCATGCTTACGAATTCTTGAGTGCTGCAATAGGCTCACAGGTTCATCCGAACCGAGGGGCGCCGAAATATCGAAGCCTGGAGTAAATGATGCGTCTGACGAAGCAAACGAATTACGCAGTCCGCATGCTCATGTACTGTGCTGCCAATGACGGCCATCTCAGCCGTATTCCGGAAATTGCGAAGGCTTATGGAGTGTCCGAACTCTTCCTTTTCAAGATCCTGCAACCGCTCAACAAGGCCGGTCTGGTCGAGACCGTGCGTGGCCGTAATGGCGGCGTGCGCTTGCCGAAACCGGCGGCCGAGATCAGCCTGTTCGATATCGTCAAGGTCACTGAAGACAGCTTTGCCATGGCGGAGTGTTTCGAGGCAGGCGAGATCGATTGCCCGCTGGTCGATAGCTGCGGTTTGAACTCGGCGCTCCGCAAGGCGCTGAATGCGTTCTTCGAAGTGCTGCAGCAATATTCGATCGACGACCTGGTGAAGGCGCGCCCGCAGATCAACTTCCTGCTTGGCCTCGACCAGATCACCCACCCGAAGACGGCAGCCTGAAATCAACCGCTGTCCAAACAAAAAGCCCGGTTTATCCGGGCTTTTTGTTGTCTATGATTTCGTCACATATTCCCGAAGGATGAATTCGATCGCGGTCGGATCGAGTTCCGCCTTGTCGATACGGAAATCGGCGCCGTACTCCTCGAATTTCTGGAAATAGGGATCGGCGAGCGATGAGGAAATCACCCCGATAGGGCCAATGAACCCTTGTTGGCGCATGGCCGGCACGGTTTCACGAAAGTCTGCCTGCGGCTGCAGGCGGTTGTCCATCAGCACCATGGAGACAGGTTTTCCGGACTTGAGGAAATCGAGGGCGGCATCGATCGTTTCGCAATAGTGCAGATGGATTTCTGCGCTCGAAACCTTTTTCATCACGCCGCGCATGATCAGGTTTTCGGCCGGTTCGTCGTCAACGAGCAGGATGTGGACCGGTTGCAGGTCTATCGTCATTGTATGATCTGCTCCCGTATCGCCTTGGCCACCATCTGGGTTCTGTTGACGACGTCGAGCTTCTTCAGGATTGTCGCCGTATGCGAATTGACCGTGTGTTCCGAGACCGAGACGATCAGCGCAATTTCGCTCGCGGTTTTGCCGTGCGAGATCCAGCGCAATATTTCCGTCTCTCGCGGCGTCAGGCCCAAGCCTGCCTTGTTGGACAGGACCAGCCGGTAGAAATAATCGAAGGCGCAAACGGCGTCATAGCAGAGCGCGAAATGGGCCTGCTGGTCCATGTCCTCGCTGTCTCCCAGAAACAGCACGGCATAACGCGCGCCATTCAGGCCGGTGACCGGCACGCACATCAGCATGTCGAAGCCGAGTTGGCCGAGAAGATTGCTGCCATGGCCAAGATGCGGATCATCGGCCTTCCACATGGAAGGAATGGATGAGGTATGGAGGCTCTTGAAAACGACGGAATCACCGAAACGATGGCGCTTGTCATATTCTTCTGCCAGCCCGGACGGGAGATCGTGCAGGACCAGCCGGTTCGTCAGCATGCAGGCATCGCCCTCGTTTCCGAGTTGCAGGATGCCGAAATGGTCGAAACCATAGCGGAGCGACATCATGTGGAAAATTCGAAAGAAATCGACCCGATTGAGAGCTTTCTCCAAATCGCTGTCAAAATGGTATCGTCGGTGGTTTTTCAGAAGAGTTGCCACGACGCGGCCGTCCCCCAAGTATCCCGCGACCGTCAGTCTAGCGTGCGGTTCACTATAAGCAACTGGCAGCTCAATTGAAAACGGGAGTTGTCGGTGGTTTTGAACCATTGGATTCAAACAAAGGCGGTGCTGGCGAGAGGGAGGACCGCCTATAATCACCTTCATCCATCCCCGCCTGGCAGATAAAAGTTTGGCAGTCCTCCCCGCCCCGCAAATTGGTTATGCCATGGTGCGCACTCTATCGCTATCCGTGTAAATTGGGATTGACTTTTCGTGCGGGTCGAGACTGATTCGATCGTTGCGGTTTTCGAAAGAAAAAGTCGTAAACGGCGTCGTCTCCGTCATATTCGGAAGGAATTTTCCAGTTGGACAAATTTTTCCGGATACTTATTGCATTGCCCGATCAAATGTCGTTCCATCCGGCCTTGACCGGAAACAACGGCTTCTGCGTCAGAAAAATACGAGAACAAGAACAAAGCTGGGAAGCAAACTCATGAAAAAGCTCTCTACTCTCCTTGCCGCAACCGCAATTGCCACATTGATGGCCGGTTCTGCATGGTCGAAGACGTTGGTTTATTGCTCTGAGGCATCGCCGGAAGGGTTCGATCCGGGCCTCTACACGGGCGGCCAGACCTTCGACGCATCGTCGCGCACGGTCTACAACCGACTGGTGGAATTCAAGCATGGCGGGACGGAACTCGAGCCGGGCCTCGCTGAAAGCTGGGAAGTGTCGTCCGACGGCACGGAGTACACCTTCAAGCTGCGTCCGGGCGTTAAGTTCCAGACCACCGAATTCTTCACGCCAACCCGCGAGCTGAATGCAGACGACGTGATCTTCTCGTTCGAGCGTCAGTACAAGGCAGACAATCCCTGGAACAAGTACGTTGCCGGCGCTTCCTGGGAGTATTTTGCAGGTATGGGCTTCCCGGACCTGATCCAATCGATCACCAAGGTCGATGACCTCACCGTCAAGTTCAAGCTGAAGCAGGCGGAAGCACCGTTCCTCGCCAACCTCGGCATGGACTTCGCTTCCATCATGTCGAAGGAATACGCCGACAAGCTCGCTGCCGACGGCAAGATGGAACTGCTGAACCAGCAACCGCTGGGCACCGGCCCGTTCACCTTCGTCGCCTACCAGACGGACGCTGCGATCCGCTACAAGGCCAACCCGGACTACTGGGCCGGCAAGGAAAAGATCGACGATCTCGTTTTCGCGATCACCACCGATGCCGCAATCCGCGCGCAGAAGCTGAAAGCCGGCGAATGCCACATCATGGCTTATCCGAATGCAGCCGACGTTGCCGAGTTGAAGAAGGACGAGAGCCTGACGGTTCTGGAGCAGGAAGGCCTGAACGTCTCCTACCTCGCCTACAACACGCTCGTTCCGCCGTTCGACAAGGTTGAGGTCCGCAAGGCACTCAACATGGCCGTCAACAAGCAGGCCATCGTCGATGCCGTGTTCCAGGGAGCCGCAACGGTTGCCAAGAACCCGATCCCGCCGACAATGTGGTCCTACAACAATGCCGTTGAAGACGACAAGTTCGACCCGGAAGCGGCAAAGAAGATGCTGGCCGACGCCGGCGTTTCGGATCTGAAGATGAAGATCTGGGCAATGCCGGTCGCGCGTCCGTACATGCTGAACGCGCGCCGTGCCGCAGAACTGATGCAGGCCGATCTGGCCAACATCGGCGTGACCGCTGAAATCGTCTCCTACGAGTGGGCCGAGTACCTGAAGCTCTCGTCCGCCAAGGACCGCGACGGTGCCGCCATCCTCGGTTGGACCGGCGACAACGGCGATCCGGACAACTTCCTTGACACCCTGCTTGGTTGCGACGCTGTTGGCGGCAACAATCGTGCTCAGTGGTGCAACAAGGAGTTCGACGACCTGATGACCAAGGCAAAGGCAACCGCCGATGTCGCAGAGCGCACGAAATACTATGAAGAAGCCCAGGTGATCTTCAAGAAGGAAGCCCCCTGGAACACGCTCGATCACTCGCTCGTCTTCGTTCCGATGAACAAGAAGGTGACCGGCTTCGCCATGGATCCGCTCGGCATTCACCGCTTTAATGGCGTGGATATCGTTGAGTAATCTAATATAAACTATGTCTGCTGCATTCGCGGTGGCAGTTCCGGCGGCTCGAATGTTTCGGGCCGCCGGTTTTTACAATTGGACTAAACGCCCATGTTGCGCTTTATTTTCGGACGGCTGGCCGTCCTGATCCCCACCTTCATCGGGGTTTCCATCATCGCGTTCTCGTTCATCCGCCTGTTGCCCGGTGATCCGGTCATGCTGATGTCGGGCGAACGTGTGATGTCTCCCGAACGTCATGCCCAGATCATGACGGACCTCGGCCTCGATAGGCCGATCTATATCCAGTATTTCGACTATCTGGTGAACCTGCTTCATGGTGATTTCGGAAGTTCGATCGTCACCAAGCGGGCGGTTCTCGAGGATTTCCTGCAGCTGTTTCCGGCAACCATCGAACTGTCGCTCTGCGCCATCATCCTGGCCGTCGCCCTTGGCGTTCCGGCCGGTGTTCTGGCTGCGGTCAAGCGCGGCACCTGGCTGGATCAGACGCTGATGGGAACCGCGCTGGTCGGCTATTCCATGCCGATCTTCTGGTGGGGCCTGCTGCTCGTCATCTTCTTCTCCGGCTATCTCGGCTGGACGCCCGTCTCGGGCCGCATCTCGCTGATGTATTTCTTTCCACAGGTCACCGGCTTCATGCTGATCGATAGTCTGATCTCGGGGCAGGCGGGTGCCTTCAAGTCCGCCGTCACCTATCTGATCCTGCCGACCATCGTGCTGGCGACTATTCCTCTGGCCGTGATTGCCCGCCAGACGCGCTCCGCGATGCTGGAAGTGCTCGGTGAGGACTATGTCCGCACCGCCCGCTCGAAGGGCCTGTCGCCGTTCCGGGTCATCGGCGTGCACGCGCTGCGCAATGCCCTGATCCCGGTCGTCACCACCATCGGGCTCCAGGTCGGCGTGCTTCTCGCCGGAGCTATCCTGACCGAAACGATTTTCTCCTGGCCGGGCATCGGCAAGTGGATGGTCGATTCCGTCTTCAAACGCGACTACCAGGTCGTGCAGGGCGGACTGATGCTGATCGCCGCTGTGATCATGGTCGTGAACCTCATCGTTGATGTGCTGTACGGCTTCATCAACCCCCGTATCCGGCACTAGGAGGGTCTGATGGCTGTCGCCGAAATCAAAACCACCACGCCGCCGACCGGTCTTGCCGAGTTCTGGTTCTATTTCTCCCGCAACAAGGGCGCCGTGATCGGCCTGGTGATCTTCGTGATCATCCTGCTGCTGGCAATCCTTGCGCCGCTCGTTACGCCGCATAGCCCAAGCATCCAGAACCGCGACGTTCTCCTGCTGCCTCCGGCCTTGGCTGCGGGCGGGCAGTGGACCTATTTTCTGGGTACCGACGCCGTCGGTCGCGATATCCTGTCCCGCCTGATCTACGGCGCGCGTTTCTCGCTGTTCATCGGTCTCGTGGTCGTCACGCTCTCGGTCATCTCCGGCGTGCTCGTCGGGCTGGTCGCCGGCTATTTCCGCGGGCGCACCGATACGATCATCATGCGAGTGATGGATATCATCCTGGCTTTCCCGTCGCTGCTTCTGGCCCTCGTGCTGGTGGCGGTTCTTGGCCCAGGTCTGGTCAACGCAATGATCGCGATCTCGCTCGTCAACCTGCCGCATTTCGTTCGGCTGACGCGCGCCGCTGTCATGTCGGAGCGCACCAAGGATTATGTCATCGCCTCCCGGGTCGCCGGTGCGGGCACCCTGCGACTGATGTTCCTCACCATTCTGCCGAATTGCCTCGCACCGCTGATCGTCCAGGCGACGCTCGCCTTCTCGGCGGCGATCCTCGATGCCGCTGCCCTCGGGTTCCTCGGCATGGGCGCCCAGCCGCCGACGCCGGAATGGGGCACGATGTTGGCCGAAGCACGTGAATTCATCCAGCGCGCCTGGTGGGTTGTCACCTTCCCCGGCCTTGCCATTCTCATCACCGTTATTGCCATCAACCTGATGGGCGACGGCCTGCGCGATGCGCTTGATCCCAAGTTGAAGAGGTCATGATGTCGCTTTTCGAAATCGAAAATCTCGTCGTCGAATTCCAGACGGCAGCGGGTCCTTTCCGGGCCGTCGATGGCGTATCGATGAAGGTCAATGCCGGCGAGGTGCTGGCGATCGTCGGCGAATCCGGCTCCGGCAAATCGGTGTCCATGCTGGCCGCCATGGGCCTGTTGCCCTGGACGGCGAAAGTCACCGCCGACAAACTGCAATTCAACGGTATCGATCTGCTCGGCCTGTCACCGTCCGATCGCCGCACGATCGTCGGCAAGGACATTGCCATGATCTTCCAGGAGCCGATCGCCAGTCTCAACCCCTGCTTTACGGTGGGATTCCAGATCGAGGAAGTGTTGCGCATTCACCTTGGTCTCGACAGGGCGGCGCGCCGGGCGCGTGCCATCGAGTTGTTCGACCTTGTCGGCATCCCCAATCCGGCCGAGCGGCTCAGCCATTTCCCGCACCAGATGTCGGGTGGCCAGTGCCAGCGCGTGATGATCGCGATTGCGCTGTCCTGCAATCCGAAGCTTTTGATCGCGGACGAGCCGACGACCGCGCTCGACGTGACCATCCAGAAGCAGATACTCGATCTTCTGATGCGGCTTCAGGCCGAGCATGGCATGGGGCTGATCATCATTACCCACAACATGGGCGTGGTGGCGGAAACCGCCGACCGCGTCATCGTCCAGTACAAGGGCCGCAAGATCGAGGAAGCGGATGTGCTGTCGCTGTTCGAAGCCCCCAAGAGCACCTACACGCGCGCTCTTCTCTCGGCGCTTCCGGACAATGCCACTGGCGACCGTCTGCCGACGATCGCGGAATTCCTCAGCGACGACCAGATCTTTGCAGGAGCTGTTTGATGACCCATGTTCTCGAAGCCAAAAACCTCACCCGCGATTATCACATTCCGGGTAGCCTTTTTAAAAAGGCCAAGACCGTTCACGCCGTCAAGGGCGTGAGCTTTTCGGTCGACCAGGGCAAGACGCTGGCTATTGTCGGCGAAAGCGGCTGTGGAAAATCGACGCTTGCCCGTATCGTCACCATGATCGATCCGGCAACCTCCGGCGACATGCTGATCGACGGGCAGAAAGTCGATATCGCCAGGGAAAGCCTCACACCTGAAATGCGCCAGAAGGTGCAGATTGTTTTCCAGAACCCCTACGGCACGCTCAACCCGCGCAAGAAGATCGGCGAAATCCTCACCGAACCGCTGATCATCAACACGAACATGAAAGCCGACGACCGCCGCGACAAGGCGATGGCGATGCTGAAGAAGGTCGGGCTGGAGGAAAAGCACTACGGCCGTTATCCGCACATGTTCTCCGGCGGTCAGCGCCAGCGCGTCGCCATTGCCCGCGCGCTGATGCTGAACCCGCGGCTCTTGGTGCTCGATGAGCCGGTCTCGGCGCTCGACCTTTCGGTACAGGCGCAGGTGCTCAACCTTCTTGCCGACCTGCAGGACGAATTCCAGCTGACCTATGTCTTCATCAGCCACGACCTGTCAGTGGTGCGTTACATCGCTGACGACGTGATGGTGATGTATTACGGTGAAGCCGTCGAATACGGCAGCCGTGAGGAGGTCTTCAGCGATCCGAAGCACAGCTACACCAGGACGCTTTTCGCAGCGACGCCCCGTGCCGATGTCGAAAGCATCAAGGCACGCCTTGCGCGGAAAAACGCCGCCTGAACGCATTTTTGGTTGTCGCCATCGCGCGATACAGTTCCACTAACCGGGAATCTGCGATAAAGCGCCAGCGTTACAACAATTCACATGCGGCCAGCCGCATTTTACGAGGAATATGAAAATGGAAATCAAACGCTTCGAAACCGGCCCGCGCATGAGCCAGGCCGTTGTTCACAATGGTACCGTCTATCTCGCCGGCCAGGTTGGCGAAGCCGGCTCGGATGTTACAGAGCAGACCAAGCAGGCCCTCGCTTCGGTCGATCGCCTGCTGGCACTCGCTGGCACCGACAAGTCCCGCATCCTGTCGGCAACCGTCTGGCTGGCCGACATGGTTGATTTCCCGAAGATGAACGCCGTCTGGGATGCCTGGGCCTCCCAGGGCAACACGCCGGCGCGCGCGACCGGCGAAGCCAAGCTGGCAACCCCGGAATACCTCGTCGAAGTCATCGTCATCGCCGCTCTCTAAGTTTGGCGATTGAGTTCGGAGAAAGCCGGCCGCTGGTAAGCGCCGGCTTTTTTCGTTTGGGGTCAACCGTGTGCAAAACCGGTTTCTTCGCTATCGCGCACCCATTTGACCTTGTGCTGGCCCGCGGTCAGGCGAAACACATTTTCGATCGACGATGAGCCTGCGGATTTCGGTTTCCTCCAACTTATCGGCTTCCACTGCTGCAAGGAGGCTGAAGATTGTCGCGCCCGGAAGACAGCGCGATTTTCCTCGCTGGCCGTCTCCCTCTTATTGCCCTCGATATGCCGCGGTCAGCAATTGGATCACCCAGGCCTACGCCAAAAGTTTCGCGCTGTTGAACGCAAGGATATGGAACGATTCAGGCCTCCCCGCGTTAGACTGGGTACTCCTTCGGGATGCTCTCCAAAACAAAGGGAATGTGCCATGCTGTACTGGTTGCCAAGGGTATGCCTGTTCCTGCTCATTGCTGCAGTTCTGGGGTTCGGTGCCCTTCCTGCGACGTCGGAAGACATCGCCAACACGTTGATCGTCGTGATTTTGGGCCTTGGCCTGTTCTCCCTGACGCTCCATGTTTTTCCTCCGGAACGACACTGACGTGACCTGCCAAAGGCGGGATACAAACGGTTTTATTTTCCGGTGAACGACCGGAAGCATGGGTGAAATCCGGGCCGTGTGTCTGCACAACACTTCGGCGGGAAATGCTGTGCTAGGCCGAAATGACCTCTTCAACAATCGCCAGGTGCTTGATCCTTTGTTGGCCAATAGGGGTTGCCCGTTCACAAGATGAACGCGGCGCAGGCATTGTTCCACTTTCCGCGCTGGTGTCAGGAACCTTTTCGTAAGCGGCGAGTTAATAGCCGCTACCCCGGCGCGGCTTCCGCTCCGGTGTTTTCCGCACATTGATCTTACTCGTCCGTCCGGTAGAGACCGCACCGGAGCGGGCAGATGGAGAGACGGACGATGAATGCTGCCTTGCCGGGGAGTGGGATTTTCAAGAAGCGAAAGCAGGCGGATATAGAGATACAGGTCGCCGAGGCTGAGATTCCGGAAACGTCGGCGAAAACAGGCCTCGACCTGGTGGTCGCATGGAGCGTCGTCGGAACGTTTATCATCCTCGCCTCGGCGGCTATCTACATGATGGAAGCGATCCTGATGCCGGTAACCCTTGCCATCGTCGTCGGCATGGTCCTGGGGCTCGCCGCCGATCGGCTGGCGCAATTCGGATTGCCGCCGGCGCTCGGCGGATTGCTTCTCGCTATCATTTTTGTCGTCGGATTGTTTTTCCTGATCAATGCGCTGATCGAACCGCTGACATCGCTAGCGGGGCAAGCCCCGGGGATACTCGAGCGGGCGGTCGAGCGCATCCTTCCCTACATACAGCGCTTCGAATGGGCGAAGACAGCGATTGCCGGCACCGACGGAAAAGCCGTGACAGACGTTGCCATCCAGAATGCCGGCGCCATGCTTGGGTTGATCGCCGCAGGTGTCACGCCAGCCTTTATCCAGACGCTGATTTTCATGGCGGCGCTTGGCCTCTTCCTGGTGGGGCGCGCGCATTTGCGCAAGACGATCATCCTCGCCTTTGCGACACGCGACCGGCGCCTCGCCGCGATCCGGATCATGAATGCCACGGAAAACGCTGTGGGGTTCTATTTTTCGACGGCGAGCCTGATCTACGTGGTTCTTGGGAGCGTCACGGCCGCGATCGCCTTTGTCGGCGGCCTGACCATGGCGCCGCTCTGGGGATTGTTCGCCTTCATTTCCAGCTTCATTCCCTATCTCGGCGTCACGATCATGACAGTGGCACTTCTCTGTGCCGGGCTGATGACGCATGATGCCCTCTTGCTGGCGCTCGCCCCGGCAGCCGGCTTCTTCCTTTTGCATCTGGTAATGGAAAACCTGGTAACCCCGGCGATCCTCGGGCATCGGCTGGAAATCAACCCTTTCCTGATCTTCCTTGCGATCATCTTCTGGACCTGGATGTGGGGTGCCGTCGGCGCCATGCTGGCACTGCCGCTTTCATTGATCGCCATGACCATATTCAACGAGGTCCGTACCCAGCCGCCGGATCGGCAACTGCCGGGATAACGGGAAAAGCTGCGACATCCTTGCGGGTGCCCGGTCGTCGCCTTTCGGACGGCAACAGAAAGATAACGCATGCCTCCAATGCTCGACTCCCTTGATACGACGCAGGATGATCTTCATGGCGGCCGCGCACCATGGGGCAGGGGCTTTCGCCCACCCCGCCACGCCCACCTGTCGCAAAGTATAAAGACGGATGTGCTCGTCGTTGGCGGTGGCATCACAGGATCGCTTGCCGCCCAGCATCTTGCCGCACGTGGGGTGGATGTCACCGTTGTCGATCGGGAGCAGCCCGGCCTTGGCAGCACCGCTGCGAGCACTGCGATGCTGCAATGGGAAATCGATTGTACACTTGGCGAACTGACCGAATTTTATGGTTTCGACCGCGCGGCCGCCGTCTACCGGCGCAGCGTCGCGGCCGTGCAGGGGCTGTCCAGTCTGGCCGGCACGTTGGGTTTTGACTGCGCCTTCCGGCCACGATCCACGCTGTATATCGCCGCCGGGGATATAGGGCCTGCAGCACTGCAGGAAGAGTATCTGCTGCGTGAGCGCGCAGGCTTGCCCGGCACTTTGCTTGATCAAGCCGAACTCTTGTCGCGCTTCGGTATAGACCGCGCCGCTGCCATTCTGTCGCCTGGATCCGCCGATGCCGATCCCCTGCTTCTCTCCTGGGGGCTGCTGCGCGATGCCGCCGCTCGCGGTGCACGGGTCATCGATGCGATGGTGACGGCCTATCATGACGCACCGGGGACAGTGACGGTCGAGACCGATGGCCCGTTCGTTGTCGAGGCGCGGCATGTCATTCTTGCCACGGGATACGTCATGCCGGATTTCGTTCGGTCCGATATCCATCGGACGGCGGCAAGCTGGGCGATGGCAACCATACCCCAGGTATCCGGCAACCTCTGGCCCGGTGGCGAACTGATCTGGGAAGCATCGGAAAATTACAATTACGCGCGCACCACAGTGGATGGACGCATCATCATCGGTGGGGGAGACGACGATACGGTCGATCCGGCCGCGCGCGACCGCAAGATGCCGCAGAAGACTGCGGAGCTCGTCGACAGTCTCGTCAAGCTTTGGCCTGCCGCCAATCCGACCATCGCTTTTTCCTGGTCGGGCGCATTTGGCGAGACGGACGACGGCCTGCCGCTGATCGGTGCCGTTCCCGGAATGCCGCGCATCCTTGCTGCCTATGGTTACGGTGGCAACGGCATCACGTTCAGCTTCATGGCGGCGCACATACTGGCCGAGCTTTGCGCCGGCCACCGGGAAGGCTGGTTCGATGCCTTTGCAATCGATCGGCCGCCACCGGGTGGATAGCTCGTCAGCGCTTGCCGGCGCGGGCGTTCTCGTCGAAGAACAGGGCCTGGCTGATCAACGCCTTGACCATTTCCGGATTGAACGGCTTCGTCACGAGGAAGGCCGGCTCGGGTTTCGTCCCCGTCAGCAGACGTTCCGGAAATGCGGTGATGAAGATCACCGGAACTGTCGCGCTTTTCAGGATCTCGTTGACTGCGTCGATACCCGAGCTGCCGTCGGCGAGCTGAATGTCGGCCAGGATCATCTTCGGGGCGGTCTTCTCGAAGAGCGTTATGGCTTCGCCGTAGGTTCTTGCCACGCCTGCCACCTTGTGGCCGAGACTGGTGACCATATCCTCGATATCCATGGCGATCAGCGGTTCGTCTTCGATGATCAGGATTTCGGTGGCGACCTGCTTTGAGATGTCTTCCGAAGCTTCGCGCAGCAACGCGGCGGCTTCGACATCCGTTACGCCGAGGATTTCGGCGGCTTCATCTGGCGTGAAGCCCTCGACGGCGACAAGCAGAAACGCCTTGCGGGCTGCCGGCGGGATCACTGAAAGGTTTGCTGCCGCGCGCGCTTCCCAGCTGAAGGGCGAAGCCGCGTCAGGCAGATCGACGGTCAGTGTGTCGAACAGCGAGCAGAACAGTTTGAAAAGATTGACCCGGTCGTTGGGACCTTGTGGGAAAAGCGTGATATCGGCGATGAGCGCCTCCAGCACGGCCGCCACATACGCATCGCCGGAGGTCTGCGATCCAGTCACCGCGCGGGAGAACCGCCGCAGATAGGGAAGGTGGGCTGCGATCCGCATCGAAAGTGACATTTATGACTTCCTTCAGTATGATGACGCCGAAATTTGCCGGTGTCCGACGCTATTGCGAGTCGAAACATGGCATTGGTTTGAACATGTTTTATGGTTTATGGGAAGTTTCGCTGCGGAACGAATTGTGTGCACGCTGAAGCGAAACCCCTAAAAATTTGGAATATAGCAACGTTTTGGGTGTATGAAAAAGATGCGTAGAAGCGTCGCAGCGTGGCGATCGCCGCTACGGGGTCAGGAGTGAAAACGGCCTATGAGCGACATCCCGGAAAATAAGCGGCGCGCCGGCGTGGCTGGCGGTGGCATGACAGGCGCCCACAACCAGATCGCCTCCAAACTGAGGGCCCTCTACAGCGCAGTCGAGCAAGAACCCATTCCCGACATGTTTCTCGACCTTCTTGAAAAACTCGACAAAGCCGAACAGGTCGGCAAGACGCGGCGGTAGAGCTGCCGTCGATGGTTGACTTTCCATTCTCTTGAATTCCCTGAACCACCAGGACACGAAAAACGGGCCGAAGCCCGTTTTCCTGTTTTTAGATTGCCTGTGGCCGTCTGATCAGCAGGCTGCCTCGTAGCGGCGACCATAACGGTCGCGATAGATGCACCGACCAGGCTCGGTGGCATTGCCGATAAGGGCACCGGCGACACCCCCAACGGCAGCACCCACAGCGGCACCACGGACATTCCCAGTCGCCGCCCCCCCGATGATGGCACCGGAAGCGGCACCGATGCCGGCGCCCTTTTCCGTCTGGGTGCAGGCTGCAAGCGGAAGGATGAGGGCTGCTGCGAGGAGGATCTTTTTCATGACTGGTTCCTTTTCAAGAGGCGTTGATGGTCTGGACGGGGAAATGTTGATGGTCTGGACGGGGAAATATGGCGGCCGATCAGATACGGCCCATCAGCACGAGGATGAGGAGGATCACGACGACCAGCCCAAGGCCACCCGAGGGACCGTAGCCCCAGTTGCGGCTGTGGCCCCAGCTCGGAAGCGCACCGATTAGCAAGAGAATCAAGACAATCAGGAGAATTGTACCGAGCATGACATTTCCTCTTCGAGTTCAGCCCCTTGGCGGGCCATGGGGTCTGGAGCGGTAACGTCTCTCACACAATTTTGTTCCGGCGCCCGATTTTCATTCAAAGACCGAGGGGTAGAGCATTTACAAAGGGCTCAGGCTCGGTCGGATTGGTAAGAATATTCTTACGGTTTGCGGTCAGTGGTCCGAATAGGAGGAAAGTGCCGATCAATTGGTCGACCTTGTCGCGAGCTTCTGCCATAGGCAGATGACCGACCTTGTTCAGGATGACGGTGTGGACACGCGGCAGGCGGCCGGAGAGATGGATCTGATGCGACGGCGGTACGATCGCATCGTGGGCGCCGATAATGTTGAGCACCGGTACGTCGATCAAAGGTAGTTCGTCGATGATCGATGTATGGGACATCCACGAAACGAAGGCGGCGATTTCGCCGGCCCGCGATTTCAGCAAGTGCGTGCGAACCTGTTCCATCGCGGCGATTGTTTCTTCCGTTTCCCATCCGACGGTCTTGTCGAACACAGAATCGAGCGATCCCCATCGGAAAGTTTCGTGCGTGGCGATCCAGCGGGTGAAGAGCCGGATGAAAAGATGCCGGCCAAGTAGTGGCAGTCGGAGGATGCGCGACGCCAGCCGCTCCTGCCCCTCAAAGCGCCCGCAGGCGAACGCGCCCATAAGAATGACATTGGAGACGAGATCTGGACGATAGCGGGCAAGCAGCAGAGAGACGAAGCCGCCGGTTGAGTGGCCGATCAAGGTCACAGGCTCGCCGTCGAAATCGCGTTCGATCGCCTTCGCATAGGCGTTTACGATGCCTGCAGTATCAAGACCGCGGGAAAGGTCATCCAATGTCCAGGGGCTGTGGCCCGGAAGCGGATAGGCTGCGGCGCGACCCTCCCGCACGAGGCTCGGCGCGAAGCAACTCCAGAATGCCGGAGCCATGACCATGCCATGGATGAGCACCGTTTTCATGCCCGGATCCTCGGACAGCCAATGGGGAGAAGGGGGACGCAGCATTGCGGGCATTCCTTTGCTGAGCGTCAGCAGCGATGCCTTGGGAGGTTTGGTTGTCTGGGGTAGGCGCGAGCGTAGAGGTCGCGGGTATCCGGGTTCACCAAGTCACGCCAGGCATTCCTTGACGCTTTGTCAGAACGCGCTTCGTCAAGAAATGTTCCCGCGGACAGGGGCGGAACTTCTTGCCCTTTCTCGCCGTTCTCCTGCCGCGCAATCATTGTGCAAGGAGCACGAGGATGGAACATATCGCAGCGATCATGATGCTTGTCGGGTGTGCACAGGGCAATATCGAATGCAAGGAATTGCCCGCGCCGGCCGTCGGTTTCGAAACCGCCGAGGAATGCCAGGAACTTTTGCAGCCATCGATCAACGACGCCAGGGGCAAGTACAAGATCGTCTACGGCAAATGTGCCGAAATCGATCCGGCCCTCTATATCGAGGATGCAACGATAACCTGGGACATCACGTCTTCGGACGAGCTGGACGTTCAGGTGACATTCGACGATCCGGCGCTCCCCGTCGTCGTCGCGCAAAAGTCGGATCGCAAGGCTGTGCTGAGCAATTGATCGCCGCAAACGGCGGAACCTTTCAAAGGGACGCGCCGTTTCCTCGGCACCCAACCAAAGGAGAACTGTCATGAATTGGGATATGATCGAAGGCAAGTGGAAGGAGTATCGCGGCAAGGCGCAGACCCAGTGGGGCAAGCTTACCGACGATGATCTCGACGTGATCAACGGCCGCCGCAAGGAACTGGCGGGCCGAATCCAGGTTCGCTACGGCGTCGAAAAAGAGGAAGCCGAGCGGCAGATCGACGAATGGTCTTCGCGCCACTGATCATGGGGCCTCGTGAGTCATGAAACGGCATCCGGGCCATTCGTCCGGGTGCCGTTTTACGTTCGAAGCATCGTGCGGCCGATAAAAGTTCGGAACAAAAATTGGAGGGCTCCGTTTTCCAAAGGCAATCGCAGCCGGCAGAACACCGGCTTTTCCGCCCGACAGGCGTTATCCAGACTTGCATGAAGGAGTACAAAATGATCCGCACTCTCTTGGCAACCACCGCACTTGCCGCGTTCCTCACCTCTGGCGCTCTCATCGCAGATACGTGGGCACAGGATGCCGCGACAAAGGCTGATCCAGCCAAGGCAGCAAGCTCCGAAGCGTCGAAACAAGGCCCGGCCGGCTATCTCTCGGCAGCTCCCGAGCAGGTCTTGGCGAGTTCAGTCCTTGGAAGAACCGTCTACACCGGGGTTGACGAGCAAGGTGAAGCGATCGGCGACGTCAACGACGTTGTCATCAATGTCAATGGCGGCACCGAGGCGCTGGTGATCGGTGTCGGCGGTTTCCTCGGCATGGGCGAAAAGGACGTGGCGATCAACTTTGACCGCGTATCGTGGTCGGACAGGGACGGTCAGCGCATTATCGTCGTTTCCGCGACCAAGGAGGAACTTCAGGCCGCGCCTGAATTCAAGCGGACTGCCATCATGGATGGGGTTGCAGCCACCGGTCCGGAGGACGAAAATGCTTCCGCGCCATCGGCAACGCCTGTAATAACGGATGAGACCTCACAATCGACGCAACCCGCCACCGGCACGACTCCGCAAATGACCGATCCGGATCTCAATCCGCCAGTGGACCCCGGCACGACGGCCTCGACACCTCCCGATGAAATGCAACTGGTCGATCCGGCTCTGCTCAGTGCCGACAAGCTCATCGGCACCGATATGAAAGTTGCCGACGATACCAAGGTCGGTGAAATCGGTGATGTCATTCTGAGCAAGGACGGCAAGGTCGAGGCTTACGTCATCGATGTCGGCGGTTTCCTCGGCATCGGGCAAAAGCCCGTCGCCATGAGCGCTGGGAGTGTTCAGGTGATGGCGGATGCCGGCGGCACCATGACCATCTACTCACCGTTCACCAAGGCGCAACTGGAAAGCCAGGCGGCCTATGACGCGGAGGCCTACAAGGCCAATCCGCAAGGCATCATTCTTTCGACACCGGCAAACTAGCTCGGTTCTGAAACCGGCGCCGAAGCGGCGCCGTTTTCTGTTCGCGCGATCGCGCGGCTGGTTGAGGAGCAGACACAAAAAAAGCGGCCCCAGGCCGCTGTTTTTTGTTTGGCTTGGTCGGCTATGTTCAGCCGTGATCACGGCTGGATTTTTCCGCTGCATCGAGTTCCGATAGCAGATGGGAAAAGGTCCCCTCTGTTTTAGGCATGTCTTCCGCTAGATACAGATCGCGCAAAGTCCTGCCGATATGCAGATTTTTCTCACGCATCTGGTTTGGTTGACGGACCGCGGCTGCGGCAGATTTCCAGATGTTGGTTGTTGATACGGTCATTTTACTATCTCGCATGGGGCATATGCCTTCACAACGTTCCCTGCATCGGGAATGTTCCGTGAAGCGAGTGGCTAATCCGTGTCAAATCGGGCCAATTTTCCCAAGTTTGGTTAATGAATGGTGTTTCAGCGCGACGGTGCGCGGCAATTGCGTAATCTTCTCCGGAACAAAGGTTCCGTTCCTGCGTTTAGTCAGCGAAGAATTAATTCAAGGAGAGTTTTCGATGCTTTACTACGCTCTTGTCTTCCTCGTTGTTGCGATTATCGCAGGTGTTCTTGGCTTCGGCGGTATTGCCGGCGCTTCTGCAGGTATCGCACAGATCCTGTTCTTCCTGTTCCTGGCATTCCTCGTCATCTCGCTGGTGGCTGGCCTGATGCGCAGAACCTGATCCCATCTCAGGCGATGCGGCATAGAGGGAGCGGTGCGAAAGCATCGCTCCCTTTCCATATGCTTCCAATTCCGCATGCCTTCCAATGCCGCCCAATGGGGCCTGCTTCCGCCTTGCCGAAGGCCATGGGCTTGGTTATTCATGACCTGAATATCTCGCAACCGCACACTCCGGAGCCGCGCGAAGCATGAAGTCGTTGGAACTCATCGTTGAAAGGATCATCCTGTCGAGCCGCTGGCTCCTTGTGGTCTTCTATCTCGGGCTGGTCGCAGCGCTTGCCCTCTATGCGGTTTCCTTCCTCTACAAGTTCTACAAGGTGGCGATCATGGTGTTTGCCTACGACGAGGCGGACATGATCCTTGCGATGCTGGGTTTGATCGATGCGGCCCTTGTCGCCAGCCTCATTGTCATGGTGATGATCTCCGGCTACGAGAATTTCGTTAGCCGTTTCGACGAGGGCGACGCTGAAGTGTCGTTCCTCGGCAAGCTCGATTCCGGCAGCCTGAAGATCAAGGTCGCCTCTTCGATCGTGGCGATCTCGTCGATCCATCTGCTGCAGATATTCCTGAACACCCAGCAGTATACCAGCCAACAACTGATGTGGGCGACGATCATGCATATCGCCTTCGTGGTCTCCGCGCTGATGCTCGGGTTCCTCGAGCAGATCATGAACAGATTGAAGAAATAAGCAGAAGAATTGGGGAACCGGACATGAAGACAGACGTCGTTGTTTTGGGCGCAGGCATCGTCGGCCTGTCGACGGCAATCCACCTCGCGCGGCGAGGCAAGTCCGTGGTGCTTCTCGATCGCCGCGGTGCCGGCGAGGAAACCTCCTATGGCAATGCCGGCCTGATCCAGCGTGAGGGCGTTTTTCCCTACGGCTTCCCACACGATTTCGGCGCGCTGTTCCGCTATGCGCTGAACAATACCATCGACGCGCACTACCACTTTCGTGCGCTGCCCGGCCTTGTGCCGTTCCTCATTCGCTACTGGTGGAATTCCGGCTTCACCCAGCACCAGAACATTGCCTCGATGTACGCGCCGCTGATCGAGAATTCGATCGCCGAGCACAGCGATCTGATCAATGCGTCCGGCGCCGGCGACCTCATCCGCAAGGATGGCTGGATGAAGGTTTTTCGTACAGAGGCGGCGCGTGATGCGGCCTACAAGGACGCGGAAAAGCTCTCCTCGGCTTTCGGCGTCAACCATCAGAAGCTGTCGAGCAGCGAGTTGAAGACGATGGAGCCGTCGATCAGGGCGGACCTCACCGGCGGTCTGCGCTGGACCGACCCCTGGTCGATCCGCGATCCACACAGCCTCAACAAGGCGTATCTCATCTATTTCCAGTCGCTGGGCGGACGCCTCGTCGCAGGCGATGCCGCGACGCTGGAGCATATTCTCGAGGGTGCCGGTTGGCGCGTCGCGACGCCGGAGGGACCGGTTGAAGCCAAGGAAATCGTCGTCGCGCTCGGTCCTTGGGCCGATACGGTGACCAGGAAGCTCGGCTACCACTTCCCGCTGGCCGTCAAGCGCGGCTATCACATGCACTACGGCATGGAAGAGGGTGCGCAGCTCAACAACTGGGTGCTGGATGCCGAGAAGGGTTATTTTCTCGCGCCGATGCTGCGCGGCATACGGCTCACCACCGGTGCCGAGTTCGCCACTCGTGATGCGCCGAAAACACCGGTGCAGTTGACCCGTGCCGAACGCGTCGCCCGCGAATTTTTCCCGCTCGCCGAACGCCGCGATGAGGAACCCTGGATGGGCGCACGCCCCTGCACGCCGGACATGATGCCGATCATCGGCAAGGCACCGCGTCACGAAGGCCTCTGGTTTGCCTTCGGCCACGCCCATCACGGCATGACGCTCGGCCCTATCACCGGCCGCGCGCTCGCCGAAAAAATGACCGGCGAGAAGACGGTGATCGACATCAAGCCTTTCAGGCCCGACAGGTTTCTGGCCTGACAAAGGCGGCGGCGGGTTCGGGGCATGCTCTCCCGAACCCAATCGCTGTGTGTGAATTCCCCATTATTTTTTCCGCAGGCCGGAACAAACGTCAAATTCATCCGTTAAGACGGTTGGCTGAAGGCGAGGGCTCGGTCTATTGCGCCATGCGCAACGAATGGAATGATTGTCGCGGCAAGCGGCAGCGGGAGCGGTATCTCATGCAGAAACAGGTGATAGAATTCAACGGCGAAGCCGTGGGGGCAGTCATGCCCGAAGGTGACCGGTTTCGCTTCGTCGCGGTCAAATATGGCGTCTGGAGCCTTGATGGCCGTCTGTTTTCTCATCCATCGGAAGCCAGGCGCGCTGTGATGGTCCATCTGTCGAAACCGGCAGGGCGGTCGATGCCGGCGGCTACCTTCTGGGTGCCGGGCAAGGGCGATCCATCAAAGAGCCAATTCGGCTGGAACGCGGTTTCGGCTGTTCCTGCGCGCCATCGCGAGACCCGGGCTTGACGGCCCTTCGCTGTCAGTCAGGGATCGACGCGCAGATGTTCAGCGTATAGGCGAGGTGGACCTCGGATCAATCATCCCAATCCGTCGGGATTCCGCCATCCGCCCCGCTTGTCGTCAGATCGTTGCGAAGGTTGACGACGCCGGGAATCGCATAGATTAGCACTTCGATCTTGCGCCGTTCCTGCGCCGTGTCGACCGCACCTGTCAGCCAGACTAGTCCGCGCCTGGCCTTGATATCGACACCCGACGTTTCGATGTCGCTGTCTTCAAGCGCGTTGGTGATCGTATCTTCAAGCACGTCGTCCTCAACGTTCGCCTCGGTGTCATCGCCGGAAAGGTTTGGGCCGTTTTTACTCTGGATTGCGGTATCGCTGCTGCGCTGGAATCCGGGGTTTCCCGCGTCGTCGGATCCGGGTACGGCGTCGGCATACGGCCAGCCTTCATCGAGGTCTCGTTCCTCGTAATCGCGATAATCTTCCTCGCGCCCCGTGGGTCTGGGGGTCTTGCCGATCATTGTTGCCTCCTCATTGCTGATCCGATCGAGAAGGGAAACGGATTGCATGACATTTGGTTCATTCGAAATCCGGAAACCGGGATGAAAAACGGCGGAACCACCGGAGCGGTCCCGCCAACCTGTCATTGATCGCAGATTAGTTCTGCGGGGCGGTGCCGGTGGCAGGGGTCTGCGTATCTGTACCGGTAGCCGGAGTCTGGGTATCCGGGGTCGCAGGCGTTGCGTTCGGCGTCGTTGTGGTATCCGGAGTAGCATTGGTGTCCGGAGTTGCCGTGCCCGGGGTCGCGCTATTGTCGACTGGCGGGGTGGCGTTGTCGGCCGGCGGCGTGGTCGTCTGATCCGTCGTCGACGGCTGCGTTGCCGTATCATTCGGTTGATCGGTCGACATTTCTGCCGGCAGCCAGACAAGCAATGCCAGAACCAGACCTGCGAGCAGGATGATCAGCACCGGCCATTTCGAGCGGGTCGAGCGGGGTTCGATGTCTTCCGGCCGCCGCTGGTTTGTCAACGGATCATTCACCGGCGCACCTGTCGCCGGATCGATACGCTGGCTTGCCTGTTCGGACGGCCATGCTGCAGGATTGACGTTGCGGTTTTCACTGGGGTCAAAACGTTGATTCATGGCGTTCATATCCTTTCGAGAAATGGTGCCTGTGCCAGCAAACGTTGAAGGCAACTGCCCATTAAACGTCGCTGCGAGACGAATGTTCCTCGAAAAGGCGATTCTGGTGCTGAAAGCAGCCACATAGCCATTTTTTTGTTCAAAAAAGGCGCGCTAGCTGCATCACCTAATTGGAAATTAGGCCGACGGCAGTTCGGCGATGTCTCCGAATTTTACCAGCAGTCTTGGGCTGGTCATGTCGCCTGTTTCCTCGTCGACATCGACGGCATAGGCTGCGACGCCGGCAAAGCGGCCTGCCATGGCCGCGGCTATCTTCTCTGCACTTGCAGCATTGGATGCCTGGCGCATCTCTCCTGGTGCCATCCCGCCACGAACCCTGCGATACGGAAGGACGATGAATTTTTCGGCCATGAACGGCCCCTTTCAAGGATGTTGGCGCCGACAGAGCCGGCGATCGTGCAGCGACCTGTAGCATTGATTGCTGGGGGCTGTACTCACAATCCGCGTCCAGTGGCGAGGAAGCCGCCGGTATGCGATGTCACCAATCCGTGTTGACCACTTAGATACGCGTCGAAAACGCCTCTGATCGGCCCGGCAGTCGGGGAACGTCGATATGGTCCGGCTGCAGTTTCGCCTTGGCGCGGTTGGCCATCATCTCATATCCGTGCTCCAGATGCCGACAGAACCGTTCCGCATCGAAAAGCGGCGCGGCAAATCTGTTTCTGGCAATCGCCTGCTTCAGCTCCGCGATCCTGTGAGGGTTTTCCGACAGCGCAACAGCTAGCTCGACGAAGGCGTCAGGCGTGGCGGCAACCAGTTCCGGAAGCCCAAGCGCCTCCAGCAGACTTTCGGAAACTCGCGAAGCGAAGTTGCTGCCCTTCAGCGTGACGACCGGCAGGCCTGCCCACAGTTTATCCGATGTGGTCGTATGGCCGTTGTAGGGGAAGGTGTCGAGCCCGGCGTCCGCCGCTTGCAGACGGGCGATATGGGCGTCATAGCTTGTTGTCGGCGCGAAGATAATTCTCTCCGCCTCGACGCCGCGCTTCTTGAAGGCCGCGAGAAAATTAGTGCGGGCGAGGTCGCCATCGATCATCACCCAGAGGATGGAACGGCTAGAGCGACGCAGAATTTCGGCCCAGCGATCGAGGACCGCAAGCGAAATCTTGCGCGGTGCATTGAAGGCCGCGAATACGAAGCGATCTGCCGGCAATCCCAGCTCCTGGCGGCTGGCGGTAGGAGGGAGGGCGCGGTGAGACGGATCGTTCGGCTGGTAGCTTTCCGGCAGAAGGCAGAATTTCTCGTGGTAGTTCTGTCTGGAACCGTTCGGCAGCACGACCCTGTCGCCGATGACGTAGTCGCAATCGATGTTGACGGCACTACCGGGAAAGCCGAGCCAGGCGACCTGAACCGGAGCCACCATCTGGTTGAGGATGTTGGACCGCGACCCGCCGGTATGCCCCTTGAGATCAACGAGAATGTCGATGTTCTGCTGCCGGATGATGTCGGCCGCCTCGGCGTCGGTCCGGTTCAGCAACGAGACGATGCGGCCCCACTTTTCGCGGTTGCCGTCATCGGCGGCTGTATGACGTTCGGGAGTATAGCAATAGAGGGTAACGTCGAAGCGGCTTCTATCATGTGCCTCCAGCACGCTTTGCATGAGACGCATGGTGGCGTGTTCGCTCCAGAAATCGCTGGAAAGATAGCCGATGCGGATCCTGTCACCCCATGGATGCGGTCGCATCCGCCTTTGCCTGCTGCCGGCCGGCGAAGGCGCGGAGGTCAGGCCGGGATTGTTCGTCGCCAGCCGGTTCAGCCGCTGGTCGCCACAACGCAAGAGGTTCGAATAGGCCGTTTCGCCCTCAAGCGGGGAAAGATCGCCTGCAGCCAGTTTGCCGGCAATCGCCTGCTCCAGCTTTTCGATCGCTTCGAAGTCGCAGAAGTCACGCGCAACCGACATGAACTTGAACTGCGTATAGGGATCGTCGGGATACAATGCCGCAAGTTTCCGGAAGACCGTCAGCACCAGCGGATTTCGCTCGTCCTCGCCGAGGATTTCGCCGGCAAGCTTGAGGTGGTCCGCATCATCACTGTCCGCCAGCGTCTCCTTGACGAGATCGATGAGGGCGGTATCCCCGGTGCGTCGAAACGAACGCGCCAGAACGTAGGCCAGCGGTGCATCGCCCGGAAGGGTATCGAGCAGCCTGATGCCGATCAGTTGCGCGCGATCGTCGTCACCGGCATCGAAGTAAAGTGCCGTGGCGCGGCTCAGCAGATGCGCGGAATTGCTGCCGACGCATTGCGCAGCTTGCTCGAAGGCTTCGGCCGCCTCGGCCGGAAGACCGAGCCTTTCGAGCGCTTCGCCGAGAAGCACCAGGGGCGCCGCATCCGTTGTCTCGCCAAGCATGGGGCTTAGCAGCGTCAAGGCTTCCAGATAGTCAGCTCGTTCAAATGCGGCCTTCGCCGCGGCAAGTCCTTGCCCGTCCATATCTGCAATTCCAAGTGACCCGATCGGGCAGAGTAGGCACGATAGGGCCGATTCCTTGTGTGTGGCGGGTCTGCCGGATCATCTGAAACATCGCCGAAACGCACCGTCTCAACCGGGAAATGTCAGGTATTCAACGGTTTGAGTGCAATGCCGGCAAGACTGACGACACGAAAAAAGGACGGCCACGTTCTTTCGTGGCAGCGAGAGAGACGTCAATCTGCCCGCCCGGCCCTATTCTAAATCTAATAGCAGCCGCGTCCGGTCCTTGCGGACGACAGGGTCTTTGGCAGATTTCCAGGGCAATTGATACCGGGATTTTTTGCGATCCGTCTCCCTGAAGGCAGTAAAATCGCCGGCCGTTCGCAAACGGAAACTCAGCCGGTAGGTGAGACCACGCGCAGGCCGGTTAAGCGTCAAAAGTTAATTGTCGTTCCCACGAAGATGCCCTGTTGGACAACATCGTAGACGAAACCGTCGTTGTCGTAATCGACACCAAGCGCGCGATAGCCGATCGAACTGGAGATGCGTTCGTTCCAGTCGTAACCGACGCCGGCCATCACATCCCAATCCAGATCCGCACCCGCGCCGAAGCCACCGATCATGCCCCAGGCGGTGATATAGAATGGCGAATTCGTATCGATCCGCGTCTTGAACCCGATCATCGGATCGACCCATGTGGCACCGTCGTCGCCGCTGAAATCAACAAGCGGCGGGCCGCCGGTGGTAAGCCTGGCCTTGATCTCGTTGTCGACGCTCCATATGCGAGCACCCGCCATCAGGTCGAAGGTGACGTTGTCGGCCAGCGCCAGGCGGTACTCGCCCATCAAGGTTGCGGTGAAGCTCTTCGTCTCGACGCTCGCGTTGAGTTGCGTCGGCACGCCCAGGACGAGGCGCTCGATCGATGCGTCGGATTCTGTATTCACATACATCAGATCGGCGAATACGCCCCAGGTACCGTTGTTGGCATCACCGTAAACCATCGCGGCGAACTTCAGATCCTGGAATATGTCGCTGAACTTCATGTCGACATCAACAGGCTGCCGCCCGAACACGCCAATGTCGCCGGAAAGCCCCGCGGCCCAGAAATAGGGCGTCACCGATATGGACCATTCCTTTTCCGCAATCGGCGCGCTTTGGGGGAGCGCCGGTTCGTCCAAATCCGCAGACGTGGCTGAAGAGGCCCACAACAGGCCCGTCGTCAAGGCGAACGCCGAAGCGAAGCGATTACTGGTTTTCATCACGATCTCCCCTTATTCAAAGATATAATCTGCCAACTCCCCCAGGCCTCTATCTTACGAAACATAGAACACCGTCAGGTCATGCGGTAGCGAGAGCTTACCGCGATAACGCCTCGATGACTGCCAAAACGGTTGCCCTTTCCAACGGTTTTATCAAGTATCCGGATGTGCCGGCGCTCATGCAGCGCTCCCACATCTTCGGCTCGTCACCACCGGTGATGATGATTGCCGGGGTGTCATGCCCCTCGCGGCGCATTCCGCGCAGCACATTGATGCCGTTCGGCCTTCATGTCATCCACCATTCCAAGTTGACGCTCTTTTTGGTTGTGAAAACAGCTGTTTTTATGCCTGGAGCGGTTCGCCGGTCAAGTGCGGCCTCAGTGCTCCGTTGTTAGATTGACGATCTGTCCGCAGGAGTCCATTGTAAATCCTGTGGCCAGAGATTTTCGCAGTTTCGGGAAGCGGAGGGTGTCCGAAACCGGATTTTAGCGCTTCTAGGCACTAGGTCCAACTATACATTCAGCAAACTCCCCACAAGAATAACGAGGAATAGACCGTTTGAAGGGGTGATCAACCTCTTTGCTTGCCAATTCGACGGAAAAGCGAGACTGTAAGACTATTCTTGCCGATATCTTCGGCGCTGCTGTGTTCTGGTGATATTGTCGGGAACTCAGACTGCGAAGCTTGGCCCTGTCCTTTTCGAGCTCCGTCAAGGGCAAGCTTTTATCGCGGATGGATAGGACGCTCGGCCGATAGGGCTAGCGACCGCGGATAGGTGTGACTAAAATCAAGAGTTGTGACAGACAAAGGGGATTGACGAGATGCCTCGACCTTATGGATTGTTCCTTGCTGCCGGCGTTTGCCTGGCAATGACCCTGCCGGGTTCTCCTCTTGCAACCAATGTGTTTTCGCCAGCCTTGGCGCAGGAAACGGCGGCCGCCGACCCGGCTGGTGCCGCGGACGACACCCCGGCGCCTTTGAGCGATGACGAACTGGAGGTTCTCGTTGCGCGGATCGCGCTCTATCCCGATGAGCTTGTCGCGCTGGTGACGTCTGCTTCGTTGTATCCGTTGCAGATCGTCGAGGCGGAGCGTTACCTGGAACAAGTGAAGAAGGACACCAAGCTGAAGCCCAAGGCCACATGGGACGGCAGTGTCGTTTCGCTTCTGAACTATCCGCAGATCGTCAAGATGATGAGCGGGGACCTCGACTGGACGCAGTCGCTGGGTGAAGCGCTGACCTACCAGCAGAAGGACGTTCTGGTCGCGATCCAGCAATTGCGCGACAAGGCGGTCGCAGACGGGATCATCAAGACCGACGACAAGATCAAGGTTAGCGAGGAGAACGAGAACGTCGTCATCGTGTCGGCCAACCCCGAGACGATCTATGTGCCGCAGTATGCCCCGGAAATGCTCTACGAGCCGGGTTACGAGCCAGCCCCGATCGGCTACTATTCCGAACCCTATCCCAGCTACTATCTTCCCACGGCAACCTTTTTCGCAGGTGCGATCACGGGTGCAATCTGGGCATCCGCCGTTGATTGGGACGACTGGGGCGTATGGGGCGGGCGTTGGG
>UCEZ01000039.1 GCA_900471525.1 Hyphomicrobiales bacterium | reverse complement strand
GGTTCCGATCCTACCAGACGGTCATACTCCGCCTCGGGCACGCCGTATATTCCGCCGACCAGGTCGATCAAACCCTGTCGATCGATGACGGTGCAAATTCCCCGTGTCGATCTGATGAGGTGCTTTCCTTCGAGTATATGGAGCGCGTCGGTCACGCCTGGACGCCGAACGCCGAGCATCAATGAAAGGGGCGATGTCACGTTGTGTGCGGCTTAACGGTTCGTGGATAATGGAGTTGAGATGAGCACGCCCATTATTAGCTACAAGAACACCGCTTTCCGCCGCAGATCATCGCCCGCGCTGTCTGGCTGTATTTTCGGTTCCCTTTGAGCCTGCGGCTGGTCGAGGAAATGCTGTTGGAGCGCAGCATTGTTGTGTCTTATGAAACGATCCAGCGATGGGGCCGCAAATTCGGCCCGGCTTACACAAAGCAGTTACACAGAAAGAAACCGTCGCGAAGGGACATCTGGCATTTGGACGAGGTTGTGATTTCCATAGGCGGCCGAAAGCGCTGGCTGTGGCGCGCTGTCGATCAAGACGGTTATGTTCTCGACGAGATCGTCCAGGCCCGCCGCGATACCAAGGCTGCCAAGCGATTGCTGGTCAGACTGCTGAAGAAGCAAGGTTTGGTGCAGCAGCGCATTATCACCGACAAGCTGCGCTCATGCGCTGCGGCAAAGCGGGAAGTCATGCCAAGTGTCGAGCATCGATCTCATAAGGGGCTCAACAATCGGGCGGAGAATTCTCACGTACCTTTGCGAAAACGGGAACGGATGATGCAGAGATTTCGATCAGTCGGCGGCTTGCAACGCTTCGTATCGATCTTTTCGGCAGTTCGAAATCTCTTCGTCGCACCGCATCAAAAACGCTCAGCTCTGGCCCACCCACATCCATCGGATCCGCGCTATGGCCCAGTGGAAAGCCGTGACCGGCGCGGGTGCTTGATTTCTCAGACACACACCTTGCTTCATCATTGATGACCGGTTGTCAGCTTGGCTGAGGACGGAGGGCAAAAAGAACCGCAAACAGAAGCGCATCCTCAAGCAGTTGCATGCCGATTTGCTGGTCGTTGGACCAAGGTCGACGACGCGCCGATAGCAGACTGAGTTCATTTGGACGGCGCAACATCCTTGACGGTTGAATGCCGTCTGGCGCTTGATCGGTGACTCAGCCTCGTCCCAGCGATAGATTTCCAAGCGCAGATAGCTGAGCTCCTCATCCAGTATGTCTTCTGGAAGCTCGACCTACCAGGACATCGGACGGCCGTCAGTGTCGTCCGACCAGCGATAGCCGCGCGCCCTCAGATGATCTTTCATGTCGAAGGGGCTGCGTTC
The DNA here is from genome assembly GCA_900471525.1 of Hyphomicrobiales bacterium. GTDB lineage: Bacteria > Pseudomonadota > Alphaproteobacteria > Rhizobiales > Rhizobiaceae > Pararhizobium. The sequence continues at coordinate 76,847 of UCEZ01000039.1, read as the reverse complement.
TTTCGCCGTCGTCTAGGTGGGACCGTCTGCCCAACTGATGATGCCTCGGATCAGTCGTCAATGAGCACACGCTCCGCCGCGCCGTCTAGGTCCTCGTACTGACCCGAACGGAGCGCCCAAACGAACGCAGCGAGCCCAAGCCCTCCCAGCAGAAGCGCGATTGGCATGAGATAGAGAAGAGTTTCCATCAGGATTCCACCAGTTTGCACCGCCGATGGACCAAGCGGAACACACGCCGGAGCCATCCCTCGCCCGCAGTCAGTCTCATCGCGTTCCCGATGACGAGCAGCGAAGAGCCGGACATCGCGATCGCAGCAATGAGCGGTGTGACGTGTCCCATGATCGCCAAGGGGACCGCCACGAGATTGTAGCCAATCGCCAAGGTGACGTTCTGCTTCACCAGCCTCTCTGCATGCCTGGCGACCTTCAAAGAGAGGGGAACCGCATTGAGGCTGTCGCGCAGGAAGATAAAGTCTGCCGCACTTCGGCTGATATCGGCAGCCAAGGCAGGAGCCATCGAGACGTGGGCCGCCATCATCGCGGGCGCGTCGTTGATCCCGTCCCCGACCATAAGCGCTTCCGCGCCAATCGCCTTCAGGTGATGCAGGCGATTCACTTTATCGATGGGAAGCACGCCACCGGTGAACGCATGGACTGAAAGCTGCGAAGCAACCCGCGCGACCGCCAACTTTTTGTCGCCCGACAGTATCTCCATCCGCATGCCCTCTCGGCGCAATTGGTCGACCGCGCCACTCGCATCTCTCCTGAGGACGTCAATGAAATCGAACGACGCGACCATCATCCCATCTTTCGACAGCACAGTGCCGACCGTCGCGCAGTTTGGCAGAAAAGGCATCGTTGCCCAGGAGGCCTGGCCCAGCCGCCATAGGTGCCCTCCCGCCCTGCCCTCGACCCCAAGCCCCGAGTATTCCTTCACAGCCTCCAGCCGGACTGCATCTGAAAGGTGGGGATGCGCCTTTGAGATGGCGCGGGAAAACGGATGCCGTGACGAGCGTGCTAACGCGACCGCGACACCCAAAGCGTCGTCATCTCTATCGGATACCGCCTGCAGAATTGGGCTTCCGGTCGTCAACGTCCCCGTCTTGTCAAAGACGACGGTGTCGATTTCGGCAAGCCGCTCGAGCGCCCCACCGTCCTTCATCATGATTCCGTTCTCGAAGAGCCGCCGAGCGGCCACGACCTGGACGATGGGGACAGCAAGGCCGAGAGCGCATGGACATGTAATAATGAGGACGGCGGTTGCGACAGTAATGGCGTGGTGCCAGTCGCCCGTTGCGATCATCCAGCCGACAAATGTCGCCAGCGCTGTGACATGCACCACAGGCGAGTACATTGCGGACGCCCTGTCAGCCAGTCGCCTGTAGGTTCCTCGCCCATGCTCTGCGGCCTCCATGAGGCTAACCATCTCGGCGAGGAACGAATCCTTTGCGGCAGCCGTGGCTCTGATAATCAGGGGGCCTGAGAGGTTGTGCGTTCCCGCCAGGATCTCCGTGCCAGATGAAACGCTTCGAGCCGCGCTCTCACCCGTTGCCAGAGAGCAGTCCAGCTCCGATACGCCATCGATCACCGTGGCATTGACTGGAATTCTTTCGCCCGCCGAAATCACGAGTTCCATGCCCGGCTCGATCTCACCGATCGGCAGATACTCACGGCCGCCGTCCCTGGTAATACGAACGGCTCCTCGGGGTGACAGGCGGACGAGCCCGCTCACCGCGGCCCGCGCCCTGTCCCGCATGACGTGGTCGAGAGTCCGCCCGATCAACAGGAAGAACAGCAGCGATACGGAGGCGTCGAAGTAGGCATGCTCTCCATGCGTGATGGTCTCGTAAAGACTGGTGGAATAGGCCAGCGACACGCCGATGGCGATCGGCACGTCCATGTTCATCCGGCCATGCCGCAGGGCATTCCAAGCTGAGCGGAAATAGATGCGTCCGGCAAACACGATGACCGGAATGGCTATGAGGGCAGACACCCAGTGGAAGAGATCGCGGGTAGCGCCTTCAGCGCCGGACCAAACCGATACAGAGAGAAGCATAATATTGCCAGTGGCAAACCCTGAGATGGCGACAGCCAGCAAGAGCTCGGAAAGAGTCTTGTCTCTACCGGATACGAAATCGTCGGTCAGATGCGTTGGGTACCCAAGGGAATCCAGCTTCTGGATCATCGGTGGCGCAACAGGCCCCTTCCATTTGACTGCGACCCTTTTGGTTGAGAGATTCACTCGCGCCGAGACCACTTTCTCGAGCGACGCCAATCCAGTCTCGATCGTGGACATGCATGCTGCACAGTGCATCGACGGAACGGAAAGGTCGGTCTGGAAATTCCCGTCTCCGAGCTTCTTTGCTGCAAGCATGATTTCGTCGGCGGAGGGGCCTGCCATCTTCAAGGACTCAATGTCCATTGCCATTTCCGCGGAAGGCGCGCAGCAAGTCATTGAAATTCTCCGTTGCGGATCGTGATCCTACGGACGTCGCGGTATGGAACCCTTCGTCCGACCTCGCTGTCAATCTGGACATTCCATGTGCCATCACGGGACGCGTGCGCTGCCTCGAACGTGCCATCGCCCGCTGGCCGCAAGTCAATGTTCCAATCCGCAGCCTCATAGGAAGGATGCCGGAACTGGACCGAGACTGAAGCGGCGGACACTGCCTTGCCATCGCGGTCTGTCAGACGATACCGGATCGTGCCGTCGATGATTTTGAAGGCGGCTGTCCACTGAAGTGCGATCTGCTCCCTGCTTTGCTTCAGCCTGCCGTTGAACTCCTGGCTGGCGACATAACTGTTCTCGACGACAAGGCCACCGAAGGAGGATCCGGCCAGCTTAGCCATCCCGATATTGACAGCGATGATGACGCCGAAGAACGCCACCATGATCATAAGCATGTGCCGCCCGGTGAACTCTTTTGCGTGTCGTTGCGTACTCACTGCGGTTTCTCCCGTGAATTGAAGGTGGCGGTGTATTCGGCCCGCTCGCCCGTCGATGGATCGGTTACGACAAACTCAAAGGCGCGCGCCCCGCCCGGAAGGCGCTTTGGATCAGCTCGCACGAAAACCCTGATCGTCTTCAACCTGTCGGGCTCGAGTGTAACTTCGGTTTCAAGGACGTTGGTCGCCTCTGCACCCGCCACGGTCATGGAGGCTCCGGAAAAGTCTTCGTCGAGCGTCAGAACGACTGTCCGTGGCTGTGGCACCATGTTGAGCAGCTTGATCGTGTATCCGTTTCGGATCGCACCATCCGAAAGCCGGACGAACTGCGGATTGCGGTCGTGGAGAACGTTGAGTTCGAGCCGGTCCCTCGTCGCGAGGGCGAAGGCGATCGACATGCCGACAGCGCTCCATGCTCCGAAATAGATAAATGTGCGAAGGCGCAGCAGCTTGCCGATATGGAAATGCGCCAGCTTGTCCGAGAAAGCTCCGTCGGGATTGCGCACGAGCTCGGGGGTGACATCACACGTTCCAGAGCGGGTCGCGATATCCATGTTTGCATTGTAGTCGTTCAGCGTCGAATAGCTTATGAGACCGAGCTCCTTTCCGAGCCGCCCCATGATGTCGTCGCAGGCGTCGATGCAAAGCGCACACGTAATGCATTCCAACTGCTGGCCGTCGCGGATGTCTATGCCCATGGGACATACTGCGACGCAGGCGTTGCAGTCGACGCAATCGCCGACGCTCGCCCCGGACGCAGCGGCTCTTTTTGCATGACGTGAGCGCGGCTCGCCACGCCAGTCGTTGTAGGTCACGGTCAGCGACGTTTCGTCGAGCATGGCGGCCTGGATACGCGGCCAGGGGCACATGTACGTGCAGACCTGCTCGCGCATCAGTCCGCCGAATACATAGGTCGTCGCCGTCAGGATGGCCACGGTTGCATAGGCGGTTGGAACGGCGTTTCCGGTCAGGAAGTCCCTCGCAAGCGTCGGGGCGTCCGCGAAGTAGAAAATCCAAGCGCCCCCGGTCAGAACGGCGACGAAAAGCCATGTTGCGTGCTTGATGACCCGGATGCGAAGCTTGGTGAAAGACCAAGGCGCAGCATCGAGCTTCATGCGAGCGTTGCGGTCGCCTTCAAAATAGCGCTCGATGACCAGAAACAGATCGACCCAGACAGTCTGCGGACAGGCGTAGCCGCACCAGGCACGGCCAACGGTCGACGTCAGCAGGAACAGTCCGATACCAGCCATCACGAGGAGGCCTGCGACGTATATGAATTCCTGTGGCCAGATCTCGATAAAGAAGAAGTAGAAGCGGCGGCTCGAAAGGTCGATGAGAACCGCCTGATCGGGTGCGAACGGACCCCGGTCCCAACGGATCCATGGGACGAAATAGTAAATGCCAAGCGTGATCGCCATGACGATCCACTTGAACTGCCGAAATGATCCTGACGCCCGCTTCGGGAAGATTTTCTTGCGGCTGGCGTATAGCGGCTGGCGGTTGGCGGCCGAATTGGTCGCGACGGCATCCAGCCGTGTCACATCCTGATTTTGCATGAGCCGCCAACCTTCATTCAATGCCACAAACCCCACAAAAATGGCTGGCACGAATCCATCATGCCAGCCGAGCGGAAGACCCAACTTGATCGAGATCAAGCAATCTATTTTTCGCCACCGCCGAGCGAGTGGACGAAGGCTGCGAGCTCCTTCACGGCGGTTTCTCCAAGACGCGCATCCCAAGCGGGCATCACGCCTGCTCGTGGAGCGCGGACCTGCGCCGCGATGGCATCCTCGCCAGTTCCATAGAGCCAGATGGCGTCGGTCAGGTCTGGTGCCCCCATCTCCTTGTTACCCTTGGCGTTGTCACCGTGGCATGCGGCGCAGTTCTCTGCGAAAACGGTCCTCCCCGGTTCGACAAGCGACACGTTCTGCACCGGTGCGGAGAGGCTTGCGACAAAGGTGCTCACCTGGGAAATCTGGTCGCCGTCCAGTACGTCGGCGAACGGTGGCATGATGGAATCCCTGGTCTCGCCATCCTTGGTGAAGCGGATGCCATGTGCGACGGTTTGCTGAATCTGGTCGGCACTGCCACCCCAGAGCCAGTCGTCGTCGTTCAGGTTTGGAAAGCCCTTGGAGCCTTCCGCGCCCGAACCATGGCATTGGACGCAGTTCATCTTGAATGCCGCGCCGCCCGCCGCGACGGCGACGGTGCGAAGGTCCTCATCCGCAAGGATGTCATCGATAGACTTCTCCTTGATCGCGGTCATGTATCCGCTCTTTGCGTTGTCGGCCTCAGCAAGATCCTTCCGGACTTCGCTCCTGCTCGAATACCCGAGCAGGCCTTCCGTCGAACCTGTCAGAAGCGGCCAAGCTGGATAGGCCACGGCGTAAAGCAGCCCCCAGACGATAGTCGTGTAGAACGTCCACACCCACCAGCGCGGCATGGGATTGTCCAGTTCGCGAATACCGTCCCATTCATGTCCGGTCGTCGGCACGCCGGATATTTCATCAACGTGTTTATCGCTCATCACAGTCGTCCTTCAACGGAATCAGTGCGGCCTCGGCGCTGGTGTCCCGGCTTCCGGGACGAAAGACGAAAGCCGACGCGGAAATGAAAAATACGAGCATCGCCAGAAGGCCCCAGCTATCGGCAAAGGTTCGCATCGTGTGATAGTCCATTGTCTTTCTCCTCAGCGGTCGCCACCGGTTTCGTCGTATGTCTTGAAGTCCACCAGCGTGCCGAGCATCTGGAGGTAGGCGACGAGCGCATCCATTTCGGTCAACGCCTGCGGATCGCCGTCGAAGTCTCCGCTTTTCGCCTTGGGATAGCGGGCGTCAAACGCCGTGGTGTCTGCATCCGGCGTGGACTGCGTCTTCGCATCTTCGACTGCGGCGTCGATCATTTCCTGCGAATAGGGAACGCCTACGCCCGCATTTGCAGTCAGATGCGCCGACAGGTCGTTGATCTGCAGCGGGGTGGACTTCAGGAAGGCGTAGCTCGGCATGATCGATTCGGGCACCACGGACTTCGGGTCAGCCAAGTGCTGGGCATGCCACTCGTTCGAGTACCTTTCCCCGACCCTTGCGAGATCTGGCCCCGTACGCTTCGATCCCCACTGGAAGGGATGGTCGTACATGGACTCTGCCGCAAGGCTGTAATGTCCGTAGCGCTCGACCTCGTCGCGGAACGGCCGGATCATCTGGCTGTGACAGACGTAGCATCCCTCCCGCACGTAGATGTTGCGACCCGCGAGTTCCAGCGGCGTGTAGGGACGCATGCCCTCCACCTTTTCGATGGTGTTTTGCAGGTAGAACAGCGGGGCAATCTCGACGATGCCGCCGATGGTGACCACGAGGAGCGAACCAATCAGCAGAAGAGTTGCATTTCGCTCGATGATCGCGTGTTTGTCCATTAAGGCCATGTCGGGCTCCTATTCGGCAGGCTGGGGGGCAGGAAGCGCTCCGCCGATCGGAGCTTCGTCGCGTTGATATCCAAGGATGGTCATGGTGATGTTGAAGGCCATCAAGAGTGCCCCGGACAGGAAGAGGGCACCCCCCAGCGAGCGGATCAGATAGTAGGGGTGGAGCGCCGCAACACTTTCCACGAAAGAGTAGACTAGGAATCCCTGCTCGTCGTGTTCGCGCCACATCAGGCCCTGCTGGATGCCGGAAACCCACATCACGGCGGCGTAGACGACGATGCCGAGGGTTGCCAGCCACAAGTGCCAGCTCACCATGCGCATCGAGTAGAGACGTTCCCGCGCCCAGAGCTTCGGCACCATGTAGTAGAGTGCCGCGAAAGCGATCAAACCGTTCCAGCCGAGCGCACCGGAATGGACGTGACCGATGGTCCAGTCCGTGTAGTGCGACAGCGAGTTGACCGTCTTGATCGACATCATCGGGCCTTCGAAGGTTGACATGCCGTAGAAGGCGATGGCTGCTACCATCATGCGGATGATCGGATCGGTACGAAGCTTGTCCCACGCGCCCGACAAGGTCATCAGGCCGTTGATCATGCCGCCCCAGGACGGCATCCACAGCATGATGGAGAACACCATGCCGAGCGTTTGCGCCCAGTCGGGCAGCGCCGTGAAGTGGAGATGGTGCGGACCTGCCCAGATGTAGAGGAAAATCAGCGCCCAGAAGTGGATGATCGACAGGCGATAGGAGTAGACCGGCCGGTTAGCCTGCTTGGGCACGAAATAGTACATCATGCCAAGGAAGCCCGCAGTCAGGAAGAAGCCGACCGCGTTGTGGCCGTACCACCATTGCGTCAGCGCATCCTGAACACCTGAAAAGGCCGAGTAGCTCTTCGAACCCAGAAACGATACGGGCATGCTGAGGTTGTTGACAAGGTGCAGCATCGCAACTGTGACGATGAACGCGAGGTAGAACCAGTTGGCCACATAGATATGCGGCTCCTTGCGCTTGACGATGGTTCCGAGAAAGACGACCAGGTAGGCTACCCATACGATGGTCAGCCAGATGTCGATATACCATTCCGGCTCGGCGTATTCGCGGCTCTCGCTGATGCCGAGAAGATATCCTGTGGCGGCCATGACGATGAAAAGCTGGTAGCCCCAGAAGACGAACCACGCGAGATCACCGCCGAACAGACGCGCGCGCGACGTTCTCTGGACGACGTAAAGTGACGTACAAATCAAAGCGTTGCCGCAGAATGCGAAGATGACACCTGAAGTGTGTAGCGGCCGCATCCGCCCGAAATTGAACCATGGCTCGATGTTCAAGGCGGGATAGGTGAGCTGCAGAGCGACGACGACACCGACGAGCAGCCCAACAACCGCCCAGAACATGGTGGCGATCACGCCGTAGCGCACCGGCCCGTCCATGTAGGCGGACGGATCGACTGGAGCTGCGCGCTGGAAGTTCTCCCGGCGCAGGAGCACGATGACCGAAATGACCAGCACGATGGCCAAGACCCACATGTGGTTCGCGAATGCATTGTCATGCGCGAAGGCTGCGGCAAGAATTGCCAGGAAGCTGAAAACTCCCAGACCGACGATAGACGTTGCGTGCCTCATGGAAAAATCCCCGACTCTTTGGTTGTCGGAGATTTCCCTCATTTGGATCGTGATGGCCTTGATCTATATCAAGGAAATCGCATTCGACATGAAGCAGTCTCTGTGATCGAAGGAAGTCAGGAGCGGAACCATGTCAGTCTGCCACGATGAAAGCACAGCGCATCGGCGGTCATGCGAAATCAGATGTCTGTCGAGCGAAGAACTCGGCAAGCGGGGTCTGGTAGAGGCAATGACCTTGATCCACGACAAGAAAGTGGGTTTGTGCGAGGAGCTCGAGCACATTGCCGATTGCCTTCCCTCGAATGTCGATGAATTGACGTGCCTTTCAATTGCCGCGAAGCTGATCCCCATCCTTCGCCTGGCACACGAATACGAGGAAAGCGTCATATTCCCGGCCTATGAAAAGGCGATAGCAGGCACTGGCCAGAGCATGTCCGTCGACAGGCTGCGTGGTGAACACATATCAGACGAGTGCTTTGCCGCGGATTTGACGGTAATTCTGTTGAAAATCGGCCATGGCGGCTATGTCGATCAGGCCGAAACGTTCGGATTCATGCTGCGCGGCTTCTTCGACAGCCTGCGGCGTCACGTGGCATTCGAGAACGAACACGTTGCGCCCATCATCAGGAACAGCATTCTCAACAACCAGAGAAAGTTTTCAGGCGAGCTGGGTTGTTGACGACGATATGCCTGCTTTGCCTGACCTGGATAACACCGTCCACGCGGAGCTTCGTCAGCTGGCGGCTTACGGTTTCGATGGTCAGGCCGAGGAAGTCGGCGATCTCCAATCGTGACATCGGCAGGTCGAATGCGATCACTTCCGATTGTGGCTGCAGAGCGGGGTCAATGTAGTTCGCGATCAAAAGCAGATAGCTCGCGACCCTCTCCAGCGCATTCTTTCTACCAAGAGTCAGCATCCAGTCCCTCGCCTCATCGAGTTCACGCAGCGCCTGCTTCAGAAGGCTGTGCTCAAGCTGCGGCGACTGTTTGATCAGAGCCTCGAGTGTGCGCTTGGGAAACGAGCAGAGGACGACATTGGTGGCGGCTTGCGCGGAGACAGCGCTCTCAGCCTGGAAAGGCCGGCCCAGGAAGTCCGGAGCGAACTGAAGACCCACTATCTGTTCACGGCCGTCGGGCAGGCCCTTGATGAGCTTGACCACCCCGGAAAGAATGTTGGCATAACCATCGATGATCTCGGCATCACCGACTAGCTCCGCCCCTGTTTCCAACCGCTTCTTCGTAGACGTCTTCGAGAGTGCCATAAGCTGGTCCGCGTCGAGTGCGCCGCATACGCCGCGGAGCCTGGCCTCGCAGGCAACGCAGAGAACCGGAACTTCGGACGTATGCACGTCCTGTCGGTGGTTCATCGCAAGTCCATCCTATATCCTCCGAGGGTCTTCGAGACTGCCATATAGTCAGCATTTATTTTTCGAAGATTTGATCGAGATCAATTTCTAGCCAACATCCAGCATCTCGCGCAGCTTCATTTGGTCGCGGATGCCAAACCTGTGCCGGGAAATGAGATCGGACAGAGTCTGATTTACGCGAAGGTCGTGTTTCAATCTGGTTCGAGCACGTTGGGAAAATGCCTGCCCATCGAGGATCAAGGGCCTCTGCCGTCTTTGCAAGCCGAAGGGAATTTGGCGTTGATTTGATTCCCGTCAATGATCTTCGTCGTCAAATACGCTCTAATTGATGCTGTCGGCGAGTGGTCCGGTGTCCGGCAAGCCTGCCGTCGCCAGTCTTTCGATGCGTCCCCGTGATGAACGCCGGAGAGATCTGCGAACCGCAACGAAACCCAAAGTCTGGGAAGGAGTCCAAACAATGATTAAATCGCCTGCGAAATTGCAAGTCAAAACCGAGTCCACGACACCGGTGGCGACCGGGCAATCCTGGAGTCTATTGGATAACCTGCGTCAGGATATCGATCGCCTGTTCGATGACTTCCATCCCCTGTCGTGGCGCTCCCCCTTCAGCCGCGCACTCAGAGGCGACCCTACCTCGGCCGGCACCCGGTGGCAGGTCGCTCCGGCTGTCGACGTCGTCGAAAGGGACAAGGAATACGAGATTTCTGCCGAACTGCCCGGAATGGATGAAACCAATATCGAGGTCACAGTCTCGAGCGGCATGCTGACGCTCAAAGGCGAAAAGACCGAGGAGAAGGAGGAAAAAGAAGAGGACTACTACCTCTCCGAACGCAGCTACGGCTCGTTCCAACGCAGCTTTCCCATCCCCGATGTCGTCGACGCCAACAAGATCGAGGCGTCCTTCACAAAGGGGCTGCTGACGATCAAGTTGCCGAAATCGGCAGAAGCTCAAACAAACGAAAAGAAAATCGCCATCAAATCGACCTGATCAGATTCTGACGATCACTTGGCGCGCCGTCGACGGAACGGCGCGCTCGCACAAATCGTCGAAACGTGTTGGAGCACCGACCAGGAGCAGTAGTATTGCCAACCGGTGCTCAAACTTGGCGTCTGCCGAAAGCTCCGTTTTTTTTGCGAGAGGCACCGATGCAGCCACGTTTCCACCGTCACGTCCTCCTGAGCAGCCTATCAAATCACATGCAATCGATCCTGGTGGCGGTTGCACTGATCGGGCTTGTTGGCGGATTTGCACTTCAATTGCTGGGCCTGCTCTCGTCATCGCGACTTCTGTGGGGAGGTGCGACAGCACCTGTACTGGCTGTACTCCTTGTGACCGCCGGCAACTCCCTTTTTCGCGGCGACTTCGGCCTGGACCTGATTGCCGCTCTCTCCATGACTGTGGCTCTGGCATTCGGCGAGACGCTGGCTGCAAACGTCGTTGCCCTCATGTATGCCGGAGGGCAAATGCTCGAAGCGTTTGCATCCGGCCGCGCAGCTCAGGAAATGACCGCCTTGCTCGGGCGGGTCCCGCAACGAGCGATGCGCTACAGCGGTGACCGGCTCGAGGAGGTACCGATCTCCTTACTCGTTCCTGGTGATCGTCTCCTCATTCGACAGGGGGAGGTCGTACCTGTCGATGGTTCGATCATATTGGGATCCGCCCTGCTGGATCAGTCGGTCCTGACTGGTGAGTCCCTCCCCGTCGAGCGCGGGCCGCGGGATGAAGTCCTCAGCGGCAGTACCTCGCTCGGTCGCGCCTTCGACATGCAGGTTCTCCGCGCGGCGGCCGAGAGCACCTATGCGGGCATCGTGCGGCTGGTGGAGGCTGCACAGAAAAGCAAAGCGCCGATGACGCGCCTGGCGGATCGCTATGCCGTCGTGTTTCTTCTGCTGACGATTGGGTTGTCCGTCGCAGCATGGCTTCTGTCCGGCGAGCCTCGCCGCGCACTGGCGGTCCTTGTTGTGGCAACCCCCTGCCCGTTGATCCTTGCCGCACCGATTGCCCTCGTTTCAGGCCTCTCCCGTTCTGCAAAAATTGGGGTCCTGATAAAAGGAGGCGATGTTCTTGAGGCGCTCAGCCGCGTGCGTGTGGCTGTGCTCGACAAGACCGGCACGTTGACCTTCGGCTCTGCCGAAATCGTCGAAATTCGTTCGGCTCACCGGATCACGGATGCCGAACTTCTGCGACTGGCGGCATCGCTTGACCAGGCTTCGAACCACGTGATGGCGGCAGCGCTCGTCGCCGCGGCGCACAAGCGCGGGCTGCGGCTGTCGTCACCCATTAATGTTCGAGAAAATGCCGGCGCAGGGTTGGAAGGCCTCGTCGAGGGAAAAAGGGTCGTCATTGGCGGAAGCAGTTACGTTGCCGCCAACAGCAACGAAGGCGACCCGAGATCGTTTCGCTCAGCTGTAAAACCGGGTCAAATGGTGGTAGCCGTAGCAATTGACGGCATCGTTTCCGGGATAATCGTCGTGGCCGATCAAGTCAGAACTGACGCGGCCACAGCCATCGCCCGCTTCCGGGAAGCAGGGATTTCAGAGATCATTCTTGCAACGGGGGATCGTCTCGACGTTGCGTCCGTCGTCAGCGACGGACTGGGAATTGACCAGGTTCTCGCAGATCTTATGCCGGAGCAGAAAGTAGAGGCTGTTCAAACCGCTCGACAATCCGGTCCTGTGATGATGGTCGGTGATGGCGTGAATGACGCCCCGGCTCTTGCATCTGCGGATGTCGGTGTCGCCATGGGGGCACGCGGTGCGGCCGCCTCCTCCGAAGCCGCCGGTGTGGTCCTGCTCGTCGACAATCTTACGCCTCTCGCGCAGGCGATCGTGATCGCGCACCGGACGCTTGCAATCGCGCGGCAAAGTGTGATCGCCGGTCTCGGTCTTTCGTTGGCCGCAATGTTTTTGGCAGCTTTCGGTTACCTCCCGCCGGTCCAGGGCGCACTGCTGCAGGAGATCATCGATCTCGCAGTCATCCTCAATGCAATGCGTGCGCTACGGTGAGGAGGCTGGAAATCCCGGACCGGCGATCTCGCCGTCTGCCGTCTTCTTGTCTTCCGGAATCTCCTTCTTGGTGTTTTCCACCCCACAACCGAAGGACGCTAGCCGCCGCCGATAACTACAGCTGCATAATTCCTTAAATCGATTCCGATTTAAGGAATTATGCAGTAGGCGATTGACCTAAATCAGCTGGAGCAGACCAAGATGCCGGCCGATTGCGTACCGCCCGGCATCTTGGAAAAACTGCATCAATGGGTCATCAGCACGGGGACAATCGACGACTCGAGCATTGCCTTCGTGACGCCGCCGAAAAGGCGCTCCCTCAGACGCGAGTGACTATAGCCACCCATCACCAGCAGATCGGCCGAAACGTCAAGCGCATGCTGATTGAGGACTTCCGCAACGGGTCTGCCGCCGCTCGCGAGTCGGTCGACCGTGACCGCGATGCCATACCGTGCCAGATAGACGGCAACATCGGCACCAGGCTCCTCTCCGTTTCTCGCGGAAGATGCCTGAGGGTCAACGAGGGTCACATGAACCTCGGCATGTTTCATCATGTCGACCGCTTCGCGCGCTGCCCTGGCAGCCTCCAGCCGGGAGTCCCAGGCAAGTACGATCGTCTTGGGAGAAAACGTTGACGTGCCGCGCTTTGGGACAATGAAGACAGGCCGCGCCGACTTGAAAAGGCAGCCGTCGATAGCGCGCGCCCGGAGTTCCGGATCCAGTTTAAGGTCCGGCCCAAGCACCGCGATATCGGCATAGGAGGCTCGCTCCCCGATCTCGTCGTCGGACCACGCCGTCTCCGTATAGATCGTGTCGACGTCGAAAGATATGCCGGTTTGGGCAAGCAAGGCCTTGGCATCTACCGCCCGTTGATCAAGTTTCGCAATTTCGCGATTGCGCTCTTCGAGCCAGCTGACCGACACTGTGGCCGCATATTCACCAATCGGCGGTGGTGCCGACAAGGCGACGATCAGGGCGGAGAGATGTGCGCCGGCCGAACCGCATAGCTCAGCCGCGGCCCGCAGATCATCATCGGACTGATGAATTCCCGTCACACTGAGAATAGTTTTGTAGCTCATTGAATTTCCCCTTCGAAGACCGGTGAACTGTGAGTTCGCAGCATAGGCCCTCCCGCCACGTCCACATTGATCTTGATCAAGGATTTCCGTGCGATTCGTCAGGAAGAGTGCTTCAGATCCAGACCCGCCAGGAACAAGCGAGGATCCAGCTTGTGCCGTACGACGGCGAACCAGAATTCCCAGCACATTTTGAGCATTTCCTGGTTTTCGCTGAGCACTATGCCTTCGATGCACCTCAGGCGCGCACCATGGCAACGTCCCTCAAGTGGCCAAGGAGCGCCCACCCGTGCCACGGCCCTACAGGTCGGTCCGCACAAGCAGTCCGTACTCGGCAAATCTCATGGTCGGGTCGGCGAGAAGCAGGCCAATGAACCCGCCCTTTGCTCGCTTCTCTTGATCTGAAATCCTAGCTCCACAAAACCTTCACGGACGCAGACGCAAGACGCCGATAAAGATCGCGACGGCGCGTAATAGGCCACCAGCCATAAAGAAAGATTTCGAGAGCGCGCCAGTTTGCAACCCATCCAAATATCAGCAGGCTTTCGCTGACCACACGCGAGAATGCGGCTGTCCCTGTCAAACTGTTGACCAGCTGGCTTGCAATGAGGCTGAAAGCCAAAATCGGAATGCCGATAATCAACGCGCGCCGTCCTTCCCGAAGCAACTCCCGCAATTCCCGATTGGCTTGGGTGGCACGGCCCTCGAAGTTGTATTTCACAGCATGCGTCACAGTTTGCTCGGATTCGGAATTCGTCTCTTCCTTCGGCAATTGGATAACGATTTCAATCGGGACGTTCGCAGGCGCTTCCTGTGCCCACTCGACAATAAATCGCTCCGCATCGTCGTCGAGGTCGCGTTCCCTGAACGGCGTGGGGTCCAGGGAGTTGAAAAGGCGTGCTATTCGGTCGACCCCGATTAGGATTGTGTAATGTCTGGCTCGCATGAAGTTCACCGCCGTTAATGCACGCGCTGACATGGAGGGCTAGCGGCGACCTTGCCGTATTCGACGCCTCGTCTTGTCCCATACGTCAACGGGCACAGCTCAAGTTTGAGGCACATCAAGTCGCATCCCACTTTTGCCGCTATACTAACCGATGATTTGAAACCCCGGCAAAGGATCTGCTCCTGATGTCTCATCAGCCGATTATCCATTTTCATGGCGCAGCAGGCACAGTCACCGGATCCTGCTATCTTATCGAATTTCGAGAAACACGCATCCTTGTCGATTGCGGTCTGTTCCAGGGGTCCAAGACGGAAAAGGAACTTAACTATAGAGCCTTCCCCTTTGACCCTCGGATGATCGACGCGGTCATTTTAACCCACGCGCATATCGACCATTCCGGGCTGTTGCCGAAGCTCGTCAAAGCTGGGTTCGACGGGCCGATCTTTGCAACGCCCGGAACGATCGATCTCTGCTCCGTTATGCTGCCTGACTCCGCCCACATCCAGGAAAGCGAAGTCGAGCACCTGAACCGCCGCAACCGACGTCGTGATCGCCTGACGGTCGCGCCAATCTACACCGCTGAGGACGCAGCCGTTGCCGTGACGTTGATGCGCGCGGTGGAACTCGAAGTATGGGAGACAGCGGCGGAGGGCATCCGTTTCAGGTTCTGGAACGCCGGCCACCTACTCGGGTCCGCCTCGGTGGAAATGGAAATCGCCGGTTCCCCCACGGTAAGGGTGCTTTTCTCCGGCGACATCGGCCCCAGCCACAAACTTCTGCAATTCGACCCGGAAGCCCCAGCGGGCTGCGACTATGTCGTCTGCGAAAGCACCTACGGCGCTACAGACCGCATCGAAGCCACAGACCCAACTCGGCGCGAGGCATTGCGCGCGGAGGTCGTGGCGGCGACGCATCCCAACGGGGCACTGCTCATCCCTTCCTTCGCGGTCGAACGCACGCAAGAACTCCTCGCCGATCTGGTGTACCTGATGCAGGCTGGCGAGATCGCAACGTGCCCGATCATAATCGACTCACCGCTGGCCACGCGAGCCAGCGCTGTATTTCGCAAACATGCACGGGATTTGGAGAACGGCGCATTGCTGGCCAAGGCCATGCAGGCCAGAAACGTGCGGTTCACCGAGACCGTCGAGCAATCCAAGGCTGTCGATTTCATCAAGGGATTTCATATCGTCATTGCCGCAAGCGGTATGTGCGAGGCGGGACGCATCCGCCATCGGCTGAAGAACTGGCTATGGCGGGACGAAGCTACAGTGCTGCTTGTCGGATATCAGGCGGCGGGAACGCTGGGTCGCATTCTCGAGGATGGTGCCTCGATGGTCCGCATTCAGGGAGATGACATAAAGGTTCGCGCACGTATTCGCAGGCTCGATATTTACAGCGGTCACGCCGATGGACCGGAACTGGCTGAATGGGTGCGCGCGCGCCAACCTGTTCGGTCCGGTGTCTTTCTCGTCCATGGAGAAGACACGGGAATTCTAGGTCTTCGGCAACGCCTCTTGGCTTTCCTGCCGGAGCAACGGATCACGACTCCTCTTTTGGACGCAGCGTTTCGGCTGACACCCGAGGGACCGCTCCGTATAACCGATGCGGCGCAGCCGCCACGTATCGACCCCGCCCGCGTCGGTAATATGGACTGGCATAACGACGTACAATCGCTTGTCCTTGATCTACAGGATAAATTGGCAAGGAGTGCCGACGAGAAAGCGAGAGGCGTGGTCATCCGTAAGCTGCGGCGGGCGCTGGCGGAGTAGTTTCCTCTGTTGGACAATCGTATTTTCGATCGGCAGGCGTATGATGGGCAAGACTTTCTCGTGTGACGGGCCACAAAGTTTCCTTTTCTTGATCCTGGTCAATGAGCAAAGCCCATAGCTGCATATGCTTGAACCGTTGCAGAGGTCGCGGCTGTCGCACGCGGACGGCGTTTCCGGGTTCAAGCCGGCCACAACTGAGTGAGACACAAATGAAAATTATGGCGATAAAACAGGATCTCGAAGATCGCCGTCGCGGCATTGAGCGGCGGCTGGCAGCGATTGAAAGCGACCTTGGCACACAACTGGATGCCGACAGCGACGACCGCGCGATCGAAACGGAGAATGACGAAGTCCTCGTGGGCATGGAACGGAGCGGCCGCGAAGAATTGAAGGCGATTTCATCGGCGCTTGATCGCATAGAAAGTGGAACCTACGGCCGATGCGTCCTTTGCGACGCCGAAATCGGCGAACAGCGGCTCGAAGCCCTGCCCTTCACGCCCTATTGCGTCGAATGCGCGCGCGGCGCAGCTCAATAGCAATTAGGACTGCCGGATCGGATCCGAAAGTTTCACTTGGCGGAAGAGAACGGCGCGCCAGAAGTCAATATCGGATGGAAGGCCATCGCTCTTGCGGTCAGGACGCCACCGAAGCGCTGTCTAGCCAGCTCAAAGGAGAAGCAAAATGGAAGTTCACGACACCGATGACGACCTTACCACACGCACTGGATTCCGCTTCCACGTCCGCCACGCCACGCCACAGGACAGTGCAATCGTTGCGGAATTCTTCACACATGTAACGCCGGAAGACCTCCGATTTCGGTTTCTCGCTGGAATGCAGGCAGTGTCCCACAAAAGGCTCGCCGAAATGACACGCATTGACGATCCGCACGTCGTCAATTTTCTTGCCCTATCTCCCAGCGAAACGCTGCTTGCGGTGGCAATGCTGGCGACCGACAAGAATGGTCAGCGAGGCGAGGTCGCTCTCACAATCCGCGACGATTTCAAACACCAGGGAATAAGCTGGGAAATGCTTGCCCATATTTGCCGCTATGCGGAACGGCACAAGATCACAAGCATCGAGTCCATCGAAAGTCGTGAGAACCATTCAGCGATCGAGTTGGAGCGGGATATGGGTTTCAAAGCCCTGGACTACGACGACGACCCGACGCTCGTTCTGCTGCGGCGAGAGCTCAACGTTGCCGATGTTGTCCAAAGCAGTTAGCGCGCCAACGACACCTTCATCATCGCCGTTCTTCTGCTGTACCGCCCCGCTTCACACTATTCTGCGGGGCGGTTCAAAGATGACATCCGAGATGGACCGGTCCAAATTTCCATACGCTATTCTCGCATAAACGATCGCATTTCCTCTTGAGTGACCTTCCCGTTCTTGTCGCCATCGACCTTGTCGAAGATGCGCTTGTGAATGGTGGTTACTTCCTCAAACGAGAGCGCGTTATCGCCATCGGCATCCGCGACGGCAAACATAAACTTCATCATATGCCCGCGCATTGCCCCCATTGGCATTCCGCCCATCATTCCCGATCGCATCATATTCCGGCCCATCATGCCTGGCTGACCAGATTGCATTCCCTGATCTGGCATTGTCGCACCGTCAGTTTCGGGTGTTTGCGTCTGCGCAAAGGCTACGGTCATCGCGCTTGCGGCAATGAGCGCGGAACCAATGACGCTGCGGATCAATTTGGCTGATGTCATCACGTTTCTCCTCTCTTGAGTGATATCTAGGTCGTCGGTAGGGCTCCATTGTGTTTCTCTTCCGATTTGGCCCGCATCAGTATTAACGATTCCGGGGAACCCCGCATTGCGCTAGATCAAGCCCAGCCGATAACGACTGGCACCGGGACCAAGGTAATTGGAATGCCATTTTAGGTCTGATGGTTTTGCTATCTAATGCCGGACACTTGACGGTTATAGCCTCTACGACGACCCGCCTCCCAGCCGTGTCAGCGCAACCGCAGACCCGAATGTCAGCACCGTAACTATAGCGCCGGAAATGTCAGCTATCGCCTTTGCTGGCATGCCGCCCTGAAGTCGCTGAAATCTCGATTGCAAAAAACACATGCGGAGATTTTGAATGGACTGGCTGCTGTTGCGGCTTCAAAGCCCCAGGTTCCCACCAATCGATCTGCAGCTGCAGCAGCGACCATGCATGAATCCTTTCCTGGTTCCGGTTCTCGTCATTCTCCAATTCCCTGAACACGCCGTCGACGATGACGCTCGTCCACTCGTGACCGTGATCGAATTTGTCAATTTCCAGACAGACAAACGGATTTGCCCGCATCATGTCGAGCTTCCGGCCCGGCATCGTGAAACTGTAGAGCACATTTCCGTCAACGGCGTAGTGTATCGGCACCACGTATGGGCGGTCGTCGCGGCAGCAGGCCAGCCGGGCCAGTCGACCCGCCGTTACGAGTTCCATGCAATCGTCCGGCGCTAACTCGTGAATCTTCATGCTGCGGCCTCCTCTGTGCTGTCGTCGCCGACGCGAGTGTTCGACGCTCGGAGACGTGTGACCAATCACCTGAGTGATAGGCTCACCAGTGGCAAGTGGCCAATTGGCGAAAATCTCCATCCTACGTGGACAACGTAAGGATACGACTGTCCGCTGAAGGTTTCTTGATCTGGATCAATGCGCGGAGATTTTAAAAACGCGACACTGTCGCCATGGAGCCATGGAGTGCATCATGTCGCCGGGCAGTGCGGAAATCTTTTTGCAGACCAACGGCAGCGTCGAGCTCAAGTCAACGATTGAAGAGATGAAGTCGTCCTACGGATCCGAGGTAGCGCTTTGCGCCGAGCTGGAAACGATCAGTGAATCCCTGCCGGACCTGATCGACAGGAACCTGTGCGTGTTCACCGCCGTCGACCTGCGCCTGCTTCTCGAACGCGAACGGAGGGCAGAAGCGGACTTTGCCCTCCTTGCGCAGTCTGACCAGGCAGATCGCAGGATCGGCACCCTCCGCGTGCCAGAATTCGCGCACACCCTGGATGATAATGGAGCCGAACGCCTTGCAGACCTCCTCGAAAAGATCGGGAATGGGGGGCCGGTCGAAGACCCGGATGCGCTGCGCTTCCAGCTCGCGGCACTTCTCGATGACCTGCGGGATCACATGGCATTCCAGGAAGCCGCGTTGCAAGTCTTAGAAGGCCGGGTCAGTCGGGCGGCCGCGATACGCCAAGTTGGATAAATGCGAAACGCCGCAAGAACACTATACTGACGCATGCCTTCTCCTAAGGTCCAATGAGGTCACTCCGGAACGACCTCTGTCGTGCTGGGGTGCGCCTGCTCCGCGTGCAAGCGCTCTGCCTCGGGTGTGACGTTCAGCCGGGTCGCTGCAACGTCAGGCGGCAGTCTCCAGACTGGTGGCGGCGACCCACGCTTGGTTGGAAACAGCGAGATTGTTGCTGAATCCGGCGCACCCTCGGACGATCTTTGCGAACTGTTCGGCTTTCTCGAGGTCTTGGCTGCAACCGACGTGGCCAGTGAGCGTCACCCAGCGGTCCTCGACCCTTACCCGAAGATCGTTCTGAGGCTTCGAGATATTCCATTCGATCATCCGGACCATCCGCCGTGCAATCTCTTCATCGGAATCGAGAAACTCTAAATCGGCGCAGATGTGAATCTTCTGCGCCAGCCCTTTGACCTCTGGCAGGTTGATGACAGCAAACTCGATGATGGCCTTGTGGCTCTCGTCCACGACGTGGCCGCTCAATACGACCACGCCCTGATGCACGGCTACGCCGATGTGGGATGCCGCGATCAGAGGCAGGCGCTCCAACGCAGCCAAGACCAGATTCCGTAGATCGAGATCGTCCATTGCTTGCTTCCCCTCAGGCGCATGCTGCGCTGACGTTGCTTTGAACACGAAGGAGGAAGGCAGTCTTTGACAGGGATCAAACACATCGGTCGGACGGCGTCCACTTGAACGCACGTCCGTCCGCGGTGCTTATTTGCAAAGGAGCACAAGCTTTTCCGGCTGGATGATTTCGATGGTCTTGGCACCGTGCAGTTGCAAAATCCCTTCCTCGCGGAGCTTTGAAAAACTGCGGGATACCGTTTCGATGGTCATTCCAAGATACTCGCCGATGTCGACGCGCGTCATCTGAAGATCGATGTGGTCGAGGTCGCCCTGGCGTTCCGCAACATCCAGAAGGAACGCCCCCAGTTTTTCAACAGCGCTCTGGCGGCTGACAACGAGTAGATGTTCCTGGGCATGCAACATGCTGCGAAGCGCGAGCGTCATCAGTTCCTGCGATTCCAGCTCCCCTGGAGCATTGGCGAATTTCGACAGCCCGGTATGAACCGTGGCTTCGGCAAAGAAGCTGTGGGTTCGGCCCGCCTCCAGACCGAAGGTCTCTCCGCCAAAGTAAAAGGCCACGATCTGGCGGCGGCCGTCTGTGTGCAATCGATACACACGAACAGCACCGAACTCGACCCGGTACAGGGCTCCGGCCTGTTCGCCTTGCGCATAAATCTCACCATCCGGTGCAAACAGGCTGATCTGCCTGGCGCGCGGAAGGAATGAGGGGGCGAGAACGCCCTGAGCTCTGACTGGGTGCGATTGGGTTGCGGTGAGTGCGCCTGCGAACATTGTCGTTTCCCCTTGTGATCGTGAGGAAACTATGGACAAGAGAAGCTGATGGCGAAATTCGGTTGTACCACTAAGGGTTTCTACGTACGCACCCGACGGAAGTGGCTCACGCCTTCGACGATGTCTGCCCCCTGCAAGGGCTTCGAGATGAGGCGGGTGTTTGCTGATACGTTTGGAGCCGGCATGCCGTCGGTGAGCAGGACGATGCGGCTTGCCGGATCAAGCAAGGACCGTCGAGCATCGACGTCCTCGCGGCAGATATCGACATCCACAATCACGCAGAGCGACGTCTCTATCAATTCCCGAGCAGTCTGCCACGAGCCGTAGGACCGGACAACGTACCCCTCGACTCCGAGCGCAAACGCAAGCGAACGCAGCAAGGCGTCATCAGTGGCGATCGCGACAATGGTCTGTGATAGCTGCAACTCGATATCCCGTTGTCCGCAGACGGGGAACCCGCTGCAAACACTCAAGTAACTTCCGAACGGGAAACCATGCCTTGTTTTAAATCAAGGGAAACGCCGAAAGTCATCAAACGGGACCGAATCCAGCGGCGAGCGCCATCCTGACAAGTTCGGGCAGGCTCTTCGCCTTCATCTTGCCCATGACATTGGAGCGATGGACCTCCACCGTACGGGGGCTGATATCGAGATCATATGCGATCGACTTGTTCGGCAGCCCGGCAACCACCGCCGACAGCACCTGACGTTCGCGTTCGCTAAGTGTCGCCAGACGTTCGCGGACGTCTTCGACAGAATCTGTAGCGACGCGGTTGTCGTGAAGCTGGTCGGCCGCCCGGCGGATTGCGTCGATGATGACAGTGTCTTCGAACGGTTTTTCGATGAAATCGATAGCTCCGGCCTTCATGGCTTCGACGGCCATCGGAACATCGCCGTGCCCCGTGATCACCAGCGAGGGAATTCTATTCGTCAGCATGGACAGATTTCGGATCAGTTCGACGCCCGTCATGTCCGGCATACGAAGGTCGGTTACCAGAACGGCGTCTCGCGCGCCGGGTGCGAACTGCGCGAACGCTGTGGCCGATTCATGCACCCGTACGGCGAACCCGTTCATCGTCAGCATGAACGCAAGCGACTTCCGGACTGGTTCCTCGTCGTCGACGATATGGACGGTGAAATCATCCTTCGACATGGTCTTCTCTCTCATCATAAGCAGGCAGCGTGAATTGGAAGCTCGCGCCCCCAGACGGGGTATGCGATACGGTCATCGTTCCGCCATGCGCTTCCACGATCCGTTTCGATATCGACAGTCCGATTCCCATTCCTCCAGGCTTCGTGGTCGTAAATGGCTTGAATAGCTGTGCCGAGATTTCCTCCGGAATTCCCGAGCCCGTATCCTCGACGATCACGGTCACCTGTCCTGGGGCACCTGGCTGGATCCGAACGATCAGCTCCTTTTTAGGAGCGTCCTTCATAGCCTCGATGGCGTTGCGCATCAGATTGGTCAACACCTGTTGGATCTGGATGTGGTCGACCATCACCATCTCCGCTCCTGGGCGATAGTCAAATACGGTCCTGACACCTTTCTCACGAGATCCGACCAAAGCCAGCGCGCCTGCCTCCTCCACTAGTTGTCGGATGTTCTGCGGTGCCTTATCGGTCTCGCCCTTGCTGACGAACTCACGCAGATGTTTTATGATCTGTCCGGCGCGCAGAGACTGGCTGCCAGCCTCCTCCAGAGCCTCCCTCATCATTACCGCGACGTCGGTGTCCATGTCCCGCAGAAGGCGCGAACACCCGTGCACGTAGTTGGCGATCGCCGAAAGAGGTTGGTTCAGTTCGTGCGCGAGTGTCGACGCCATCTCGCCCATTTCATTGAGGCGGGCCAGTCTGGCAAGCTCACCTTGGATTTCTTCGAGACGGGCAGCGGATTCCTCGCGCTCGGTAAGATCTCGGACGAAACCTGTAAAGAATGTCTTGTCGCCGGAACGCATCTCGCCGACTGCAAGCTTCATCGGAAACGTGGAACCATCCTTGCGCTGTCCGACGACCACGCGATCGACACCGATGATCCGCTTCTCCCCGGTACTCAGATACCGGTTGAGATAGCCGTCGTGTTCCTTGCGATAGGGCTGTGGCATCAGAATGCGGAGGTTCTGGCCTATGACCTCTTCCTCCGCATAGCCGAACTGCCTGACGGCTGCGCCATTGAAGGACACGATCGTCCCGTCCTGCTCGCTGACGATGGTTGCATCGAGGACGGTGTCCAGAATGGACTTGAGATGAGCCTCCCGCACACGGAGGGCCTTCTCAGCGTTCTTTGCAGCCAGGAGTGCATCTCTCAGCACTTCGCTGAGGAGCGCAATAGTGGTGGCAACCACGATGAAGAATCCGAGTTCGACCCATGGCGTTTGGAACGGAGCGCCCGTCCCCGTTTCCATCGCGACCACGACGACGCACAAGAGGCCGGCGACGATCAATGTCGACGTCAACCCACCCACTACCGACACGACGAGCACTGCAGGAATGAACAGATCGACAACCGTCCGACCAGCCAGACCGTCGCGAATAAGGAAGGCAACGAGAATGGAAATACAGATCGCCAGCACTGCGAACAGATACGCCTGCCTGCGAGAGATTTTCCTGTCAAGTATCAGCGACGCAATGCTTGTCCCGGAGTCACCGTTCCTGTGCGGCATCATCTGAGGCTTCACCCGTTGCCCTTGTGTCAATAATCAACACGGACCGTGCCGACGTGGCGGGTTGTAGCATGCAGAAAGATGGGGTGTCCACGCGTGGACACCCGTGCAAACTCACCTTGTACGATCACGGGGTGCCGAACAGACGATATTGAAGCCAGGAGCCCCCTCCGAGATCCCGTCGGGGCAACCGACCATCTCCAAGAGCGCTTGCTTGAGCGGAAGGTCCGCTTTGGTATGACCATTTTCGCTAATATCGGTATGAATTGTCTTCATCACAGCGCCCTTGATGTCCAGTCGGCTACTTTCAATGTCGGCTGGACAAATCTCGGTCAGAGCCCGAGGGTAGTAATATCGGCATCAAGCCGTTCACGCGCCTTCTTGGGAAACTTGGCGGTCTTGATGGCGTCTAGGTTGGCAGGTGCGTCCCCGACGACCACGACAGCGATCATGCCCATGCCGACATGGGGCGCACACTTCACCGCATAAGCTCCTGGAGCGTCGAACCTGATCTTGATGGTCTCGTTCATCTTGCCCTTGAAAGCCGTTGCACCTTCCGGAATTAGATCCTTGACGGTCTCTGCGTTATGGCTCTTGTCCGTGGGGATGAAGGTGATGCTGTCACCCTTGGCGATCTTGATGCCGCCTGGTTCAAAGACCATCGCGCCGTCCTTGCCCTTGTTCAGCATGTGAACCTCGAAGTCCGCTGCACTGGCCGTGAAGCCGAACGATGCCGCCAGAATGACCGAGCCGACGATAGTCTTAATGAACTTGCTCATGTGAATGCTCCTTGAAACAGAAGCCAACTTGGCTTCGTTGCAAAGGAACATAGCGGAGGTGATCGAATCCAATTTGATCTGAGACAAACGCCGAAGCGAATACCCGTCATTTCTCCGCCTCGCCGGCCAATGCGGCAAGCCCCGCCACATTAAGGGGCAGCTTCTGGCGCCCTCCCTCAACAAATCCTTTCACCTCCCACGCGCTGAGAATGCGAGAGACGGCATGAGGCGTGGTTCCTGTCATCTCGGTATGTCTCAACGCGAGATTGGGAAGTCGACACGGACGCCTGCGCCGGAAGATCGCGGTGTGCCGATGTTGGGGGGGAGATGGTGCGGGCGTCGACGAGAGGCGGAGCGAGCAGGTTGGACATGGTGGTTCCGGTATTCGAGTTCGCTTCGCGGCACAGATCATCCAGACCGTGGAAAGAGAATAGATCGCGGGTCGGTGTACGACTTTGTTCGCGAGCAAACTTCGTCGCATGTCTTTCAGCGCGTTCACTTGCGATGGATCAAAGACATGTCGCGCGCCCACAGCTAACGCTCAAGGAAACCAAATTGGCAGGATGGAGCACCCGATGACCAGGACATTGATCGAGAAGTACGGAGAGGAGCGTCTGCCCCGTTACACGAGCTATCCGACAGCGCCTCTGTTTTCGTTCGACATCGGCCCAGGTGACTGCGTCGAGTGGCTGCACTCCGTGCCCTCCGGTGAAAACACCTCCCTCTACCTCCACATCCCCTTCTGCCGCTCGATGTGCTGGTATTGCGGCTGTCACACGACGATCTCCGAACGAGACCAGCCGATCCTTGACTATCTCAACGTCCTGCAGCGGGAGATAGCCCTGGTCGGCGGATCGCGGAATGAGCGTCTTGAAGTCGGTAAAATCCATTTTGGTGGCGGCACCCCGACGACCGTGCGACCAGAGGAATTCGTTACGCTGATGGACACTCTGCGTGCAAACTTCGCGGTCTGCGCGGACGCCCGCATCGCGGTGGAGATCGATCCCCGGACGCTGACTGGTGAAATGGCAGATGCCCTTGGGCAGACGGGAGTCAGTCGTGCGAGTCTCGGCGTACAGAGCTTTGATCCCATCGTCCAGAAGGCCATAAACCGCATCCAGTCGGCGGACACCACGGCGGAGGCGGTTTCCCGCCTGCGGGCCAACGGGATCCTGGGGCTCAACTTCGACCTCATCTACGGACTGCCCTTCCAGACGGTGCAGTCCTGCATCGACACCGTCGAGGCCGCGATCACGATGCGGCCGGACCGGTTCGCCGTCTTCGGCTACGCGCACGTCCCCGGCTTCAAGAAGCATCAGCGACTGATCGACGAAACTGCCCTTGCTGGCGCGCAGGAAAGGAACGAACAGGCGGAAGCGATCGCTCACGCACTCATGGCGGCAGGATACAAGCGCATTGGCCTGGACCACTTCGCGCGTCCAGAGGACGACCTAGCCATCGCAGCAGACAGCGGCCGACTGCATAGGAATTTCCAGGGATACACCACGGACGAATGCCGGACCTTGATCGGCCTCGGCGCGTCGTCGATCAGCAGCTTCGCCGAGGGATTCGTTCAGAACGAAGTTCCACTCGGTCTTTATGCGAACTGCATCGCGGACGGAGGGCTGGCCACCGCGAAGGGATACGCTCTCACCGCGGAGGACCGGTTCCGTGCCGACGTGATCGAGCGGCTAATGTGCGATTTCACCGTCGACATCGCAGGCCTTGCCGCCATCCACGGCTTCGATCCAGCGCTCCTGTCGAACGACAACACGAGACTGCAGGAGTTGATGGACGATGGCGTCGTGACACTCGATGCCGGTTACGTCCATGTGAGCGACGGCAACCGGTTCATGATCCGCGCGGTGGCATCCGCATTCGATACCTATTTCGGCAACTCCGGCCGCAGTTTCAGCAAGGCGGCATAGCCACAATCGGAGATTGTGGAGCCGGACCTCTGCCACGCTGGTGCAAGAGCAAAAGGCCCGGCAATATGCCGCTTGCCGGGCCTTCGTCGCGACCTCGCCTCCCTAGCCCCTTAGGCCGCGATATATGGACAGCAGCGCACCGGGAAGCTTGGAGATATTCCCAACCAGAGCGAAGCCGTTCCGTCCGAACGCTGTTGTTCGGTGGAACATAACGCGGCTGGATTTTTGGGACGTTGATCCAGATCAACCACGCCAGATTTAACGATGTCGCTCCGTATCGTTCTTGAACTTGATCGCCGTCAAAGTTCGGCGCTACGACGTGGCATCGATTCGATGGCGAGCAGTCCATTGATCATTCAATGACACACATCAATGCGTGATGGAATTTCATCGGTATGTGCTGGTAGAGATACGACATCTAGCGGAAACTGATTTCAGACATGACCCATGCTGCGTTCTCTTTTGCCGTCCTCGCACTCCTGCTTTCTCCAGGCCCCACCAATACATTAATGGGGCTTGCGGGAGCGCAAAACGGGCACCGCAAAGCCCGATGGCTGATCCCGGCCGAACTGCTCGGTTATCTCACAACGATCCTGCCGCTGCTCTGGCTGGGATCGGAAGTTCTCGCACGTTGGCAGATCGTCGCAGTCGTGATGAAACTCGCCGCCGCAGGATGGGTCATGTTCATGGCCGTCAGGCTATGGCGCATGCACGAGAACGATAGCACGCCGAATGACGTGACAGCGAGACGCGTCTATCTGACCACCATGCTGAACCCAAAGGCCCTCATATTCGGTTTGGTCCTTCTACCACCTCCCGGCGATCCCGAATTCGCCTCGAAGCTGGGAATTTTAGGTGTCATGGTGATGACGGTGGCTTTGATCTGGGGCGGCGCTGGGAGCCTCACACGGACGGGAAGCAGCGGCGGCAGGCGACTTTACGTGGTTCAGCGGATCGCTTCCGGCTGGCTGGCCATCGTCTCGATCACCTTGATTGCGGGCGTGATAAGAGCCTAGTCTCGGCACAATGAGTATGTACTCCTTCCGTTTCGGCGCGCTAGAAGCCGTCATTCTGAACATCACCATTCTGGAGCTCGAACGTGGCATCCTTGGCGTTCGGCGTCGCGATGCCCGGCACCCTGAATTCGTCGGTCGGATCCTGCCGGTCGATGACGCCGTTGCCACACGGTATGCCCATCTGCATATGCCCGACAGGCGTAATGAAGTCGATGCCCTGATTGTTACAACAGCACTCATTCACGGGCTGACGGTTGTCACGCACAATGTCAAAGACTTCGAGGGGACCGGTGTTATCGTTGCTGATCCCCGGCTGGGGTGATTTTATCGCGTGCGCTTCAACGGGCAAATATCTATCAAAACCGCACCGCCCGTCGCCATATAACAACGACCGATAAGTTTGTATTATCGGACATTTTGCTCTATATATAGAGAATGGCCCAAATCATCGCGCAAAACAGCGAAAATCACGTCGACGAGAGTTCCGCTCCGTCTCTCAGCACAGCGGTTTCCAGCGATGTTTCCGCCGCAGGGTCGTCGGCCGATACCAACCGTCTCCCCTCCCCTCTTCCGGAGGCGAGCGCCGGCCTGCCAGCGCATCTGGAACAACTCGCCGATCGGGCACGTGGCTACGTCGAAGCTGCCAGCTCCGGCAATACCCGCCGCGCCTATGCTTCCGACTGGAAGCATTTCGCCGCCTGGTGCCGACGCCAGAATGTTGCGCCCCTCCCCCCGGATCCGCAGGTCGTCGGCCTCTACATCACCGCCTGCGCATCAGGGACCGCAGAACGCGGCATGAAGGCGAACACGGTGTCCACCATCGAGCGCCGGCTTTCCGCCCTCAGCTGGAACTATGCCCAGCGCGGCGGCCAGAAACTCGACCGCAAGCACCGCGCCATCGCCACCGTGATGGCCGGCATCCGCAACACCCATGCCGCCCCGCCCCGGCAGAAGGAGGCGGTGATGCCGGACGAGCTGATCGCCATGCTGCAGACGCTCGACCGCGGAACCTTGCGCGGCCTGCGCGACCGGGCAATGCTGCTCGTCGGTTTTGCCGGGGCCTTGCGCCGCTCGGAGATCGTCGGGCTGGATGTCGGCCGCGACCAGAGCGAGGACGGCCGCGGCTGGATCGACATCCTCGACAAGGGTTTGCTGGTGACATTGCGCGGAAAGACCGGCTGGCGCGAGGTCGAGATCGGCCGCGGCTCCACCGACGCCACCTGCCCGGTCATCGCCGTCGAAACCTGGGTGAAGTTCGCCAGGCTTGCCCATGGTCCCCTGTTCCGACGTGTGACCGGACAGGGAAAGTCTGTAGGGCCAGAACGTCTGAACGACAAGGAGGTAGCGCGCCTGGTCAAGCGTGCTGCCATCGCCGCCGGGGTTCGCGGCGATCTGAGCGAAATAGAGCGCGCCTTCAAATTCTCAGGGCACTCGCTGCGCGCCGGTCTCGCTTCCTCGGCCGAGGTCGACGAGCGCTATGTCCAGAAGCAGCTCGGCCACGCCAGCGCGGACATGACCCGCAAGTATCAGCGTCGGCGCGACCGCTTCAGGGTCAATCTCACCAAGGCGTCCGGGCTTTGAAGGCCCCTCCCCTGTTCCAGTGATTGCTTTCTGACCAGCGCATTCGTGCCTTCCGACGTGGAACATTGCCGCCGACCGTGAAGGTGTCAGCCGCGGGCTTTGCTCGCATCCGGCTTGAAGTTGACCAGCAGAGATTTCAGCTCGATTTCGCGAACGCGCCTGGCCGCCTCGCTCGGGCTCACCCAGTCGAAAACGCGTTGTCCTCGCTCTTTGAAATTGGTGCTGATCTCTGCCACCTCAATCTGAAACAGATCCACTATGCAGAAAGCAACATTGCCGTCAGCAAGTTCTTTCAGGTAGGTATAACGACCCACCGGCTTCTTTTTCGCCCTACCCTGCACGCCGGCTTCTTCCCATGCTTCGATGGCTGCCGCTTCGTAGGGCTTCTTGCCCTTCATCGGCCATCCCTTGGGAATAATCCATCGCCGACTTTCGCGGGAGGTGATCACCAGGACCTCAATTTCGGAACCATCCTCCTTGTACCGGAAGCATAGAGCACCGTACTGCTGGCCAAACGCTTTCCCGAACAGCTTGCCGGGGGTTTGAGCAAGCTGTTGGAGCAGCGTCTGTGATTTGCCCGCCTTGGGTTGACTGTCTCGTTTCGCTGACTTCATGACGATTGAGGTTGTCAAATTTCTCTTTCTATCTCAATTGCCTGCGATATTTTATGACACTTTTATGACAGTCATCCACACGGGAAAGCGCAACCGAGCGCTGCTGCCGCGGGACCGAGGAACGGCCGGCCGAGTTATTCGAGGAGTTTGCCTCTCGCCCGCTCCGGCGCGGCGGCGTCCGGGTCAATCTCACCAAGGCATCCGGGCTTTGAAGTGGCCCCTCCCCTACTCCGCGTGAAAGAGTAAGGTCAAAATCGAGGCTCGAAGTTTCAGCTTAGGGCTTCAATTGAAATCCGGAAGCAAAAGCCACAGCCGGCGTCAGACATGGGCCGCAGAAGGGTCTGGATGGGCAATTTCGACAAATCGTAAGACATTGAAATCATGGTAAATGATTTGCTAAACGAACGCCATACCGGCATTAAAGTTCGTTACTGCCTGATATCGAAGAGACGAAGTCTCACCATCGATAAGTATCTAGTATCGATACTTAGCCATCTAACTCGATTTTCTTGCTATCTTTCACCCCGACTGCTATCTTCCAGCCTGAACTCGCGATCAGGAACGCGCTAAACAATGTCCGAACCGCAACTCTCCATCCGCAGTGCCAAAGCCAAAGAGCTGGCCCAGGCGCTTGCCCGCCGCACCGGCATGCCGATGAACAAGCTCGTCGAGCAGGCGCTTGAACACTATGACAGCGAGCTGCGTCTGCAGAAAAACCGCCACCCCATCGATGCGGTTTGGGATCTTGCCGCTGAAGGACGGCGTACAGTGCCGGCCGGCACCACCTCCGCGCACGATGAACTCTATGACGAAAATGGGCTGCCGCATTGATTGCGGTCGATACCTCGGTCATCCTTGCCATCGCTCTTGATGAACCGGAAGCCGAAACGTTCAAAGTGGCGCTACGTCAGGAGGCTCTCGTCATCGGTTGGCCAATCCTGTTTGAAACCCGCGTCGTGCTTTCTGCCAAAGGCTTCGCCAACGCGGCTCAGATCGTGGCGCGTCTGGCGGAGTCGCCAAATGTGACGGCAATCCCGTTTGACGGAAAACACTATGAAGCGGCCGAACGCGCCTACGATCAGTTTGGTAAGGGACGGCATTCGGCAGGCCTCAACATGGGCGACTGCTTTTCCTATGCGGTCGCAGCGATCGCCAAGGCTCCGCTACTGTTTAAGGGCAATGATTTTGCCAGAACAGACTTGAAGTGCCATCCGGACTCTGCGGTCCCGGAGCGCGATCACTGATAGGCCGAGGAATAGCCGCAACATGCTCGTTCCCTCTCAAATCACGCCTGCTGTCGATCAAGCCGTTCTGATGGGTGCCGAAGAACTGGACGCGCTCGACGTCATTCTACCGTTTGATCGTCGGGATCAGCCTGCCGAACTGCTCACCGACGACGATATCGCCACGCTTAAACATCTCGCCAGCGAAGGCATGGGCGACAATACGATGCGGGCGCTCGCCTCCGACCTCGCCTATCTCGAGGCCTGGTGTTCCGTCGCCACCGGGTCGCCCCTACCCTGGCCGGCGCCCGAAAGCCTGCTTTCAAAATTCGTCGCCCATCATCTTTGGAATCCGGCCGAGCGCGAAAACAATCCCGAGCATGGCATGCCGGAAGAAATAGCCATTACGCTGCGAGTGAAGGGATTGTTGAGAAGTACCGGGCCGCATGCGCCAGCCACGGTTCGCCGGCGGTTGACAAGCTGGTCGATCCTGACTCGTTGGCGCGGCTTGACCGGGTCGTTTTCGGCGCCGTCGCTGAAGATCGCTCTACGTCTGGCGGTCCGCGCCAGTGACCGGCCGCGACAGAGAAAAAGCAAAAAAGCGGTCACCGGCGACATTCTGTCGAAGCTGCTCACCGCCTGCGCCGGCGACAGGCTCATCGATGTCCGCGATCGCGCGCTGCTGCTGATGGCTTTTGCCTCCGGTGGTCGACGCCGGTCCGAAGTGGCTAATCTTCGGGTCGAAGATCTCGTCGACGAGGAACCGGTTCGTACTGATCCGACCGACGAAAACTCCCCTCCTCTGCCCTGCCTCACCATTCGTCTGGGCCGCACCAAAACGACCAGCAGCGACGATAGCGAACATGTCGTGTTGATCGGTCGGCCGGTAATCGCTCTGAAACTCTGGCTGACCGCGGCTAGGGTCGAGACGGGCCCCGTCTTCCGGCGCATCGACCAGTGGGGCAATTTCGATCGGCGCGCGCTCACACCGCAGTCGGTCAACCTGATCCTGAAATCCCGCATTGCCCAAGCTGGTCTCGACCCCTCGCAGTTCTCTGCGCATGGACTGCGCTCGGGATATCTGACCGAAGCCGCCAATCGCGGTATCCCGCTGCCCGAAGCTATGCAGCAATCACGACATAAATCGGTCACCCAGGCAGCCGGCTACTACAACAACGCTGAGCAAAAGATGGGCCGGGCGGCGCGGCTGATCGTCTGAGCGACGGCAACGCGTCAGCGCCGCCGATCACTCCATTGGGCGTATCGATCCGGCGATACCGGCTCTTCCTCTGTCGATATTTCCTCCGATCGATTTTTCCGGTCAGCGGCGATCTCTGCCCTGCCCCAAGCTTCAGCGCGGTCCATCAGCGAAGCCATCTCATGCTTCAAACTGTGCGCTCGTAGGATGCCGCCCGCATGTTCGGCGTTGCTGCGGGGATCGTAAAAGGTGCCGATCTCCGCGCCTGCCGCACCGCCTCCAACTACGCCCTCAACTCAGCCAACTCGCTTTTGCTAGAAAATAGCGTCTCGTCACCACGATCAGCTCACCGTCAGTTCAAACTGGTTTCCATGATTCCTCCCTCACATTTTAATGAATGAGGGCAGTGATCGATAAGAATGGCAAATCGGGGTGCATCCCCTGTCCTACGGCTTCTCCTGCGACATTATGGGAGCATGAGACCCATGGTGGTGGTATGGAACCGGAATGGAAAAGGCCGGCATCAACCGGCCTTTCGAAATGTTGTCGCTTTATCGCAACGGCTAGGCCTGCAGATTATCCGCCGACATCTTGCCGGATTTACGATCCTTCACCAGTTCATAGGTGATCTTCTGGCCATCGTTCAGACCGCGCATACCAGCACGTTCCACGGCGGAAATGTGAACGAACACATCAGTGCTGCCATCATCCGGCTGAATAAAGCCGAAGCCCTTCGTTGCGTCGAACCATTTCACAGTACCGGTCGCCATATTTTCTTCCTTGAAACTGCATTTTGCCAAGCTCGTGGTCGGGAAAAACAGACCTAGACGCGCGACACAAATAGTCCTTTACAAACTCCGTGCAAAAAGAAAACTCCAAGCGAACCACTGGTCTTATATCTTGCCCGATCGCTTGCCGCGGATCCTGATCGGGCCGCCCTCACCCTGTTGAACCTCGAACTGATTGGTCTTCCGCACGAGATCGCTAAGTTTCTTGAAGCCAAAGGTCCTCGGGTCGAAATCCGGCGCCAGATTCAGAAGCTGTTTGCCGACAGCGCCCAAATTGACCCAGCCATCGTCAGCATCCTCCTGCGACAGCACTTTCTTGATCAGGGGAACCGCCGCGCTTGGCGGCTGCAACGGCTTATCGGTAGAAGCCATATCGCCCTCGTCTTTGACTTTTCCCGGCAGCAAATTTTCCGTGTAGACGAACCGACGGCAAGCCTGGCGAAAACTCTCAGGCGTTTTCTGCTCGCCAAAACCGAAAACATCGATCCCTTGCTCGCGAATGCGTGCAGCCAGCCGCGTAAAATCGCTGTCGGAGGAGACGAGGCAGAAACCATCGAACCGCCCGCTGTGCAGCAAATCCATGGCATCGATCACCAGGGTGATATCGGATGCATTCTTACCGATCGTGTAAGCGAACTGCTGTTGCGGGATGATGGCATGTTTCGCCAGCACGTCCGCCCAACCCTTGGAGCGCGTACCGGAAAAATCGCCATAGATACGACGCACGCTCGCCTCACCGATCTTGGCGATCTCTTCAAACAGCCCATCGGCGATCTTGGCCGAGGTATTGTCGGCATCAATCAGGACCGCCAGGCGCGGTGACCGGGTTTCAGACGGCATTTCACTTCCTCACATTCGAACCGGGTGTAAACCTAACAGCCGGCCGCCATTCAGACCAGCCAAACAACTTCGACACCCTTCCTACCCTGCCTTTCGGCCCGCAGGCACATTGGTCCGCATCAGCGCCATCAGCATCGGTCCAAGGGAGAATTCTCCCTTTTCCGCCCGTCGTGTCAGATCGCGCAGATAGCCGCCGGCAGAGTTAATCTGGCCTCCCCGCTCAAGAATGCAGGCCATAACGGCTGCGGCATTCTCCGGACCAAGGGCTTCGCAGGCGCTCTGGTAGGCGCTTGGACTGACGCCCAGCATGGAACGGACCACGACAGCCGCCGTCATCAGCTCGCGCCAGTTGGAAATGGCACCACCTGGCCCATACATCGTTATTTCCGGGCAGGCGTTCAACACCATGCCCAACGGGAACGCCTTTATCGGCTCGCGCTGTCCTTGCGGTTCCTTCACCGGATTTTCGCCCTGCTCTTTTTCGGAGAGCGGTTCAAGTTCAGTGATGGATTCGGGATTTGAATTCTGTATATGCCGCTCAATTTGATAGGGATTGCCGCTTATTTTCTGCGATTTAATCTGTATTTCCAGTTGGTTAACTGCTTCCTCGCGCAAAAGTTCCATTTCGTCGAGGGTTTCGACCAGTTGCGAGGCGATTAATTTGCGAGGGAGCGCCTTCAACCGCGAGATCGTGTGGAGATGAATGGCCTCCCAATCTCCCTTTACACCCGCTTCCAGAGCGGTTTCCACGAGCTTTGAAACGTCCCGGCAGCAGATGGTCAACCGCTCGCGCATGCGCTGCAGTTGCAGCCGCTCCGCGATGACTTCATCCGCAAGTCGCTCGATATCCTCGGCCCGCGCCAACAAGGGTGCAAGCGAGAAGCCGAAGGCCTCATCGATCGTTCCGGACCGATCTCTGCGGGCATAACGCTTTCCATTGGCGCTGTCCTTGCGCGCCAGAAGCCCCGCCTCGACCAGAACGGCCAGGTGCCGGCGGATCGTCTGTTCGGCCATCCCATGCGCTCGCAAGGAGAGCTGGGCATTCGATGGAAAAACCACAAGGCCATTGTCTTCCGAAAGCTCATTCTTAGGATAAAAGCTGAGCAGCGCGTTCATCACTGCAAGCGCACGATCCGTCACACCCAGACGAGGTCGGGCCTCGCACAGAGCGCGATAAAGCTTCCACTTGTCGACCGACTTATCCGGTTCTATATCCTGGGCCATAATCTGACTTGCCAACATGCCAAGCGTCATCGGCCGCCGCCCAAAGGGCGTCGTTACACTTCCGACCTGCATTTTCTTTCACCTTCTATAAGGCAATAGAAATCAGCTCACTAAAAACAGTGCCAAGACTCTTGACTGTGATTCGGGGAAATGCGATTCTCAAGCTGCGAGACTTCGAGAAGGGCTTCCACGACGGCAACGTTTGGGGGCCTTTTTCTTTTGCGCGCTAGTCTCCCGTTTCTTTCGCCACGGTTTCTCGAAACGACTCGTAGAGTCGGTCCAGATTTTCGGACAGATAAGACCCAAACTCGGCAGAGTCCTTGGACTTCAATGCCAATGAGAAGACTTGACCCGAGTGTTTTGTCGTCACGCCAACAGCCTTGTTTCCGAGCTGCCAGGACTTGTCTGCGGTCTTGTTCCCGGATCGCTTAAGCTGCTTGATATGAGCAACGAGACCGTTGAACCGTTCATCGCTCGGCCGCTTCTTGAATTCATCCGAAGCGATGTACGACATCGCCTTGTCTAGGTTAGCGGGTTTCTCCAAGAGTATCTTCAGCTCATACCATCGATCCCGGCCAATGCTTTTGGCGGCGCCAACACCCTCTAAAATCTCGGGCGGAATGGTCGTCACTGCGAGCATCTTCGACAGAGTTGCGCGATCGAGCGAAAGCGCGGTCATGATGATATGGTTATCATTGTCGTATCGGAGGCGCGACAGAGCGCCTGCGAAAATGGCACGTTCAATAAAAGATAGATTTGCACGTGCGGAATTTTCTTGGCCTTGCGCAATGACGTGCTCGTGATCCTTCATCTCCTTGACCACCGCCCTGACATTGCGACCAAGGGCTTTCGCGACCCGAACGCGGCGATGCCCAAAAACGACCATGTAACGCCCAACGCTCTTGGGATGCGGTCGCACTAAAATAGGGCTGTCTTGTCCGCGTTCCTTGATCGCACTCAGCAGGTCGTCAAAATCCTGATTGTTTTCCTCAAGACGATCTTTCACGAACGAGGCGTCTATCGTGTCGGGGTCGAGCTCCACCAAAGTCTCGCCTTCAAGCAACTTGTCAGCGCGGGTGGCAAGCTCATCGATCGAGTTCAGAATGGATTTCGAAGCACCCTTGATCGTGTAATCCAGCACCGGACGCGCTTCTTCCGAGGCGTTATCCTCCATGACGTGGGCAAAAGGATTCTTACGAGCCATCTCGTTTTCCTCTTAAATTCAGTACGCCGTTGAAAACAATGTCTAATTTCAGTGTTTTGACGGCAGTCAACAAAATCACGCCCGCCCCCACGCTCTGTGGATCAGGCCTTGGACTTCAAAATTCACGGCATCCATGCATTCGATCGCGCGATCATATGTTCCGCGACTGAAGTTGGAGCGGTCGACTTCATACAACGTCTGCTTCGTCAGTCCGGCATCCGAGATCGCAGTCGTTTTAACCATCGGACTTTTGAGGATCTCTTCGGCTAGCATGGACTGCATGAACCCAAGCATCTGGGCTTGGGGGACATCTGTGGGCTCATAGCGAGTGATGAGATAACGAAGCCAATCCATCCGAACGTCAGCGCCGGCCTTCTTGATGGTCTTGGTAATATTGCCAAGCATCAGGAGAAACTGGCTCATCGACATCAGGTCCAGCATTTGCGGGTGGACAGTGATCAGAACAGACGTGGCCGCTGTGAGAGCAGTCAGTGTTAGATAGCCCAGTTGGGGAGGGCAGTCGACGACCACGACGTCATATCGGGCGTCAACTTCTTGGAGCGCCTTTCCAAGACGGGTGAAAAAGCGCTTGCCTTCGCTGCTGGTCTGCATCGCCAACGGCGTGTCATACTCATACTCTTGAAGTTCGAGATTTGCTGGAATGATGTCCAGGCCCGGAAAGTTCGTCGACAGGATGACATCGCTGATCGGCTTCCGCTCCTCGTCAAATCGGATCGTGTCGTAAAGCGAAGGGTTTTTATCCAACTCAGGCTGGAAGCCATGGAGGGCAGACAGCGACGCCTGAGGGTCAAGATCTATTGCGAGGATGCGGTGACCAGTCAGCGCTAAATGCTGGGCAAGATGCGCCGCGGACGTCGTCTTGCCCGAGCCACCTTTGAAATTGACGACCGCGATAACCTGCAGTTTATCGCCCGGCTTGCGATGAGGAACATATTTCTTTGCCTCAGCTTTACCGGTTCGATCAAGGAAGAACCGAAGCTCAGACATCTGCTCTGCTGAATAAAGACGTCGACCGCCTGATGAAGTTTCCGGAACCGGCCCCTTTCCTTCAAGATGCAGCCGCTTGAGGTTGTTAGAACTTACACCAAGATAGTGGGCGACTTCCGCCATCGAAAACTTGCGCAAAGTCTTGCGGGCATTTGGCGGAAATTTCTCAAGACGGAGCTGATCGAGCTTGCGAGAAATCTCGGCACCCTGCATTAGAATCTTGTCGTCGAACTCAAAGGTCGGCAACGGAGTTAAGACGTTCATGGGTTAGGACCGTTCTGGCGATATTTTGAGTACAATCGATGAATTGTCGCCATTATCCGCGATTCTGCGATTCTGACAAGGCTTTTAAAGTTAACTGAATGTTGACGTCATGGCTTCGGGGACATGGGGAGATTTGAACAGTTCGGAGACAGAGGGCCGCCTTCCGGGAAGGCCCGCCACTCCCAGCAGGTGATGTCGAAAAGGCTCGAAGCAAAAGAAATCGGGGTTCCCTTGGGACTTCGGGGCTTCATTTGTCGAAGCCTGCCACTATTACAGTGACGATCGCCGAAACGTCGCGATAGAAATGTTCTGCGTATGGGGGAGGGGAGGGGTAGCGCAAGGTCCTTCGTTGTCGAGACGAAGTGACGCCGTGACCGGATAGATCACGGCGAGGTTGGCCTTCTCCACGATTCGGATCAAGGAGTAGGAGTTCTCGTATCCGAGCAGGGAAAAACTTCCGCGCTTGAGTGATGTCCTATTTTCGTGTTGGATACGTAATGGAGGCACACAAAGCGTCGGCAGTGTTCTCGGTATTATCCGCCTCAGTTTCAGTCCCAAGTTCGAGGAAGAGGAGCTCGACAAGGGCTATGAGACCGGTGACGGCCGTCAGGACCAGCAAGAACGCTCGAAAGCATCGGCGTGGTCGCAGTGAGAACTGAGAGCCGGCTGTGTTGGCACGAAACGGCCCTTCTACAGAGAGTCGAAGGGGTTGCTAGCCTTGCCGATAGGAAGCTTCGTGTCATACCGCTTCTGATGCATTGGTTTATTGAGGGAAGCCAGGCTACTCTGAACTTCTGTTTGGTCCTAAAGGGAGTGTATCGGCTGGCTGGGTGCCGGAGACCGGGGCGTTTAGCGTTTCTTCACCGCCAGGGACATAGTTTGATTCACCGCGATAAGTTGTGCGTCCGTGGTCTCATCACAGAGTTTCGTCACATTTATTCGGCGAAACAAACCGTAACATTATCGCTCGTTCTGGTGGAGCGACAGGCGGTGCGGTTAATCCGCTTTTATAGCTGATAAAGCGCTCACCCATGTTTTCATTCTGAGACCGTTTTGGCCAAGCCGGCAGCCTGTCGCGTCGCGACTGAATCGCGGCGTGATCGGATTTCCGGGGCAGGAGAGGTGGAGCTGCGCCATTCAGCCTGATAAGACACAGCAATGATCAGCCTAACCAAGATGCGGGAGGGCATTGTCACATTGTTTGAAAAAGGTCAGGGCTTGAACCGCAAACGCCAATTCAAGCAAGTGTTCCGGTCACGGCTTTCCATTGCGCCATTGCGCGTAGACGGTGAAGGTGGATGGCGAGTGCTGACCGTTTGGAGGGTGGCGGAACGAAGGGATTTCTGAGAGCTGAGAAGATCGAGACGAAGTGTTGCAGTGACCCTGGTGATCGAAAGCCCTGCATCATCCGCTCTCGTTTTCGCAGCGGTACATGCGAGTTTTCCGCGCGATTGTTGAACCCGTTGTGCGACCGATGCTCGACATCTGTCATGACCTGACGCTTCGCCGCGCCGTATGAACGCAGCTTGTCGGTGATGATGCGCTTCGGCGTCAAACCCTGCTTCCTCAGAAGGCGCATCAGCAATCGCCGCGCGGCCTTGGTGTCGCGCCTGGTCTGGACAATTTCGTCGAGTACATGGCCGTCCTGGTCGACAGCCCTCCACAACCAGTGTTTCTTGCCGGCAATTGAGATCACGACTTCATCCAAATGCCAAACGTCATTTCGCGAAGGCTTCTTACGACGCAGCCGGCGGGCATAGTCGTGACCGAACTTCTTTCCCCACCGGCGTATCGTCTCGTAGGAAACGACAATCCCGCGCTCCAGCAGCATCTCCTCCACCAGCCGCAAGCTCAATGGAAACCGGAAATACAGCCAGACCGCGCGGGCGATAATCTGTTGCGGAAAACGATGGTTCTTGTAGCTGACGACAGACCTGTTCATGTTCAACGAATTATCCAAGATCCGTTAAGCCAAAAACAACGTGACAACGCCGTCTCAGGTCATTCCGGCACGCTCCGCCCGGCGGGAACCGAGGTCCTCAGCCCGACCGGCAGCTCGTCGCCGCCGGCGATCGCCCGCCCATTGAAGCCGCCAAGGGTGCCGATCGGATAGGTCGAACGGCTGTCGGGCGCCAGTGGCACCGGATTTCAGGAAATCGAAGCTCAGGACCTGACCGGCCGAGACGGCAAAGGCGGTCCAGCTCATCGGCACCATCGCTCAACAGCAAGCGCGATTGCCTTGGTGCAATCGACAAGATCGCGGACCGACACGCGTTCGTTGGGCTGATGCGCCTGCGCCGGGTCACCGGGCCCGAAATTGACTGTCGGCGTGTTTCCAAGTCCGGTCGGTAGGCCGATGTCGCTGTGCGCGCCAAAACCGGACAGTACCGGCGACAGGTTCGCTGTTTCCACCGCACCTTGAAATATCTCCACGAACGGGTTGTCGGCCGGAATTTCTGCGCAATCGGCGTCGAGAATCCATTCGACGCGGGCGGGGTGCTGGCGAAGATAAGGGTCGGCCTGGCAGATGTTGGAGACGTGTTCCTCGATTTCGCGTTTCACCTTTCCACCCAGGCCGTATTCGTCTTTTTCGCTCGGCAGATACTGCGCGTCGATGATTATCTCCGCCCGCCCCGCCATGGAGGAAGGATGCTCCCCCGCATTCATCTGGGTAACGATGATCTGGTTCGGCAGGTCCATCAGGGGGTGGTTTTTCTTCGGATCGAACATCCAGCGGCGGTTGAGGATATCGATGCCATCCAGCATCTGCCGGCAAAGTTGAATCGCATCGACCGGGCCGCTCGAATACCATGCATTCGGCGTCAGTTCCGCATGGCCGCCGATACCGTCGATGATGATTTTCCCCCAGAGAATGCCATGACATAGGGGAGCGATCCTGTTGGCCGTGGGCTCCGTCATGATGCCTGCGTCAGCATGAAAACCCCGATCGACCATGGCGAGCGATCCCATTCCGCCAATTTCCTCATCGACCACGGTGGTGAAGACGATGTCGCCCGACAAAGGAATATCCAGTTCCTTGAGGACCTCGACCGCCATCAGCATGCAGGCGACGCCGCCTTTCATGTCGACCGTACCGCGGCCGTGCAGAAAGCCGCCTTTCAGAACGGGCGTGAATGGGTCGGTGGTCCAATGCTCTTGAGCGCCTGGCGGTACCACGTCTATGTGTCCTGTCAGCATGATCGACCGGCCGCCGCCATTTCCCTTGAGAACGCCCCCGAGATTGGGTCTTCCCTCGAACGTTCGGCCCTTGTTGGCGCCCGGGCGGCCTTGATACTTGGCGTAAAGTGCAGGGCCATCCGGGTCCCAAAGGTCCGTCGTGAAGTCGAGGGCTTGCAAGCGGTCCTGCAGATAGATCTGGCAATCGCGCTCGCCGGGGCCGGCGTCCTTCGGGTTCGATTTGACGATCGACGGAAACGCCACGAGATCACTCAGGGTTTCGACGATGCGATCGGCACGCATTTCGACCCGCTCGGCGATGATTTCTTCAAGGGACGCCATGAACTATCTCCAATGTTGGGAAAGGCGATCGGCAAGGAGCACGAAAACCAGAAGGGCGCCGACGATACCCACCTGCCAAACCGTATTGACGTTGAGCTGCAAAAGTCCGGTCTTGAGCGTGACCAACAGGATGACGGCAGCAAAGACGCCGCCTACGCCACCCCGGCCACCAGTAATCGCGATGCCACCAAGCATGGCTGCCGTCAGCGATTCCAGTTCGAGATTCTGGCCGATATTGGGTCTGGCGCTTCCGAGCCAAGCGACCGAGATGAGTGCCGCCGCCCCGCCGAGCGCGCCGCTCAGGCCATAGAGGACGAGGCGCATACGATCGACCGGAATGCCCACAAGCCGGGCCGAGCGCTCGTTGAAGCCCATGGCGTGGATCCAGCGGCCCCAGGCCGTCCAGAGGATGACAACACCGGCGAAGGCGAAAGCCGGCATGGCAATCGTCAGGAAGGGCACTGGAATGCCAAGCACAACGCCTCGTCCCCAGCTCAACAGCCAGGCCGGCACGCCGGATTGCGCGGCGCCGCCGGTGAGGGCCAGCGCCAACCCGGAGTAAATGAAGAAGGTGCCGAGTGTCGCGATCAGCGGCAGGATATCCAGCTTCGTTACCAGAATGCCGTTAAAGAGACCGAGAAGCACGCCGATCAGAATGCAGGCGACCGGCAGGAGAAGGGGCGGCAGGCCGAGCTTGAGGAAAAGCATTGTCAAAATGGCCGACAGTGAGACGATGCCGCCGACGGACAGGTCGATGCCGGCGCCTCCCGCCATGATCACCATCGCCTGTCCCAAGGACACTAGCGCTAGAATGGTCGAGAACTGGATGATCGTCGTCATGGTGGACAGGCCAAAGACGGATGGCTTCAGCGCCAGCAGCATGACGATCACGATGGCCCAGAGAAGCGCAAGCAAGCTCAGAATCAGCGCGGGACCTTGAAGAGTTCGGAGGCGTGTCATTTGCGGGTCCACCCCAGTTGTGACAAGGACAGACGGCTGGTTGCGACCTCAAGCGCCAGCACGCCGATCAGAAGCCCCCCGGTGACGACCGGTTGCCAGAGAGACGGCACGCCGACAAGAAGCAGGCCGTTCTGGAGAATGCGTAACAGCAGAACGCCGAGCACGGTGCCAATGAGGCTGCATCTGCCGCCGAGAATGCTTGTGCCGCCGAGCACCACCGCAGCGATCGCATCGAGCGCCAGTGTGCTGCCGATGGTCATTTCCACATTGCGGTAGTTGGCGACATAGAAGGTTGCGGCGAGCCCGGTCAGCGCGCCGCTGACGATGAAGGTGATGAAGCGGACTTTGACGACCGGTATGCCGGACAGCCGCGCTTTTTCCTCCGAATTGCCGATCGCCAACAGATGCAGGCCGAACGGCGTGCGCCGCAGGGCGGTCCACATCGCCAGATAGGCGAGCGCAATGACATAAGCGGCAATCGGTATACCGAGGACGGTGGTTCCCAGCAACACCGTTAGCCCGGTCGGCAGGCCGGACAACCATTGCCCGCCCAGCAGCACGAAAATCGCCGTGCGGTAGACACCCAGAAGTCCCAACGTGCCGACGATCGCCGGCACACGGCCCAGCACAACGACGGTCGCCGTCAACAGGCCGAGTGCAGCGCCGATGATTGGCCCGGCAAGTGCTGTGATAGGGACCGGCAGATCCGCCCCGAGCGCTCGTCCGACCCCGATCGCGGCCAGCCCCATGACGATGCCGACCGACACGTCGATGCCGCCCATTGCCAGAAGCAGGGTCATTCCGAGACCGACAAGCAGGAGCTCGACGCTGTTGCGCAGGATCGTTGCTGCGTTGCCTGAGGTCGCAAAATAAGGTGATGCGACAGAGAGGACGAAGATCGCCACGGCACAGGCGGCAAGCAGCGACCACTCCCGCCCGTTCATTGAAAAAACACCGTGCCTCAACTGTCGCATCCTTGATATCAGCAGGTTTAGAAGTCGAACTTATCGACGTTTTCGGCGGTAAAGACGGCGGGCGGACCAAGCAGCAGGATGCCTGTTGTCGCATCGTAGGTGACTGGCTGGGCAAAGCCCGGAACCGAATTTTCTGCCTCGAACGCCTTGCCGTCGATCAGCTGCTTTCCTGCCCACACGGTCAGATATCCAAGCTGCGCCGGGTCCCATAGAACCGTGAAACCGAAAGCGCCGCTCTTGATGTAGGATCGTGCCGTGTTGGGGCTGCAATAGCCTGCGCCGATGACGGTACCGATCTTGCCGGCGGTCTCGATCGCCTGCGCCACGCCGGGGCAAGTGGTCGAAGCCACGGCTATGATGGCCTTGATATCGGGATTGGCCGCCATCAGGTCTCCCGAGATCTGCGCAGCACGCTGCGCCGTGCCGCCGGCATATTGCGGCTCGAGAAGCTGTAGTTTCGGATATTTCGCCGCTGCCTGCTTCTGCATGAAACCGATCCAGGCGTTGAGGTTGGACGCGGTCGCCTCACCGGAGACGATACCGATCTTGGCGTCCTCGCCGACACGCTTCACCAGCTCGTCGATGATCGCATTGCCGAGGCCCTCGTCCGTCGCCTGGGCCACATAGACGGCGCGGCCGCTGTCCGGGGCATCGCTGTCGCTGGTGAAGAGCTTGATGCCCTTGGCATTCGCTGCTTCCACGACGGGTGCGATGCTGGACGCGTCGAGCACGCTGACCGAGATCGCGCCGACACCCTGATCGATCAGGTTCTGGACGATTTGCAGCTGATCGACCGGATTGGTATCGACAGGGCCGCTATAGATGAAATCGACGCCGAGTTCCTTGGCGGCGCGGTTGCCGCCTGCTTCCATGGCGTTGAAATAGGGAATGCCGATCAACTGCGGGACGAACGCGATCTTCGGCTTTTCCTGGGCGAAGACCGCCGTTGAGACGGCAAGGGACAGCGCAGAGACTGTCAAGACGGTTTTGATGTGCCTTAGCATTTTGATTTGAACCTCTCTGGACGTTTTGGACGTGCCTTTCAGTTTGTTTTTTCCAGCGCCCGCACGTCGGGATGGGCGCCTGTTATGAGCGAAACGATCTCTTCGGGGTTGGTGCCGGCGCGCAGTCTCTCGGCGACCTTGCGGCCGCGCCGGAAGACCGCCATGCGGTCGGCGACCTCGACGACATCAGCGATATTGTGGCTGATGAGGACGACGGCGCAGCCCCGCTCGGCGAGGCGACGCGTCAGGGATAGGACCTTGCGGGTCTCGGCGACGGCCAACGCGGCTGTCGGTTCGTCCATGATCACCAGCTTGGCATTCAGGTTGAGCGCCCGGCAAATGGCGACCGCCTGCCGTTGACCGCCTGAAAGGCTACCGACCGGTGCTTCCGGATCCGAGATATGGGTATCGAGTTCGGTGAGGAGACCATCGACGCGCTTGC
This sequence comes from Hyphomicrobiales bacterium, assembly GCA_900471525.1. GTDB lineage: Bacteria > Pseudomonadota > Alphaproteobacteria > Rhizobiales > Rhizobiaceae > Pararhizobium. The sequence continues at coordinate 32,859 of UCEZ01000039.1, read as the reverse complement.
GCATTTCCTGACGCCTTAGGAACGGAATTCCGAAGATGGAGCGCTTCAGTTCGCGACCGAGAAACACGTTCTCCGAAATCGAGAGGTTTTCAGATAGCGCCAGCTCCTGAAAGATCGTGGCAATACCGGCAGAGGCTGCATCCTTGGGAGAGGAGAACATGACGGGAGAGCCTTCCACAAGGATATCACCGTCGCTGGGCGCATGAGCGCCCGCCAGGATCTTGACGAAGGTTGATTTGCCCGCGCCATTGTCCCCCAGAAGTGCCAGCACTTCGCCGGACCGGATTTCGAGGTCGATGCCCGAAAGCGCCGTCAGGGCGCCGAAGCGCTTGACGATGCCCTTGGCCACGAGAAAAGGAGCGCTCATGTCGACATTCCCTTCGGTTACGATGGCTGCCGGGCGGCCCAGCCCAGCATGTTTTTCCAGAGTTTCGCGTAGCCGGCCCATTCTACGAAGGCGTTGGGAAGCCAGTGCGGGCCGATGTCGGAGGTCCAGGCCACCGTGCGGCCTTTGCCGTATCGGCCGGTCACGAGCAGCGGGTGCCCGCCCTGATCTCCAGGGAGGGATGCCAAAACCTCGACATCCGTACGGTCTCTGGCAACCACCTCGTTTGCGCCAAGCAGCGGGGGCCATTCTCCCTCGATGCCGGCAAAGATCGGATGGTCCTTTGCCCCGGTGATGACGGCGCGGAAGCCTTCCGGTATCTCCAGGCGGTCGTCATAGGGAAGGCAGGTGACGGGCAACGCGTCTTCAACGGCCGTTCGGTGCCAGCGCGCCTTGCCGTCGATGCCCTGAAAGCTGAAATAGCCGCCGATCATGATCAATCCGCCTCCGGCCTCAGCCCAGTCGCGAAGCAGCTTCAGTCGATTGGGTACGGTCTTGCCGTGCAGCCAGACGTCAGGATGAAGCAGCAGCGAGTTGGCACCGATGTCCGACAGAATGATGACCGTGTATTCGGACAGCCCTTCCATGGTGAAAGGCAGTTTTTCCACGGCTTCATGGGCAGGCATGTAGTGAAGATCGAATTCGCTGTCTTTCAACGCTGCGACCAGCGGTTGAGCGCCGAGGTGAAAGGTCACACTCCCAAACTGGTCGAAGCCCTTGTAGTGTGTGGCGGAACTAACCCAGCTCTCACCCACCAGAAGCACTTTCGTTTTAGCCATTTTTCATTCTCCTGTTCTTACAGCCGATGACAGGCGGAATGCGCGCAATGGGGTCATCGCGCCAACACGGCTCTGTCGGGGAGACGTGCTGCCTCAAGCTGTTTGAAGCTGGCGATGTAGCCTTGCGCGCCTTCCGCGGTCGTGGTGAGGCTGCCGCCAATCGCGGCATAGCGCGCTGCGTCCTCCAGCGAGGACCCATGCAGCCAAAGGCTGAGGAAGATGCCTGCGAAACTGTCGCCGGCACCCGTGGCATCGACGCGGTTGACCGGCAACGCCGGAACCTCGATCTGCGGCCCGCCGCTCTTGCGGAAGACGACGGCGCCGAATTCGCCGAGTGTCAGGACGACATCCCCACGCTTTTTGATCCGCGAGAGCATGGAGTGGGTCTGCTGGATCATCGTTGCCATCGGGGTGCGGAAATCGAATATCTCGCGCAAGGTGACATCGTTGATGAAGGTCAGGTCGATGCATTTGATCATATCGATGAAGGCGTCCGGCGTTCGCGAACTCAAAGGCAAGCCTGCCGAATGCAGGCTGACCTTCCATCCGGCCTGATGAAAACGCTCGATGGAACCCGTCATGCTTTCATAGTGGAAGCCCTCGATGTGCAGGCACGCCGGGCGCGTCTCCATCTGAACGTCCATATTGGCCGTAAGATCGACCTCGTTCAGTTCGAATGGCTCGCTGATGATCGTCCGGCTACCGTTCGTCTCGATAATGACCACTGCTTGCGAGAGGCGGCTGTTGAATGTGCGCCGGATGGGCAGGGCGTGCACGCCGAGTTTCGAAAGGGATGCCAACGCCCAGTCGCTTTCCGGATCATCGCCCACGGCGGTCGCAAGCTCCACATCGAGCGCAAAAGGAGCGCCAACGGCCGCGGCGGCCACGGCCAGGTTGGCAGCGGGCCCTCCGAGCGCCTTTTCGATGTGCCGTGCCGTGATCCGGTCGTCACGATGGGGCAGAACATCGACACGGCACAGGAAATCGACGCTGACGCGGCCGACCACCAGCAGTCGTGGCAATGTCGCGAGATTGCCGGCCTTGTGGTGCGTCCGGCCGGGAAGTGAGCGCGCAAAGGCACTTGGCCGGTACATCAGATCGGCAATGGCTTTCTCGATCCGCTCGCGTGTCGCATCCTTGATCGTTGCTGTGCCGTTGATGAAATTCGACACTGTGCCGATGGAAACACCGGCGGCGTGGGCGACATCTGCAATGGTTGGACGCTTGCGTTGCATGCCGATCGATCCAATTGAAGCGCTTCAACGCTAGTCACGGATGAAATCGACAGCAACAGAATTGTATTCTCAATTATTTGCGTTAATGGAGCAGTTTCATCGAGATTATTCCTATTTTGTAGAATTTAATACGATCTCCGAAAGAATTTTGAATTTTTTTCAAAAAACATCCAAAAACACCGCCGCCCCGGATTTCTTGCTTTGGTGGAGGTCCGCCGGACAATTTTTAGAAAGTCGTGAAGGGAGGCTTGACAAGGGCAATGTTCGAATATTTCTTTGTAAAGCGATTTACTAATCCGCTTTACAAGACTGGGAGCCGCAATTGCTGAAGGCGAAGACACCAAGTCTGAAAGATGTCGCGGCGGCGGCCGGTGTGTCCGTGACGGCCGTTTCCCGGCTCATGAACGGTAGCCTTGATCTTCCCTACCATACGAAAAAACGCATCGAAGATGCGATTAAGACCCTCAACTATAGGCCAAACCCGCATGCGCGCCGTTTGAGCATGGGCCGGTCGGATACGATCGGTCTGGTGGTTCCCGACATCGCAAATCCCTTCTTCTCGACGCTCGTCGCGGCCGTGGAGCAGGCGGCGGACGAAAAGAGGCTGGTCGTCTCGCTGCACGCAACGCTCAATCGCACCGGCCGCGAGGTCGAATACTTGCAACTGATCGAGCGCAATCACGTCGACGGGCTGATTTTCGTCACCAACCATGCGGATGACGGAACGCTGGCGGCGCTGATCAACCGGACGGGCAAGGTCATCATCGTCGACGAGGATGTTCCGGGTTCGCACGCCCCGAAACTCTTTTGCGACAATGACCAAGGCGGGTATCTCGCCGGCCTGCATCTCGGCGGCCATGGTCATAAACACGTCCTCTTCATCGGCGGCGATGAGCGGATGATCAGCGCCCGGCGGCGTTACGATGGCGTGCTAAGGGCCTTGCGCGAAGTGCACGGCACTCAGGTCCGGGTCGATCGGTATGCCGGCGAATATACGGTCGAATACGGTCGCGAGGCGGCGCTACGATTTGTTGACGAGCAGCGCGGGGCGACCGCCATTTTTGCAAGTTCCGACGAGATTGCAATCGGACTGATCGAGGTCTTGCGATCGCGGGAAATATCGGTTCCCCGCGACGTCTCGGTCATCGGCTTCGACGATGTCGGTCCGCTTCACCTCTTTTCACCGCCACTCACCGTCATCCGTCAGCCCGTCCGGCAGATCGGCCGACGGTCGCTGGAACTGCTTCTGGAAACAAACTGGCATGAGTGGAAGCCATCGGCTTCCGAAGAACTTCTGCCCGTCGAAATCGTCGTGCGGGACTCCGTTGCACCGCCTGCGAAATAAAGAAAAAGCAACCGTAAAAAACCAACAGAGGATGAGAACATGACTTTTAGTGTGACACGCAGAACCATCATCGCAGCCGCCGGTTTTACGGCGCTGACCTTTATCGGAGCGTCATCGGCGCTTGCTCAAGAGCAGAAAACCATCGCGCTCGTTCAGATCAACCAGCAGGCGCTGTTCTTTACCCAGATGAACGAGGGCGCGCAGAAGGCGGCCGATGCCGCCGGCGTCAAGCTGGTGATCTTCAACGCCAACAATGAAGCGACCGCGCAGAACAGCGCGATCGAAACCTACATCCAGGAAAAGGTGGCGGGCCTTGCTGTCGTCGCCATCGACGTCAACGGCATCATGCCGGCCGTCAAGCAGGCGGCTGACGCGGGCATCCCGGTCGCTGCTATCGACGCCATCCTGCCGGAAGGCCCGCAGAAGGCGCAGATCGGCGTCGACAATGCCAAGGCAGGCGCCGACATAGGCAAGTTCTTCCTCGACTACGTCAAGGCGAACATGGGCGGCAAGGCGAAGATCGGTGTTGTCGGCGCGCTCAACTCCTACATCCAGAACGTTCGCCAGGAAGGCTTTGAAACGGTGATCAAGGGTGTAGACGGTATCGAGACGGCGGGTGTCGTCGACGGCCAGAACATTCAGGACAATGCGCTCGCGGCCGCGGAAAACCTGATTACGGGCAATCCTGACCTGACGGCGATCTATGCCACCGGTGAACCGGCCATGGTCGGAGCGGTCGCCGCCGTCGAAAGCCAGGGCAAGCAGGATACGATCAAGGTGTTCGGCTGGGATCTGACCGCCGACGTCATCGCCGGCATCGACAAGGGTTATGTCGTCGCCGTCGTCCAGCAGGATCCGTCGCTGATGGGGGCTGCCGCCGTCGACACGCTGCTCAAGATCTCGGCCGGTGAGACCGTCGAGAAGTCGGTCTCGGTGCCGATCACCATCGTCACCAAAGATAATGTCGAACCCTACAAGGCCGTCTTCAAATGAGGACTGGCAACGGACAGCAGGCTTCCGCTGTCGCTGGCATCGGAGGGGAGATCCCCTCCGGCGCTGGACGTTACGGCGACGCGCGCATCTCGCTCAAGGACATCCGCAAATCCTTCGGCTCGCACCAGGCGCTACGCGGTGTGGATCTCGACATCTTTCCAGGCGAATGCCTAGGGCTTGTCGGCGACAATGCCGCCGGCAAATCGACACTGACCAAGATCATCTCCGGCACCTACATCCCCGATGGCGGAACCATGACCGTGGAAGGCGAGGAGGTGCGCTTCTCCGGCCCTGCCGACGCGCGGGGCCGCAATATCGAGATGGTGTTCCAGGATCTGAGCCTCTGCGACCATATCGATGTCGTCGGCAATCTCTTTCTCGGGCGCGAACTCACGCGAGGACCGTTTCTCGATCAGAAGACCATGCTTGTCGAAGCACGCAAAATGCTCGATGCGCTGGAAATCCGCATTCCGAAGCTGACGGGCAAGGTGGCGCAGCTTTCGGGCGGCCAGCGGCAGGCGATCGCGATCGCGCGCGCGGCTTCCTTCAAGCCGAAAGTGCTGATCATGGACGAGCCGACCTCGGCGCTGGCCGTTGCCGAGGTCGAGGCGGTTCTCGCCCTGATCAACCGGGTGAAGGCAAATGGCGTTTCCGTCATTCTCATCACCCACCGCCTGCAGGACCTTTTCCGTGTCTGCGATCGGATCGCCGTCATGTACGAGGGCACCAAGGTCGCCGAGCGACAGATCGGCAATACCAGCCTTGAAGATCTGGTCAAACTCATCGTCGGGGAAGGAGCACGGCATTGACCGTCTATACCGAACGCAAGCAGGGTTCGCCCTTTGCCGATTTCGTCAGCGAGCATGCGCAGGTCCTGTCGATCGCTGTCTTCTTTGCCGCCTGCATGGTGCTGTTTTCAATCGGTAGCGACACGTTCCTGACTCTGGGGAACATTCTGAACGTGGTGCGGCAGGCGGCACCGATCCTGATCGTCGCCGTTGCCATGACCTTCGTCATCATCACCGGCGGCATCGACCTGTCCGTCGGCTCGCAGGTGGCATTGATCAATGCGGTTGCTGCGATCGTCATGGCGATGGGCTATCCCTGGCCCTCGGTGGTCGTTGCCATGATCGCGTTTGGCGCCTTCCTCGGCTTTGCCCAGGGCTGGTTCGTCGCCTATCAAGGCATTCCGGCCTTCATCGTCACCCTTGCGGGCCTGTCGATCCTGCGCGGCTTCGCGCTGTACCTGACGCAAGGCTACTCGATCCCGATCAAGGATGCGCCGGGCTTCTTCGCGCTCGGGCGCGGCGTCGTTGCCGGCATGCCGGTGCCGGCGATCATCGCTACGGCCCTTACCGTGCTCGGCTATGTCGTCATCACCTCGACGAAGTACGGCCGGCAGGTCGTGGCGGTCGGCTCGAATATGGAAGCGGCCCGGCGCGTCGGCATGCCGGCCAAATGGATCATCGCATCGGTCTATGTCATCGCCGGCGTTGCCAGTGCCGTCGCCGGATTGCTGATCGCCGCCCGGCTCGGTTCCGGTTCGTCGAATGCCGCCGTCGGCTTCGAGTTGCAGGTCATCGCCGCCGTTGTGCTTGGCGGAACGTCGCTGACGGGCGGCCGCGGCACGATGCTGGGTACCGTGCTCGGCACGCTCACCATCGCCGTCATCGGCAACGGTTTGATCCTGATGCATATTTCGCCCTTTTTCACCCAGATCGTCACCGGCGCCATCATTCTCGTCGCCATCTGGCTGAACACGCGGATTTTCACCACGAATTTCCGCCTCAGCGCGCTGAGAAAGAGGTGAGCCGATGAACAGCGAACTCTCCGAAGGCCATATCCGTTCCGATAAGGTGATGACCGTCAATGGTGTGATTGCGGCGGAAAATCTCGGAGTCACGCTGATGCACGAGCATATCCTCAACGATTGCCGATGCTGGTGGCATGCGCCGAAGACGCCGGAGCGGCAATATCTCGCGGAAAGCTTCGTCTGCATCGAAGTTCTGGGCGAACTGCGCCAGGACCCGTTCGTCAACAAGCACAACATCACGCTGGACGACGAGCCCCTGGCGATCACCGAGCTGAAGGCCTTCGCGGCAGCCGGCGGGCAGACGGTGGTCGAACCGACCTGCAAGGGGATCGGCCGGAACCCGCGGGCCATGCAGCGGATTTCAAAGGCTTCGGGCCTCAATATCGTGATGGGTGCGGGCTATTATCTCGGCTCGTCCCACCCGGCCGAAGTCGCCGACATGAGTGTCGTCGATATCGCCAACGAAATCGTCCGCGAAGCGCTCGAAGGCGTCGACGGGTCGGATGCGAAGATCGGTCTCATCGGCGAAATCGGTGTTTCATCGGATTTTACCGCCGAGGAAGAAAAGTCTTTGCGGGGTGCGGCGCAGGCGCATGTCCGTATCGGGCTGCCGCTCATGGTTCATTTGCCGGGCTGGTTCAGACTGGGGCACAAGGTTCTCGACATCGTGGCGGAGGAGGGCGGCGATCTCCGGCACACCGTTCTCTGCCACATGAACCCCTCCCATGACGACGTTGCCTATCAGGGAGAGCTGGCGGCACGCGGTGCGTTTCTCGAATATGACATGATCGGCATGGATTTCTTCTATGCCGACCAGCAGGTCCAGTGCCCGAGCGACGAAGAGGCCGCCCGGGCTATCGTCCGGCTTGTCGATGCCGGTCATCTCGACCGGATTTTGCTGTCGCACGACGTCTTCCTGAAGATGATGCTGACCCGTTACGGCGGCAACGGCTATGCCTATGTGCTTCAGCATTTTCTTCCCCGCCTGAAACGGCATGGGCTCGATGACATCGCGCTCGATCAGATGATGCGAACCAATCCGCGCACCGTCTTTCAGGCCGTGGTCTGACGACGGCGCATTTCTTGGAACTCAAAACAACGGTAAGACGATGACAAAGAAAGTTCTTCTCGTCGGCGAAAGCTGGGTCAGCTCCGCCACACATTACAAAGGCTTCGACCAGTTCGGCAGCGTGACCTTTCATCTGGGCGCCGAACCTCTGGTCAAGGTGCTTGCCGGCAGCGAGTTCGAGCTGACCTACATGCCGGCCCATGAGGCGGTCGAGAAATTCCCTTACGAGATGGCCGGTCTCGACATCTATGACGTCGTCATCCTGTCGGATATCGGCGCAAATTCCCTGCTGCTGCCGCCGGACGTTTGGCTGCATTCGCGCACTGTTCCCAACCGGCTGAAGCTGATCAAGGCCTGGGTCGAAAAGGGTGGCGCGCTGCTGATGGTTGGCGGCTACTTCTCGTTTCAGGGCATCGACGGCAAGGCACGCTGGCGCCGCACACCGGTGGAAGACGTTCTACCTGTTACCTGCCTTCCCTATGACGATCGCATCGAAATCCCGGAAGGCACGACTGCCGATGTTCTCAAGCCGCAGCATCCTGTGATGGCGGGGTTGTCGGGCAAGTGGCCGCTCCTTCTCGGCGTTAACGAAGTCGAGGTTCGCGATGGTGCCGAGGTGATTGCCCGGCTGCCGCAGGATCAGGGCGGGCATCCGCTTCTCGTGCTTGGAACGTCCGGGCAGGGCCGCACGGCCGCATGGACATCCGATATCGGCCCGCACTGGCTCTCCCCGGCCTTCTGCGAATGGGAGGGGTACGGCAAGCTCTGGAAGAATATCCTCGGCTGGCTGACGAAAAACTGACGGTGCAACGACAAGAAACTTTTGAAGGAAGAGACATGCAGGACATTTCGGATCGCGATTCCCATGCCGTGAAGGACATCTTCGGCACCGAAAAGGTGCTGATCGGCATGATCCATTGCCCGGCCTTTCCCGGCTCGCCGCGCTACCGGGGCGCCGATATGAACGTGATCTACGATGCCTGCATGCGGGATGCCGAGGCCTGTATCGAAGGCGGTTTGCACGGGCTCATCATCGAAAATCACGGCGATGTGCCGTTTTCGAAACCGGACGATATCGGCCCGGAAACGACCGGTTTCATGTCCGTGGTCACCGACCGCATCGCGCGTGCGATCGGCATTCCGCTGGGAATCAACGTGCTTGCGAACGCGCCGATCCCTGCGTTTGCGATCGCCATGGCGGGTGGCGCGAAATTCATCCGGGTCAATCAATGGGCCAATGCCTATGTGGCCAATGAAGGCTTCATGGAAGGCCGGGCGGCGGAAGCGATGCGCTACCGCTCGATGCTGCGGGCAGAACATATCAAGGTCTTCGCCGACAGCCACGTCAAGCACGGCAGCCATGCCATCGTCGCCGATCGGTCGATCACGGAACTGACCCGCGATCTCGCCTTTTTCGATGCGGACGGGGTGATCGCCACAGGCCAGCGGACGGGCAATGCGGCAACCATCGAGGAGATCGAGGAGATCGGTTCGGCAACCCACCTGCCGCTGCTCGTCGGGTCCGGCGTCAACAAGGACAACATCGTCGAAATCCTCAAGCGCACCAACGGCGTCATTGTCGCCTCCTCGCTGAAAGAAGGCGGTGTGTGGTGGAATGCAGTCGACATCGAGCGTGTCCGGGCATTTCGTGCCGTGGCCGAACCTGGTCTGGAGGGCTGAGATCGTGATGGGTGAGACGCTCTCCGATCGCATTCTGCATGAAAACGACACCGTCTTTCATGCGATGCTCGATCATCGTTTCGTAACAGACGTCAAAAACGACACACTGACGAAACAAGTGTTCGAGCGCTATCTCGTCTACGAGGGCGCGTTTGTCGATACGGCTATTTCGATCTTTGCCTATGCCGTGGCGACCGCGCGCACCATCGAACAGAAACGATGGCTGATCGCTGTTCTGGACGCGCTGGCAAACGAGCAGATCGCCTATTTCGAGAGAACCTTTGCCGACAGGAACATCGATCCCGCAGCGTTCGATGTGACCATTCCGGCCGTTGAGGCCTTTCGGACGGGCATGCTGGACATTGCAAGGGAAGGCGGGTTTCTGGACACCGTGACGGCGATGTTTGCCGCTGAATGGATGTATTGGACATGGTCGAAGGATGCTGCCCAATCTCCCATCAGCGATCCTCTCTTGAAAGAGTGGGTGGAATTGCATGTGCATCAAGGCTTTTCGGATCAGGCATTGTGGCTTAAACAGCAACTCGACGCCGCCGGAGCAAGCCTCAGCGAAGAGGAATGCGCGCGGCTAAGCGGGATCTTCGGCCGGGCCATGCAACTCGAGATCGATTTTCACGATGCCCCGTATTTTTAGTCCGCCGGAAACAACAGCATGCACGCCTATGTAATCGGCAATGTCACAATCGATGAGACGATCCTGGTCGAAGAAATGCCGTCATCCGGAGCGTCGATTCTCGGGCGTATCGGCGCTCACGATCTGGGCGGCAAGGGCGCGAACCAGGCGGTGGTGATGAGCCGATGCGGTCTGCCAACCATGCTGGTTGCGCCTGTCGGCAACGATGCGCGGGCGACTAGCATCCGGCAGCATCTTCGAGGGGAGCCGCTGGTCAGCGAGCTCATCGAAATGCCCGGCAGGTCAAGCGACGCTTCGCTGATACTCCGGCTACCGGATGGCGAAAACGCCAACGTGACCACAACGGAGTCGGCGCAGAGCTTGCGTCTCAACGATGTAAAACCCCATCTGTTGCGGGCATTGCCCGGGGATCTGGTGGTATTGCAGGGGAACCTCTCGGATCAGGCGACCCGCGATATCCTTGACCATGCAAAGGGAATCGGGATGGTCACCGCGTTCAACCCGTCGCCGCTGCGGCCGTACTTTGCCGGTCTCTGGGCGCTGATCGACATCGCCTTTCTCAATCGAGGCGAGGCCAAGGCGCTGACAGGCACTTCGGGAATTCAGGCCGCCGAACAGCTTTTGGGCAAGGGTCTCAAGCAGGTCGTTTTGACATCAGGCGGTGAAGGCGCTCTCCTAGTGACAGGAAATGAGGCGGTCGATGTGCCGGCGCTCGCATGCGATGTCATCGATACCACGGGGGCCGGCGACACCTTCATGGCCGTTGCACTGGCCTCGGCGGCACTGCGAGGGCAAAGCCCCGACCGCCTTGCCCTCGAACACGCAACGCGGGCCGCCGCCATCACGGTCTCGCGGCCCGGGACACGAACGGCGTTCCCAACAATGTCGGAGCTATGCGCCATTTTTTTAGATCAATAGTCCCAAACATTTCGCTGCAATGCTCTGCTATTGCCCGGCGGCCGATCCACGCTTTATCTATCGCGGTGAGGACGCGAGGTATCCAAATGATCGGATATCCGATCATGATTGCCCACTGGAGGAATTCTCAGTGGCATGTATGGACATCGGGTAACCGCGGTGGCGATCGGAGTGCCCCATATGCCGCGATCCGGGCATTGACCCGGTCGTCTCGTTCTGTCCGGCAATTCGCAAAAGTCGTCGTCTGCGCAACGGTGATACCGGTATCGACGATGGCACTGTTCTCCAAGCGGGCCATGCTTTGGAAGTCGCACTCGCATTGCGGTTCCGCCGCCCTTCGATCGGATGACTTCCGCGTGGTTACATCCTCTGAGACTGCGCTACCTGACCCGGCGGCGTTTCCGTAGCCGGGTCTTTTCGCTGATGATCGGTTCCAGCGTCGCGATGTGACCGGCGAGCTTCTGAAAATATTCACCGGCCGGGGCCACCATCACCTCTTTCCGCCAACGAATATCCGACTGACTGAAGCAGGGCGCATGTCACAGGCGTCCGGCGGTTCAAATTTTGGCTTCCTTTCCGCCGCTTCCGGGCAAGGAATACGGCAAAACACGCCACCGCCCTGCGGAGAACCCTCTTTTGAACCTGAAGCATCCTTTGCCGCCGCTCAACGCTCTTCGTGCCTTCGACGCGCTCGCTCGCTGTGGCAGGATGCCGAAGGTGCGTTTGCCGGCGCCAAGCCAAAGGGGCTGTTGCGCGTCGATGTGCACGGCAAGCTGGCCAGGCATTTCGTTCTGCCCGGATTGCCGGCTTTCCTGCAGGAATATCCGGATATCCAGATGTATATGAGCGAAGGCGACAGGCTGGTCGATCTAATCCGCGAGGGGATCGACTGCGTGCTGCGCGTCGGCGATCTGCAGGATAGCGACATGATTGCGCGGCGCGTCGCCCTTCTGGAGGAAGTGACCTGCGTCTCTCCGGAATACATCGCCCGCTTTGGCCTGCCGCAGAGTATTGACGATCTGAGCGGACACCAGATGATCGGCTTCTGGTCGACGGCCATCGGCGGTCTGTTGCCGCTGGAGTTCACGGTAGCAGGCGGTATCCGCACTGTTTCGATGCCGGCGGTGGTTTCCGTCAACGGTGCCGATACGCAGGCGGCGCGGCGCGGCTCGGGCTCGGCATCATGCAGGCACCACTTTATGCGCTGGAAGATGATTTGAAAAACGGGTCGTTGGTCGAAATCCTGTCGAACAATCGGCCGTCATCGACGCCGGTATCGCTTCTGTATCCGCGCAGTCGCCAACTTTCGCCCCGCGTCCGTGTCTTCATCGATTGGCTTTCAAGAGAGTTTATCGCCCGGCGGCAGGGCAGGGAAGGTTGACCACAGCACACCTGAGCCTCCCAACAGCCAAGGCTTCACGCTCGCTCCGAAAACGATTCAACAAGGATTTCTGTCGTCGTCCGAAGATGCTTTTCCATTAACGTCACAGCCAATTTGGTATCCCGGGATAGGACAGCCTCAAATATGGCCTTGTGCTCAGCCACCACATCACGGTCAGTGGTTCTCAATGGAACAGAAAGGCGCCGGTAACGTTCCGTCTGCGCGAAAAGTACCGCTCTTATCTTCAGAAGCGAAGGGCTGTTACATGCCGCGACTATTGCCTGATGAAACTGCTGATGCGCGGCGGCCCAACGGTCGTTCAGCATCGGTTCGCTGCCGCCTTCAATTTCGGGTATCCGCTGCAATCTGTGAAAGGATGCTACAAGCTCTGTTTCCCACTCTATATCGCCATTAGCGATCGAGCCCTTAATGCAGAGTCCTTCAATCTGCACACGGGTGGCGGTGAGATCGAGAAGATCTTCAACCGAAACTTCGGGAACGCTAAATCCCTTTTGAGCGGTTGCGACAGCCATATCCTCGGCTGCAAGGCGGGCGAGGGCCTCTCGAACGGCGCCAAGGCTAACCCCGAAGTCGCGTGCGACGTCGTTAATGCGAATCTTGGCGCCCGGCCTGAGGCGGCAGCTCAGGATATCACTCCTTAAACGCTCATAGACACCGTCCGCCTGTGTGGTCGCAGCTTGAGTGGCCATGTTGTCGTCTCCTGCGTCTGATTCTCGAAATCTATTTCAGATGCAGATATAGGTTTTCTCCGTAGTTTTCTACCTCGCTCAGGAACGCTGGGGGATGATGCGGTACAACTGTGGAGCCGCCGCAACCGCAACCGTGAAAAGAACAAAGGCGAGGACGACCTGCTGAGCGACTGGAGATACGCCGAGCGCGTTTAGTCCAGCGTTGAGGAGACATAGCGTCAATGCGCCCAAAGCGATACCGATTGGAGTTCCTCTTCCACCTGTCAGTGAAACGCCTCCAATGATGGCTGCCGAGATCGCGGGCACAAGAATATCCGTCAGGCCCGAAGGCGAGGCGACAGAAAGGCCGTAGGTGAGAAACACACCGGCAGCGGCGGAAAGACCGCCGGAGATCATGAAAACGATGACAACGATACGCGTAGTCCTCACGCCCGCCGTTGCGGCAGCGGTCGGGTCGCTTCCGGTCGCTATAAGTTCAACTCCAGCTCTCGTCTTGAGAAAAATGAAGCTCGCGATCGCGAAACAGGCGATGGCGAAAATGCTTCTGAACGAGAAGATGCCCAGCACCGGCGCGTTGATGGCTGACGTCACGTCAGCATGGTCGAGCGGTATTGTCATATTTCCGGTCACGACATAAGCGAAGCCGGCGAGCGTGATCAAGAATCCAAGAGAAACCGAAATTGAGCTCAACCCAAGCCCGGTAACCAGGACGCCTTGACTGAGCCCAATGAGCAACCCGACACCAATGCCGCAAGCCGCACCGAGGTAGGGGTCCGAGGTACTTGCAACGACGGCGATACAACCCGCAACACTCATCGTGCTGCCGACAGAGATGTCGAATTCCCTCGCTATCATTGTCAGCCCGAGACCAAGTGCCACGGGGCCGATCGTCGCGAAATACTGAAGAATGCTGAACAGGATCAGTTCGACCGACGTATTGCCTTGCATCACGAGCGCAGCCGCAAGGCTGATTGCTACCACGCCAAAGATTGCCAGTGGTTTTTTCTCTTCACCAATCAAACCCATGACCCTATTTCCTCCCGAAACCCTGGATAATGATGACGGCAAGCACGGCTAGGCCAATGGTCAACTTTTGGACCTCCATGCTGAACCCCTGCAAGAGCGTTAGCGCGTTGATGACGGCGATTGTGGCCATGCCGACGAACGTCTGAATCAGCGAGCCCCTTCCTCCAGCTATCGACGAACCGCCGATCAACACGGCAGCAATGGCCGTATACTCGAAGCCGCGGGCCGTCTGCATGTCGGCGGCTCCAAATCGAGACGCGACAAGAATACCCCCGACAGCAGCGAAGGCGCCGGCCATGACGTAGGCGAAGAGAGTGATCCTTGCGACATGTATGCCTGCCGCCTCGGCTGCTTTGCTATTGCTTCCCACAAGCAGCAATTCGTGTCCCACTCTGGTGAACGTCAGCACGAGTTGTCCCAGAACGGCAAGCCCCGCAAAGATGACGAACGATACGGGCACGCCGTAAAGGCGGCCTTTGAATATCTGGAAGTCAAGGTTTGCGGGTTCAATCTTCGGCCCGGCGATCAGCTGGGTCCCGCCGATAAGAAGCGCATAAGCCGCCAGCGACACGATAAGGGGATTGGCGCGAAGCGTGCCGATCACCACTCCCTGTGCGCCACTTATAATCATCCCCGCCAACAGCGAGGAGCCGATTGCCAGTGGTAATCCATAACCAAGCGTCGCCATGAAGACCATACCCGCCACTGACGTGGTCGCCGCAATGCTGAACGACATGACGTTTCCACCAATGGTCAGGAACGTCATGGCCAACGCGACGCAGCCGACGAGAGAAATTGCGTTGGCGAGCGCGATCAGGCTTACGCGTGAGAGGAAGCCCGGCGTCGATAGAGCAAGCGCCAAGAGGGCAGCGACCGCTATTAAGCGTACTGCGGCTCCCGCGGAGGGGAAGTTTATTCGCTTTTGCGCCGATGGTGTTGGCCGCTGGGCGGCGAGATCGAGTGTCCCGGTCATGCTGCCATCTCCGCATTGGTGATTTCTGCGAGGATCGTGGTCTCCGATGCATCCGCGCGATTGTGGACACCCGCAACCCGCCCGTAGCGCATCGTGACGACCCGATCGACCAGCCCGACGACTTCTTCGAGATCCGTTGAGGCAAGCAACACGGCATTCCCCTCGTCACAGAGCCGTCGCAATGTCTGATAGATCTCGGCGCGCGCGCCCATATCGACGCCTCTCGTCGGCTCGTTCATTAAAATTACGCCCGTCATTACCCGGTCAGCACACCGGCCGATGGCAAGTTTTTGCTGGTTGCCGCCGCTGAGACGTCCAGCTGTCACGCCGAGCCTGTCGATATCGAAACCCACCTGACGAGCGAGCCCCACCGCAAGGCGGTTGAGCAGCCGCGGACGGACAAAACCTCCGTTTGATGTTTCCGAAAGCCGTGTAGAGATCATATTGCTGCGTGCCGGCATATGGAGGAAGATGCCTTCGTTGGCGCGGTCTTCCGAGACGAAACGCATGCCGGCGGACGCAGCGACCGGTGCCGAGCCGAGCGCCAGCCGTTTGCTGTCGATACACACGTCGCCGGTTGCGTTATGCGTGAGCCCCGCTAGCGCACGTATTGTCTCGATGGAGCCGGAACCGATCTGCCCGACAATGCCAACGATCTCGCCCGCGCAGACGCGAACCGAAAACTCTTCAACGGCCCCTGGCACCTGAAGGTGCTGAACCTCGAGCATCACCCTGCCTAAATTGGTGTCTGACGGAGGGTACACATCGGAGAGTTTTCTCCCGATCATGAGTTCGAGCAGACGCTCTCGTGGAATGTCTTTAACCGCTTCGGTTGTAATAATTCGACCGTTTCGCATCACTGTCACGGAATCGCAAAGTTCGTAAACTTCACCCATTCGGTGCGTGATGTAGATGATCGTGCAGCCGCTTTTCTTCAATGCGCGTACTGCGTCGAAAACGCGGGCGATTTCCCTTTCGGACAGGGTCGCGGTCGGTTCGTCCAGTATGAGCATGGAAGCATTGCGGATGAGACCTCGGGCAATTTCAATCAACTGCCGCTCGGCCAGGCTCAGCTCGGCAATTTTCAGATTGAGCGAAAGATTGTCCAGGCCGACCGCAGCGAGGGAGGCTCGGGCGCGCTCCATACCCACCGCCGTACGGCGCTGCCAAGGCGCGTCGGCATGTCCGAGCCAGAGATTGTCATGGACGGAAAGGTCTGGAGCCAGGCTGAGTTCTTGCGCCACGAGTGCTAACCCCGCCCGTTGCGCATCGATCGGGTTGCGAAAGGCCCTGGAGACACCGTCCACGGCGATGACGCCGGACGTCGGTGCCTGCACGCCTGTCAGGATTTTGACCAGTGTGCTTTTACCTGCGCCGTTACCGCCACACAGCGCACGGATTTCACCCCTCTCTAGCGAAAGGGAAACGTCTTCGATGGCCGTGATATCACCAAATCGCTTGGTGACGTTGTGCACGGCCAGGCGCGAAATGGGCGAAAGCTGAGCTGTCGAGATTGCCATACCGTCCTCCTGCGGAATAGCGCCCCGGTGGTGTTTTGCCGTCCGGGGCGCGACAAGCCGTCAATAGTTGCAAGGTTCTGCGTATTGATCGGTATTCTTGGTCGTGATGATCTCAAGTGGCTCCGTGACGCTCATCGCGGGGATTGTTTTGCCGGAGAAATAGTCAGAGATGAGTTCAACCGACTTCTGCGTGTCATAGAGTGGGCGGGGCCCGCTCAAAGTCGAATACTGCTTGCCCGCCTTGATGTTGCGAATGCCAGAGGTCTGGCAACCGCCCCCGATGACGAGAAGCTGGCCGGTCTGGTTTCCGAGCTCAATACCGGCACTGTCTGCCGCTTCCACGATCGCGTTCGACATGGCGTCGTTCATGCCATATAAGGCATCAAGGCCTCCCTCTGCCGAATAGCGGGCAAACATCTGACCCGCGATTTGTTCGGCGACCGGGGGAGCCCAGTTTGCATCTTCGATCTGAACCAACTGGATCCATGGCTCACTGGCCAGTCGGCTCTTGAAACCTTGAATGCGCTTGGGTGCGATACCCTCGGCCGCTGATCCCGTGATTGCAGCAACTTTTGCAGACGACTTGCCCCCGGCTTTAAGGCCGTCGATCAGGGCTTCGGCCGCCAGTTCACCTGACCGGACCTCATCGAGAGCCATGGTGCCGGCTACCAGCCCTTCTCCCTTGTCGACCTGAGAAATCACCACGAAAACCGGGATGCCGGCCGCTTTCGCGCGTCCAAGAGCAGGCAGAACGGCCCCCGAGCTCAAGGGCTGCAGTACGATCATGTCCGGCTTCTGGCCGATCGCGTCATCCAGTTGCTGCGCCTGAAGTGCTGGATCAAAGGGGCTTGTCAGCTGCGTCACGGCCATTCCGGCCGCGGTAGCCTTTTCGGTGAACAATGTCGAAAAGGTGCTGATGAACCGGTCCTCCGTAGGCCCAGTCAAGAAGGTCAGCTTTTTCCCTTCCGGGCCGGCATGGGCGAACGATAGAAAACCCGTGGTGGATGCCAGGGCCGTTGCAAGTATTAAGGTCTTCAGTCTAGTCATGTTTTCCTCCTCCACTTACCGGCTCATGGCCGATCCTCTTATCCCGCTGTAAGCTCCATTGTCTGTGCGTATTCCGGTGCCTGTGGCGTCGGTTGCAACAGCAAGGGTGAATCCAGAAGAATCTCCGTTGTCTTCAACAGATGCTCTCGCATCAGTTCGCAAGCCGCGGCGGCGTTCCTTGTTAGGGCGGCATCGCACAGCGCCTGATGTTCACCGGTCACGTCGCGATCAGCAGTCCGCAACGGTACAGACAGATGCCGGTAGCGTTCCGCCTGCAGATAGAGCGATGCCCGGAACCTGTGCATCCAGGCGCTCGTACAGCCAGCAACAAGCGCGTAGTGAAACTCGCTATGGGCCTTCGACCATTTTTCGCTCATGCGTGAATGGTCCGACGGCTCCACTTCCGACAGGCGCTGCAGCCTGTACAAGGCGGAAATCAGCGTCGCCTCCCAGTCGGTGTCGCCGTTTTCAATCGAGGCGCGTAAGCATATCTGCTCCAGTTCGATACGCGTGTGCGTCAGGTCGTTGAGCTCGTCGGACGACAATATAGCCACGGTGTAGCCGCGCTGCGCCGCGGCGACCACCATATGTTCTGCGGCGAGGCGGGAAAGCGCTTCACGCACCGCTCCCAGACTGACGTCATGCTCACCAGTGATTTCATTCATCCGTATCCGCGCGCCGGGGGTGATCCGCCCATTCAGAATGTCTGTCCGCAGGCGGCGATACACATGTTCGGTCTGCGTCAACAGAAGGGGCGGAGCGGGTGTAACCATCAATTATCTATGACCGATAAAAGCTATTTTATCAAGAAAAATATATTTATCAGCCGAAGATAGTTTTAATTCCGCTTCGCTCCGGGTTACGGTCGACCGGCTCCAGGTATCGAGAGGCGCAGGGTGTAAATCTCGCCATCACGCTTCGGATTTTGAGGATCTGTTTGATCCATCGTGCAGACGCAGAGAAACAGTGTTTTACGGTCGTCGCCTGCTGCAACGCATGCGATGGCATTCTTGCCGGGGAAGCTGACTTCCTCCACGGTATTCCCCTCCGGTGAAATCCGCAGGAAAGTGCCCTTGAACAACAACGGCACCCACAGATGTCCGTCGGCGTCGAGGCAAAGTCCATCAGGCTCCGCAGGTAGAGTTGCATGGACGCGGCGATTGGAAAGAACTCCATCCTCACCGATGTCGAAGGCACTGATGCACTTGCCGAAAGTTTCGGCGAGATAAAGGGTGAAACCGTCCGGCGAGATTACAATCCCGTTTGGAAAAAAAATCCCGTCCGCTGCGAGTCTCAGTCCACCCTGCGGATGAAAGGCCCATAGACTGCCGGACTGGCTCGGTTCATCGATGCCAAACCGGAAGCCAGTATCGCCTACCCAAGACCATCCGGAAGCATGTGTGATCAGATCGTTGAGATAGGCTTTCGCGCTGCCCCTCAAGTCGGCCACCTGTTCCAAATCTCCGGTGGACGGATCGACACGCAACAACTCACGCCCAACGCCCGTCGCCAGCAGCAGGCTTCCGTCGCCAGCGAAGTCCATTCCGGCCGGTCGTCCTTCGACCGCACATATCGTCTCGACCGAGCCGTCCGCACTAACTCGCGCAAGCCGGAAGTTGTGGACGTCGGAGATAAACAGTTCGCCGTCTTTCCATCGGGGTGATTCCGGCCATGCAAGACCGCGGGCAAAAAGCACTGGTTCAGTATACAACGGAATTCTCCATGTTTGCTGCGGTCGAACCGCGAGCTGGGTATTCAGCCGACGGTTGAAGTTGTTCGAAAAGCTCATCGACAAGTCGCGGCAGTTCGTTCAGCGAAGCGGCGGCGCCGAATACGTAGAAATCAGGTCGGGTCACCACGACCTCGACACCATTGTTTCTGAAGTAACTGTCGTAAGCACCATCAACATCGCGGACATCCGCGTCGGGTGTGCTTCCGACATGAGCAAAGGTGACACCAACGGTTTCAAGCCTTGCAATCTGACTAGGCGAGAGAACGGATGCGGGATTGCCCTTTGTGCTGATGATGACGAAGGTCGTACTCGGGAAGAAGTCATCGAAAAGAGTGGTCTGACCGCCCTTTTCGACAGGTGCTTGCAGACTCAGCGTCCCCGCTAGTTTGCGACTTGATTGGTCGCGAGAAAGAATGCCATCGGTAAGTTGGGGGAAGTCCGGCATTGGCGGACGCCAACCGGAGCGGAACTTTGCGTCCCGCTGACGTGCTTCCTCCGGATCAAGCGTGCAGGGAACCTTGCCTGCTTCCAAGGAAATCATCGTCCAGTCGCGGGTATGCGGCGACCTTTCGATTTCGTAGCTGTCGAGGAGGCTTTCGTCGCAAACTCCACGAAGCACAAGGTCCAGCTTCCAGATCAGGTTCTTGGCGTCGCGAAGACCTGAGCACATGCCCTGCCCCATGAAAGGGGGCATGGTATGGGCAGCATCTCCCGCCAGGAGAACACGGCCCTGCCTCCAATGACGGGCGTGGCGCGCTTCAAAAGTGTAGACGAGTTGCCGAACGATCTCCACATCGTCGGGTGTGACGTTCTGCTCCGCCAGCAACTCAAAGGCCTTCTCAGGCTTTTCCAGATCGGCGGGCGTCTCCCCAGGCAACAGCGCCCATTCCCAGCGGCGATGACGCTTGCCCAGCGGCAAGATAGTCACAGGACGTTTGGGGTCGCATATCTGTCCACAATCGAATTCGAGGGTGAAGTCCCGTTTTTTGCGCGCGTCGACGACAAGCCATTTCTCGTTAAAGCCGAAATCATCCCGCTCGATGCCCAGCATCGATCTAACGCCGCTATTGGCGCCATCAGCCGCGACCACATAACGACCACGGATCGTCTGTTTCTCATCGGTCGCGATCGGCTTATGCTGCCCCGGTAGCGTCTCGGTTTTGGCCAGCCGCAGTTCAACCCATTCGCCATCGTCATCGATCGACTGAGCTTCCCAGCCTAAAAATTGATGGACGCTGCCGCATTCCGAGACCTTTTCGCTTAGGGCCGTCTCGAACACCGGTTGGTATTGCATATAGTCGGAATTGTAGCCAGAGATGCCCTTCGCGCCCCAGTCAAACTCAAGGATTGTCTCGCCGTCTGCATTGACCCAGACGTATTCGGTCGTTGGATAACTATCGTCGAGCATTGGTTTAGCGACACCGAGCGACTGGAACAATCGAACGATTTCATGATCGACGTGACCCGCGCGAGGGAGCGAATAAAGGTCCCGATGGCGCTCGATGAGCGCAACATTCAGTTTCAGCTGGCCGCCGAGTGCGGCAAGTGCAAGGCCCACGGGGCCGCGGCCTACTATAAGAAGATCATATTCTCGCACGATGTGTTCCTCCACCAATATCATGACACGCCGCGCCTCCTGCGCGCCGCCTTGTGCCATTGAGATAGCATATCGACTTACAAAAGAAAATATATTTTCTGTTGACAAATCTTTTATCTGCCGCGATATCTAGCGCAACAACGGAGGAGATCCAGATGAGATTCATTCGATTTTCGCGCAAGGGCCAGGAAGGGTTGGCCATTCAAGAACACGGCATGCTACGCGGTTTCACAAGTGATCAACCCGATTTCCCCGGAAATCTGGATACACTCATAACTGGTGATCCCGCGCGGCTCCTCGATGCCGGAGCGGCGTTGCGGAAGGGGCCGGTGATTGCAGAGAGCGAGATTCGTTTTCTGCCGCCGCTCTCGCATTCAAAGAAAATTCTTTGCATCGGCCTGAACTACAGGGATCACTCGGCGGAGTCCGGTTACAGTCAGCCGCAATATCCTACGGTTTTTGCTCGGTTTTCGTCGAGCCTTATCGGGCACGGTGACGAAATCGTTCGGCCTAGCGTCTCGGAGACGCTCGATTACGAAGGCGAGCTTGTAGCGGTTATCGGCCGGGGCGGCATGAAGATCGCGGAGAGCGAAGCGCTTTCGCATATCGTGGGATACTCGATTTTCAACGACGGTTCCATTCGCGAATACCAGCACGTCACACCGCAGTGGACGATTGGCAAGAACTTCGATTCAACCGGCGCGTTCGGACCCGCTTTCGTCACCGCAGACGAGTTGCCGCCAGGCTGCCAGGGGCTTTTACTTCAGACGCGTTTGAACGACCAGATCGTTCAGAGCGCAAATGTCGATGATATGGTCTTCAGTGTCGCATCGCTGGTCTCCATTCTCAGCCAAACAATGACACTGGAGCCGGGTGACATCATCGTAACCGGAACACCATCCGGCGTTGGGGCTGCAAGAAAGCCACCGCTTTTCATGAAGCCGGGAGATCTTTGCGAGGTGGAGATCGAACAGCTTGGAACGCTCTCCAATCGGGTGCGTGACGAGGCGGCCGGCGGCAGGGAGGCCGCCTAAGCCTAAGCGACAGCACTACAGGAGGAGGAAGCGATGACAGCTATCAGAGGATTTGTTGGCGCAAGCCGGCGACCCGGCGTTCTGGGTGTCCACTCCATGGATAACTTCAACATGCTTGTCCCGGATCTTGAGAAGGCAAAGGAGTTTTACTCGGCTTTCGGTATCGATGTCCGTGAAGAAGGCAATGCGCTGGGCCTCTATACCTTCGGAAACACTCATCGATGGGGAAGCCTATCCGAAGGGCCGGGCAAGAAGCTCAACTTTCTCTCTTTTGGAGTTTTCGGCGACGAAGTTGCTGACTTGCGGCGCCACGTTGAAGGACAAGGAGTAAAGCTCCTGGACGCACCGCCCGGCTTCGAATCCGATGGCTTCTGGTTTCGCGACCACGACGGCAACATCATCGAAATGCGTGCAGCGGAAAAAACGTCACCCAACGAAAAGTCCGACACACAAAACATCTCTGTTCCCGCAAACGTGGCCGGTGCGCCCTTACGCTCCAAAGCACCAGTCGTCCGCCCACGCCGGCTCGCTCATATTTTGATCTTCACGCGGGATGTCGATAAGGCGGTTGCGTTCTATTGTTCGGTTCTTGGCCTCCGCCTCTCTGACCGATCCGGCGACGGCATCGCGTTTCTCCACGGAATCCACGGAAGCGACCATCATCTAATCGCTTTCGCGAAGTCCGACGCGCCTGGCCTGCATCACTGCAGCTGGGATGTCGGGTCGATCAACGAGGTTGGTCTCGGTGCCATGCAAATGGCCGACAAGGGGTTCTCGAAGGGGTGGGGCCTGGGGCGTCATGTGCTCGGCTCGAATTTCTTCCACTACGTCCGCGATCCCTGGGGCAGCTATTCCGAATACTCGTCCGACATCGACTACGTGTCGGCCGATCACGACTGGAATTCCGGCGACCACGCCGCGGAGGACGCGTTTTACATCTGGGGGCCAAAGCCGCCGGACGACTTCACGTTCAACTATGAAGGCAAGACGCCGAAATAGGCGACCGGCCATTCGACTCGATCAGACCCGATCCTCTTTTCACTCCAATTACAGTTCGGAGACAATTATGGTTGACTATCTGAAACGCGGTAGAGCCGCGGACCTTCGCGCGGAAGATCAGACCAAGGTCCGCAACACCGTCGAGGGTATTCTCGAGGATATCCGCAGTCGTGGCGACGTCGCCGTTCGCGAACTATCCGTTCGTTTCGACGGCTGGGACCGCGAGGATTTCCGTTTGACTGGCGCCGAAATCCGCGCGTGCATGTCGGAACTCTCTGCGCGCGACATTGAAGACATCAAATTCGCCCAGGCTCAGGTCCGCAATTTCGCCGAAAAACAGCGCGCCACGATGTTGGATCTTGAAGTTGAAACGCTGCCTGGCGTCGTTCTCGGGCATCGAAACATTCCAATCAGCTCGGTCGGTTGCTACGTGCCGGGCGGAAAGTATCCGTTGCTTGCTTCCGCCCACATGTCCGTCATTACGGCAAAAGTGGCAGGCGTCGGTCGCATCGTTACTTGCGCTCCGCCTTTTCACGGCAGAACAGCGCCGGCGATCGTCGCGGCACAACATCTGGCCGGCGCCGACGAGATCTATTGCCTGGGAGGGGTTCAGGCAATCGGAGCCATGGCGCTTGGCACACAATCGATTGCCCCGGTCAACATGCTCGTCGGTCCCGGAAACGCGTTTGTGGCAGAAGCCAAGCGTCAGCTTTACGGCCGCGTGGGCATCGACCTTTTCGCCGGCCCGACCGAAACACTGATCATTGCCGATGAGAGCGTTGACGGTGAAATCTGCGCGACCGATCTTCTCGGTCAGGCGGAGCACGGACCGAATTCACCGGCTATTCTCCTGACAAATTCCCGTAGGCTCGCCGAAGAAACAATGGCCGAGGTCGAGCGTCTGCTTGGCATCCTGCCGACTGCGGCCGTCGCCGCCAAGGCGTGGAAGGACTACGGTGAAGTGATCGTTTGCTCGTCCTACGAGGAAATGGTGCTTGAGGCCGATCGTATCGCTTCCGAACATGTGCAGGTCATGACGAACGACCCGGACTACTTCCTCGCCAATATGACGAACTACGGTGCGCTTTTCCTCGGTCCGCGCACGAACGTTGCCTATGGCGATAAGGTTATCGGCACCAATCATACCCTGCCAACAATGGGCGCAGCCCGCTACACCGGCGGTCTGTGGGTCGGTAAATTCCTGAAAACGTGCACGTATCAGCGTGTTACCACCGACGAAGCATCAGCGATGATCGGCGAGTATTGCTCGCGGCTCTGCATGCTGGAGGGCTTTGCCGGACATGCCGAGCAGGCGAACGTCCGCGTGCGCCGCTACGGTGGAAAGAATGTGGCCTACGGCGTTGCAGCCGAGTAAACGCCGGGTAAGGCAGTACGTGTCGCTGCCTTCGATCCGAAGCCAATGGTGCAGAAAAGGAAAGTCCTATGACGATGATGTTGCCCGTAATGCCCTCGCTTCGGCTCGATGGTCGCCGCGCGCTCGTGACAGGTGCCGGCCGTGGTCTCGGCATGAGCGCTGCGACGGCGCTTGCCGCGGCCGGCGCACATGTCACGCTTTGCGATCGAGACAGCGACGAAGTCGAGGCGCTTGCAGCCACGATGCGCGAGAGCGGCCACTCCGTCAGTTGCATGATTATCGATGTGACGGATATTGCATTTGCAGCGGCGATAGAAGCTGCCGAGCCGTTCCACGTCTTCGTAAACAACGCTGGGACCAACAGGCCTGGCCCGTTCGTCGAAGTCACCCGCAACAACTTCGACGTCATGATGGCCCTCAACGTGCGTGCTGCGTTCTTCGCAGCGCAGGCGGTTTCAAAAAGCATGATCCAGGCCGGGATTGCCGGATCGATTATCAACATGTCGTCGCAGATGGGTCATGTCGGTAGTGCAGGGCGATCACTCTACTGTGCGACAAAATGGGCGATGGAGGGCTTCAGCCGCTGCATGGCATTGGAACTCGCGCAGCATCAGATCCGGGTCAACACGCTCTGCCCGACATTTATTGAAACACCCATGACGAAGCCATTCTTCGACGACCCGGCGTTCAAGGCCGACGTGCTCTCGCGCATCAAGCTCGGACGTCTTGGCACGCTGGAAGATCTGATGGGTGCGATCCTATTTCTCGCCAGTGACGCCTCCGGGTTGATGACGGGATCAGCACTGATGCTAGACGGGGGCTGGACCGCCGATTAACGGGATTGGATCCCCGTTCAACTCGCGTGAGTTGGATCAGACGGCGCAGTGCTACCTCTTCGGCGCGGCACACGGATCGATGATCGGGCGCTGCCGCTACCTGCGGAGTAATGTGAAGAAACCCGGTGACGACGGCGAGCCGATGCGCCACCCCGCACCCTCCACAGGAACAGGATCTTCGCCCGTGGTGAACTTTCACCTGAACAATGCGCGCAAAGCCCTCGGTGCCGGAAGTCTCGCACAGGCAACCGCGCTCGCGACGAAACTCAAGCTGATCTGACATTCGCCCACGACCGTTCCCAAAGTAGCGCGATGAAGTTGGGAAAGGAGTTTAGGTCAAGTCGTAGCAGTTGAATTTGATCACACCGACCTCGCATGGACCTTTGGTACGAGCTCGGAATCTGAACCTCACGTAGCACGCAATGATCTCTGGGCTGCGGCTTGAAGAGCGCGTTCAAGTTGGAGTACGGCAGAGCGCTGGGGCCGGTTTGCAGGTTGCTCGAGATAATAGTTCCCGGGTCCGGGAGTCTTTGGGACGAGCGGACAGGTCTCCAAGCCTAGAGAAGTAGCGAGCGGGCCACATACCGGGATATGACCGATGGCTAGACCTAGTCCTTGGCTGACCATTATCAGCGCTAGCGGAGTGGTATCGACCGTCTCAAGTCGGAGATTTCGCCCCCGCATCGGCCCGAAGTTATGATTCACGAGTGCGGTCCAGCCCATTGCGTGCGAAGCCACGTCAAACAATCGAAACGAAAACAGAGTTTCCAAATCGTCTAGTCTGGCAAGGTCTTCCTTGCGACACATGACGACGTGCGACATCCCCATCAACCAGGTCGGGTGGCGAACCAGATGCGGCTCCTCCCCGAAACGGATTGCCAAATCTGGGTCTGCCTTCCGCTGTGTGCCCTCCATGAGAAGTTCTACCCGGATTGACGGACACTCTCGTTCAAAATCCGCTAGCACGCGAGGGAGCCAACTCATGGCCATCAATTGACTGGCAAGCAGGGTGACCCGTTCGACGCGCTGCCGCGCGAAGAGAGTTGCGGCCTTGCTCTCGATCGCCCCGAGCGAAACCTGGATCGTAGGGAGGAAGTCGCTTCCTTCAGTCGTCAAATTTATCCGATTGGCAGCGCGTTCGAACAGCGGGCGACCAAAATGAGTCTCCAAGGCAAGAACCTGTTGGCTGACTGCGGCGGCCGACATGTTCAACTCTTTCCCGGCTCGGGCAAAGCTCTGGTGCCGTGCGGCGGCCTCGAACACGCGCAGCCAGTTTAGCGCGGGGATTAGAGCTGACGTCATGCCCTTAGCATAAGTTTATCTTAGCCTAAGGTCAATCAGATACTGTATCCCAATAACCTTGGCCCGATGGCATATTGGTTGGCGGGTACAGGAAAGCCCGCAACAATAAAACAAGGGAACGAAGAGATGCTTAGACGCAGTATACTGCTTGCCTTTGCCATGACGCCGCTTCTTGTCGGCGCGGCAACCGCCCAGGATGTACCGGATCACATCACGATTGCCACCGAGGGTGCATATCCCCCCTGGAACTTCTCCAATGCTGACGGAACTCTCGGCGGCTACGAAATAGACCTGACCAAGGTCCTCTGTGAGCGGATGAAGGTAAAATGTGACGTCATCGCTCAGGAGTGGAACGGCATCATTCCGGGCCTCACTGTCGGAAAGTACGACGCAATCATCGCTTCAATGGGCGTGACCGAGGAGCGCAAGAAGGTCGTCGCTTTCTCCAAGCCCTATGCGAAGGCGCCGAACGGGTTCCTGACCACGGGGGATAATACGCTGAAAGATCTGCCGGATGCAGGTCAGTCCTTCGATCTAGCAAATTCGCCTAAGGAATCCGAGGCTGCCATCAAAGCGCTGAAGGCAAAGCTTGCCGGAAAAACAATCGGTGTCCAAACCGGTTCGACAGCAGCAACCTTCGTTGGCCAATATCTCAAAGGGATGGATATCCGTGAATATCCATCATTCGAACAGTTGGGACTGGAATTGACGGCCGGACGCATTGATTTGGCCGTTGCCAACGTCACGGCCTTCAAGGCCGTTATCGATGCCAACCCGAAGGGCTCTCTCGTCTTCGCTGGCCCGACTTTTGCCGGCGGCGTGCTCGGCCTCGGCACGACGAACGTTGCCTTACGCCCTGGTGATGATGCGCTGCGGGCAGCCTTTGACGCGGCTATTGCGGCCATCGACAAGGACGGCACCAACAAAGCCCTGACCGAGAAGTGGTTCGGGGTGGATATCTCCATCCACGACTAGTCGGTTCCAATCCCCTCCTGTTTGGCAGGAGGGGATTATCGCCACTCGATGAGCGTCCCAAGACGTTCTCAGAAAATTCCACTAGAACAGGTGCTGGCATGTTTACGCCCATCGGGTCGGCCGAGGCAACGATCACTATTTTTCTCGATGGTAGACCCATCCCGGCGCGCGCAGGGGAGACCATTGCTGCGTGTCTTATGAGGGCGGCGGCTCCCTATTTCCGCACCACGCCGGTCACCAGTTCCCCGAGGCTACCCTTCTGCATGATCGGCCATTGCTTCGACTGCCTGATCGAGATCGATGGCGTCGGAAGCCGTCAGGCCTGCCTGTCTCAGGTCTGCGACGGCATGAGGGTGCGGACTCAAGAAGGGCCTGCGGCCATTGTCGGGGGGCAAACACAATGAACATCCCGACGAAGCCGATGCTTTCCGGAGAAAGGCAAGATGCGCTCGCAGTCGACGCCGATGTTATCGTTATCGGGGCAGGTCCGGCTGGTATGTCCGCCGCCATCGAACTCGCCTCGGCGGGATGTCAGGTTATCGTGCTCGACTTACAGCCCACACCCGGCGGTCAGATTTTCCGAGCGCTCCAATCCAACCTTGAGGCACGCCCAAGCACTGACAGCCTTCTCGCTGCTCTGGGTTCAGCCTACAATGCCGGGCGGACGTTGATCCAACAATTCCGCGCTACCGCTGGCATCGACTATCGGCCAGAAACCACGGTCTGGGATCTGCGCGCTGACGGTACGGTGGGCTGGCTCAAAGGCGAAATGGCAGGCTACTTGCGCGCGCGGCATGTTGTTGTTGCGAACGGCGCAATGGAGCGGCCCACGCCGTTTCCGGGCTGGACCTTGCCGGGCGTGATGACTGCCGGAGCAGTGCAGACGCTCATCAAAGCGGGACGCCTGCAACCTGAAGGCCAGATCGTGCTGGCCGGCACTGGTCCCCTGATTTTCCTCCTCGCCGACCAATTGCGACGCCTCGGCGTTCGGCCAGCACTCATTGCCCGCACAGACCGATTTAGGGACAAGATTTTCGCTCTCCCTCACATCCGCCCGGCCGGGATTCCGGCGCTGTTGAAGGGCCTGGGCTGGCTTGCCCGGTTACGATTGGCCGGCATTCCAATGCGGTCCCGCGTCACCGAGCTTAAGGCGCAGGGTCGGGATCGGCTCGAAACCGTCAGCTTAACCGTCGCGGGGAGGGGAATGGAGCTATCCTGCGATCTGCTTGTCGTGCATGACGGCATTATCCCCGCCATCGAGTTGGCCCATTGTGCAGGCCTCGCATTGGAATGGCGGGAATCCGACGCAAGTTGGCGACCGAAAACATCGCAGGACGGTAAGGCACAAATGGCGGCAGGTCCGGCATTAACGTCCGGACCTTGTCGTATCCGCATCTCAGGCGACGCACGCCAAATTGGTGGCGCGGACGCCGCCGTTGCGCATGGACGCCACGCAGCAAAAGCCATTCTGGCGGAACTTGGCCGCGCATCCGTTCGGCCACCGGTCGGTGCTGCAGATCAAACCGCGACCGATGTTCAGCGTACAATGGCCGCTCGCCCCTTCATTGATGCAGCCTTCCCGCTCGGTCTCGCTGCACAACTGCCCGATGACACGACGATCGTCTGCCGTTGTGAAGAGATCACCGCCGGTTCGTTGCGGACCAGCATTCATGGGGGTGCCACCGACATGAACCTGATCCGGGGGGTAACACGCTGTGGCATGGGTCCTTGCCAGGGTCGATCATGCGCCGTCACCTTAGCCCGTCTTCTTGGGGAGGCAGCCACGCGAACGCCAGCGTCTCCTGCTCCCTTTCGTGCGCGTCCCCCGCTGCGACCTCTACCGCTAGGGGCGCTTGCCAAGCTATCTGGCCTTGATCCTGAATTGGCAGAAGTTGTGTCGTTGGAGGACAAACCTGAAGCTGCCTTGGGAGGCGACACCAATGGATAGGCGCAGCGATGATGTCTTGATCATTGGCGGAGGCCTACAGGGCTGCGCGATCGCGATGTTCCTTGCTCGCACAGGCTGGCAGGTTACCGTGATAGAAAAGAACCTCGCTGGGCGACATGCCTCTGGTGTGAACGCCGGCGGACTGCGACTTCTCATGCGCGACGCGCGGGAATACCCTCTGTCGCTACGAGCAATGGAGATGTGGGATAATCTCGCAGATCTCGTTGGTGAGGCTACCTCCGAAGCCTGCGAAGTTCGCCTCGGGACATCGCAGATCGCGCTCGCGATGGATACAGCGGAACTCGAATGGGCCCGCGCACGAAATCAGGACATGCTTCGGCGTGGCATCTATTCGGAAGAATTAATCGATGCTGAAGAACTGCACCGCTTGCTGCCCGGCCTCGCGAACTCAGCACTTGGTGGCCTCATATCGCGTCGCGATGGACATGCTAATCCTGCCAATGCTGCTCGCGCCTTCCGCGATGCGGCCGAGGCGGCCGGTGCGCGAATTCTCGAACACTGCGTCTTGCGCGAGCTGAAGCCCAAAGCAGGGGGCAGTTGGCGTGCTGACACCGACGCCGGGTTGATCGAAGCGGAACGGGTTATCAATTGCGCCGGCGCTTGGGGAGCGGATGTCGCAGCGCGGTTGGGAGAAACTCTGCCAATTAAAGTTCTGGCGCTGACGATGATGGTGACGGCGCGGGTAAAACCCTTCGTCACACCGGTCGTGATCGGCATAGACCAGCCGTTGTCCTTCAAGCAGAGCGTCGTCGGCTCATTGGTCATAGGTGGAGGCATCTCGGGCAAACCCTGCTTGGAGGAGGGCACTTCCTTCACCGTGATGGACCGCATGGCGTCAAGCGCCGCCGCAACTGTTTCGGCCTTTCCGGCACTGGCGGGAGTGCCAATTCTTCGGACTTGGACCGGATTGGAAGGTGCGACGCCGGACGGAATTCCGATCATCAGCCCGAGTGCCCAGCATCACGGCCTGTGGCATGTGTTCGGCTTTTGCGGTCACGGCTTTCAGCTTGCACCGGCGGTGGGCGAAATCGTCGCCCAATCGCTGATCGACGGGCTCGTCGACCCCAGGCTTGCACCCTTTTCCGTGGACCGTTTCGCGCCCCAACCAAAGCTAGTCGATGAGGCCTTACAATGAATCTGGGTATCATAGAATTGTTGGGCTTCGGATCGCAGGGCTGGGGGGGGCCCCTGCTCAAAGCGGCAGGGGTAACTCTGGCCGCTGCGAGCTGCGGCTTTTTTCTTGGGAGCCTGCTTGGAATTTGCGGCGCAAGCCTGAAGCTCGCACGAGCGGGCGTCTTGCGCACGATTGGCCATTTTTACACGACGGTCTTTCGTGGGGTCCCGGAGATTCTGGTCGTCTATCTCTTCTACTTTGGCGGAAGCGTCGTCCTTACAAACGCGATGAACTCCGGTGGCTTTCCCGGTTTCTATTCGTTGCCGGCGTTTGCGATCGGTGTGATCGCTGTGGGCGTCGTCTCTGGTGCCTACCAAACGGAAGCCTTCCGGTCAGCGTTCCTACGGTTGGATCGCGGACAGATTGAAGCAGGGACCGCCTGCGGTATGTCGAAGCTTCTGTTGTTGCGGCGGATCATTGCTCCCCAAACTCTCCGTGTCGCGTTGCCCGCACTCGGGAATATCTGGCAGTCGGTGCTGAAGGAAACGTCGCTTTTGTCGGTGATCGGATTGACCGAGTTGCTGCGCCAAGCCGGAACCGCCGCGGGCTCGACCCGTCAGCCGCTTCTGTTTTATGGCGCCGCCGCCGTGATGTTCCTGATTATCGGACGGATCACAGGACTTATTCTTACGCGGATGGAAAACCACCTCGCCAAACCCTGGAGGCGTTGATCATGGATTGGCCTTTTCTTCTGGATGTCTTCCATCAACTCTTGTCGGGTTTGCCGCTCACCCTGCAGCTTGCGGCGCTGTCACTTTCGGTCGGCTTCGTTTTGGCCGTGCTGGTGGCCGCCGCAGTGGGCAGCCCGTTTCCGCCGCTAAGATGGGTGGCGCGCGCGCATGTTGAATTGTTCCGTGGGACGCCGCTGCTCGTGCAGATTTTCCTGATCTACTACGGACTTGGACAGATCACACCATTGCGCCAGTCCTTCCTTTGGCCTTTCCTACGAGAACCCTATTGGTGTGCGATCCTGGCTCTGGCTCTCAACACATCCGCTTACACCGCCGAGATCATTCGCGGCGCTGTCCAGGCCGTTCCGGCTGGTGAAGTCGAAGCAGCGCGAGCCTGCGGCATGTCGGGTTTTATGCTTCGTCGCCGGATCATCTGGCCGATTGCCCTACGCCAGGGTCTACCTGTCTACGGCAGCGAAGCGATCCTGATGATCAAGGCAACGTCGCTGGCCAGCATCATCACCCTGACTGAAGTAACCGGCATCGCCTACAAGCTGATTTCTTCGACTTATCGCGTGCTGGAAATCTTCGTTGTTACGGGAGCGATCTATTTGACGCTGACCTTTCTCCTTAGTTCAGCGCTTTCGCTGGCCGAACGACGGCTCCATGCACACCACAAACCATCTTAGCGCCAAACGTCGCGCCACATCGGAGATTCCCATGGCTTCCTCCTCTCGCTTAGCTATTGCTGATACAACCGAAGCTATCCCGGCTATTTCGACTGCAGATCTTCACAAGCACTATGGTGGCCTTGAGGTCTTGAAGGGGATCGACTTCCACGCCAATGACGGGGAGGTGGTTGCAATTCTTGGTGCATCGGGTTCAGGCAAGTCCACATTTCTGCGTTGTCTCAACCTGCTGGAGCTTCCGTCGGCCGGCCGACTGCATATCTTTGGCGAAGAGGTCAAGCTTCGACCGGGTGACGCGAATCTCCGTATAGCCGACCGCAAGCAGATTGATCGTCTTCGGACACAAGTGGCTATGGTTTTTCAAAACTTCTGCCTCTGGAGCCACATGTCGGTTCTCGACAATCTTATGGAGGCACCTGTCCACGTGCAGCGCCGAGGCCGCGCTGAGGTGCGAGACGAGGCCGAGACGGTTTTGAAGCGCGTGGGGCTCCTAGAGCGAGCCAACGCCTATCCGGCGCAGCTTTCGGGCGGCCAGCAGCAGCGCGCCGCCATTGCTCGGGCCTTGGTTATGAAGCCGCGTGTTCTTCTCTTCGACGAACCGACATCCGCACTCGATCCCGAACTGGTTGGCGAAGTCCTTAAAGTCATGCGGGATCTGGCGGCAGAAGGCCGCACCATGCTGATCGTCACCCATGAAATGGCTTTTGCTCGTGATGTATCGAGCCGGATTTTGTTTCTGGAGAAGGGGCGGATCGAGGCTGAAGGATCGCCGCAACAACTGTTCGGAGGCGGCGTGAACGAACGCTTCGATCAGTTCATCTCCCGATTCAGCCAAGGCTGAAGCACCGCGCGCGCCACCTGATTTGACTCTTGAGAAACCCGGAGGAGAAATGACCGTCGATCCGAAACTGAATGTCGTCCCGTTCATCAGCGTGGACCACATGATGAAGCTGGTACTCGCGGTGGGTATCGACAGGTTC
>UCEZ01000089.1 GCA_900471525.1 Hyphomicrobiales bacterium | reverse complement strand
ATGCGATCGGCCGACATCCACGCCTGTGAACCCTGGATGTCGGCCGATCGCATCGCATCCATCTGCGCCCACGCCAATACACTCGGCGGCGATGTCACGGTTCTACTCGGAGATTATGCCTCGGGCATGAACATGGTGACGCGCTATGTGCATTCGAGCGAATGGTCGAAGGCATTCGCAACCTTGACCGCACCGCTCGGCGTCCACGCGATCCTCGGCAATCATGACTGGTGGGAGGACAAGGCCGCGCAGAAGATCGGCGGCGGCGATACGTTCGCGCACCGCGCCTTGAGGGATGTCGGTATCCCCGTCTACGGCAACCAGGCGGTCCGTCTTGAAAAGGACGGACACGGATTTTGGATTGCCGGTCTTGAAGATCAGCTGGCGCTCTTGTCCGGCAGGAAATGGGGTCGTAAAAGGATAACCGGTCTCGATGACCTCGATGGCACGCTGGCGCAAGTCAATGATGACGCGCCCGTTATCCTGCTTGCCCATGAGCCGGATATTTTCCCCAAGGTTCCGAAGCGCGTTTCCCTGACGCTGTCGGGGCATACGCATGGCGGGCAGGTGCGTCTTTTCGGCCATTCACCGGTGGTGCCGTCCCGTTTCGGCGATCGATACGCCTACGGCCATGTGATTGAGAACGACCGGAATATCATCATTTCGGGTGGCCTCGGCTGCTCGATCGCCCCCATCCGTTTCGGCTCACCGCCGGAAATCGTCGTTATCGATCTGGGTTAGCCCATGCCCAAACGACAGATGATCCGCATCGACGCACCGCCGCGCCGTTTCAATTTCCGCATCGCCGGCCTTGGCTTTCGCGACGGCCATGTGCTGGTTCACCGGGCGATCCATGAGAATTTCTGGTCATTTCCGGGTGGACGCGCCGAGATCGGCGAGACGTCGGCCGAAACACTGAAGCGCGAGATGGTCGAGGAACTGGGCGTCGAGGTGACGGTCGGCCGTATGCTCTGGACGGTCGAGAATTTCTTCCGTTACGAAGAGCGGGATTATCACGAGATCGGCTTCTACTACCTGATGGAGATCCCGAAGGTTTTTCCTTTTCACCCGAGCGAGGTCGTTCATCGCCTGAAGGACGGCAATAGCGACCTCGAATTCAGATGGGTGAAAGCCACCAAGGCGGCGCTGATCAACCTCGATATTCCGCCGTATTTCATCGCTGAGCAGATCGAAGACTTGCCGCAGACACCGGTCCACATCATCTGGAATGACAACAATCTCGATCGGTAAAGCGGCTCTTGGCTAGGCTGGCGTCAGCCTTTGAAGGCAGCCAACTGTTCGACTGTCTGTTGCAGCAACTCCATTCCGCCAGGTTTCCAGCCGAGAGCTTCGATCTTGCAGGTGCCCATGGCGTTGTAGTCCCCCGTTTCCGCTGCCGGAGGCAAAGTGTGCGGACAGCGGGTGACGCGCTGCAGGATCGACAGGATTTCCCGGTTGTCGGTCATAAGATCAGAGACGTTGAAGGTCTCGCCATTGATCCGCACGGTGTCGGCCTCCAGCATCAGCCGGACGGCGCGCGCGATATCCTCGCCATGGACTTCCGTACCTGCGCGGGCTGGCACAGGCTTGCCAGAGAGATAATCCTCGAAAAGCGACGTCCATTTCTGGTGCCGGCCAGGCCCTGCAGGTCCGTAGATGCCGGTTGCCCGCAGGCTTGCGGTGACGAAGCCATGACCGCAGAGGGAGAGCAGGCTGCGCTCGGCTTGCAGCTTCACTTCGCCATAGAGCGCGTCGGGCTTGCCATGCATGTCTTCCTTGAGCAGCGTGCCGGGAGGTTGCGGACCATAGGCGGCGCGGCTCGACAGGAAGACGCAGCGGCGGACGCCGGCATCGCGTGCGGTCTCGAACAGGCGCACGGTGCCGTCCAGATTGGCACGGCGAAACCCATCCGGATCATCACCTTCGCCGCCCCGATATTTTCCGGGCAGATGATCGAAGGCGGCATGGACGAAATAGTAGACGTTGTCGAAAGCCTCGACCTGATCTGCATCCGGATCGAGCAGCAGCGGCACGAAAGCAACATCCTTCGAGAAGAAGTCGGGCTCGGGCGCGGTGCGTCCGCCGACGGTGACCTTGTAGCCGTTGGCCAAGAGGTGCTCGACGATGAAGCGGCCGGCATAGCCGGTGCCGCCGGAAACGAGAACGCGTGTCATGAGCTTCCTGATTTCAGTCTGGGCTTGGCGGGCTTGGATTTGGCAGGTTGGCAATCTCAGGGATATTTTCGCCGGTCAGGAAAGCATGCCAGAGATCGATCAGTGGTTGTAGCTTTTCCGCTTTCGGGTGATCCTTTTCCCAAGGTTTTTCATATTGATAATGCAGCACGCCGATCGATGGCCAATCCCACAGAGCCGGCATGTTGAACCAGACATATTGCAGCATGTTCATTGTGACAGGGAGACCATGCCACTCCGGGAAAAAATTCTGCAAAAAAGTCTGGTCGGTGCGTGGCCAGAAGGCATCGGGCGTATCCAGCCGAGCCAGCATGGCCTCGAACGTCTTGAGTGAGGGTGTGGCGACGAAGACGCCGGAGTTCAACCGATGGAAATCGGCAAGGCTTTCATAGACGTTGGGCGCTGCGGAAAATTCGGGATAGGCGAAATACCGGTCGATGTTTTTCAGTACCAGCGCGTCGGCATCGATGAAGATGCAGCGCTGGTATTCGGTCAGTTGCCACAGCCGCAGCTTGCAGAAGTTGTCGAGCGGCGAATGGAAATCCGGCTTTCGCCCCTTGGTAAAGGGGGCGGCGCTATGAACATTTTTGCGAGCATGCCGCGCGTTGAACCCGTCCGACAGCGGCAAGAGGTCGGTGGCGACAAGCCGGCAGCCAAGCTCGGCAAGCGGGACAAGCCGATCAGGTTCGACGCCGCCGATGTGGAGCACGACGATATCGGCTTCAGTCCCCGTCTTTCTGATCGAACGGGCCAGAGCCGTTGCGCCCATCGCGTAATCCGCATTCGTCACCAGCGTGACGAATGCGTACCGTGATCCGGCAGGACTGGAGGGCGTGACGCCCTCTGAAGCGGAATCTGGCTGCGTCATGAAACCGATTTCAGCCTTCTTCCTTCCGGATCATGGTTGATCTTGGCGGCGATGTCCCTGGTCCAGGCCGATACGGCAGGCACGCGGCTACGATCGACGCGGTAGGCGTATTTCTTGCCGACATCGACGATCTCCGCAAGCAGGCCGTCCTGCAGTTTCGTCGGGTTTAGGCCGAGTTCGTGGAACTTTTCGTTGCGCACCACAAGATCGTTTTCGGCCGCTTCCTTGCGCGGATTGGGCAGCCAGGCGATGTCCGAGCCGGTGAGGCCGGCGATCATCTCCGCGAGATCGCGGACCCGGTGCGTCTCGGTCATCTGATTGAAGATTTCGACACGCGCTCCACGTTGGGGCGGGTTCTTCAAGGCCAACTCAATGCAGCGAACCGAATCCTGAATATGGATGAAGGCGCGGGTCTGGCCGCCGGTTCCGTGTACGGTCAGCGGATAGCCGATCGCGGCCTGGATGAGGAAGCGGTTGAGCACAGTGCCATAGTCGCCGTCATAATCGAAGCGGTTGATCAGCTGTTCGTGGCGGCGGGTCTGTTCGGTGTGCGTGCCCCAAACGATGCCCTGGTGCAGGTCGGTGATCCGCATGCCGTCGTTCTTGGCATAGAATTGGAACAGGAGCTGATCGAGGCACTTGGTCATGTGATAGATCGAGCCGGGATTGGCCGGATAGAGAATATCCTGTTTCGCCGTCTCTCCGTTCTGCGTCTCGATCCGAACCGGAAGATAGCCTTCGGGGATCGCAGCGCCGACTGTCGAATAGCCATAGACGCCCATGGTGCCAAGATGGACGAGATGGGCATCAAGACCGATCTCGACCAGGGCGTTCAGCAGGTTATGGGTGGCGTTGACGTTGTTGTTGACCGTGTAGTTCTTGTGGCGGTCGCTCTTCATCGAATAAGGCGCGGCGCGCTGTTCGGCGAAGTGAATGACGGCATCCGGGCGATTTTCAGCGAGCCAGTTTTTCAAGAGCTCATAGTCGCGGGCAAGATCGATCAGATGAAAATGAATGCGGCGGCCGGTCTCGGCGTGCCAGATGCGGGTGCGTTCCTGAATGGAATCCATGGGGGTGAGGGACTGGACGCCGAGCTCGGTATCGATCCAGCGCCGTGACAGATTGTCGAGAATGTGGATGTCGTGTCCAGCATCGGACAGATGCAAGGCTGTCGGCCAGCCGACAAAGCCGTCACCGCCAAGGACTGCAATCTTCATGCGCCAATCTCCTGTGGGATGGGAAGTCATGCGCTGGTGATAGGAGAACATTGTGACAAACCTGCAATGCTTGCAAAACCCGTTTGGTTCCTGCACAGGAAAAAGAATAATTTTGCGAGGTGTGTATGACTTTGATTTCACTGGCTGGTGAGCTGACCGATAGCGGACACCGGCTCGTTCAACGGGTCTATTATGAGGACACGGATTTCTCCGGCGTCGTCTATCACGCCCGATATCTTCATTTCATGGAGCGGGCCCGCACCGACTATCTGCGCCTGCTCGGCGTCGAGCAGGCGACGCTGGCGATCGAAGGCGACACCGAAGGCCTGATCTTCGTCGTCCACCGCATGGAGATCGATTTCAAGGGGCCAGCCCGCATGGACGATATCCTGACGATCACCACGGCGACCGAAAAGGCGGGCGGCGCCAAGATGGTACTGCAACAGGAAATCCGCCGTGAGGGCACATTGCTGATCGCCGCAAAGGTCATCATCGCCGTCATCA
The DNA here is from genome assembly GCA_900471525.1 of Hyphomicrobiales bacterium. Lineage (GTDB taxonomy): Bacteria > Pseudomonadota > Alphaproteobacteria > Rhizobiales > Rhizobiaceae > Pararhizobium. Next base: position 7,405 of record UCEZ01000089.1, on the reverse strand, counting down.
ACGGGCAGGGGCGTCCACGGCGGCTGCCCGAAGCGCTTGGCAAGAAGTTTCTCGGGCAGGGCTGAGTTCAGCCCTCGGCCTCGGCTGCTTTCAGCATCGCCTTGGTCAGGCTCTGTTTCCAATCTGTCGCCTCGGCCCACGGATCGATGTCGCTCTCCAGCCGGCCGAGAATGTCGGGAATGTGGAACCCGTTGGCGGCGTCGAGATCGGCGAGTTCGTCCCAACTGACGGGGGTTGCGACCGGCCCGCCGGCGCGGGCGCGCACGGAGTAGGGGGCGACGGCGGTGGAGCCGCGCTCGTTGCGCAGCCAGTCGATGAAGATGCGGCCCTTGCGCTTGGCCTTGGACATCGTGGCGATGTAGTTGTCTGGATCATTGTCGGCGATTTTTGATGAAAGGCCCTTGGCGAAGGCCTTGGCTTCCTCCCATGGCGAGCGGCGCGAGAGCGGTACGATGACATGGATGCCCTTGCCGCCGGAGACCATGGCAACGGATTTCAGGCCAAGCGTTGCCAGCGCATCCCGAAGCGAGACGGCGGCCTGTTTGACGGTTTCGAATGTCACGGTCGGGTCCGGATCGAGATCGAAGACGAGGCGATCAGCAGCATCGAGCCTGTCGATGGTCGAGCCCCAGATGTGAAGCTCGATCGTCCCCATCTGCACAGCGGCTACCAGGCCCTTGGCGTCATCGACGTAGAGATAGTTCGCGGTATCGCCATCGGATTCCTTGATAGGCACCTGGTGGATCTCGTTCGGGAAGCCGTCGCTGGCATGCTTCTGATAGAAACATTGATGGTCCGGCCCTTGTGGGCAGCGCAGGATCGAGGCGGGATGATTGGCTGCAAAGGGCAGCATACGGTCGGCAACGACCCCGTAGTAGCGGGCGAGGTCAATCTTGGTAATGTCCGGATCGGAAAAGAGCAGGCGATCGGCATGGGTGATGCGGATACCGAGCACCTCGCCGTCCGTATCCTTGTCCTTGCGTACCGGGCGTTTCTTGTCCGCAGCCGGTTCGGCTTTCGCGGGTGCTGCCGTTTTCTTTGCCGAAGTCTTGGCGGGTATCGGTGTCTTCGTCGTCTCGGGTGTCACGGCGGAAGCCTCCTTGTCCTCACGCAGGCCCTCGAAGGACCCATGGCGGATATGACCGTCATCGGTAAATTCGGCGAAATCGACCTCAGCGACAAGCTCGGGCGTCAGCCAGGCCGCGTCACGGGCTATTTCATTCGGAACGGTATCGAACGGCGATGTCTTGCGTTTGAGTTTCGAAAAGCGCGCCGCCAGGTCTGCCATCCTGTCTTCGTCGAACCCGGTGCCGACACGGCCCTGATAGACGAATTTACCGCCGTCGTAGGCGCCGACAAGAAGAGAGGCGAAGGCGCGGCCGCGTTTGTCGGACGGTGAATAGCCGCCGATGACGAACTCTTGTCGTTTGGTGCATTTGATCTTCAGCCAGCTACCGGCTCGGCCTTCGCGATAGGGCGCATCGGCCCTCTTGGCGATGATGCCTTCCTGCCCGGCCTTGCACATGGCCTGGAACACCTTCTCGCCATTGCCGCGGACGTGTTCGCTATACTGAACGGATTGGCTGGGGCCGAGCATTTCCAGCAGAGATTTCAAGGTTTGCTTGCGCTCGATCAACGGCTTCTTGCGCAGATCCTTGCCGTCGAGATGCAGCAGATCAAATGCGTAGAACCGAGTTTCTCCGCCGGTTTTGATTGCCTTCTGCAACGCTGAGAATTTCGATCCCTCCCCGGAGGCTGCCACCGCTTCGCCGTCGATCATTGCGCTGTCGCACTTGAGGTCGGCAAAGCCATCGGCGATGTCGGGAAACTTTTCCGTCCAATCCAGTCCTGTACGGGTGAAACAGGTGACGCCGCCCTTGCCGATAGCGATCATCAGGCGGTAGCCGTCGAACTTGGCTTCATTCAGCCACGCGTCGCCGGCCGGTGCATCGGAAACAAGCGTTGCGAGTTGCGGTTTGACGAATGCGGGTGATTTTCCTGAATGGTTCCTCGCGCTTTCGGGGGTCGGCTTTTCCTCAGCGATCGCGCCCGCCTTGACGTTGGCGGCGGCGCTTTTGTTCGACTGCCAGATGTGGGCCTTCTTCTCCCCACGCCCGGACGCGATCTCCTCCATCAAGCGGCCGGTCTTTACGCTTGTCAGGTTTTCCGTCAGCAGGCTCTCTCCGTCGTCGCTTGTCTCGTCGTCATGCTCCTTGATCAGCAGCCAGTTTTCGCGCTTCTCCCCATCGCGCGGTTTCATCCGCACCAGCGTCCAGCCGCCCTGCATGCGCTGGCCATGGATGTGGAACTTCAGCTTGCCTTCCTTCAGTCCCTCGTCGGGATCGTTGTCCGGTTCCCACCAGCCGGTGTCCCAGAGCATGACGGTACCACCGCCATATTGCTTCTTCGGGATCGTGCCCTCGAAATCGCCATAGGCGAGCGGATGGTCTTCGGTGCGTACCGCAAGCCGCTTGTCTTCAGGGTTGATACTCGGACCCCGTGTCACCGCCCAGCTTTTCAGCACCCCCTTCCATTCCAGCCGGAAGTCGTAATGCAGCCTGGTCGCATCATGCTTCTGGATCAGGAAGAGCTTTCCCGCCTTGGCCCGTTTCGTCGCGCCCTTGGGTTCCGCCGTCTTGGTGAAATCACGCTTGCGATTGTACTCGGTGAGCGGATCGTGATGCTGGGCCATGGGCGTGCCTCAGGCCGATTTCTTCCTGGGAGCAACTTTCCTGGGCGCGGATTTCTTGCCATCGCCTTCGAGGCTTTTCTTGAGCGCCGACATCAGGTCAATGACATTGTCGCCCCGTTTGCCCGTGTCTTCTTCCTCTTCGACTTCGATCTTTGCCTTCTTGCCCTTGAGCTTTCTCTGGACGAGTTCTTTGAGTGCTGCCGAGTAATTGTCCTTGAAGGTGGTGGCATCGAAGGACGCTGTCTTCTTGTCGATCAGGGCCGTCGCGACCTCTAGCAGGTCGGCGTCCGATGTTTTGCCGGAAAGGCCGTGGAACATCGGATCGGCCTTGCGCAGTTCATCGGCGTAATGCAGCGTTTCGAGCAATAGACCGTCACCGCAGGGTTTGATGGCGGCTATGTATTCGCGACCACGCAGGGTTAGTTGGCCAAGTCCGACCTTGCCCGCCTTGCGTAGTGCATCGCGCACGACGCGATAGGCATCTTCGGCAAGATCGTCGGCCGGCACGACGTAGTAGGGTTTGTCGTAGTATATAGGGGAGATTTCGGAGGAATCGACGAACTGGACGAGTTCCAGCGTCTTTTTCGTCTCGAGTTTGACCGCGTCGATTTCTTCCGGCTCGAGCAGGACATATTTGCCGCTCTCATATTCATAGCCCTTGACGATCTCGTCGGTGTCGACCGGGCCGATGCCATCGACGACCTTGTCATAGTGGATCGGCTTGCCGGAGGGTTCGTGGATCTGGCGGAACGCAAAGCGGGCGCCGGCCTTGGTGGCGCTGAAGACTTCGACGGGAATGGAAACGAGGGAAAGACGCAACTGCCCCTTCCACAATGCACGCGATACCATGTCTCCACCTTCTCTGTGTCTGTTCTTTAGTGCGGAATGTTCCTGCCGTTCGTGTCACGGGCAAGCAGGCGCTCAAGCGCCGCCACGTCCTCGCTGGTGATAACCGGCACAGGGTCGGACACCATGGCCTGCAGGACTTCCGGGGAGATGGCGTCATTTTCGATCGCCCATTCCAACGCTTCCCGCGTTTCGCGCTCAGCGCGAAGCTGCGCATACAATGCAAGAATGAGGCGGTCGCAATGGTCGAAATGCGGCCGGGACGGGCGTTTGGCAGGTTTCTTCGGCGCGATTGTGTTCATCGCCCTTTAACGCTGCGACACGCGGAAGGTTCCGGCGGCAAGTCTTTGCGCGACCTGCATTGCAGTGCGGTAGAGTAATACTCTCTTAACCATAATGATGTCTTAATGCCCATATTAGGGTTTTGTGCAGTGCACGTCATCCTTTCACCAAGATTGAACGCAAGAAGGCAGACAGGAAGCTTAAAGACCGGCATGAGGCCGGTTATCGGCAGCTGCCGGGTCAATCTTGCAACAATGACGTTTGAGCACCCTGGCTGTGAGCATGAGACTGCTCTTGCCGGGCGTTTGGATTCGGGGATTTGAGACTATGGAACAGGTTGGATTGGCTGCGGCAACGACAGACGTAACGCTGTGGTCGCTATTCATGCAAGCAGGCTTCGTGGTGAAGCTGGTCATGCTGGGGCTGATTGGCGCCTCGGTCTGGACCTGGGCGATCGTCGTCGACAAGACGCTGAAATTCGGCAAGGTGCGCCGCCAGCTGGATGCCTTCGAACAGGTGTTCTGGTCCGGCCAGTCGCTGGAAGAGCTTTACCGGACGCTGTCCGACCGGGCGACTTCCGGCATGGGCGCGATCTTCGTATCCGCCATGCGTGAATGGAAGAAATCCTTCGAGCGCGGCGCACGCTCGCCGATCGGCCTGCAGATGCGTATCGACCGGGCAATGGATGTCACGCTTTCGCGTGAAGCCGAAGCGCTCGAGGCGCGGCTCGGTTCGCTCGCGACCATCGGTTCGGCAGGTCCGTTCGTCGGCCTGTTCGGTACGGTCGTCGGCATCATGACCTCGTTCCAGGCGATCGCCGGCTCGAAATCGACCAACCTTGCAGTCGTTGCTCCCGGTATCGCCGAGGCGCTTCTCGCCACCGCGATCGGCCTTCTCGCCGCTATTCCGGCGGTTATCGCCTACAACAAATTCTCTGCCGATGCCGGCAAGCTGACATCCCGCATGGAAGGTTTCGCCGACGAATTCTCGGCCATTCTTTCGCGCCAGATCGATGAGAAGCTGCAGCCGCGCCAGGCCGCGCAATAAGCTGCGAGCGGGACGAAGACGGAGATAGACCATGGGTATGTCAGCAGGTGGATCGAAGGGTGGCGGCCGGCGCCGCGGCGGTCGCAGCGGACGTGGCGGTAAGGCCGTCATGAGCGAAATCAACGTCACGCCGTTCGTCGACGTCATGCTGGTTCTCCTGATCATCTTCATGGTCGCAGCCCCGATGATGACGGTCGGCGTGCCGATCGACCTGCCGGAAACGCAGGCCCAAGCGCTCAATTCCGAAACGCAGCCGATTACTATCTCCGTCAAGAGCGATGGCCAAGTCTTCCTTCAGGAAACACCGATCCCGGTCGAGGAAGTCGCAGCCAAGCTCGAAGCCATCGCCACGACGGGCTACAGCGAACGCATCTTCGTGCGCGGTGACGCTACCTCGCCCTACGGCGTGATCGCGGACGTCATGTCGCGTATCCAGGAAGCCGGCTTCAAGAACATCGGCCTCGTGACCCAGCCCAAGAAGGGCCAGTAGAGCGCTTACGATGAAGACCAGTCTCGTCACATCCGCTGTGCTGCATGCCATCGTCCTCACCTGGGCGCTGGTCTCGCTCGGCAGTCCGGCAGACTTCCAGGTTGTCGACGTCGAGTCGATGCCTGTCGATATGGTCCCCATCGAAGAATTGACCAAGCTGCAGCAGGGCGACAAGGAAGCGCCGAAGGCTGAAATACCCTCGGTCACGCCGACCAAACGTCCGGACACCGTCGAAAACGCCGAAAATGTCGGTGAAAACAAGATCGACATGAAGACGCCGCCCAAGCCGGACGCCAAGCCTAGCAACGCTGAATCCGCGGCCGCGCCGGAGAAGACCGAGAAAGCTCTGCCGACACCCGATCCGGTGAAGGAAGACAGCAAGGAAGTGACCGAGGAAAAACCGGCGTCCGAGCCCGCGACGGAGGTTGCCTCGCTTCCTGAGCCTAAGCAGGAGGTGAAGCCGGACCCCAAGCCTGAGGAGCAGCCGGCCGAAGAACAGCCTGCGGAAAATCCTGAAGCGGAGGCGCTCCCCGACAAGGTGCCGACGCCTGTCGCCAAGCCGAAGGTGGAGCAGCAGGCACAGACGGCGAAGACCCCGGATCGCAAGAACGAAGAGAACAAGAAAGAGAAGAAGAAGGCCTCTTCGTCCAACGAATCCGATTTCAATGCGGACGAGGTCGCAGCCCTGCTCAACAAGACGGACCCATCCAATGGCGGCGCAAAGAGCGGCAAGACACCGAAGGCATTCGGAACCTCGAAATCGACGGGTAACACGCTTTCGCAAAACGAGATGGACGCGTTGCGTGGACAGATCCAGAAGAACTGGTCCGTGCTTGCGGGCATCGCGGACGCGGGCGAGGTTCGGGTGACGATAACGATGCAGCTAGATCGGGATGGCAATATTGTCGGTGATCTTGATGTCGAAGCGACGGGTGGTACGGAAGCGGCTCGCCGGACGATCGCCGGCGGCGCCCGCCGTGCCATCCTTAAATCCTTGCCCTTCGAGGGTTTGCCCCCGGAAAAATACGACTCGTGGAGCGAGGTGGCCGTCACTTTCGACCCAAGCTCGATGATGATTCAATAACATAGAATGAATGACTGGCTGAAAGGCTTCGATAATGCTGAGACGCAATTTCCTTCGTATTTTCGCCGCGCTCGCGGCGGTGGTCGCACTGTCGACCTCGCCCGCTTTTGCGAGGGTCGAACTAAGGCTCGATAAGGGCAATGTCGAGCCCATGCCAATTGCCATCACCGATTTCCTGCAAGGGGAATTGGGCCAGAAGATTTCAGACGTGGTGGCAGCCGATCTGAAGCGCTCCGGCCTGTTCGCACCGATCGCCAAAAGCGCCTTCATCGAGAAGATCTCCAATCCGGACGCTGCGCCGCGCTTTGAAGACTGGAAGATCATTAATGCCCAGGCGCTGGTCACCGGCCGCGTCACCCAGGAGGGCGATGGCCGCCTGAAGGCGGAGTTCCGCCTGTGGGACTCGTTTGCCGGCCAGCAGATGACCGGACAGCAGTTCTTCACCCAGCCGGAAAACTGGCGCCGTGTCGCTCATATCATCGCTGACGCAATTTATGAGCAGATCACCGGCGAAAAGGGCTATTTCGATACGCGCATCGTCTATGTCGCCGAAAGCGGTCCGAAGACTGCGCGCAAGCGGCAGCTGGCGATCATGGACCAGGACGGCTTCAACGCCCGTGCGGTCACCAACTCCAACGATATCGTGCTGACGCCGCGCTTCTCGCCGAACAAGCAGGAAATCACCTACATGTCCTTCGAGGGCAACGAGCCGCGCGTCTATCTGCTGCAGCTCGAAACCGGGCAGCGCGAAGTGGTCGGCAACTTTCCGGGCATGACCTTTGCGCCGCGCTTTTCGCCGGATGGCCAGCGGGTCATCATGAGCCTGCAGCAGGACGGCAATGCCAACATCTACACGATGGACCTGCGCTCGCGGACCACGACACGGCTGACCTCGACGGCCGCCATCGATACCTCGCCCTCCTATTCGCCGGATGGCAGTCAGATCGTCTTCGAAAGCGACCGC
>UCEZ01000003.1 GCA_900471525.1 Hyphomicrobiales bacterium | reverse complement strand
TTTGCGGTAGTTCTTGATATCACCAAGTGGCGCCCAGCGTTTGGCTTTTTCCATCAACTCGGCCGTGAGAGCTGTATTAGAACGCTGCTCCGCGAGTTGATACGGCAGCTCCTTCGGGAAGGCGGCAAGTGCATCACGGAATAGCTCACGCAATTCTTTGCGCTTCGAAACCGCAAAGCGCATCGCGAGCTCCCGCACCTCCCGCCTGTTGCTTTCACGGCTGTCGAGAAATTTCTTTGCTTCCGATTTCGCGCCGGTCAGCCGGTTCATGAATCCGAACCCAAATATGTCGAGGTCGCGGTTAGGAAACTGTACCGCGCGTGCCATGTCGTATTCCCATATGCGCTGGCAAGATGCGATCGGCAGGGTAGTTTTCGATACTTCGAATGTCTCCAAAGACAGAACCAACGCGAGGCCGAGGGTCGCCACGCACTCATGCCCCTCCAGAACGTCCCGGAGGACATCAGAGGTCGGCCGGCCGGCCTCAATTTCTTTGAAGGCCCAATGGCTAAACGCGAGAAAGGCACATTCCAACGGATTTGGCGCGAGTTGCCCCATGAACCAATTGTAGACATGCCAATCGCCCCAGAAAGTTTGGTTCCCCCAAGGGAAGTTAACTTCAATCGGCAGCGGCGTACCCATCCGACGCACATTGATGGCATGTATCTGCTTCCATCCCAACGTGGCATGGTTCGCCAGATCACGGACGAGCGTACGGCCTACGTCAGGCCGCTTTGCAAGCAGAGTAGCGTACGGTTCATGCAGCGCCGAGCCTGGAAAGTAATAATGGTCATGGCGACAGATACCGATGTCATCAAGATCGTATCGATCCGTGCCAATGTGATGGAAATGCGAGCTCTCCAGAAATTTACGCTGAGTTTCGGTGCGGTCTTTTTCCGGAATTTCACGAATGCGCCGCAGTTGCTCGAAGTACTCGTCCTGCTCACGTATTTTGCGTTCGGCGCGGTCCTGTGGAAGCTCTTCTATGATTTGCGCCTTGGCGACCGCCACAAGCGATTCCGGCGAGACGTCCACCATGGTTGGTGAGAAGGTCATCAGTTCGCTATAAGCTTCGCGCCTCATACGATCGTCTTCAATCGCCCTGTTAAATAGTGCAATAGCGGGCGACGGGTATGCGCGTGCGGACCGCATGATCAACGTTCGAAGAGCACTTGCCAAGCTCTTCCGAGCTTCGCCACCAAGTGCATCCCAGCTCCCATGTTCGAACGAAAGATGCTCAGGGTAGAGGTACTCTTCAAGCTCGACAAGCCAAGCGCTGCAAGCATCGACAATGGCTTCAGAGATTGGGTTCCGGCGATCAGCGAGCGCGTTTTGCCAGACCCCGAAAAGTTCCATTAGGCTTGGCAAAAGCCGAACCGGCAAATTTGACGCTTGCGGTAAGAGCCAACTCAGGAGGCGTCGCCAGCCACCAAAGTCCGAAGGCCAGCTCAGATATTCGGCCATGCCAATTATGTCACTTTCCCCGACCAGAGTCGGGTTTTGCAGCACAAATTGGTTTGGCACCGTGTGCTCCGCCTGAAACCAGACAATCAGCTTTTGGAGAAGTGCATAGTCGTCGGCATTAACAAGTTCGCCGAACTCGTCACTGGTGCTCTCGAAGGTGTTTGAAAATGGCGGGGCAGTCAGCCACTCGCGCCGCCACTGAGATCGAAGCGGCATGCTCTCAAGAGCGCGGTAACCCATTAGCCACTTTCCTTGGGTGCCGAGCGCGCTTTGAGCCAGCAACCCGACAACGCGGCCAAGCAAAGGAGGCTCCCCAGCGGCTGCAAGCGCTCTTGGCCATTCCGATCCGAGCCCGATCAAGAGACGGAAGAAAGCCCACTCAAAGAAAATATCATGGCTGAAGGAATACGATGCGCCGCCATCTTCCGTTAGGACAATGCCGTCGGTCTTCAGTGCTGCGATTTGACCAATGGTTGCGTCCGTCAGTTTCCGCTCGGGCACGCCTTTTCCAAGATTATCGACGCCGCTCTCAGCCAGATCGATGAGAGCGCGTTGTCGCTGCGGAACCGTCTCATCAACTGCATCGTGCCCGGCACGGGTCCACCACGCCCCAATGAGATCGACCTCGGTCTGAGGTGTGACAGTGTCGTCGGCGAACGTCTCGGCTAGCACGGAAGCGAAGAAAGGTCGTCGAGCGATCTCAGAAACAGCTGACGCGCCAAACAAGAGCCGTGACAATGCCGGCACTCGTTCTGCAAGGATCGCCGCTTCCTCGTCCGTGAATGCCGAGACCGAGACGTCATTGATTTGCGTCCCGCGATAGAACCTCGCAGGGAACCAAGTGCGATATGCTTCCAGGCCCTGATCACGGGAGGTGGCTAGAACCTTCCAATTCGAAAGCGCCTCGTTCTCCTCGATGGCTTTCACGATGTCGCTGACAATGCCACGATGATCGGGCCGTATCCGATCGATGCCATCGATGAACAAGATCGGTGTTCCTGTTGCGCCGATTTCGGCAAGCAAGCTGGCCACAGGCCGATGCTTCAAGCCCAAGGTGCCAGCAAAGGACAGCCACGTCTTGCCCTCAAGAAGATCCGATTTGAGGAAAAGTATCGGTCCCTTTGCCGCGTCGGAAGCTGCAATACGCTTTAACATTACCGACTTGCCGCAGCCGGGGAGACCGCTGATGTTCAGGACCTTTGCCGTTGCAACGCGCTCACGAACGAGCCGCTCGATTTCGGGCCGCTCGATACGAATGCCATCGATATCGTCCGAAATTGCCGCAAGCCCGGATGCTGAGAAGACCTCTAGGAGCCTAATGTCTTCGGCGTAGTTCGGCGCAACTTTCAAGCGCACAACGTCGCGAAGCTGGGCGAGCAGAGACTCTCGCGTCCATTTTCGCGCTGTACCCGCGCCTTGGCGGACGAGGGTGCACAGCCGGTCAAAAAGCAGCGTCCCTTGCCCATCCTCGTTACTCGCGATCAGTTCCTGCAGGCGGTTCGTGAGGTCGGTCCTAGTAACGCCTTGTGACCCCAAACTATCAAAACGGGTGGCGACCAAATGGCGGTAGAACTGCCACTCTTCTTCCGCGCTGGTTGGCTTGGTAATGCTCTTCAGGTCGACCCGCATGGCGCGTTCGTCATTCGCTGCCGAAGCATGTTCAGCGAAGCGATCTTCAAAATGCTTCGCGTCGGGACTGGATTTCGCCCAGTTGATTAGGCGTTCCAAGGTCCGCAGTCCATCCACCGCGAGATGCTCAGCGGCGAAGCCGTATGTGTCGCGTTCAGGTCGAAATGTTGGAGAGGCCCTCGTTTCCAGTGCTCGGGCAATGACGTCTTTGAAGAGCGCATCTTTGCTGGTGATGGCAAAGCCCGTCTTGACCTGCAACCCCAGCGTGGCGCGCTCACCGGCCGCCTCAGTCTCGACGATCAGGTCATCCATAGGGTAACCGTGGCCGGCCTGTTGAACCGCTACGCTACGTACGACCCCACTCTGTAGTGCTGCACTTTCTTCTCGCAGTAGCGCGACAAGGTAATAAGCAACGACCGTGTCTTCGTAAGTATACCCTGCACCGCCAGTTAGTTCCGTCGAGGCTGCTCGCTTTTTCCTGAAATTTGTCAAGCAGCGCCTCCGCTCATATCGTTACAGGATAGCCAGAAGTGGGCAATGAGTGAACGGGCAACCTATCCGCTCTGCCCTTGGTAATCGCTATTGGTAAGAAACGGTGGGCGCCACCTATCATCGAAAATGTCCGATTTAACTGGATAAGCTGAACGCATGGCAAGTATTTTCAGCCTTAAATCCATGCATACTTTAGATCATGCCTCCAGAGGATTTCGGTCAGGCCAAGACGAACTGCATGAGCGGCGGCTAAAGCTAAAGCTCCGAAATGAGGCGTCCTGACGTTTGAGGCGATCCACTCGATGGCTCCACGGGTACAAACGCCGATGTGCGAGATGTCATTGGTCTCATCCTGTCCGATCAGTTCGGTGACCACCGCGATGTACCTTCGACAAACCGCAATCCCTTGACGGAACTCCTTCGCTGTATGTACCAACTTACTCGCCTGGACGCCGTAACGAACATTTGCCGCTTCCCGCAACGAATCCAGTCCTGAGGTGCCTGGATTTCGGCGCCTCCATGCTTCCCAGCTACCTCGTGAAATATCTATCGGCACTACCGGCATGAGAGGCGTACCGTGTGAGAGCGCCTCCTCGACATGATCGTTCCACGTCTCCAAACTTTCCAACAGCGGCTCTCCCTGAAGCGCAGCTTTCACTCGTCGGTATTCTGCCGGTGAAAGCCGAGGAACGGTGAAAGCCACGTGCTTAATGCGCTCGAAGGGAAGGTGGTTGAGTCGCGGTCGCCGCGCTCCGAAGAACTTGCTCTCGGCACCCATCGGTGTCGCAGGCTTTACGAAGGTGCGCCCTTCCCATTTGAAAACGATATCTGTCTGAGCCTCTTTAGCCGCAGTCGGACCGTGCTTACCTGTTACGAATTCGGTCATATGCCGGTCGGCAAGTTTGCCCCAAGCGGATTTCAGGGCTTGGAATTCTAAAAATGGGCGCTCCTCGTGGATTGGCACGTAGTTTATCGGCCATAGCGCGAAGGTGTCGAACCCGTCTCCATGGAGATAGCAACCGGCAACCACGACCGCGTCAATCTCGTCAGTGTCGTTCCGTACTCGTCTCACGACGTGATCCAAAAGCTCCTCGTGTGTGAGCCCGGTGAAGCCGTTATTGACGACGAAAAGAACTGTTGTGGCGCTTTCGCTAATCTCCCTTCGGCTCTGCTTTAGTTGCGCTCGTGCTGACCTTACGGCGACCTTGATCGGACCTTGCATGATCGTCGCGTACGCGTACCGGTCTTTCTGCCCAATCGTTGCCGGATCGATTACTACCACCGGGCGGTGCGGTTGGAGCGCTCCAAACAGAGAACCGATCTTCGCCTGAGCCTCGGGCTTTTCGAGCCGTTCATCGTCCAGCAGCTTGAGTTCGATTATTGACTGTCCAAGAACATAGTCCGAGTTTCTGGTGCCCTTCCGGTCCCAATCTTCGTGTGCTCGCCGGCCACCGGCCTGTGCGATAACAAAATCTATATCCTGATCTTCAGACAATGGTCGAATTTTTGGAAGTTCCAACATGCGTTCTTTCTCGACGTATTACATCTAGCCAATGCTACGACGACGCTAGAAGTTACGCTACGATATGGGCGAGACCCTGAGTTGCCCAGCCGTCGGGTTTGAAAAAGGATGGTTTGCCAACTCGAAATCCCCAACCGCAGATGTGCGTTATTCCGCATGGGCAATGGTAGAGATGCAGAATCGTGAGACAATAGCACATGACCCAATCTGGCGGCCCCGCGGCCATAAACGGCTTTCTCTATCAGATCATTCAACATCTGGCTTGGATGACAAGCATCACCCTGTCAAAGGTCGGTCCAGATCAGGAATTCCAAGACGTGAGGCTGGTGCTGGAGCCAAAGACTGGCGGGGATGCACGGACAGAAACGGGCGCTACCTATACTGTCGAACAGTACAAGACCCGCAAAGGCGGCACATGGGCAATCGCCGATATCAAGTCTGTCCTTCGTGATCTGCGCAAAAGTGTGCCGGCGGAGCGGCCATCACGAGCGTGCTATCGCTTTGTAACCGACGGCCGGCCGGGGCTTCTTCATCCGTTTCAGCAGTTCCTGGACAGGGTTAAATCCAGTGACTGTCTTAGTGATCTAGACAGCACCATAACCCGCTCCTTTGGGTTCGAATTCCAAGGCACCGACCGCGAGTTTTTCGGCCGTATTTGCGAGACGAGTCGGTCCCCCGCCGGCATTGTGGACATCAATGAAAATGATCTCGTTTGGCACTTGATGTCGAATTTCGAGATGGAATTCGAGGTCAGCGGAGCCGTCAAGGCACAGTTGGTTGAGGCCATTCTGCGTGATTTTGTGCCAAACCTCGGGGACGAGAAAGCGACCCGGCAGCAGCTCATCGGCACGTTGATGGAGATACTCAGCAAGGGGGAAGCGCGCCTCGGTCCGTCCGACATCGATAGAATGTTTCGCGAGGCCAATCTAAATCCGGAAAGAATGCGAAGGTTGGTACGTCTCTCCGAGACATTGGCTGCACTGACTTCTCGGCGGGTTTCTCGTTTGGGGTATGCGCCGGATCACGACGTGCGCCAGCCACCCAGTTGGCCCGCTGGCAAACCGGTCTTACTAATTGCCGGCGACAGCGGCTCGGGAAAGACTTGGCAGCTTGCTCAACTTTTGAAATCGTGTGCAGGTAGCGACCAGCCGGCAGTCCTAGTTGGCGCTGCGGCCGCGGCCGAGCACATACTGGCGCGGACTGCCCGCGATGTGTGGCAGAGCGGATTAGGCGAAACCTCCGACAAGACGCTGGGCGGCATCTCGAACTTCATGCGCGAATGGAGACCAGGAAACGCCGCGCCGTGGCTGATCATCGCCGTTGACGACGTTCAGAGCGTTGATTTGGCCCGGGAGCTTGCAAGACAAGATTGGGAAGATTGGGGCATTCGGCTCGTCATGACCGTGCCCCGCGCTACCGCACAGACCCTACAACTATCTGATAGTCAGACGGCTCATATCCATTGGGTTGGCGACTTCTCTGTCGATGACTTGGATTTGTTTCTGTCGCGCCATGGAAAGCACTGGAGCGAACTTCCATCGGATTTGAAACGGCTTCTGCGCAAGCCGATACTTGCCGGTCTGTTTATCGATCTGCCCTACTCGTCCGCAAAGACCGCGCCCCGAAGCGAATACGAAATCTTCGAGGGCTTTTGGCGACGGATTTCCGAAAAAGGGCGGATAGGTGACGAAGGAGTTGTGCTCGCCCTTGCCGGGCACTTTCAAAGGGGCGGCACCTACCCACTTCCGCGTTCCCGCTGGAATGAAATTGGCCTGGGCGGTAATGATGACCTGACACGTTTGGACGCTTCCGGTTGGTTGCGTAGTACCATCGAAGGCGAAATAGCCTTCGCTCATGATCGCCTTCTGAATTGGGCCATCGCCAAGTACCTGACCCATGAATTTCGAGAGAAGCGCCTTTCGGTCCAAACCCTTGGGGATGCGCTGGCCCTGGAAGATCATGGGGACGGACAGCGTCTTGGGTACATCTTGATGGACGTCTTTTGGCTTTTGGCGGAGGACGACCACAACGTTGGCACACTTGAACAACTCCTTGTGCGCCTTGAAGAAGGGCGGCGCTTTGGAAGCTATGGAGAGGACGCTTATAAAGGTCTGCTGCCCACCCTCGGCCAGCGAGCTATCCCGCTTTTGCTGGAACGCCTAAGCACTTTCGTCACGGCCACCGACAAAAGCTATGAAATTGGTTTGGTGGGGAAAGCCTTCACGGCATTGGCCGGGCAACAAAGCGTCGATCTAAGCGATGCGGTTGGCGCCTTGATCAGTTCACCTTCTCTTGGACGGCAGGACGTCGCTGTTGAGATCCTAAGCGTTGCACCCGATGCAAAGCATCTTGATCGACTTTGGGACCTTCATCAGCAGCGATTACGCAGCTTGGAGGACAACTCCGAGCGTTCAAATTATGCGGACTACGAAGCCAGTTTGACTGCCATGAAAGTAGGTGTTGCAGCCCAACCAGATTGGCTCCGACAACGCATTCTGCTGGGCGACCACGGCCACGACATCGTGTCGGCGCTTGGCTACCTGCTCCACGGGCTCGACCACCCATCGGCAAAGGCCATTTGGTCCGAAACAAAAGAAACGCTGTTCAAGGCAATGCCGGACGACAAACCGCGCAGCCTTCTCTATTGCGTCGCGCGATTTGCCGATCATGAAAAGCTGGATTTCGTCGTAACGAATCTGAAACGACTAGAAGATTTTGCGAACGGGTCGGCGCTCAATGCGCTATCGGTCCTTGATCCGTTGGCGGCGATCAATAGGCT
>UCEZ01000026.1 GCA_900471525.1 Hyphomicrobiales bacterium | reverse complement strand
GTCTCGTTGATCATTATGGGATCTCCGAGTCGTTGCATCGGCCATCCAGCTCGGCTGAGGATGCGCTCAAAGCGGACATCAGTCGCCGTTGCAATCTCGGTGTAACCGTTTTGGATGCTCCACTCGATGATGCCTGCAAACATGCTCAGGGTCGCTTCATGCAACGCCTGGCCCCTCCCCTCTTCAATCGCTGTGTCCACGCAAAACCGGGAGCTTTCGATCATCGCCGGATGAGCCGGCAAATGCCCGGCGCGGAGGAGCTCGGGAAACACCGCCTGCAGCATGGTGGTTCCCAGCGCAGGAAGCAGGCGTGCACATCCCGCGACAGTCTCGCTTCCCGAGAGCGCGATTATGTAGGTGGGCGACAATTCGTCGAACTCATCGAACTCGCGCCCCTCGATGCAACGAACATTCCACGCGAGCCGGTCTTGAAAAACTCGCGCCCGAAGGCAGTGCATTGCATCAAGAATGCGGACTTCGGATGTGCCTTTCGGATTGCGGATAGCGATGATGTGCATTGAGCAAATCTCCAGTGCGTTTCGGACGCGAGGAGGTTTGCCGGGCAATCGAAGGGTGGTCTACTCGCAAAAGTGTTAGCGATGATTCTGGCGGCAAGGCGAGTCGCAGGCCAGCGGTCCAAGTATTCCGACGCTGTTTGTTGGGAAACGGGCGTCTTGGCCACCGGCTTTTACTAGCAAAAGTGTGAGTTGTGTTCCGCTGGGCGGTATTGCCGCTCACAGTGTAAGTCTCTGAAATCACCGGATTTCATCGGGTTTTTGGGCCAACTGAGTGGGCAAGGCGGAAGTGGCGTTAACCATTCGTTAACCTAAAACCGCTTGCCAAAGTCCCTGGAATCGTTTGTCCTATGCACGGCGAAATGCTGTGTTTACGAAAAAATCCGTGTGTACGAGGGAAGTCGTGGAAGATTCACTCCAGCTTCAGAAGGCGATCCATAAACTGATAGGGGCTCACGCGCGAGACCTGTCGTCTGCCTTGCATGAGCATCGCATAAAGCTCTACCCCCCGGAAGCTCGTAAGACCCTGCGTTCATTCTCCTCAACAGAAGCCGCCAAGCTAATAGGTGTGAATGACGGTTATCTTCGGCACCTTTCTCTTGAAGGTAAGGGACCGATGCCAGAGGTCGGAACCCACGGCCGGCGGCTGTACTCCGTCGAAACGATCCAGGCACTGCGTGAATACCTCGATGTCAACGCAAAGAACGATCGTCGCTATTCGCCGCGGCGCTCTGGCAAAGAGCATCTACAGGTTATCACGGTCGTCAATTTCAAGGGCGGTAGCGGCAAGACGACGACCGCGGCACACTTGGCGCAGTACCTCGCGTTGAATGGATATCGCGTTCTGGCAATTGATCTCGATCCGCAAGCCAGCATGTCTGCTCTCCACGGCTTTCAGCCGGAGTTCGACGTCAAGGACAACGAGACACTGTACGGAGCGGTTCGATATGATGCGGAACGTCGACCGCTTAAGGATATCATCAAGAAGACCTACTTTGCGAATCTCGACCTCGTCCCCGGCAACTTGGAACTTATGGAGTTCGAGCACGACACGGCGAAGGTCCTCGGGACAAACGATCGCGAGAACATCTTCTTCACAAGGATGGACGATGCAATCGCGACTGTGGCTGACGACTACGATGTGGTCGTCGTCGACTGCCCCCCTCAACTCGGATTTCTGACGATTTCGGCACTCTGCGCCGCCACGGCGGTGCTCGTGACGGTTCATCCGCAGATGCTTGACGTTATGTCGATGTGCCAGTTTCTTCTCATGACCTCGGAGCTCCTCACCGTCGTGGCTGACGCCGGCGGAAGCATGAACTACGACTGGATGCGCTATCTCGTCACTCGGTATGAGCCGGGCGATGGACCGCAAAATCAAATGGTGTCGTTCATGAGAACGATGTTTGGCGACCATGTCCTCAATCATCCGATGTTGAAGAGCACGGCCATCTCCGATGCTGGGATTACCAAGCAGACGCTCTACGAGGTCAGCCGCGATCAATTTACGCGTTCGACATACGACCGCGCGCTGGAGGCCTTGGATAGCGTCAACAGCGAAATCGAGCAGCTGATCCGTAGTGCATGGGCGCGCAAATGAGAGCGGTCTGGGCGCGATCCAAGTGCGACAGAGTCAAAAAGTTGTCAGCCGGCAACTTTTCGAGAGAGCCCCGATTGCGGTTCAAATCGAGCTTAGTGGGTATCACTCTGATGGTGCCGAGAGGAGTGAAAAATGGCTAGGAAACACCTTCTCTCCGATCTGGTCGGGCAAAAGTTGTCAGCCGGCAACTCTGAGGGAAATGTCGACCCTGATGCCGTCGCTCCGCAATATTCACCACGCGGAGCCATCGGCGCAGTTTCCCGATCGATCGAACTGCTGAAGTCACAATCGCTCACAGAACTGGACCCCGAACTGATCGATGCCTCTCTCGTGGCCGACCGTTTAGATGAGTCACCGGAGGAGTTCGAAGAGTTCGCCCGCCAGATCAAGGAAAACGGTCAGCAGGTTCCAATTCTCGTCCGCCCTCACCCGGATGTTGAAGGACGATATCAAATCGCGTACGGCCGGCGGCGTCTTAGGGCTGCGAAGGCTGCGGGCATTTTGGTGAAGGCGGCGGTCCGATCCCTCTCCGACGACGACCTGGTCCTGGCACAAGGACAGGAGAATAGTGCCCGTAAGGATCTCTCGTTCATTGAGCGAGCGCTATATGCGGCAGAACTTGAATCGAGCGGTTTCCAGCGACCGCTGATAATGGCCGCGCTGGCAATCGACAAGACCGGGCTTTCCCGTCTAATCGCTGCTGCCAAACAGCTTCCGGCAGATGTCATTCGCGCCGTTGGGCCAGCACCCAAGGCGGGACGCGACCGCTGGGGCGAGTTTTCTGTCCGGCTGGAACAAAAGGGTGCCTTGGAGAAAGTCCGTGAGCTTCTCAGCAGTGATTCGGTGACGGGGCTAAGCTCCGACGATCGTTTCGCGCGCTTGTTTGATGCCATTGCGCCGAAGAAACAGAAATCTCCGAAGGCACAAGTCTGGAAAGCCGAGGACGGCACAAAGGCTGCTCGATACAAGCAGGATGCCAAAACACTCACTTTGACGATCGACAAGGAGGCCGCTCCGGATTTCTCGGACTACCTTTTGTCGGCGCTCCCTGAAATCTATGCGTCGTTCAAAAGGACGAAGCAGTGACTCAATCGAAACGCGGAAAGGATCGTTAGCGCGAAGAAAAAGCCCTCCGAAACGGTGTTCCAGAAGGCCTCTCTCAGTTTGGTCGCTTAGAGAATCGCATTTCACGGAATCATAGTCAAGAGTCAACGTCGTTTCGGCGAAGCCTTTTCTTTGCCTTTTGAAAGGTGAAAGAGATGGAAACGGGAAATATAACGACGCCCTTCGGGCGGCGGCCTATGACGCTTGCCTTGGTGCGGCGGCAGATCGAGACGGAAACGTCTTCGACCGACAAAGTCATCGACAAATGGCGCGTATTTCGGGACGTTAGTGATGCCCGCACATTGCTTGGGCTGCAGGACCGCGCATTGACGGTTTTGAACGCACTCCTGACATTCCATCCAACGACGGAGCTGAGCGAGGAAAAGAACCTCGTCGTCTTTCCATCCAACGCGCAATTGTCAGCTCGAGCGAACGGCATCGCAGGGACAACACTGCGCAAGAACCTTGCCGCGCTGGTCGAGGCAGGCATCGTCATCCGCAAGGATAGTCCAAACGGCAAGCGCTATGCGCGCAAAGGTGCCGGCGGCTCGATCGAGGACGCATACGGGTTCAGCCTCGGACCTCTTCTGGCGCGCTCAGACGAGTTCGCTCTTATGGCCCAGGAAGTTGCCGCGGAGCACCGGCGGTTCCGGATGGTGAAAGATCGTCTCTCTATCGCCCGTCGCGATGTTCGAAAGCTCATTAGCGCCGGTATCGAGGAAGGAATTCCAGGCGACTGGGAACAGGCCGAAGCATACTATATCGAGATTGCCGCCCGCATTCCCAGGCGACCGACACTGGCTGACCTGACTGCACTGATCGACGACATGAGCCTTCTCCAGGAGGAAGTGGTTAGAATGTTGGAAAATCACGTAAAAAGCACAAAAAGCGATGGCAATGACATCGCATATGGCCGCCATATACAGAATTCAAATACCGAATCCTGCAATGAACTTGAACCTAGCTTCGAAATGAAGCAGGGCGAGAAACCTGAGGTAATCACGAAGCCTGCCACCCAGACGCAAGCATTCCCGCTATCGATGGTCTTGCGGGGATGCCCGGAGATCGCGGCCTTCGGGCCAGGGGGGGGCGTCGGAAATTGGCGCGATTTGATGTCCGCCGCGGTGACGGTCCGATCGATGCTTGGTGTCAGCCCGTCAGCCTACGAGGAGGCGTGCGAGGTGATGGGGCAGGCCGCGGCAGCGATCGCAATTGCTTGCATCTACGAGCGTGCCGGCCACATCAATTCGGCCGGCGGCTATCTACGCGACCTGACCGCGAAGGCGCGCCGAGGGGAGTTTTCGCTTGGGCCGATGCTGATGGCGGCGATAAGAGCGAATGCATCTTACGCGAAGGCTGTCGGATAACGTATGCTATTGTTATCATTGCAACAATTGAGATACGTTGGACTGTTGCCGGCTGACAACTTTGAAAGCCTATTCTCAGATCGAACTGCTGGCGAGCAAGTGAGGCCGGATCCGGCTGGGCCAAATGGACATGCCGGACCTCTGCTGCGGCGCTGTGCCAGCAACGTCGGAGGTCCAAAGGCGGCCTTCATCCGCAATGTTGCCACACATCGTAGAAATAGATCGGCTTTCGAACAATGTTTCGGCGCCATAGTCGGCTGACTACGAGCTGAGAAGTTGGTCCAAATGCAAGTGAGCGCACGCAGTCGTCTTAGCGGAAGTTATCAAGACGCGATTTCTTTTTAGGATCGAAAAGGCGAGAAATGCCAAACCTGAGACGAGGCTAACGGTGACACTCAATCTCCCCGAAATGTTGTCAGAGCCGGAGCGTGTTCTGGTGTTCTGCGACGACACGGATATTGCCCAGCAGCCAGTCCAGTCACTCCAGCCCGATTTGCGGATTCTCGTGGCGGTACAGTTGTCATCCAACGATTACGGTCCCATTTCGGAGAAAATCACGGCGTGGCTGAAAGACAACGACGCGACGGAGTTTCACGCCACCGATATTGTCAGCGGCAAAGGTGAATGGAAGTCAAAATCAATTGCAGAGCGTCAGCAAGCCTTGGAATTTTTGGCAAGCGCGTTCGGCGAGTTTTTGGTGCGTGTTGATGCGCTTTGGCTACCTAAAGGTACGTATGCTGGTTACAAGCAAGAGGCGGAGAAGCTTGGAAACGTCGGCGTAGGATTCAAAGGGGGGCTGCGGCGGGTATTCCTCCGATGCCTTATGCAGCGCCTGTCGACAGAGGTATTGCCCCCCGTCCTCGTTGTTGACCAGGATAAGATGCAGACGAAGGCGATGGTCGATAAGAGCTTGCCCGAGGGCCAATTCCTCGCCGGAGGTGGGCCGATCACGGCGCCGTCTCATCTGGTTCCTGGCCTTCAGGTCGCGGATGCGATGGCGTGGGCAGTAAACCGCTACCTAACAAAACGGCATCTGTTCAACGACGGCAAGCAATCGGAATTCGACCAGGTTGCCGCGGAACTGGTGGCTGCCATTCCCGGTAAACTGACAAACGTCCTCGACTTCACCGGATGATCCAACGTTCCGGTTCAATAAACGGAGGATTGCGCAGTTGCGGCTCCAAGGTATTGTTGCAGACTGCGGGTTGACTCACCTATTGTCCATCAGCTTCTACGCTTTCGCCGCTAACGAGGCGCGTGATTGGCGCCAGAATGCGCTCCCCGAGGTTACATTTTGTCCCTTGAACAGGCCTTTCCTCAAACATTTGCCCTCAGCCCCGAACTCCCTTTCTGGGAAGCTCCTTTCACGTGGTGTGCACCGGATCTCGGTCTTCTAGACCTACTTTGGGAGATCCAGGTTGAGCGTATGGCAGCACTCCAGCTTTTTAGGGACTGGACGGAGGCGATGGTCTCGGATCTCAACAACGGGCGTGCTTCCGCAACGGAAAGTGGGACCGACGCGATTGACTGTGTGCGTTTCATCACTTGTATGCCAGCGCTGCATGCCACGCGCGCTGCCGGTCAGTTAGGCGCTTGCTACGACTGGATCTGGGCAGCTGTGGCGCCCACGCATATTCGGGGAGAACGCGTGAATGAAAACACCTATACCTTCATCAGCTTTCCCCACGCACCACGTGAGCTCTTCAGACTTTACCTACGTCATATACCCCAATTCGCCGGCGCAGCCTTTTACGTTTCCTATAAATTTGGTGGTCTTGACACGCTGACTTTAGAGGTGGCCGCTGGCTGCTGGCACATCGCTTCGGACTTTTATCATATCGACCGGAATGATGACGAGGCGCTTGATGCCATGAGGCAGATGGTCATCTGGGCGGCGTACCAAGATCGACCGGAAGGCCAGGCCTGGGCATCTGAATTGCTCATTGCGGCAGAGCGGACGGCGGCGGCTCGACAGCGGCTGGACGTTGCAATGACGTTCATGACAGTCGCAAACCGCTATGTCGACGGCACACCGCAGGAGTGGGCGCGGCGCGCTCTAGGTGAGGGCGGCGAGATGGTCGAACACGAGCGACTCCAAGCCCTTGCCGTTTCACTTGAAGGACCCGACGAGTGGCGAGTGCGCCGCGAGCAAGTCTTGGTGGAGATAGCAGGTCTCCGGCGCCAATACCTCGCTGCTATGCGCCCCGGCGAGTCGGACCTTGAAGTGCTGGAGCTACGCGTGTCGGTTCTTCATCCGCTCATATTCTTTCTCGTCAACTGGGATCAGTTTGACGATATTCTTGGTGTTCTTCGGGCATGGTACCGCGCCGCAGATGCTGAAGATGCCGACGGCAACGTGCTCATAGTCATCCCGACACAGAACGGAGGCGCTGCCTATTTGTGGCCGGGAGGCAGTTGGTTGACCGGGACGGGGCAGATGACCACCTACGACACGCTTCAACAGGCTGTTGGAGCGGCATTAGGAACCTATATACGCGGATCGCAAGGTGACCAGGACCCGCGCATTGACGAGGCGTTTCGTTTCGACGTGGTAAATCCCCGCGCCGGATCCGATCTGGAGGCAGCCATGGAGGTGCACTACCAGTTTCGTGGGTTGAAGGAACGTCTTCCTGAAAACTGGACACCGCGATCTGTTGTTGTCTTTCCGAGTGGCGCCGAACCGGTCCAAGCGGTACTTTCGAAGGTTGTCGGGTTGGCTGCGCCGCTGGAAATCAGCTTTGCCCGTCCCCGCCCGTCGAGACCGATCCGACGAATTTCGGTTTGGGCGGGGGGGCCGTGGCACGAAGCGTTCGAACTCGAAGCCATAGGCCACGTCGCTCGTCGAGCTGGCTGGATCGTGGACATCCATCAACCAAACGAACCCACACGTGAGGACTTGCGCCGGTTTTATGAGGACCATGACGCCGACGTTTTGTGGGTGATCTCCCACGGTGCCCACGACCCGTTCGCGGTTCAGGGAACCGGCCTGCACCTTCCTGACGAAACGTTGATCGATCTCCAGGAGATTACTGGGTGGAGTATTCCGAAATTGGACAGACGGCTGCTCGTCCTTAACAGCTGCAGTGGAGCGTCGGCACAGGGCAGGGGCGGACTTGCTAGGATCGGTCTTGCCCAAGGCTTAGTGTCTGGATGGCAAGCGGTTGTAGGCCACCTATGGCCGGTGCACTGGACCGCTGGCCTAGCCTTTGGCGCGGCTCTTGCGGGTCAACTCGAGTTTGATCCAACTGACAATGCTGTGCTTGCGGCGACGCACATAATGCAGGAACCAGACAGATTGCTGAACTTTCTAGAGGATCGCTTTCAGGGCTGCGATAACATGCTCGATCGCCTGCGCCGCTCAAGCGAAGATCTATCGAGCGTCACGAATTGGGGATGTCCTGTCTTGCTGACTTGAGTTGAGCGGTGAGGGATGCGTCGCATCTAGTAGACTGAGACCGCTGAAGCGCCGATAGGCAATCCGGGTGTCACGCAAGTGACCTTAGTTCAACTTCAGGTTCCAGGCTGACTGCTTCTCCATTTTGGGTGGTCAACTTAGAAGTCTAGCTGCTTTTCCGCTTCGTCGCGTTGCATTGTTGTAGTAGCTGGACGCCTGCTGGACAGAACGATGGCGCGATTGCTCCATTGCCTCAGGCAGGGGAATGCCCCGGTTGGCGGCCTCGGTTAGGTAGCCCCACCGCAGCCCATGCGCGGAAAACTCCCCACTGTCCAGCCCAGCCAACTCCGCTCGCTGCTTGAGGATCGCATTGACCGACTGCGGATCGATCGCCCGCCGCGAAACCGTCCCCCAGCGCCCGATCGCCCGAAACACGCTCCCGTTCACGATTTTGGCCGCCGCCATCCAGGCATTGAGCGCCTCCACCGGCCGGCCGGTCAGATAGACGATATCGTCCTGCTCGCTATTGCTGGTTTTGGTGCGGCCTAGATGGATGGCGAGAGAGGGGAGGGGGGCGCCATTCTCGACCGGGATCGGCGGCTCGACGGTCAGTTGCTCGCGTCGCAGTCCGGCGATCTCGCTGCGCCGGCGGCCGCCGGAGGCAAAGGCGACCATCAGGATGGCCCGGTCACGGAGATCGCGCAGGCCGTCGGTCGCGCAGGTCGCCAGCAGTTTTGCCAGCACGTCACCGGTGACCGCCTTGGCGCTCTTGCGAAGACGTTGTCTCGGGACAGCTCGGATCGCCAGCCGAATGGCTGACTTGAGGGCAGGGGAGGTGAAGTCGCCATCGAGGCCGCGCCATTTTGTCAGCGTCGACCAGTTCGCCAGTCGTCGTCGCACCGTCGATGGCGCATGCGGCCCCGCGGATCTGAGAAAACCCTGGCTCCGGAGGCTTTCGTCGACATCGGCCGGCATCCCATGATCGGGATCGGATTCTCGGCGCTCTGGATCCCAGAGGTGATGCGCGACAAACTTCAGAAGCAACGCCTCGGGCGCTGGCCACGGGAGAGAATGCCGGGTCACGGCCATCCCCCAGGCTTCGAGATAGGCGAGATCCGAGGTCAGTGCGCGAAGTGTGTTGTCGCCCATTCCCTGGTTGACGAGATGGCGCAGTGTCTCGATATCGTGGTCGGTGAGCAGTTCGGCCAGCTCGTCGCGGCGCTCCATCGGCAGCACGGCGGCAATGGTGTCGAGTTCTTCGGCGCGTCGCTCGACGGCGGTCAGTGATTTTATGGCTTTGGCCACGGACGTCCTAAAATCGCAGGTTTCGGCGGCCTCCAGGGCCGTGATTTGCCCTGATTCTCGCTTGTCGATTGGCCTGATTGAGCGGAATTCATTTCGTTGTAACGATATCGCTTTGGGTCATCCAAGTTCACCGGAATCTTCTTGGTCGACAAGAATGCCAATTCCGACCATCGCAACCATCGCAAAATTTCTTCGTCTGTGACAGCGCAGAAAAGAAAATAGCGGCCTTCGCTACAATTTTACGAAAAATTTAGGTTAATTGACGGTTTCCACATTGGGCCGTTCCATTGCAACCGCAGATCGGTAAGTTAGGT
This sequence comes from Hyphomicrobiales bacterium, assembly GCA_900471525.1. Taxonomy (GTDB): domain Bacteria; phylum Pseudomonadota; class Alphaproteobacteria; order Rhizobiales; family Rhizobiaceae; genus Pararhizobium. Next base: position 124,702 of record UCEZ01000026.1, on the reverse strand, counting down.
GGCATCAGCCTTTGCCATGAAACTTCCGGAGCGTTGCGCATGACCATGCTTGCCACAAGTAACAATTCGCATGCGGATGGTCTTCCGTGGCACTCGCAGGCGAGTGTCGTGGCGACTGGTACACGGATGGTTGGCCCCGACATTTTGCGCTCACTGGCGATCTTGCTGGTGATGCTCGTCCATTTGCCGCTGAACGCCACCCCCGGCGTATTGGTGACTGTCCGTGAGTATGGTTGGCTCGGCGTTGATATCTTCTTTGTGCTCAGCGGTTATCTGATCGGCACACAGCTGTTCAAGGAAGTTTCGCGCACTGGGGCAGTTGATTTCAAATCATTTTATCTCCGCCGTGCGTTCCGCATCTTTCCGGCCTTCTTCGTGGTCCTTGGCCTTTACGCCTTGGTTCCGGTCCTTCGCGACAATCCGGCGATGCAGCCTCTGTGGAAATTCGCGACCTTCACGGTGAATCTCGGGTTCGATCCGAGGGAGGGCAACGCGTTCTCTCAGGCATGGACGCTTGCAGTCGAGGAGCAATTCTATCTCGTTCTGCCTTTGCTGGTTCTTCTCCTGTATAAGCGCATCGGCACGGGATGGGTCCTTGCCCTCGCAGGACTGTTGACCATCGCCGGGATCGTGCTGCGCTACGCGATCTGGGATGTACAGGTTGGCACCCTTGTCGCAGAAAGCCAGTTCCGCCCCGCCTTTGCGACATACCTCCGAGATGTCTACTACCCAACATATACGCGTCTCGACGGTCTGCTGTTCGGCGTGGTGCTTGCGGCCTCCCGCTTTTTCAAACCCGAGCTTTGCAGGCGATATCTGCCGCCGAAGGTCACGATTCCCTCAGGTCTGATCTTTGTGATCGCGGCGCTCATCTGCTTCGTTGATCGGGGACCGCTTGCAGGACAAGGCATATTTCCAGTGTTTCAGGCGCAACCCGGCGCGGTCGCGGGCTTTCCGCTAATCTCGATCGGCATCGCACTGTTGTTCTGCGCCTTGCTCGATCTTGAGCACGTTCTAAGCCGCTGGCCCATGCCGGGTGCAGCTCTCGTGGCGACTCTCTCCTACAGCCTTTACCTGACGCACAAGTCCGTCTTTCACGTCACGCGCCTAGTTGTCGGAGAGGAGAATCTGCAAGGCAGCTTTGGCTTTGTTGTCTACCTGATCGCAAGCTTTGTTGTCGCAGTCGTTCTCTGGTTTTTCGTAGAGCGAACATTCCTGCATCTTCGGGATAAAATGCTGTCGTCGGTGAAGTAAGCGTCGTGCTGACTTGATCGCGAAACTTGAACGACGCAACCAGTGATGTCCGCAAAGGTGCCGAAAGCAGTCCTGTCGTAAGGGGAGAAATATACCACGACGCAGCGTCTTCCAGTTGTCATGCTTAGCGAGCATTCTGAGATCAGTAGCGATTGATAGTGGCCAAGCGGATTTTCGCCTGGGAGGTCTCAATGGCGCAGACACCCAATGGGACGCTTATCAGCGAGACGGCTTGGCAGAAGGCCTTGGCTCGCGAGGCAGTCATTCGTCCTCTCGCTTTCGGCGGGGCGCTGAGCGTCTCGGAGAGATCTTCCGCCTGCAGGCAATTGGGTCTCAAACCATCGAGATTATATCAGTTACTTAGCCAATTCCGACGAAAGCCCGTCACAAGTTCGCTATTAGACGAGACGCCCGGCCCCGAGAAGGGGAGGCGGTTGCTATCTCCAAAACAAGAAGCGGCCGTCACGCACGCCATCCAAGAAACCCATTGCCGCCGCGAGCGCCCGACAATCACCGCCGTCCACGACCATGTTCGATTGGTTTGCCGCGAGCGAAACCTGCCGGCCCCCTCCTGGAAGGCAGTGAAGGTTCGCATCGATCAGGCCGACCGGCAAAAGCTGACCAAAGCCCGAGAGGGCGCAGCGGCCGCACGTCAGCGCTTCTCCGCCGTCGTCGGTGAATATTCGGCAGAGCATGCGATGGAGATTGTGCAGATCGATCACACGTTGGTCGATCTTTTCGTCGTTGATGCTGTAAACCGCCAACCGCTACAGCGTCCCTGGCTGACCTTGGCAATCGACATCGCCAGCCGCATGGTGGCCGGCTTTTATCTGAGCCTCGAACATCCATCGTCAACATCCGTGGCCTTAGCCATCCGGCACATGGTTTTACCGAAGACGCCGTGGCTTGCTGAGCAAAATGTGATAGGCGACTGGCCAGTCTACGGCCTACCCACTACCATTCATCTGGATAATGCTCGGGAGTTCCGGGGAAGGGCCCTCGCATGGGGCGTGGCTGAGCATGGCATCAATCTCATTCACCGGCCCGTTGCCCGACCACATTACGGCGGTCACATCGAGCGGCTTATCGGCACTATGATGGGAGCAGTTCATTTCCTGCCCGGCTCAACGTCGAGTGATATCGCCTCTCGCGGCGATTATGATCCGCAAAAGCATGCGGTCATGACCTTTGACGAGCTGGAGCGGTGGTTGACCCTCGAGATTGTCGGACGCTATCACGCCGATATTCACCGTGCGCTGAAGATTCCGCCTCGTCTGGCTTGGGAGGATGCCGTTCTCGCACGCCATGAACGTTTGTGGCTCCCCAATGACGAACACCGTTTCGTCCTCGATTTCCTTCCCTTCGAGGAGCGCGCCATCCGCCGAGACGGATTGCATCTTTTCGGCCTTAAATATTGGGACGATGTCCTGAGCCCCTGGACTGGTGCGCCGGACAAAATGCGGGTTCGCTACGATCCCCGGGATATTTCATGCGTGTTCGTCGATGGGCCGGACGGCGAAAGCTGGCCGGTTCGGTTTGCAAACCTCGGCCGACCACGGATCACGCTCGGGGAGCATCGACAGGCAGTTGCCGCCTTGAGAGCACGTGGACTTAAATCGGTCGATGAACACCTGATTTTCGAGACCATCGAAGCCCAGAGGCAGATCGTTGAAATGGCCGGCCGTCAGACACGCAGTATGCGTCGAGGAGTGGAGAGGCAGGCGCGAGCGTTGGCCGCCACCGAGCGACATACGATCGGAACGACGAATGATGACTATGAGAGCGAATTCCTCAATCTGTCCCCGCTGTCGGTAGAGGAGTGGTCATGACGGAATACCGCCATCTGCAGCCGCTGTATCAACAGTATGCTGACATGGGGATCGAAGAACGGGTCGCCTGGATCCGGGCAGATCGTTGGTTGGAAACGGCCGATGCGAGGGCAGCGTTGGCGCGGCTTGAGGATTTGCTCTCCTATCCGCCGCGAGACCGAATGCCATGTCTGCTCCTCTACGGCGATACCGGGATGGGAAAGACCAAGATCATCCGAAAGTTTCTTCGCGATCACCAACCCACTTTCGATCGCGGGACGGGGGTGACGACCATGCCGGTCGTGGCAATGCAGATGCCTGCCGAACCTGTTGAGCGCGACGTCTATGGCGAGCTTCTCAATGCGATGAGCGCGCCTGGTCCGGGAGGAGATGCAACGTTCCGTCTGAAGAACACTTGCCGCACCTTGATGCGCAAGATGGGGGTGCGGATGCTGATCATCGATGAAATCCACGCCATGCTGACTGGGACCTATCGGCAGCAACGGATCTTCCTCAACGTCATCCGCTTTCTCGCAAATGACCTGAAAGTTCCGCTGATTTGCGCTGGCACGGATCTGGCCCGCCAGGCGTTGTTGACGGATCCGCAGCTTGCGGAGCGGTTCGAGGCCTTTCACCTCAAGCGCTGGTTCAATACGCAGCCGCTTGCTCAACTGCTCGCAAGCCTTGGGAGCATCCTCCCTTTGCGCGAGCCGTCGCAGCTTGGCTCTGCGGCGGTTCGGCGCAAGGTGCTGGACATGACCGACGGCGTCACGGTCCGGATCTTTCGGCTCATCGAGACCGTTGCAGTTGAAGCGGTCCGGACTGGGGCGGAGGCAATCAAACTGGACAGTTTCGATGGTGACAACCTCGTGCTGCCACTGGTCGCCATGGCACGGCGATCGGAACGCCGCCTACAGCGGCAGGCAAGCTGATGAGGCAGGTGCGGCTCCTTGCCGTCGCACCTCGTCCCTGTGACGACGAACTCCTCAGTTGTTGGCACTGGCGGGCCGCAAGCCATTATTCCACCTCGCCCCCACAAGTTGAAAGCTGGATATCCGGGTCGCCTCGTGGCCAAAACCAAGACTTCTTCAGCCGCGGCCTCCATCCCAATCAAGCTGCAATTCGGCTTTGGGCACGCGCCTGTCGCATCCGTGAAGGCGATCTGGACCGACTTTCACTACGAGGCGCCCGCCGGCCCAAGACTTCTTTCGTGAGCGACCCAATGGACAGAGGCGTTTGTCCTTTGTGCCTTGATGAGGATGCCGAAGAGGGGAGGGACCACTATTGCCGGCGATGGTGGGCAGGCGTCGAAGCAGTGGTCTGTCCTCGACACGGAATCGGCCTCGAGAATAACTGTGCTCGGTGTTTTCGCAGCGGTTTGTTCAGTTTCGGCAGACACCCGCCGGCGTTGTCAGGCTGTTTTGCCGTTATTGTGGGGCAGTCGTCTCGGCGCGGGGTTTTCAGCGACGCGATCAAGCTGAGATAGCCAAGGTAGGTGAGGTGATCCGCGACGCCATCGCCAAAGGCGGACCGGAGCTTGATCTTGTCACCAAGGCAAGTCGCTTCTTCTGGGTGCGGACTTCTGACGGAGCCCCCTACATCACCGCGCTGGGGCTGCCGCTACCCTATGGCCGACGTTCGTCGGCATCCATGGGCATTGCGCCGCTGATGAGCCTCTCACCAGCATGGCGTGCAGTGACGATTGCGGCGATCACAGAACTGCTCTTCGGGCTAGTCAATGAAAGGCCACGACTTCCGTCTTCCGCTTGCAACGCCTTTGGACAATTCGAGCGCGGGCATACCGCCCCAGATCTCCAAGCCCCTCGACAAATGCAGATGACTTCAGCCGTGAAACTCCGCTCCGAAACCGAATACCGACAGCTCGCCCGCGGTATTGTTGAAAGCCAAGGCTGGAGTTCTCTGCCGCCGAAATCAGGCAGGGCGAGAAATCGCGCAATCGGGAAATTGATGCTACGTGCCCTCAATGACGGATGAGGCCGAACCGATGCGCCTCATCCAGCAAGTTGCGAACGGATGATGGCTGCCATTTGCGTCCCCCGCGCGCCGGTCGCTCTCCCATCTGATCAAGCTGGCTGGCAATGTCGCGCAGCGACAGGCCGGGATCGGCAATGGCAATCGCTGCGACAAGCTTCATGAGGTGATCTTGTGGCGCGCGGCGTGGAGAGCGGACCAGTAGCTCAGGCTCGGCCAACTTTTCGCGGACCATGCGATGCACGGCCCGACGTAGCCTTTCCACCGTCCAGTCATGGCCCCGGCGATTGAGAACCCGCACGACGTTGTCCCAGCTATGCTTTGGGCGAAGTTGCCGAACGGTCGGGAGCCAAGTCTGGGCAGTGGAGATCAGTTCGTCGAGATAGAGTTTTTCCCGGGCCTTCGACACCGCTTTGATGGCTTCCGGCCGCCGCTCACGAAGTCCAGGGTTTCCCGGTAGCTTGCCGCGGGCTTTTGCTGCTTTGATACCAGCTTTGGTTCGCTCAGCGATCAACGCACGCTCGAGCTGCGCGACGGCACCAAGGACCTGGAGCGAAAACATGCCCTGTGGTGTGGACGTATCGATTGGATCGCGGATCGACCTGAAATGGACGCCGCGCTCTTCGAGATCCTCGATCACTTGCAGAAGGTGGCTCACAGACCGGGCAAGGCGATCCAGCCGTACGACGACCAACACGTCACCGGCGGTGAGGTCTCCGAGCAGCCTGGTCAGAACTGGTCGCGCCCGCGATGCCCCTGAGCCATGCTCCTGAAATATCCTCTCACAGCCGGCGGCACGCAGCTCGTCCATCTGTGCGTCATGCACCTGATCTTCGGTCGAGACACGCGCGTAGCCGATAAGACGTTTTGCGGCCGGCGACGGATTGGCGACTTGCCGTTTTGCCATGGTTTTCTCGCGCGCTTTTCGGGTGCTTTGTACAGATAATGAATGCGTGAGAAAATGACCAGTTGCAAGCGTGTTTTATGGTCAAAATGCAGCCCCACCAGACTCGAAATGCGACCTCGAACGGGCATCCGGCCGTAACCAGCGTGAAACGCGCCCTGGCGGCATCTGGGGCGTAAATGCCTGAAAATAAGGAGATCGGAGGAGGGGAGGGGCAAGAACGGTCGGCTAAGCAGAACAATGATGAGGGAAGTCGCATCATGGCCGAATGCCAGGACCGCCGTGAGCGGCCCGCGGAGCAGCTACCGTTCCACCGATCCTAGCCGAAATCTGCCAAAAAGACCGGAAAACCAGGCGTTTCCGGTCATCCAGGGCGACCGACAACCGGTTTTGCGTCTCAAAATCCATCACTATCGATACTTGAATACTATCGATAGTGATTGCGTCGGCAACAGATAACAATCTATGACGCTAGTAGATATGAAGATTGCTTTCGTAAAAGATTGCCATCATATTAAATTCAATGGTTTATGATATCGAAAAAATCGATCTGCAAGCGTTAAATCTACCGGCCGCCCAGGCCGGCGAGGCGTTGGCACGACTCGACGAGCGCATCGCCCGCTCACCTATCCGCGACGGCTTTCTCGAGCGGCAGGACTTTGCCGATGCCATCGCGTCCCTGTGGGTCGATGGCAAACTCGTCCACCTCGAGGATCTCGTCCTGCACGACGCCCGCCTCGACATCCGGACACCGACCCACGAACTGACCATCGCCCATTCCATCTTGCGCGCCCGCCGCCAGATTTTTGCGCATCCGACCGAATGGGCTCTGAGTGCCGCCGGCGTTGCCCGGCTGCGGGGCAGGGGAGGGGGCGGGGACGATCCCGGTCTATCCACGCCGAATTTGCCGCTCTTGGCCGACACAGATGATGACGACTTCGCACAAGGCGGTTGGGATCATGACGATGACTTTGCCGAGATCGATGCGGTGCTGGCGCGCAGCACTGTAGTTCTCGACGGATCGGCCAACGTCCGGCAAGCTGTCGAGCGCGATCCGCTGGTTTATGAGGCCGACTGGGACGAAGATGAGCGGCTCGATCAATGGCGCCGGGTCCTGAGCGAGACCGAAGGTCTATCACCGGTGATGCGCGCGGCAATTCTGCTCGATGCCTGGAGCACAACTGAGGTGCTTCAGCATCGCACCGAACTCGGCCGCCAACTTGTCGCCTCACTTCTGCGCCGCGACGGCACGACGCCGACCCATCTGCCGGCCCTCAATATCGGGCTGCGCAGCGTGCGACGGGAACGGCGGCATGGCGGAAACCAGATGAAGCGGATGATGGCGATGCTCGAGGCGTTTTCAGCAGCCGCCGAACTGGGGATGAAAGAACATGACCGCATCCTTTTGGCCCGGCAGCAACTCCAACGACAGACGTCAGCCAGGAGCGTGAATTCGAAGCTGCCGCGCCTCGTCGATCTGGTCGTGGCGCGGCCCATCGTCTCGGCGAACTTGATCGCCCGGGAGCTTGGTGTCACCGCGCAAGGGGCGCGGCATCTGGCGGCGCAGCTGCCACTGAGAGAGATGACGGGGAGGAGAAGGTTTCGGGCGTGGGGAATGCTCTAAGTAATATAAGAGATCAATCAATGGAGGGCATCCACAAGAAATTCTACTCCAACGCGATTAAAACGATTTACTATGTTGTTTCTCGGAATTTTACGCAGATATATGCATCTTTGGCCAAAGATGCTCATCGCTGCCGACGAGAGCTGTTTCATCGAGAGGTTGGGAATGAGTATCGCCTTCGTTCACTTGTCAGACATACATTTTGGCCAAGAGAGGGGCGGCAAACTAAAAATCCACGACGACGTTAAGGCGCGGCTTATCGAGGACGTCATGGAGGTCTGTTCGGGATTACCTGATGGTCGCGCGGCAGGAATTATTGTCACCGGGGACACCGCATACGGCGGAACGGCTGAGGAATATAACAACGCTGCGGCGTGGCTCGATAAAGTTGCCGGAGCTGCGGGCTGTGCAATAACCGATATCCAAGTTGTTCCTGGCAATCACGATGTTGATCGAAAAGAAATTACCAGCGCCACTGAGATGATGATCTCCGAAATCATGGACAAAGGTGAAGTGGCGCTTGACCGCTTCCTTGAGGCGGAAGCTGATCGGGCGCTGTTATATAGACGTTTTCGCTGGTATCAGCCATTCGCTGAGGCATATCGCTGCCCACTCGATACGACGGGTGGCTTGGCCGAAGAGCGTGTAGCGGAGCTTGCCAAAGGAAGATTCATTCGCTTTGTCAGGGTTAACTCTGCACTTATCTGCTCTAAGAAGGATGAGAAGGGTAAGCTGATATTGGGAGCGAGGCAACGAGTGCTGCCCAAAAATCCCGGTGAAGAGATCATTGTGCTCTGTCATCATCCGCTTGACTGGCTTCAAGATGGTGAGGAAGCGAAGACATATATTGAAAGCAGAGCGCGGGTTTTTATTTCGGGGCACGAGCATGACCCTTCCTTGAAAATCATCAACGTGGAGGACGGATGCGAGCTGATGATGCTTGCGTCGGGCGCAACCGTGCCGCCCGACTCCGACGACAAATTCACGTTCACTTACAATGTGTTGGAATTCGACTGGGACGAGAAGCAAGACGGCCTGGCTGTCACCGTACACCCCCGGGCCTGGGATAGAAAATCAACCAAATTCGCTGCGGACGACGTCCGGCTCGGAGGATCAAAGCCTACTTTCACCTTGGGTTGTCCAAATTTCAGGGGAGACCAGAGGCCCAAAAACGCATCTCTCCCCTTTACAAACCCGATTGGCGAAACTGAAGTCGTTATAATCCCGACCTCAGTTGAAGCCGCGGCGAGCGAGAAGGAAGGAGGCCACCCCATGGCGGAGAACTATCCTTTGCTCCTTCTTCGCTTTTTCCGTGACCTTACGCCTGTTCAACGGCTTAAAATTCTAATTGACCTTGGAGCTATCCCGGCAACCCTTCAAGCCAATCTCACGCAAGCGATTGAAAGGCGAGCTTTTGAGAAGTTAGTCAAGGAGGGTCATTACGAGGCACTCGATGCAGCGGTCAAATCGGCTATAGAGGCAATGAGCGAAAGGAAATTGTAAGTCCATGAACGTCGGCGAGCACATTAGGATTTTTGAACTTAACCCCTCCGATGATTTCGTGATGAAGAGGGAAGCTGCTGTTCGTGATTTGGCGACTCAATACGGAAAAATCAAAACAACGAACCTTATAATCGCTGCGTCAGAATCAATTCTCGATGCCTTGTCCGTTGATGGCATTTCCGCAGGATCCGAACGGGATCGCATCGCGGCAGCGATCAAAAAGCAAAGCGCATCATTCGTAGCCGCTGAACACGAATTAGAAATTGGCACATGTGGCTTATTGGCTCTCAGCGAGGTGATAGCAAGTCCTTCGAAGGTAAATGAACGCCTTGCGATCGTCGATCTCTATGCCATGAGTGTTTGGTCCGCGTTATCTTTTCTTCCGTCTTCAGCTGAGCCTAAAGTCGAGCGGCTTCGCCTAGAGCTTATCGAGGCTGCACGACTGAGGATCATGGGTTCTGGCTTAGAACTTAGGGAGCGTCGCGCGGTTTCACCTTTTAAAACACTGAGCGATGGTCCAATCGAAAGCGCGAAGTTCACGGCCGCGACACAGGCGACAATTGACGCGCTTCGTTATAACGCGGCACTTGACCGCGAGGAGATCGACATCCTTTGGTGGATACTTGCTGGAGCAAGCACGACGTTTAGAAAACCGCTTTCTTGCCTTCCGCCGTATGTAGCCGCCATAGCTGCGGGATATGAACTAGGTGGGATGATGCGCACACTTCCGGGTGAGGCTCATCGTAACCTGGTTTTTCGCGCCCTTCAGGTAGCAGCTCCCGTTTCCCTGTCAGAGTTGTTGGAAAACCTTGGGGAACATCGTCAAAATCTAGCCGACGCCGTCGGTAAGGATGAAATGGTTCGAGCCGGCCCACTCAGCTTCCCCCTACTCAATGCGTTGGTATCTGGTGCTGCCCAAGGCACCGGTTCGGACATCAAAAGAACGATCGAAGAGTGGACAGCAAGGACGCTTCTCGAAAGCTCAATAGTTCGCCTGCAGTGGGAAAAGAGTTCTCAGCTATGACCAATCGTGTTTGTCATCTCGACGGATGCACGATGAATCAAACCGGCGTCTGCGCCCTCAATCATGAGCCGGATCAGTGTCCGAACTATATCGAAGAGAACGTTGTTCCGCAGGATATTGGCGGCGCAGTTCTTGATGCACCGACAAGCAATCCGACATTTCCGCCAAGCGGTGCTCTTGGGACTGAAGATGTTTCGCTGATGCTTTCCAAACGGTATGGGCGAGTGATTGGCGTGCTCGGCGCTCCTGACTCCGGTAAAACCGCAAGTCTGGTGAGCATGTACCTGCTCCTAGCGAACAATGCGATGCCGGGCTATTCGTACGCCGATAGCCGATCTCTTATAGCGTTCGAGGAAATCGCACGCGGTTCGCGGCGATGGACTGAAGGCGGCGCAACAGATCAAATGACGACACACACGGAACTTAGAGATGACCGTTCAGCGGGTCTCCTGCACCTCCGTCTGCGACGGAGGTCCGACTCGAAGCGGTTCGACTTTTACGTTCCCGATCTCCCAGGTGAGTGGACGAACGAGCTGATTGATCAGAATGTGGCCCACCGTTTCGATTTTCTGAAATCCGCAGACGTCGTGTGGATCATGATGGACGGAAGCGCCTTCTTTGAGCCGCAGCGACGCGCTCTTGCGGTTCACCGCACCTGCCGCCTTATTGACCGGGTTGTCGCCCTCATGCCGATGAGGCCCCCTAAATTGCTGTTAGTCGTCACGAGACTCGATCTTGGTGTGCCGGAAGAGGTGAAAATTGCGCCAATCCTCAGGCGAGCAACCGAAAATGGCTTGAGCATAGAGGTCTGCCATATAGCATCATTCTCCGATGCACAGGCCGTTACTCCAGCCGGAAAGGGGATTGAGGAATTAATTGATCGAACTTTCGCTTCAACTCCTGGCACAATCTCTTTCTGGCCGGACACGCCGATAACTTCTGAGGTGTCTCGCCAAATCCTTCATTTTCGGAGAAACGAGAGCGAATGACCACACGTCGCGTTGTCCTTATTGGCGGGCCAGATTCCGGGAAAACCAACTTCATTGCGCGCTTCTGGGTTTCAGCGCTTCAACCTAGCAGTATGCTGGCTGCATCAGGAAGCCCGGACGACATAAGGTATGTCGAAGAAATCCTCGCTCATATCCTGCAGGGAGGCTTCGCTCCCAGAACCGATACGACATCAGAGCACGCGCTGGAACTCGAACTCAGTAGTGAGAATGACGAAGATTTTGCGTCCCTCATCATTCCGGATGTCAGTGGCGAACTTTGGCACGACGCGGTTCAATTGGGTGAGCTTCCGCAGACATGGATGAATCAACTAAGTGAAGCGACCGGTGCATTGATTTTTGTGCGGGTGCAGTCTGATGTAAATGTATCCCGCCTGGACTGGGTAACGTCAAGCGAACTAATGGCCTTGCAAGGTGACGGCAATGATGAGGAGCAAGAAAAAGCTAACGAGGTTTCTACACAGGTCAATCTCTGCGAGTACGTACGGTTTTTGGAGCATACGATGCGCTCGGCTTCCGTTGAACGAAAGTGCAGAATTGCTGTCCTCGTGACAGCATGGGACTTACTCGATCCGGTTACCGCAGCTCAGGGTCCATTCGCGTATATTGAGAAAGAATATCCTCTGTTCGCCGGTCGAGTTCAGGATGCGGATGAATTCGAGTTCGCATTCTATGCCGTCAGCGTTACAGGCGGAGACCCGGTTGTCGATGAAGAATTCAAGGATACCCTTCTGAACTCCGATTTCGAAACGGTCGGCTACGTGAAACGTAAGATCGGGGAGGCTTGGAGCGAGTCGACAGATTTTACGACGGCCATCGCCTGGACTATCGGGATGGATGGGTCCGAAACCAAATGATACTGGCGGGCTCGCGACAGGTACACGGTTATCGCAGTGGGCATCAATTGCTTGATGCATCATTGATGCTTGAACGTAGGGATCAAGACATCATAGACAGGCTCTCGGACATCGCTGGTCCTTTGAGCCCAGGCGAACGTTTTGCCCCCTATTTCACGGGATATCCCCTGCCAAGCGGCAAATTCTATGTTCTTGCTCGCACGGAGCAGGATCTAGAAGCGCCAAGGGCGGGGTGCGTACTAACCCACAGCTGGATCATTGACCAATCGAAATGGCGCGAGGACGATCCTAGCAATTTAATAAACCAATTAGACAGTGTTCCTCTTAAAAGGAGGGACTTGAATTTTATTTCAAACCCCGTCGACGTTGGTCCCGTTCCAGATGTGGAGGCGGCGATTCTGGATGAACTTACCGAGGCACTTTTCCTGGAAAAGCGCGTTCCAACCGTCGTGTTCGAAACCAAGGACGCGTCAAATATCACTAAGCGTTTAATGACCGCTCTTTGGCCAGATTGGCGGACAAACTTTGCATTTTGCACTTTTTCTCTATCGCCACGATCGGTTGGAAACCGGCCGTTCGATCTCCTTTTCGCGCCGAAAAATGCCCGCGCTCGTTTTTCAGAATGGCCTGGCCGCAAGCTAGATGCACGGGGTAGCGCGAGAGGCGCGCGCCATAGGTGGACATCTATTCTTGAAGAAAAAATTTTCCGGTCGGCATCGCCGTCGCTATTTTTGGAGTCTGATAGCCCCATCCGATCAAAAGACGGCGGGATTGATGAAAGCGGCCTTCGACTGACGCTTCTTTGGGAGGAATTAAAGCAGAAGGTGGCCTCGACGCCAACCGCCGCTCTAGGTCTAATTGACATTGCCAAATCCCAATCCAACCTCCAGTCATCTTGGCCCACGATCGCGCCGTTTGTCGAACGTGCCCTTGCTTCCGTAGCTACTCGCCTTAATGCTCCGCAGGCGTGGGAGTTCGTCACGGCGCTTGGTGCCAAGGTCGGTGAAGTTCCAACGGATGAAAACCATTCGATTGCCTTGAGATCAGCACTTAGCGGGCTCGCGAAACGTGACGTCTTTGCTGCTATCTCTTTTTTGGCAGGCGAGACGCTGGCAGATGGGCCATTTCGAAGGTCAGTTTACTTTGCGCTGGGGGAGGTGATTGGCGAATGCGATATCCGAACGCTTGCGAAAGCTCTCAACGAGCTCGAACCGAGCAAAACCCTTGAGCTGCTTCGGTATTCAACTCTTCTCGAGGAGATATTTAGCCGGAAAGCCGCTTCGATTGAAATAGAGTCGATTGCTTGGGTTCAGCGTGGATTATCGGCAGCTGACGTTCAAACGAAGATGCAATTCCTACCCTACCTACTCCTGCACATCCATCTGAGTGAGCATGCGGGGGTATTGGCCGAATTGCTTGCAGGCCTGGCAGCGTCTGCCGTCATTGCCGCGATCAGAACTATCTGGCATGAACACATGGTCCGAGACGCCCATCTTGCCGAAACGCTCAGTGCGGCCGCCATATCCTCGTCGGCTAAAGGTGAAGCTCGTTTGCTCTTTAATTCTGGTGGTACTGACGATGCCACTGTCCTGGCGGTCGATAACCTGCTTTTCCCGGACGAAGATGATCTCCGCTGGATTCTGGAGGCGGACGGCATCGTTGGGCGTGATCGAGCCCACTTTCTGCACCGCCTTCTAGGCAAGGCCTCGCAAAGCGAACTCGCAGTCGCCATTGCTAATCAGAAGTTGCGCCGAGAATGCATCGGAATTTTGCTAGAGGAGCCGCAGGAGCATCTCGCCTCAATATTCATGCTGCTTAGCTCGGAGGGTGATACCGACTGGAGTGTTCAATTGCTTCTCTATCTTTTGGAGCAGGTAAGTCCGGTGCAACGGCAACTGATCAAGGACGAAATTTTCGACCGTCTTAATAAGTCGCTTCCCGTAGGTGCGGATGTGCTTGTCTTGGCGCTTGAAGTTGTTGCCGCCGACATTCACCCTGAGCGAGTGCTGGCCCTAACTCGTGAACCTGACCAATTGAACGCGGCACTTATCGTTTTCAACTCCTGGAGGGGACAAAAGCGAACGAAAACTGTGGGCGCCATCGCAGATTTGGTTGAAGCTGTTGTTCGAAAGCCTCGTGGGTTTCTGTCTACCAACGGAGCAGAAGCTTTGTCGCAGCTTCTATCTGAAGCATCGAGGAACAGATCAACATACCTACGCGCTTGCACTGCTGCTTTGAACTTCGCAATGGGGTATCCAGAAGAGCAAATTTCCAGCCTTGTGGTTGCCGCTTTTCCGGCAGTTTATGAAGAACTAAAACAAGAATCTGACAGCTACGGCATCTTTCGTCTGTTTTCTTTCATCGATTGGGACAAATGCAAAACGGCACGAAACGAGCTCATTGAAACCTTCATGCGATCCAATTGGCCGCCAATCGATCTGGCGGTGTCAGCTCTACGCGCCAAAGATATTGATGTAATTTTCGATAAACTGTCGAGAGATTATCGTGGGCGAGAATATATTTCATCAATGTTGAATGATCTCGAGTTACTTAACGCCAAAGAGAATAAGGCGATAAAAAAGGCAATTTATCGGGTTCTCGAGTGACGCAGGGGTCGGTTCCGGGGGCGGCGAAATGACACTCTCCGCTGTTTGTTCCTTGGGCCAGAGATGTTCGCCGGTCATGAGTAGGTGTGCCCAACCCAGTACAACCGGCGACGTATAAAAGGCGTCGGCCCCCTAATTCCGCCTGAGAGTGGCGAGAACACTATGTTACCGCGGATACGATGTCCTGGCGGATTACAACGTCAAGGGCCTCCCCGTTTTGGCGAAGACCACATTCACCGAAGGCGTTATAGTGCGCGCGCACTTTGTGAATCTCTCTTCCAACGTTCCCGAGTGTCTCCAGGCAATAGTTCATCAACAGGAGAGAGGTCGTAAGAAACGGCACCTGAAGTGTACATAAAATTGTTTGCCTGGATTCCCGTCCAGAACAGGGCCAACGCCTTGTCCGCTGTGAACAGTGCGGGGCGTTCTTCCGGAAACAATGCAAGGATTTGAATGAGCAGATCGAGCGACCGCAGGTCCGCAAGCGCGTTATAGGCGTCTTCAGGACCGTAGTTTCCGTGAAATTTCAGGAGCTTCTTGGCGGGGCTGCCGGAATTTCGCACCGAGACAGCGCTGAGGGCCGCCAGGACCACGAGTGTGTCGCGAGCGACGTCATGGTGATCGGCGGCGGCGAGGACTTCTTCCCATCGCTTGTCAAGAAGGCGACCGCTAGTTGGGGCAACCAGCGCAGGTGCGATCTCGAGCAAGAATGCAGTCTTGTTGTCGAACCCCCGACGCAAATCCTCGATCAGGCCCAAAGCTCCCCTCAAGCTTCCGTCACCGATGACAAGCTTTGCCTTAGGAAGAGATTTGCGCAGCACCCTAGTGACTTCACCAAGTTGCGCCTCGACAGTGTCGGCATCCGGGATGCGGCGATTGTTGCCTTCGATGGCAAAGAGAAGCGGGTTGATGCGCACCTCGTGATCAGCGACCATATCGATGAAATCCTTATTGGTAACGATCGTGACGCCAGCGTCGTACCGGGACTTGATCTGACTGATCACGTTCCTGTCGGGAAGAATTGTAAGATCACCACGCGACATCGCTAAACCTGAAGGTAGCCAGCCGCCGCGCTGAAGACTGACGGTCACAGAGGAGTATGGGCTCTCCAGGCTTGTATACCCGCGAGTAAGTGCCCCAAGGTCCAAGCCAGCTATGTCGGTTTCCAAAACCTTTGCATGACGCCAATTCAGTGGGATAGAGACAGGCTTGTGTAATTGGGACGCAGCCAGTTGCTCGTAATCAAGCGGCTGAAACTCAATCCCAACGATGCTGACCGAGCGGGGTGGCAGGCCATCCTGTCCCTCAACTTCCATGAACTTCATGATGAGATCGCCAGCTTGAGCGACCGGTTCCTCATTCTTATCGGGGGGGAGCAACTGAAATGTCATTCTCTATCCGCGGAAGCATGTGGTGTGGCTAAAGTCTCAAGCGCTCAGACCACTAAGATGTCCAATGGCTCAGGGGGAAAGGACAGCGTTCTATGAAGAAGGAAGAGCGGTACGAGGCCCAGCTCCTCGCGTGCGACATCCGAGTAAAGGCAAGCTGCTCCATCGTGGTGTAGGGAAACCTCTCCCACCGAGAGAATCGGCGCAGGCGTTCGTTCGTTCAGACCTGCTTGTAATCGACCATTCCAGACAGCCGTTGTTTCCGATCGCACGTACGCGAGCATCCCAGCCACCTCGTGAAGAGAATAAGGGCTATCCGTGTCGCGGAAGCATTCCATGCCTCCCGCTCCCAAATAACCACGTCCGATATCCGCTGTTGTTCTTAACAGCTTCGCTTCCATGACGAAGCGAAGAGCCTTCTCCGTGCGTAGCGTGGCGATGACAAGATCCGCCGCTTTTGCGTCGCGACCCGCTCGGTTGCGCGCCACAACCGGATCCTCGCACTTTACCTGGAGATCACGAAGTGGCGAGGTGAGCGGCTCTAGTTCCTGAAGGCTTGCCATATGCACATATAACTCTGTGGTGATGTCGGGCTCCTGAACTGCTCGACCATCGACCTTTGCAAGTAAAACCTCCCAGTGTTCCTGTTCATGGAGCATATCTGCTGCGCTTCCCAGAAGCTCCATTGCTTGGGTTACAAACACAAGCCATCGCTGCGCTTGCATCCGCGACAATCCCTTTTCGAGCAAGTTATCGAACAAGACCTCGGTCAATGGGCTCACTGAAACAGGGCCTCGTCAACTGTGTTGGCATCTTGGTAGGCATGTTCGCGCGTCCAGTAGAAGCGTTGGTTCGGCTTTATCATGCACAGCTTATCGGTATGCCGATCATGGTAGACGAATGTGCTTCGAGTGAAGATGTCAGCGCCCTCTGCCCGATAGGCTTCCGCCGCCGCTATGGAGAAAGACCGGTCGCATTTCGCCCATTCAGTGCCAATGGAAGCAACCATCAGGGTGTCGCCCGGAAGCCGGTGATTTTCTATTTCGACCGTGCCCCCAAGCTTGTCCGCCAATCGTTCAGCCAACATATGATTGTAAGATGCCAAATCTTTCTTTGAGGGAGTGTCGAGCGCGTCTTTTGGGATATTTCCGTTCGTAAATGGCTCCCTTCGCTCGAAGAATTCGTCGATCACAGCCCAGTAGTCCGAGTCGATGCCCAATGTGCGCTGCAGAATGCGTTCGCGCTCAGCGTCCGATGATTTAACAAAATCGTTGAGACTTGGATCGTCCGGCGATGCAAATGGAAACGGCAGTTCGAGCAGAGATTCAAGCTCGATGACCCACCGATCGATCAGCATTTGTCGGCTGTTCAGCGCCGCAAAGTATCGCAATGCACTGGTTTCAAGGTAGATAGCCAAAGCGGCAAGAAGGTTTCTGCCTGCTGCAGTCTGCTCCCTCATTGCGAAGATGTTGAATGAGCTGTTCAATGCCGTGGGAATACCGATCTGATAAACTCGCTCCATGCTTCTTGGGACCGCCAGAACATTACCGGCGAAAAAGGTTGGAAAGGACCCTCTGGCGCTGTGGAGATCAGACTTGCTCAGCGGAACTGCTGAAGTCCCGGCCTTAGCATACCACCATCCATCCTCGTTCTGTTCGAGATGACGCTGAATATATTGAGGGTCGGACTTCTTGCTCGTGAGATGTAGGTCCTCTGGCAAGCCGGTTCTGCGTTGTCTGTCTCCGCTTTTCCATGCGAGGCCGAACCGGCTGAGATCCCCAATTCTCAGTAGCTTACCAGAGCGAACCTTGTCCTCGAGATAGTCCGCGATGCGGCGGTCGACGCTTCGGCGAACAAAGGCGCTGTGCAGGAACCGTTCCGGGTCTGTGGCAGATGTCTCGTTGATAACATCGATTGACGATGTGTCCGTGGTGATTGCCCACAACCATCGGTCCTTGGCAATCGGCTGCGTCGCCAGAATCGGCGAATGGATTTTCGTGCCGCGAATTTTCCGTGTTTCGTCCTTCGCGACGTAAACAACGACGGCAGGATGGATGGCGTTCCGGAAGAGCCGTCGGCGCATGTGCGAAAGGTTGGAGAAACCTGTAATCGTCATCTTCCGCCCGATGGTTTCGACGAAAAGACGCGCTCGCTTGTTCACGAACGACTTCAGCGGCATGACGAGGCCCGCCTGACCGCCATGCTTCAAAAACCAACGCGTCAACTTCCAGAAGAACAAGTCTGCAATCTGCCCATCGCCAACATGATGCGTCGTCTTTACTCGGTCGGAAAACGCTCTTGCCAGTTCGGAGTCACGAATTGCAGACAGAGCCCCCCATGGAGGGTTACCGATGACAACGTCAAATTTTCTGGGAAAATCCTGCGGCAATGTTTTGCGATCGAAAATGTCGCGCTGCTGGATGTTTTTTCCCGCTGGGGAAACGAGACTCGGGAAAAGCCGGGTCCCCGAAGCATTGTTGTCGATCACCCCCATTATTTGATCTGGGGTCATGTAGTCGAGCATCGTCAGGTACAAGCTGAAGGCCGCTATGTGGCACGCATCACGATTTCGCTCGATTGCAAAAATGCTGCTCGTCAGGATTTGTCGCAGACGGTCGTGCGTCAAAGTCGGCTGATCTGGTACGAGTTCCCTCTCGATTAGCCGGCGATAAGCCGCAACCAAAAACACCCCGGATCCTGCGCTGCCATCGAGGATGGTAAGGTCGGGAGTAAACGGCCTCTCCGCCTCAAGTTCGTCGAGCACATAATCTACGAGGAAGGGTGGAGTGTAGAATGCTCCATCGCCTCCAGAATCTTCCCCGCCCGCCGATGTTACGGCCGTCGCCACTCTCCCTAGAAACTGCTCGTAGATTGCCGATAGAGTTTCAGTACGGATGACCGAAAGATCCACGCGGAAAAGACCAAGCTGATCGGAGTGATCAGAGACCGTGGCGCTATACTCGATAACATCGCGAATGAATCTGATATGCCGCTCGTTGATCCCCGTACGCTCCTCAGCCGACATCGGAAAAATACTGCCGTTCAACAATTGGTCCAACCGATCGAATGTTTGCCAAATGCGCTCAGGCAACCAATCGACTGATCTACTATCGTGACCGAGGTCCAGGCCGAACTCGGCGAGCCAGGACGGCTGGAGAATATCGCGGCCGATTAGGAAATGCAGATAGAGGAGGCGGCCAATCAAGCCGTTGGCCTGCCCGGCAGTGAGTTTACCGTACCCACGGACGTCCCTGACCAGGATGTCGCCTGCTCTTTCCAGATCCGCCAGCATCGCCTCATCGACGCGGCCGTCAATCGAGTTTAGCTTGTCCTGCCACGCCAAACTCGTGCGCAGTTTAATAGCGGTCAGATTCGCAAGTGCTGCTGGAAGTGTGCCTGCCAGATCGGGGCGCATGTCGTCAGAGGAAATGAAATTCCCCTTACCCCATCCGTCATGAACATATTCAAAACCACTGCAGATATAAACGCCTTCGGCAGTCGCGATCAGCACGAAAGGGCAAAGTCCTTGGCTCCAGGCCAGACGATGTATGCGACGGGCCTCTTCCGGATCTCCTGCCTCCGTGACCAATACAGCGGGCGTGAAACTGGAGGACTCCGGTCTACCCAGGCCCAGCACGCCGCGCGCGCGCATTCGTTCGGCGGCCTGGCAAAGATGGAAGCGATGGCGCTTGAGAGCCCCAAAATCTGATGCGTCCACATATCCAGTCGACCGGTCATATCCGAGGACCGTCAACAATATTTGAAGAGTATCAGCCACGACGAATACCTGGCAGTCCGATCAATGGGAAGGGTAAAGATGGCTGCTTGATGTCCTCGACTCCAAGAAGCTTCGAGCGGACTTCAGCCATGAGCGCGCTTCCGGGGATGATCGCAACTGGTCGATCGATAGCTTCCGCAAGCTCTTCTGCTCTCAGTTTGCCGACACTTTCTGTTGCCGGGTCGAAGGAAAGAAACCAGACCTCTGGCTCCGAAACGATCGACTGCGTCACGATGCTACGAAGATCGGGAAACGCGGGAATCATTTTGGATACTTGTACCCCCAGGATTCCACAAATGTCTTTTACCAGGCGAAGGCAGACAACGTCGTGAAATCCAAAACAAGGTGCGTAGCCTTTACGGCCGGCAAAACCCGGAAGAACCCGGCGCCAATAACGCAGAGTCTCTTCGGAGATGCCGAGGACTTCCTTTACTTGGCCGGGCGTGAACTGCATTGCCATCTGTTTCGTTGTTAAGAACGAATTAAATCACGCTGGTTGTATCACGCCCGGATTCATTTTCAAGAGGTTTTCCCCAAGCACCAATCCCCTATTCTCCATGATAGAGCGCTGTGGAGCCCGTAAGGATGGTCACGTCCAAGCGCTTGGGGGCCGTAGAAAGAACCCACTACCACTTCGATCTGCCGGCGGAAGCTTGTCACTATGTGTGGTCTGTATTGAAAGACTTCAGACACGGTGTACGCTCACGATTGATCCCTGCCGACCTGTCACCAGGTCCAATCGGAGGAAATAAAGCGATGATGGTGAAGCGAGCGGGCCATTCGGCCGCCTCCTGACAAACAAGCATCACTCGTCTAAGCGTAGTGGCTTGACGACTATTGAGGAAGCGAATGCTCGAAAACCTAAGTGTGTGGGACGCTGTGAAGGCAGTTGCATCGGCAGCGCTAGCAGTTCCAGGGATAGTGGCTTTCATCTGGGCCTGGAAAGATCGAAAGAACCGCCAGAAGGCAGAGAGCCCGTACATAGTCTGGAACATCGACCCCGATCCCGATGCAGAGGGCTGGTTCAAATCGGAGTTCACGTTACTCAATCGATGGGACGAGCCCCTATACGGGAGGCATGTAAAGATAAAGGGCAGGCGCGGTGCGGTACTAACCATCGGTCACAAGCTCCCTTCCGGGGTGGTGGGTCCGGATGAGGCGGCTGCATCGTCGGCAATGCCCATCAACTGGTACTTTCTCAGTTCATCGCAAACCGGGGCATCCCCTTCGTCCGGCTCAACCAGCCTGTACATTCGCCCTTCGAAGAAGACAGTGTCACGTGCTGTGCAATCGGGCACGGGAGCGTTGTCAAACGACCGCAATATGGCAAAGCTTACTCTGGAGGTGACGTGCATCTCGGCGAGTAACCGCCCCGTGCGATGCACAGCAATACCGATATGGCACAAAAAGATCAGGCACAGGTTAAGAACGATATAAGGAAGTATCGTGGTCAAGCCCGTCTGGGCGTGGACCGTCAGTAAAGGGACGATCAAAGCGTCGAAGGCAGATGTCGGCCGGGCCAATGCTATCAATGCTTTGCTGGAACAGCCTCTGCCTATCCTACCTCAAAAAGAAGGCGATCCGGGTTCTACCATTTGCGATCGGCCTCTGGGGCCAGATAGCGCTGCGGGCAAAACCGGAGGTATCCCGAACGGTTCTTCGGCGGGCGACGGGCGCATACCTTCATCGCAGGAATTACCTTTTCGCCTCTGCCCAACCAGACGCCATGCGCCATGATATTGACGGAAACCCCGTCGAGCCCGTCGGCCTGGAAGATCGATACCGGGCGCAGTTGGCGTTTCTGGCCCTTCGTGAGAAATTCGCGAAATCGACCACCTTGGCGGATCAGGCTGAAACGGTTTAGCAACATGCCCCTTAGACAACGCTTCTATGACGTGATGCCCGACGATCTTCGTAATGCCGTCGATTGCATCGTTCGGGAATTCAGATCGGAGACATGGCCCGTCCGGTTTCATGCACTGTTGTCGATGCTGCTTGCAAGCGTGGAAGACAAACCCGCACAGACCCGCCCTCTCGAGGTCAACACTTGGATGGCGATCGTGACGGGGGTGCTGGAGCATTTGAAACCGGATGTGATGCAGCCCGAATGCCTGGCCCTGATGAGCGTCAGTGTCAGCGACCCCTTGCAGTCCGAAGCAGCGGCGCACGTCGCGCTGCATCCGAACGTGACCGATCGCCTGCGTGCGGTCTATGCGGAATGGATGACTGTCGAAGATCTTCTCGACGAGTTCGACGAATGGGCAAAGGGCCGGCTTTCGCAAGGGATGCCGCACTAGCCAAATCCGGCAAAGCGAAGCTGTTTTGCGCATGAGGTAGCGCCTCCGCGGGGACCGCGCTCTATCTCCGCCGGCGCTCCGATCGAGCCACCGTGCCGGCGTCTCGCCCCATGCGGGTGACGATCGCTGGCGCGTCAGCTCGTCCGGCCGGGTCCAGACGAAGGATCGGGAGCGCGGCCCGCGCGCTCACATCTGCAAGGAGCATCCGCTTGAGGCAGATGCGCATCTTTCCCCTGACATGCCGCTCTTACGATAGGCCGGTGCTCGCGCCAATGGGCAAGCGCGCCACGGCGCTGTCGGCCGAGCAGAAAAAACGGCTTTCGTCGCCCAAGCGCCGAACCTTCCGTTTTTTCTGCCCGTCCGACCCATGACCCGATCCCCGCCCTACCGGGAGCGGGCTTACGCCCCCTCCCTTCGTTCCGAGGGACGTGTGAGCACGTCCTTCGGACCAAAGGAAGAAGGCTTCGCCCACTGCGGGTTCGAAACCCAAAGGAAACGGGACATCAGGAGACCGAAACCATGACAACGACCATCATCATCGAACTGAACAGGCTGGACACAGACCCCAAGAACGTCCGCAAGACCTATTCGCACGACAGCATTGTGGCGCTTGCCGCATCGATCAGGGCCAACGGCGTTCTGCAAAACCTTGTGGTGAGGACCGGAAAGAAAGGCCGCTATTTTGTGACAGCGGGCGGACGACGGCTCAAGGCACTGCTGCTGCTGGCGGAACAGGGCGACATCCAGAAAGACCATCCCGTCGAATGCAAGGTGCGCGCCGGTGAGGACGCCACGGAAATCAGCCTGACCGAAAACGTCATGCGCGAGGACATGCATCCCGTGGACGCGTACGAGGCGTTCCGCGCCTTGGCGGATCAGGGAAAGGCGATCCCCGATATTGCTGCCCGTTTCGGCACCACGGAAATCATCGTGCGCCGCCGTCTGGCGCTGGCGAAGGTTTCCCCGAAACTACTGGACCTCTACCGTCAGGAGAAGATGACCTTCGAGCAGCTTTCCGCCTTCACGGTATCGGATGACCACGAGCGGCAGGAACAGGTCTGGAACGGTCTGTCCTCATGGGATCGTCACGCCAGCCGGATCAAATCGAACCTGCTGACCGACGAGGTTGCCAGCACCGACAGACGGGTACCGGCCTTCCATCGAGAATTCGCAGAATACGAGCGACGAAAATGCGCAGAAGTCGCGTGAACACGCGGAAGCGCCGCGCAAGCCCAACAAGCCGCGAACCAGATAAGCGAGGAATTGGCATGAAAAATATGTATGGTCCGCCTCGTCCGTGCAAGGGTACGCGACATCGTGAATGACGATTCCAGTTGCATAATGTATGGTCCGCCTCGTCCGTGCAAGGGTACGCGACATCGTGAATGACGATTCCAGTTGCATAAATGTATCCGGCCTCTCGCGAGTGGGCTGCGGTTGCAGCCAGGCCATGATGAGATCCGCACACGCCGTTCCCAATAAATGGTTCGGGCACGAAGCCCGCTTTTTTGCACAGGGCTTACGGCATGTTGATCCACTGTTTCGTCATCACTATTCCCGAGCCTTGCAATCGAACCAGGAGCATCAGGCGAATGCAGGATCTCTGCGTTCGTAGAGCGCTCCCGGCTTGGTCAGGACGACCCAGACTATCCGGGCCATTTTGGCGGCAAGTGCGACAACTGCTTTGTTTGGATGCATTCTGGCTTGGAGACCATCCAGCCAGCTCCCCAATCTATCCTTTGTTCGGTCCAGGTGTCGAAAGCAGGATCGTGCACCATGGACCAGCAGTTTACGGACGTATCGATTACCTCGCTTGCTGATGCCGAGAAGCTTTTGCTTGCCTCCCGTCGAGTATTCTCGCGGCACAAGGCCCAGCCATGCGGCCAGGTCACGCGCTTTCTGGAACTGTCTGCCGTTTCCAATAGCAGCGAGCAGTGCTGTCGCACCGAGAGCTCCGATTCCGGGGATTGTCATCAGCCGTCGCGCAGCATCCTCTCGATCAGCGATCGCTTCGATCTCGCGTGTGACATCAGCAATCCGCTTTTCCAACTGACGCAGATCGTCAAACAGATCGCCGAGCAGTTTGCGCATTGCTTGCGAAAGATCGTTTGCTCGATCTTCGAGAGCCTCGGGCAGATCGAGCTTGAACAGACCTGCACCCTGCCGTAGCGCCACACCATATTCGAGGCAGAAAGCCCGCATCTGGTTGATCAGGCGCGTCCGCGTGCCAATCATCTGGTCACGCACCCGGTGCAAAGCTTGAAGGTCAGCCTGTTCCTCAGTTTTGAGCGCAGCAAATCTCATTGTTGGTCGCGTGGCGGCCTCAGCGATGGCCTCTGCGTCGATGATATCACTCTTGTTCGACTTAACGTAAGGCTTCACAAACTGGGCCGGGATGAGCCGTACCTTGTGCCCGAGCGCCTGGATCTTCCTCGCAACCCACTGAGACCCTGCGCAAGATTCCATCCCGACGATCGCTGGTCCAGCCCGCTGGAAGAACTGAAGCAGCGTGTCCCGTCGGAACCTAACCCGTTGGACGACCGTACCGTCGCTGCCCAACGCCACGACGTGGAAGATGTTCTTACCAATATCAATCCCATAGACCGCCGCGGGACGCGGCACATTGCGTTTAGGCATCGCAACCTCCTTTGGTTTGGCCGCCTCATGATGCGGCAGGAGGACGAGGCGGACCATCCCATTAATGATGATGACTATGGCATTCCGATGCAGACCTATTCTCAAAAGCCGAAGCGGGCAAGCGGGATGTCAGGCGTTGAAGCCCTGGCTGGCATTGCCTTTCTCATCCTTGTCGTGGTGTGTTTCGTGACTTGAGATGAAAGCAGGCGGATGTGTTCTCAATTTCATCACCGCGTCTGCTCGGTTATATACATAGGTTATGGACGATGTTGTCGGCGACCCAAAACTATGAGCATTAGGTATTGTGGCTCAATCTGCCATCCCCATTAAGAAAAACGGCTCTCCATCGTTTAAGTGCTTCGCCGAATTGACCCTCAAGAGCTACCGACTGTCATAACGACAACCGAGCAAACGATAAGCGCGATACCAATCAAGCTCATATGCGACGGAAATTCGCCGAACATCGAACCGATCAAAACGCCCCAAGTGATTTGAATAAAATCGGTAATCGTCACAAGCGTTGCTTCGCCGTACCTGAAAGCGCTGGTCCACAGCACCATTCCGAGGGCGGAAAGCAGGCCGATAGCCGTCAGAATGACAATCTCGAGAAAAGACGGCCATTGCCATACCGCGACGGCGGTCGGAAAACTGAAAACAGCGATTACGAGCGTCGTCCAAAGGACGATCGTGTAAGGATCCTCGGTCCGCGAAGTGCTGCGCACAAGACAGGCGGCGGCGCCCCAGCAGGCGGCAGAGCCCAACACGACGAGGTACTCCGGCTTGAAAGCGCCAAAACCCGGCTGGACGATGACGACAGCGCCGCCCAACGCCAAAACAATTGCGCACCCCTTCTTCCGCGTGATCGGCTCTCCGAGAAATATTGCCGCACCGATCGAAGCGAAACAAACCGTCGTCAGGCTGAGCGTGATCGCCTCCGCAATGGGAAGGCGCACCAGACCGTAAAACCAGAGCAGAAGCCCGACGGCGCTCAGGAGCCCTCTCGCGAGGATCAGCCGTCGACGCTGGGTTTTGAAGCCGCCACGTCCAACAAGCTTGGAAATTGCAAGGATCGCCAGAAAGCAGGCGACCGTGCGGAAGAAGACGATCTCAAACGCGTGCAAATGCCCCTTTCCCAGAAGGCGGACGAGGACATAGGCGGCAGCATAGGCGGTGCTTGACGCCATTCCGAGCAGGATCGCAGTCGACGAATCGTGGGTGCGGTTCAGTTTTTCCACGGAATCCACTCGCTGAAGAAGGTCGATCCATTCACGTCAGTTGAACCGCATGAACGAGGTCTTCTGCAGGCCGCATGCGGCGCTAGCGCAAGGCTGAAGAAGGTAAGGCAGGCGAGGGGCAACCAAATCCGATTCATAGCACTCTCCTCTGTAATGATACGCACGGTGCGATGCGATGAAATGGAGCGGCGCTATTCGCTTCCGGCCTGAACGGGGTTCGGTCTGCGCTTCTCGATCGCGTATTTCAGGAGCGCCGCACAACGGAATATGCCGTGAGCGAACTTGCCGTAGGGCAATGTCAGGAAGAAACCCATGACAAATCCGAGATGTACGGCAAGCAGGAGCGGCATAGCGGCGCTCTCACGCCAAACAAGCAGCGCAAGCCCTGTCAGGCTGACGAAGAACAGCAGGGCGATGAACCCCCGGTCCATTGATCTTTGCGCTTCGTCGATCTGCAACGGGTTGCGCCGCAGGTTGAGCCAGAACAGGCCGACCGGGCCGATCAGAAGACCGATCCCGCCCGCGGTGCCGAGGAGCACAGGGAGGCTCAGATACGGATAGGGGGCTTCCACGGCGAAGAGGTAGTGGTAGAGCGTCGCGAGAGAGGTGGACGCAAAACACAGCATGAAGCCGTAGAAAGTGAAATGATGGAAACGCCTGCGCCAAAGTGTGAAGGCATCGTCCTCATTGTTGCAGCCATCGCCATGGCCGCCATCGAGATACTTCAGCGTCAGCACAGAACGGGTCGCTTCGCCAAGGGCGTTTGGCAGCGGCACCGGTTTTCCCGGCTCCGAGACCTCGCGCCAGAACCGGGCGACGCCGATCGAAAGCGCCAGTATGGAGAAGCCGAAGGCCGAACCAAAGAGCACCGCCAGGAGATTGTGCGGGAAGATCGCGTAAAACTCGCCCTCCAATCCGTGGACGAACACACTTCCCTTCAACAGGATCGTGCCGATGAGAAAGGCGGCGACGCCGAGGCTGACGGCCATGGCGACCGTCAGGCCGTTGCGGCGGTAGAGCATGCCGAGGACCCTGGGGAAGGCATATTCGACATAAGTATCACGCCTCACTTGAGCCAGCGTCTTTGGCACGTTGACGCCGAACTCGTGCGGCGCTGCGTACTGGCAGGCATAAAGGCATGCGGAACAATTGTGACAAAGGTTCGCCAGGTAATGTGCGTCGGCGACGTTGAAATCCAGCCTGCGGGTCATTGCAGGAAAGACGGCACAGAACGTCTCGCAGTAACGGCAGGCGTTGCAGATGTGCAGGATGCGGTCGACCTCAGCGACGTTTGCATCCAATGCGCTTTCAGCCTCCGCTGCAAGGTTCATGAGATTGTCGATGGCGGCCATTTAAACGGTCCTCGGGTTGGCCGTCCCGAGAGCGGCCGCAGCCGCCTGGGTTCCGGCGATGCGGCCAAAGGCCGTGCCAATGCTCATTCCGACGCCAGCGGTGTAGCCCTTACCGAGCACGTTGCCAGCCATC
The DNA here is from genome assembly GCA_900471525.1 of Hyphomicrobiales bacterium. Lineage (GTDB taxonomy): Bacteria > Pseudomonadota > Alphaproteobacteria > Rhizobiales > Rhizobiaceae > Pararhizobium. The sequence goes on along the minus strand of UCEZ01000026.1, from coordinate 97,303 downwards.
ATCTCGCCCGCGACGAAAAGGTTGGGACTTGGTTTGTCCGCGAAGCGGACGGCAGCCGTGTCGTCGACCTTTAGGGAGAGATACGTGAAGGTTATGCCCGGTCGCAGGGCGTATCCGTAGAAGGGCGGTGTATCGATCGGCAACGCCCAGTGGGTCTTGGCCGGCGCGAGCCCCTCCGTCCGGCAATCGTCCAGAATTGTGTGGTTGAACGAACCAGGCTGGCAGGCGTTATTGTAGCGGTTGAGCGTGTGCATGAAGGCGTCGGCTGGAAGGCCGAGCTTTAAAGCCAGTTCCGGAAGGCTATCGGCGGTAACGCCAGGAAAGACCGGAGGCATAAAACGTCCGACCACTTTCCGGTCGATGATCGAATATCCGATCTGGTCCGGTTGCTGGGCGACGAGCCTTCCCCAGATCGCATAGCGCTTGGGCCAGAAATCCTCGCCCTCATCGTAGAAGCGCTCCCCGTCGCGATTGACCACGACCCCGAGCGAGACGCAGTCGATGCGCGTGCAGATGCCGCCGTCATAGAGTGGAGCGCGCGCGTCGATAGCGACGCAGTGGCCCTGCGACGGATCGCCGATGGTGTCGGCGCCGGCGTTCATCATGAACTTCAGGAGGACACCCTGATTAAAACGCGTACCGCGGATGAGGAAATTATCGGCTGGCCACTCCCCACGGTCGTTTCGCCCCCAGGCCTCGCGCAGCCACTCCCGGTTCGATTCGAAACCTCCGGCGGCGAGTACGCCGGCCCTTGCCTTTATTGTCTCGCCGGCTTCCGTGACGACGCCGACGAACCTGTCCTGATCGAGCAGGATCTCGGCCACCGGCGTGTCGTAACGGACCTTCACACCGAGCGCCTCCGCGCTCCGGTAATACGCATTGACCAGCGCCTTGCCGCCACCCATGAAAAAGGCATTGGTCCGCGCCACATGCAGCGCTCCGGAAAGCGGCGGCTGGAAGCGGACGCCATGTCGGCGCATCCAGTCGCGGCAATTCGACGAGGCCCGGATCACCAGGCGTGCCAGATGCTCGCTGGTTTCGCCTCCTGTCACCTTGAGCAGGTCCTGCCAGTATTCTTCTTCGGGATAGGCTTCGACGAGTACATCCTGCGGAGCGTCGTGCATGCAGCGCAGGTTGCGTGTGTGCTGCGAGTTTCCGCCGCGCCATGCCTTCGGCGAAGCCTCGAGCATCAGAACTGAAGCTCCCGCCTCACGTGCCATCAGCGCCGCGCACAGCGCAGCATTGCCTCCTCCGATGACGAGAACATCGATCACGATTTTCATTCCTCAAGGTTCCAGCTGTCCGCCACGCATCGATGCGCAGGGCAGCATCATCCTGTCGACACGCGAACTGTCTGCCGCTTGCCGTATCAATCGAGCGGCATCTGCCGAAACGCTGGCAGTCCACCCGGTGTACGCCACCTGCATGTGAAGTCAGTTTTGCCCGTCGACCATGCGCAGGAATTGCTTCGTCCGTTCCTCTTTCGGATTGGTCAGGACTTCGCGTGCTGGGCCTTCCTCGACGATCACGCCCTTGTCCATGAACACCACGCGATCCGCCACGTCCCTGGCGAAGTTGATTTCGTGCGTCACGACGATCATCGTCATTCCGGCCTCGGCAAGGCTGCGCATCACGGCGAGCACTTCGCCCACGAGTTCCGGGTCAAGGGCAGAGGTTGGCTCATCGAACAGCATGAGCTTGGGTTCCGTAGCCAGCGCCCGGGCTATGGCGACACGTTGCTGCTGGCCGCCGGACAGGCGCATCGGAAGGTGCTCCGCATGATCGGTGAGGCCGACTCCCTTCAGGAGTTCAAGGGCCTGACTGCGCGCGACCTTTGGACTGACGCCATAAACCTGTATCGGCGCTTCCATGATGTTTTCCAGAGCGGTCTTGTGGTCGAAGAGATCGAAGCTCTGAAAGACCATGCCGATCCTCGCATCCGCTCTCGCCTTAGCCAGCGCCTTGGATGGAACCAGCTTGCCACGTTTCATCTCATAGCCGACATGCTTGCCTTCGACGAGGATCTCGCCGTCGTTCAGGACTTCGAGATGGTTGATGAGGCGAAGGAGGGTGCTCTTCCCCGAGCCGCTCGCCCCAAGGATGGCGACGACCTCGCCCGGATGGACTTTGAAATCGACACCCTTGAGAACCTCGAGGGCGCCGCGGCCGCGCAGGTTGTATGATTTATGGACATTCTTGCAGACGACGAAAGGCGTATCCGGGGTCTCGTGAACGTTCTTCAACGCGCTGGATGCCAGAGCCTTGATGATCGAATTGTCCTCGGAACTGGCGTCTGGACCACGCTTTCCATTCAATCCCCGGTTCTGAGCGGCATCGGGTTCAACACTTGCCTTGGGTTCGGCGGTTTCGAAAACCAGCGTCGGTGTATCGACGCCAGTTATCCATCGCGACCAGATCGAAGGCTGTTTGCTGAGACTACGCAGCTCGGGATCGAGCCGGCGCTCGATGACGAGCTGTCCCAAAGAAACGAGGGTCGTGGTGAGGAGGTATAGCGACGCTGCCGCGATGAAGACGGTGAAAAAATCAAAGTTTGTCGCGACGATCTGCTGTGCACGAAACGTGAGCTCGTTGACGAAGACGACGGAAGCGAGCGAGGTCCCCTTCAACATCGAGATTGTCGCGTTGGCGATCTGCGGCGTAATGGATCGAAGCGCCTGCGGAATGATGATCCTTCGCAGCGTAACGAACGGGCCCATACCGAGAGCCGAGGCGGCGGTCGATTGGTTGCGCTTCACCGATAGGAGGCCGCCTCTGATGAACTCGGCAGCAAACGCTGCTTCGTTCAAGGCAAATCCGATGACAGCAGTCGAGAATGAGTCAAGGCGGATACCCAGTCGAGGAAGCGCGTCAAAAATGAAAATCAGCTGGAGGAGGATCGGTGTTCCCCGCATGACCCAGATATATCCCCACGCTATCCCGCTGATAAGCGGGTTGTGAGACATCCTCATCAATGCGAGCACCAGGCCCAACGACAGGCCGGCAAGCATGGCAAGAACGGTGATTTGTATTGCAATCCAAAGACCGGCCAGGAGATTGGCGCTTGTCATGTAATTAAGGATATCCATGATACGTTCCCTTATTTTATTAAGGATACTAGTATCATCAGTATCCTTGTCAACTGTTTCTCGCGGCCGCGAGAATGCCGGGGCGTCCATGAACGAGGCTGGTCGCTCATCGCTTGACCGCCGGCGCCGTCAGCCTAGAAATCCACCGCCATTCCGATATTTGCCTCACGCGCCCGGTCATAGACATGCCGCGCGATCATGAGGTCTTGGACGCCAACCCCGGTCGACTTGAACACGGTCAAACGGTTGGACCAGTTGTCCGAAGAAACGCGCCCGGAAACCAAATCACCGACTTCGGCGACATAATGATCGAGCGCGTAAAGCCCTTCGGTTACCGGGATGAGGTAGTCGCCGGCCTCCGCCAAAAGCGCGTCCTTGCTTTCGATGAAAACCGCGGCTTCGGCCATGGTCGCACTGTCGACCTCGCGCTGATCTTTCCGGTGAGCGCCCAGAGCCGACACGTGGCAGTTGTTGGAAAGCCAACTACGTCGAATGACCGGATCGTGGGAGGTCGTCGTGAGGGACACAAGTTGTGCTCCGTGGACGGCCTCTTCGTTCGAGCCACAGATCTTGACGTCGATGCCGATCTTTTCTTCCACGCTCCTGCGGAACGTCTCGGCGGCGCGCAGGTTGGGATCATAGACTGTAATCCGGGAAAGTGGTCTGATCGACGCCATGACCTCGGCTTCCGCACGTCCCATTGGTCCGCAGCCGATCACGGCCAGATGCGATGCATCAGGAGAACTCAGGTGTTTTGCCGCGACCGCGGAACAGGCCGCCGTGCGGTACATCCCAAGAAGGGTGCCGTGCATGACGGACAAAAGTCGGCCCTCGGTATCCCCAAGCGCGATGATCTGCGTCAGATTTCGGACGCCATCTGCGTCCCTGAGGGTCGGATGGCTGAACCCGAGCTTCGCGCTGAAAAGCTCCTCGCCGGAGAGGTAGCAGGGCAGGCTTGCTAGAAGCCCCCCGGTCTTCGACGAAAAAACACGGGTCCGTAGCGGTTGCGTAGCCTCGCCCCGGCTCAACGCGGCCATGCCATGACCAATTTCCTCGACCAGCCTTGGCAGGTCGAGACAGTCGAGCACGGCGCTCTTGTCTAAAATCAGCACCATTTGAACTCCTATTGAATTGGCGGGGCGACAAGGTTGCCCAAGTGGCCTATCCGGCTCGACGGTTGCTCCGACGCTTCCGGCACAAATGGCTTGTCGAAGCGCGCTGGCGCAAAGGCATCCAGATCCACGCGACGAGGCGCGCCGATGATCGATTGCGCAAGGCTTTCGGTGATGGCTGGTGCGATGGCCATGCCATGGCCGTTGAAGCCGGCGGCGATCCACAATCCGGCGATGTGTTCCGACGGGCCGATGATCGCGTGACCGTCAGGGGTGAGGTCAAAGAGGCCGGTCCAGCTTCGCACGATATGCGCGTCTTTGAGGGACGGAACCAAGCGGATGGTTTCCTGGGATATAGCCTCGATCTTCTTGGCATCGACCCTTTGCGGTGCATCGAACGCGATATCGCTCGCCGGACCAAGCCCCAGGAGGAGGGTTCCGCTTGCGGTCTGACAGAAGCTGATGCGAGGGGAGGCACAGCGCAGATATGGCCCGGTGACGAAGGGCAGCTTTTCCGTCACCAGGATCTGATGCAGAGCCAGGCTGATCGGGATCTTTACGCCCAGCGGTTCCAGGAGGCGGACGCTGTCGCCCGCAGCCGCGACCAGAACGCCTTCGGTCGCTATTCTGCCCGCGCTCGTATGCACGGCAGTGATCTTGCCGCTCTCGTGCTCGATCTTTTCGACGGTCGTGCCGCGCAGGAACTCGACACCCGCTTCCTTCGCCTGCCTTGCCGCTTCCCAGGTCGCAAGCTGACCGTTGACGTGACCGTCCTGTGTCGTCAGAAACCCGCCAGCAATCTCTGGCGATATTTCGGGGACCAAATCGCGCAGCGCAGCGCCCTGAACGACGTGCGCGTCGTAACCGAGCGCCCTGTGTCGATCGACCTCGATCTGAAAATCGGCATTGAGCGTCTCGTCATAGCTAACCAGCAGATTGCCGGTTACGCGATACTCGACCGTCGATCTGCACCCTTCCTCGAATTCCTGCCAAAGGAGGAGGGACCGGTCGATGAGCGCGCGTTCCACCGGCTCACGAAGCTGGACACGAACGTTGCCGCGATTGCGACCCGACCCGTGGTGCGCGATCTCCGCCTTTTCGATGACCCTCACTCGCTTTCCAGCGCGGGCGAGGTGTAGCGCGGTCCAGCATCCGATAATGCCACCGCCCACGACGACGAAGTCCGTGGTATCGACATTGGGTGAATTCGCCATTTCGTATCAATCTCCAATCGGCGTGCCGCCTTGCGGGTGCCCCTGCGAGAACGCAATCGTTTTTCTCATGCAGGCCAAAAAATCGCTTTTGTCTGGAGATACTGCCGTAGTCCATCCAGACCCTTTTCGCGCCCGAGGCCACTTTGCTTATGTCCCTGGAACGGTGTGGAGATCGACAGGTTCTTGTACGAGTTGAGCCAGCAGGTTCCGGTTTGAAGCTGCGTGACGATCTTCCAGGCGCGCTCGATGTCTCTGGTCCAGAGCCCGGCCGCAAGCCCGAACTCGCTGTCATTGGCCTGGGCGACCAATTCCTCGTCGCTTTCGAACGGCAGGATGACGCCCACCGGTCCGAAGACCTCCTGCTGGGCGATGTCCGACCGATTTGTCACCCCGCTCAACAGCGTCGGTGGATAGTAGGCTCCAAGGCTCAGCCTCTCGTCGGCTGGTAATTCTCCCCCGCAAAGCAACTCAGCCCCTGCGGCTTTTGCGCGGGTGACATGGCGGTGGACGTGGTCGCGATGCGCGAAGCTGACGAGCGGGCCGATCTGCGTGTCCTTGTTGCCGGGGGGGCCTAGCCGCAGTGATTTCGCGATGTCGACAAGCCTGGCTGTAAACGCGTCCGCAATCTTCTTCTCGACAAAGATTCGCGACCCTGCGACGCAACTTTGCCCTGCGCCGGAAAAGATCCCCGTTGCCACGGCCTTGGCGGCCTTATCGAGATCGGCGTCGGCACAGACGATATGCGGTGATTTCCCGCCGAGTTCCAGGATCACGGGTTTCAGCTGGAGAGCCGCCGCGGCCGCGATATGGCGACCTCCCGCAGTCCCGCCGGTAAAGCTGATCATGTCGATGCCCGGGTGGGCGACCATCGCGCGGCCAAGCTCTATCCCGCCCGTTACCACCGAGACGATGCCATCGGGAAAGCCCGCTTCTTGCGCCAGGCCAGCATATTCGAGCGCGATCAGGGGCGTGACTTCGGAGGGTTTAAGGATCACCGCATTGCCGGCCGCAAGGATAGGGGCGAGTTTCTGGGCTTCGAGCGTAGCGGGAGAGTTCCACGGTGTTATCGCTCCGACGACGCCCATCGGAACCTGTGCCGCGATGTTGAAATAAGCGCCCCGTGCGGGTGGAACAACCCCTTCCATCGTTTCGCAAGCGGCCGCGTAGTAGCGAAAGGTGTTGGCGGCACTTTCAAGCAATGCGCGACATTCCGTGAACGTCTTTCCATTGTCGATCATCTGTATATTGGCGAGCCGATCGCGATCGCGATCGATGAGTTCCCCCATTTTGTGAAGCAGGCGTGCGCGCAGATGGGGAACCAGATTGGTCCACGAAGGCGATGCGAGGGCGCGGCGCGCAGCGGCTACGGCAAGATCGAGATCTTCGGCGGAGGCGGACGATATTGTCGCGACGACTTCCCCATTCTCCGGGTTCCGGGTTTCGAGCGGTTCCCCGCGACCTTGGGTCCAGGCGCCTGCGGCAAAGAATGGTCGAATTGCCATTGAGTGGTTTCCTGTTTGAAGGCGAGCGGAACATTTGCTGGTCAGTTCGCTGTTGTCTATGATACTAGTGCACTGTTTAATTCGTGGCAAGCCGCATTTTTAAGGCGTCCGAGGGCCAGCTGCCTGTTTGAAAGCACACGGGCCAGTTTTTGCCGAAATGCTTTTTTGTGATTGACATAACTTATACCAGTATACTAGTTAGTAAACAGCCTTTCAGTCCAGCCACAGCCGTGGGAAGCCTATCGGAGCGGTTCAATGAGCGACGTTTTCGACCCCATTTCTCTTGAGATCTATTGGTCCAGATTGATTTCCATCGCCGACGAATCCGCCGCCGCGCTCCTGCGCACGGCGTTCTCGACGGTGGTGCGCGAGTCCAATGATTTCACGACTGTCCTGATGGATGCGGATTGCAATTGCCTTTCTGAAAACACAGCGGGCATCCCATCCTTTGTCGGCATGCTGCCGAGCGCCGTAAGGTCGTTCCTGCAGCACATCCCGCGCGAGGAGTGGCGACCGGGCGATTGCATCATCACCAACGATCCGGAAATCGGTTCCGGCCATCTGCCCGATATCACGATGGCCGCGCCGATCTTCTACAAGGACCGCCTGGTGGGATTCTCCGGATCGATCGCGCATCTGCCTGACATCGGTGGAGCGGGTTGGGCCGGGGATTGTCGCGAACTGGTTGAAGAGGGGCTCCGGCTGATGCCCGTCAAATTCATCAGCGAGGGACGCGAGAACACATATGTGACACAGCTCATTCGTCACAACGTGCGCGCACCGGATCAGGTAATCGGCGACATCTACGCCCAGGTCTCCGCCCAGCGTGTTTGCGCGGCAGGTGTCCAGCAATTCCTCGAAGATACGGGAATGGACGATCTCGTCATGCTCTCGGCGGAACTGCGTGCGCGTGCGGAAGCCGCGATGCGCAAGGCTATCGCCGCGCTGCCTGATGGGTCATGGACGTCGAGCGTGCGCGCCGATGGTTTTGACGCCGACGAGACCTTTATCCACTGCCGATTGACCATCCGTGGCTCCGAACTCGAGATGGATTTCGAAGGGACCTCTCCACAGATCGGTCGCGGCATCAACTCCGTGCTGAAGTATACGACCGCATATGCCAATTATCCGATCAAGTGTGCGCTCGATCCCGAAAGCCCGCGCAATGAAGGTTCCTTTCAGCCGGTCACGGTCAGGGCGCCGCTAGGATCCATCCTCAATCCCGTTTTCCCGGCGCCGGTCGCCGCACGCCAGTTGACCGGGCACCTTTTGACCGGGGCAATCTACGGATGCCTGGCGCAGGTTGTACCGGACCTCGTGGTCGCCGAATCCGGCAGCGCGCCAACGCTTCGCACGGTATTCGGCGGGCGGACGCGGGACGGGCAGAGCTTCAACCAGGTTCTTTTCGCCTCGGGAGGGCTCGGCGCTAGCAGCAGGATGGATGGCTACGCATGCACGGCATTTCCGTCCAACACGGGGGCTGGAAGTATAGAAGTCCTGGAGAGCGTCTCGCCGCTCCTCGTTCGACATAAGGAACTGGCACAGGATTCCGGCGGTGCGGGCAAGTTTCGAGGTGGACTGGGGCAGGATATCGTGCTCGACATTTTGTCCGATAGTCCGGTCAATATCTCGCTGCTCTCGGATCGCCACAAGTATCCACCGAAGGGTCTGCTTGGCGGAACATCCGGGTCGAAGTCCATCGTCGCCCTGTCTGACGGAACCCGCCTGCATCCCAAATCGCGCAGTGTCCTGAAACCGGGTGAGACCCTGCATATCCATTTCCCTGGCGGCGGCGGTTTCGGCTCGCCGGCAGAAAGAGACCGCGCGGCAGTCAAGCGCGATGTCGAATTTGGTTACGTGTCGCAGGATGCAGCCGATAAACTCTATGGGGTACAAGATGAGCGCTAATCTTCGTGTCAGAATCGGCGTTGATGTCGGTGGGACATTTACGGACCTGGTCCTTGTGGATGATAGGCGAGGGGTGATCTTCACCGGGAAGCAGCTCACAACGCACCAGGATCCTTCCCAAGCTATCTGCGAAGGCGTCGAGAGGATCGTGCGGGAAGCGGGCCTGACCATCGATCAGGTCGATGGCATCGTCCATGGAACGACACTGGTGACGAACACGCTCATAGAACGAAACGGTTCGTGCGTCGGGCTTGTGACGACAAAGGGCTTCCGTGACGTGCTCGAGGTCGGGCACGAAATGCGCTACGATCTCTATGACCTTTTCATGGAGAAGCCCGAGCCCATCGTTCCCAGACCGTTGCGCCTGACAGTCACGGAGCGCATGTCGGCGAAAGGCGAGGTTCTCGAGCCCCTGAACGAAAACGAGGTTCTGGAATCGGCCGCGCGGCTCGTGGATGGCGGTGCCGAAGCGATTGCCGTAAGCTTCCTGAACGCTTTCGCAAATCCGCTTCACGAACTGCGTGCCGCCGAGCTGATCGCGCGCGCCCATCCCCAGATTCCTGTAACGACGTCGGTCGGTGTAGCTCCCGAGATCCGTGAGTACGAGCGGACCTGCACCGCGACGGCCAACGCCTATGTCCTTCCAAAAATGCGGCGATACATTACCCTCCTTCGCCATAAACTCCTGGAACTCGGGTTCGGGGGCACGTTGAGTGTCATGCTCTCCAACGGAGGTACGGCCGCGCTGAGTGTCGCCGAGAACGCGCCGATCCAGATGATAGAATCAGGGCCGGCCGCCGGCGCGATCTCTGGAGCGCACTACGCAGGTCTCAGCGATACCGCCCATGCCGTCGCATTCGACATGGGTGGAACGACAGCCAAGATGTGCCTTATCGAGAACGGCCAACCGGAACATTCGCAGACGTTCGAAGCCGGGCGCGTTCGCCGTTTCCGCCAGGGTTCAGGCATCCCCCTCAAGGTGCCGGTGATCGACCTGATCGAGATCGGTGCTGGCGGCGGATCGATCGCGCGGCTTGATCGAATGGGCCTGCTGAAAGTCGGGCCAGACAGTGCGAGCTCGGAGCCGGGGCCGGTCTGTTACCGCAAGGGTGGTGAGGACCCCACGGTGACGGATGCCGACCTTATGTTGGGTTATCTTTCCCCAGAATACTTCCTGGGCGGCGAGTTGGAACTCGATACCAGTGCAGTTGAGGGGGCTCTCAAAATCAAACTTGCCGATGATAGTGGTTTGACCATGATGGAGGCTGCCGCCGGCATCCATGCGGTCGTCAACAACAACATGGCCGCTGCCACGCGGCGTTACATCGCCGAAAAGGGCCGCGATCCGCGAAAGTATACGCTGATCGCAACAGGTGGCGCCGGTCCCGTTCATGCCTACGGTTTGGCGAAGGAACTCAAGATTGGTCGTCTGATCATTCCCTTCGGAGCGGGAGTGAGCTCGGCGTTGGGATTCCTGCTCGCAGCACCCGCGGTCAACGATGTGCGCAGCCAGATCGTGCTCCTGGATCAGGCGACCCCGGAAGCCGCCCGTGTGATGTACGATCAGATGAGTGAGACCGCTGTCGCGCAGTTGATCGCGGGTGGAGCCGATCGCGATGGCATCGTGATGAAGTCATCCGTCGATATTCGCTATCGCGGCCAGGGTTTCGACGTCGAAGTCGAGCTGCCGGCAAACTTTCTGAAAACCGATTTTCGCTATGCCCTCAGGCAGAGCTTCGAGGAAAAGTACAAGCTTCTCTTTGGCCGTCACATCACCGACGTTCCCGTAGAGATCGTGTCATGGAGGCTGGTGGCCAGCTGCCCGCGGCCCGAAGTCAAGCTGCATTTCGAGGGTCAGCAGATCGATCGCCGCGAGGCTCTGAAGGGCAAAAGGCGTGTCTATTTCGCCCAATCCGGCTTCGTTGAGGCCAATGTCTATAACCGGTACGGGTTGTCCGCTGGTACGACGATCCAGGGACCAGCGGTAATCGAGGAGCGGGAATCCACCGCCGTTATGGGGCCCGACACGACAATCAAAGTCGATCAGTATCTGAACCTGATCGTGGAAATCGAAGATGGCAGAGGAGAACTCGTCTAATGGCTAGCACCGTCGAAGTCATGGTTGATGCTTTCAAGGAAAGCGGAACGCCTTTTATCGTTGGCCACCCCGGCGGCGAGACCGTCGAACTGATGGATGCGGCAAGCAAGCGTGACATGCGCTACATCCTGATGAAACAGGAAACTGCTGGCGCGATCCTTGCCGCGACCTGGGGAGAAATCACCGGAAGCCCGGGCGTCTGCACCTCCACGCGCGGTCCAGGCGCGACCAATATGGTGAATGGTATCGCCTATGCGTGGCTCGATCGGGCGCCGCTGATCGCACTCACCGACCAGTATCCCGGTACCACGCTCGAAACGGGCCAGCGCCAGGTGATAAACCATCGGCAGATCTATGAGCCGATCACGAAATGGAGCACGACGCTCTACGCCAAGGGTGCGCAGCAACAGATACGCCGTGCATTGCGGACCGCGACTGCACCGACCCCGGGACCGGTCCATATCGATGTTCCCGCGACCGAAACCACAGCGGAGGCGCCGCTGATGGCCAATCCGCCCGAATTGCGTCAGAACACCCTTTCTACCGTGCCCCGGGAAGAGTCACTCGCTCCGGCGCTGAAAATGATACGAAGCGCGAAGCGTCCGATTCTTCTCGCGGGTCTTGGCGTCCTGTGGGATGGGGCTTCAGCGGAGTTGGTTGGCTTCGCCGAGGCGCTAGGCGCCCCTGTCCTGACGACCTCCAAGTGCAAGGGCGTCATTCCAGAGGACCATCCCTTGCGCGCCGGTTGCATCATCGGTGGTCTCATCGAGCGCGATCTGGTCAGTCAGGCCGACTTGATCATCACCGTTGGACTGGACGCGGTTGAGCTTCAGCCGAAACCATGGCCCTACAGAACGCCCCTTTTGAGCCTAGCCAATACCCCGACGCTTGATGCATTGGTTCCGGCCACGCTCGAGATTCTTGGGGAAATCAATGGCCTGCTCCAGGGGCTGCGCGCAGGGATCGGCGGCCAGGGTGAGTGGGGCGAAAAGGCTGCGAGCAAGTTCCGGACGGCGGTTGTCGATGCGCTGAACGTTCCGACGAAGGGCCTTTCACCGCACCGCGCCGTGGAGATTGCCCGCGCCGCGCTACCGCGCGATACGATCGCGACCTGCGACGCGGGCGCAAGCCGCCTGCTCGTCGTCCAGAAATGGGAATCGTACGGGCCGCGGGAGTTCCTGACCTCCAACGGCCTTGGAACGATGGGCTACGCGATCCCAGGCGCTCTCGCCGCACGCCTCGCCCATCCGAACCGTCCTGTCATCGCGTTTGCCGGCGATGGCGGTTTCCTGATGGCCGTCGGTGACCTGCATACCGCCGTGAAGGAGAAGCTTCCGATCATCGTCCTGGTCTTCGATGACCGGGAGATCGCGCTGATCCGTATCAAGCAGGAGCTGAAGAAGATTCCGCGGTTCGGCATCGAGCTTGGCGGGCTGGACTGGGTGAGCTTGGCCCAGGGCTTCGGCGCCGATGGCGTCGCCGTCGAGACCGAGGGTCAGCTTACCGATGCCCTGCAGGCGGCCGTGAAGTCAGGCAACACGACCGTGATCGCGGTGCGCATCGATGGCTCATGCTACGTCGATCAGTTCAACGCTTTGCGTGAGCTTTAAGGGTGGATGGAATGCGTATGAAGGGAAAGCGTGTTGTTATCACGGGCGGGGCGCGTTCGATCGGACGCGCCTGCGCCGAACGCTTCGCGGAGGAAGGCGCGAATGTCGCCATTCTTGACGTGCTTGTCGACCGTGGCGAGGCGGCAGCCGGCGAAATCGCCGAGAAATACGGCGTTGTCTGCCGCTTCTATGAGTGTGATGTCGGCACGAAGGTGGCGGTGGACAGTAGCATCGACCACGTCATCAAAGATTTCGGCGGCATCGACGTGCTGTTTTCAAACGCCGGTATTACCCGCCGAGCAGACTTCCTCGATCTCACCGAGGAAGATTGGGACGATGTTATCCGCGTCAATCTGAAGTCGATGTTCCTCGTGGGGCAGAAGGTTGCCCGGCACATGGCTGAACAGGGGGAGGGCGGAGCAATCATCAACATGTCTTCCTCTTCTGTTCGCATGACAATGCCGACGATTGCCCCTTACGCGGCATCGAAAGGGGGTATTTCAGCGCTTACGACTGCGATGTCGTTGTCGCTTGCGCCCCACGGCATTCGGGTCAATGCAGTCGGTCCGGGTACGATCTATACGGAGCTGAACAAGGACAACCTCCTCAAGGATGTCGAGAAGCGCCGCGAGGTCCTGTCCCGGATTCCATTGATGCGTTTTGGCGAAGGTCGCGACGTTGCGAACGTCGTTCTGTTCCTGGCCAGCGAGGACGCCAACTACATTACGGGTGAGACCCTCTACATCGACGGAGGTCGATCAGGTCTCAACTACACCCTTCCCGTCGAAGAGAAATAGGATCAATCCGCTATGTCCGACTATTCTGATTTGCTTATCTATCTCGATGGAGAATTTGTCGCCTGGAATGACGCCAAGATCCACGTGTTCTCGCCGGCGGTGAAGTACGGTGCGGCTGTCTTCGAAGGTATCCGAGGCTATTGGAACGCTGAAAATGCGACCATGTATCTCTTCCGCCTCGAGGAGCATATGCGCCGGCTCGAACTCAGTCAGCGGATCATGCGTTTCAATCAGATCATCCCCGCCGAGACGATGATGGAGGCAACGATCGAGCTCATGCGCAAAAATGCGTTCCGCAGTTCGGTCCACATTCGCCCAACCGTCTATGTTTCCGGCTATGGGGAAAGCTCGGCGCAGGAACCTCTCGGCACCTTTGTAACAGCCATACCGCGTGAGACCCCGAAAAAGGTCGAGGTCGGCTGCCGCGCCCAGATCTCCTCCTGGCAACGGATCGCCGACAATGTCATGCCTGCGAGAGCCAAGGCGAACGCCAACTACAACAACTCCCGTTATGCCGGCATCCAAGCCGCCAAGGATGGCTATGACGCTGCCATTCTTTTGAACAGTCGCGGTAAGCTCTCGGAAGGGCAGGGCATGTGCCTGTTCATAATCCGCAATGGCGTGGCTGTAACGCCGTCGGTCACCAGCGACATTCTGGAGAGCATTACCCGCGATACTGTTATTCACCTCCTGCGCGAACAGGGCGTGGAGGTGCAGGAACGGGATGTCGATCGCAGTGAATTCTTCGACGCGAGCGAGGCATTTTTCTGTGGAACGGGCGCCGAGATCACGCCGATCATCAACGTTGATGGCGATGCCATCGGGGCGGGCGCGCCAGGCGTGGTCACCCGGGCGCTGCAGGCCGCCTATTTCGATCTGGCGTTCGGCCGTACGAACGCCAATCACGAATGGCTAACAGCAGTGTAATGGGAAAAGAAGGCGGGTACGCAATGGAAACCCTGATCTTATCGACCGTCGAAGACGTTCTCGCTGCCATCGGCAAGGAGTTGGGCATAAGCGAGTGGCTGCTGATCGAGCAGTCGCGCGTTGACGCCTTCGCCGCTGTCGTGGGAGATTTTCAATGGATCCATTGCGACCCCGCGCGGGCCGCAAGAGAGAGCGCCTTCGGCGGAACGATCGCCCATGGCGCGCTTACGCTCTCCCTGGTCTCGACACTGCGCGAGGGTTTGCGGGGAACGCGCATCGAGGTGAACGCAAAAATGGGCGTCCTCTACGGATATAATAAAGTACGGTTCGTCTCGCCTGTTCCCGTGGGTGCGAGAATCCGCCTCCGCCAGACCCTTGCAGATGCAAGGATGGTAAAGCCGGATGTTCTCGAACTGCAGTTCAGCGAGACGGTCGAGGTCGAGGGGCAGGAACGCCCGGCACTCGTGATCGAGGCAATCAACCGCAAATTCCTGGCGTAGACGGAGCTACTGGCTTCGGGAACCCGTTGCGGGTTACCGAAGCAGGTTCCTTGTCATTTGCTCGCTCGTTGCGTCGTTTCTCAGCTTGTAGCCGGTTTGCGACGCGCGCACCGCGAATTCGCACTGATGCGCATGGTCGAGCGTCGCGGCACGGGCAGCGGCGGCATCGCCCTTCTTGATCGCATCGACGATCAGCTGATGCTCCTCGGCGACCTTCATCGGTCGCTCACCGACACCCTGGTAATCCAATCGAACGATCACCTGCCGTATCATCGTGCTGAGGAAAATCAGCATCTGGTTTTTGGTCGCTCGTGCCAGCAGAACGTGGAAACGGTTTGCCTGGGTCTGGCAAAGCACCCGATCGGAAGCGTTTTGGAGCATGATGTCGATCGATTCCTGAAGGGCATCGATATCGTCCTGCGTGTGCCGCTCGGTGGCCAACTCGGCGATGATAGGCTCGATGTGCTCGAGAGTTTCATGCACCTGATCGATAGAGGTGTTCTGAAGCCGCATGAGAGTGGTGATCGCGGGGACGAATTTCAGAGGATCCGGCTCACAAATCTCGGCGCCGCCATTTCTTCCGGAAACAAGACGTATCAAACCTTCGGCTTCCAGGGTTCGCAATGCCTCGCGGATCACGGCACGGCTGAAACCGAACTGATCTATTAGGTCTTTTTCCTGCGGAAGGCGGTCGCCAACCCGGAGCTTGCCAGCATCAACGGCCTCCCGAATCTGAGAGACGATCACTTGAGATGCTTTTCCAGGATTGGCAGAATCAAACATCTTTGTTGCTACCGCCTGCGACGTTTCGAGTTGAGAATCCACCAGCTTTTGCCTTGTGTGATTACGATGATGCCCGGTTAAATGGGGTACTATTGCACTCATACCTAATCCCTTCACGCATGTCTATTCTGGGGCGTGGTTTGCCCAATCGCGCGTCGCACGCACGGGTTTGTTTCGGCTCATTCAAAGTGCCCGGCCTCACTGAGGACCAGGGGCTTTACTGGCATTCGAGCCGTGTCGGGCATCGGGATCTCGTCCGGGGCACTGGAATGCTGCCGAACGAGTTGGGCGACGGCAAATCCACACATGCGGCCCTGGCACCGGCCCATACCCGCCCGGGTGCATTGCTTGACGGCACGTTGCGCGCCTTCCCAGACCTTGGCGTGATAGTCGATTTCACTGCGAGGAACGGACTCGCAGCGGCAGACGATCGTATCCGGTTTTGCCAGGCTAAATACACCGGGCTTGAGTGCGAACGACTTGAGCATGTGGGCGGCGAACTGCCGGCCCGCGGATCGGGTTCGCCATGCCTCCTGCCGCGCAGCAGCAGTTCCATGGTCGAGTTTATAACCCAGATCCTCAAGGACGCTCGCCGCCGCGAAAACTCCTTCTGCCTTTGCCACGCGATGACCACCGATCCCCACGATCTCGCCGGCGAGATATATGCCCTGGCGCGACGTCTGCAGACGGGCGTCCGCGTTGACGAAGTGGGCCTGCTGTACCGGATCCCAACGCAGGTCACATCCAAGGAGCCGTGCGACCTGAACGTTGGGTACGAAGCTGAAGCTGGTCAGCAAGGTGTCCGTGGCGATCGTGCGGCGCGTTCCCGGCAGTTCCCGGTGGTCCCCGTCGATCTCGGCGACGACCACCTGGCGCAGCGCCGTATCGCCCAAGGCTTCGACAACGGTCGTTCCCATCGAGACACGAAGGCCAAGACGTCGCATCTTTGCCAGATAACTGATCGCCTCCCGGTAGATATGGAGATGGCGGAAGGGTTGCTGGACGCGCAAGGGCCAGAACCTGTCGCGAGACAGCTCGCAGATGGCCTCAAGCTTGGCGCCGGCGGCGGCCATTTGTGTCGACACGGGATAGAGGAAAGGACCGGTGCCCGCGATCACGATATTCTTTCCGGGGAGAATGCCCTGAGCCTTCAAGAGGGTCTGGGCCGCACCAGCCGTCATTACGCCCGGGAGCGTCCATCCCGGAAAGGGGATTACGCGTTCATGAGCGCCGGTCGCGAGCACGATCGCCTTCGACGAGATACGGCCGGCGTGGCCGCCTTGGCTGTAGAGCAGGGTGTTGTCGTTCTCCACACCCCAGACCATGGTGTCGGTGCAGATCTGAGCGTGAGCGAGGTCGATTCGGTCGATCAGATCCCTTCCAGCTATCTGCGATAGCCCGATAATGGCTTTCGGCAAGGATCCCCCCAACCTGCTCTGCCGGTAGTACTGCCCGCCGGGGCGGGCGTTCTCATCGAGCAAGACGACATTAACGCCGGCCTTGCTAAGCAGCGCGGCTGCCGAAAGCCCAGCGGGGCCAGCACCTACGATGACAACATCCGCGTTTACGGGGGGGCTTTGGCGCGACGTCATTCCGCGGGTTCCTTCAAGACGGCTGGGACCTCGATCATCATTCCGGGTGCGGCAGCGGTCATGCATGCTCGTTGCGAATGCCGTCCGTCGATATCAACCAGGCAATCATAACAGACGCCCATGCCGCAAAACTGGCCCCGCCCCCGATCGCCCTCGTAGGTCTTTCTGAAAATGTTGATCCCGGCAGCCAGCAGCGCACCGGCCACCGTTTCGCCAGGGTATGCCGGGATGGACTTCCCGTTGACCGAGATATCGAAAGGCACTCCCCGGTTCACGGGGGCGACGCGTAGACCAAACATCTCAACCTCACATTGATATAACTAGTATACTATATAGGCCTCCCCAAGCAGTAAGTCCAGCCGATGCGAGGAAACTTTCAGGTGCTATTTCCATTTCGTTCGGAGCGCTTAAACGTGCTGTGCACACTTTACAGAAGCCCCGCCGAACCATTGCGACGATCGATGATCGGGTGTACTGGTATCATATAATCGCGTTCGGGGAGGATATAGGCATTGGTGCATTTGGCGTTTCTGGATGTTGTCGATCCAAGGATCCATGATGAGATCGGCAGACACCTTCCAGCCGGTTGGGGGCTCTCGTGTACCCGCTCCAATAACGGGCACGATCGGCAATGTGCCGCAGCGAATGCGGACGTTGCCATGATCATTGGCACGGGCGTCGACGCGGCGCTGCTGGAAGCAGCCACGAATTTACGATTTGTCCAGAAGCTCGGTGCGGGCCTGGACAATGTGGACCCTGCTGCTTGCCGGATGCGCAATGTCGCGGTCGCCCGTCTGCAGGCGGGCAACGCCGCACAGGTGGCGGAGCATACTCTCTTGCTGATGCTTGCAGCGCTCCGCAGGCTACCCTATTTCGATCGCCAAACGCGTGCGGGTACCTGGTTGAGGACGGAGGGTAGGGCAATGCAACGGCAATTGGCGGGCAAGACCGTGGGTCTGATAGGCTTGGGCGCCATAGGACGCGAGGTGGCCCGACGCCTTGCGGGCTTCGACGTGGACGTCGTCTATTATGACATTGAACGGCCGGGCAGGGACCTGGAGACGAAGCTTGGCGTCCGGTTTTGCCAATTCGAAGAGCTGCTGTCCTTGTCCGATGTGGTCAGCCTGCATGTGCCGCTTACGGCCGAGACGCGCAACATGCTCGACGCAAGTCGCATAGGGATGCTGAGACCAGGCGCCACGATCATCAACTGTGCTCGGGGTGGTCTGATCGACGAAGCTGCACTGCGTCTGGCGCTTGAGCGCAAGGATGTCCATGCGGCGGCTCTCGACACCTTTGATGTTGAGCCATTGCATGCCTCTTCGCTGTTCGAACGAGACGACGTAGTCGTAACCCCGCACGTGGCGGGCGCGACGCTCGAGAATTTCAGACATGTCTTTGAACGGGGTTGCCGCAACATCGAACTGTTCCTGGCGGGAACGCGACTTCCCGAAGGCGAGCTGATCATCGCACCAGCCCAAGAACTCCAGCCCTGAGGCGTCGCGATTTCGGAAACGCCTCAGGCCAGATAGATGTCCGCTACTCGGTAACGATGAGAACGTCGAGCGCCTCGACCTTGTCTTCAAGGCACCAGAGAGGATTGATCTCGAATGCGAGCAGTCGATCGCCAAGCGACAGGCTCGCTTCCGTGATGCGGTGGATTGCGGCGGCCGCTTTCGCGATATCCACCTTCGGCCCCCCTCGCGCGCCGTTGAGGAGCGGGCTCGCCCGCAATGACAAAAGCATGGTCTCGATCTCATCCTGGCTGACGGGAAGGACACGAAGGCTTACATCCTTTAACGTCTCGATCCAGATACCCCCCAGGCCAACCGCCAGGGTAGGTCCAAACGACGGGTCCATCGTAACGCCGGCAAACAGCTCCACCCCACGTGGACGCATCGGACTGACAAGCACGCCCTCGACGTTGGCTCCATCGACCCCTCTGCCTGCCTTCGCGACCCGTTCGTAGGCGTCACAAACTGCATCAGCAGTCTGCAGGTTGAGGGCAACGCCCCCGATGTCCGACTTGTGGGCAATTTCCGCAGCGCAGATTTTGATGACGACGGGGTACCCCAGCCGTTCGGCGGCTGCGACCGCATCTTGCGCGCTCATGACGAGTTCGGCTGGGACAAGCGGTACGCCGCTCGTTTCGAGAAGCTTGCGCGCCGTATGTTCCGACCAGGGACCCTTGCGGGTGCTGGTCGCCGCGGCCGGCGGAGCTGAAGCTTCGATCCCGGCGTGCACCAGTGCAGCGTCGCGGGCCTTGTGCCAGCGGACACAGTGGCCGACGGCTGTTATCCCGAATTCGATACCGCCAAGCATGAAAATACGGTTTGCCTCGTAGATCTCGCGCGCGAACGGTCCGACTTCCATGCAGCTTAGGCTAACTGGAACGATAGCGATCGGCGAGCTGTCCAGCATGGCGCGGACATGCGCCATTCTGTCCGCCTGCCTCTGCGCCTCGAGCTCTTCGGGCGGGGTTTGCGGCACTACATTGAAGCCCAGGAAGAGGACAAAATCGACATTCGGATCGCGGCTGACGATCTCGGCGACGACATCCATCGGCACAGCCGCGGTCCCGGTTTCGCGCAGGGTGTCCACCGCTGCGGTATCCAGCGGATTCTGGACGGTCGCAAAGTTCGGAAGATAGTCCGCCAGTGCCTTCCTCGTGTCGGCGCTGAACGCGGGGAGTTCCAACCCTTCGTCCGAGGCGCGATCGGCGATGATGTCGCAGGCGCCGCCCGAGGCGGTGACGGCACCCATGCGCGGCCCCTTGAGATGGACCCCGCTCGCGAACAGGCCAGCGGTGATCAGCAATTCTTCCAGGCTACGCACGCGGGCGACGCCGACCTGGCGGAGCGCTGCGTCGACCACGGCTTCGTCGCCTGCCACGGCTCCCGTATGGGCAAGAGCGGCCTTCTGACCCTCGGGGGTGCGCCCAGCCTTCAGGACGACGATCGCCTTGCCGGCTCGCAGTGCCTGTCGAGCGAGATCGAGAAAACGTCGTCCATCTCGAAATTGCTCGGCAAACATGGCGATGACACGGGTTTCGCTGTCCGAAATCAAATACTCGATGACGTCTGCCGTATCGACAACCGCTTCGTTGCCCATGCAGATCAGCTTGGATAGACCAACGCCGTGTGTGCGCGCGAGTTTCATGATGACGGTCGCGAGTGCGCCGCTCTGCAACACAACGGACACGTTGCCGCTTTTCATGTCCGACGGGATTTCCTGACCATAGGCGGAAACCCCTGCGGCAATGTTCACGAAACCCGGGCAATTGGGTCCAAGGATGGTAATCCCGTGCGAGGCGGCCTTTTCCTCGAGTTCGCGCTGTCGATCATGCGCTCCGGTTTCACCAAACCCCGCGGCAATGATGACGGCGTGACGGATCCCCACGCTGGCCGCATCATCGAGGACCGATGCAACCGTGTCGGTCGGAGTGGCGACATAGACGAGATCGACAGGCTCCTTCAGATCCCGTAGGGTCGGAATGCAAGACAGACCGAAGATCGTCGCGCGTTTAGGGTTGACGGGCACGATACGGCCGTCAAAGCCGGTTGCCTTGAGGTTACGGAAGATGTTCCGCCCCCAATAGGACGTCTCTGAGGCGCCGACGACAGCGATGCTGCGGGGCGAAAAAAAGTGGCTCAGCGAAGGTTTCGGATGCCGGCCAACGCTGTCCGACTGGAAGAAGGCCTGGGTACTCATGATTTGGTATCTCCCGGATTGAGGAGGTGCAACTGGTGGCGAATGCTGAGGCCGAAGCCTCAGCGCGTCACCGGACGGAACTTCGGCAAGGTCACTGCTTCCGTGACGTGTTCGTAGACGATTTCGACAGGCATGCCGATCTTGACCGCCTCGGGATCCGGAGCGACGTCGACGATATTGCTCATCATGCGGCACCCTTCCTCCAGGTCGACAAGGGCGACGACATAAGGAGCATCTGCCTGGAAAGCCCCTGGCGCCTTGTGGACGACCGTGAGGGTGTAGACCCGGCCACGTCCCGATACGGGTGTCCATTTCAATCGACGCGAACTGCAATGCGGGCAGAGTGCGCGTGGATAGAAAACGTAGGACGCGCAATCCTCGCAGCACTGGATCTCGATCTTTTCGGCCTTTAGGCTGTCCCAGAAGGGGGCCGTGACGGGGTCGAATTTTGGAAGCGGCTTGATATAATCTGTCATGGTTCAATCTGCCGCCAGAATAGCGGTCCCCGTTGCTGAAAGCTTACCACCCGTGCCATGAACCAGACCGATTCTGGCGTCGGCGATCTGTCGCAGGCCCTCTCCACGAAACTCTCCGCGGAGCTGGCGAACACATTCGATGATCGTGAAGATGCCGAACATTCCCGGATGCGTGTAGGAGAGGCCACCGCCACTGGTGTTCAGCGGAAAATCACCACCAGGAGCGATCCTGCCACCCGAGACGAAGTCACCACCTTCACCCTTCTTGCAGAAGCCGAGGTCCTCCAGCGAGGTCAGGACGGTATAGGTGAACGAGTCGTAGATTTCCGCCACGTCGATATCGGCATGTACAATGCCCGCCATCGCGAACGCGTCGGGGCCGGAAATCCGGCCTGGAGCCGACGTCAGATCCGGCATCTGGCTGATGATCTGGTGATCATGGCCTTCGCCCCAACCAAGCACGCGCACGGGTGCCTTTTTCAGATCCCTGGCGCGTTCGAGACTGGTGACGACGACCGCGCCGGCCGCGTCCGTCACGAGGCAGCAGTCCAGTTTTCGAAACGGCCAACTGACGTAGGGAGAAGCTAGAACCTCCTCGATGCTTAGCGGATCCCGTTTGAAGGCTCTCGGATTGAGTTGCGCCCATTTTCTGGCCGCCACTGCTATCTCCGCGAGTTGCCTCTCGTTCGTTCCGTACTGGTGCATGTGTCGCGCGCACGCCATAGCATAGGCGCCAGGGGCGCCCGGCATCCCATACGGATTTTCGAACTGGCCTTCCATCCCCTGCGCGCTGCTCCCCGATGCCGGCAGGCCGACGCGGGATCTGCCGCTTTCCCCGTGGACGATCAGCGCGGTCTCGATCCGGCCGGACGCGATCGCGGCCGCGGCATGACCGAGATGGACTACAAAAGACGACCCGCCCACGTGGGTCCCGTCGAAGTAGCGTGGCTGGATGCCGAGATACTCGGCGACTTCGGTCGTGCGGAACCCCGCCGTAAACAGCCCGTCCACATCGCGCAAGGCCAACCCGGCATCGTCGAGCGCATTGAGAACCGCTTCACCTTGCAATTGAAGTGTCGATTTGTTTGGAACAACGCCGATTTCGTCGGACTCGGCGACGCCGACGACGGCAGCTTGCTTGATCGCCATTATTTTTTCTCCTCTTTGCGTGCCCAGTAACGACGGCCTTCGCCGATTGCTTGCCAGTCGTTACCAGCCAGAGTATCGACGTCACGCCCAAAGGGCATCGCAGGGCGAGGCTTCATGTCCGTCGCCATGTATCGATCGAACGAGTCCGCCAAGCCTTCAGCGGTCCAGGCGTGGTCGGCTTCGAGCCGCGCCAGCGTACGTGGAGGCTCCACCAGCGTGTAGCCGAAACCATGCGAGTGGAACACCTGGCCGTTGATGTTGGCAGCGCGGTCGGACGCAAGAAAGGAGACCAGCGGCGCGACGTTGTCGGGATCCTTCGGGGTGCCCCTGGCGTGTTCGCTCGGCCACTTGCCGGTCTCTTCGAAAATCTTTTGTGATTCAGGCTTCGAGTCGATCATCCGAGTGGTGCCGGTAGGCAGAACGACATTCGAGGTCACGCCGTATTTAGCCATGGCGTTGGCGGTGGAATAACTTAGTCCGATGATGCCGGCCTTCGCGGCCGAATAGTTGGGTTGACCAGCATCGCCATAGGCCGAGCCCGAAGCAAGAGCGATGATGCGGCCCGCTTGCTGCTGACGCATCAGCGCGGTCGCCGGACGAAGGATATTGAACAACCCCTTGAGGTGAACCGCGACCACAACGTCCCATTCCTCCTCAGTCATGTTGAAGATCATCCGGTCGCGCAGGACGCCGGCTGCGTGGACGACGATATCGAGGCGGCCAAATGTCTCCACGGCCTGATCGACCATTCCCTGCGCCGCAACATAGTCGGCAACCGACCCGCCATTGATCACGGCTTCGCCACCCAGATCTCGGATGGCAGCCTGAGTTTCTTGAGCGGGCCCTGCATCAACGCCATCACCAGCCAAACCCGCTCCCAGATCGTTGATGACGACCCTTGCACCGTTACTGGCCAACGACAGTGCTATTCCGCGACCGATGCCGCGTCCCCCACCGGTAACGATCGCGACTTTTCCATCCAACATTTTCATTTCCGTTCCCTTTCCCTATCGGTCTCCGCGCTGCTACGCTTCATCACGAAACAGCCAATCGGAGGGTAAGATCAGCCATTCAGCCGGTTGCATTTTCCAGGTGATCGACAGGCAGAGCTGACGGCATCCCCAGTGTTAGGAGCAATGTGTCTTCCTGCGCCGCTTCGACGGTCTCGGCGATATGCCCGTAGCAACTCTGCGGTTTCCGATCCTGAGACAAGGTCGAGCCGAGCTTCGTCAAATACCAATCAGCGTCGCCGAACGCCGCCTCGCAAATGCATAGGCGCTTGTACAGATGGCCCGCCTTCAACTCATCGGTCATGCCAATACCGCCATGGAGCTGAAGACTTTGCGCACCGACGAAGCGCGCAGATCGCGCTGTCTACACCTTCGCACGCCAGACGGCGCGTTGAGCCGACCGATCTGCGTTGTCCAGTGCTTCGAGGGCGGAATGGACGATCGCGCATGCTTCCTCGCAGGCAAGGCTCACACCCCCGGCGCTTTCATATCGATCAGGAGGAATGATATCCCTGCCTGTTTCTTTACCGTCGTATCGGTCCGCACCAGGGCAAACATCATGTCCGCCCAATGAGCCCATGAGGTCCGGGTTTTTTGGCCGTTCACAACGTAGTGGTCTCCATCCCGGACGGCGCGTGTCTTCAGACTGGCAGGATCGGAACCGGCTCCAGGCTCCGAATAGCCCTGACACCACCACGTATTGTTCTTCGCTATATCGTTGAGGTACTCCTTTTTCTGCTCGTCTTTTCCGACCGTAAAGATGACGGCGCCGGCGAGATTGATCCCGAAGTTGATCAACGGCGGCGCACCGGCTCGTCCGAGTTCTTCCTCGAAGTCGAGCAACTGTTCGGGTTCCCCGCCAAGGCCGCCATATTCATTCGGCCACTTACCGGTGAGCCAGCCCCTTTCACCGAGCAGTTTCAGCCAGCCATCGTATTCATGACGCCCAAGGTGCTGAGACTTTTCCTGCTTACGGCGACTTTCCGGGGGGATGTTTGTTCTGCAGAACTCACGTATCTCCTCGCGGAAGGCATCAAGTCGATTGTCGTGAGCGACCGACCATACGAACACGCTTCACCTCTTCGAAAACAGTATACTATTATTGTGGTATACCTAATATTTTTGCGTGTTGTCAACCCTGGTGGCGCGCTTGGGACACCTTCATAGAAATGGGATTGACGAAAAAGTGAATTAGTCGCAGAGTGTACTGGTGTACTCATTTAATCGAGGTGCACTAAGAAATTTATAGGGGATCGAAATGAGGAAGTTTGCAATTCGTCTTGTCGTCACTGTCGCAAGCCTCGTAACTACGGCCGTAGTGGCCCAGGCCGCCTGCGAACCAGAGAAAGTTGCGGAAAAATACCCCAGCCTTGCGGGTAAGGTCGTGCGGGTCGCCACAACGCCTTTGTATGCTCCGTACTCCTACACGTCGCCCACCGAAGATAAGATGGTCGGAAGCGACATTGAGGTAAGCGAAGCGGCCTTGGATTGCGTCGGCCTTAAGTACGAATATACCAAGGGCGTATGGACCAGCCTGCTGGCCACGGTCCTGAATGGCCAGACCGATGCAATGGTCGCGAATCTCTACTACAACGCGGATCGTGGATCGAAGGTCGACTTCGTCGTATATATGAAAGCCGGCAGTTCGCTGTTGGTGCGAAAACCCAACAAACACAACATCAAGTCAATGGATGACCTCTGCGGTCTTGCGACAAGCGTCGTCGCGGGTTCAGCTTCGCAGAAGACGTTGGAAGAACAGTCGAAGAAATGCACCGACGCCGGGAAATCTCCCATCAACACCGTGGTTGCGACGGAAACGGACGCGGCGGTGCGCGGCATCATGAACGATCGAATTGACTTTTTGCTCGACAATTCTGGTGCGGCGGCAGTGCGCGTGAAGGATGATCCCGAGAACCTTGAGGTAGCTTTCACCCTGGTCGCGGAGACCAACGTCGGCAACGCCGTGAGGAAAGGCAACGACGATTTGCTACAAGCCTATTTGGCTGGCTTGAAGGAAATCCATAAGGCGGGGAAGATCAACGAGATCTTCAAGAAATACGGCCTTGACGAAAAGCTCGTCATTGAGCCTGCAGCTATCAAATAAGCTTCGAATCGCAACTGGCGGCGGCGCCGGCGTATCGGCCTGCCGCCTCTTATTTTTTCGGGGCGCGATTGATGAATTCTCTCGTGATTTCAAGTTATGCGGACCTCCGCGCTGTCGAAGGGCAAGAACTGGGTCCAGGAACATGGTCGCAGATCAGCGAAGAGCAATGCCGCCGTTTCGATCTCATCTGCCGATCGGGACGGTTCGATGCCGATGAATGCGGCGGGTCAACATCGACCTCGGTGATCACGGCGCCGAATGTCGATGGGGCGGTCCTGCTCGCCCTTTTAGGGAAATTTCGTAGAACCATCGACGTGGTCTTCGACTACCCAAGTCGAATGAATCTCTTCTACGGTTTCGATAACGTCCGATTTGTCCACCTCGTTCCGGTCGCGGCCGTAGTGCGCCTCCACCTCCGTGTGGTCGAGGCGAAGATGCTGGAACCCAGCACCATCCACGTTGTGTATGGGCATCGGCTCGAACTCGATGACGGTCGGACGGCGCTGGTCGCCGACGTCATCAACCGTGTCTATCTGAAATGAAGTATAGAACGAAGGAAAGAAGACAAAGATGTCCATCGACTTCCACGCTGGCGACGACGGAATCGCCACTATCACTTTGAATCGCCCGGAACGGATGAACGCTCTCGACCGGGCGCATTATGCGGAGCTTTCGAAAGTATGGGTGGACGTACGCGACAATCCGCACCTGCGTTGCGTCATCGTCACGGGAGCGGGTGAGAAATCGTTCTGCGCTGGCGCTGACATCAAGGATGTCATCGGCGCCAAAGAAGAACTTCAGGCCTTGTGGCAAACACAGGAGCAACCGCTGCTCAATCGCGGCCTGGACCTGTGGAAGCCCGTCATCGCGGCGATCAATGGATATTGCATGGGCGGAGGAGTGACGCTGCTGCTGGCGACGGATATCCGTGTGGCCGTCGCCGACGCTCAGTTCGCCGTTGCCGAAGTCAAGCGCGGCATCGTCGCGGGCCTGGGCGGGACGCAACGCCTCATTCGCCAGATCGGTCATGCGCGTGCGATGGAGATGCTACTGACAGGGGACAGTATCGACGCGGCCACCGCTGAACGGTGGGGGCTGATAAATCGCGTCGTACCCTTTGGCGAATTGATGGCAACCGCCCGCCGCTACGCCGAAACGATTGCCCGCAACGCTCCGCTTGCCGTGCAGGCGACAAAAGAGATGGCGCTTCGCGCGCGCGATATGAGCCTCGCTGACGGCATGCGCACCGAGCAACTGCTCAACCACTTGCTTCAGCGCAATTCCGCCGATGTAGTGGAAGGACGAACTGCTTTCATGGAGAAAAGAGAGCCTGAGTTTCACGGAAACTAATCGTGTCTGCGGCGGCACGGGCCGACCGTCGAGTTGACAGCCTCGCTAAATAGGTATACCAGTATACTTATAATACGGTTTGTTTTTGCCGTCTCAGAGGTTTGACCGATGTCCGAATTAAGTCTTTCCGATCTTGTCGTCTTGCTCAGGGCGAGGGGCGTTCCAGTGGAGAACATCCAGTTCGAACGACTTCACGAAGGGTATCTGAAACTCAGAGGACTGGTGAATGATATGAGCAGACCCATGAATCTCGACACAGGGCTCGTCGTCACCTTTTGGCCGGAAGACTCTCCATGCACCCGTTCACGATAGCAGAAGCGAGCCGCAAGCTCAAAGCCAAGGAAATTTCACCGGTCGAATTGGCCCGGCACTGCCTGCACAGGATCGAGGTTCTGAATCCGGAAATCGGCGCTTTCATCACCGTGACGGCCGAGCGAGCGCTCGCTGATGCCAATGCGGCCGAAGCACGGATGATGAAGCACGAGTCAAAGACGCCCCTGGACGGCGTCCCGATTGCTCACAAGGATATTTTCGAAACTGCTGGGATATTGACTACGGCTCATTCCCGGATTCTGAAGGAGAATGTTCCGACGCGCGACGCCGCTGTGGTGAAACGATTGGCAGATGCGGGGACCGTGATGCTCGGCAAACTTGCTACCTTGGAATTCGCCTTGGCCGGACCGTCGTTCGACTTGCCGTGGCCTCCCGCGCGCAATCCATGGAATTCGTCTTGTTTCACCGGGGGCTCGAGCAGTGGAACCGCGGCCGCCGTTGCGGCGGGGATGATCCTCGGAGGCACGGGCACCGATACCGGAGGCTCCATCAGAGGACCCGCCGCGCTATGCGGAATATCCGGCATCAAGCCGACTTACGGGCGATGCAGCCGTTCCGGCGTAATTCCCCTGGCGCATTCTCTCGATCACGTCGGCCCGATGGCGTGGACGGCGGAAGACTGCGCCATGCTGTTGCAGCAAATGGCTGGCCACGACCCCGCCGACCCGCAAAGCGCCGATGTCGCGGTACCCGATTTTTCGGCCGACATCGGCCGAAGCTTGCGTGGTTTGAGGATCGGAGTGGTCGACCGCTTTCACAAGCTGGACAATCCGGTCTGCGACGCGACAGCTGCTGCCATCGCCCAATCAGTCGAGCTTCTCGTTGCCTCGGGTGCGGAAGTCGGGGAGGCAAAATTGTCCTCCCTGAAAGAGTATTCCGCAGCGAACCGCATCATAATGAACGCCGAAGCCGCAGCTTATCACGAGCACGCGATGAAGACCCGGTTCGACGCATTCGGGGAGCGGATGCGAAACCGTATGCTGCTTGCCTCCTTCCTGACCAGCAGCGACTACATTCAGGCGCAGCGCCGCAGGCGGGAGCTGTGTCTGGAGCTCGCGAACGTCATGAAGGATTTCGATGTGCTCGTCACCGCCGCGGCCGCGGATGAAGCACCCCTTATGGAAGATGTACCTTTCTGGGACGGACTTGAAAAACCCGGCTTGCCGCTTCCCTGGAATTTGACCGGTTATCCCGCCATCGCCGTCTGCATGGGGTTCGGGCCGAACGGACTGCCGCTCTCGATACAGATCGGCGGAAGGCCGTTCGCCGAAGCGACGCTGTTTCAGGTCGCGAGTTTTCTGGAATCGTCGACGCCTTGGCGTTCGAAACGACCATCTCTATGAGATCCTACCGCGGCCGTGCGGTGAGCGGCCGTTCTGCTGGGCAGTCGCACGACTGCGCGAGATGGTTCGTTGAGCAATTCGCCGTCTGCCCGGAAGTGCAGCCGACCTAAGTCACTCCCCGGCAACCACATCATGCCCGACAGACGCCGCTTTTTCCAACCGCTCTCCCACGAGACTTTCCGCGACATCTGGCTAGGCGAGCATCGTCCAACTTCGGCGTCCTGGTTCAAGGTGTAGGCGCGGCATGGATGATGACGTCCATTACGACATCCGCGAACATGGTCGCGTTGGTACAGGCGTCCACCACGCTGCCGATCATGGTCTTTTCGCTCGTCGCCGGGGCAGTCGCCGACAACTTCGACAGAAAAAGGGTGATTTTAGTCGTGCAGACCTTCATGTTCGCGGTCTCGACACTGCTCGCCGCGGCGGCCTATCTAGGTTTGGTCACGCCGTGGATTCTGTTGACCTTCACCTTTCTCATCGGCTGCGGCACCGCGCTTGGCAATCCCGCCTGGCAGGCCTCGGTCGGTGACATGGTCCCACGCGAAGATGTGCCGGGCGCTGTGTCCCTGAACTCCATGGGCTTCAATCTGACACGAAGAGTTGGGCCGGCTATCGGGGGTGCAATCGTCGCGTTCGGAGGTGCCGCAGCCGCCTTCACAGCAAATGCTGCGAGCTACATAGTGCTCATGGCGGCACTCCTGCGCTGGAAACCAGCCCATCAGGCGGGACCCCTGCTGCGCTAGGAGATTGGTCCCGCCATAGGCGCCGGGCTGCGTTATGTGTCCATGTCGCCGAACCTGCTCAAGGTTTTCGTGCGCGGATTTGTATTCGGGGTCGCGGCAGTGGCGATCCTCGCGCTACTGCCAGTCGTCGCACGTGATATCGTCAGGGTGGCCTCTTCACTTACGGCCTTCTGCTAGGCGGATTCGGCATCGGTGCGGTAGGCGGGGCTTATTTCAACCCGCTTCCCCGCGAATGGATGACAAGTGAGAACATAATTCGCTGCTCTTTCGCGGGGTTCGCGCTCAGCGAAGCTGCCCTCCGTGACGGGGCTCAGGCTTGGGCGCTCATGCGGGACCTTCAGAACCCGCATCGCTGGACGGAAACATATCACACGCCGACCTGGGTGGATTACCTGCGTCACAACACCCGGCGCACCAAGGCTGACGCGGAAAACCTCGAGCGGCTGCTTAGACTGTATCAAGGCGACAGGCCGCCGGATGTCCATCGAATGATCGAACGGCAGGTCATACCTCCCGAAGGCGATATCTTCCATCAGTCGTCTATTGAACCTCACTAACCTTGATGTTGGATTTGATACGGAGAACAATCACCGAGCGGGGTAAGTCGACAATTGTTTCCCCAAATATTTCCTCCATTTGCTCAACAGTCGCGAGATAAGTGCCTGCCGTCAGGTGTGGAGCCGCGGGCCCGGTTGTTTGTAGAGCAGGATGGCTTTTACTGCGGCAACCAGTGAATTATGTGAAGTGGCCGAATTGAGGCTCAAGGGGCCGGGCTCGTGCAGTATCATATTCACGAGCGTTCCATACAACATTTGCAGGGCGAGCCGTATTTGTTCGTCGGCGCCGCCGCCCAGCTTTGGCGACAGCAACGAAATGATGATCTCGGCGAGTTCCCGGCCGGAACGGCGCGCAGGCTCCCAGATCTCTGATTTATCAGCGGAGTGAGCCAGAGCGGCGCGCAGCACGCCCTCCGCATCGCCGCGGAAGGTATTTATGACAAAGCGAACGGAGGCTTCAATGGCTTCTTCTGCGTTCGCATTTTTCCAATCATCTGGTCTGAATTTTTGCCGGGCGTCGTCGATCTGTGCGCTGAACAGGGACTCTTGTAATAGGATTAGAAACGCCTCTTTATCTTGAAAACGAGCATAGAAGGTTCCTACAGAGCAGGCCGCCTCCTGGGCGACGTGCCCGATCGTCATCTCATCAAAGCTCATAGTGCGAAGCAACCTGTGGCCGGCCGCAATCAGCGCGTTGCGCTTGGCCAGGCTTCGAGGCTGTTTGCTGGGATGAACGCCTGCGAAGTCTGCCAAGAATGTTTCCTCACGGTTTAGCCGCGTTTGCCGCATGTTTGCTCTCCGACCTTGAATGCACGGCCAGCGATTGAAAAGTCGTCCGGGAAAGTCTCCATAACCGACCAAAAGGTGTTGAACAAAGTCCGATCTCCGGCGACCGTAATGGACAGGTTCGTCGGGAGTGCTTGCTCATAAATCAACGATGTAAGGGCAGCACGAGTCAATGCTACTTTCACGTCTGCTTTTTCGCCTTTGACCACATTCAAAACACCATTGTTCAGATGTGTCGTAAACTCTTCCTCGCTATCGGTCACGTGCCAGCATAGCAAGATGTTCATTGCGGCCGCTTTCGTTCCATCGACGCGAATGGCGAGATAATCAAACAAGGCCCTCAAGGGAATCCGTTTGGAAAGATCGGCCGAGTCCCGTATCGCTCCAACTTGCTCGATGCTCCCAGTCAACTCTCTTGCAGCCGACAAGTGGGCATTGCGCCACGTCGCATTTTCGCATGTGTATCCAAGCGTTCGATGTGCGACAGCGGCCAACGTACGCGCCTCGGTACAGTCTGGGTCCAGCCAGAGTACATGATCGAGAATCTGGACGACCCATCGAAACTGGCCTGCGGCGAAATCTTCCCGAGCTCGCTCAAGAACTTTCGAAACACCGCCCATGTAATCTATGATCTTGGCAGCGGCTTCTCGCGGCGGCAACGAATTGAGCGTGGAGGGAGAGCCGTCGTACCAACCTAGATAATGATGGACTATCGCACGGACGTTTTGTGAGACAGTGCCGTAGTAACCACGCAGATGCCATTGGCGGCCTAGATGAGGCGGAAGCTCCACCATGCCGGCGATCTCTTCTGCGGTATGGCCAAGCTTCATGAGGCGTGCGGCTTGGTCGTGCATGAATTTGAGAGCATCACGCTGCTGGGTAAGAAACCTCCGCACGTTGTCACGCCCCCATCGCGGCCAGTGGTGGCCGCCGATGATTACCTCGGCGCCGCCAAATTGCAGAGCACGATCGACCGAGTCGCTCCAAACAGATGCATCCCGGCTGAGTGATCCCCTGATCGTATAGACGTTGTGAAGGGATGCATAGCAATTGTCAGCCACATGCAGGACGCCGCTCGCAGGCAGATGGATATGCATGCCGGCCGGTGCCTCGCCCGCAGCATATTGGAACTCGAACGCTACGCCATCTATGGTCAAGTGACCGCCATCGCGTCCAATGTGGTCCGTTGGCGGAAGATAGCTGACCGTCCCGCCTTCAGTCGCCTTTCCAAGTCCGCAATCAACGTGACCGTATGGGCCTGACCCAAGATGTTCGCCATACATGTAGTTGTTGCGAGGAGCGAGGCCCTCCGAGGCAACCAATGATTCCGCAAGCACAAAAGCCTCAAATCCCGCTGGGGCGACTACCCGAGCGTTGGGTTCTGGATCAACGCCCTTTGCGCCGCCCCAATGATCTGAATGGGTGTGAGAATATATTACGCCCACAACCGGTCGCGGCCCCAATGTGCTGTTCGCGAGCGCGAGCGCCACCCGTGCTGTCTCTACAGTGTTGGCTGGATCGATGATGATCCAACCGGTTTTTCCTGCAACGAACGTCATATTGGCCAACGAATGGCCACGGGTCTGCCAGACCTTGTCCGCGACTTCAAAAAGGCCCCTGATGTTATTGAGCTGAGCCAATCGCCAAAGGCTAGGATGCACTGTATCCGGCCGTTCCTTGGCAAGCATCAAATCATGGGGGCGACTGTCCCAAACTATGCGTCCGCCCTCGTCCTCAATGACAAGGTCCGGTAGCTCCTTTAGCCACCCGCGGCGTGCATCCTCGAAATCCCGCGAATTTGCCCAGTCAAATTCCGTGCTTTCCGACGCTGCCCTATTCGCTTCAGCCACGTATGCGTTCGCGGCGTCGCCGATTCTCTCGTCCAACATATGTAATTTCCCTCCATTGAAACCCAGGAGCCAGTTGACTTTGAGTAAATATCAATACTTGAACCCGAATTCGAATTCATATATAGACTGGGAAGCCGTGGATGAGCAAGGCGGAATCTAAGGGGAGTAGGCATTCATGATTAAGCTTCAGAGCGTCGATTTTTCGCGTCGGCAGTTTATCACCGCGTCAATGGGGGTGGTCGCGTTATCAGCTGCCTCCGGTATCATGGTTCCGGCGGCCCGGGCTGACAGCCCCAAACGTGGCGGCAGGTTGAGGTTTGGCGTCGGCCATGGATCTACGACGGACAGCCTCGATCCGGGTACATATGACAACAATTTCACGATTGCCCTGGGCTATATGCTCAACAATCACCTCGCCGAAATCAACGCCAACGGTGAGCTGATTGGCGAAGTCGCCGAGAGCTGGGAGTCGACCCCCGACGCTGCCACTTGGACCTTCAAGATTCGCAAGGGCATTGTCTACCATGACGGCCGGAGCCTGACGGTTGAAGACGTGCTTGCATCCGTCAACTATCACCGCGGCGAGGGCTCGACATCAGCGGCGCTGGCGTTACTCAAGCCAATAAGGGACATCAAAATCGACGGGCCGGACAGGATCATTTTCTATCTGAACGCAGGCAATGCCGATTTTCCTTATATTATTTCTGATTACCACATTCCGATCCTGCCTTCGAAGGACGGTAAGATTGCACCTCTTAGTGGGGTCGGCTGCGGTCCCTACAAACTGGAAGGATGGGACCCCGGCATTCGGGCACAGCTCACTCGCAATCAAAGTTATTGGAAGACCGATCGAGCACATTTCGACGCAATCGAAATGATCGCCATTGTCGATGCAACCGCGCGCACATCGGCGATTATGAGTGGCACTATAGATGTCATGGATCGCTGCGACGTGAAGACTGTGAGCTATTTAAAAACAAACGATGCGGTTAGCGTAAAGTCGATCGCGGGCAATCAGCATTACACATTTCCAATGCTGACCAACAAGGCTCCGTTTGAGGATCCCAACGTCCGGATGGCTGTAAAGCTCGCGTGCCCGCGCGAACAGATGGTGGATTTGATCCTACAGGGGCATGGCACTGTGGGCAATGATCATCCAATTGGACCGGCAATGCCGTTCTATGCGGCTGGCCTGCCTCAGCGAATCCAGGATCTCGACAAGGCGAAATGGTATCTGAAACAGTCCGGCCTGACGAGCCTCGATATTCAGCTGGCCGCCGCGGATGCGGCCTTCAGCGGCGCCGTCGACGCCGCTGAACTCTATTCACAAGCGGGGGCGAAAAGCGGCATCAATATCATGGTCGAACGCGTTCCAAACGATGGCTATTGGGCGAGCGTATGGACGAAGAAGCCGTGGTGCGCGTGCTATTGGGCGGGTCGACCCACGGTCGATGCAATGTTGTCCCTTGCATACCTCCCAGACGGCGCCTGGAACGACACCAATTGGAAAAACTCACATTTTGTCGAATTGGTCACGGCCGGTCGCGCAGAACTCGATGCGACGAAACGAGCTCAGATATATTTCGATGCTCAGGAAATACTTTCAAACGACGGCGGGACAGTGGTGCCGATGTTTGCAAACTATGTATTCGCGACATCGACCAAGATCAGGCACGACAAGATCGCCTCCAACTGGGATATGGACGGGCAGAAATTTTCCGAAAGATGGTGGTTCGGCTAATGCCCCGCTACGCACTCGTTCAAGGTGCGAGCATGTCGCTCGCTGCAATACACCACCGTCAGCGAATGGATGACCGCTTGTAGGTTCATTGTTGACGCTATCACGGGCAGTGGTTCGTGAGGGGAATCTGAGGAGGAAATCCATCAATGATCCACATGGATCCGATCAAGTCTTTGAGCTCATGCGGCCGTGGGGAGTTGGGAATGAGGCTCCACCGTTGAACCAAACTTGGCGCGGGGCTAGCCCGACAAGGCCTGGCCCGATGGCGTCGCCAAATTGCCGGCGAGCAACCTAGTGAAGCCGCTAGATTCAACTAGGAACAAACACATCGTGTTGAAAGCTATTCTGATGAAAGCCGCCGTGATGACCGCACATAGCGAACCCTTGTCGGTCACATGCGTAGAGGTTCCGCAACCGGGCGAAGGACAGATCTTGATCAAGCTTAGGGCCTGCGGGGTCTGCCACAGCGACGTCCATATTTGGAAGGCCGATTTCGTTCCTCCCGAAGCGCCCTCGCCATTTATCCTCGGCCATGAGGGAGTTGGCACGATCATCGCCCTCGGAGCGGGGGTCACCGGCTGGGACGTGGGCGACCCGGTGGGTGTGCCATGGCTGCACGACACCTGTGGCCGCTGCAACGAGTGCCTCGACGAAGCAGAGCCATTCTGCCAGCACCAGCGCGCTCATGGGCTGCATGTGCCCGGCGCATTTGCTGAATACGTCGTTGCAGACACCCGCTTCGCCGTGGCGCTACCGGCCGAAATGGACCCGGTTACGACCGCGCCCATTATGTGCGCCGGCGTCACTGCCTACGGCGCCATCCGGCGCGCGGGCCTCAAGGCCGGCGAGACCTGCGCCATCTTTGGGTGCGGGGGACTGGGTCTTTATGCCGTGCAAATCGCGACCCGACTCGGCGCGAGGGTTCTCGCCATCGACAGCAGTCCAACCAAACTCGAGATCGCACGCCGTTATGGAGCGGAGTGGATCGACTTGGCCGATGCGGGATTGGTCGAAAGGCTCGCGGGATACGATCCAAAATTCCATATCTGCATTAACTTCGCCCCAACGACCGCGACCTGGGACGCCATGGTGGCTGCGGTCCGCCCGCGCGGCAGGATCGTCGCGGCTGCGATGGTCTCGAAGCCCGTCCCGTTGAACCAGGAATGGCTGACAGCAACCGGCGTTACCATCACCGGAAACCAGTGTCGGCACCCGCGAGGAAATGCGCGCGGTCGTCGCCATGCATGCGGAAAAGCCGCTGGAGTGTGAGATCGAGGAAATCTCACTCGATGAAGTCTCGCTTGCCTTATCGACGCTTGAAAAAGGCAGAGCCGGGGGGCGCTTCGTGATTCGGCTTTGATGTTTGCCATAACGCCTTCAGGTCAATCGCTTTGGTCCTTTTGGCCGAAGCTTCGCGTTCGGTGCTGCCGTACATCATTGGCCTTAGCATAGGCCACGAGCGCATCGCTATTTCGACAATCTTAGAAATAGAGATTGACGCGGAAGGCGCGACTCGTTAGCTTATTTCCATGATTATCGAAAAAGCAGCATCGCGGCTCGAAGCGCTGGGCAATCCGTCCCGTCTTAAGATCTACCGCGTTCTGGTGCGGGCAGGTCGAACGGGCATTCCGGTCGGCCAGTTGCAGGAGCGGGTCGGCATTCCAGCATCA
The DNA here is from genome assembly GCA_900471525.1 of Hyphomicrobiales bacterium. Classification (GTDB taxonomy): domain Bacteria; phylum Pseudomonadota; class Alphaproteobacteria; order Rhizobiales; family Rhizobiaceae; genus Pararhizobium. The sequence continues at coordinate 61,348 of UCEZ01000026.1, read as the reverse complement.
ACATTGTCCCATCACCTCAAGCGCCTGGTGGACACCGGGCTAGCGTCTCAGGAACGGCAGGCGACGACCCTTATCTGCCGGGCAGACTATTCGTGCATGCAATCGCTGATCGGATTCCTCGCGGAAGAATGCTGTGCCGACGAGGGATGCGTGGCGGCGAACGACGAAAACGAGGTGGCGCCCTGACCGCCCCTTTTTTGTCTTTATAATTCGATCCTTCTGGAAATATAAAAGGAGAAAGAGATGCAGAATGTAGGACTTCCAGTGGCGGTCATCGGCGCGGGACCGGTCGGGCTTGCCGCAGCGGCGCGTCTCGTTGAACGAGGTGTCGAGCCGATTGTATTCGAGAAGGGCGCATCGGTCGGCGCGTCACTCCTCGAGTGGGGACACGTCCGTGTCTTCTCACCCTGGAAATACAATGTCGACGATGCCGCCCGACGTCTCCTGGAATCCCAGGGCTGGGAGGCGCCGAACCCGGACTATCTTCCGAACGGCAAGGAGCTCGTCGAGGAGTATCTCGCGCCGCTCGGCGCCGTCCCGTCGATCCGAGTCGGCCTTAAGCTCGGTGCGACCGTGACGGCGGTGACGAAGAAGGGTCTGAACAAAGTGTCGTCTGCGGGACGCGACGAAGCACCGTTCGTGGTGCGTTACTCTGAGGACGGGCTCGAACACGACGTCGTCGTGCGTGCGGTAATCGACGCATCGGGAACCTGGAGCCAACCGAACCCGATGGGCGTGCATGGCCTACCCGTGCCTGGAGAACAGGCGTCAACAAAGATCTCCTATGGCATTCCTGACGTTGCCGGTGCGCGCCGGGACGAATTCCTCGGCAAGCGGACGCTGGTCATCGGAAGCGGGCATTCCGCCATCAACGTCGCGATCGCCCTCATAGACCTGCAGGACATCGATCCCAGGACGGAAATCGTCTGGGCGCTCCGCCACCAAGGTGTCGACCGCCTGCTCGGCGGCGGCCTGAACGACCAACTGCCTGAGCGTGGCGCGCTGGGCCTGGCCGCCAAGAAGGCCATGGATGACGGAAGACTCAACATGCTGACGAGCTTCTGCGCCGACGCCGTTATCGCCGACGGGGACCGGGTGACGGTTCGTGCGCGGACAGGAAGCGAGCCGATTGAGCTTGCCGTCGACCAGATCGTGGTGACCACTGGCTTTCGGCCCGACTTCTCGTTCCTGCGAGAGCTACGCGTCGAGGTCGATCCCACCGTGGAAGCGCCTTCGGCGCTTTCCCCGCTCATCGACCCCAATCTGCATTCCTGCGGCACGGTACCACCGCATGGCGTCGAGGAGCTTTCACATCCCGAAAATGACTTCTTCATCGTCGGGTCGAAAAGCTACGGCCGCGCGCCGACCTTTCTGATGAAGACCGGGTACGAGCAGGTCCGCTCCATTGTCGCCGAGATCGTTGGCGACTACGAGGCGGCCCGCCGGGTGGAATTGGTGCTGCCAGAAACCGGCGTCTGCTCCGTCGATATCAAAACGGCGGTGTCCGCGGGATGTTGCGGCGGGCCTGCTCCGGCACGGGAGGACGCATGCTGCGTCGCCGACGCGGTGGCGAAGGACGAAGGCAAGTCTGGATGCGGATGCGGCACGAAGGCAGCGCCAGTGAAAGTCGCAGAGAGCGTATGACGATGCCCGATGCGAAACTGCCAGTGTGGGCGATCGCGGGATTGGGCGCGACGCAGATCATCGGATACGGCACCCTCTACTACTGTCTCAGTATCCTCGTTCCCGACATCGCCCGCGACCTCGCGGTGTCGGAACAATGGGTCTTCGGCGCGTTCTCCGCAGCATTGCTAATCGGTGCTTTCGCGGCCCCATTGTCCGGCAACGTCGCAGATAAGTGGGGTGCCGGGCGAGTGATGGCCATCGGGTCGATCGGATCCGCGCTAACGCTCGTCCTTACGGCGATCTCGCCGGGATCGGTGAGCTTCGCCGTCGCTCTCACACTGATGCAGGTCGTGTCGGCGGGTGTTCTTTATTCGACGGCGTTTACGGCGATCGTACAGGCGGGCGGACGTCGCGGTCAGACCTCGATCGTTCATCTCACGCTGATTGCCGGGTTCGCGTCGAGCCTGTTCTGGCCACTGACGACATGGCTGCATGCGTCCATGTCCTGGCGAGAGGTTCTCCTGCTGTATGCCGCAATGCATGTGGTCGTCTGCCTACCGGTGCATGCGGCCCTGGCGCGGCTGACATCAGGTGCGGTCACCGCGGCAAGAACCCATGGTTCGCCCAACGAAACCGTCAGGCCGCCGCGCAACGGTACGCTGATCTTCGTCCTCATGCTTCTCGGGTTCGCGGTAGAAGGCTACGCGCTCTCTGCTATGCTCGTCCACATGGTGCCTCTCACCCAGGCGCTCGGCCTCGGAACCGCCGGCCTTCTCATCGCTTCCCTGTTTGGCCCAGCTCAAGTTGCCAGCCGACTGATCAATCTGCTGTTTGGTGGAGGCCTTTCCCAGGCATGGCTTGCCGTCATCGCAACCGTGCTCATGCCGATCGGGATCGTGGTCCTACTTGCCACGACTCCATGGTTCCCGGGCGCCGTGATCTTCGCGATCTGCATGGGCCTGGGATCGGGTCTGACCAGCATTGTGGGCGGGACGTTGCCGCTCGAGCTGTTCGGACGCAACGGTTATGGCGCAAGGCTCGGCTGGTGCACGTCCGCAAAGCAGATTACGTCAGCAGTGGCGCCGGTCGCGATGTCGGTATCCATGGCGGGGTTGGGCGTGCCGACTTCTCTCTGGGTCGTCACGGCCGCGGGGCTCGCAGGGGCGGTTGCATTCGTCATGATCGCGTTGGCAGTCAGGGCATCAAGTTCCCGCTGGTACACTGACCCGCCGCCTACGCGCTTAAGTCCTTGATCTAGATTGCTATTATTCAACATGAGACAGGGATACGCTCGGCGTCGATCGTATCCCTGTCCGGTTTCGGAGGTTCGTAAATATTTCAATACGTTAATCTGTGGCAATCTCAGTTTTTGCCTTCGCCGCCTATTCAAACCGACTCTCGTCGTGGGAGCAAAAAAACGCCGCCCGCCAATTTTACACATTGATATAGCTAAATATAATAGCTTATATACAAAGCAATGATTGGTCAGGAGTTCTCATGTCCGATATAACAATTTTGCGGCCCGAGTGGCTGCTGACGTGCCCCAGCGCTAAGACGCTGCGACACAAATGGGCAGTCGTCACGAAGGGAACGCAGATCGCAGGTATCGCGCCGGCAAACGAACTCCTGACCCGTTGGCCCGATGGGGAAATCGTCGATCTGGACGACTGCCTGTTGATGCCGGGGCTGATCAATGCTCATCAACATGGGCGAGGGCTCAGTCAGCTGCAGATCGGTCATCATGACCGCCCCCTGGAAACCTGGATTGCGCAAAGACGCGGAAGGGGACTCCTCCAACCCTATCCCCTGGCCAAACTGACGGCCGCCAACATGCTCGCCAACGGCGTCACGACGGCAGTGCAGGCCAATTTCAGCTTCGGTACAGGCAATTATGAGCAAGAATTTCGCGACCAATGCCGCGGTTATGATGAGGCGGGCCTGCGCGTCACCATGTGCGTCGGCGCTATGGATCGGGGTGGCGTGGTCTATCCGCCCCGAGAAGTCTGTTTCATGGCGGGGTTGGATGACGAAATGCAATCCTGGCTCTCGACGCCATCCTCTGCCGCCTATGCCGGAGACGGCTCAGCGACCGTGGCGCTGATGAGCCGATTGCTCGTTGATTTCGGCGATCATGATCGGATCCGGCTTTGCTATGGCCCCGCCGGCCCGCAATGGGTCAGTGACGAACTGTGGGCGGTGCTGGCGCGCGATGCAAAAGACAGGGGGCTGGGCCTACATATGCATGCACTGGAATCTCCGGTGCAGCATCGCGCCATGAAAGAGCTTTATCCGGAAGGTGTCTTCCAGCGGCTCGAACGTCTAGGTGCCATGTCTGAGCGAACTGTCGTCGCTCACTGCGTTTGGGCGGATGACGCAGATGCCGAGGTGCTCGCCCGCACCGGCGCCACGGTGGTGCGCAACCCCGGCTGCAATCTCCGCCTCAGCAACGGAGTGGCGCCGATGGCGCGCTATATGAGCCAGGGTGTGCGGATGGCGATTGGCACCGACAATCATACGATGGCAGATGATGAGGATCTCCTGGCCGAGTTGCGGCTTGCCAATTATCTCGCCCGCGAACCGGACTGGAACGGCCCGCCGCCGCCTGAGGTCGATGATCTCCTGGCCATGGCGACCACCAACGGGGCGATCGCCGCACAGTATGGTGGTGAAATTGGCGAGATCAAGGTTGGCATGCGTGCCGACCTCACGGCCTTCTCGCTAAAACGAACCCGTGAGCCGGTGCTCGATCCTGACATGCCCCTTATGGAGGCATTCCTCGCCCGCGCACAAGGCCGCGACGCAACGCTGACTATGGTGGACGGGCGCATCCTCTATCGCGATGGACAATTTACCAATCCCAACCTGCTCGATGTCGAGCTCGAGGCCGTTTCGTCCGCCCGCGCTGTGCGAATGCCGGCCGTTCTAGCCAATCGCGATCGCGCCCAACGCCTGCACGGACATCTCTGCGATCACTACAGCGGCTACATGGCCGAAGCCATTTCCGAAATCCAGGGAGCCTGATCTTGGTTACTTCCTCCAATCCGCGTGCGCCGTATGTAATGACGAGTGAGCATCCCAAGCTCGCACCGCCGAACGGCAAGCCGCTTATCATCCATGTCGTGGTCAACATCGAATACTGGGCTTACGACCAGCTCACGCCGCGCACCATTGTCATTCCGCCACATGGCCGATCGCATGTGCCGGACCTGCCCAATTTCTGCTGGTCTGAATATGGTAACCGCGCCGGCATGCCACGGCTGCTTGATCTCTTCACCACTCGCAATATTCCCGTCAGTGCGAGCATTAATGCCAGCGTGCTGGAAGTCTATCCAGGCCTGGCGCGCTCCGTCCGAGACGCGGGCTGGGAATTCATCGGCCACGGCATGCACCAGCGCGCGCTCGGCGGCGAAAACGACGAAGCGTCGCTGATCCAGGCCTCGCTTGATGCACTCGAAGCCTTTACCGGCAAACGCCCCGTCGGCTGGATGAGCCCTGGCTGGTCGGAAACCTATGACACGCTCGATCACCTTCGCGCCAACGGCATCGAATATGTCTGCCAATGGGTCATCGACGATATACCGACCCGGCTTGTCACCAAACACGGCCCGATGGTGTCGCTGCCTTATGGGCTGGACATAAATGATAGCGTGGTCTTTGCCATTGAGAAACATTCGTCCGCCGAGATGCGGTTGCGCATAGAAGAAACAATCCGGACGTTCGAACGCGAGATTGCCGAACAGGGGCAGCCGCGCGTGTTGACCATTCCGCTTCATCCGCATCTCTCCGGCGTGGCCCACCGGATCAATCATCTGACCGAAGTCATCGATTCACTGATTGCCCGCGACGATACGATTTTCATGAACGGCAGCCAAATCCTCGACTGGTATCGCCAGGCCTCCGCGGGCACAGAGGCATGAACGTGGAGGATATGGAAATCGATATCGAGGCGGGACTGGCCTTCGCCGAGCCGCTCTTCGATGTGATTGGCGAACGCTCTTTCGATGGGATCGGGTTTACCCGCGCCGCCTATGGGCCGGGCGAACAGATGGCGCATAATATCGTAGCCCAGGCCGGACGAGATCTCGGTCTTCGCGTCGAGCTGGATGCGGCGCTCAATCTGTCGATGACGCTGGCTGGAAAAGATCGGAACAAGCCGCCGTTGATGATCGGGTCACATCTCGACGCAGTGCCGCAAGGCGGAAATTTCGACGGCTTGGCAGGTGTGCTGGCGGGCCTTGCCGCTGTTGCCGCGATCCGTAAAAGCGGCCGGACATTGCAGCGCGATCTCGTGGTTCTGGCTATCCGCGCCGAGGAAAGTGCCTGGTTCGGTGCGCAGCATATCGGTAGCCGTGCCCTGCTCGGGACGCTGCCGGTTTCCGTTCTGGACGCTGCCCGTCGTGTAGACACGGGGCGGAAGCTCGTTGAGCATATGCATGAGGCCGGCGTCGATATAGACCGGGTCAGAATAGGGACACCGCTTCGCAAACCTTCTGCTATCGGCGGGTATATCGAACTCCATATCGAACAAGGACCGATCTTGGTTGATCAAGGCCTTTCGATTGGGGTTGTGCAGGCCATTCGCGGCAATCGCCGCTGCCGGCACGCCGTATGCAGGGGCACTTACGGTCATTCCGGGACAGTGCCACGTATCGCAAGGCAAGACGCGGTGGTTGCCGTAGCTGAACTGGTCTCCGGCATGGATGAGTTGTGGCGGATGATCGAGGAAGAGGAGAAGGGCGATCTGGTCCTGACCTTCGGCCAGTTCTTCACCGATCCCGGTAGCCACTCGGTCACGACCGTGCCCGGACAGGTGACGTTTTCCTTCGATGCCCGCAGCCATTCCCCGATCACGCTCCAACGCGTCGAGCGAGAACTGATGAAGGCTGCGGACCGGATCGCAGCACGACGCGGTGTCACATTCGAGTTCGCGCCGTTAACCGGCGACCAACCGGTCGCAATGGACATGCAGTTTCATGAAACGCTGTTGCGAGGCGCCGAACATCTCGGACTGTCGGCGATCTCACTGATGAGTGGTGCAGGCCATGATGCGGGCGATTTCGCCGGCGCCGGCGTGCCCTCGGCGATGATTTTCGTCCGGAACGACAAGGGAAGCCACAATCCCGAAGAGGCCATGGAGATGAGCGATTTCGCGGAGGGGGTTCGTCTCCTGACCTGGTTCGTAGATCACATAGACAAGGAACTATCTTGAGCCCGCTGACACCGATCGCCCATGCACTTGGTGCACCGCAGTCTCGTTACAGCGTCAGCACGCCGGCGCTGATCCTCGATCTTGATGTCCTCGAGCGCAACATCGCCACGATGGGCCAGGCGATGGCGAAGTTCGGCCGGGCGCTACGACCGCATATCAAGTCGCACAAATGTAGTCGGATCGCCCGGATGCAGGTTGCGGCCGGCGCGATCGGCCTTTGCTGCGCAACGCTCGATGAGGCAGAGCTCATGGCGGCGGCGGACCTAAGAGGGCTTCTGATCACGTCACCGATCACCACGCGAGAGAAGATCTCCCGGTTGATGACGCTGGTCGCGCAGGCTCCAGGCACGATGATCGTCGCAGACCATCCGGATAATGTCGATGCACTGGCGCAAGCCGCCCGTGCTGGTGGCGTCGAGCTCAGCGTGCTGGTCGATCTTGAACTCGGCTTCGGCCGCACCGGTGTCCTGACGGTCGATGCAGCGGAAACACTGGCCCGCCGGATTGCAGAAAGCGGCGGTTTGAAATTCGCTGGGATTCAGGCCTATGGCGGGCATCTACAGCATATTCCGATCCATGCGGACCGCGTCTGCAAAGCCAAAGAGGCGCATGCCTTTATCAGCCAAGCTGCAACTCGTCTGGAGAGCGTAGGTATAGAAGTGCCGTTGGTGACGGGTGGCGGCACGGGAACGTATGCCATCGACGGTTTGGGCGGCCCGTTTACCGAAATCCAGGCAGGTTCCTACCCTCTGATGGATGCCGACTACAATGCCGTAGCGTTTCGCGACGATGCGCCCTGGCCCTTTGATGTGTCATTGTTCGTCCAGTCGGCGGTAATAAGCACCAATGTTGCTGGCACGGCGACCATCGACGCCGGCACCAAGGCACTCGCGCTGAATGGTCCCAAACCGCAATTGACGAATTTGGGTCTTGAGCCAGCAACCTATGAATTCAGTGGCGACGAACACGGACGTGTCCGCTTGAACGGGTCAGAGCGTGCGCCAGGTATCGGCGAACGCCTCGAACTCATCGTGTCGCATTGCGATCCGACGGTCGCGCTCTACGACGTCTATCACTGTGTTCGCGGCGATCGTCTGGTCGACATCTGGCCGATCGATGCTCGCGGCCGGCGATAGGTCGAAATGACCTCAGCTCGCCGCCTTCCTTCGAGCAGATTGGGCAGTCGATTTTGTCAGGTCGCGCTTGCGCTCCCTGTTGATCAACTTGATCATGTCGGCAGCATGCTCGGCGCAGGGCAGCAGGTCATCCAGAAGTGCTGCGAGTTGCAAGAATTTCACCCGGTCGAGCGAGGCGAACAAGAGATCGTTGACGGTACGTTGGGTAGGAGCGAGATCGATCAGGCGCTTGTGGCCCTCTGCTGTCAGACGGAGCAATACGCGCCGCTTATCATTGACGTCGTTGAGCTTCTCCATAAGCCCGGCTGCGACAAGCTTGCCACTCTCGATCGTGACGAAAGCGCCGCTCCTGCGAAGATAGTCCGCGACGTCAACGACCGAGATGCCATCGATACCTTGCAAGCGTTGCACGGCAGTCAGCACCTGATGTTGCACACCGCCGACGCCATAGAGTTCGCCGAATCCACTTGCCAGTTGTTCCATCACCTGGCCATGGGCATGCAGCCGATGGATCACATTGCGGGCCATCGCATCCGAGCCATCCATCAACAGATCGGGGTTGGTGACGGTTAGCAATGGGGGGTGGTTGACCTGTGTTTCTCGACGCTCTGGCATGCAGTGTTTCCTTCAACGTTCAGTTCATTCGCATCGGCTCGTTGGAACACCGATTTGCTCCTGAATCATACTTTATATGTTTCCTTTGTCTGTTAGCCAATACCTTCTTTGGTTCTTTCCCCAATGGACCCGATCCTGCCACCTGAAGTACGCAACCGCAGCTCTCAAAATCCTCGTCAGGCGTGCTGCGTCCCAATTGACTGCTTTTAATAAAAGCTGTATTTCAAAGCTAATTGCAAAATTTAAGAAGGGAACTTGTACATGTTGAGGACAGGCCGGGAGCATCTGGAATCGATCCGCGACGGACGGACAATCTATCTCGGATCGGAAAAGGTGACGGATGTCGCCGAGCACCCCGCCTTCCGCAATGCCGCCAAGACAATTGCAGCCGTCTACGACTTGAAACGTGACCAAGCTCATGAAGCCTTCGCGAGCTATGAAGGGGAGGGTGGCGAGCGTTTTTCAAGCTACTATCTGCAACCAAGGAGCCGGGATGATCTGAGGAAGCGGACGCGTACCCATCAGTTGATCGGCGACGCGACCTACGGAATGTGGGGCCGCTCGATCGACCATGTCTCCTCCTTCATCACCGCCATGGCGATGCGCTCGGATATCTTTTCCCGAAAGGGCGCACAGTATGGCGCCAATATCACCGCCTTTTATGAGCGCATGCGCAGTGAAGATGCCTATGCGAGCTATGCGATCACGCCGCCGCAAGGCTCACGTGATCCAGAATTCTACCAACGGCAAAATCTCGCAAGCCCGACCCTTCGCGTGGTTGACGAAAAGGACGATGGCATTGTCATTTCCGGAATGAAGATGTTGGCAACAGGCGGGGTTTTCTCCAATTACGTCTTTGTCGGCAACATCCTGCCGCTGGCCCCCAGCCAGATTAAGGAATCGGTCACCTGCATGGTGCCGGTGTCTGCCCCCGGCGTGGCGCTCTGGGCACGCAAGTCGTTGGAGCGCGAGGCAAGGAGCGAGTTCGAAGCGCCGCTGACCTGGCGCTTTGACGAAACCGATTCCATGCTGATGTGCGACAACGTCAAAATCCCCTGGGAATATGTCTTCACCATGGATGACCCCGACCAGTCGCGGAACATCTATATCGAGACGCCGGCCCATTCCTTCGGCAACCATCAGGCCAATGTCCGCTTTCATTCCAAGATGAAGCTGATCGTCGGCCTTGCAAGCCGCATTACCCAGTCGTCGGGCGCCGATCAGGTGCCGGCCGTTCGCGAAACGCTTGGTCGTCTGGCGGCGCTGGAATCCGCGCTTAATGGCATGATCCACGGCCAGATCGAGTGCGCCGAAGACTGGGGCAACGGTTACATAGGCTACAACAGGCGCATGATGTATGCGGCGCTCAACTGGTGCACCGAGAACTATTCGCCCATCGTCGATTGCCTACGCGAACTGTGTGGCGGTGGCGTGTTCCAGATGCCGGCCGATATTTCCGTCAGCGAGGATCCGGCGCTCGCCGAACAATTCGAGACCTTTTTCCGCACGCCGCAAATGCATGCGCAGGACCGGATGAAGCTTTTCAAGCTTGCCTGGGATGTAGTCGGCACTGAATTTGCCGGCCGACACCAGTCCTACGAGAAATTTTATGCGGGGGCCGCCTTCGTCGTGAAGAATCACAATTTTCGCGAAACGCCCTGGGAGTATTTCCGCAAGATCGTCGACGATCTGATGGCGAGCTATGACGTGCCGCAGCACGCCTTGCGCGATGCGGCGGAGTGACGGCGATGACAGCGGCCGACGACATCATCCTCTACGACGCAGCCGGCGCGCCAGGTCCTCGGCGTGTCAGGATATGCCTGCTCGAAAAAGGTCTATCCTTCACATCGCGCTGGATGAACCTGGCGCTGATGGATCAGAAGCATCCCGCCTATCTCGAGCTCAATCCGATGGGGCTGGTTCCCACACTTCTCCATCGTGGTGAGGTGATCTTTGATTCCAATGTGATCAACGAATATCTCGATACGCTCCATCCCGAGCCGAGATTGGTGCCACTTGATCCGCGCGGCCAGGCGGAAATGCGCATGTGGTTTGCCTTCGAGGGCGATTTTGCAAAGCCATTCCGCGATGCCTCCTATGAGACGGCGGGCAAGGCGCGCATCAGGAACACCGGCTTGACGGCTGAAGAATTGCGAGCCGAGATCGGAAAACGCACCAACAATGAGGCCTATCAGAAATTCGCCCGCAACGTGCTGACCACGCCAACAGATGAGGACGTTATCGCCGATCGTCTGGCGGTGATTCTCGAGAAAATAGGCGCGATGGAGGCACGTCTGGGCGACGGCCGGACGTGGCTCTGCGGCGATACGTTCACGCTTGCCGATATCGCCGTCGGTCCACGCATGGACCTGTTCGGTTCGATCGGGGTTGCCGATCTCCAGCAGCGCTTACCCTGCATCGGCGCCTGGATGGGCAGACTGAAGCAAAGGCCATCATGGCTGGCTTCCGCCATTTTGCCTGAACCGGGAGAAACCGAGCGGCATATCGCTGCCTGAAGGCAGGCTTCGAACGCATACAAGGCGGGACAGCATACTTGCCCCGCCTTGTATTCCTGCATTTTTCGAAGAGAGGGTCCCGTCGGTAGGCGGCGCCCTCTCTCCGCATGCGCAATTTGCACATGCTCCGCCCCACCTTCGCAAGGATGAAGCGATCGGGCGGCGAACCGCCCGACCCCGGCTCTTTACGCGGCCTTGGTGGTTGCCGCGCCGGAATCCAGCTTGGCGATCATCGAATCCGCGGTCTCGATCTGCGCAAACGCCATGGCCAGCGTGGCACAAACCGCTTTCTGGACTTGTTCTGCCGAAACGTCGGGCAGATCGAAGGTCGCGGTGCCATCGCTGATGAAGAACACCTGGAAATCGCGCATATTGGCTTCGCGCGCTGTGGTCTCGCAGCACACATTCGTCGTGATGCCGGTGATGATCACCGATTCAATGCCGCGATTGCGCAGGATCAGTTCGACATCCGTGCCATAGAAGGCGCCATAGCGCGGCTTGTCGACCACGAGGTCGGTCTTCGCGATGACGAGATCGGAATGGAGTTCGGCCGACGGCCGGCCCTTATACAGAAGTCCGGCCTTGATCGCCGCGTTGAACTCACCCATCACGCCGGTTGTGCTGCCATCGGGGCGAACCACATGGGCGGTGTGGATGACGAGACCGCCGGTGCGGCGTACGGCATCGGCGAGCTTGTTGATGCGCGGAATGATCGCGGCGCCGCCTGGCGCGGCGACCGGTGAATCCTGCACAAAGCAATTCTGGATATCGACGTTGATTAGGGCTGTGGTCTTTGGGTTTACCGAGAAATTGGTCATGAGAGCCTCTCTTTGAACTGGCCGAGTATGCATATCGGCCATGGAAACAGTCTCAACTTGGATCGGCGAATTGTCAAATTCCGCCCGACAAGAAAGCAAAATCACAAATGCAAGTTATTTAGTCATATCTCTTAAAAAATACGCGTCTGATGCTCAGTCAGCGTGCAGCAGGATTTGCGGATGGCCCGAACCCTGCCATTTCCACCATGCAGTCCATTAACTCTCTATATAGCTTTTAAAAGAACCTATTATAGAAAATTAAGATCTGTTGCGGAAATGTCACCGCGTGCGGGGATGGTCGACGGTGGAGCGCGTGTCTGTCGGTTCGAGGCTCGCATAAGGGCAAACGCGATACCTTGACTAGCTTTGAAATATAGCTTTATATTTTATATAAATTCAACTCTGTCGGAGCGTTACCGTGACCGCAACACTCGATGCCAAAGACCTTCGCCGCGCCTTAGGCCATTTCGTGACGGGTGTCACCGTCGTCACGACGCGCTGTTCGCAGGGCAGTCTGCAGGGCATTACCGCCAATTCCTTCAGTTCCGTCTCGCTGGATCCGCCACTGGTGCTGGTCAGCGTGGCGCGCAGTCTCTCCAGTTTTCAGCATTTTCGTTCCTGCAACGCGTTTGCGGTCCATCTTTTGGGTGACGATCAGCGCGACATCTCCAATCGCTTTGCCGCGCGTGGCAGTGACAAATGGGCGGGCATCGACGTGGGTGAGGGGGTCGATGGCATTCCACTGCTACCAAACCACCTCGGCCTCTTCGAATGCAAGCTGCATGCGACCTATGACGGCGGCGACCACGAGATTTTAGTCGGGCGGGTCGTGCGTTATGACGTCGCCCCTGAAACACCGCCTTTAGTGTTCTTCAAAGGTGGTTATCGCTCGATCTCCCTATGACCAGCGACCTTGGCCAACGTTTTGGCACGGGATTTGCGTTGTGGATTATGCTTTTAAAGAAAGCTAAAGATTATACATAAACCAAGAGGGGTTCGCGATGAGTGATCACAATCAAAAACTGTTCGGCCGGCGCACCGTATTGAAATTCAGCGCGACGGCGGCGATTTCCGCGCTCGCCGCGCCCGCCTACCTGCGCCAAGCCCTTGCATCCGAAACGATCAAGCTTGGCTGCATCATGGATGAGACCGGCCCGCTCAGCCTTGAGGGCAAGCCGATGGTCCAGACCACCAAACTTGCTGTCGATGAGTTGAATGCGGCGGGCGGGCTTCTCGGCCGCCAGATCGAAATGATATCCTACGATACGCAATCGACGATGCAACTCTACACTCAGTATGCACAGCGTCTGGCGTTGCAGGACAAGGTCGATGTCGTCCATGGCGGTCTGACCTCGGCATCTCGCGAGGCGATCCGGCCGATCTTCGGGCGTGCTCAGATCCCGTACTTCTATAACACGCTCTACGAGGGCGGTGTCTGCGATCGCAACACCTTCTGCACCGGCACGACGCCAGCCCAGACCGTCAATCACCTCGTCGAGCACGGCCTCAAGAATTGGGGCAAGAAAACCTATGTTCTCGCTGCCGATTATAATTTCGGCCAGATCACTACGGATTGGGTGCGCAAGTTCATGGCGGCCGGTGGCGGCAGCGTGGTGGGCGCTGATTTCTTCCCGCTCGATGCCACCAATTTCTCCTCGACGATCAGCCGGATCCAGAGTACAGCGCCCGACTTCGTTGTTACAGTCCTGGTTGGCGGCGCGCAGACCGGCTTTTACCAGCAATGGGAATCGGCCGGCATGAAATCGAAGATCCCGCTCGCCTCCAATGTCTTCGGGCTCAGCAATGAAATCAACTCGATGTCGCCTTCGACGACTGATGGAATCGTCACTTGCTACGGCTGGTATCCGGGGATCGATACCCCGGCGAGCAAGTCCTTCGTCGAGAAGATGGAGAAGCAGTTTGGCGGCGATCTGACCGGCATGAGCGAGCTCGACGTCACCACTTATGACGGCATCATGTTCTGGGCGCAGGCGGTCAAGAAAGCCGCCTCACTGGACCGCGAGGCGGTTCTCGCCGCACTGGAAAGTGGCCTGAGCTATGATGGCCCGGGTGGAGCTGTGTCGCTTGACCCCGCGACGCACCACACCATCCGCTCCACTTATCTTGGCCAGCCGAAGGATCGCAAATGGCAGGTGATGGAAACGTTCGCCCACCAGAGTCCGAATGATAGCGGTGGCCAATGCGATCTTAAGGCCAATCCACGGCTCAACAAGCAATTTACGCCTGTGATCTGACCGGAGGATAGGACATGGATCTTGCCGGCCTCATTGCCTTTAACGTCGTGACGGGCATCGCCACGCTTTGCCTTATCACCATCGGTCTCGGGGTCATTTATGGAATGATGCGCATCATCAATCTCGCTCATGGGGAGTTGATGATGCTGGGCGCCTTCACCTGCATCATCGCCACCGAGGCCGGCATCAATATCTGGATCTCGATTTTCGTTCTCTCGCCCTTGGTGGTGGGCATAATTGGGTTGGTGCTTGAGCGCACCATCATCCGCTTTCTCTATGGGCGGATTCTCGACACCATGCTTGCCACCTGGGGGATGAGCATCGGCCTGACCGGGCTGATCGTCACGGTCTTCGGAAACAATGTCCGCACATTGGCAAACCCTGCGCCGAGCTTCGGCATCGGCGCATACTCGACAAGTCTTTACGGGTTGGTGATCGTGGCCGTGGCAGTTGGCGCGCTTGGATCGCTGTTTGCCCTTCTGCGCCTCACCAAATTTGGCCTGATCCTGCGGGCAACGATGGAGCGGCCGGGAATGGCCGCTGCACTCGGGATCAAGCCCGACACGGTCTATATGGCAACTTTCGCGTTGGGTTCGGCATTGGCAGGCATGGCCGGCGCAGTCCTTGCGCCGATTTCCGGCGTCTCGCCGGTGATGGGCGTTGCCTACATTACCCGCGCCTTCATCACTGTGCTGGGAGGAGGTGCTGCCATTGTCACCGGTACGGGGCTCGCCTCGATGCTGTTTGGAACGATCGACGAACTCGTATCTTTCAAGGCTTCACCGGTGATCGGCAGTGTGGCCATGCTGATGACCGCTGTCGTTCTTATCCGCATCTTCCCAACCGGCATCACCGGCCGTTTTCTGAGGCGTTCGCTATGACATCGCACTCTTTGGGAAGGTTTCTCGATCAATACGGAGGCGCGGGCAGCTTCCTTTCGGTTTGTCTTCTGCTGATCCTGGTTATGTTCGGTCTGCCTCTGTTCGTTTCGACCTTCGGCCTGCTGCAAGTGACCATCCTGGCGGTGATGTCGATCTTTGCGCTCAGTCAGGGTTTCGTCTGGGGCTTTGCCGGCATCATGTCATTCGGCCAGGCCGGCTTTCTCGGACTTGGGGCATACGCCTATGCGGTTGCGGTGATCAATTACGGCGATAGTACGCTCGCCGTACCGATCTCGATCATCCTGCCCATGCTGTTCGCCGCCGTGATGGGTTACTTCATGTTCTATGGTCGGATCAGCGACGCCTATGTCGGGGTGATCACCTTGACGGTCTCGGTCATCCTTTTTCAGCTGATCAACTCCACGTCCGGCAGCCAGTATCGCATTGGCGTGGTAGAGTTGGGGGGCTTCAACGGAATCCCAGCCATCCCGCCGCTCAATCTGATTGGCGACCCATCCCGTCCGCTCGATCAGACCGGGATTTGGTATGCCACGATGGGCGGGCTTTTGCTCGTCTATAGCCTGTTGCGTTTCATTCTGATGAGCCGCTTCGGGCGGGTCGTGGTGGCGATCCGGGAAAACGAAACCCGTGCCCAACTGATCGGCTACGATCCTCGGCTCTTCAAGCTGCTGGCCTTTGTCATTGGCGCTGGCATCGCGGGTCTGGCGGGCTGCCTCTATGTCAATTGGGCAGGCTACATCAGCCCCGGCGTCTTCGCCCTCACCATGTCGGCGCAGGCCATCATTTTTGTTCTGGTCGGTGGCCTTGGAACCTTGCTGGGACCGATCCTTGGCGCCGTTCTGATCCAATGGCTGATCAACACGATTGGCGACCAAGGCACGGTTGATCCCGGACTTGGGCTCGGCATCATCCTGGTGGCTTTCGTGCTGCTATTTCCAAAGGGCATCGTGCCGTTGGTGCAAGCTGCAATTCAACAGGCGCTGACCTTGCGAAAGCGAAATGTCGGTTCGCCGTTGCCCGTCGATGCCGACCCGTTGCAGAGCGGAGCGGAATGACCATGACAAATCCTATCCCTGCACCGGCAAAGAAGCTTACGCCGCTCCTGGAAGCGCGCGACGTTACCATGAAATTCGGCGGTGTCACAGCGGTGGACCATGTCGATCTCGTCCTGAATGAGGTCGAATTGCGCTGCCTGATCGGACCGAATGGCGCCGGCAAGAGCACGTTTTTTAAGATGTTGACGGGGCAGCTGCGACCGAGTGGCGGCTCCATACGGTTTCGCGGCAACGAGATCGGCGGCGCCCATCCCCATGATATCGCCCGGCGAGGCGTGGGCATCAAGACGCAGGTTCCAAACCTGTTCGATGGTCTCAGCGCCCGCGAGAATGTCTTTATTGCTGCCGCGCGCAGGAAATCGGTGGCCCGCGCAACGGCAATCGTCGTCGAAGTGCTCGAACGCCTTCACTTGACCGACATTGCCGATAGAGAGGTGGGACGGCTCGCCCACGGCCAGCGGCAATGGGTCGAGCTTGCCACCGTGCTTGCCCAGGAGCCGGAACTGATCCTGCTCGATGAGCCGGCCGCTGGTATGACCAAGGCTGAGGTCGAACAAACGGCTCAGTTGATCCTGGAGATCAACCGCACCCAGGCGGTTGTCGTCGTGGAGCACGACATGCAGTTCATCCGCAGGATCGCCAAGGTGGTGACCGTCTTCAATCAGGGCAAGATCCTCGTTGAAGACCACGTTGACCGCGTACTCGCTGATGAGCGGGTGCGCAACGTTTATCTTGGTAATTCCATATCGGCATGAGGAGGTGAAAATGAACGGAGAAAATTGCTTCGCGGATCAAGCTAAACTGCTGAGGGTCACCAATCTGCGTTCCGGCTACGGCCGTATCCCAATCGTCAATGGCCTGTCCTTTTCGGTGGGCGAGGGCGAGCTCGTTGGTATTCTCGGCCACAACGGCATGGGCAAGACGACGTTGTTGCGCACGTTGATGGGCTATTTGCCGACAAGTGGTGGCAGGATCGAAATGAGCGGAATGGACATTACCCAGCGCTCGACGACGCAAAGGGCAAGGGCTGGGATCGGCTATGTACCACAGGGACGTGAGGTCTTTCCCGGGCTCAGCGTCCTGGAAAACCTGCGTATGGGTTGCTTCCTGAATGCCGAACCTGAGAACAAGGTGATAGACGAGATACTCACCTTCTTTCCACGCCTCAAAGCCTATCTTGGTCGTATCGGCGGCGCACTCTCGGGCGGCGAGCAGCAGCTTCTGGCGCTCGCGCGCTGCATGTGCGGCGCCCCGCGTATTGTTCTGCTCGATGAGCCAACGGAAGGGATCCAGCCGTCGATCATCGAAGAGATGATCTCAACCTTGCGCGACATCGGCAAGGCGCGGAATCTCACCATTCTGCTGGTCGAGCAGAACCTCAATTTCCTTTCCGCCCTCTCCCAGCGCATTCTGGTGCTGCAGAAGGGCATGATTACCAGTGAGATTTCTGCGGAGACTGCCCGTGATCCGGCCTTGATCCATGATTTTGTGGGCATGGCATGATCGGACACCCGCTCTGTTGCCCATCTGAGACGCCATTGCCTCCGGCCTTTATATTGGAAATCGACCCGTCATGAAAAAGAAGATCATTCTCGATTGCGACCCCGGCATTGATGATGCATTGGCGATTGCTCTTTGCTGTGCATCTGATGAAATCGAACTGCGCGGTCTCACGGTCACGCACGGCAATGTTCCACTGAGCCAGACGCTCGACAATGCGCTGGGGCTCATCTCATTCCTTGGTCGCGACGTCGAGGTCTATCGCGGCACTACACGACCGTTGATCCGCAAGCCGATCGACGCGTCGAATGTGCATGGCAACAATGGCCTGGGCGGGGTTCGGCTGCCACTCCATAGCCGCAAGCCCAATAGCAAACGCGCAGTCGATTTCATCATCGAAGAAGTGATGGCCAATCCCGGCGAAATCAGCCTGTTTGGGATCGGCCCCCTGACTAATATCGCGCTGGCGCTCAGGATGGAACCCATGCTTGCCAGTGCGGTCGCCGAGATCGTCATCATGGGCGGGGCGATCGGTGAGGGCAACACCACGCCGGCCGCCGAATTCAACCTCTATGCCGACCCGCATGCCGCTCGCGTCGTGTTCGAGAGTGGGCGGCTGACAACGATGTTCGGTCTCGATGTGACCCATCGGGCCCTGGCGACCGCTGAACGCTTGGCGCCGTTGAAAGGCATGGGCAACAAGGTCGCGGATCTGGTTCTGGGATTCATGGAAAGTTATCAAGGTTTTTACGCGGATACTTATGGATGGGATAGCCCCGCGATCCATGACATGTGCACCATTGCCTGGGCAATCGATCCGTCACTGTTCCAGACCAAAAGAATGCGGGTGGAGGTGGACACCAATGAGGGGCCGAACTTTGGTCGCTCCGTCGGCGACAGTCTGCTCAGAAGCACAGACGCAGCCCTGATCGACGTTGCATTCGACGTTGATGCCGACCGCCTCTTCGCGCTGTTTGCGGCACGGATCGCCCGCTATCGGAACTAAGCCAGCGTACCGAAGGAGGGGAGTCTCCAAGCCGAGACCATGAAATATGGCGCGGGATTTGCTTATCTTCAAACGTCGGTTCATTCGTGAGAGGATCTGAAGTGGTGACGATTGGCAAGACAAACGGTGCTATCCTGCAGGCTCCACGTTTTTTGTCCAGATTTATTCAGGCATGCCGCCAGGTGCGAAAACCTGGCTTCATCGGGTTGCCACGTGCGCCGGCAATAGATGAGATCGAAAAAGATGCATGCGTTCGTAATCCTTTTGATATGTCGGGCTGGACGATGGACGAGCATCTGCTTTTCGGAATGAAATGAACTCCCGGCAGAATAACGTTGCAAGCGTCTCACGCCGAAACCTGGGCATCGTTCGCAGGGTTTCGGTTTTCCGGCAGCGCGCGAACAAAAGTTCCATAAATAAGGCATTATGCGCCACAGATCGTCATAACTGTAAGAAGCGATCGGGCCGTAGCACGGCGAAATGAAACTCTCAACAGCCCAAACGATATATCATCGATGGATTTCTCAGGGCAAAAGCCTACTTGATATCGCTGAAATCGAGAAGAAACCGTCGATTACACTTCCCGCAATTTCAATGACGGACTTCCGGTCACTGTCCGCTTCGCGAAGATGGTCGGGGACGTTCTGACCATGGGTTCGGCGAAGGGAGAGGAGCGCCAGCCGTTCAAATTCTATGTGTGACGACTGGTGAAACCACGATGGAGCCGACAATGTTGCTCACAGTTCTGAATATGACTTCGGCATTTGCTGCTTTCGCCGCGGCCGGGCTGTGGTGGCGATCGACGATCGTCAAAGTTCCTTACGATGACAAGCCCGATGAGAATGGGTGGCATTCTGCAGCAATCACTTCGTCACGTCCAGATGGGGAAGTCGATGTATTGAGGACGCAGGACGCAGCCAATAGACTCAACAATCACGCAGCAAAAGCCGCAGCGCTAGCCGCCGGCTTCCAAGGGATGGCGCTAGCGCTGTCAGCGCTTCAGAATGCGGGAATCGTGCGTTGACTTATCGTGCGAACGGAATTGTTCCTTTCAAACGGCTTGAATCAGTAATGTTGTTTGAACGAGGGGCTGACCTCAAAGCGTTGCACATATGGTCCCGACCGTGACCGGTTCATGATGTCCCAGTACATGGCGATCGCTACGGGCTCGGTAATCTCCTCTGGTACGGCATAGCTATACAGAGGCAGGTCGGTATTTGAACTGTCAGTCATGTGCCATGACCGTTTGAATTCAGGCCGCAGGTAATCATAGATGGCCCAGCGGATGTTGTTCAGAAACTCGGCTATTTGACTGGAGTGGTAGACGAAGATGTCTTCGTGAAACCAGTCGAAGAAATTCTCTAAGGCCAGATACGCCTGGGGCTCGCTTACCGGCCGGCCCGAGGTCTCAAGCATTTTGCGCAGATGCCCAACATTCGTCGCCAAGCGCGCCAGATTATGTTTAGCGATGTCCCCGCACATTTTGAGGTAGCGATAACGCGGCACCCGCAAATTGGCGACAACATCGATCGAATGCAGATTGACCTGTTCGGCGACGAACTCGCCCTCGAGCCACCGGGCAAATTCCTCGACCGCGGCGGTGAGCGCCGTCGTGTCGCTTCCGAGCTTCGGATCGGTGTAGACCTGCCGGAGATGGAAAAGGAACGTCAGGTCCGATGGCCGAGCGTTGCTTGGCGCTGCCTTGAGCCCCAACGGAATTGGCTCTTTCTTGAAGGCCCGGATATCCGATAGAAAGTCACCAAGGAGGATAACGAATAGAGTAGCGTGCGTCCTAGTCTGGAACATGAGATTGGTAGGTGCGGAGGCATCATTCTTCACGAACATCGCCCAATTCACCATGCCATCTGCCATTTCCCAGGCCGACTTAAGGATGATTGCTTCCCTTTCTACATCATTCATTGCGAACCTATTTGTTCCTGAAACATCGTCCACTCGCATAGAAGAACGGTCAGCCGTTCACTCATTCGCTTGCGGTCTCACCGATCAGATCCTCCTCGAGCTCTGAAAGCCACGGCGAGACGTCCTCGATTTGTACCGAGTCGGCATGGACGGAGTAGTAGTCGCGAACTGTTTGGAAGTCGTCACCGAAGCGCTTGATAAACATCTTCAGCAGTTTGTCGTTTCGGCTGAGCACACTGCTGAGCGCGCGGCCTCCTCGCAGGAATCTGAGGGCATGGCTGGTACCCAGAAGATAGAGGTTTTTGCGTTTTGCCGTCGGATACTCGGCCAACAACAGAAAGTCTTTGAAAATAGAATTCTGACGAATCGACTCAGGTCCGCCACGCCAGCGAATGAACTTGAACTCGGCCACTCGAAGGTTCGTTTCGAGATCAAACTGGCGACCTGTGTTGCCTGCGCCAAGCGAGACATATTCAACACGCTCACCTGGCGCCAGGATATGTGGCAGGCACAAAAGGATGCCGAGCGCATGGATGGTCACATTTATCTGACCCGCGAGGCGTTTCATTTCAGCCGCAGCGGAGAGCACGTCGCGCCCAGCCCCGGCGTTGAGTAGGAAGTCTTCGCACTCGCTGCCTGTCACTCCGCGAACGGTTGCTTCTATACGCCCAAGCGTTTGGGTGAGATCCGGCCCGGTAAACCTCGAAAGAAGACCGGCAATCGCCGTTAGATCAGTTGTCATTGCTCCCTCCACCCAAAAGCAAGCGATAGTAATTTAAACTTATCACAGTCGAAATCGGCCTCACTTGCAGCGTAGCGGCCGACCAGCAAGTTCCCACATGTTTCAGTGAGGCCATCTTCCCGTGCGTGTCATGGCTCTTGGCAGGTGCGATCGTCTTGTCAATGACACGGAAAGGTAGCATTGTTACTCATCGGTTGGGGGGCCTAAAATGGGGAAAATCACGACTGCGCATGCTTATATGAACAATGAAGTCGCCTACGTCGCATGGGATATTGATGAGAAGATCGAAGGTTGCCTCGGCTTTGAAGTCATTAGAGTCTACCTCGATGAAAATGGCGACGTGGCAAAAACGCCGGATGGACATGAGGACAGAGTGACGTGTGCCGCTTCAGCTTTTCGGCAATGGCATTCAGAATCATCGGCTCGCTCCACAACTTTCGGAGCGGCAATTTCTCTTCTGATGGTCAACACATACCGATAAGCGTGAAAATTTGCGACAAGGCCGATTTGCGGCTTCTGGTCGGCGAGATGATCGTATCGCAATGTTCAGCTATGGCGGCAAAAGTGGAGTTGATCGTCGGCTCGAACCGAGCGCCTTGGCTTGTGGTTCACAACATAGGATTGAAGAGTGCTTGTTCCAACTGACGTATGATGCTCATATATCTTTGTTGCCTGTGTCTCGCCTGAGCATTGGCACGGATTCTATGAAGGTGGCAAAACTAAACCATTGAAGGAGTCGATGACAATGGAACCAAAGCTCAGGGTCGTTCTTGCAACACCCCGCGGATTCTGTGCCGGAGTGGCCCGAGCCGTCGAAATCGTCGAACGGGCGCTCGAGAGATACCGTCCGCCAGTCTACGTCTATCATGAGATTGTCCACAATCGTCATGTGATCGAATCGCTTAGAGCCAAGGGCGCAATATTTGTGGAGCGCATTGAGGAGATTCCCCCGTTGAGTGTCACCGTATTCAGTGCGCACGGGGTAACCCGACAAGTCGAGGAGAAAGCCCAGGCCCTGGGCCTGACTACGATCGATGCAACCTGCCCTTTGGTGCACAAGGTGCACAATCAGGGTCGCCACTATGCCGCGCGAGGACGCAGCATAGTCTATATCGGCGAGAGCGATCACCAAGAAGTCAAAGGCACGATCGGGCAGATCGATGCGCCAATTCATCTAGTCGAGACCATCGCCGACGTCATAGCGCTGCGCCTTCCGGCAGACGCCCCGCTTGCCTACATCACGCAGACGACGCTCAGCGTTGATGATACACGGGCTATCATCGGTGCTCTGACCAAACGGTTTACAGACATTGTCGGGCCTGACACTGACGATATTTGTTACGCGGCCCAGAATCGCCAATCCGCGGTCCGGGAGATGGCTCGCATTGTCGACCTCATTCTGGTCGTTGGAGGGCGCAACAGCCACAACTCAAACCGCTTGGTCGCGGTCGCTCGCGAATCTGGGCGAAGAGCTTATCTGATCGCCGATTGCAACGAAATCGATCAAGCTTGGTTCGAGAACGTCAAGGTAGTCGGCCTGACGGCTGGAGCGTCGGCCCCCGAAGTGCTCGTTCAGAACGTGATTGCAGCCCTGTCCTGCCATGCAGAGATCGAAGTGGCGGAAATGGCTGGACTCACGGAGACAATGACCTTCCGCCTTCCGGCCGCTGTCAGTCCGTGACTTGCTCGCGCCCTCGGCTATGGCCGCAGGTGCTGCATTCGAGGATGCTCCTGAATATCCCAAACCCATGCGGATAGACCCCGGTGCACCCTGTTGGAACATCTGCATCCTGAACAGCGCGATCGACCTCAACACACGTTATCCCGACCATACGAGATGTCTTGGTATCAATTGAGTGGTTTGATTCCAACATTTGGTGCCCACGTCTGACGGCTGCGATGATGTCGTCAGGGTCTGCTTTCCAGATGAACGGCTTCGGCTCTTCATTGTGCTCTTTGATAAAGCGGTTGATGGCTGCCTGAAGATCAACGACCGAATGAAAGACACCGTTCTTCAGCCGACGACGGGTGAGTTTTGCGAAGAAACCCTCGACGGCGTTCAACCAGGAACATGATGTCGGCCCCCATGATGCTGATGGTCGGGCTGCATGATTTGAGCAACGTGCTGAATTCCTGACATCATCGTCGGCCGCTTCCACAATTCGGATGCGTTTTTTGTCATCGTCGCTAGGCATCGCGGTTTACAATACGGGGCAGGCTTCATTGAGAGTTCACTATAAAGTTATACTTTTTATCAAAAAGGGAATAACTTTATGCGAGTAAAGGCGCAAGCTGTCATTACACGCGCCGATCTGCTCCTTGATAAGTCCTCCAGAGTTTGGCTACA
Organism: Hyphomicrobiales bacterium; assembly: GCA_900471525.1. GTDB lineage: Bacteria > Pseudomonadota > Alphaproteobacteria > Rhizobiales > Rhizobiaceae > Pararhizobium. The sequence continues at coordinate 37,701 of UCEZ01000026.1, read as the reverse complement.
CCGCCTCACGGATCTGATTGAGAATCCGTGCTGCAGTGCGGCTTTGTCCTGAGGCAGGAAACGGCAATAGTGATTGGCGACCGTTTCCGGGATGTCCTGGATCTCATAGCTAGCCCGCTTGTAGAAGCCTGTCAGCTTTAGACTATGGGCAACGAGAAAGCGGCTTCGGCCCTTTGTTACGGAAAAAATAAAAGAACAGAGTCTTTGCCGTATAAGTAAATATTATGTATAGCATGTAAATAGTGATGCCTCTTGCCATTCTTCTGCCACAAATCGCCGATTATATTTTGAATATATTTTGGGAAATCCATATTTTCTTGTTTTTGAATGTCGTCTATATGTCTTATTTTGCTGAAAGATGTGAAAAGTATATTAGGAAATTGATTCCAGCGGCCTACACCTCTGCAGCCGCCGCGCTCCTTCCGGCGGTGGTCGGCATGCCGACCTCGATCATAGAATTAAGTCTGCTGTCCGCAGCAGACGCATCAGATGTTCCGGCCGGTGTGACTTTTGGCAGTGGATGCCGCCGCCGAGAAGTCCTTCGGGCGGTGTCGCAGTTGTCGAAGTCTTCCGACCGCCGGATTCTCGTTAACTAGTACGCGGGAAGGACGTAACGTAACACGTTCGTCGGAACGTCCGAGACTTGCCATGCAATAAAGCCTCGCCTCTCTAGGCCAAAGCTAGCCGGAGTCCAAATGACAATAATCATAGATCACGCCAACGTCGCCCGATCCGACACGCGTAACTTTCTCGTCCTTCTGCTCGGCTCGGTCGGCGTCGTCTATGGCGACATCGGCACGAGCCCTCTCTACGCGTTCCGGGAGGCGCTTCGTCCGTTCTCGCACGATGGCGTCAGCGAACAGGAGGTCATCGGCCTGATCTCGCTGATGGTGTGGACACTGACGATCATCGTCACCTTCAAGTACGTCCTCTTTCTTCTGCGGGCAGACAACGACGGCGAAGGGGGTACGCTCTCGCTGCTGGCGCTCCTGATGAAGAAGTCGGGAAGTTATATGCCTGTGCTCTTTTTCGCGGGCATCATCGGTGCGGCGCTCTTCATCGGCGATGCGATGATCACGCCCGCCCTATCGGTCATGTCGGCGCTCGAAGGTCTCAAGCTCGTGACACCCGCTCTCTCCGACTACGTGCTGCCGATGAGCGCCGCCGTCATGGCTGGGCTTTTCCTCGTCCAGTCGAAGGGAACCGCGGCGGTATCCAACTTCTTCGGCCCAATAACCGTCGTCTGGTTTCTGGTAATGGCCTGGGGTGGCCTGCTACACATCGGCGACGACGCGACAATCCTCCAGGCACTCAACCCTCTCAACGCGCTCTGGTTCATCACCCATGCAGGCTTTGTCGGCCTCATCGTACTTGGTGCGGTGTTCCTGACCGTGACGGGGGCGGAGGCGCTTTATGCCGACCTCGGTCACTTCGGGCGCAAGCCGATCCAGACTGCCTGGTTCATCCTGGTGTTCCCCGCGCTGGCTCTCAACTATCTCGGACAGGGGGCTCTCGTCCTTGCTCATCCCGAGGCGGCCGACAACCCGTTTTACCGAATGTATCCGGAGTGGGCGCTTCTCCCCGTTGTCATCCTCGCGACGATGGCCACGATCATCGCCAGCCAGGCTGTCATCACGGGCGCATTCTCGCTCGCCCGCCAGGCTGTTCATCTCGGCTTCCTCCCCAAACTCCAGATCACCTTCACGTCCGAGACGAACACAGGTCAGATCTATGTGCCGGCGGTGAACATGCTCCTCTTTGTCGGCGTCATCGTCCTGATCTTCGCTTTCGGAGACTCGGAGTCGCTCGCGACCGCGTACGGCATCTCGGTCACCGGCGCGATGGTGGTGACGACATTGATGTCGTTCCAGTTCCTGCGGTCAGTGTGGGGTTGGTCTGCGGTGGCGGCCGGGGCGATCCTGCTTCCTCTCCTTGTTCTGGAAGCGGTGTTCCTCGGTGCCAACCTGCTCAAAATCCACGACGGCGGCTGGGTTCCTGTGACGCTCGCGGTCTCGATCATGGTGATCATGTGGACCTGGACGCGCGGATCGCGTCTCCTCCGCGAAAAGACTGCCCGTCACGACATTCCACTGGAAACGTTCATCCGCTCCATCGAAAAATCGGGCCACGCTCCCGCCACGGTTCCCGGAACTGCCATCTTTCTGACCAGCGTCGGCGACAAGACGCCCGCCGTGCTGCTGCACAACATCAAGCACAACCACGTGCTTCACGAGAAGAACGTCATCCTGACCGTCCGGACGTCCGAAAAACCCTACGTTCCGGAAGAAAACCGTGTGACGATGACGACGCTCTCAGACAGGTTCACGAGGCTCGAACTGTGCTTCGGTTTCATGGATGAACCCAACGTTTCCAAGGCGCTCGCGGTCTGCAAGAAGGCGGGCTTCAAGTTCGAGATCATGCAGACGTCCTTCTACCTCGGGCGGCGCACACTGATCGGCAATCCAAATGCCGGCCTGCCCATGTGGCAAGATCACCTGTATATCGCTCTGGCGGGCATCGGTATCGATCCGCCCGCCTACTTCAAGCTCCCGGCGAACCGGGTCGTGGAGATCGGCGAGCAGGTCTCAATTTGATTTATTTTTGAATGCATTGTCCCAGGTTCGGTCAGAGGACGATCGGGGCAAATTATCTAAATGAAAGCGTAGTTAAAACAATATTGCGACAAGGGCGCGCGCGTGGAACGCCGCCCCACGCCTGTAAAGTACTCACGATCAAGTCTTAACTGGATGCTGATCTCATAGGAACAAGGCTCTCCATGGAAAGTAGGATGATCAAGTCCCTCACAGGCTTCATGGCCAGCGCAATCCTCGAGAATTTGCTGCTGATTGTCATCGCCCTGATGCTCGCCTCTCTATTCTGCGTTTTCTTAAAGGAAGAAACCACCAACGCTCGGCACCCAGCGGCCAGGAGGCTACTGACCCCAGCGCAGGCGAGCGCTGGTTCTCACGAAAGCGGCATCACTTGTTTCCAATTGAACGGATGACGATGCCGGCGCACCGATGTCGATATCGCACGTGCCTATACTAGCGCGACCCTATCGGTCTTAAGCAAAACTCGCCAGATGATTGGACCTTCGCTTTTAGCATAGCGAGCAGCTTTACCCATATACCTTAGCGTAATCAAAGATGGAGCCTAATGATGACACTCGTTGACAAGCATCCTCTCTCAGAAGCGGCGGTCGAGAAAATAGCTGAGGGCGCCAGTATAGTAAAAGTGGCGCGCGAAGCAAGGGGATACAACCTCGAAGAACTGTCGGTTACGAGCGGCCTGACCATCGACGAAATTATAACCGTAGAAAATGGCGATCACATTGATGCAGCGAAGATCAATCGTCTCGCCGCCGCGCTTCAACTTCCCGAGTCGCTGCGCATCTCGTTCTCTAATCCAGATCAGGGTTAGTAGCTGGCTGCTTGCTTTGTCGGAGCCAGAGTTGCTGTGATGATCGCGTCCTGATAGTTTCAACGGCGCTTATGATCTCTTGGCCGAAAGATAGTCAAGCTGACCGATTACGAGCAGGTCTCCTGCGAGACCGTGCGCCGGAAGGCTTGGTGAAAATTATTTCAAACATGGGGTCATCGCGGCCTCGCCTGGGCAGTCGGAATTCCCAAGCATCAGAAGGTCTACTCCCCATGATGTCGTATTGATCTCTCCTGTCTCCGGCCATGGGCGGCCATGCAAGCATCCCGATAGCTATCGTCAGCTGCCGAAACGATCCTTGCAGGTTCAACATGGAAGAAAGTCAGTTGGCGTCGCGGCATCTAGGCCAACAGAAGTTGAGGAACAATATTACGCCATGCTGGACGAGCCCGCCATGGCCGCATAGCTTAAACCAAATGACCTCTGGCAAGCCACTGCGTTAATAATATTCAACGGATAAGTAATAATTCTGAGAACGAAAGTAAGGATGCACCATTGGAACGAGTTCTACATGTAGTTGGGTTGCTCATTAGCCTGTTCACTTTGCTCGGAACCGCTGTTGTAGCTTCTAGTGTTCCTAGAGATGCTGTAATGGTATTTTCAGTGCTGCTTACAACAGGCTTCCCAGTCTTGTTGGGCGGCATCATAGTCGCAGCATTGGGCTCAATGTTAGCGGAACTGAAGAGCACAAATCGTCAATTGAAGCATCACAGCAGCCTGCTTGAGGCAATCTTCAATAAACAAGATACTTGACCAAGAGCCGGACTCGAAAAGAACTTAATGGTTGCATTATCTTGCAAGACATCGGGTGACGAGGAGGATGTGGGCTATCATGATCTTCGCCTCAGGCCCCCGACTTCCGCGTCATGTCGGGCATGGTCGAAGTCGCCGCCGGCTGGAATGCCACCCCCAACGACGGCGAATCCTACATCTCGGTCAAGCTCGACGATCAGAGCTTCAATGCCCAGGTCAACGCCACCCTCTGGCCGAAACAGCCCCCTTAGTTCTTCCGCAGGCCATGGCTGGAGTACTCTGCCGCACTTCCGGCCGCGTATCTGGGCTCACGATGTCAACGCTGCGCGGCCGGCTGCCGAGAGATGTGCCCTGCGGCGGTATCCAACTTCGCGCCATGCCGGACAGCTTTGGCAAGGGACGCCGCCAGCACTGCAGGAATGACCGGTCGATGCACGACGTCGATCACGCCTGCGCCATCGGCGATCTCCGGCATGGCCTCTGCAGTGGCAACGACCACGATCGGAAGCCGAGTACTGCCGGCCCTCAGTATCGCCAGATGCTTGGAAGCATGGCCCGGGTGGGTAAGAAGCAGAAGGGCGTCGAACGAGGAGGCCGAAAGCATGTCCAGGGCGCGGTCCTGATCCGAAAAACTGACCGGCTCGTAGCCGAGCGCTGCTACCGTCTCTTCGATCTTGAGGCGCTCGGCCTTGTCGTATCCTACGAGCAGGATGCGTTCCCCTGAGCCTTCGGTAGCAGCGGTGATGTCTTCGACCGCGTCAGGGCCTTCCACCGGCAACCAGACGCTGGCGGTGCTCCCGCTTCCCGCTTGACTGCGAACGTCGAGCGTTCCGCGATGCGCGGCGACGATGCGTTTGACCGTAGCCAAGCCGAGGCCATTGCCCGTTTCTCGTGTCGAGAAAAACGGCTCGAAGAGGCGATCCTGGACGTCCTGCGTCATGCCCCCGCCGTTGTCGGTTACGGACAGAACGACATAGCGCCCCGGCTCCGCAACGCCATGGCTCAACTGTACAGTCCCGACGTGTTCGCGGGTCTCAAGACCAATCCGGACAACTCCGTCGCGTGTGCCAACGGCCTGCCAGGCATTTCGAACCAAATTAAGCAGGACCTGCTCGATCTGCCGTGCGTCCACGGCGGCGAAGGCGGCGTCGGCGACGTCGTGCTCCACTCTTACCGATTCCGGCACGCTTGCGGCCAGGAGGCGCACGCTATCGCGCACGAGTGTCGAGACGTCGGTCTTTTGACGGACAAGATGGCCGGGGCGACCGAATGCCATGATTTCGGAGACCACATCGTGGGCGCGATCCGCTGCCTTGAGGATTTCCTTGAGATGCCGGTCAAGCGCCGTCTCGTGCCGCGCATCGCCGGCCATTTCCGCGTGTCCCCTTATGGCAGCGGTAATGTTGTTGAGATTATGCGCAATGCCACTGGCGAAAGTCCCGACCGCTTCAAGGCGTTGCGCCTGATTGAGCCGTACCTCAAGCGCGCGCTGCTCGGTCTTCTGAATGACGCGGCCGATCGCATCCGATATCGCATCGAGCGGACCGCGCAGCAGATTGAGCACGTCCTCGCCGTAACGGAAACGCCCCTGTTCCCGTTCCAACGTCAGCAGCGACCCGCGCCTGGAGTCGGCCGAACGATAGCAGAACCAGGTTGCCACGTTGGTACTCAGAAGTGCCTTTGAGAGTTCCACGTCTACGGTGGCCTGTCCCCGTCGGAGGTAAATGAACTCGTGGCCGCCATGTTGCTGTGCGAATTGCTCCAGGAACTTGGACGAACCGCGCGGCGAACTGGGCATGGAATCGTAACTCACCGCGGGCGGGTCCGCGGAAACGTAGCGCGCGCGATCTGCTCTCGCCCAAGCGGCGACCCGCTGCAGCGCCTCTTCAATGATGGCATTCAATTGGCCCGTGTTGGCGTTGATCGAGTGGAGCATCATATCGGCGACAATGGCATCCAGCTCTTTTCGCGCCCGGATTGTCCGCATTTTCGTACGAAGCTGAAAGCCGATGGCGACACAGGCTGCCGCCGCCAACGCTGCGGCAATTGAGAAAGCGGCAAGATAGGTTCGTGTGAGACTGGCGTGGCGCTCTTCTGCCGCGGCGAGCGTCTCACCGACGATGCGGTTGGCGTCCGAGCCGGAGAGGATTGACCGAACCAACTCGTCGACACCGGGCAATATGGAGTTGACCAGTTGCGTGTGCGCGACGAGGTTGTCGCGGCTGCCAGCTTGCGAGGGGTCGCCCCCTTTTGCCTTCAGTTTGGAGATGCCAGCTTGCAACATTGCAGCATTGCCGTCGGAGGGGTCGAGGATAAATGCAAGCATCGACGTTGCGAGCTCACCCACGGTCGTCTTCAGAGGTGCATCGTCGGGCGGGGACTGCTGAAGGCCTCTGCTCAGGGCGCTAAAGTAAACGAGCGAATTCTGAAGCAGCGCATTCTCGCTCTTAAACTGTTCTATCAGGACCAGTTGCTGTTCCTGTTGCTCGCGTGCTCTTTTTACCACGTCAGCGAACACCGGCATGCGTTTGCCCAGCGTCTCGATCTCCCGCAGAGACGCCATAGTCCGGTCGGACGCCCCGACCATGGCGTCATAATTGCGCAGAAGACCCGCGCGCGCCTGCAACACGGTTGAATGCAACTCATTGGAGGCAGCTTCGTGGCTTTTACTGGTCTCGCTTATACGTCTCAGGGTCGCCTCCTGCCCCCAAAGATCCACCACCGCCAGGCCGGTCAGAATAAGCAAGAGAAGGGCAGAGCCGCCAAAGATTACCGTCATCCTCATGGCGCTGCATTCCGTAGGGATTGCCCTTCATGGGTGCCTGCCAATGACTTGAGAAACGCTTCGATGCTTCTCACATCCCCTTCGTCAAGAACGACGTCTAGCTGTGCCCGGCCCATGGCACGGATCGCCTGATCCAGCGTTTCGGCGCTGCCATCATGAAAATAGGGTGGTGTGTAGTAGACTGTGCGCAAGCTTGGTACGCGCACGCGGGCCGGGTGGCGGGATGCCAAGGGATGGAAGATGCCATGTCGCTGGTAGAGATTGCCACCCACGTTCCGGCCCTGATGACAGGTCGCGCATCCTATTTCCTTGAAGCGGCGATATCCACGCTTTTCCTCTTCAGTTATGGCATTGTCGTTGCCGGCAAGCCAGCGATCGAAGGGGCTGTTGACGAGAACCAGCGACATTTGGTAGGCGGCAAGAGCGTCCACCAGGTTTTGGTCGTCGAGCGGTCCACCATACGCTCCTTCGGCGAGGTCGCGGATGGCGGGGTCTGATCCGAGGATCTGCACCACCTTATCCATCTCGCTCCCCATGACGTTCGGGTTGCGGATCAGGGAACGCGCGTGATCCTGCAGGATCGAGAAGTTGCCTTCCCAGTTCAAACGAAAGTTCAGTGCTGCGTTGAAAACGGTGGGTGTGTTGACTTCGAGCGGCTCGCCGCCCGGCGAACGATCGAACTGGACGCCGGACGCGCCGTTGGTCGACGTGTCGTGACAGGTGGCGCAGCTCCGTGTGCCGTCGCCGGATAGCCGTGGATCATGAAACAAGGCCTTGCCAAGTGCCACCTTGGAGGGATCCGCCGCAAGTGCCGCGACGGCGCTGATTGGCTCGTCCGCACAGGCTGCTGTTCCATTCAGGAATGCAATGCAGCCTATCACGGCAAAGCCGTGGACAAGGCGAAAGAATGCGTTCCGGGCCAAGGGAAACGAGCGCGGCACCTCAGTACCGTTCGACAGGCAGTGTGAAAACATAACCCAGCCCCCGTTCGGTTACGATCATGCTTGGCGCACTCGAATCGGATTCGAGCTTTCTGCGCAGCCTCAGGATCTGGACGTCGATGCTTCGGTCGAAGATGTCCTCGTGAACGCGCGTCGCCTGCAGCAGATGCTCGCGCGCCAGCGTGCGCTGGGGGGCGTCCAGGAATGCGACAAGCAAGGCATGTTCCCCCTTCGTCAGGGGCACCGCCTCTCCGTTGGGATCGAAAAGCTCGCGTGTTTTGGAACGGAGCTTCCATCCACCGAATTGGTAGGTGACACCGTTGTTCTTGCGACGGGAATAGTCGCTCGCGTGCCGCCGCAGCACCGCCTTGATGCGCGCGAGAAGTTCGCGAAGGCCGAACGGCTTTGTGACATAGTCGTCGGCTCCAAGTTCCAGTCCGACGACACGGTCGATTTCATCCTTGCGGTGGCCGGTGGCGATGATCACGGGAACGTCTGATCGCTGGCGCAGCTCGCGCAGCACGTCGAACCCGTCCTCATTCTTTAACTGAAGATCAAGCAGGATGAGGTCGAGCGTCTTTGTTTCCAGCATTCTCAGCATCTCGTGACCGCTTGCCACTGAAAGGGCGTTCATGCCCTGCCCCACGAGATACTCCGATATCATTGCGCCGAGGGCAGGGTCATCGTCCACGATCATAACCGTCGCGGCAGCCTGCGCTGTAGACATCCTAGCCGTCCCTCTACTGTGGTCGCATCGCGCCTTTGCAAGCGACGACAGACTTGTCCAAGAGAAATCAATTCCTCTGTGGCAACTTGAGCATTGCGTCGGCAATTTTGCAAGAACGGAAGCCGCCGCTGCAGGGCGCATCCAGTTATCCTTGCTTACGCTCCGAGACCAGCCATCCATGGTTGCCGTCTCGGCCCGGCGGTATGTTACAATCGTAACCCGCGCAATTTTCGCTGAAGCCTGCCCGTAGTCTGCAACCGATACATGTCCTCTGGGAACAAAACTAGGAGACACGACCATGGATAAGGCAACGCAGCCATTTACGACGTGCTCGACACCGCTTGGGCGGTCACAATTGTCCTTCCGCGCGGACGGCGCGCCAGTCCTTGCCCCCATCTCCCGTGCCGAGCCGGAACAGCAAAACGCCACGCGCCTTGCCGAGCGGGAACCGGACCTTCGCGATCCGACGAAAGCAAATTCCGGGAATGCACATTCCTTTAGTTACAGGAGCCCGCGCGCAGCTACCCGACATGACAAGGAAAAAGACTGGTTCGAAGCCTTCCCCGGCGAACGTCTCACGATCCGCGTGCATTCCGGTGAGGTCGATGGGAAGTTCACGATCCTGGAGAATGTCGCGGATGATGGCGTGGCAACGCCGATGCACATCCATACCCAGGACGAGGTCTTTCACGTCTTGGAAGGCGAAGTCGTCTTTTCGATGGATGGCAAGACATCGGTGTTGCAGCAGGGCAGTGAAATTCTCATTCCGGCCGGAACGCCGCATGCCTGGCGAAACAAATCCGGTAACCGGATTCGACTGCTCGTCTTCTTCGCACCTGGCGGCATCGAGGAGCTATATCTTCGGGCGAGCGGACTGACGCACACAGAAATCGCAGAACTGGCGGTCCAGTACGGCACCCTCGTTGTCGGCCTCCCGATTCCGAAATGAGGCGCCTTTCCGCTGAGTGCGTGGCGCGGCGAAGCCAAATTCACTCGCCGCTTCACATGCGGCGAGGTCGTACGAGGCTATGTGGCGGCATTGACGCTGGCGCATTGGATAGCTGAGACGCCGGTTGCCCACCAGCTGTATGGCCAGGAAGACGCCTATGCGGCTGGTTCGGCCAGCAATTTTCCAATCCCCCGCGCGCCCAAGAAGGTGGCTGCGACCTGAGACTTGCCCCGCCTGCGAACGCTTTCAAGCCTGAAAATTGACCTTCCTAGTCGCGTGTGAGCCTCTATTCCTGCTTTCGATAAGTAAGCTATCTGTCGGGTTTTATTGAGCATTCGCGTTTTAATTGAGCAAATGCTCGAATTGCCGAAAAATGGCCTTATTTCGAAATAATAGTTAATTTTAGAGAAGTGAAAAGTTTCGCATCAATATCATTGTCGTATTCATGTCGAATTTTCTGGAGTAACGAATAAATACATTGGTTTTCATTAGTGAATATACGGATATTGATACGCGAATAGAATATATATAAATATATGATGCCAATAAATATTTGCGTAATTCTGCGATGCTATGCATTTATGCGTTAACTTGGAGCGTTATGTAGCGATTTATTATCTATTGTACGCGGATGTTGTGCGATTTATGATGAGTTATGTCTTTTGGTAAATTAAAACGCGGAGCGAAATGTATTGGAGAAGTGCCATAGAGTATTTGAATAATCCTTATGGTTATTTCCTGTGCGGATAGAAAGATCGAATGCAGCAATGGAATATGGTTGAGCCGGCGCAAGCCGGTAAAAAAAGCAACAAATTATTCCTGGGTGGCATACGGCCTGAGGCCGGAACCCGAGGAGCGGCTCGTCGCTCTTCAGTATTGAGCGGCATGTCCGCGTCCAGTGGAAATTGGGGCGCATGTCATTTTTCATGAATGGTCGGATTTCGATCCAGCCGTTGACTGGCGATATGGGAGTTTTGCAATGACAATGACGGAAGCGATCGGTGGAATTTCGCAGGCAGGTGAGCCCCTGCAGGGCTCAGTCGGCATCTGGCCGCATGACCCGGTTCCAGTAGATGTGCAGACTGCAGCGGATGCGGCTCTTTTATCCAGCCAGCTCTCGGTTATGCAGCACCGGCTGTTCTGCCCTACGAGCAAAAGAATACTCCGGACGTTCTCCTCCGGCGAGGCCGCGCGGCTGATCGGTGTGTCTGATGGTTACCTGCGCCAGTTGTCGCTCTCCGGCGACGGTCCCCAGCCTTCCAATATTAGCCAGACCGGGCGACGGGCCTATACGCTGGAGGATGTCAACGCCCTGCGGGTGCATTTGGCGGGGCAAGGCGGCGGAAAAGCGCGGCATTATCTGCCGCGTCGTAACCCGCGCGCCGGTGAGCAGCTGCAAGTTCTGGCGGTGACAAATTTCAAATCCGGTTCTGGCAAAACCACGACGGCGACGCACCTGGCGCAATACATGGCTTTGCAGGGCTATCGGGTCCTGGCGATCGATCTCGATCCGCAGGCCACGATGTCTGCCCTCCTCGGTTATCAGCCTGAACTCGGCCTCAACGCCAATGCATCGGTTTATGGTGCGTTCCGCTACGACGCAGAACGCGTTCCGCTCGCCTCGGTCATTCTCGAAACCTATTTCCCCGGTCTCGATCTGAGCCCGAGCAGTCTGGAGTTGCAGGAATTCGAGCATGCGACGCCGCGCAATATGGCCCTCAGCTATGCGGGAAAGAAGAGCCTTGTCGACGAGCTGTTCTTCTCGCGTGTGCGGGCGGCAATCGACACGGTCGCCGAAGACTACGACGTCGTGATTCTGGATTGCCCACCACAACTCGGTTTTCTCACGTTGAGCGCTCTATGCGCAGCCACCGCGGTGATTGTGACGGTGCATCCGCAAATGCAGGAGGTGGTGGCCATGAGCCAATTCCTCTCCATGATCGCGGATCTGCTATCGGTGGTGCGCGAGGCGGGTGGTGAGCTGAATTTCTCGTTCCTGCGCTATCTGATCACGCAATATGAACCAAACGACGGGTTGCAAACCCAAGTCGCCGCGTTTTTGCGCGCGCAGTTTGGCGAACGAGTCTTGACGGCGCCAATGGTCAAATCCGCGGCAATTTCTGATGCAGGTTTGACCAAGCAGACGCTCTATGAGGTCGGCCGCGAGAGCCTTTCCCGCGTCACGTATGACCGTGCGATGGAGTCGCTGACGGCCGTCAACGCGGAGATTGAAGGGCTCATCAAAGCAGCGTGGAGCAGGGCGGATCGATGAGCCAGCCAAAACCTTATTGGAAAATCATCCAGCACCTTGCAGAAGCACTTATATCGGCGCGGAAGGAGCGTGCACAAAGAGACGCTATGCACCACGCCTACCGTCGTTTGCGTGAAGACGTTAGGCAAGCACAGCAAGATTCGCCACAGCCCATAGAGAAAAGGGAACGTCAGGCACAATAAAAGCCCCCAGAAACGAATTTCCGGAAGCTTTCTTGATATGTCGCAATTGAGAGAAAAACACTTCCCCCTAAATTTGTCAAGTGGCCGGCCCCCCCCCCGGCGACGGTTTTGTTGTGCCTTCGTTGGATAACGGAGGATGGGAAGCCCATGAAACAGTCCGGTTGGCGCAAGCCGACGCCTGGTCTTTGCAAAGCGAATATGCTTGCTGAAGACGGTGAGCGGCTAGCTATATCCAAAAATCAGGCAATGCTGGCAATCCGGCGCGTGGCGCCGGCCATCGGTTTAAAGCCCGGCGATCTCATGTTGCTTGAAACACTGGTCGTGTTTACGAAGCCATGTGACTGGGAAGAGGGCGCGCGGCCGATTGTCTGGCCCTCCAATGAATATCTCGTCGATAATACGGGATACTCTCAGTCTGGCGTCAAGCGCTACCTGCGCAGGCTCTCGGAAGCGGGATTGATAGCCTACAAGGACAGCTCCAACGGCAAACGTTGGGGCCGTAGGGACGAAAGCGGACGGATTAGGGAAGCCTATGGCTTCGACTTGTCCCCGCTCGCAGCAAGGGCAGGGGAGTTCGAAGCGCTTTACGCGTCGATCAGGGCTAAACGAGGCATGATCAAGGACTTGAAGCGCAAGATCACGATCTTCAGGCGGATCGTCTGGGCCATTCTGGAGAGCGATTATGCGCATCTGGCAAACGGGTTCTGGCGCAGCGTCAGGCAGCGCTACGAAGCGCTTCTGGAAGCACTGCGTAGCCACGGCGGAAGCCCTGCAACTCTGTCCGGTGTTTGTGAAGCGTTCGGGGAGCTGAAGGACGAGGCGGAGGGAGCGCTTCGGAACCTGGAGACAAAGAGCTGTGCTGGAATGGCTTCAAGCGTTTGCCAGGCAAAGGAAAACTCTCGGGATATGGACCCCACGGGCACCGCTTGTGAACCTCATTTACTAAATACAAATGACCCCCAAAACGTAAAAGGTAATAGCATTGAAAATGCTCCAGCAGAGCCGGCAGTCGACGAACGGGATTGGTGCAACGAGAATGTGGGTTATCCTCGCAAGACGCCTGTTGGCGGGTGCGAAGCAGAACGAAATCCGGCCGATATGAGGCGGGCGGACAGCATAAGCGTGATTACCGTCCAGTCGATCCTATATGCCTGCCCAGCTTTTGCGGAAATGGCCCATTGCGTTGGTGGCCATGTGCGCAATTGGTGTGACTTTATTGCCGTTGCGGACAAAATCCGCCCGATGATCGGAATTTCCGGCGATGCCTGGTCGGCGGCGCAGGGTGCCATGGGCCTTGAGGTAGCCGCGGCGGCGGTTGCCCTGATCACGGACAAATATTCTGAGGGTGTGGTGACATCGCCCGGAGGCTATTTGCGGGGGCTCACCCTTAAGGCGCAAAAAGGCGACCTGCATTTGGGGCGCAGCGTTTTTGGGCGCATGAATGCACGCCAGGCAAGCGTAAGTGGCTAGGCCATCGGACGGGGAGGAATGTCCGGTCACAATCGAGCCAGGATCCTCGATTGTCGCACTATCGGTCGCTGGCTGGATAACAGAGGAGCAGCGTCTTACTGGCGTCTCAATTCTGTTGCCAAATGGAACCAAGTGTCGAGAGCCACGTTTTCCCGTGCCACCGGATAACGGATCGCGGGCACCGACTATAGTGCAGGAGTTTGGCTAAATAGTAAGCTTGAAGTCCGCTAAGGACATGCGAAGTTCAGATGCAATATTAGGAAGAAATTTCTTCTGTAGATTGTACGTTTGGTTGTAATACTGCTATGCAGTTTACGAATTTCGAAAATTCAGGCCCAAATTTTCCAGAGAAAGTGCAAAATAGTGACATTATCATTTCCTCGCCGGAATAATTTTGGCATACTTATCTTGATAAAAATTTCTTTCGCCCCGGCGGAGTTTATAAATGACTGCGGAGAAGACGATCTTCTTAAAAAAAGACAATGCGCAAGTGAAGAAGGCGGGTAGAGGCGATAGCAGACCTGGCGAGAAGGATATTTACGCTCAGGGCATCTCCAAACGAATAAAGATGAATATCAAACAGGCGTGGGAGCGTCAGAAACACCTGCACGGAAGAACGCAGGAGGAGCTCGCCGCACATCTGAATGTTTCGCAAGGGGCCGTAAGTAAGCTGTTGAGTGATATGGTCGGTCACCCATGGAGCACCGACAAAATTGAGCTGTTCGCGAGCTTTTGCGAGGTGCCTGTGGTGGAACTGATCGGTGACGCCGATCTGGTGGGCCGCCACGGGGAGACCGTTCCTTTACCTGCTCAACGCACCGATGAGGCGAAAGCTGAACTCAAGAGGTTCATTGGAGAGTATGGCACCACACTCGATGATGCCAAGCTGCTGAGGTTGGCGGGCCGATTGGCGAGCCGGGTGGAAAACACAGATCGGTCTCCGCAAGCCTACAACGCCGAGATAATGAAGCTTTTGATCTTAGAAGCCGGAGGCCCCTGGGGGTCACTGTTGTGATTCTTCCGGCCATATGTAGCAAACGCACAAAAAATAAACGCCGAAAAACCGATTGGTTAGCTTATAATCAAACAGCGCGGCAAAAGCGCCGCGCTGTGAAAATCGTGTCTTGACGGGGCGTTATTTTCCGGCTTGTTTTAGGTCAGTGCATTCCTTGCAAAGAGGTGGAATGCCTCGAAATACCTCCCCATTTTTGACAAATCATGATTCAATCCGGCAGTGCGATTTGCGGGGAGTGGATGATGCGGGGACAGCCTGGCTTTTGGGATTTTGACGATCGTTACGAGCGGCTGAGTGCCGTCGGCGACCCTCTGGAGAAGCTCACGGCATCATTCCCTGGCCTGTGTTTGAGAAGCCGTTGGCCAAGCGCTGAAGCGGTCTGACGTCGAAGGGCGGTCGCCCTGCCTTCCCGTCGATTTTGATGTTCAAGATCCTGGTGCTGCAGGCTCTCTACAATCTCTCTGACGACCAGGCAGAGTTCGTGATCCAGGACCGCCCATCCATCAGAAGACGCCGAAGGGCAAACCAATGCCGGAAGCGATGTCACGGGCCAATTGCCGCCGTTCAAAAGTTCGCTCCGCCGTCGAGCATGTCTTCGCCAGGCAGAAGGACAAGATGAAGCTCTTCATCCGCACCATCGGGATCAGCAGGGCGAAGGTGAAGATGCACGGCCAATATCGCCTACAACATGCTGCGCTATGTCTGGCTGATCGGAAAGCCAAATTATGCGACCATCCACCGGATGATCGAGAATCCGATCCACGGTGGGACTTATGCTTCTGGCAAAAGTTGTGTTGCGCCAGGATACGATGGCCGGTCTGGAATTCGCCGCAAGTCGCGCGACGAATGGCTCGCCCTGATCCCTGGCACCCATGAAGGCTATGTCAGTTGGGAGCGGGCGGGGGCGATCCGCAAGATGATGAACGACAACGTGCCGACACAAGTAGGCATCACGGAGCGCCCAAGCATGGCGACGCTCTGGTTGTCGGCCTCGTTCGTTGCAAGAGGTGCGGACGCAAGCTGACAGCGCGCTATACCGGCATGAAGCACAACATTCCGCGCTATTCCTGCTTGCGAGGTTTGCTCGACAACGGCGAACCATGCCGCATCGCATTTGGTGAATTGCGCGTTGACGACGCAATTGAAACAGCGCTTCTCCGGGTCGTTGAGCCGGGTGCTGTAGCCGCTGCAGCGCAAGCCGAAGCTCAGGCCAACGGATGCCAAACTCAAAAAGCGTATCGTGCGCACCCTCATCCACGAGGTCGCTGCCGATATCGACGACAACACTTCGCAGATCATTCTCCTGATCCATTGGGCTGGCGGTGTTCATACCGAATTGCGCTTACCCAAAAGGCGGCGCGGACACGCGGCATAGCATCGCACGGTGCAGTCAAGTTCGCGTCAGGCGGCGCAGCTTGGGTTGCGTGGCCAGCATTGCCAGCCTGTCATCGACATCGAATTGGGGCATCCTGATAAGAGAGCATTTCGAGTGCCTTTCATTGGCAGTTAAAATGCCCCTCGGAAATGGGGGGTGTGATTGCATCTCCCTCAATTATCCAGGCCACGGCTGGCGCGATTGCGCTCCTGAACGGCCTTGATCCGCTCCAACAGTTCGCGCTGAGCCTCCAGTGCTAGCGCATTTCCATCATCTCCTTCTGAGGGGTGGGTCGGCGGTGGCGCTTGTCGCACCTCCACTGCTGCCGCCTCGGGAGCTGCAGATTGCCGGGTTATACGGTCGAGATCCGCAGCCTGGAGCCGTTTTCGCTCCTGCTCGGTGGTGTCCTCGTCCTCAGCGTCGTCGCCGCGCTCCCATTCCACATCGAATTCCTCTTCCCCCTCGTCGTAGTCGATGCCGTCGTAGTCTTCCTCGTCATAGTCCGGCGGGGCCGGCTCTGGATGATCGTCGTGGTCCTCCTCGATCTCTTCCTTCGGCGCCGGTTGAGCGGGCTCCGCCTTGAGGTCGATTTGGAATGGTGTGGCCTCAAGCGGAATGGGATCGGGTTCGGGAAGGTCGCCTTTCTGGCCCTCAAATATGCGCTTCAGCTTGCGGTCTGCGTAATATTTCACCTTGTGCATATGCAGCGGCGGCTTGCCCTTGATCAGGACGATCTGCTTGTCGTCATCAACCAGGCGTATTTGCTCCGGCCGCATGAGCAGCGCTCCCTGGTCACTGACCTGGATGTTGCTGTCAAACCATTCCTTCGGATTGTAGGACCTGGTTTTCTGCCGGAATGTGTATTCTCCGATCGCCTTGGAGATATATTCGGGTGTTTCGTCGTCGGCGGTCGCCATGAACACCTGCACACCGGTGTTGGACAGGAAGTTCTCCTTGCCGGACTGCTCGTAGGCACCGGTCAGCGCCGAAAGGCTCTGAATGATGAACATGAACCGGCCCTTGTAACCGGCAATGGTGGTGACCGCAGTCTCGATGGCTTCGAGCTGGCCGAGGTGTTTGAACTCGTCGAGCAGGAAGAGGACCTCGAAAATCTCGTCCTTCTTCGGCAACTCGCGCTGGAGGATCGAGACCACCTGCTGAAAGAACAGCCGGACAAGCGGCGCAATCACCTCCAGATCGTTGGGGCTGACGCATAGATAGACGGTGGTCGGATCGCGGCGCAGCTCGTAGATGGAGAAGTCGGAGCGGGACGTGGCGCTCTTTACCAGAGGATCGGCCCACAGATTGAGGCCGCCATCGCCGAGCACCGATGTGTAGGACGTGATGATCTTCGTATCGTTGCCGGCCATGTTGTCGAAGATGCGGGTGACTTCCGGGATTTTGCTTTCCTCGGCGAGCTGGGCGAACAGCTTGTATTTTTCGCCCGGCGCTGCGAACAGATCGTAAACCGCGCCGATGGTGGGATTGCCGCGCTCGATGCAGGCAAGCACGCCAGCGACGAACAGATCACGGGCGCCGTCGATAAAACCTTCTGCGCCCTTGCCCTTGGCGGCGATCAGATTATGCGCCATGCGCCGGGCTTCGGTGAACCGGCGTTCGGGCGGCATGGCGACTATGTCGAGAACCGGATTGTAGCAACTGGTCCGCCGATCCTTGTCCAGTGGCGCGAACTTGAAGATCCGGTCGCCCTTGGCCTTGCGGGCGCGCGAGGTCAGCTCGAACAATTCGCCTTTCACGTCGAGCGCCAGCACCGAGCCGTTGAAGGTCAAGAGCGTGGGAATGACAATGCCGACGCCCTTGCCGGCGCGGGTCGGGGCAACCACCAGGCTGTGCGGTTGCTCGCCGTTGGTGAGATAGTGGCCGAAACCGCGTGGGCCGTTTGTCTTGCCGAAAATCGGCCCCGAGATATTGCGGTACGGTTTGATGTAGCCCTCGCGTCGCATTTCCTGGAACCGGCCCCAGCGGGCCGTGCCGAAGTGCTTTGTTCTGAACACGAAGATCGCCAGGATCATCGCCGCCAGCACAATGGTCAGGCCGATGATCATCAGGCATGTATAAAAAGTGTCGGTAACGAAGCCGAGGTAGAACGGCGTCTCATACCAGAAGGCGAGCACGTCGAAATCGTTCAAGGCAGAGGTGCTCAGGCCATACCTGAAGTTGACGTAAAGACTTGAAAACATCAATCCGATCGGCAATGAGAGACCTACGCCGAACATCAGGGTGTTGAATTTGCTTCTGCCGTCTTGAATCATCATGTCTTGCTCTTCTATCGACCTCGACCACTGCGCCTCGGCCTCGGGTCAAGGGGCGGTCTTCCTGTTCTGCTGACCGGGGTGCGGTCCAGTTCATCCAGGTCGGTCCGGGACGGCCTCGACCGGGGCTCTTTCGTCTCTTTGCTGTCGTCAGCCTCGCGTGTCGGGTTCGAGCGCATGTCATGTTGCTCGTCCCTATTGGATCCAACCCGCTGCACGGTGCCTTGCCTGTCGGCGCTGTCCATTTTGACCATCTAGCGCTTCCCTTCCAGTTGGCTTGCGCTACTCCTTCCGAATCCCGGACCTTTTCCCCGTCAACGACCTCGCTCGCTTCCTTCCGAGCGGGACCTGCTGTCATACGAACTCGCATCATCGCGCGCCAGCAGACGTTGCCGTTCCTCCTTGTTGCCGTCTGCGGTCACGAAGCTGTCGGCCGAGGAGGATCTGGAGCTGGTTGTACTCCGGCTGCCGCTTGAACTGCTGTCGAAGCTGCTTTCCGATGGGGTCTCTGAACCGTGGGAGTCAAGGTCGGCTCTCGTGGAGCGTCTCTTATTCCTCTCAGCGATCGAACCGTCCTCGGACGTTAGATCCCTGTAGTTTCGTCGCCCGCTGCGGGAGCCGCTGCTAGAGTTGCTAGCCAACGAACTGTCGAAGCTGTGCTCACTGTCATCGGAAGTCCTCGTGACCTTGCCTTTACCCCGGCTCGGCTTCTCACTGAACTCAGAGGAATTGACTTCAGTGTGGCTGGAGTTCGATGCGCTGCTGGAAGACCTGTCGATTTCGGAACCGTAACCCTTCCTAGCGGCACGACGGTCTGTTTTGCCTTTGCCGGTCCAGAGGGTTTCCTCGTTTGTCTCCGAAACGCTGCGCTCGGACAAGTCGACGGAGCCCTTGCCGGCTTTTGCCTGCGCACTTCCCTTTTCCGCTACCAGGATCGATGCGTAGGGGGCGGCTCCATTCGAGTTGGCCCAGGCGCCAATTGCGCGATGATGCTCTGTGGATAGATACCGGCGACCGCGGTCAAAATCCGGTCGCACCAACTGTGCGGTGTGGGTCCCGCTCTGCAGGCGCCGAACCGTGCCCGGTTCCGGCAGTCGGTAAATGGTGGCTGCTTCAACCATCTTCAGTCTTCTGTCGTGCGCTTCCCCCGCATCGTGAACTTTAGCCTCGGCGCGCAGACTGCTCTCGATTGAGGTATCTCGGAGCTCGTTGCGGTCAGCGATTCGTGTCTTTTCCTCAGGCGACATGGGTTCGGGACGCCGCTTGCTGCTGATACCAAACATACTGGTGGTGACGGTTTTTTGACCCGTATCTGCGTTGTAGCTGGTAGTTCTTCGGAACAACCAGCCCGCCTTTCTTCCGAACAACCTTCCTCCCTTGCCTATTTCCTGTGTCTTGACGTGCTCGAGAGTTTCATTGCCGTCCCGGTCCTGAGTCACCTTCTCTGACCACGACATCTTGTAGGAACCAATGCCGCGATGCGTCACCATGGACTTAGTGGCCACCACGTTGCCGTCGTCGTCCTTGATGTTCCAGGAGCGATGCTCAGAGGCATGGAGTCCGCCCAGCTCCCGCCGGCTGGTCCGGGAAACCAAACCGCCGGGCTCCTTGTCGACAAACCAAGAGCGCATGCCGGATCGAAAGCCGGTCAGCGTAGCCTGACCGTTCTCGTCGAAGTCAAATCGCTTCATAGCTCCAATAGAAGGATACGAGGTAATGCGGTCGTAGCTTTTGCCGTCCTCCTTGTAGCGGACATCTCTTGTCCCCAAGAGATTGCTCTCGACCTTGGATGTACGACGGAATTCGAAGCCTTTTTTGGGATCGTACCTATCCAGGAGAAAGGTCTCGTCCTTGCTAGAGAATAAGACGTGTCGGCTGCGTGTGGCCGTGCCCTGCGGCCCAATCCGCGTCTCGTTGACGTATAGATTTCCTACGTGCAGGCCTTCAACCAGACCCTCGGAATAGTCCTCTTTCGGACCGAAGCTGATACGGTTTCGTCCCGTGCGGCGGGGGCCTTCGGCCTCGACCTCGTCGTCGTGGTCCTCGATACCGGCGTATTGGCCTTTGATGTCAGCCCGAGCCCAATCGTCGGCTCGCCTCGCGTCGTCTCTATCAATAGCGGCTTTGATCCACGCCGGATCCACATTATTTTTCTTCGCCATGATTTGCTCCTGGTCAATGGTTTCCGAACGGTGGGTATCGAGGGTTTGAAAAGGCCTCTGCCGCGGTCAGACCATGCGGCCGGCCTGCTTCCACAGCAGGCCGGGGGTGCGGTTAACCGAAATCCATGCTGGCATTCGATCCCCGGTCGCGGGGTCTGGTCTGTTTTGCCATGGTCCGGCGGTTCTGCGCTGCAGCGTCTCCTGCATTTGAGTCAATTTCGGAGATGCCCGCATCCGTCACCATGTCATATTTTTTCTGCTGGTCCTGCTTTCTTCGGTCACGGGTGCTCATTTTGGGATCGATCCCGAGATCTTTCGCGACCGCCTGGGGTATGGTTTTGTCTCCCCGTTCGTACGTGCGCAGCATACCCATGATGCCGGTCGCTTTGTCGTACTTGTTGTTCCCCTGCACGAAGACGCGGGTGTCGCTGTAGGCTTCCTTGAAGGCCCCACGATAGGTTTGAATTTCCGGATCATTTCCGGAACGGAAGACATTCTGAGAAGCCTGCAGCATGATCCTGCCAAGCCTGTAGTCCCTTTTGATGGATGCAAATCCATCCGGCAGCTTGTGAGCCTGCGCAACTTTATTGTAGTGATCAGGATCAAGCCGTTTGAGGGTGGCTGGATGCATGTACGAGGTGCCAGCCTCGTTGAGCACAAGCGCTTTAAGCCGCTTCAAATGCCGAGGGTCTCCCCCCAGTGCTCTCGCGGCGCTGGACGTTGACTTTTTTTGCTGCATCAGATCTGCCGAAACATACTTATTGCCGACCTTCACGATCACCTCCGGCAGGCTCTTGTTGGGCCGTGTTCTCCGGTTGTGGTAGCCATCATAGCGACCTGCGGCCGTACCGTGCCCGTAGAGTTTGTCGAGGCTGTCCGGTGCGGCGAAGGAATGATTGCTCGATTTCATCTCGAAGCCCGGCATCTTTCTGAGGTCTTTGAAGTCCTTCCCTTTGAGCGTCGCATCGAGGGTCGCATAGGTGCCGATCAACCGACCTTTGTGGCGGTACATCACGTCGGGAAGCTGAGCGCCGGCAACGGTCTCGTTCTGGTATATGTGCCGCCGTGTTCGTTTTCCGCCGGGCGTGTCGTATCGTGCCTGCGGATCATTCGGCTTCAATGCGCGGTAGGTCTTTCTGGGGAAGTCAGGCCGGATATAGTCCATATCCAGGCGCTTCATTTCCGAGATGAAATGCTCTCTGCGCAAGGCATGCGCATCTTTGGGGGACGTGCCGTCAGGAATTGCGGCGCTATAGTAAACTTGCGGTAGGGTCCGGCGAATGCCGTCCTGGCCCTTGATCAACAAAACCTGATCACGCAGTTTTTTCGTGTCACCGTATTTTTTGCTGAACTCTTCGCGCGTATAGTATCGTACTCTGTTGTTCGACATTTTTCTGGCCACCAGTACGTCGTCGGTATTCAGATTGACGTCGGGTACATCGTCGCCCAATCCGTCCAGCAGTTCCAGATCGTCTTCAAGTGCAATGCCTTCGTCGACGTCGACACGGTTCCCGAAGGCCTCCACCAAGCTTCGCTTTGCAACCATAACTTAAACTCCTAATGTGATCTCGGTGTTCTGATTTAATCCAAAGGTGGCTCGTCCTACTGTTCCTCGTCCTCGTCCTCGTCCTCGCCTTCCTCTTCCAGGAGTGCTTCCTCCAGAAGAGCTTCGTCGTCTTCGAACGGGATTCCACCGCCTTCCGCCGGGTTGGGAAAAAGGCCGTCCTCGGCGTTTGGGAGAGCTTTCAAGCCTGACCGTTCCGACAGGAGGCCGTCGGTGCTGGCCTGTGGTGGCCCAGCATCGGTTGATACTGCTGGTTCTGCTGTATCAAGTGTGGTTTTGACGATCATGGGAATATCCTTTCTGGTTGATCCCTGTTCTGTAATGTCTCTCAACGGCTACGGTCAGGGCCTGATCCTTTGGCTTGTCGGCCGCGCGGCCGTTCCGTGGCCCGGTTTCCAGTGTTCTGAGCGGCGTCTGGGCGCCCCGCATTGCGCAACGCTGCGGCTTGGGCGCGTGTCTCCACATTTGTTATGCCGGCATGCGCGCGCCGCTGCTCGACCAGCGCCAGACGTGCTTCGCGCAACAGGCGCCTGTCTTCTTCATGCCAGGCTTGGGCGCCGTCTCGGGCAACATTCTCTGCGTTGCCACGGTGGGCGTGCAGGGCTTCAAGCGCGGCGCGACGGCGGCGGAGCGCAGTCTGGCGGCGCTGTTGAACCGGATCGCGCGACGACTGCTCCTCAGCTCCGCTCTGAGCGGGGCGGTTTTGCGCCGTATGCGAGGGGCCTCGCTGACTGCCAGATGCCTCCCCGGATCTGCCGTTATTGGCGGGCCCGGCGTTCGACTGTTCCACACGGATCCGCTTAGTTGCCGGGTCTACCTGGTCGTCGGTGCGTGGGCGTTTTCCAGCGCTATTTTGCCCGGGGCTTGGTTGATCGCCGCTCTCCGCGGCCGTGTTCCGGCCACCGCTTTGCTCGGTGCCGTGCTGCGCCGGTTTCCCGCTCTGCCGTTCTGCCTGCAGGTGCTCCTGCTGCCTTTGCTGGTTTCCGGCGGTCAAGGGTAGGAATGAACCTGCTGGGCCTTGTGCTCCCCTCCGATTGCTTGTGGCCTCATCGCTGGTTGAAGAGCTGCCAGAGGTGTTTTCCCTATCTGCCGGTTCGGTCCGTGGTCTTTTTCCGGCCGGGCCTGACGGACCGTCGGACGGGTGATCGGCTTGTTTGCGCTTGCCGGCGGAGTGCTGCTGAGACTGCGAGGGCGCGCTGCCCGGTGCGCCGAAATCGTCATTCCCCTCGTCACCGCTCGAGCCACTGGGAGACGGCGTAGGGCTTCGTGTGCGCGGCCGGTTGTTCCCGCCGTCGCGGTCATCATCACTCGGAGGCCGGTCATCGTCGTCATCGTCAAGATCGAGCAACGACATGTCGTCATCATCTGCTTCCGGGAGGAGAATAGGTGTGCAACCGCGCCGGAGATCGGCCGGGTGAAGACCACCAGGTTCGTCGCCGTCGTTAGGCGCCAAACCGATGTCGTCAAAGTCCGGATCGAAATAGGGAATGGTTTCCGCGTCGTCCCTGCGCCGCTGAGCTTCATCCAGCGTGATTGGCCGACCCATGAGCAGGCGCTGGAACTGTCGCCATTGTATATCCGTCATAGGTCGGTCGGTGAGGCTCCGGTCGGCACGGGTCGTGGCGACCAATTCGATGCCATGGTTAGCCGCTGCTTCAACGGCTTCAAGCCGCATGGCTTCATAGCTCCAGTGTGGGTGCCCTTGGTGGAGTGTCAGCAAATTTCCGCCACCGAGCGGGGAGCGGTCGACGACGACGTGCATATGGGGATGTGCGCTGTCATTTTCGTGCCTGTGGAACGCCGTGACGTAGTCGTGTCTTTCGTGAAAGCCCTGATCGTTCCGATAGCCACTTCCGAATACGTTCTCTGCCCAGTCGCGTCCCGCCCGTTCCGCAGCATCAAGATCCGTGCCCTCGGGAAAGCTGATGACAAAATGGATAGTGAGATCGTTGGCAAGCTCGCCGTCGGGGCTATCGGGTGGCAGGCGGCCTGACCGTTCGTATACCCGACGTGCAAAGGCCCAGACATCGTTGGGATCCACGGCATCGGCTGTGCCGGGGTTGAACTGATGCCGCTGAGCGTTGACCAGCGGAATCGTCTGCCGTGCCGGATCGTCTTGACGGGAGAGATAACCCAACTGCCGCGCCAGTCCTTTGACCGAGCACGTTCCCCCTTTGCGAACCCTCTTTATCATCGCTTCCTGGCTTGCCATGTTCTTTGCCTATTTATTCGAGCTGTATCCGGCTTACGGATACGACACGTCCTTCAGCATCGTCCGGCCATCAATCCGGCGCTTGGAGACGTTCAGAAGTGTTTGCAGCCTGTCATCAAGCAGCGTGAATTCTCGGCCGAACGCCCTTCGCTGCTCATCAAGTTTTCGCATGTCGACGTTGCCTTCCCGCTCGGCGAGGCGGCTTAGCCGGCTGAGATTGATCGAGATGTCGCCGATAGTGCTGGAGACCTGCCGCAGCAGTTGACGCGTTTCTGCGTCGACTTCCAGGAAGCCGGCGATCCGTCGTACCGCAATGCGCATGGCGAGATTGTGGGTCAGGCCGAGCGATTGCGCCTGGTCCGAGAAAGACTCGAACTCTGCCTGGCGAAGACGGATGCTTACAATTTTATAACCATCGGGATTGACGTGCCTCGGGGCGTTTCTCTTGAAAGCCGGCACGTCGCCCAGCAGGTCAGCCATATCGCCTGCGCTCATGATTCCAAATGCCTTATCCAAAATATGGACAGCCCGGTATGCTACCGGCGCATCCAATCGGTTAAAATAAAACAATCGACGCGGACGATGCCGCAAAAAATCAATAGATTAAACACCGGCGATCATAAGGCATTCTCTATTAAATGCAATAATTAAAAATCATATTGACAGTTAATGAGTGTAAAATTGCCTAAAAAAGGTTGCCTCTGAGACAAATACGTGTACATTCATACATTAATACGAATTTACAATTAGATATTTACGTTTTTTACATAGATTTACGCTTTTTATGGGATATTTGAGATGAAACTTATTACGTGTTGTTCCTTTAAGGGTGGTGCAGGCAAGACCACGGCGCTCATGGGGCTTTGTTCTGCATTCGCTGCGCAGGGGAAAACTGTTGCGCTGTTTGAGGCCGACGAAAATCGGCCGCTGACCGCCTGGATGCAAAACGCTGTCGAAAGCGACGCATGGGACGAAAGGTGTGCGGTTTTTGTGGCCGATGAACTTTCCCTGCTGGAGGAGGCTTATCTGCGGGCCGAAGCGAATGGTTTCGATTATGCCCTGGCCGATACCCATGGTGGATCGAGCGAACTGAACAACACCATCATTGCCAGTTCGGAGTTCCTGCTGGTGCCGACCATGCTAACGCCACTCGATATAGACGAAGCGTTGGCGACTTACCGCTACATCGTCGAACTGCTGGTGGCGGAAAATCTGCATGCCCATACGGCCGTTCTGCAGCAACGCGTACCGATCGGCCGGGCAACCACCTCGCAGCGGGCGGCGGCGGACGTGCTCAGCGTCTTGCCCCAGTTCAGCATGCCAATGTATGAACGCGATGCTTTTGCCGCGATGAAGAAACGCGGCATGCTGCATCTAACGCTTGCGAACATGAAGGCCAACCCAACGATGCGGCTGATGGTTCGCAACTATGAGACTGCGCTGGGGGAGATCGAGGCGCTCGGCGCATTCGTGGCGGCGATGCTGGAGGCGTAACATGGCCATCCGCAAGCCCAACGTCTCCGTTACGGAGGCGAAGCGTCTGGCCAAAAGCCGGTGGGATGAGCCGACCTCAACGCCATCAGCTTCGGTCCCAGCGGAGGAAGACCTCGGCACGCCCGGCATGCTGGGTATTGGGGTGCAAGCGGCTCAACCCGAACCTGCTCAGGTCCCGACGGTGCCCGCACGGACTGTGGTTAAGCGCATCCCGGCGGATGGTGTGTTCCCGGAGTTGGAGCCGGCTGAACCGAAGGTTCAGGTTTTTTTGTCGGCGCCGCTTCCGGCAACTGGTGTGTCGCCGAGTTTCGACGCATTGAATCGCCAGTATCCGGCTGCCAAGGCCTTACAGATGATCCTCCGCCGGGCCCTCGACGGTTATGAAATCCGGCTTGAAAACGGGTCGCATGCAACGGCGCCTGCTAACTATCCAGCTGGCGAACCCGCTGGCCTGATAACGATTGTCCAGACATCCCGCATGATACCGGTGCGGGTCGTTGATCTTGCGCGCAAGCATTTCGATCCGCTCGGCTTTGAAAGCACCCGCGCCTTCGGCCGCAAGCTCGCCTGTGCAGCACTAGCCACATTCTTTGCGGCGGAAAGGAAACATAGGCAGTGAGCGATCTCGCGATCCGGGGAGATGTGGGAAGGGTTTAACGAACCTGGGAGCGCTCACGTTCGGACGCCCGATCTGGACGTGAGCGCTTGGCGCGCTGCTCGTCGCCTGATCCGGCCGTGCCGGCTGACGCTATGGGGCTTGTCATTGAGGCGGTTTGGCCGTCCTCCCGTTTTCGTTTGCGGGATTGGGTGGCATCGGTTCCGGCCGCCGGTTCCGTACCGTTCATGGCAGTATCATCATCCACCGCCCCTTGCTCGATTGCTCCCTGGGATCTGGCGTGCTTGAACGGCAGTTTCTGCTGACCAGGCTCCGCCGCAGCGGATGTCAGTTCCTTGGTTTGAAAGGCTGTGGCCGGCTTGCGGAGCTTTCCGACGGGCTGGACAGCCGGCTCGGGCGCGTGCCTTTCGGGGGGCGTGCGTAGCTTGCCGGTCCAGGCCTGGTCGAAACTATCCAATTCCCTGGCGAGTTGATTGAGCAGATCGGGTTTTGTTTTCAGCAATCTCAAATAGTGCTGTTGGAATTGCGAGTGGCGACTTGAGAATCTGTTATCAGTACCCTCACCAATGAAGTAATCTCGGTTTGCAAAGACCGTTTTCTGCAAAGCTATCCGTTTTGTCAGGGTTTCCCGACCTTCATAGGGGATGAGCTGGGTTGTTGTTTCTTCGCACCTTTTGGCCCACTGCTGCGCAATCGGACTTGCCCTGATCATATTCTCCCGATACGTCACTGCACGCTTTATCTCTTCGGGAACATAGTCGCGCGGGAGCGTGTCGAGGGACACCGTTCCGTTTCCGCTTCGGGGCGCGCCTGGCGGCAAACGTTCTGTCGCGCTTTTCAGGCCCATGCGTTGATGATTGCGCATCAACTGGTCGATTGTAACAGCATCCTGGGGCGCAATTTGCCGTAGGTCAGGATATGTTGCGGTAAGGTTTCGGCTCGCGGCGGCCAAAACGCGCCTGGTCTCGTCAAGCACGTGGTTGAATTTGGACTGTATTTCAGGCTGAACCCACACCGAACCGTCGGATCTGACCCAATCCATTTTGCGACCGTGCTCTATACCCTCTTTGTACGCGTCTATCGAATGCCTGTTTGACCAAACCTGATGGATGATTTCTTGGCGCGTCCGGTTGAAATAACTGCCTTCAGGGCAACGCGTGTTGAGGTGTTTGTGGATTTCCTTGAGCTGCTGCTTCCTCAACGCCATCTTGTCGGTCCAGCCGACCGGTGCATCGACCCAGATATCCGGTGGAACAAAAGTGTCGGCTAGCGCGTCGGTATTCACGTCAAGGTGTTCCCCCGCCAGACCCCGCGCATCGACTCTCTGGTCTTTCAGGTCGTCCCAGGCCGAGCGCAAATTGAGTCGTCCACGCTTGCGCTCTGGGGCTGGACCGGGATCGAATTTTTTCAGCCGCATTTCATCGCCCCGATGTCCCAATGTCTCGATGCTCGGGAAGGTATGCAGGTCTCCGCCTCTGATGGAACTATAGCCTTTCAGCAGCGTGTGAAGGCGCAGGGTGTCTTCTCTCAGCGGTCCAAAATGCGAGTATCCTTCGGCATCCTCGGTCAATTGCTTGAATTTGGGCCTCTTATTATGGACGGCCGTCACGATTTCTCCGATGCGTGCAGCATCGTTAGCGTTGTTCTTCGGGTCCAGCGACGCGACGTTGTTGGCGCGGAAGGTCTTCAATGCAAAGAGGACCTGGGCGTTGTAAGCTGGATGCTCGGGAATGCTCTTGGTGAGGGTTTTCCTGATGGCTTCCTCCAGCCGTCGTTGGCCTCCTCTCCCTGATATGTCTGCCAAGGCATTGTGGTTACTGTCAGCGTTCTCGTCGGTAAAACCAGGGAACTGTCGCCGGAGCGTGTCGCTAAGGTACTGGAGACGTGTGAAGTTCGGGGATGGATTGCTCATAATAATACTCAAAATGATATGAAAAGTGGAATATAAAGAATGGAAATGATGGTAATCATACAGAATAAGCTGCTTATGGTCAATGAAGGTTGGAAGTTGTCCTGTCGAGCATCCTTTGCTGCACTAAATTAAGGGGCTTCACCTTGAGGTCTCACGCCCAATTGCCGGTCAACTCTTCCACGAGACGTGTAGCCACTGCTTTCGTCTCGTTCACAATTTCGGAGATGAGGTGCGCATTGCGGGCATCCCGAGCATAGCACAACAGCAAGTCGCTCGGTGTGGCCGGCTCGAATGGTCGTATGACGGACGCGGTCTTCAATACCCGCAATGAAAAGCGAATGCACGAGGGAGATTCCCAACCCCGCGGCGACAAATTGGCGGAGGGTCGGGCTCGCGTCGGCGGTCATGACCACATTGGCGTTGACTTTGTACTTTGCAAACATGAACGCAGTCCTTCTGCCCTATATAGGAATCGACCTTGAACGAGACGAAAGGCATGCGGTTCAGGTGTTCTGGACGGATGACCTTCTGCTGTGCGAGTGCATGGTCGAGCGGCATAATACAGACGAGAGGCTGCTCCTGAAGAGGCTCGGTAACAAGGTATGGATTGTCTATCCGCGAACTGACAATCCCAACATCAATCTTGCGGGTCTGGATGGACTCGACGATCCACTGGGATGCGAGCGGCCGGTCGGAGCAGTAGACGTTCGGATTGCGCTTCAGGAAACCCATTGTGGTGCGCTGAATAAAGGCGCCGGCGAGCGCAGGAATCACGCCCACGGCGAGTTGGCCCTGGTTCTCACGCCTTACGGTTTCGATTGCACTCTCGATCTGGTGCAATCCAACAAAAATTCGATCGATCTCTTCGTATAGACGCAGACCCAGTGCTGTCGGCACCAGACGGCCTTTATGGCGGTCAAAAAGTTTGAGACCAGTATTGCTTTCCAGATGCATCAGAAGCTTGCTGGCGGCCGGTTGAGATATCCACATGACCTCCGCGTCCCGGCTGACCGTTCCGTGCTCGATCAGCGCCTTGAAGATCTCGACCTGACGAAGATTGATGGCACGGCGCATTCTATAGCCTGGAGAATAAGCTTCGCAAATTGGGACACGGCACCAATAGGTGTCAGTATCCCCCACCTTGTCAACGTGCTTGTGATGCCTGTTTCGTCGCCCCGAACTGGCAGGATATATCCTGATGTAAACACCCGCTTATATCTGGGCATTTTTTGGAATTGGATATTAGATCCGAATTGCGGAGGCTTGCGCCGGTAGGTTCACGTCACGTGATATTACAAGGCGAGTGGAGACAAGTTAAGGAGCAGAAGAACTCTTATTGGCGGCTATATAGCTAAGGAGCGACAATACAGCGGACAAGAAAACAAAATCAAACACCGAGCGAACGTTAATCCCCAACTGCATTCCTCCGGCGCGTCGTCGCCCAACTATCCGGACACTCAGCATCCGAATCCGGCCAGACATCAATTCTCGGAGGCGGTGATGATGCGGCGGACCAACTCCGGGTGTTTGAGGAGGTGATCGTATAAAAGAGTCTTGGTGTTGACATTCAATTCGTCCGGGAGCGACGGGGCGGGGCCTAGAAAGGCGGACCATTTCTGACTGTCCGTGCCCAAGTAACGGATAGCTTTCTCGATGTCATCATGCCTTAAGGATGTTAATTTCAATAAAATTATATCTAATATAACAGCGACTTACTCCGACATTGCGTAATATAAGTTGATAGTTATTGGTAGCTTGAGAGGGGTATCGATGATATAAGTCTGTTGTAGTCTGGGACGAGATGTTGATGATGATGAAAACGTTGAGGAGGCACGGCTTTTTATAGTTGCTGATCCAGTTACCCATGGCTGAAAAGGCTACGTCATCCTCTGTTTTGTACCTCCGATCCGGACGAAGGCATTAACTTTAGTGAGACGGGAAGGCGTGCGACATGTTGCGGGCAGGGGAAGAAGTGCCGGATACGAGCTCTAAATTTGGCGTCAACTCGTTTGTCATGCATGGTCGGTGAGGAGGCGCAGCTATTGCGATAAGAGCGAGGCAGAGCCAGGCCGCGTCATCCCAAAAACCCTGTTTGCGTAGATAGCGCGTGCAGGCCGTGACACGCTCGGGCGGAAGGAGGGCATTCCGGCTGACGCGAGGGGTGGCGTCTTCATCTAAGCAGAGATAAGCTGCCGGATACGAGTTCTAAATTAGTGGCCGCCCTTTTTCCATGATCGGCGATATTCAGCTGTAGTACGAGGGAGGCGGAGCAGGGCCGTGTCATCTCACAAACCTTGTTTGCACAAATCGTGCATGTGGGTCCGGAGACGCCGAAGTGGGGCGAGCAGCGGCGGTTCCGTCTGATATGCAGGGGTATTTGCCGGATACGAGTTTTAAATTTGGTGGCACACCTTTTTTCTACGATCGGCGACGTGCGGCTGTTTGATACGAGCGGGGCGGAGTAAGGCCGGCGTCATTTCATCAACCCGTTTTATAAATTGCGCATGGGGGCCGGACACGCCGACTTGGGGCAGCGGCTATCTGACTTTCTCGGCGGAGCGATTTCGTCTTGGCATGA
Source organism: Hyphomicrobiales bacterium (assembly GCA_900471525.1). Taxonomy (GTDB): domain Bacteria; phylum Pseudomonadota; class Alphaproteobacteria; order Rhizobiales; family Rhizobiaceae; genus Pararhizobium. The sequence continues at coordinate 6,983 of UCEZ01000026.1, read as the reverse complement.
TCACGTGACGTGATGGTGCAGGTCGCTAGCTGCTGGGATGGGTGCCAAGGCGCTAGTCCAAATCTAGACCAGGCTGGCGGCCTGAGGTGTGTGTGGCTGGTGTAGGCCACGCTTGTGGTGGTGCCTCATGTGATCATTGGTAGGATATATCCTGATGTAAACATCATGATGTTTCTGGTGGTCACGTTAGGATGGGGAGCCAAGCGGGCGCGCCTTCGGCGGCCAAGTCACATGATTTCACGAAATGAAAATGGTTGTGAATCTCTCATTCAGTCATTGCGGAGTTGAGATACAAATTTCAAAAAATACGTCAGGAAAAACTATTTATCCGACCAGCCAAATCTCCTCGCGAGCAGGATCCGGAATTGCTCAAAGGACAAAACATTTTCCGGCCATACTGCAAGGCACGCGCCCCGTTCCTTCTCCTTGCCGTCGGCGACATACCAAAGCTTGAGCTCATCACAGAACCAAGCCCCCATCGTCCTCAGTCTGTTGATCTTTTCGCGGGAGAAAGACCCGGTGTCGAGGAACGTCAGGTCCAGCATCGATGCCATTCTGTCCGCCTTGGCTCGCCAAACCTCCTCGCCGCTGTCGGATGCCGCTGCATCGTCCGATGCCGAGTCGTCTCCTGCGAGTGATTGCTGGATCCTCGCCAGTGCCCCTTCTGCCGTTGCGACCGTGGCCCTCGCCTCCTCAAAGCCCAACAGCGCCTGTTTGGCCACTTGCTTCGTGGTCTCCGCAGCTTGCTCCGCCTCTTGTACCTGCTGCTCTCCGGGCGTCGGCGTGGCGTATTTCAGCATCAATTTTTCCACCCGTTGTGCCATGGCATCGGACTGTGAACTCTTCAGCTGGTCCGCGGCGGCGATCAGGGCCGCATCCGCTTTCGGTTGCATCGCCGGGTTTCTCAACTTTGCTGCCTGGTCCACCGCCTCCTTCCGCTTCACCAGAGCACGCTTCAATTGATTCAGCCGCTCATCCTTTTTCTCGTCGGCTGCAGCAATTTCCATCAGCTTGTCCGTCAGAGCGGCGATGAGTTTGTCGTCGCCGAAGTCGTCGCTGAGTTCGCTGGTGCCTTCGGCCGGGGCGTACATATCGGTATCGTCGTGGTTCGAGGATGACGCAGAAGCGGCCAAGGTTTGGGCGGCGGCTTGCTGTGGTGTGGACATGGTTCTAGGTAGGAAAATCGAAGGAAGGAGAGAATGTATTGTGTATGTGCGGTAGTGTCGAAAGGAGAAGAAGTGTTGCTGAGGATAGGAAGAAGGGGCGGACGCCATCCGTTTTATAGGGAATCTGACAGCAGCGACGGGGGAATGTTGCGCCGGCTCGCTTGATTTCGGCCAGTTGCGTGTTGCCGCCTGGGGCTGTGTCGTGTCAGCCTGCATGAGGCATTTGCTGCCCCGCTCATTTCGCGTATCGTTGCCTGGAATGGTAGGCGTCGGCGATCAATCCCCCTGTCGTCTGTGTATAGCCGAAATGAAGAAGCTGATCCTGCGTCAGCACTTGCCTTGTTTGGTGATTTTTACCGAAGGTGGGCTGATTTCTCGCTCCAGCTGACGCGGGGCCACGTCACGCAGGTTGATCATGGCGCGAAGGAGGGGCGGCGGATCGGCCGTTCGAATAAGCGTGCTGATATTCTGGAGTGGATACGGTTTCTTTTTTCCAAGGGGTGCGCGCGATCGTTGCCTAGGCAGCCGTAGTGTGGCCCCGCAGGAGAGGCTTGGCATGTGGCTGGAGAAGTGGCTGAGCAGCCACGTGATTTTCGTTGGCAGGAGAGGCTTGAAAGTTTGGCCGGGGCGGCGGTGGCGGCACGTGATTGTTACCTAATGGCAGGATATGTAAGGAGTAATCTTTGTATGTTTGTGTAATCGTTCGTTTGTTCGTTCGTTTCTATATTCGCGGCTGTTCTCCCGCGGACTCGTCCTTGACGCCAGTTTCTACGCGCCGGGTCCCGGCGCACGGCTGACTGGTGCCAAGGGTGTCGTCTCTAACTCTCGACGGATTTCCCTTTTGCTACGAATCTTCTGTGGTTGCCGCCCGTGATGCAAGAAGTTTCTGTTCCGATGGGCAGGTGATCGAGTGCGGTCTTCTGTGAGGCCTGTAAATGCGGCATTTTCAGAAGCCGCTGGCCGGTATGGTGATCTGCGGGTCGGGTCCAAATCTGAATCTCGAGCTTTACTGCTCACGAATCATAACTGGTTTTCCCGATCCAGATCTTTTTGATCATTTCGCCCATTCGGGTCGTCACCTTCTTCCACCCCCATTTTCCGGCAACAGGCTGATTACAGCATTTTGATCATGTTGCTATCGCCTGCGCCGGAACTCGATAATCCTCATGTTTTGTGAGCAGCGCCCAGATCGTGCGCGCCATCTTGTTGGCCAGTGCGATTGCGACCAGCATTCGCGGCTTTCGCGCGACCATGCGCCCTAGCCACGATCCTTCCGGGATGGATTTTCGGCCCAGCCAATTCAGCCGTGACATCGCCCCGATAATCAGCAGCCTGCGGATATCGGACTGCCCTGTCTTGGAAATGCGTCCGAGCCGTTGTTTACCGCCGGACGAGAACTGGCGTGGCACGAGGCCGAGCCATGCGGCAAAGTCACGACCACACCGGAAGTGCTCCATCGGCGGGGAAAAGGCTTCGACGGCCAAGGCAGTCAAGGGGCCAACGCCGGGAATAGTCTGCAAACGCCGCGCCGTGTCAGCTTCAGCCGCCAACGCCTTGATCTTTACGGTCCGCTGAGTGATGCGCATTGTCTTCTCGGCGATCTGTTTCAGCAGATCGCGGCATTCCTCGCGCATCAACTCTGGCAGGTCGCTGTTTGGCTCGTCCAGAATCTCCTCAATACGCTTGAAGTGGTGAAGACCCTGCGGAACAATATGGCCATATTCATAAAGGCAAGCTCTGAGCGCGTTGACCAATTCGGTACGCTGGTGGACGAGCCGTTCTCGAGCCCGAAACAGGATCGCCCGGCTCTGCTGCTCCGCAGATTTCGGCTCCACGAAGCGCATTTCCGGTCGCTGGGCTGCAATCACGATCGCCTCCGCGTCGTCTGTCGCATCGTTCTTCTGTCGCTTTACTAATCATCAGGTGATCGTAATGCGAAGGAACGCGGGTCAAATGCATGGAACCCGCCCGATGGCGCCGTTTTTAGCCGACTTTGCTGCGCATTATTTTCCCGCGAACCTCTGCAGTCATTTGACGAGCAGAGGAGTTATTGATGTCGAAATCCGAACGAGAACTGATTGTTGAGCTCGAAGCCGTATTAATCGGCCGACGATACAGCCCGGTAGTGATCAGAAATTACTGCAGCTACGCCCGCGAGTTTCTGGATTATCTAATACAACGAGGAGTTCCGGTCGGTGATGTGGCCGAAACGGAAGTGGCGGAATATTTATGCCATGCGGCCGGACTATTCCGGAAGCGCCGAGGTCGGCGCCCCGGCAAGCGCTGGCGCGAAGTTCCGCAGTCGGGAATCCATGCCATGCTACGACTTGCGCAGGATCAGTGGCCGCCTGCTTCAAAAGTAACCTGCGCCGCCGACGCACTGCTATTTGGGATCTGCAACGAATACGAAACCTGGCTTCGCGAGGAGCGTGGTCTTGCCCAAGCCAGCACAGACGCGTTCTTGTGGGAAGCCCGCTACTTCCTTGCCTGGCAATTCGACCGGAGCGGGGTCGAGGGCCTCAACGGAATAACCGTCGGCGACATCGACAGCTATATGGACCTGCGTGGCTCGAAGCTGACGCGCAGTTCGCTGAAATCCACAGCGGAGCGGCTTCGTTCGCTGCTGCGCTACCTCCACAGGACTGCCCGCGTTGCGGCAGATCTGTCGCCACATATCATCTCGCCGCGGCTCTATGCTTATGAAGGGGTGCCGTCGATCCTGGAGCGCGACCAGATCACCGCGGTTCTGGCAAGTACGAGCATGGACATGACGGCCGCCGGTTTGCGGGACCATGCGATATTACAACTCCTCGCCACCTATGGGCTACGTGCAGGCGAAGTCCGTAACATGCGGATCGAAGACATAGACTGGCGGACCGAAGTCGTTCGTGTCTGTCACAGCAAAACGCAAGCCTACACGCTTTTCCCTTGATGGAGCCGGTTGGCGAAGCGATCCTCACTTACCTGCGGACTGGACGGCCCGCAACCGATGCCAGGGAAATCTTCATCCGCACGCGCGCGCCCTATCGCAAGCTCGACAAGCTATACAGCCTGGTTCGGCGGAGGCTCCGGGATGCCGGCGTCAAACCCTTGGGCAAGTGCGGGTCTCACATCTTCCGTCACGCTCGTGCGACCGAGTTGCTGCGCGCGGCAGTTCCGAAAAAGGTAATTGGCGATCTGTTAGGACATCGCTCGACCGGGTCGACAGACCCCTACCTCAAGCTTGCCACCGAGGATCTGAGGGCCGTCGCTCTTGATGTGCCGGGAACGGAGGTGCTGGCATGATCTCCCGTTGGCCCGATTCCGATCACACGCGCATTGGCAGCTATGTCGCGAGCCTTGATCTGCGCAATCTCAAAAGCCGCACCTGCTATCAACAGGTCCTGCATAGCTTCCAGGATATTGTTGAACGGCATGGGATGCTCGATCAACAAGCGCTGCAGGCTTGGCTACGAGAATTAGCGTCTCGCTGGGCGACATCCACGCTCCTGCATCGCGCCCGCATCATCGACCGGTTCCTCGACCACCTCCTGGCAACCGGTGCGATCGATCACAACCCTGTCGGAGCTCTGCGAGAGGCATGTCATATAAAGCAGAGCATGCCGATCTGGCGCGCGTTGATATCGTGTGATCCAGAACAGGCTCTTGCCAGACTGCGCCAGCCCGAACCGTTCGGCAGCGTGCTGGGCGAGGTTATGGCTGAGCATATCGCCATGATGCGTCGCAGGGGATACAAATATACTTCGCAACCAGTGCGACTGTTGCAGTTCGACCGGTTCCTGCAACTGAACCCGCAACTGGAAACTGAGCCGCTGAGCGTAATGATCGATCGATGGGCGGCCACGAAAGGCACGCGTAACCATGCATATGAGCGCGAAAACCTTGAGCGTCTCTTCGCAAAAATCCAGCGACGGCACGATCCATCAGCTCCTCGGCGTCGACCGGATCCGAGACCCCAAAAGGAGATCCGCAAGCAGTGGCGAAAGCCCTAGATCTACTCTCCTGCCGACGTACGGCGAATGCTCGACATTGCCCGTTCGTATCCCTCGCCGCGGGCAACACTTCGTCCGTTGAGCATCTACACCATGCTGTTGCTGGCCTACTGCGCGGGTCTGCGGCGGGGAGAGTTGGCCAGGCTGGATATTGGGGACGTCAATCCCGGTGATGGCACGATCACGGTTCTTCAAGACCCGAATTCTGCCACTTCCCGACAGTGTAATTACCGAACTTCAGGCCTACATCGCTGCACGGCGTCGGGTCGGCGGATCGCAGGATCCGCGCTCTGCCCTGTTCTGGCACGTCCAGGGCAGATCCCGCTACACCCCCGAAATGATCACCTGGTTGCTCACAGATGTCATACGTCGTGCCGGATTGAAGCCACTGCAAGGGCAACTCGGGCCTCGCGTTCATGATCTTCGGCACTCGATGGTCGTGAACCGTGTCCTTGAATGGTACCGTTGTCTTGCAATGCCTGAGTCAAGGTGGCAATAGCATTCGGCATTGTTACCGTGTTGTAGAATGCAACACAGCTTAATTTGATCAGTTGGTTCAGGCCTCATCGATGATATTTTCTTCACAGCAGTCCGGTGCTGGGAGCAGCGTTGTCTCCGCGGTCGATACATGGTCGCCGCATAATGGGTCTTCGCAGGGTGGGACCTTCCTATGTCTGACGCGCAGTCTCTCAAAGAGCTGCAGCGGTCCTAAACGGAATGATCCAACCCACGTCCGCAGCAGGGACGCTCCGTGCCTCGAATCGGATTTGACGCGCTGAGGGAAGGAGGCTGACACTTCGCTTATGCGGTTGCGCCGGCCAATGTGTTGAACACTTCTCCTGTCTTGAGCATGCTGTGCATGATGACCGCCAGCTTTCGGGCGACCGCCACTGCAGCGCGCTTGAAGCCCAACCGCTCACGCAGCTTAAGCCCCCAGATCTTGAGACTGCTCTCAGTGCTGGCACTGGTTCTCGTGAGGAGCACTTCTCCATCCCGATCCCGTGCATTATGTCACCAAGCATCTCCAGCAAGGCATCGAAAGCGACCATTTCCGGGTCAAGAAGAACATGCCCAAGATCGGCGGGTTCCGGTCATTCAACACCGCCCGAAGAACAATCGCGGGTTTCGAAGCCATGCTGTGGTTGAGGAAAGGCTTTGGCTTTTCCGGCGGCTGGACAGTCAACGATCAGAACGATTTGGTTGCGCGCCTCTTTGGAATTACAAAGGTTAACAAAACATGAAAATGGCATCGTTCAAGGGATAGTCGCGGCCTCTGAGGAGGTTTGCGACAAGCCCCTTCCATGTCACTAGGCATGGGGAATTACGCAAAATTACCGGTCAGTTCTTCAACGAGGCGCGTGGCCACTGCTTTCGTCTCGTTCACAAATTCCGAGATGAGATGCGCATTTCGGGCATCTCGCGCATAGCACAACAGCAAATCGCTTGGTGTGGCTGGCTCGAATGGGCGTATGACGACCTTGTCTTCGATACCTGCAATGAAAAGGGGGTGCACGAGGGAAATGCCCAAGCCTGCCGCGACAAACTGGCGAAGGGTCGGGCTCGCATCGGCCGTCATGACGACATTTGTTTTGACGTTGTACTTCGCGAATATGGCGGCGACCTTCTGCCCTATATAGGAATCGACCTTGAATGAGACGAAAGGCATGCGGTTCAGGTGTTCTGGACGGATGACCTTCTGCTGTGCGAGCGCATGGTCGAGCGGCATAATACAAACGAGGGGCTGCTCCTGAAGAGGCTCGGTAACAAGGTATGGATTGTCTATCCGCGAACTGACAATCCCAACATCAATCTTGCGGGTCTGGAT
>UCEZ01000060.1 GCA_900471525.1 Hyphomicrobiales bacterium | reverse complement strand
GTGAGCGCTACGAACAGCCCACCTTTCCTTTTGTGATCGAGGCCGCGAGATAAGCTCCTTCACCGATAGGAGCGGAACGGGATGGTTGGAGATCGCGCTGATGCCATGCTTGAAGTCATGGATGAAGGCATGCATGAAGCCAGGCATGAGGGAAAATATCGTCGGATCGAGGTGATTACCGGTCGTCGTCAGCGGCGGAATTGGACTGACCAGGAGAAGGCGCGGATCCTTGCGGAAAGCGCGGAACCCGGCGTGAACATCTCGGCCGTTGCCCGGCACTGGGGCGTCAATCGCGGTTTACTGAATGTTTGGCGTCGAGATGCCGGGCTGACCACTCGTCCCTCGGCCAAGGTCTGTGCGCAGCAGGCGATGTTCGTGCCGGTAACGGTGGTCGGCGATCAAGCGGCCCACCAGGGCTCTCCATCGGATGCCGCCCACTTCGCCGCAGGTCGGATTGAGATCGAGATTGCTGGCGCGCGCATGACCGTGATCGGTACGGTGGCGCCCGAGTTGGCGCAAGCGATCGTGGCGGCGTTGCGGGGTCGCCGGTGATCGGACTTTCCCCTGGTGGAGTGAAGATCATGGTTGCGACGCAGCCTGTCGACTTCCGGCGCGGCATGAATGGCCTGGTGGCATTGGTGGCATCGGCGCTTGCGGCTGATCCGTATTGCGGCGACGTGTTCGTGTTCCGCGCCAAGCGTCTCGATCGACTTCGCTGCATTTATTGGGATGGATCCGGCATGATCCTGGCGACGAAGTGGCTTGAGGCGGGCAAGTTTGTTTGGCCGCCGATCCGCGGTGGCGCCATGCAGATGACGCGCGAAGAGTTCTCGCTTCTGCTGGCCGGCATTGACTGGACAAGGGTGAAGCAGAACCCGGTAAAGCGCCCCTTGAAAGCAGGTTGATCCTATTGGTTTTGCTTGATGATTCCGGCCTTCGTGGTAGGATCCGTCATGCCGCTTCGACACGATCCCTTGCCCCAGGACGCTGCGCAATTGACCCGGATCATTCTCTCGCTCAACGAAGAGAATGCCGACCTTAAGGCGCGCGTGGCCTTCCTTGAGGGCCAGCTTTTTGGGACGAAATCGGAGAAGATGACGACCATCGATCCGACGCAGGCGATCCTTGACCTTGGCGATCTGAGCGACATTCCCGTTGCTGCCAATGACGATGTCGCGCCGGTCGGTGAATACAAAACGCAGGCACGGCGATCGCCAGCTCGCAATATCGGCCACTTGCCCAAGCACCTTCCGCGTTATGACGAGCTCATCGAGCCGGAGAGCAAGGTCTGCCCCTGCTGTTCGTTCGAACTTCATTGCATCGGCACGGACATCAGCGAGGCGCTCGACATCGTGCCTGCCGTTGTCCGGGTGAAACGGACGACCCGACCACGCTATGCCTGCCGGGCATGCGAGAATGCCATTGTACAAGCGCCCGCACCAGCACGCGTGATGGATGGCGGCATGGTGACCACGGCATTCGCAGCTCATATCGCGGTTTCGAAGTTCGCCTGGCATCTCCCGCTCCATCGCCAGGCGCAGATGATGGCCTCCTGCGGCGTGACCATTGATCGAGGCACGCTCGGCGCCTGGGTCACGCGGGTCGCCTGGTGGCTCGAGCTTCTCTACGATGCGCTCACCGCCTTCATCCGCTCGCAGCCGAGGGTGTTCTGTGATGAGACGCCGCTTCCGCGGCTCGATCCGGGGCGCAAACGAACCAAGGTCTGCCAATTATGGGCGCAAGCGGTCGACGATCGCCCATGGAATGGTCCGGCGCCGCCGGCGGTGGCCTACACTTTTGCCGAAAGCCGTAGCGCTCGCGAGGTCGAGGGGCAACTGTCGTCGTTTGCCGGCGTGCTTCAGGTAGACGGGTACCAAGCCTATAAAACCATGGTCAAGCGTCGTGGAAAGAGCAATGTCGTCCCCATGCGACTGGCCTTCTGTCTTGCCCATGCACGACGCAAGTTCGTCGATGTCGTCAAACTGACCGGCTCTTCGGAGGCTTTGTCGATCCTCGCCAGGATCGCCGAAATCTATCGCATCGAAGCGGACTTGCGCGGGGAAAATGCCGATACCCGGCTTATCGTTAGGCGTCGCGATACAGCTCCCGCCATGAAAGTGCTGAAGGCCAAGCTCACGGAATTGAGCAACGAGGTGTCGGCGAAGTCGGCGCTTGGCAAGGCGGTCTCCTACACACTCAACCACTGGGGCGGGCTGACAGCCTTCCTCGATGATGGCCGCGTCGAGGTAGACTCCAATGTAGTCGAGCGTTCGATGAAGTCGGTGGCTCTGACGAGAAAGAACTCGCTGTTCGTAGGCAGTCCCGGCGGCGGCAAGACCTTCGCGGTCATCGCATCCCTCGTCAACACCTGTAAATTGAACGGCGTGGATCCCGAGGTCTGGCTTGCCGATGTGCTGGAGCGGATCATCTCCGGCAAAGTGAAAGCCAACGAGATGGAAAGTCTCCTGCCTTGGACCTGGAAGGCTGAGCGTGAAGCGATGACACAGCAGGAGAGACGGGCGGCATGACACTGAACAGTCAGCAGACGACGGAACGACCAAAGCTCGGCGACGAGGCGTTCGAAGCTTTTATCAGGGGACGTCGTCCGGCATCGCCAATCTGGTCCATGAGCGGTCTCGATGGCTACCTTACGGCGCTCATCATCGGTCCCAAGTTCATCGACCCACGCCAATGGATCCCGGAACTGACCGGTCCGGATGCCCTGAACCTGCCGATGGAAACGACCGAACATCAAGCCGTGCAGACGATCGTTGCAGAGTACAACCGCATCTCGGCAAGCCTTTCCGAAACACCGAAAGACCACCGGCCCAGGTTCACCAGGATCGATGATCAGACCTTTGATATCTTCGATTGGGACCTCTGCTTTCTGCTGGGAACAGGATACGCGCCTAAGCTTTGGAGGCCCGTCCTTCGAGGTCATGCCATCACTGGGGATATCATCGCACCCATCCGCAAGCTCGGCGAGGCAAAACGCAAAGCGACCAGCCAGGATGCTGCTGATGTCGCCGAAGCACTCGTCAATATCCGAACCTACTTTATGCCGAAGCGGGCAAAGCAGAAGTTCTGACCGAGCGCCAAAAACCTATCCGTCAATCATGAAAGCCGTGGGCCATTCGTTGCGCTCAC
>UCEZ01000015.1 GCA_900471525.1 Hyphomicrobiales bacterium | reverse complement strand
ACACTCATCGCTCATGCCTTCCCCCTTCACAAGGCGGTCGCCAAGAACACACGTCCTCCGTCGCCAAAGTGTCCTCTCCACCGCAGCAACACCACTCGCCAAAGGTGAAAAGGGGTGCCATATCTCCGGGACAAGGCGTCCCCCATGACGCTGGCCGGTCATACGGTCCTACCAAGCCGCCGCGACCACATCGGTGGACCTATTTGCCTGACGACAGCCGGCCGAGAACGGGAAAATGGAGGACCTCCGCAGATTGACAGTTGTCGTGCGGGAGAGGAAGGTGAAGTCGGTTGTTACGAGACGCATTTGAAGGGGGACTCAATGTCGGGTTGTGTCTATCGATCACGTGTCACGGCTGCATTACTCATCTCGACCATTGCAATGAACCACGGCGCCGCGGCTCAGGAAAGCGGCAAATCGGCCGCCGCCCTTCCTTCCGTATCGGTGACAAGGGCGATCGAGAAAGACATCAGGCCTTCTATTTCTTTCACCGCGCGGGTCGATGCCACAGACAAGGTGGAGTTGCGCGCTCGCGTCGATGGCTTCCTCGAGCACAGGCTCTTTGTGGAAGGACAGGATGTCAAAGCCGGCGACCTCCTCTTCGCCATGGAGAAGGGGCAGTATGAAGCCGCGGTCGTCCAAGCCCAAGGCGCGATCCAATCTGCGGAGGCTGGGCTGGCGCTGACCAACATCGAGGTCGAGCGTCAGACCACCCTTGTGTCAAAGAGTGCAGCCCCCCAATCCCAGCTGGACTTGGCAAATGCCAAGCAGCAAGAGGCCAAGGGAAGCCTTACGCAACTCCAGGCCGCGCTGGACAAAGCCAAGCTGGACCTTGGATATACCGACATCCGCGCCCCTATCGCGGGCCGCATCGGCCGCTCTCAATACTCTGTTGGCAATTTCGTCGGCCCGTCGAGCAGCGTGCTGGCAACGATTGTCAGTCAGGATCCGATTTACGTGACCTTCTCCGTGTCGCAGCGCGAAATTCTTGCCGTTCGGGAAAAATTGGGCAGTACTGGAAAACTGGGCGACGCGGTAAACACGGCTGTCGTTTTGGTGCAGCTTGCCGACGGGACACTGTATCCCGAGTCCGGCAAGGTCAATTTCGTCGATGTGACCGTGGACCAAGGCACCGACACGGTACCGGTACGTGCGACTTTTCCCAATCCCAACCGGGTCTTGATCGACGGCCAACTCGTCAACGTGACCGTTCAGGGGGGAACTCCAGAGACTTCGCTGGTCGTGCCGCAAGCCGCGATCCAGATAGACCAGTCCGGTCCGTTTGCGCTCGTCGTCAACAAGGAGAACAAAATCGAAGTTCGGCGGATCGAACCGGGACAAGTCGAAGGGAGCGATCTTTCGGTCACCAAGGGCCTTGCCGTCGGTGATATGATCGTGACCGAAGGCATTCAGAAGGTTCGCCCCGGCCAGGTCGTTGAGCCGGTCGAAGTCAAACCGGGTTCCTGAGCCATGCTGTCTGGGATTTTCATCGATAGGCCACGGCTCGCAATCGTCATTTCGCTCGTCATTACCATTGCAGGCCTTGTCGCCCTCAGCGTCATACCGATTGCCCAGTTTCCCGACATCGTGCCGCCCCAGGTGTCGGTGACCGTCAGCTATCCGGGAGCGAGTGCTGAAATCGTTCAGCAATCCATTGCCCAGCCGATTGAATCCCGCGTCGTCGGCGTCGACAACATGATCTACATGAAGTCGACAAGCGGCAACGACGGCAGCTATACGCTCACCGTCAGTTTCGCCGTCGGGACCGATCCGGATATCAATACAGTCAACGTGCAGAACCGTGTCAACCTGGCCGAAGCGCAACTGCCGCAGGAGGCGCGCTCCCAGGGCATCAGCGTCAAGAAGAAGTCGTCGGCGCTGATGCAGCTGATCGCGCTGACGTCCTCGGACGGAAAGCAGGACCAGCTTTTCCTGTCGAACTACGCGACGATCAATATCATCGACGGTCTGAAGCGGATCAGCGGTGTTGGCGACGTCACGCTTCTGACGCCATCCGACTACAGCATGCGGATCTGGGTCACGCCGGAGCGGCTGACCAATTTCGGCATGACGCCGAACGATATCGTCGATGCGCTGAAGCGGCAGAACGTCCAGGCGGCGATCGGCCGCATCGGCGCCCAGCCGGCGCTGCCTGACCAGCAGTTCCAGCTGACCATTCAAACGAAGGGTCGCCTCAGCACGGTCGAGGAGTTCGCAAGCATCGTGCTCCGGGCCCAACCCGACGGTTCGTTCGTGCGTATCCGCGATGTTGCGCGCGTCGAGCTTACCTCGAAGACGGCAGAACAGATCGGACGGCAGGACGGTACGCCTGCAGCCGTTCTCGGCATCTACCAATCGCCGGGCGGCAATGCGATTGCCACTGCGGAGGCTATCGGCCAGCTGCTCGAGAAGCTCAAGCCATCCTTTCCCGAGGGCGTCGAATACAAGGTGACCTATGATACGACGAAGTTCGTCGATGAAAGCATTCACGAAGTCGTCAAGACACTGATCGAGGCCTTCATCCTTGTCGTGATCGTCGTCTACCTGTTCCTTGGAAGCGTGCGGGCGACACTCATTCCCTTGATCGCCGTGCCGGTCTCGTTGATCGGCACGTTCGCCGTGATGATGGCGTTGGGATTTTCGGCCAATACGGTTTCGCTGCTCGCCCTGGTGCTTGCGATCGGGATCGTGGTCGACGACGCCATCGTCGTTGTCGAAGCGGTGGAGGCCCAGTTGGAGAAGGACCCGACCGTTACGCCGGCGGAAGCGGCGCGGCTTGCCATGGGCGAGATTACGGCTCCCATCATCGCGATCACGCTGGTTCTGCTTTCGGTGTTCATACCGGTGGCATTCATACCCGGTATTTCCGGTGAGCTTTTCCGCCAGTTTGCCGTTGCCGTGTCCGTCTCCATGGTGATTTCGGCCATCAACGCGCTGTCGCTGTCGCCCGCCCTTTGCTCCGTGCTTCTGAAGGCTCGCCATGGTCCGAAACGTGGTCCCATTCGCTATGTACTGCAGGGCATCGACTTTGCCCGCGACGGTTATGCGGCGCTGGTGCGGCGTTTCGTGCGCTTCGCGTTTCTGGGACTTGTGCTCTTGGTGGGGCTCGTTGCGGGTACTGGCTGGCTGATCAAGTCGACGCCGACCGGATTCCTGCCATCGGAAGATCAAGGGGCTATCTTCGGTGAAATCGTCCTGCCGGATGGCGCTTCGGTGAACCGGACGAACGCAGTTGCCAAGCGGGTCGAGGAGCTGATCCGCGCTACGGATGGTGTTGACGGCGTCATGTCGGTTGTTGGCTACAGTCTGCTCGACGGCCAGGTGAAGTCGAATTCGGGGCTGCTGGTGATCACGCTGAAGCCGTTTGCGGACCGCACGACGACCGCACTTTCCGTAAACGCTCTCATCGCCAAGATCAGCAATGAACTTCAGGCGGTCAAGGACGCCAATGTCATCGTTTATAATCTGCCGCCGATCATCGGGCTGGGCACGGGCAGCGGTTTCGAATACCAGCTTCTCAGCCTCACCGGCAGCAGTGCGACCGATATCGCCCAGGCGGCGCGTGGCCTGGTGTTTGCCGCCAACCAGGATCCGGCGCTCAGTCGTGTCTTCACGACCTATGCGGCCAATACGCCTCAGCTTTATCTCGATATCGACCGTGAGAAGGTGCAAACGCTCGGCATCGAGGTCTCGGATGTCTTCAACGTGCTGCAGTCGGTGCTGGGCAGCGCCTATGCCAACGACTTCAACCTGTTTGGCCGAACCTGGCAGGTCACGGTGCAGGGGGAAGCGTCCGAGCGAGCGAAGGTTGACGACATCTACCGGATCAATGTGCGCAACAACAAGGGCCAGATGGTGCCGATCCGGGCCTTTGCGCAGGCACGCCTGATCCTCGGACCGCAGCTGATCGTGCGTTACAACAATTATGCCAGCGCCACGATCAATGGTGGTCCGGCGCCGGGACGCAGTTCGGGCGAGGCGATCGCTGCCATGGAGGACGTTTCCGCCAAGACGCTTCCAGCCGGCTACAGCTATGAGTGGACGGGAACGGCGCTGCAGGAAATCGAAGCAAGCGGCAAGACGACGATGATCCTTGGGCTTGCCGTGCTCTTCGCCTATCTGTTCCTCGTCGGTCTTTATGAAAGCTGGACGATCCCGATCGCCGTGCTGCTTTCTGTATCGGCCGGCATTGCCGGCTCGATGCTGGGTCTCAAGATCGCGGGCCTCGACAACAATCTCTATGCCCAGATCGGTCTCGTGGTGCTGATCGCGCTTGCCGCGAAGAACGGCATTCTCATCGTCGAGTTCGCGATGGAGCGCCGCAAGCACGGGCTGGGCATTTCGGAAGCCGCCGTCGAAGGCGCGCGCGAACGGTTCCGCGCCGTGATGATGACCAGCTTTGCCTTCATTGCCGGTCTGGTTCCACTGGTCATTGCGGAAGGTGCAGGCATGCTCAGCCGCCGCGGTGTCGGCACCGCCGTTTTTGGCGGCATGCTGGGCGCCGCCCTTGTCGGCATCTTCCTGATCCCCATGCTCTACGTGAATTTCCAGTGGCTCCGCGAAAAGGCAAAGTCGATCGGGCGGAAACCGGAAGGGCAGGCGGTCGAATAAGCGACATGAAAACTGGTTGGCCAATGCCATGCAGGTCTCCGTGGTTCACGCCACCGCAAACAAACAAAAGCCTGCCTGCATACGATGCAAGCGGGCTTTTGCCGTCAAAATGGGCGGGGCCCGTGCGCTACGGTGAAGCGCCGAAGAAGGTCATGCGTGACAGGGCGGTGTAGTTCGCCTCCGACATCATCAGCGCTACGAACACCAGGACAAGAACCGGTGGCAGCAGCACGGCATAGACGAGCGCCAGCCGCTCCCAGGCCATGTGCATGAAGATCGCGATGATCAGCCCCGCCTTCAGGACCATGAAAAGAAGGATGAGGGACCAGCGCAAATAACCATGCAGGCCGGCATAGTCGACGAAATATGAGCAGGCGCTGAGGATGAAGAGAAAGCCCCAGACGACGAGATAGAGCCTGATCGGGTGCTGCTGGTGCTGCTCCTTTGCCGGCATTTGGGCATGCGTTGCGACTTGTGTCATCACGTCACCTCACCACAGATAGAAAAATGCAAAGATGAAGACCCAGACCAGATCGACGAAGTGCCAGTAGAGGCCCATGATCTCGACGACCTCGTAGTTACCCTTGCGGCTGGTGAAAAAGCCGCGTCTTTCGGTGTCGAAATCGCCCCGCCAGACCTTGCGCGCAACGATCAAGAGAAAGATGACGCCGATCGTCACGTGGGTCCCGTGAAATCCGGTGATCATGAAAAAAGTCGAGCCGAACTGCGCCGCACCCCACGGGTTTTCCCAGGGACGAACCCCTTCGGCAATCAGCTTCGACCATTCGAACGCCTGCATTCCGACGAAGGTTGCGCCAAGAACTGCGGTCAGCAACATCAGGATTGCCGTCGTGCGCCGGTCCCGGCGGTATCCGAAATTGACGGCCATCGCCATCGTGCCGCTGCTCGAGATGAGGACGAATGTCATGATGGCGATCAGGATCAGCGGGATTTCCTGGCCGCCGATGGTGAGCGCGAAGACTTCGCTGGGATTGGGCCAGGCGACGGTGGTCGACATGCGCGCGGTCATGTAGGCGACCAGGAAACAGCCGAAGATGAAGGTGTCGCTGAGGAGAAAGATCCACATCATGGCCTTGCCCCAGGAGACGTTCTTGAACGCGCGCTGATCGGAGGAAAAATCGGCTGCGACACCGCGCAGCCCCAAGGGGCGCTCGAGCGTTTCGCCGGTATGTGTCTCTACGGTTTGAGCCATCAACCCCACTCCCTATGTGAGCAACTGCCGGCAAAGATCGGCGAAATCATTTGCCCAGCCGGCGAAGAGTGCAAACAGGATCAGCCAAACGATGAGCATGAAATGCCAGTAGGTGGCGCAGAGGCTCACGTTAAGGCGCACCCTATCGGTCACCGCGCCGTTCCACACCCTCGTCATCGTCCGGCCAAGCGCGATCAACCCTCCCAGGATGTGGAGGCCGTGCATACCGGTGATTACGTAGAAGAAGCTGTTAGCCGGATTGTCGGCAAGCACATAACCGGCCTGTGTCAGTTCCCGCCAGGCGAAGATTTGCCCGGTCAGAAACAGGATCGCGGTTACGAGCGCAGCGAGCAGCGCGGCCCGCATCGGATCGCCACGGCCGCGTTGTGCTTCGGTCTTCGCCCATTGCATGGCGCCGCTGCTGACGATCAGCGCTCCGGTGTTCAGCCAAAGCAGGCGCGGAATGGGCGTCGACCACCAGTCGGGTGTGCCGACGCGCATCATGTAGGCGCTGATGAAGAGGCTGAAGAGCGCACCCACGACCGCGAGAAAGACGTAGAGGCCGATTTGCGCTGGCGGGATGGGAGAACGCTCGCCGCCTCCTGGATGTCCTACGTGTCCCACCTCCAGCCATGGCCGGGAGGTCAGCCGCTGTTGAGCCATCCACCAGATGACCACGCCGGCGATACCGGCGAGGAAGATCAGCATGACGCTCATGAGGCATGCTCCCGCGTCGGCATGCCAAGCCCCGGCTGGTTCTGGGGGATGAAGTCCTCGGCGGCGCCCGGCACGCTATAGTCATAGGCCCAGCGGTAGACCACCGGCAGTTCCTTGCCCCAGTTGCCGTGGGCGGGCGGGGTCTGCGGCGTCTGCCACTCAAGCGTCGTTGCTCGCCACGGATTACCGCCGGAAGGCCTGCCCCTCTTCAGGCTCCAGGCGAGATTGAAGAGAAAGAGGATCTGGGCGGCACCGACGGTCAGCGCCATGACGGAGATGAACATGTTCAGCGTATGGGCCGATTCCGGAATGAAGGCCGTTTCGCCCAGTTCATGATAGCGGCGCGGTATGCCCAGCAGTCCGAGATAGTGCATCGGAAAAAAGATCAGGTAGGCGCCGAGGAACGTGACCCAGAAATGGATCTGGCCCATCGCCTCGTTCAGCATCCGTCCGGTGACCTTCGGATACCAGTGGTAGATCGCGCCAAAAATCACCATGATCGGCGCCACGCCCATCACCATGTGGAAATGCGCGACGACGAACATGGTGTCGGACAGGGGCACGTCGACGACAACATTGCCGAGGAACAGGCCCGTCAGTCCACCATTGACGAAGGTGACGATGAAGGCGAGGGCAAAGAGCATCGGCAGGGTCAGGTGGATGTCGCCGCGCCATAGCGTCAGCACCCAATTATAGACCTTGATCGCAGTCGGAACCGCGATGATCAGCGTCGTGGTGGCGAAGAAGAAGCCGAAATTCGGGTTCATGCCGCTGACATACATATGATGCGCCCAGACGACGAAGCTCAACGCTCCGATGATCACGATCGCCCAGACCATCATGCGGTAGCCGAAGATGTTTTTTCGCGCATGAGTGCTGATCAGATCGGACACGATGCCGAATGCCGGAAGGGCGACGATGTAGACTTCGGGATGTCCGAAGAACCAGAACAGGTGCTGGAACAGGATCGGGCTGCCGCCGCCCTGTTTCAGTTGCGTGCCCATTTCGACGATCGCCGGCATGAAGAAACTCGTTCCGAGAAGCCTGTCGAACAGCATCATGACGCAGGCAACAAAGAGGGCGGGAAACGCCAGAAGCGCCATGACCGTTGCCGTGAAGATGCCCCAGATCGTCAGCGGCATGCGCATCAGCGTCATCCCGCGGGCACGGCCCTGCAGCACGGTCACGACATAGTTCAGCCCGCCCATGGTAAAGCCGATGATGAACAGGATCAGCGACGACAGCATCACCAGGATGCCCCAGTCCTGACCGCCGGGCGTACCGGAGAGAACGGCTTGGGGCGGGTAGAGCGTCCAGCCGGCGCCGGTTGGCCCGCCCGGTACGAAGAAGCCGGCGGCGAGGATGAGGACGGCAAGCAGATAGAGCCAGTAGCTCAGCATGTTGGCATAGGGAAACACCATGTCCCGCGCGCCGACCATCAAGGGAATGAGGTAGTTGCCGAAACCGCCGAGAAACAGCGCGGTCAGGAGATAGATCACCATGATCATGCCGTGCATGGTGATGAACTGATAGTAGTGGTCGGCGTCGATGAAATTGAACGTGCCGGGAAAGCCGAGCTGCAGACGTATCAGCCAGGAGAGCACGAGCGCCACCATTCCGATGGCGGTCGCCGTCAACGAATACTGGATGGCGATGATCTTCGCATCCTGGCTGAAGACATAGTGCGTCCACCAGCTCTTCGGATGATAAAGTTCTACATCTTCGACCTCGGCCAGTGGGATGACTTCGTCTGCGCCGGACCTGATATCGACCATCATTGACCTCCCGGTTCGTCTTTTTGGACGCCTCCCTATTTTCCAGGGGACGTGCTGGATGCAATTGCCGTCGGTTGCTGGCTTGCCGCGAGAAGCTGGGTGAAGGTCTGCTGCTGCTCCAGCCATGCCTGATAGTCGGCCTCGTTATCCACCACCACGGTTCCGCGCATTTGCGGATGGCCGGTGCCGCAGAGCTCGGCGCAGAGGACTTCGAATGTCCCGGTTCGCGTCGGTGTGAACCAGAAATAGGTCACCATGCCCGGCACCATGTCCATCTTTGCCCTGAATTCGGGAACGTAGAAGTCATGCAGCACATCGACCGAGCGCAGCAGCATCTTGACGGGCTTGTCGACAAGCAGGTGCAGTTCGCCACCCTCGATGATGAGGTCGTCGAGACCGTTGGGGTCGTTGGGGTTGACCCCCAGCGCATTGCCGTCGCCGATGGCGCGCGTCTCGGATGTCCCAAGCTTGGCGTTGGCGCCGGGCAGCCGGAAACTCCAGAGCCATTGTTGGCCGACGACCTCCACCTCGGTCGCCCCCGCGGGGACGGTGACGAACTGGTTCCACACGAAGAGGCCGGGGGTGAGCATGGCGGCAACGCCAACGGCCGTCACCGAGGCGAGCCATACTTCCAGTTTCTTGTTTTCAGGCTCGTAGGCTGCGCGGTTTCCGGGGCGGTGGCGGAAGCGGAGAACACAATAGGCGACGAACAGCACCACCGCGACGAAGACGAAACCGGTGATCCAGAATGTAATAATGATGGTGTTGTCGATATAATTCCAATTGGACGCGATCGGCGTCCACCACCATGGGCTGAGCAAATGGAACACCACGGATCCAACTGCCAGAATGACGAGGATAAGCACTACAGCCATTTCCTGTCCCCTCCCTGCCTCGGACGGCTGTGGACATGAATGCGTAATCTGTAGAAAATGCCGGATCAGTATCTCACGAACAATAAGTCCAGGCAATTAGCGCCGCGCACAATATAATTGCGCGCATAAAGGTAGTCCTCACTGGGAGAATTGCTTCAGATAGGCGATGAGATTGGTGATCTCGTCATCCTTCTTCACCCCGGCGAAGGCCATTTTCGTGCCTTTCACCTTCGCCTTTGGATTGTGCAGATAGTCGCGCAACGCAGCCTCGTCCCAGACCAGCCCGCCTTCGCCCGCTTCCTTCATGGCTGGCGAATAGCTGAAGTCCGGATGCGTTCCGGCCTTTCTGCCGAAGAGGTGGTTCAGGGAGGGGCCGACCTTGTTCTTGTCGCTATCGGCCACATGACAGATGGCGCATTTCTTGAATACGGTCGCGCCCGCCTCGGCATCGCCTTCCTGGGCGAGCGCGCTAAGCGGACAGAGAAGAGTGGCCAAAAAGCTGATCGTAAGAACGCAGTCCCGCATTGCAATCCTCCTCCAGGTTGCCCGAAACGCCTGCCAGTCCATCACGCTGCCGTGACGGCGTGGCTTTGATCGCATATTCGGTTCCGGTGCAAGCGGAAGCCGATTGCGATGAGAAATAGGTATTCTTCCATCCTGATAAGTCAATTGGTGCGAAAATTTAGCCTGGAACAAAAGCGGTTCCGAACGGGCTTCAGTTTGCTTCAAGAAGAAAGAAGGTCGTCGGGCCGGAGATAGTGTCGTTGGAAATACGGAATCCGGCCGGCGATATCGCCTCGGCGGCGGTCACCGAGGCGACGCCGTTGAGAGTGACCGGTGTCAGCCGCCATCGACCTTCCGCTAGCTTGAGCGACAGGTCGACGTAGCCTTTTCTGATCAGGACGGGAAGCCGGCCGAAATCGGCAATCACTTTCTCTTCGTCATCGCTGAAGCGCATGCCTGTATTGTGCGCATCGGTCGCGTAGATGACGAGAAGCCGCCGGCTTGTTGAAATTGTTTCCGCGCCATCAAGTACGGACACGGAGAGCAATCCGTCGCCATCCGAAGCCTCGACCCTGACGCTCCCCAGATTGACGGGCTCCCTGAGCGTGGAAAAAGCCACCGCCTCCGTCCTGGGTGTGGAGACACGCAATTGCCCTCGCAGGCGATCAAGGAGCAGTTCGCCGGTGTCGCTTTGGTAGAGGCCGGTCTTCAGGTCGGTCTGGTTGTCCTTCGCCAGAAGTCCGGCCATCTTGGCGGCATCGAGAATGGCCTGCGGATTCACGGACGAGCGCGGCTGGCCGACAGAGAAATTGCTCGCTTCTTCCCCCGCTTTTTCCATGCCGATCGCGCCGATAAGCGCAAGGTCGGTGAGTTGTTCGGGCTCGCGCGCCTGCATGTCTCCGTCAAGGTCCTCTGGGCCGCGCACAAGGAATGGAATGGTCAGCTTCGAGGTCGAGACGTCGCCGCGCCGGTACAGAAGGGCCGCCAGCGTTTCGCCGGCACGGGCGACAGGATCGAGTGCGATGGCGTAGGGCAGCATGGCCTTTTTGTGTGCATAGGATTCGTTGTACTTTAGGACGATAGGGCCATGCCCGTGCCGGCACAGCACATCCCATCCCTGCTGCGCGGCGTAGGCAGGCATGACGAGCCCGGCCTCATAGCGATGGCGGTTCCAGAAAAGATGGTCGTACTCGCTGACCACGAAGGGCCTACCGAGCCACCGGGCGGCGGCGATCAGGCGCATGTAGCCGGCGCCGTCGTCGATGGAACTCTGCTGCGTGAGGCTCGCGCCCGGCGCGTAGCTGCCGACCCAGTCCTGGTAGGTGTTCATCGTGATGACGGGCAGGTCCTGCCGGCTCAGCGTTGTCTGTATCGTCGGCCAGTTGTTGAAGCT
Source organism: Hyphomicrobiales bacterium (assembly GCA_900471525.1). Taxonomy (GTDB): domain Bacteria; phylum Pseudomonadota; class Alphaproteobacteria; order Rhizobiales; family Rhizobiaceae; genus Pararhizobium. The sequence continues at coordinate 196,201 of UCEZ01000015.1, read as the reverse complement.
GCTGATTTCTCCCTTGTAGCCAAGTTCGCGCAGAGCCTTCGTCATCCGGCCAGTGGTAGCGGTTTCGACGGAGACGAAGAACGCTTGCAGGTCCTTGAGGCGCGGCGAATCCTCGTAGCGCGATTTCGGCAGTTCTGCGGATGCGTCTTCCAGCCGTTCGCCGGCCGCGAGGTCTGGCCACGCCTTGGAAAGCGCCTCTGTCGAGCCGTATTGCTTCGCAAGCCAGTGGTTGAACGGTGTTCTCAAGCGCTCGTCATAATGCGGCTTACCCTCCCGCTCGCGGACGATGCTGTCGAATTCGATATTGTTCTCATTGACGAGAATGACGAGCGCCAGCGCCGCGTCGTCGATCGGGGCCGTGCCGGTGTAGGGATTGACGGATGCTAGGAACCGGCGCTGGAACTCCAGCCAATGGTCGAGCGCCTTGTCGTCGAAATAGAGGGCAAGCTTCAGATCGCTTGACGGGTCCCAGCGATCGTCATGGCCGCCATACGCGCCGCGCCATGAGGAAAGGCCGTCCATGATCCAGTAGATGCCGTTGCGCTTCAGCGCGGCGAGCAGGTAGTGGACGCGGTCGAGGACCTCCGGATCGAAATCAAAATCGCGGCTGCGGCCGAACATCAGGCTGGCATCGACAAAATGGAGCCGGGCGATGTTGTAGCCGTGTTTGGCAAGTTCGGCGGCGTAGCGGTCGGCATCGGCATGATTGGGATAGCCGCCGGAGGCAGGGCTCCAGGCGAGCGACGCGCACAGAAGCCGCACCGGCTTGCCCGGCTCGCTGGCGCGGACGAGCCTGCCCTGTTTTCCCGTCACAAGCTGGTTGCCGCTATCGATCGGCGGGTTGGGCAGGAAGGCCGAAAAGTCGAGGGGACTTCCAGCACCGAGTATCATCGATGTCTCGCGCACGGGCAGCCACTCGTCTGCTGAAGCCATGGCCGGAGATGGGATCGTCAGCATCGCGGCGAGAGCCCACCGGATCGATTGCCTCATTGGGCCGTTCCGATCGTTCTGCTTTCAATCCACGCATCAGGAGGCAGGCGGCGGCGGAAAAAGCCGGCCGGTACGGCGGCCGCATGGAAACACCAGGCGACAACCGTATAGAGGCCCATGGCGGGGCCGCCTTTCTTGATGCTGATCAAGAGAACGATCAGGGCAGCCAGCGCGATCACCGCTGCCAGACCCGAAACAATGCCGGGCGCGATGAACAGGATGATAAGGGACAGCGCCCACCAGCCATAGACGGCCGCCCAGAGTTTCAGCTCCGGCAGTTCGGCGACCAATCGGCCGAAATAGGGTTTGCCGATCGACGCGCGCAAGAGTTCGCCGGTGCCGAACAGATACATGCTCTTCCAACGGCGGAGGAGCAATTTGTAGGAATTCGATGTATGGCCAAAGTGGTTGACAAAGCGCCGGTCGAGGCGGTGAAGTTTCCAGCCGAGGCTTCGCAGCCGCACGCCGAGATCGAACTCCTCGTAGCCATGCAGATTGCGGTCGGAGATATATCCCGTCTTCTCGATGGCGCTGCGCCGATAGAGGCCGCCGCCGTTCATCCGGTCGATGTCGCCGACGCGGTTTTCAGGCGCATTGCGCTGCACCCGGCGCGCATATTCGAGATTGGCGGTCTGCATTTCCTCCACATGTCCCGTGACGCCGGCAACATCCGGATTGTCGGCGAGAAAATCCATTGCTTCGGCCAAAAAATCCGGATCGAGGATCATGTCGCCATCAAGCAGGCAGATATGATCGAAGGTGGAATATTGGAAGCCGAGCTGTGGCCCAATTCCGCAACTGGCCTGTGCCGGCGGCGCAATCTGGGCGACGATGACCGGATAGCCCGACGCTATCTCCACGGTGCGGTCCCGGGAACCGCTATCGGCGATAATGACTTCGCCGAAGCCGCCGGGAAGCCCCGCAAGAGCGCTTTCGATGGTCGCGGCAATGCGTTTTTCTTCATTCAAGGTCTTGATGATGATGGATACACCCAAAATGACCTCCTGGTTGGAATGAAGCATCGTCGCCACGTTGTTGGACAGGGCTGTGACACTTCCGATGATACGGCCAAATGATTTGAAAATTGGTTGATGAAGCAGGCGCGCCGGTGCCTCAGCGTTTCGCACGGCGCAGAACGGATCGATACACATCGGCCGTGCGCTCGGTGATCTTCTTCCAGCTGTATTCCGTCTGAATATACCGCATCAGCTCATCCGCACCATTTTCGTGAAGCGGAATGGACAGCTTGCGCTCCAGAGCCGCCGCCAGGGCATCGACATCGCCCATTGGGAAGTAATCGGTCGGGGGAAGCTTGAGTTCGCGGTTGGCAACGATGTCGCTGGCAAGAACCGGAAGACCGTAGCTCAGGGCTTCTAGGAGAGCGATAGGCATGCCTTCATGGCTTGACGGAAGCACGAAGAGCGCCGCGTTGCTGTAGAGTTCCGCGAGAGCGGGGCCTGTCTGAAAACCGGTCATGACGACCGAGGGCGTTTCTGCCGCAAGAGTCTTCACGTAGGCCGAATATTCGGTCTCATGATCCGCGCCGCCGACAAGGACCAGTTTCTCGGGGCGGTTGCTCTTGGCGAAGGCGAGGATCAAGTCGTGCTGGCGTTTTTCCGGAACAAGCCGCGCCATCATGACGATGTATTGGCGGGGCGTCAGCCCGAAGGCCTTGAGTGTTTCCGTAGATGTAGATTTCGGCTGCACCGAAACGCCGTTCGGCACGAAGTCGACGTCAACGTGATATTCATTGTGCATTGCACGCACGATCTCCTGCGAAATCGCGATGCGCCCGTTGGAAGTATACATGCCGAATGCTTCGCCCATCTTGAGCATGCGCTTGGCAAAACGTCCCCATTTCTGACGTTCGTAATCGTATCCATGGTGGGTGATAATGACTTTGAGGCCCAAAAGGCGTGCCAGGGGAGCAACCAGTGCAGGGCCTACGGCGTGAATATGCAGGACATCGGGCCTGCGGCGAGCGGCAAAAAGTACACCGACGACGCTATGCCCGATCGCCTCGAGGATCATCGTTTTCGGTGCCCAGAGCGGGATCACCCGAATGCCGTTCCAGAGGTTTTCAGAAGAGTTTGCAAGATACTGACGCCGGCCGATAACCTCGACGTCCCAGCCCATGTGGACCAGCTCGGTGCCGATCATCTCGATATGTTTCTCGACGCCGCCCTGGACGTTCGGGATGCCTCTGGTTCCAAGCATCATGACGCGGGGCCGCGCAATGCTTCTCTCAACGGTTGTATCGGACTCGAAGAGAGACGTTTCGCTCAACGGAGGAACCGGCACCACCGTGATGCGTTGGGTTCCAAACCCGCTCGAAATGTCCGCAACCGTGCCCGGGATTTCCGACGTCTCTTGCGCTACGCCGGTATCCCATGTCAGCAAGCTTTCGCTGCTGCTTTGTGCGCCATTCTGGACGCCTGTTTGCCCATTTTGAGGCTGCCGGTTCGTCGTCTTGGAAACGCGCGGCTTTTTGCTCATTGTTCCACATCCCTAGTTCCTTGGGATGTGTTTTAAATGTGAGCGGCTGAAATCGCGGAAAGATAACCGTTAAAATTGTATCGATCGGCTGAAATTTTGGGTTGTGAAGCCTAATTGTGTATCAATTTGATTGCGCAAGCCGTCGCGGGGAAAGCGGTAGCGATGTACCGAGGCTGGAATAGAGTTCTGTCGTCCGCCGCAGATAGGCGGAAGACGAGAACTCGACCGAAATCCATTCCCGTGCCCTGTTTCCCATTTCGCGCCGTTCTGCCGGCGAGAGAGAATTCATCGTGGCGAGCGCGGTTGCCAGGTCCTGCACATCACCCGGCGCAGCCATGAAGCCGGTCTCGCCTTCGAGAATCATCTCGGGAATTCCGCCGATCCTGGCGCCGATGACCGGGGTTCCGAGGGCATAAGCCTCGAGAACGCTGATCGGTGCGTTCTCGTACCACTCGGACGGCAGGACGAGGGCCTTCGCCTCACCGATCAGGCGATGGAGCGCATTTCCGGAAAGATAGCCGGCGAAGACGACATCGGCACCAAGCGTCTGCGCGAGGTCTCTCAGAGCTGCCTCTTCCGGTCCGGTTCCTGCAATCACCAGCTTCTGTTTCGAAAGAGCGGCAGCCCGTATCAGCGTGCCGATCCCCTTTTCAGGCGCAAGGCGACCGGCGAAGACGAAATAATCGCCTTCTGTCCAGTCTGTCTCGAATGTGTGGACATCTACGAAATTCGGGATGTAGACCATCTTTTCCCGAGGCCAGCCCCATTCTTCGAGTTTGTCGATATAGAAGCGGCTGGGCACAACGAGGCGGTCGAGGTTGTTGCGGTAAAGCCCGAGGCTTCGATGCAGTGCGGTTTCGGCCAGGACGACTGTGCTCAGCACGGTGGAACCCTTGATGCAGCGATGCACGAGAACGTTGTGAATATGGCCACCTTTGCAGTCTTCACAGACTTTCGCGTCGCGCAGCATCTTGTAGGAGGGACAGGCGAGCTTGAGGTCGTGGACCGTCATGACAGTCGGAATTCCGGCAGCCTTCAGCGTTGAGAAGATTGCCGGCGAGAGGTGATGATAGACATTGTGTGCATGCGCGATCGTCGGATTGACCCGCTCGATCAGGCGCTTGAGATTGCGCTGGGCCTCGAAGGAATAGATGATCTTCGCCACCTGCTTGAACTTGTTCAGCGTACCGGTCTCGTTGCCGTATTCGATCTCGGAAACGAAATATTCGGCCCAGGGGCTCGGTGGGTTCAGCTCATGCTGCATGGCAAAGGGAACAACCTCCCATCCGGCCTGTTCGAACATGGCGATGTGATCGAGAAACACGGCTTCCGCGCCGCCCCTCCGATAAAAATAGTTATTGATCTTCAACAGCGTCGGCTTGCTGATCTTTGGGTCCATGATGGTCACGGGCGTGCCTCTTTCCAGCCGAAGCGGTTGAGTGCCTCGCAGATCGGCAGAATATCGCATTGGCTTTCTATGGCGTGCGACACAAGCCGCTCGAGGGTTTCCGGCCGGCAGCCGTAGGGGGTCGGCGCGGAGGTGATGTCGTGGGTAAAGAAGATCAACCAGCCCGGATTGACGGCTAGATCGTCGATCCATCGCGTGAGACCGAGCGCATGGTCTTCGGGCTGGCGGATTTCCACGGCCTTCAGCATCCAGGGATCGACGGAATCCCGGTTGATCGCCTCGCCGGCTGCCCGGCATGTTGCGTAGCGTTTTCGAAGGACGGGCCGGAGGCGAGGCGATGCTGCATTGTAGGGGAAGGCGAAATTGGTTGGCCGGCGGGAAATGCCTGCTTGCGTGAGAAAAGCCCCATTTCGATCAAGATCGCTGGCAAAGGACCCGTTGCTCAAGCTGGCGACCTTGCGATGAGAAAAGGTATGACAGCCGATTTCGTGCCCGCGCGTGAAAAGATCGCGACAGCCGTCGGCCGAAATCAGGCGGCGATCCGGCTCGATCCTGCCTTCCAGCCCGCCGGCGATATAGAACGTGCCGCGTGCGCCGTATTTTTCCAGAATGGCTGCCCCGTTCGTCCAGGCCGTATCCGGAACGTCGTCAAAGGTGAACGAGACGATCGGCCGGTCTGTCCTGATCGGTCGCCGTGTCCTGGCGAAACGCCATATCAACTGGTTGTTCAACCGGTCGGTGATGCCGATGACCTTGTCGAGAATGTCAGACATGGGGTGCCGGCCTTTCAGAAGGGGCGAAACGTTCTTCGGTCAGCGTCGCCGAGGACTGGAAGCGCAGGCCGTAAAGGCAATAGAGAAAGGTGAACCAGAGCAGGTTGCCGCCCTCGAAGAAGAGGCTTTCGAGGCTGGCGTTGAAAATGACATAAAGCCAGACGCGGATGAAAAGCCGGGTCAGATGGGAGTGTTCGATTGCCGGAGGCAGGCGCGCGACATCGCGTAGCGGCAGGACGAGAACCCATAACAGGGTCATGACAAGGCCGGGAATTCCCGTCATCAAGGCGATGTCGAGGTAGGAGTTGTGGCCGTTGGCTGCCGCGACCGCCCAGGTTTCAACACTGCCGCCGCTGTAGACGAGTTCCGGCGTCTGCCAGAAGGCCTTTACACCGTATCCGGTTATTGGATGTTCCGCCAACGCCGTGAATGCGAAGCGCCAGATGTCGGCACGGTTGGTGAACGTGGCGTCGACGCCGAGCGAAGTGACGAATTCACCAAGGGGCCGAAAAACAGCAGAGCCGACAGCAAAAAGATTAAAAAGGCCGACACCGCCGATAACGATCGGGATGCGCAGAAACCGCAGACGTTCGAACATCCATGCAAGGATCAGGATTCCGGGCAACATGGCACTGGAGGTCTTGCCGCCGGTATGGACGAGAAAAATGATGGAGAGCACGACGATCGCTATCCCGGCCAGCCGCGACCAGACGTTCATTACGAAAAGACCGAAGAAGGCCGCAACGACCATGGCCGCTGCGGCGCTGTTCTTGTGCGGGAAATGGCCCCGCCACATGCCGGCGTTCATCGGTTCTCGCAATTCCGACAGCTGGTGGATCGACAGCTGCGGCTTGAAGACGATGCCGTAATAGGCGGTCGCCAGCATGATCAGCGTGCCGATCGCCAGCATCTTGGCGAACTGCTTCTCAGAAGAGGGCATCAGCAGATAGATGCTGGCATTGATGGTTGCCATGACTGTCAGGATGACGGCCTTGATGCCGAGCATCGGATGGCTGGAAATGAGCGAAACAAACAGGAACCAGCCGAACATCGGAAGCAGCAGCGCCCGAGGCTGAAGGATGGTCCCGCGCAACGGGTGAAGAACACCGTAGCAGAGGGTGCCTGCGAACAGGCTGAGGGAGACGATCTGGTTCAGCCGGTTCGAATTGCCAGCTGATGGATCAAGAATGCCCTCGCCGGTGAGATCGACGAACGGCGTCATGGAAATCCAGAAAAACAGGAAGATCGCCATGAACAGGATTGGACCGGCGCTGATTCCGCCGATCCCCATGCTGCCGAGGTCAGGCAGCGCATGACTTTCCGGCGACGTGGTTTTCATGGTCAGCCCGCGCGTGGCTGGTTGTGGCGCAGAACGCGAAGTATGCCGAACAGGAGGGCAAGACCGATGCCGATCGCGATGCCGGCAAAGGCGCCGGCCGCAAGGAGGATCAAGGTTCGCGGTGGCCAGCTGCGTGATTGCGGCGGCATGGCCCGCGAAATCACCCGGATGTTCGAGGTATTGATCTGCTGCTGCTCCGTGATCTGTTGGGCACGGGTCAGATGCGTCTCGTAAAGCGCGGCCTTGGCGCGCGCGTCGCGTTCCAGATCGCGCAGTTGGACCTGTGAATCATTGTCCATGTACACGGTCGACTGCTGCTCGGTCGCCTTGCCCTGCAGCGCACCGAGCGCCGACTTGGCTTGGTTCATATCGCCCTTCGCCATATCGGCAATGCGCTTGGCCTCGTTGGTGATCGATGCCTTCAGCGTCGACAGGTCGGAATTGGCGGCCGTGATCCGCGGATGGCGCGTGCCGTAGGTCAGCTTCAGGGAATTGAGCAGCAGGACGCCCGCGTCATAGTCCTGGCGCAAGGTGGTCATCGTCGGGGAGACGAAAATGGAAGCCGTGCTGGTCCGGCCGGTGGAGATCGCCTCCTGCATCTGCTTGTATCGCGTTTCCAGCTCGATATAGCGCTGCTGGGCGGTCAGGACCTGGGTGTTAAGCTCGGCCACAAGCTGCGTGCTGACGAGTTCACCGTTGCTCGATTGAAGCCCCTTCTCCCGCTTGAATTGCTCCACCTTCGCTTCAGCGTCTGTGACGTTGCGTCGAAGCTCCTCGAGACGCTGGTTGAGCGTTGTCGCAACCCTGCCGGCACTCTGCGCGGCGGATTCGAAGATTTCCTTTTCGAAGGCATCGACGATCGCGTCGGACAGCATCACCGATTTTTGCGGATCGTCCGTGTAGACGCCGAGCGCAACAACGAAGGACCGTTCCTCTCGCCGTGCCTCGACCCGTTCTGCGAGAGCACGGATCGCGCTCAGCATCTTTCCCTGCTCGGTCTCGTCCTTGGGTGCACTCGACAAAAGTTGCTTGAGGCCTCCCAGAATGTCCGGTTTTACGAATTCCGGATCCTGCGTCAGATTCATGCTGTCGATGACACGGGTCAGCACATTGCGCGAGGTCAGGATCCGCAGCTTGCTTTCGACTTCCAGCAATTGCGAATCGCGCAAGGGGTTGGAGCCGAACACGTCGTCGCTCACGACCTGAAGATTGGATGGGTCGATCACGAGGTCGGTATAAACGGTATAGCGCGGCTGGGCGGCCATCGCATAGACGAAGGCGGCGGCCAGGCACAGGACCGTTGCACCGATGATCCAGCGCAAACCCTCCTTGAGCCAGATGAAAACGTCATCCGGCCCGATCCCGCGGAGCGCTGCCACATATCCCATGAGCTGCCCTTTGACGGGGGCGGGGAGAGGCGCGGGACGGATGTTGATTTGCTCGGCTATTGCTTCCCGTTGCCGGCTCGGCAAAAACGCTTCGCGTGCAGTCTCGCCGGCGACGCGCGCATACGCGGTCCGGTGGAAATCCTCATCGTCGTCGGATACGAGATCAAGCAGGGAGCCGCCATGCGGACGCGAGCGCGAGGCCGTTTCCGGGCGCTTTATCGCTTGCCGCAGATCCGGCTCCTTCGGCGTATACATCCGTTCTGTCTCCGCGGCGTGCTCCAAGCCTGTAAAAGACTATCGCCGTCCTTTAGGTGAGCATCATGATTAGCCGCTTATGGTAAACCGGGCGTTAAAATGCCCTGACGCCAAGGCGCCCGCCGAGCGTTGTATGCCACGGGGTCAGACTTCAAAAATCGTGGACAAGGCGGCTCCAGCTTTCCGACGCCAGACCGCCGGCATAGAAGCCGTCGCCGATGGAAGCGGCCTTCAGGTCGGCATGCCGCGTTACGAGGCAGAAATAGCCCGTGTGCTTGTGGACCAGGTGACGTTGGCGCAACACGGCGTGCATCAGGAAAGGCTGCGCCATTCCCTGCGCGCTGGCATAGCCGAGACCGTCGAGGTCGGCGAAAACCTGTGCAACAACGGTTGCTTCCTGGCGCTCGTGGCAGAGGATATTCAGAACCACCGCGTTGTGGCCATCCGCGCCGATATACAGGTAGCAGCCGATGATCTTGCCCTGAGCATCGACAATGCTCCGGCATTTGAGTTCCCCAAGGGAGGTATTCAGCTTCGCCGCGGCGACCAGCCAATCGAACTCCGGCTTGGAAAACACCGGATGGACAGAGAAGCGCTCCATCATGCCCTGGGCCAGTTCCATGAACTGGTCGAGGGAAATCGCTGAACTTGCAACGCCCTCCTGCGGGGTGGCAGCGAAGGATGTTTTCGAGCGACGCACGAAGCGGTCCAGGGTTCGCGCAAGGCCTTGGAACGGCAGCTTTGCGAAGAGCGGGACTTTGCGCCGTGCCATTTCGAGGGCGGCCGCGGCCGGGCGGAATGTTCGATGCCATTCCAGGCTCTGGACGGGCAGGACAAGACCGCCGCCCGCAACCCAATGGTCGGCGCTGACCGGCGAGGCATTGTCGGTGAAGCAGAAGTCCTGGCGCGCCGCGCGCAGCATGCGGGCAAGACGGGCCGCTCCGGCCGCGCCGGACTTTCCTTCCGCCATGAACGCGCAGAGAACCCGGGCCGTCACCGGCCGGCCGTGAACCATGAACTCCAGCGGCATTGCCAGGATGGCGCTATCGATCGTCGATGTCTCATTGAGGTGGACGAGGCTGCCAACCTCCGGCGAATAGAGCGGACTGCTGAAGAAGACTGTTTCGAGGTAACCGGCCAGGCCACTGTCCGTCGCTCGGTTTTGCTTGCGGAACGTTCGCGTGAAAAGATCGGCGATAGCTGGCAGGTCTGAGCGCTCCATGGCGCGGACCACGCCAGTGCTATGCCGCGACCGGCTGCCCTCAACAGGCATGTCGGAGAGCTCGATCTGTTGCTTCAATGCGCTTTCTGCAGCAGGTGTCATGGTACACTCTTCGTGTCCGGCTTTGTTATGCCAGTTTATTTACAGATATCGGGCAGCATTCTCTAAACAACTTAATAAGCTGTTATGTATTCATGGTTGTGGCGGCATCCGATGTCTCATCTTTCTTCGCATACCGGAAGAAGACAGCCCAGGCGGCGGCGACCATTGCAGTCTCGATTACGTAAAAAGACACAACCGTACCCATTGGCGGGGCGTACCAAGTCGCCCAGGCGGCAAGTGCTGCGCCCAGAATACTGCCGAGTCCCATGACGATGGCCCGCGCGGCGTGGTATCCGGCGGCGCCTAGCGCTTCGACGGCAATCGACCACATGCCGAGCGGTACAACCACCCAGCAGAGGCTTCTGACGAAGGAAACGAGCGTCAGATATTCATGGCCGAAAAGATAGGGAAGAAGAGGCGCAAGTACGAACACCGTGGTCGCGGCCGCAAGGCTTATCCCGGTTGCGGCGAAGAGGACCTTGCGAATGCGATCCATGGCCTTGTGCAGGCCATTCGCGGCGGCCCGTGCCGATCCTGGATACATGAGCCGGTTCAGGGCTTCGACGGAAAGATAGCTGCTTTCGAGAATCCGCCGCGCGACACTATAGCTGGCGACAATTTCCGCCGTCGTGACGAGGCTGAGCGTCAGGAGGTCGGCATTCTGGCGGACGGCTCTGAGGATGAACGGGATGCTGAAATACATGCCGAGCGGCAGTTCCTCTCGGACGATCTCGAATTTCGGCCGGCCGAGTTTCGCCAGAGCCCGGATGCAGAACAACGCAACGACAACGTGGCAAACGAACTGCCATAGCGCCCATTCCGCAACGGTCGAGACGCCGAATGCGAGGCAGGCGAGGGCTGCGGCGATGGTTCGCGCAATGGCAAAGCCGACGACCGTCATGTTGGCCGATACGAAATTGGAATGGCCGATGAAAATCTGCTCGGTCAACACGATCAGGCGCACGAAGATGATGTTGGTTACCAGCATCAGCGTCATCTCGATGAGATTGAGTGACGGATCTGGAGAAAGGGCGAAAAAGAACGGCAGGATAGCCGCGCCAAGCAGGACCAGCGCCGTGCCGCTGATTGCTGTCAGAATGATATTGTGCCCGAGCATGACGGGATACATCGAAGGATCACGTGCGACACGCCGGACAAGGCACTCCATCGCGCCAAGCCCGCAAAGATGAACGGCAATGTTGCAGACGGCGGTGACGGCGACGAAGATGCTGAATTCGTTGACGCCGAGGAAGCGCGCCAGAATGGCGAAGGTGAGCAACTGGGCAGCGGAACTCGTGATGAGGCTGCCGCCGGAGGCCATGTAGGACATGACCATCGACAGAAAGGATCTTTGTCTGGTCGCATGAAAAGCGTCCGTTGTCACCTTCGGCTATCTCCTCTTGCAAGCATCGAGATCCGTCCTGAGCGGCATCGCCATGGCAGGACCTGACGGAAACTCCATGGTTGCAGGCGCATTCTTCGTTGTTTCTTGAAACCCGATGGCAACAATACTTTCATTCATGCGAAAGGTCGTTAATTTCGGGACGAATCTGCCGATTTCGAAGCGGGAATTCATATTGAGGTTAACGCTTGCGGTTACGCATTTGATTTCAGTTTATGTTTACTTCACTAGGGTATTGATCGCAGAAGAGTTTGCAGATTGCAGGTTGGAGTTGTGTTGGTGATGGACAAGGCACACGTTGAAGACCGCAAGGGCGCGCCAGCGTTGCACCGTTTCATGGGAGTCGATCTTGAGCTGGCGCCCGGCGTGCTCGTTCCGAGACAGGAGACGGAGCTTCTTGGCCGTACTGCGGTCAGGCTGATCAAGGACAGGCTCGAAGAGCCTCTGGTCATCGACATGTGCTGCGGTTCCGGCAATCTCGCGCTTGCCATCGCGACGCATATCCCCGCAGCCCAACTCTGGGCGTGCGATCTCACAGATGAAACCGTAGCTCTTGCCAGACGAAACGCCGAACGGTGTGGTTTTTCCGATCGCGTCCGGGTGATGCAGGGGGACCTGTTCGGGGGGCTTTCCGACGAAAGTCTCGAAGGCAGGATCGATCTGATTGTCTGCAACCCTCCCTATATCTCGACGCAGCGGCTCGAAAGCGACAGCGCGCATCTTCTCGACAACGAACCGCGCGAAGCCTTCGACGGTGGCCCCTATGGTATCTCGATCCATCAGCGTCTTGTTCGCGATGCGCTGGCCTTTCTGAAGCCGGGCGGCTGGCTTGCCTTCGAGTTTGGCGAGGGGCAACACCGGCAGGCGGCAGCGCTGCTCGCACGGGCGCGCGGATACGAGCCTGCGGCTTTCGCCGAGGACGCCGCCGGCCTGCCGCGGGTCGCGTTCGTACAGAAACGGCCCGATGTATGATGCCGACGCGCTGGCAAACCGAACCGACTGCCGGAACCCGATAGACGATGAGTGAAATCCGCGCGTTGCAAAGCTCCGACATCCCGGCCCTGGCCGGGATGTTTCAACGTGTCTTCCGCGACCCGAAGGCTCCGGCAAGCGAGAGCCTGACCAGCTATCTGCGGAATTTCTACCTTGATGCCCCCGGCCAGGATATCGGCATCGTGTCGTTCGTGCATCTGAACGACAGCGGAGCGATGACAGGTTTCGTCGGTGCCACGGGACTGCCGATGACCTTCGAGGGCAAGCACCTGCGCGCAGCGATCTGCGGCTCCCTGATGGTCGAGGGTCGTGACGCCGATCCGCTTGCCGGTGCGCGCCTGCTCAAGGCGTTTCTCGCCGGGCCGCAGGATCTGTCCTTCAGCGAGACCGCAAGCGAGGTTTCCGCGTCGATGTGGATGAAGCTGCGCGGGGTGGCCCTGCCGCAATACAGCCTCGACTGGCTTCGCATCATCCGCCCGGCCGGCTTTTTTGTTGAGCTCGGCCGCAGCCGCCTCAATGCGGCGCGTCTTCTGCGGCCCTTAGCACGCAAGACCGACAATGTTCTGCGCCGGCGTATGGGGCCTGATGATCTGCGATGGTCAGGCATACCGTTGTCCTGGAATGGACAGGGGAGCTTCAAGACGAGCGAGGTGTCTGCCGAGGCGTTCGCGGAACTCTTTGTCCGGCTAACGGCGAGATTTAAACTCCGGCCGGATTTTTCGAGTGAGCAGCTTGCCTATGTACTTGAGGATGCGAAGCAGGCGAGAGCGGATGGCGGGGCCGTCTTCTGCAAGGTGGAGGCGCGGACCGGTGCCGTCGTCGGCGCGTTCGCCTATCATGGCGATACCGGACGTATCGGCCGGGTTCTCCAGATTCTTGCAATCCCCGGTCAGGAGCGCCAGGTCATCGACTGCTTGATCGCCCATGCCGCGGATCGCGGTGTCGTCGCGCTCCGTGGACGGACGCAGCCGGCTCTTCTCGAAGCCATGCTCGGCCGGCGCATTTCCTTCACCCACCTTGCCTCAAGCGTCATCCATGCCAAGGATCCGGAGATCCTGCAGGCCTTTCAAAACGGTGATGGATTCTTCAACGGTCTGGCGGGCGAACACTGGAGCCGGCTTGCGGCAGGTTATGTCGACTGACGCACCTGCCGCCGCTGTTTGCCATTCTGTCTCTTACTTTGCGGCAATCTCGCTGATCGGCTCAACGAATTGCGGAGCCAGATGCAGATAGCGCGTCGCCTTGCGCTTGGCGGTGATATCCGCCCAGACGCGTGACATCTGATCCGCAGTCAGACCTGCGGCCGTGGCGACCACATCTGCAGGCAGATTGTTGTTGAGGCCGTAGAGGCAGAGGTCCATCCGGTCGTAGGGCAGGGAGAAGTAGAACTCCTCCTGCGTCTGCTGCAGCGAATAGGTATCCGTCGTCGGCGGGCGTTTGCAGATTTCTTCCGGCACGCCGAGATAGGCGGCAAGCTGATAGACCTGGGTCTTGTAGAGATGGGCGATCGGCTTGACGTCAGCTGCGCCATCGCCGTTCTTGACGAAGAAGCCCTGGTCGTATTCCAGCCGGTTCGGCGTGCCGATGACCGCATAGTTCAGCCGGTCGGCGTGGAAATATTCGAGCTGCTTGCGGGTGCGCTGCTTCATGTTCGTCGCAGCAACGATGCCGAGATAGACGGACGGCGTCATGCGCAGTTTCGTCTGCTTGCCGTCCGGATCCTGCACGACGAGATAGGAAATGTTGTAGCCGTCGCCTTCGAGCGCGCTGGAAATGACGATCTTCGAGGCCCACGCGCTAGTATATTCCGGCACGAGTTCACGGATGAACGCGTCGCGGCGATCGTAGCAGCCCATGGCCTGCAGGGACGGGCCGATATCCTCGACGACGCTGTCGATGCCGAAGGTTTCGGCGATGGTGCGGCCGAGGCGCAGGCTCTCCGGATCGGAATCGTTTTCCGGCATGAAGAGCGCATAGACGTTCTTTGCGCCAACTGCGCGTGCGGCAAGGGCAGCACAAACGCTGCTGTCGATGCCGCCCGAGAGCCCAAGTACAAGCCCGCGCTTGCGCAAGGGGCCGCGCAGCTGCTCGCGCAGAGCGGCAACGATCTTGTCAGTCTCCCCGGCCGGGTCGAGTGCCAGCGTTTCTGCGGAAAACACGGGCGCGGTATCGGCTTTGTGCATGTTCATTCGGCGGCCTCCAATGTTTCAGCGGCGAGCCTGCGGCTAACCTTGCCGGTATCCGTCTTCGGAAGCTCGTCGCGAAACTCGATGAGACGCGGAACCATGAAATCTTCCAGATGGGCGGCGCAATGTTTGATGATGTCCCGCTCCGTCAGTGCCGGATCGGACAGCACGACGAGGGCTGCGATCGCCTGGCCGAGCACGGGGTCTGGCAGGCCGATGACAACCGCTTCGGCGATGCCGGGATGGGCGTGCAACACGGTCTCGACTTCCTTCGGCGCGACCTTCTCGCCGCGGGTCTTGATGATGTCGTCCTTGCGACCGACGAAATAGAGGAAGCCTTCCTCGTCCGTGCGGAAGAGATCGCCGGTATAAAGCACCTTCTCCCAAGGGTTGGGGCCGGGGCGAAGCATCTTGTTGGTCGCCTCGTCGTTGCGCCAGTAGCCCTGCATCACATGCGGTCCGCGGATCACCAGTTCGCCGGAGACGCCGGGCGGTACACGCTGGCCGTCATCATCGACGACGAAGGCTTCGGTGTTCGGGATGGCAATGCCGACCGAGCCGGGGCGGCGATCCAGCTCAGCCGGGGGCAGATAGGTGCAGCGCTTGCATTCCGTCAGCCCGTACATGGAGTAGACGGTGGCGCGCGGGAAAAGTTCGCGGAGCCTCGCAATATGGGCGGGCGGCAGGGCGGCTGCGGTGTTGGTGATGTAGCGCAGGCTCGGCAGGAAATCCGGTTCGAGGTCGCGCATCTGCAGGATCATCGCCGCCATGGTCGGCACCAGCGGAAAGCCGGTGACGCCCTCTTCACGGATGCGGTCGAAGATTGCCTGCGGGAAGGCGAAGGACGCTTCGAGAACGATGGTGGCGCCGAGCTTGACCGCCATCAGCAGCTGATAGAGGCCGTAATCGAAGGCGAGCGGAAGGACGTTGAGGATGATGTCGTCGGCCGTGTTTTCCAGATAGCTGGTGATCGAGGTCGCCGCTGCCTCGACGTTCCGGTGGGTCATCATCACGCCCTTCGGGCGTCCGGTCGAACCCGAGGTGTAGATCAGAAGCGCCAGATCGACGTCGATTCCGCGATGATCCACACGGGATCCAGCAGTGGCGAGGCAGGTTTCGAAATCGGCGATGCCTTCGCCGGGGCCCGCGCCCCTGAACTTTGTGGATGCGACGAACAGATGCCGTGGCTCTATCTTCCTTGCCTCGGATACGACAGGCAGGAGCTTGCCTTGCGTCAGAATACCTACCGCTTCGCAATTTCCGATCATGTAGGCGAGCTTGTCGGCCTTGGTCGACGGATTGACCGGCACAGCGGTGGCGCCGGCCTTCAGGATCGCGAAGAGCGACACCGCTGCTTCCCAGCAATTGTTCATGAAGACGAGAACGCGGTCGCCGCGCACGATGCCGCCTGCGGCAAGCGACGAGGCCATTCGTGCGGCCGCTGCGTCGAATTCCGCATAGCTGAAACGCTTGTCGCCGGCTATCAAGGCCGTCTTCCCGCCATGCAAGCGGGCGCTGTTTTCCAGAAACTCTTCGACGCGCATCGTCTGTCTCCCGTCGCCCGATCTATTCAGGCAGACATCTTGTTGAGGGCTGGCTCTTGCGCGTGCTTTGCGACGAAGGCGGTGATCCGTGCCACCGAATCGAGATTGGCCGGAACGATGTCGGCATCTGCCATGACGAAGCCGAAGCGGTCTTCGATGAAGGCGACGAGTTCGAGAACACCGGTGGAATCGATGACTTCGTTTTCGATCAGCGATGCCTCGTCCTGAAGGTCGTAGGATGTGTCGCCGAACAGGAAGTTCTCGATGATGAAGGCCTTGATGCTGTCCTTGATAGGCTGGGTCATGTGGTTCTCCTGGTATTGAGCTCAGGCCGCCTGCGCGCCGAGCGCCTTTGTGGCTGAAAATGTCTGTTGCCAGAGTTGCGTTGATAGGATGCCGACGAAGGCGACATTGTCGCGATAACCGGATGCCGGCTTCTCGCTGCATTTTTCGTACAGTTTCGAAACGGCCTTGGGATTGAAGAGGCCGGCTTCCGCGATCCTGTGTTCGCTGAATGCCTCGCGCACGTAGTCGCGCTCGTTCTTGCCGACGAAGGATTGGCTGTCCGGCGCGCGATATGGTTGCTTGGTCCGGCGTCCGATGGATTCCGGAAGAAGGTCTTTCGTCGCTTCCCGCAGGATGTGTTTTTCGACGAGCCCCTTGAGCTTCATTTCGGGCGGCAGACGGGTAGCGAACTCGACGAGGCGGTGATCGAGGAACGGGAAGCGACCCTCGATGCCATGCGCCATGGCCATGCGGTCGCCCTGGCTCGACAGGATATAGCCTGGCAGCAGGAAGCGGCTTTCGAGATATTGCGCCTGATGCAGTGGATGCCAGCGGCCGAAGTCTCCGGGCAGCCGTGAGATCAGTTCGGCGGCGGCATCATAGCCTTGAAGGGCCTGGCGAAGATCGCCGGAGAAGAACAGCTTTGCGGCTGCTGTTCCCCGCAGACGTGGCCGGTGCGAGAACAGCGGATCGTCCGGGAGGTCGTCGCCAGCCCCGAAGAATGCAGCCAGATATTCGGCCGACTGCTGCTTCAAGCCGGGCAGATAGGCATAGAGCTTGCGGAAGAGATGCGGCCTGATCCGCGAACCGGGCTGGCGCGCGCAGAAACGGCGAACGCGAGATTCCTTGAAGATATCATAGCCGGCAAAGACTTCGTCTGCGCCTTCGCCGGTTAGAACGACTTTCAGGCCCTTTTCGCGAACGAGGCCGGACAATTGGTAGAGCGGTGCCGGCGCCGTGCGCAGGATCGGGCGCTCGGTAAAGCGGATCACGTCGGGAAATGTGCTTGCGATATCGCCGTCACCACAGGCTACCGCGTGATGGTGCGTGCCGAGAGCCTTGGCCATCTGCATCTGGAAGGCGCTTTCGTCATGTTCTTCGCTGCCGAAGGTGACCGAAAAAGTGGAGAGGCCATTCGGTGCCATGGGGGCTGCAAGTGCCGACACGATGGAGGAATCCAGTCCCCCGGAGAGATAGGAGCCGACCGGCACGTCGGCGCGCATCCTGATGCGCGTCGCGTCGGTCAGGAGGGCGCGTAGTTCCTCGGCAGCCACGCGCTCGTCGGTATAGGCGGCCGGCTCGCCGATATCTGGATATTGCAGTTGCCAATAGGGCCTGATCGACATGCCGCCTTTGTCGGCAATGAGGAGATGCGCGGGCTCAAGCTCGAAAATGTTGCGAAAGGCAGTGCGCGGCGCGATCGGCGCCCAGAGCGTGAAGATCTGATCGAGCGCCAGCGGATCCATTTCCGCGCGGACACCCGGAACCTGTAGCAGCGCCTTTACCTCGGAAGCGAAGTAGAGAGTGCGGCCGACCGTCGTGTAAAAGAGCGGGCGAACGCCCATCCGGTCGCGGGCAATCACCATCCGATGCGCGCTGGCGTCCCAGATCGCAAAGGCGAAATCGCCGTTGAGCAAGGACACGCAATCAGGCCCCATGCGCTCGTAGAGGTGCAGTATCACTTCCGTGTCGCTGCCGGTGCGGAAGATATGGCCCTGGGCTTTGAGCGTTTCCCTCAGCTCGACATAGTTGAAGATCTCGCCATTGAAGGCGATGGTGGAATCACCATTGGTATGGGTCATGGGTTGCTGGCCATCGGCGAGGCCGACGATGGACAGGCGTGCATGGCCGAGCCCGACGGCGGGGCCGGCGAAAATCCCTTGCTCGTCCGGCCCGCGGTGCGCAATTGCGGCAACCATGCGGTGCAGCAGCGGTCGCGCATCCTGCGGCGCAACGCCCTCTCCGAAATAACCCGCAAATCCACACATGCAGCAAAATCCCCGACTTGCTTTCGAGGCGGGATATTGCCTGAAAAGCCTCCGCGATGTGTTAATCTGGATCAGGATTCGGGAACAATTTCCGGTATTTGGTCTCACGGTAAAGATTTATTTAAGAATAATTCTGCAGTTTTATTAAAATTTTAAACAATGACCAAGGCGAATTTGTTCCGTTCTGAAGTGCAAATTGAACCGCGGTTGCTTCGTTTCCTTCGGGCGGCTGCGGGCTTCAGGCGGAAAAGGCCAGTTCTAAGTCTATGCAATCTTGGGTAGATTTTTGCTGGTGACCGGCAGCGTTGCGGTGGTGCAACACGCTACCTGTGACGGTTAACGAATTCTGAATTGATGACAACCGGTGCTATTCGCTTAGTCGGAAGGACGGGTTGTGGATTTTGGACGCATGGCAACAGCCTGATCGACAAAGACGAATTTCGGCTTGGACGGGCTGGCAGCGAATTTGAAGATGAACACGGCCGTCAGCAGTGGCCAGAAGAGGCAGAACACCAAGCCGGCTAAGCGGTAGACCGACCAATGGCCGCCGTTTTTCTCGCCCTCGAGATAGGTGGGCGTGAGATAGAGCAGGGCTGTCGCGCCATAAACCAGCGCTGCAATCTGCAGGTTCGACATGATGCCGCGCTCCTCTTCGCTTCGTGTGAATGCTTGTCGTCCTATTATGCAATTTGCGCGCAAGCGGACGCAAAGTCACTGCCGGAATAGGCGAAATTAAGGATTTCTTAACTTAAGGTAAATTTCTCGGCGTGGCCCGTCGTCGTCGGCTGTCTACTGCCGGGGGCCGCAAGCGTTAACGATCTGAGGGGATTCCAGCATTGCCGATTTCTATCTTGCTCGCGGCAAGAACAGGCCTGTTGACAGCCCTTCCTTTCTGGACCTATCATTAAGTCCAATTACTTGACTTAATAGATCGATCAACGAAATCTGAGGGGATTCGTCATGACGGCAGTCGAGAGAATAGAAGCCAGCAAGAGCATTTTCGGAGCGCCTGGAAAGCCCGGAACAGGGGTGGGGAGGCTTTGGCGAGGAGCCTTGGCTGCATCGCTGATCGCCTTGGTTGCCGGGCAGGCGAGGGCCGAATCCGTGCTGACGCTGCACATCGAGGAACAGACGAGCTGGGTGCAGAACTTCAACCCGTTCGATCTGGGCGGCCGTCGCCAGAGCACCATGGATTTCGTTTACGAGCCGCTCGTCATCTTCAACGACTATGACAGCGGCAAGCCGGTCTTTCGGCTGGCAACGGCCTACAAGTTTGCCGACGACCTTAAGTCGATCACCTATACGCTGCGCGATGGCGTCAAATGGTCGGACGGCAAGCCGCTGACGTCGGCCGACATGAAGTTCACGCTCGAAATGATGCTGAAGAACCCGGCGGTCGACACTGTCGGCGTCGGCCAGAGCGTCGCCTCGGTCGAGGCGCCATCGCCGACCGAAGTGAAGATCAACCTCAAGGACGTTGACACGCATTTTCCGGAATCTCTCGCTGACTTCCCGGTCGTGCCTGAGCATATCTGGAAAGATGTGGCCGATCCCCTTGCCTTCAAGAATGAAACGCCTGTCGGTTCAGGCCCGATGACCGAGATCCGCCGCTTCACGCCGCAGGTTTACGAACAGTGCCGCAATCCGAATTACTGGGATGCAGCGACGCTGAAGGTGGATTGCCTGAAGCTGCCGCAGATTGCCGGCAACGACCAGATGCTCGCCCTTCTGCCGGAGGGCTCGATCGACTGGTTCGGCTCGTTCCTGCCACAGATCGACACGACCTATGTCGGGCTTGATGCCGAACATAATGCCTACTGGCAGCCGCCGGCGGAAACCGTGGCATTCCAGATGAACCTCAAATCGTCGAATCCCGGCAATGCCGAGGCCTTCAACGACATGACGTTCCGACGTGCCTTCAGCCTGGCGATGGACCGCACCGCCATGGTGGATATTGCCGGGTTCGGCTATCCGGTGGTCAACCTGCATGCCAGTGGCCTGCCGCCGCGCTTCGACAGCTGGCGCAACAAGGCAGCGGAAGGCGCGCAGGACGAGTGGCTGACCTATGACATCGACAAGGCCAACAAGCTGCTGGACGATGCAGGCTATGCCAAGGGCGGCGACGGGTTCCGCGCAACGCCGAGCGGCAAGCCGATCACCTTCCCGATCATCGTGCCGAACGGCTGGACCGACTGGATCGATGCGGTCCAAATCGCGACCGAAGGCCTGCGCAAGATCGGTATCAACGCTTCTGTGGCGACACCGGAATACGAGCAGTGGCAAAAGCAGATCCTCGACGGGTCGTTTGAGGCCGTGATGAATTCGCGTGCCGATGGCCCGACGCCGTTCCGCGGCTATTTCCAGTCGTTGTCGACGGCGTTTGCCGGCCGCATCACCAGTGCGCCATCCCGCTACTCGAACCCGGAGCTGGACAAGGTCTTCGACGACTATCGCCGCGCCACCACGGACGAGGAGCGCAAAGCGCTGTTTGATAAAGTACAGCTGATCGTCGCCGACAATCTGCCTGTCGTCCCGGTCTTCAACGGTCCGACCTGGTATCAGTTCTCGACCAAGCGGTTCACCGGCTGGGTATCCAAGGAGGAGCCGGCGATGAACCCCGAGGACCATGACAACAATCGGATGCGACTGATGCATCTTCTGCGCCTGAAGCCTGTGCAATAAGCGTGGCAGGCTCGGACGATGCGGCTTTCCCCCCGGCGGCTCGCGGTTTATTGCGTAGCCTTCCTGTTCGCCATCCTGGTGAATTTCACGGTCCCCCGGCTGATGCCGGGGAGCCCAGTCGACAGCATGATCGCGCAGCTTGGCCCCCGGGCCACGCCTGCCGCGATCGAGGCTATCCGGGCGCGCTTTGGCGCCATCGAGAAACCGGTGCTCGAGCAGTTCGTTGATTATGTCGTCGGGCTTGCGCATTTCGATCTCGGCGTTTCGGTCAAATACTATCCGCAGACGGTCACCGAGGTGCTCGGCCGATCCCTCGGCTGGACGGCTTTCCTGGTCATAACGGCCATTGTCTTTTCGCTATGCGTCGGGGTTTCGCTCGGCGCAATTGCCGCCTGGCGACGGGGCGGGCGTTTCGACACGATCATAACGCCGTTCTCCGTCGTGATGATCGCGGTGCCGCCTGTCATTATCGCGCTGGCGACGCTGTTTTTCTTCGGCGTGACGCTCAGGTTCCTTCCGGTCGGCTATGCCTATGATCCGAGCCTCGATCCTGGCTTGAATTTCACCTTCTTCGGCAGTGTCTTCCTGCATGCGATCATGCCGGTGCTGACGCTGTCGCCTTACCTGATCGGCGAATTCCAGACGACGATGCGTTCCAGCATGATTTCGGTGCTCGGCGAGGACTATGTCACGATGGGCCGCGCCAAGGGCCTGACCGAAACCGCGGTGATGTTCAGCTATGCCGCCCGCAACGCCATGCTGCCGGTGCTGACCAATCTGGCGCTGATGCTGGGTGCCGTCTTTGGCGGATCGATCGTCACCGAAATCGTCTTCAACTATCCGGGGCTTGGCCTGACCCTCTATACAGCGAGCGTCGCCCGCGACTATCCGGTCATCCAGGGGCAGCTGCTATTGATGACGCTCGCCACACTCGGCGCCAATCTGCTGGTCGATATCATTTACGGGATCGTCGATCCGCGTGTTCGGGAGAGTGCAGCATGAGCTCTAGTTTCACGCTGTTCTGGCGGCAGAAGAAGGCGCTCGCCGGTCTCGTCATCATTCTATCACTCTGCCTGATGGCTCTGTTTGCTCCGCTGATTGCCCCCGGCGACCCGAGCGAACGGGTTGGTCGCTCGCATCAGGCGCCGACCGTCGAGCACTATTTCGGCACCACCAAAATGGGCCGCGATGTCTATTCGCAGTTCGTCTGGGGCGCGCGCCCGTCGCTCGCCGTCGGCTTTGCCACGGGCCTTGCGATCACGGCGCTTGGAACAGTCGTCGGGCTGGTCGCCGGTTATTTCGGTGGACGCACCGATGCCACGCTTGATCTTCTCACCAATGCCGTTTTGGTCATTCCCAATATTCCGCTGCTGATCCTGCTTGCGTCGTTTGCCGGTACGGTCGGCCCCTGGGCGATCATGGCCATCATCGCGCTAACCTCCTGGCCATGGGGCGCCCGCATGACGCGCTCCCAGACATTAGCGCTGCGCAACCGCGAATTCGTGGTTGCGGCGCGGATGGTCGGCGAACCGGCCTGGCGCATCATCTTCGTGGAGATCCTGCCCAATCTGGCGCCGCTGATCGGCATCAATATCGTCGGCAGCATCATCTATGCCATCGTGGCGCAGACGACGCTGGAATATCTCGGCTTCGGCGATCCCTTGAGCGTCACCTGGGGCACGATGCTCTACAATGCGCAGAACTCCTCGGCGATCATCCTTAGGGCCTGGTGGGACATCGGCGCACCCGCCGCCGGTATCGCGTTGACGGGGCTTGGGCTGGCGCTGATCAATTTCACCTTCGACGAGATTGCCAATCCGCAACTTCGCTCGGGGCCGGCGCTTAGCCGGTGGCTGAGGCTGAACCGCCTGCGCAGGCGGGAACTGGGGGCAGCCCGATGAGCGAGGCCTTGCTTCAGGTCCGCGATCTCAGCGTCGACTATCTGCTCGACAAGGGCTCGTTCCAGGCCGTCAAAAACGTGTCTTTCGATATCAGGAAGGGCGAGTTGTTCGGCCTTGCCGGTGAATCAGGCTGCGGCAAGAGTACCATCGCCTTTGCCATTACCCGGCTATCCAAGCCGCCGGCCTGGGTGACGGGCGGCGAGATTCTGCTTGAAGGGCAGGATCTGCTGAAACTATCCGAGGCCGAGTTGCAGAAAGTACGTTGGCGTGATGTCGGCATGGTGTTCCAGAGCGCGATGAATTCGCTGAATCCGCTGATGCGGATCGAGGCGCAGTTCCATGACGTGTTGCGCCGGCATCTCGGCTCGACACGCGCGCAGTCGCGGGTGAGGGCGGAAGAGATGTTCAAGCTTGTCGGCATATCCACATCGCGGCTCGATGATTATCCGCACCAGTTCAGCGGCGGCATGCGCCAGCGCATCGTCATCGCCATTTGCCTTGCCCTGAAGCCGCGGCTGATCATCATGGATGAACCGACGACGGCGCTGGATGTCGTGGTGCAGCGGGAAATCCTGGAGCAGGTGATCGACCTGCAACGCGATCAGGGATTTTCGGTTCTGTTCATTACCCATGACCTGCACCTGATGGCGCAGCTTTGCCACCGCATCGGCATCATGCTGAAGGGGGAGCTGGTCGAGGTTGGCAATGTCCAACAGATCAGCAAGGCGCCGCTCCACGACTATACGCGAAAACTCTGGGGTGCCATTCCGCAATTGCCGGCTTCCGCGCACAGGATGGGAGCCGTAGAATGAACCTCATGGCCGTCACTCCAGTTGCTGAAACACGAACTGCGGACCCGATCATCCGGCTCGACGGGATCACGCGGACATTCGGCGCCGTCGAGGCGCTACGCGGTGTTTCCCTGTCGCTGCAGCCCGGCCGTGCCTTGGCGCTGGTCGGCGAATCCGGCTGTGGCAAGACGACGTGCGCAAGGATCATTGGCCGGATGGACAATCCCACCTTCGGCACGATGCGCTTTCGCGGTCTGGACGTCACCCTGCCGGGCGCCAGCGATGCGGAAAGAGCCTACCGGCGGGCGGTGCAGATGGTTTTTCAGGATCCATTCGCCTCGCTCAATCCGGTCTTTTCAGTTCATCATCATCTCGAGAGACCACTGAAACTTCACGGTCATGCCAAAGGCAGGGCGGGGATCGACAAGGCGATTGCCGAGCTTCTTCAGGGCGTCGGTCTCGACCCGGATGTGACGGCAAGGAAGTTTCCGCACGAACTGTCCGGTGGCCAGCGGCAACGCGTCAATATCGCCAGGGCTCTTGCCGTTCAGCCGGAGGTTCTGGTGGCCGATGAGCCGACTTCGATGCTGGATGTCTCGATCCGGCTCGGAATTCTCTCGCTCCTTGCCGAGATCAAGCGGGAGCGCAACCTTGCCATGCTCTACATCACGCACGATATTGCCACCGCCGCGCATATCGCCGAGGAGGTCATCGTGATGTTTGCCGGACAGATGGTGGAGTGGGGGGATACGAACGCCGTGATCGGCGATGCCCGCCATCCCTATACGCAGCTTCTTCTGTCGGCGGTGCCCAATCCGGACCGTCCGTTTGTGCCGGGCGAAAGCGCGCGGTTCCTCAATCATGCTGATGAGGTGCGGCGCATCAGCCGGCCGGCTTCGCAGACTTTCGAGCAAGTCGGCGAGAATCATTTTGTCCGCACGCTCGGTATATCCCAAACCTAGCCACACAGGGTTCAACATGGATTATCTGGTCAATCTTTCACTGGTCAAACCAGTTCCCGAACTCGATGCGCGCATGGAAAAAGCCGGGGTCACCATCCGACGGGCGCTCGCTCCGGAGCTTGAACTGGTCACCGGCTGGGTGCGGGAAAAATTCAGTTCCGGATGGTCGAGCGAGACGGCCGTGGCTTTTGCCCGGCAGCCGCCGACCTGTTTCCTTGCGACGCGTGCGCAAAAGCTGATCGGCTTTGCCTGCCATGAATCGATTGCCCGCGGCTTCTTCGGACCGACCGGTGTCGACGAGGCTGCTCGCGGCGAGGGCATTGGCCATGCGTTGCTCCTCGCCAGCCTGCTGGACCTGAAGACGATGGGTTATGGCTACGCCATCATCGGCGATGTCGGCCCATCGGCCTTCTATGAGCGGACGGTAGGCGCGACGCCAATCCCGAATTCCGCGCCCGGCGTCTATGCCGGACTGCTCAATACCGCCGAGTGAATTTTTCCTGGAGTGAGACGATGACGATAGCGACCAAGACCAAATATCAGCTGGAAACATTCTGGGTGCCTGCGGGGCAGAGTGAGAATCCCGTTTATACGCTGACTTTGACCAACAACACTGATCAGCCGCTGATCGACTTCAAGCTCTGCGTTTCCGGCCCTGCGCGCATCGATCCGGAAGCGACCGTCGAAGGTGGCAGGCTGCTGAAGCGGCTGTCGAACCACTCGGAATTTGCACCGCCGGAAGGCTTTGTCCTCAAGCCCGGCGAGACCTGGACCATCAAGGCGCATGGCATGAGCTATCATCCCAAGCATTGGACCGATGGCGCCAATGCCGGTTATGTCGTGCTTGCCGACGATAACACGGTGCCGGTCAGCGTCGTTCCGACCCGGGCGAAGGGCGACAATGCGGCGTTGACGCGCGGCGCCGTCGTCTATCCGGTGCCGAAGGTTGCGCCGGTGACGGTTTCCGTCGTGCCGTGGCCGAGTGCCGTCTCGGTTTCCGGCCGGTTGGCGCCTCCCGCCGGGCTTGCACTTCAGGCGCAGGGAGGTGAGGCCCAAGCGGCTGCACAGTCTTTCAAGACACTCGTGGATGGCTTGTTTCCCGTCGAAGGGCTGGTCCGTCCGGTTTCGGAAGGCGGTCTTCCTGTTTCGTTTGCTTTAGCCGATGGCCTTGCGCCAGAGGCGTACAGCGTCAAGTTCTCCACATCCGGCGTGACGGTCTCGGCGAGTGGACGCGCAGGCTTCCTCTACGGACTGATCACGCTCGGGCAGATCCTGCGCGGCGCGCGGCTTCATCCCGAAACCTTCCTGTTCCCTGCATCCGGGGAGATCACCGACGAGCCGGCGCTCAGCTGGCGCGGTGTTCATCTCGACGTCGCCCGGCAGTTTTACGGCACGGCGGAAATCGAGCAGTTCCTGCGGATCATGGCCTGGAACAAACTGAACCGGTTCCATTGGCACCTCTCCGACGACGAGGCATGGCGTGTCGAGATCGATGCCTACCCGGCCCTGACGGAGATCGGTGCCTGGCGTGGCCACGGTCTGAAAATCCCGCCGCTTCTCGGCTCCGGTCCGCAGGTGACCGGCGGTTACTATACCAAGGCGGCCATCCGGCAGATCGTGGCTTTGGCCGGCGGGCTCGGTATCGAGGTGGTGCCCGAAATCGACGTGCCCGGACATTGCTACGCGATGCTGCAGGCGATCCCGGAACTGCGCGATCCGCAGGAGAAAGGCAGCTATTTCTCCGTTCAGGGTTTCCCGGACAATTGCATCAATCCGGCTCGGGAAGAAACCTACCGTGTTCTTGAAACAATCTTCGATGAGCTGATCGACCTGTTTCCCTCCAAGATCATCCATATCGGCGCCGACGAGGTGCCGCTCGGCGCGTGGTCTGGTTCGCCGGAAGCCTTGGCACGGTTGCGCGATATCAGCGGCGAGGCCATGGCAACCGCACATGCCGCGCGGCTGAACGTCATCACCAACACGCACGGTGCCGACGAGATCGACGGATCGGGTGCTGCTGTGCTGCAGGCGGAGTTCCTCGCGCGTGCTCAAGCCTTCCTTGCATCGCGGGGCTGCGTTACGGGTGGTTGGCAGGAAGCGGCGCATGGCAATGTCATAGACAAGGGGCAATCACTGCTGTTCGGTTGGCGGACAGTGGAAGCATCCGCGGCCTTGGCGGGCGAGGGGTACGACATGGTCGTTTGCCCCGGCCAGGTCTATTACCTCGACATGGCCAACAGCCAGGCGTGGTCTGAGCCGGGCGCGAGCTGGGCCGGTTGGTCGGATCCGGAAAAGCTCTATACGTTCGATCCCGTCGAAGGCTGGAGCGATGTACAGAAGAAACATTTGTTCGGCGTGCAATGCTGCATCTGGTCGGAACCGATGACCGATCGTGGCGTCTTTGACCGGCTGGTTTTCCCGCGCCTTTCAGCACTCGCTGAAACCGGCTGGACATTGCCGGAACGGAAGTCCTTCGCTCGTTTCGAGGCGCTGGTTGGGTTGATGCCGATCCTTTACGGGGTCTATGCGGAGAAGTAGGGCTGTTTCTCCACTCAGGAAGCCCTGCATTTTGTCGGAAAGGCTGAGGGATACCGGCCTTCCCAATCTCCCGCAGATATATTTCTGTCAGATCACGGCGGTTCGACTATGTCGGCCGCCGCATTTGCGTCTGCTTCTATCGCGTGGGAGGAATGCGTGGACCGGAAACATGACAAAACCGAGAAACAATTAAAAAGTGTATTTTCTCCCGAATTTCGATCAAAAATATTCGCTGGAGTAGAATTGCAAACTGCCTCTTTTGAAGTGAAATTTCGAGTTCCGATCGATAAAACAATAAAAATCGGTGAGTAATCGGAAAAAATTGGCTTTTCTTCGCTAAACAGGCGCGTTTTTACGAGTTTTTATGCTGGAAATTCTGTTCGCCAAAAATTGTTAAAAATATTAATTGTTCTTTCAGAGATAACACCAATAGTTGTGTGTATGCAGCCGGGCAGCAACCCGGGCATGATGCGGTGCATAGGCCGGAAGATATCCGGAATGTCGTTTTCAGAAGGCCTGATCGACTCGCGGGTGGCCCCTGTGCGGGCGGCGATCGCAGCGTTCAGGTTTCACGGCCATAAGAGACAACAACAGGAACACACCGGCATTCGGGGCTCTGACCAGCCGATGCGTGCGTGCTTGTTGCTGTACCCAAATGGCGCAAGAAAATTGATCAGATGCCCAAGGAGGCGTTTCATGAGCAAGCTTTTTCCATTTTTTGGTGGCGATACTGCAGCTATCCTGGCTGCCATGCACAAGTCCCAAGCGGTTATCGAATTCGATCTCACCGGCAATATCCTCAACGCCAACCCGAACTTCTGTGCGGCGCTGGGCTATGATCTTTCGGAAATCAAAGGCAAACATCACCGGATTTTCGTCGATCCGGCGGAGGCGGCGAGCGTGGACTATCGCGAGTTCTGGGCGCGGCTTGCGCGCGGTGAATTCGACCGACGCCAGTACAAGCGTATCACCAAGAGCGGCCGGGAAATCTGGATCGAGGCGTCCTACAATCCGATCTTCCGCGGCGGCAAACCTTACAAGGTCGTGAAGTTCGCAACCGACATCACCGCCGTCAAGCAGAAGGCGATCGAAGATGCGGGCAAGCTCAATGCCGTCTCACGTTCTCAGGCGGTGATCGAATTCACGCCGACCGGCGAGATCCTGACGGCCAACGAGAATTTCTGCGGTGCTTTGGGTTATCAGCTGTCGGAAATCCAGGGCAAGCATCACCGCATGTTCTGCGACCCGGCCTATGTTCAGACCGAGGAGTACCGGCAGTTCTGGGAGGGGCTGGGACGCGGTCAATTCACTGCCAACGAGTTCCTGCGCTTCGGCAAGGGCGGCAAGGAAATCTGGATCCAGGCGGCTTACAATCCCATCGTTGATGACAAGGGAAAGGTCTTCAAGGTCGTCAAGTTCGCGACCGATGTGACTGAACGCATGGGAGCGGTCGCAACACTTGCCGGTGCGCTGAAAAGCCTGTCGGACGGTGATCTGACGCAAAGCCTCGACAGGCCGTTCGTGCCGACGATGGAGAAAGTCCGGCACGATTTCAACGAAGCGGTGGCCAAGCTGCGTGCGGCGATGCAGTCCGTTGGCGCCAACGCGCAGGCCATTGCGGCGGGTTCGACGGAAATCCGGTCCGCGGCGGACGATCTTTCCAAGCGTACGGAGCAGCAGGCTGCTTCCGTTGAGGAAACAGCAGCGGCGCTTGAGGAAATCACCACCACTGTTGCCGACTCCAGCCGCAGGGCCGAGGATGCCGGCAGCCTCGTTGCCGCCACCCGCGAAAACGCCGAACGGTCCGGCGCGGTGGTTCGCAATGCCATCACGGCGATGGGGCAGATCGAGAACTCGTCGCGCGAAATTTCCAATATTATTGGCGTCATCGACGACATTGCTTTCCAGACCAACCTTCTGGCACTCAACGCCGGTGTGGAGGCGGCGCGGGCGGGCGAAGCCGGCAAGGGGTTCGCTGTCGTCGCCCAGGAAGTACGCGAACTTGCTCAGCGATCCGCCAAGGCCGCCAAGGAGATCAAGGCCCTGATCAACACCTCCGGCGAGCAGGTGAAAAGCGGCGTCTCGCTGGTGGGAGAGACCGGCAAAGCGCTGGAAGAAATCGTCAAGCAGGTTCAGGAAATCAACACCAACGTTATCGCCATCGTCGAAGGTGCCAAGGAACAGGCGACGGGTCTGAAGGAGATCAACCAGTCTGTAAATGCGATGGACCAGGGCACGCAACAGAATGCGGCGATGGTGGAGCAGTCCACGGCGGCCAGCCACAGCCTGGCCCGTGAGGCCGAAGCGTTGTTTGCTCTGCTTGGCCAGTTTCGTGTTGGCCAGCAGGCGTCGTCACCCCGGGCCGTCGATAACGGCCACCATCATCCCCGGCCGGTCGCATCTCCTGCCCGCAAGATGGCCGGACAGGTGATCCGCGCCTTTTCCGGAAGTGCCGCCCCGGCGCAGGAAAGCTGGGAAGAGTTTTAAGCCGGATTGTCTGAACTAAAATGAAAAACGGCGCCGCTTGATTGCGGCGCCGTTTCTCGTTTGGAAAAGGGACTGAACTACTCGGCCGCTTCAAGTCCCGGTAACAGCGGTTGCGTGTGCAAGTGCGTTACGGTGGCTGTCTCGATCGGGGCGGTGTGAGCACCGTTTTTCTTCAGCGGTCTGTTTCCGGTGAGCGCGCGGACCAGCGTGTAGAAGACCGGCGTCAGGAACAGGCCGAACAGCGTCACGCCGATCATGCCGGAGAACACCGCGACACCCATGGCGTGGCGCATTTCCGCGCCGGCGCCGGTGGAGGTCACCAGCGGTACCACGCCCATGATGAAGGCCATCGAGGTCATCAGGATCGGGCGCAGGCGAAGACGGCTGGCCTTGACGACCGCTTCAAACGGCGTCGCTCCTTCGAATTCGAGCTCTCGCGCAAACTCGACGATCAGGATGGCGTTCTTGGCCGACAACCCGACCAGCACGATCAGACCGATCTGCGTGAAGACGTTGTTGTCGCCCGCTGTCAACCAGACCCCGCCGAGTGCTGCCAGCAGCGCCATCGGGATGATCATGATGATCGACAGCGGCAGCGACAGGCTCTCATACTGCGCCGCCAGCACCAGGAAGACGAGCAGGATCGACAGCGGGAAGATCAGAATACCGGTATTGCCGGCAATGATCTCCTGATAGGTCAGCTCGGTCCATTCGAAGGTGACGCCTGCGGGCAAGGTTTCCGCCGCGATCCGCTCGACGGCGGCGCGGGCCTGACCGGATGAATAGCCGGGCGCCGTGTTGCCGTTGATATCGGCCGAGAGGAAGCCGTTGTAACGCATGGCGCGTTCCGGTCCGGCGCTGGAGGTGACGTTGAGCACCGCCGACAGCGGGATCATCTCGCCGGAGTTCGAGCGGACTTCCAGCTTGCCGATATCTTCGGCCTGCGCACGGTAGTTGGCGTCAGCCTGCACGCGGACGGAATAGGTCCGGCCGAACTTGTTGAAGTCGTTGACGTAGACCGAGCCGAGATAGATCTGCAGCGTGTTGAAGATCTCCGTCAGCGGAACGTTCAGCTGGCGGGCTTTGGCGCGGTCGACGTCTGCATAGAGCTGCGGGACGTTGACCTGATAGCTGGAGAACATGCCGACCAGTTCAGGTGTCGTATAGGCCTTGGCCATGAACCCCTTGACGGCCGCGTCAAGCGCCTCGTAGCCAAGTCCGGCCTTGTCTTCCAACTGCAGCTTGAAGCCGCCGATTGCGCCAAGGCCCTGCACCGGCGGCGGCGGGAAGATGGCGCTGAAGGATTCCTGGATGACGCTGAGTTCCTGGTTCAGTCTTCCAGCGATCGCACCGGCCGAAAGATCCGGCGTCGTGCGTTCCTCGAAGGGCTTCAGCGACAGGAAGACGATACCGGCATTGGAGGAGTTGGTGAAGCCGTTGATCGACAGACCCGGGAAGGCGATGGCGCTTTCGACGCCAGGAACCTTCAGGGCGATGTCGCTGATACGGCGGATCACGTCTTCCGTGCGATCCAGCGAAGCGCCGTCCGGCAACTGCGTGAAGCCGACCAGATACTGCTTGTCCTGCGGCGGAACGAAACCGCCCGGCACGGCCTTGAAGAAGAACACAGTCGCGCCGATGAGAAGGAGATAGACGCCCATCATCAGGGTCTTGCGCGAGATCACGCCCTTGACGCCACTGCTGTAGGCCCGCGATCCACGCGAAAAGACGGCGTTGAAGCCGCGGAAGAACCAACCGAACAGGAAGTCCATGACCCGCGTCAACCGGTCCTTCGGTGCATCGTGGCCGCGCAGAAGGAGGGCGGCAAGCGCCGGGGACAAGGTGAGCGAGTTGAAGGCGGAAATGACGGTCGAAATGGCGATCGTCAGGGCGAACTGCTTGTAGAACTGGCCGGTAAGGCCGGAGATGAAGGCGAGCGGTACGAACACGGCGACGAGCACAAGTGCGATCGCAATGATGGGACCCGACACTTCCGTCATCGCCTTGTAGGTCGCCTCACGCGGAGGCAGGCCGTCCTCGATGTTTCGTTCGACGTTTTCAACAACCACGATCGCATCGTCGACGACGATGCCGATCGCAAGCACCAGTCCGAAAAGGCTGAGCGCGTTGATCGAGAAGCCGAGCATCTGCATGACTGCGAAGGTGCCGATGATCGAGACGGGAACGGCGATCAGCGGGATGATCGATGCGCGCCATGTCTGCAGGAAGATGATGACGACGATGACGACGAGGGCGATGGCTTCGAGGAGCGTATGGATGACCGCCTCGATCGATGCGCGCACGAACTGCGTCGTGTCATAGACGATCTCGTAGTCGACATCCTGCGGCATCGATGCCTTGATTTCCTGCATGGTCGTGCGGACCTGATCGGCAATTTCGATCGCGTTCGATCCAGGTGCCTGGAAGACCGGGATGGCAACGGCCTGCTTGTTGTTGAGCAACGAGCGCAGCGAGTATTCGGCAGAACCGAGTTCGATGCGCGAGACGTCGCGCAGGCGCGTGATCGCACCGGTCGGGCTCGTCTTGATGATGATCTCGCCGAACTCTTCCTCGCTCTGCAGGCGGCCCTGCGCATTCACGGAAAGCTGCAGGTCGACGCCCTGCTGGTTTGGCGAGGAGCCGATGACGCCGGCAGCGGCCTGGATGTTCTGGGCACGGATTTCATTGACGACATCCGACGCAGAAAGACCCAACTGGGCCATTTTCTGCGGGTCGAGCCAGATGCGCATTGAATAGTCGCCGGAGCCGAACAACTGAACCTGGCCGACGCCATCGATGCGAGCGAGCCGGTCCTTGACGTTGATCAGCGCGTAATTGCGCAGATAGGTCATGTCGTACCGGCCTTCGGGCGAGGTCAAGTGCACGACCATCATGAGGTCCGGAGAACTCTTGATGGTCGTGATGCCGAGCCGGCGCACTTCTTCCGGCAATCTCGGCTCAGCCTGGCTGACCCGGTTCTGGACGAGTTGCTGGGCCTGATCGGGGTCGGTGCCGAGCTTGAAGGTAACGGTCAGCGTCATCAGGCCGTCCGTGGTCGCCTGGCTGCTCATGTAGAGCATATCCTCGACGCCATTGATCGATTCTTCCAGTGGCGTCGCCACCGTTTCAGCGATGACCTTCGGGTTGGCGCCGGGATAATTGGCACGGACGACGACCTGCGGCGGC
This sequence comes from Hyphomicrobiales bacterium, assembly GCA_900471525.1. Taxonomy (GTDB): domain Bacteria; phylum Pseudomonadota; class Alphaproteobacteria; order Rhizobiales; family Rhizobiaceae; genus Pararhizobium. Next base: position 163,283 of record UCEZ01000015.1, on the reverse strand, counting down.
ACGACGTCCGGATATTCCGAGATCGGCAGGATCGTCATCGCGATCAGGCCGCCAAGGAAGATGATGAAGGACAGAACGCCCGCGAAAACCGGCCGATCGATGAAGAATCTAGAGATATTCATGGCGTGATCCGCCCTTGTGCTTAAGTGCCGGAGAAAGGCTTAATTGGTTATGGAGGCCTGCTGCTCGGGGTTGGCAGCTGGATTCATGGAGACCATTTCAGGCGCCACGAGCGCACCGGGGCGGATGCGCTGCAGACCGTTGACGACAATGCGCTCCTGGGCTTTCAGGCCGGCGGTCACCACCCGAAGTCCATCGGATTTCATGCCGACGGTGATTTCGCGGTATTCGGTGGTGTTGTCCGGTTTGACGACCATGACGTATTTCTTGTTCTGGTCGGTACCGATCGCGCGTTCATGAACGAGGACGGCGTCTTCGGTCTTGGCCTGCCCCATGCTCAATCGTGCGAATTGTCCCGGCATCAACGCGCCATTGGCGTTGTCGAATACGGCGCGCACGCGGATGGTTCCGCTTTCCGGATCGACGCTGTTGTCCACGAGCTGAAGCTTGCCCTTCACATCGGGCAACCCTGCGACATCCATGCGGACCGGAACGCGGTCAAGGAAGTTGCGGGCATTCACGCCTTCCGGCAGTTCGGCGAGGATGCTGGAGACGATCCGCTCGTCAGCCTCGAAGCTGGCGTAGATCGGGCTCAGCGACACGAGGCGGGTGAGGATCGGCGAAGATGGACCCGCGGCGATCAGGTTGCCTGCGGTGATCTCGATCTTGCCGACGCGGCCGGTGATCGGAGCGCGGATTTCCGTATAGCCGAGATTGAGCGCTGCCGATTGCAGAACGGCCCGTGCAGCCCCCAGATCGGCCTCGGCGCTTGCCAAGCCGTTCATGCGCTGATCGACTTCACTCTGCGATACGGCGTTGGAGGCAAGCAACTGCTGGCCCCGCTTGAGCTCCACTCGAGCGAGGGAAGCCCGCGCTTCTGCAGCCGTGACGTTCGCCTGTGCACGTGCCACTTCCGCCTGGTAGGGGGCCGGATCGATCGTGACGAGCAGATCACCCTTCTCAACGATCGCGCCTTCCTGGAAATGGACCGACTGGATGGCGCCGGCGACGCGCGAACGCAGTTCGACGTGATCGACGGCCTCGAGGCGTCCGGAGAATTCGCTCCATTGCGTCACCGGTTTGGCCTCGACGACCGCGACGGAGACGGGAACAGCCACGGGCGCCGCGGTGGAGGCATCGGCGGCGTTGCCGCTGCCGGCCGGGCCACCCTGCAGATCGAAATAGAGTGTCGGCGCAACGGTTGCGGCTGCGAGGACGAGGCTAGTGGTGAGAAGCTTGGTTTTGAAAGTTCCGAATGACATGGCGGCTATCCTGAATTTCTGCCCGTGAGGCGGGCTGCCGTTGGTCCTTCGTGGGAGGCGAAGGATTTGGGCGAGGGTTGCATTGACGTTCAATACCGTTCGGTATAGAAATAAGTTCTTGAACCGATCACTGTCAATCGAATTATATACCGATCGGTATAAAAAAATTCGGGAGGGCCCACCCCATGGGACGGCCAAGAGAGTTTGATGTCGATGAAGCCTTGGAAACGGCGATGGAGCTGTTCTGGCGCAAGGGCTACGAGGGCACCTCTCTCACCGATCTCACCGAGGGAATGGGTATCACCAAGCCGAGCCTTTACGGCGTTTTCGGCAACAAGGAAGGGCTCTTCCTGAAGGCGCTGGAGCGCTACGAGCGCACCAAGATGAACTTCTTCCACGAGGCGCTCAAAGAGCCGAAGGCTCGCGATGTCGCCGAGAGAATTCTCAGAGGCTTTGCCGATTCCCAGACTGCGGAAACCGGGCCGAGCGGATGTCTTGGGATCAATGGAGCACTCGCCTGCAGCGAGGCGGCCGCCGAAATCCAGAAATGTCTGATCGAAAACCGCCATCGTGGCGAGCGGGATCTCGGCAAACGGTTTGAGCGCGCCGCGAAGGAGGACGATCTGCCTCCGGGGCAGGAGCCCTACGACCTCGCCCGCTATATCATGACGATCTCTCAGGGGACGGCGATCCAGGCGGCGTCCGGCGCGGACCGCCCGGCGCTGTACCGTGTCATCGATATGGCCTTGCAGTTCTGGCCGGTGCCGGTTGCTCAAAACAGCTGATTATATCAGCAGGTTAAGTCCCATATACAACATGCCAGGTGTTTTTAGCCTCAGATCACTCGTCTGTCATTTTTCCGCTGCGTGATTCCAGCCGATATCGGTTGCCGGGATAGACAAGGCGGGCAAAGGAGACGACGCGCTTGGACGACCATGTTCGACGCCGGATGAGCAGGCACGGCTCCGTGCGCAGGATCACTAGTAGCTTGCATTCCCACGGCTGCGGCATGGCTGCTTCGACAATGTGTTCGGAGCCGCTAAGCGGTGCCTCGGCCGTCAAATAGGCGTTGGGTGTCTGTGCCGTGAAGTTCTGCTCCAGATAGCCGGGTGCAGCCTCCGGGTTGACGAAGCGGTCCTCGATCTGCACCGGAACGCCGTTTTCACTGTGGACAATCAGCGAATGAAACACCGCTGCGCCGATCGGCAGGCCGAGCGCATCCGCGACGTCGGGCGCTGCCGTTTCCTTTGCCAGAACGATCACGGATGCCTGATGCGTATGGCCTCGCTCGTCTATCTCCTCGGCAATGTTGCGCACTTCAAAGAGTTCGGAATAGCCCTTTCGCTCGGCAACGAAGGAGCCGACGCCCTGGATGCGGACCAGTTCGCCTTCAGTTGCCAGTTCGCGCAGTGCCCGGTTGGCAGTCATCTTGCTAACGCCGAGTTCGGCGACCAGTTCATTCTCCGAGGGGACCCGATGTTTGGGAGGCCATTCGCCGCTCTGGATACGGTCAAGGATCATCTGCTTGACGCCGGCGTAAAGCGGTGCGCCATCATTGTCGCTGTTGTCCCATTTCAGTTGAGCGGTCTGGTCGTTGCTGCGTTTCATCTGCTCATTCCTTGGGCGAAATTAAATTTGCATCCAAATGCTGCTTCCCTCTTGCATACCACAAAAATTCGCATATGGTACCATATACAACATGGATGTTCAGGGCATTTTTCAAGCCGGTTCATCCGTCAATAGATTTGTAAAGCCGGCGGAGATCGGCGGACGTTGTGAAGATAAACCTCAGAGGAACCTGAATATGAACCTGACCAAATTTCTGATGGCTGGCGCCGTCGCAGTCGCAACTCTTTCCGCTTCGATGGCGCAGGCCAAGGACTGGAAGACAGTCACTATCACGCTCGAAGGCGCTTATGCGCCCTGGAACCTGACCAATCCGGACGGTACACTCGGCGGTTTCGAGCCTGAACTTGCCAAATATCTCTGCGATCACATGAAGGTCGAGTGCAACCTCGTTGCCTCCGATTGGGATGGCATGATCCCCGCGCTCAACGCCGGCAAGTTCGATGTGATCATGGACGCCCTGTCGATCACCGAAGAGCGCAAGAAGATCATCGACTTCACTATTCCTTATGCCCACACCCACGCCGCCTTTGCAACGCTGAAGGATAGCCCGTTGGCAAACGCCGCCGGCACCGGCACGGTCGTCAAGCTCGATCCGGGCGCGACGGGCGTCAAGGAAGTCGATGCGATGAAGGCAGCCTTTGCCGGAAAGACCATCGGCATTCAGGCTGCGACCGTTTACTCCAAGTTCATCTATGACAACTTCGGCGATGTCGCCACGGTTCGCGAGTACAAGACCGGCGCCGAGCGCGATCTTGATCTCGAAAGCGGCCGTATCGATCTGGTGTTTGACGATGCCGTCTATCTGATCTCTGCTTTCGAGAAGGCCAATGGGGCGCTCGGCTTCACCGGTCCTGAAATCGGCGGCACGATCTTCGGCAGCGGCGAAGGCCTTGGCATCCGTCAGGCCGACACCGACCTGCGCGACATGTTCAACAAGGCTATCGAGGCAGCCCTTGCCGATGGCACGATCAAGACCCTGTCGATGAAGTGGTTCAAGACCGACGTGACCCCCTGATCCAAGTTTGCCCGTCGCTTGCTATTTTGCGAACGGCGGGCACACTTGCTGCGGAAGGCCGCCCTTTTAAGGTGCGGCCTTCCACATCCACCTGACGATCGGGAAGCCGGCCCTGCCTGAAACAAGGCGCCGGAAACGACGGGACGCCTGCGGCATGGCACTATTTCAAATGATCGGATTTGGCCCCACCGGCTGGGGTGGACTGCTTCTCCTGGCAGCCCTGATGACGCTGTGCGTCACCGCCGTCGCGCTGTTGATCGGCGCCATTCTCGGCTCGCTGGTCGCATGGTCGAAACTGTCGGGCAGCCGGATACTGCGCACGCTCGGCGGCACCTACACCACCGTCTTTCGCGGCGTTCCCGAACTGCTGATCATCTATCTCGTCTATTTCGGAGGATCGAGCGCGGTTACTGCCATCGGCACGGCGATGGGTTATGAGGGCTTTCTCGGCCTTCCGTCCTTTGCTGCCGGCGCTCTTGCGGTCGGCATCATCTCCGGCGCCTACCAGGCCGAGGTTTTCCGCGGTGCGTTCCTCGCTATCCCAAAGGGCGAGCTTGAGGCGGCGCAGGCGATCGGCATGAACCGGAGTTTGCGTTTCCGTCGCATCATCGGTCCGCAGGTTTTCCGCTTTGCCATTCCCGGCATCGGCAATGTCTGGCAGCTCAGTCTCAAGGACTCGGCGCTCGTGTCCGTGACCGGCCTTGCCGATCTGATGCGGACCAGCCAGGTCGCCGCCGGCTCGACGCGGCAGCACTTCCTGTTCTTCATCGTCGGCGGCTGCCTCTATCTGATCCTCACCAGCTTCTCGGACCGTTTTTTCACCAGCGCCGAAAAGCGCGCCAATCGCAGCATGCCGACCAGTCTCGGCCAGGCCTGACCAAGGAGACGCGCGATGGATATCGCCTTCATGCTCGAGACCATGAAAACGCTGCTGGCAGCCCTGCCGATGACGCTGGCGTTGTTTTCCCTCTCGGTTTTCTTCGGCGGATTGCTGGCGCTCCTCATCGTCTGGATGCGGGTGGGCGGCAATACGATCGCCCGCAACTTTGCCAAGGGCTACATCTTCGTCTTCCGCGGTTCGCCGCTCTTGATCCAGATGTTCCTGATCTTCTACGGCCTCGGGCAGTTCGGCTTCATCCGCTATAGCTTCCTCTGGCCGGCACTGCGCGAACCTTTCGTCTGTGCGGTGCTGTCGCTGGCACTCTGCACGGCAGGGTATTCGGCGGAAATCTTCCGCTTCGGCCTGCGCGCCATTCCGGCCAAGGAGATCGAGGCTGCCCGCTCGGTCGGCATGTCCGGCTTCCTGTTGACGCGCCGCATCCTCGCGCCGATCGCCTTCCGCCACGCGTTGCCGGCCTATTCGACCGAGGTGGTGATGATGGTGAAGTCGACGGCGCTCGCCAGCCTCGTCACGGTCTGGGAAGTGACCGGCGTTGCCCAGCGATTGATTTCGCAGACCTACCGCACGATGGAGGTCTTCCTGTGCGCCGCCATCATCTACCTCCTTCTGAATTTCATCATCCTGCAGGCCATGGCTCTGCTTGAATACAAGCTGACCCCGCACCGCCGCGCGGCACCCCTCTTTCCGGTGCCGCAGCGATGACCCCGATGACCCTCAACCAGACTGGAACGACCATGGCAGGCACAACCCGGCTTTCCGTCCGTAACATCCGCAAGAGCTTCGGCACGCATGAAGTGCTGCGCGGCATCTCGCTTGAGGCCCGCGACGGCGACGTCATTTCGCTTCTCGGCGCCAGCGGCTCGGGCAAGTCAACCTTCCTGCGCTGTATCAACCTTCTGGAGATTGCCGATCACGGCGACATTTCCGTCGATGGCGAGCTGATCCAGATGACGCAGCGCGGCGGCAAGAACTATCCGGCCGACCGCCGTCAGGTGGATCGCATCCGCTCGGAACTCGGCATGGTGTTCCAGTCGTTCAATCTCTGGTCCCATATGACGATCCTCGAAAACGTCATCGAGGGGCCGGTGCATGTGCTCAAGCGTCCGCGGGCCGAGTGCGTCGCGGAAGCCGAGGCTTTGCTTGAAAAGGTAGGCATCGTCGAGAAACGCAATGCCTATCCGGCGCATCTTTCGGGCGGCCAGCAGCAGCGCGCGGCAATCGCACGCTCTCTGGCGATGAAGCCGAAGGTAATGCTGTTTGACGAGCCGACCTCGGCGCTCGACCCCGAGCTTGTCGGCGAAGTGCTGCGCGTCATGCGCTCGCTCGCCGAAGAGGGTATGACCATGCTGGTCGTCACCCATGAAATGAGCTTTGCGCGCAATGTCTCCAACCGGGTGATCTTCATGAAATCCGGCGAAATCGATAGCGATGGTGCGCCGGACGAACTGTTCGGCTCGGGCGGTTCGCCCAGCTTCCGCCAGTTCATCGGCAATTTCGGAGGCTGATCGTGCAGGATATCATGCTCGAAACGGCGCTCGACTGGCGCGCCGTGGCGGCGATTGCCGATGGCGCAACGCTTTCTCTTTCCGGCGATGCCCGGCAGAGGGTGGAGACGGCCAGCCGCATCGTTTCGGCGATCGTCGAAAGCGGCGTGCGTGCCTATGGCGTTAACACTGGCGTCGGCGCGTTGGCCGATACGGTCGTTGATCGCCCGTCGCAGAGCCGCCTGTCGCGCAATATCATCCTCAGCCATGCCTGTGGCGTCGGTCCGTTGCTGGATGCGTGCGAGGTACGCGCCATTATCGCGGCACAGATCGCCAATTTTTCACATGGTCATTCCGGCGTGCGTCCGGCAATCGTGGAACTGTTGCAGGCATTTCTTCGCGAGGATTGCATTCCAGAGGTGCCATCCAGAGGTTCGGCAGGATATCTCAGCCACAACGCCCATATCGCGCTGGTGCTGATCGGCGAAGGCAAAGCGCGGCTGAAAGGCAAGCCGGTGACCGGCGCCGAGGCACTGAAAACACTCGGCATCGAGCCGCTGGTTCTGCAGGCCAAGGAAGGCTTGAGCCTCGTCAACGGAACGGCCTGCTCCACCGGACTCGGGTCGGTGGCCTTGGCGCGGGCTGAGCGGTTGCTTGATTGGGCCGATGCCATTGCCGCTGTGACGATCGAGGCGCTCGGCTGCCAGATGACCGCCTTCGACGCGCCGGTGCTTGCGCTGCGCAAGTCGGCGGGGATCGAGAAGGTCGGCAAGACCCTGCGCGCTCGTCTCGCCGGCAGCGGATTGATCGAAGCTGCCAAGGGTGCACGCACGCAGGATGCCCTGAGCCTTCGTTCGGTCCCGCATGCCCATGGCGCCGGATGGGATGTGTTTGGTTTCGCGAGCTCGATCGTCAATCAGGAGCTGGCTTCCGTGACCGACAATCCGGCGGTCTCCGGCACGCCGGAGGCACCGGTGGTTTCGTCTGAGGCGCATGCCGTGGCGCCGGCTCTCGGACAGGCGCTGGATAGCCTCGCTGTCGCAATCGCCCAGATATCGATGATGAGCGAGCGCCGCATCGATCGCCTTGTCAATCCGCTGGTGAGCGGTCTTCCGGCCTTTCTCGCCGTTGATCCGGGCGCAGGCTCCGGCTTCATGATCGCTCAATATACGGCAGCGGCCCTTGCCGCGGAAAATCGCCGTCTCGGCGCACCGGCAAGCCTCGATGGCGGCGTTACCTCGGCATTGCAGGAGGATTTCCTCGGGCATCCGACGGCGGCGGCCAACAAGCTGCTGGCGGTACTCGACAATGCCGAGCAAGTTCTTGGCATCGAGTTTGCCGCGGCGGCGCAGGCACAGGATTTCAAGGCTGGCGTTGCACCCAGGGCGAAGGGCACCGATGCGCTTTATCGCCATATCCGTGCCGTTCTGCCAACCTATGCCGACGACCGGCCACTCGGCTGGGACCTGGAAAAGGCGCGCGATCTGCTGCGTGAATCTCTGCCACCTAGCATCTGAAAATTCCTGAAAGGATACTGCCATGACCGCCCATTTCGACGTTGCTGTTGTCGGCCTCGGCGCCATGGGCAGCGCCGCCATCGCACATTTGGCTGCAAGAGGCGTGAAGGCGATCGGTATCGATGCCTATTATCCAGCCCATGCGTTGAGTTCCTCGCATGGCGACAGCCGCCTGATCCGGCTCGGCTATTTCGAGGATCCGTCCTATGTGCCGCTGTTGCAGCGCGCCTATGCCAATTGGCGGGCGCTGGAGGCGCGGCTTCGCGAGGACGTCCTGACGACCATCGGCGTCCTGCAGATCGGCAAGCCGGACAGCAAGATCGTTAGCGGCACGAAGAAAAGCTGTGCGCTGCATAACCTGCCGCTGGAAACCCTTGATCCCGAAGAGATGCGCCGTCGCTTCCCGGTGTTTTCGCTGGATGACAACGAGATCGCTTTGCTCGATCCGCGGGGCGGTTATCTCCGGCCGGAAGTGGCCGTCATGGGTCATCTCAAACTTGCGGCCAGCGATGGCGCGGCCTTGCATTTCGGCGAGAAGGTAACGGCAATCGAGCCGGGCGACCACGGCGTTACGATCGCTTCGGATACCGGGCGTTATACAGCCGGCAAGGTCATCGTCGCGACCGGCTCGTGGATCGGCGAGCTGGTACCGGCTCTGCGCAATCATGCCGTGCCGATCAAGCAGGTCGTCTCCTGGTACCAGCCGACCGATGGTTTCGTCACCATTCCACAGCGCATGCCGGTCTTCATCCGTGACGAGGGGGAAAACGGTTCCTTCTTCGGCTTCCCGGCGATCGGCGTTGACGGCGTCAAGGTCGGCCGCCATGCGCATTTTCGCGAGCCGATCGACCCGAACCAGCCCAATCCGCCTGTTAATGACAGGGATACAGACCTCCTCGACAGTTTTATCCGGCACCGGTTACCAGCGGCTGCAGGCCTCCGCGTCCGCTCCACCACCTGCCGCTATACCATGCTGCCGAGCGAGGATTTCCTGCTCGACCTTTTGCCGGGCGACAAGCGCATCGTTGTGGCATCGCCCTGTTCCGGGCATGGCTTCAAGTTCACCAGTGTCGTCGGCGAAATCCTTGCCGATCTGGTGCTGGAGGGCGGCACGGGCCTGCCGATCGGCGCTTTCTCCTTTGATGCGATGAACCGGTTTCTGGCAGCACGGGCGGCGGCTTAAGCATGGCCTACAGGCTTGAGCCCGCGCCGGAGACTTTTCTCGGCATACCGGCGGCGACAGAAGCCAGGAGTGGATCGGCTGCGATTTTCGGTGCGGTGCACGGAACGGCCTATCCCAATGCCAGTCCGGAAGTTTCCGGCATGACGGCACCGGACGCAGTCCGCCACGCGATCACGGCTGCCTCCGTGCATGTTGACCACTGGGATTTCGATTTCGACGGCCCCTTGCTGAACGACAACGCCATTGAAGTATTCGACTTGGGCGATGTCGTCACGAAGCCGGAAGATAATGCCGGCAATCGGGCGGCGATCGAAGCGGCGACACGGGACATTCGTGCGGTAGGCGCCATTCCTATCCTGATCGGTGGCGACGATTCGGCTGCGATCCCTTTCATGCGCGGTCTCTCTGATGTCGAATCCCTGCATATCCTCCAGATCGACGCCCATATCGACTGGCGCGACCGCGTTGGCGATGAACCGCTTGGTTATTCCAGCACGATGCGTCGTGCCTCCGAACTCCCGTTTGTCCGCTCGATGACACAGGTCGGGATCCGCGCCGTCGGCAGCGCCCGGCGGGAGGAGATCGAGGCGGCGAAGGCCTGGGGATCACGGATGGTCACAGTGCGGCAGGCGCGAGCAAGCGGCATGACTGAAATCGCTCAGGCCATTCCGCACGATGGTGCACTGCTCATCCATATCGACGTCGATGCGCTCGACCCGTCGATCTGCCCCGGGGTCAATGCTCTATCGCCCGGTGGTTTGTGGCTGGATGAGGCGACGGATCTGATCGCAGCGGCCTTGGCCGGGCGGACGCTTGCCGGGTTTTCGATTGTCGAGTTCCAGCCAAGGAACGACATCACTGGCATGACGGCGACCGTCGTCGGCCGCCTGATATGCCACGTGCTTGGGCATCTGGCCCGCAAAGGGTAGCTCTCAGCTCTCAGCTCTCAGCTCTCAGCTCGCAGTGATGCGGATGAGGTAAGCCTCCGTCGGCATGTCGGAGGTGATCAAGACGACGCCCTTGAGAATAGCGCAATCGAGCCGGCGGAGTTCTTCGGCATGGTCTCCACTATCGATCCGCACATTGCCAAGCGAAAGAAGCATCGTGATGCCGCCCTCGGCATCCAGATAGTGCTGCCCTTCGACGATCCGCTTTTCGACCTGATGCGTCCATTGTCCGCGCCGGGTCATGACGTTCAGATCGACGATGGTACCCGATACAAGCCGCGCGGATGTCGGGGCATCGGCCGGGAAGGCAAGCGGATGGGATGCGTGCGTCAGCACCACGGGCGACCTTCCGGCGATGTCGAGTTCCATGCCTTCGCCTTCGAGGATCGACAGGGTGCGGTCGATACCGGCAAAGACGGAAAACGGCCCATCGCTGGCCACCGTCGCCATGCTGATGCGCCAGCCGAAAGTGGCGAGATCGGCCTGCGGCGGAAACACCGCGATCTCCACGGTCTCGCCCCCACCGTTTTTCCATGGCATGCGGCGGTAGTTTTCCGAGCGAAGAACTTGCATGGCCATTATCCCTAAAGGTCGGTTGCCTTTGCCGTGCGACGGCCTCGTTGCCAAAGTTGCAGCAGCCGCTAACATTCTACAGGGCTTCCCGGACCTCGTAAAACGCCGAGGTCCGGGATCGCGTGTTTTAGTTCCCGAGAATGCCCGGCAGACGCAGGCCCTTGTCCTTGGCGCAGTCGAGGGCGATGTCATAGCCCGCATCGGCATGGCGCATGACGCCGGTCGCCGGGTCGTTCCAGAGGACGCGCTCCAGACGGCGGGCCGCATCGTCGGTGCCATCGGCGCAGATGACCACGCCCGAATGCTGCGAGAAGCCCATGCCGACGCCGCCTCCGTGATGCAGCGATACCCAGGTGGCGCCCGATGCGGTGTTGAGGAGTGCATTGAGCAGCGGCCAGTCGGAAACGGCGTCCGAACCGTCCTTCATGGCTTCGGTCTCGCGGTTTGGCGAGGCGACGGAGCCTGAGTCGAGGTGGTCGCGGCCGATGACGACCGGAGCCGACAGCTCGCCGTTCTTGACCATCTCGTTGAAGGCAAGGCCGAGGCGGTGGCGATCGCCGAGGCCAACCCAGCAAATGCGTGCCGGCAGACCCTGGAAGGCGATGCGTTCAGCCGCCATGTCGAGCCAGTTGTGCAGATGCTTGTTGCCGGGCGTGAGTTCCTTCACCTTGGCATCGGTCTTGCGGATATCTTCCGGATCGCCCGAGAGGGCAGCCCAGCGGAACGGACCGATGCCGCGGCAGAACAGCGGGCGGATATAGGCCGGCACGAAGCCCGGGAAGGCGAAGGCGTTTTCGAGGCCTTCTTCCTTGGCGACCTGGCGGATGTTGTTGCCGTAGTCGAAAGTCGGGATGCCCATGTCCTGGAAGGCGATCATCGCTTCGACATGTTCGCGCATCGAGGCGCGGGCTGCCTTTTCGACGGACTTCGGATCGCTTTCGCGCTTTTCCTTCCACTGCGCCATCGTCCAGCCCTTCGGCAGGTAGCCGTTGATCGGATCGTGGGCGGAAGTCTGGTCGGTGACCATGTCGGGACGGATGCCTCGACGGACCATTTCCGGCAGGATTTCGGCGCAGTTGCCGAGCAGGCCGACGGATTTCGCTTCGCCGGCAGCGGTCCAGCGCTCGATCATCTCCATGGCTTCATCGAGCGTTTCGGCGCGCGCATCAACGTAACGGGTGCGCAGGCGAAAATCGATCGAGTCCGGGTTGCACTCGACGGCGAGGCAGCAGGCGCCGGCCATGACGGCGGCGAGCGGCTGGGCGCCGCCCATGCCACCGAGGCCGCCGGTCAGGACCCACTTGCCCGTGAGGTCGCCGTTATAATGCTGGCGGCCGGCTTCGACGAAGGTTTCGTAGGTGCCCTGCACGATGCCCTGCGAACCGATATAGATCCACGAACCGGCAGTCATCTGGCCGTACATGGCGAGACCCTTCTTATCCAGCTCGTTGAAGTGGTCCCAGGTCGCCCAATGCGGCACGAGGTTGGAGTTGGCGATGAGAACGCGCGGCGCATCCTTGTGGGTGCGGAAGACGCCGACCGGCTTGCCGGACTGCACCATCAGCGTCTCATCTTCGTTGAGATCACGCAAAGTTTCGACGATCTTGTCGAAGTCGGCCCAGGTGCGGGCGGCGCGGCCGATGCCGCCGTAGACGACCAGCTCATGCGGGTTCTCGGCCACTTCCGGATCAAGATTGTTCATCAGCATGCGAAGCGGCGCTTCGGTCATCCAGGATTTTGCGGTCAGTTCAGTGCCGCGGGCTGCACGGACGTCGCGGATGTTGTGACGAGGATTGGTCATTTGGTTCCCCTTTTGGTGTGTGCCAATGTCAGCGCTGTTGTTTCGATGCGCGTGAGAATGTCTTTGAGGTGAATGCGGAGTCTGGCCGCCTTGGCTTCGTCGTAGGCGAAGGGCGGTCTTTCGGTGGTCAGATGGGTGGACTGCGCCAGTTCCATCTGGATTGCGTGCGCATCGGTTTCCGGCTGGCCGTAGTGGCGCGTCGTCCAGCCGCCCTTGAAGCGGCCGTTGAGGATGCTCGTATAGCCCTCGGCATTCAGGACGACATCGACCGCTGCGTTCTGGATGGCCAGATCGCAGGTCTTGCCGCTGTCGGTGCCGATGTTGAAATCAGGCAGCGTGCCTTCGAACAGGAACGGGATATCCGAGCGGATCGAGTGGCAATCGTAGAGTACGGCGATACCGTGGATCGCTTTCACGCGCTCGATTTCGGCTGATAGTGCCGCATGATAGGGCGCATGGAAATCGGCGAGCCGGGCGGCAATGTCGGTTTCGGTCGGTTCTTCTCCATCCTTCCAGATCGAGACGCCGTCGAAATCTGTGCCCGGAACGAGGCCTGTGGTGTTCTGGCCGGGGTAAAGGCTGACGCCTTCCGGATCGCGATTGGCGTCGATGACATAGCGATGGAAGGTGGCGCGCACCGTGGTCACTTCCGGCAGCAATCCGTCATAGAGGTGATGGATATGCCAGTCGGTGTCGGCAAGGATGCGGCCATTGTCGTTCAGCCGGTCCCAGATCGCCGGCGGAACGTCGGTGCCGGTGTGCGGAAAACCGAGAATGACGGGCGATGAGCCCTGCTTGACTTCAAAGACGCTCATTCAAGCCTCCAATATCGGAAGAATGCCAGCGGAAACCGCAGCGTTCAGCGCGCCGGTAGCAATAAGATCGCTCGCTGCCTTGAGATCGGTCGCCATGTAACGATCGATCTCCAGTGTCGGGACGACCTTGCGGATCGCCGCGATGGCGTTGGTCAGTTCCGGGCTGGTGACGAGCGGTGCGCGGAAATCGATGCCCTGGGCTGCTGTCAGCGCCTCGATGCCGACAATCGAAAACAGGTTATCGGTCATCTGCAGCAGGCGGCGGGCGCCGTGGCAGGCCATGGAGACATGGTCTTCCTGGTTGGCCGAGGTCGGCGTCGAATCGACCGAGGCCGGATGCGACATCTGCTTGTTTTCCGACATCAGCGCGGCGGACGTGACTTCCGCGATCATCAGGCCGGAATTGAGGCCGGGCTTCTTGGCGAGAAACGCCGGCAGGCCGTAGCTCAACGCCGGATCGACCAAAAGCGCGATGCGGCGCTGCGAGATGGCGCCGATTTCGCAGATGGCGAGCGCGATCTGGTCGGCGGCGAAGGCGACCGGCTCGGCATGGAAATTGCCGCCGGAGACGACGGAATTGTCGGACAGCACCAGCGGATTGTCGGTGACGGCGTTGGCTTCGATTTCCAGTGTCCGGGCCACGGAGCGCAGGAGATCGAGGCAGGCGCCGTCGACCTGCGGCTGGCAGCGGATGCAATAGGGATCCTGAACCCGCTCGTCGCCTTCGATATGGCTTTCGCGGATCACCGAGCCCTTGAGCAGGCCGCGCAAGGCGGCGGCGGCGTCGATCTGGCCCTTGTGGCCGCGCAGCGTATGGATATCGGGATGGAACGGTGCCGAGGAACCCATGGCTGCATCGGTCGAAAGCGCGCCGGTGATCAGAGCGGACTGGGCAGCGCGGTGGGCGCGGAACAGGCCGGCAAGCGCCAGCGCCGTGGAGACCTGGGTGCCGTTGATCAGTGCCAGTCCTTCCTTTGCGGCCAGCACGACCGGGGTAAGGCCGGCACGTTCAAGCGCCGTGCGACCAGCAAGCTGCTCGCCATTGAAGAAGGCCTCGCCTTCGCCCATCATCACCGCTGCCATATGGGCGAGCGGCGCGAGATCGCCGGATGCGCCGACGGAGCCCTTTTCCGGGATGACCGGGATGACGCCCTTTTCGAGCATGCCCTCGATCAGGCGGACGAGTTCGAGCCGGACGCCCGATGCGCCGCGTCCGAGAGAGACAAGCTTCAGCGCCATGATCAGGCGAACGATGTTTTCAGCGAGCGGCTGGCCGACACCGCAGCAGTGCGAGAGGATCAGGTTGCGCTGCAGGGTGGCGACATCGGCAGCGTCGATCTTGATGCTCGCCAGTTTACCGAAGCCGGTGTTGATGCCGTAAACCGGTGCATTGCCGGCCGCGATCTCGGCGATGCGGGCGGCGGCCTTCTCGATGCCCTTGTCGAAGGAGGGATCAAGCCGGACTGGCTCGCCGGTCCAGTAGATGGTTTCGAGTGTCGAAAGCGGGACGGAGCCCGGCTGAAGAATAAGTGTCATAAGTCAGTCCTCACCAATGCGCGGAGCCAGGCTCACGCGTCTCCAATTTCAATGCCCGTTGCGGACGCGCGCATGCAGCGGATTAAAGCCCATGCGGTAGACGAGTTCGGCCGGTCGCTCGATATTCCAGATGGCGAAATCGGCCCATTTTCCGGGTTCGAGCGTCCCCACCTCGTCGACCAGACCCAGCGCGCGCGCCGCCTCCCGCGTCACGCCGGCAATACATTCTGTGACCGTCATGTCGAACAGAGTCGCCGCCATGTTCATGGTCAAAAGCAGCGAAGTCAGCGGCGAGGTGCCAGGGTTGTTGTCGGTCGCGATCGCCATCGCAACGCCTGTCTTGCGGAACAGGTGGATCGGCGGCTTCTTCGTCTCGCGGATGAAATAGAACGCACCGGGCAGGATGACAGCAACCGTGCCGCTTTTTGCCATCGCTTGCGCGCCGGCTTCGTCGGTATATTCGAGATGATCGGCCGACAGCGCGCCATATTCGGCGGCAAGGGCTGCGCCGTGAAGGTTTGACAGCTGGTCGGCATGCAGCTTGACCGGCAGACCATGCTCCTTCGCCGCATCGAAGACCAGCCGCATCTCGTCGGTCGAAAAGGCGATGCCTTCGCAGAAGCCGTCGACCGCATCAGCAAGCCCTTCGGCGGCTATCGCCGGCAGCATTTCGCCGACGACCTTGGCAATATAACCGGCCTTGTCGCCCTTATATTCCGGCGGCAGCGCATGGGCGCCGAGGAAGGTGGTGCGAACAGCCACGTCGCGTTCTTCGCCAAGGCGGCGCGCAGCGCGCAGGGCCTTCGCCTCGTTTTCCAGGTCGAGGCCGTAGCCGGACTTGACTTCGACGGTGGTCACGCCTTCGGCCATCAGGGCGTCCAGGCGGGGAACGGTCTGGCGTACCAGTTCGTCTTCGCTGGCTTCGCGTAGCGAGCGCACCGAGGAAACGATACCGCCGCCGGCGCGCGCCACTTCCTCGTAGCTTGCGCCCGCGAGCCGCATTTCGAATTCGTTGGCGCGGTCTCCGGCGTGAACCAGATGCGTGTGGCAATCGATCAGGCCGGGCGTGATCCAGCGGCCGTCGCAATCGATAATGTCGGCGGCATTTTCAACGGAGAAAGGCAGGTCTGCTTCGCCGCCGGCATAGACGATGCGACCGTCTTCGACGGCGATGACGCCGTTCTCGATGAGGCCGAGGCCCGGCAAGGAAGGGTTCAAGGTTGCGAGCCGCGCGTTTCGCCAAAGGCGATCGCAAGCGGTTGGCCGGGACCCGTCTGGTGTCGATTTTATGGAAGACATCGTTTTCTAGCCTTTCCTTTTCGTGCTATTATGTATAGACATAAAGAAAATGAGCGCAAGTGATTTTTTTGTGGCGACAGTCAGGAAGGGATGAGGCCTTGACCAGCATTCATGTGAAATCGGCTCTGACGCCGGCGGGATGGCAGAAGAATGTGCGGCTGACGATTGAGGGCAGCCGGATTGCCTCCGTCGAAACGGGTGTTGCAGTACAGGCAGGCGACGAGCACCACGATATCCTTGTGTCCGGCATGCCGAACCTGCACAGCCACGCATTCCAGCGCGGCATGGCGGGGCTTGCGGAAACGCGCGGACCTGGTGCCGACAGCTTCTGGAGCTGGCGCAATGTGATGTATCGCTTCGCCCTGTCGATGACGCCGGATCACGTCGAGGCTGTTGCCAGCCAGCTCTACATGGAAATGCTGGAAGCCGGATTTTCCCGTGTCGGTGAATTCCATTATCTCCACCACGATATCGACGGCAGCCCCTATGCCGATATTTCCGAGATGGCTCAGCGGATTGCGGCGGCGGCCTCGCAGACAGGTATCGGTCTGACGCTGCTTCCGGTCTTTTATGCGCATTCGACATTCGGTGGCGCCGCTCCGAACGAGGGCCAGCGCCGGTTCATCAACACGGTCGAGAGCTTCGAGCGGCTGCTTGACGGCTGCCGCTTCGCGGTCAAGGCGTTACCGGGTGGGCGCGTGGGCGTGGCGCCGCATAGCCTGCGGGCGGTGACGCCGGAAGAATTGACGGCCGTCGTCGCCATGGCAAAGGACGGACCGATCCATATTCATGTGGCCGAGCAGGTCAAGGAAGTGGAGGATTGCATTGCCTGGTCCGGTGCGCGGCCGGTCGAATGGCTGCTCGATAATGTCGGCCTCGATCACCGCTGGTGCCTGATCCACGCAACGCATATGACGGATGACGAGACCCGCCGCATGGCTGAAAGCAAGGCGATCGCCGGGCTTTGCCCGGTGACGGAGGCTAATCTTGGCGACGGCACGTTCAACGCGGTCGTGTTCGGCGAAGCGGGCGGAAAATTCGGCATCGGCTCGGATTCCAATGTCCTGATCGGCCTTCCGGACGAGTTGCGGCAGCTTGAATATTCGCAGCGCCTCGCGCATCGCTCCCGCAATGTTCTGGCCGCACCCGGCCAATCGACCGGCCGGGCCTTGTTCGACGGCGCGGTGGAAGGCGGCGGTATCGCCATGGCGACCAAAACAGGGATCGCAGCCGGCAATCCGGCGGATTTCGTCAGTCTGCAGGCGCCGGACGGCGATCTCGCCGATGATGTGGCGCTGGATTCGTGGCTTTTTGCCAACGGGACGAAGCCAGATAGTGTCTGGGTCGCGGGCCGCAAACAGGTCGAAGCTGGGCGGCATTACCGGCGGGATGAGATATCGGCACGATTCCGCACGGTGATGCGCGAGCTTCTCGCTTGAGCGGCCCAATTCGGCGTCCCCATCTTTTCCGGACAAGCGGCGCCGAATAATGTCTGCTAGGACCAAACAGGTTTGTTGAAGGTGAGTGTGTGGTGAAATTGCAGGATGCCGATCCGAATGTTGAGACGTCGCTTGTCGAGACGACAAGCGACCTGTCTCTGCATCAGCGCATCCTCGGCGATATCGAGGACCGCATCCTCTCCGGCGAATGGCAGCCGGGCTTTCGCATTCCGTTCGAGGTTGATCTTGCCGAGCAGTACAAATGCTCGCGGATGACCGTGAACAAGGCGTTGACGCAGCTGGCAAAGACTGGCCTGATCGAACGCCGGCGCAAATCCGGCAGCTATGTGACGCAGCCGCGGGCGCAGTCGGCGGTGCTGGAAATCCGCGATATCAAACTGGAAGTTCAGTCGCTCGGCCTGCCCTACGACTACAGTCTCCTGGCCAAAACCAAACGCAAGAGCAATGCTGACGACCGCCTGCGGCTGGGTCTCACTGCCTCGGTTTCCATCCTTGATGTGACTTGCAGGCATTTCGCCGGGCGCCGCCCGTTCTGCCTGGAAGAGCGTTTGATCAATCTGAATGCCGTGCCGGAGGCCGAAGCTGAGAGTTTCGAGGAAACGGCGCCGGGGCCTTGGCTGCTGAATAGGGTTCCCTGGAGTGCGGCGGAACATACGATCCGGGCAGCATCGGCCGACGGCCATGTTGCGGAGGCTCTCGGTATTGCGATCGGAACCGCCTGCCTTACGGTCGAGCGGCGCACGTGGACCAACGGGGTCTATATCACCCACGTGCGACTGATCTATCCCGGCGAACGGCATGCGCTGGTCGCCAATTTCACGCCGTCGCAGCCCAAATAAGAAAACCGGCGTTCTGGCGCCGGTTTTCTGCTTTCTATCGGACAGCCATTAGCCCTTCGGCTTGCCGCCGGTGCTCTTCGGAGTTTCCGCCTGTTTGACAAGCGAGCCAAAGGGCGTCGGCGCTTTCGCGGCGACCTTATCCTTTTTCGGCTTCCTGACTTCCTTGTTGCTCTTCACTTGTCCCTTGGCCATGTGATGTCCTTCCTCCGTCGATCTGTGGGAATGCGAGCGCTTGCGGCGCTATCCCTTTGCGTCTTCGAGATTGTCTTCCGTCGTTACCCGTTCGTAGGTCTCGCCTTCGGTGCGAATCCGATATTGCGGCGAACCATCCCGGATGGGCAATGTCGCGAGAATGCGAAAAATCGTTTCATCACGCAACGACAAACCGACGGTATTTCTCATCCGCACCTTCTGACCGATTGAAAACCGGTGGAGGCGGGATTTGGGCTGGCCCGTGGGAGGGGAGGAGTGTGTAGGCATGGCCGTTCTCCTTGCATAAAAAGGGGGAATGAAAAAGCGGAGCCTGGCCCCGCTTTGGTCATGTCCGCTTTTTTCAAGGAGCGCCTGCCCGTGCCGGGAACTGCCAGTCCATCCGTGTCAATTCCTGCCGAATAATCGGCCGGATTCGTTCAAAACGCGTCGAACAGATGTCTCGTTTCCGTGGGTAAAGCCGGTGCGAAACAATCGAAAATTTGGATTGAGATCGACGGGCCGGACACCACTGACGCCGCGAATAGCCAAACTTGGGCCAAAAAACGATTTAGAACGAGGTTAGCGTCAATTGAGGTTTAATTGAGGCCGTTTTCCGGCGTCTCCGGCGTTCAGACGGTTGCCCTTGCATCGACGCCGAACTCGAGGCTCATTTGTATGAGTTCATCCCAAAGGCTTTCGGCAAAGCCACGCAGCACCATGACCTCGAAGCTCTCGTCGCCTGTGCGGGTGATGAGCGCGGAGATATGGCCAATCAGAGTCATTGCCGAACGGCCGACGGGAAATTTGGCGCGATCAAGATCGACGGCCGTGCCCTTGGCGAGGACGGCTTCGACGGATCCACCGCTCATGCCGATCCTGATGCGGCCATGGCTCTGTTCGGCGATGGAAGCCTTGCCCGAGAGCAGGGCTGCCTTGCCGGCGATCTCTGTGGGCGAAAGCGTTGCGTCGCCGACGACAAACCACTGTCCGGGGCCATAGGCACGAGCGGCGGTTTGGTTGCCGTCCGCGATCTGACGGATCAGGTCCTCAAGACCCGCGCTTCCCTTGGAGCCGAGCACCTGCAGCACATGACCTTCCGGCAGGGCCGCAAGCGTGATCCGGTTGCCGGTTGCGGGCGCGCCGAATGAACCGGATTTGGCACCAGCAAGGGCAGGACGGTGAACGAGAGCAAAATCAACCATGGAGCTTACCATTTTCCGGATCGAAGAAGACCGGGCTGCAGAGCACGGCCTTGGTGTATTCGTTTTTCAGGTCGTTCCAGACAGTGACATGCTCGCCATGCCGCTTCGGCCCATGCTTGACCAGGGCGAGGCCGATGGTCGAGCCGAGGTTGGGCGAGTAGCAACTGGAGGAGACGTAGCCCTGATCGTTCTCCAGCGATGGTGTGGCACCGTCGGACAGGATGTGCGATCCGGTCTTGAAGGTGGTCGCCGGATCGAGCGGCTTGACGCCGACGAGCGACAGCCGGTCGTCCGCAACCATGCCTTCGCGCGCCAGCATCGCCTTGCCGATGAAATCCGGCTTGGTCGCGGACACCATCTTTGCAAAGCCCAGGTCGGACGGAATGACCGTGCCGTTGATCTCGGAATGGGTAACGTGGCCTTTTTCGATGCGCATGACCCCCAGGGCTTCCACACCGTAGGGGCAGATACCGTGCGGCTTGCCCGCTTCCATGATCGCGTCGGCAATCGCTTCGCCGTAGCCGGCAGGAACCGCCAGCTCGTAGGCCAGTTCGCCGGAGAAAGAGATGCGGAACAGGCGCCCGGTCAACGTGCCGCCGCAGAGCGAAACCTCCTTGGCACCAAGGAAGGGGAAGGCCGCGTCTGAAATGTCCTCATCCACGAGCGTCTGCAGGATCATGCGTGATTTCGGTCCGGCGACGGCGATCTGTGCCCATTGATCCGTCGAGGAGGCGAATTGCACGTCGAGATCGGGCCAGAGTGCCTGGGCGCAGAATTCCAGATGGTTCATCACGCCGGCCGCATAGGCCGTGGTGGTGGTCATGAAGAAATGGCTTTCGTCAAGACGGCTCGTCGTGCCGTCGTCGTAGATCATGCCGTCCTCGCGCAGCATCAGGCCGTAGCGTGCCTTGCCGACGGGCAGCTTCAGGAAGGCGTTGCAATAGATCCGGTTGAGGAATTCGGCGGCGTCCTTGCCAAAAATCTCGATCTTGCCCAGCGTCGAGACATCGCAGATGCCAGCGTTTTTGCGCACATTGAGCACTTCTCGATCGACGCTTTCGCGCCATGTCGTTTCGCCAGCCTTCGGGAACCAGGAGGAGCGATACCAGAGACCGGTCTCGACGAAGACGGCGCCGTTCTTCTTCGCCCAGTCATGCAGCGGCGATTTGCGCACCGGCTGGAAATGCTTGCCTTTCGAAGCGCCGGTCAGGGCGCCGAAGGAGAGCGGCGTATAGAACGGGCGGAAGGTCGTCGTGCCGACATCGGCGGGCGAGACCTTTCGCGCTTCGGCGAGAATACCGATGGCGTTGATGTTCGACAGCTTGCCCTGGTCGGTCGCCATGCCGTTGGTGGTGTAGCGCTTGGCAAGCTCGACATGGCCGTAGCCTTCGCTGACGGCAAGGCCGAGATCCTTCAGGTGGACGTCGTTCTGGTAGTCGACGAAGGCCTTGCCCTTTGCGCCACGTACGTACCACAGCGGCTTGGAGACGATGGTCGTGTCGGTGGCAGGAGCGAAGGCGGCGGATGTGTTGGAGAGGCCCAGGGCTTGCAGGGCGCTTGTGGCTTTTCCCGCACCGTCGGCAAGGCAGGCCTCGAGCGAGCCGACGCCTGCTGCAGAACCTGCAATGGTCAGGCCATCCAGTGTTTCCGGTGCGAGGAAGGCGGCTTTGGCATCCGACCAGACCGGCCTTGCGCCGCGATGGCAGGCAAGGTGGATGATCGGGCTCCAGCCGCCAGACATGGCAAGCGCGTCGGCGTTGATCGTTACCGGCGCGCCACCTTTGAGGATGGTGACGCTGGTGAGCGCCTTGCCGCCCTTGGCGTCCTGCACCATGGCACCGGGGAAGACGGGTGCGCGACCGCTCCAGGATGAAGCGCCGCTGGCGCGGGCATCGACGATAGCGGCGACTTCGAGACCAGCCGCCTCCAGGTCGGCCGCCGTCCGGTAGCCGGATTCATCATTGGTAAAGATCACCGTCTCTTTGCCGGGGGCGATCGCCTGCCGGTTGAGGTAGGAGCGCATGGCCCCCGCCATCATAACGCCCGGAATGTCGTTGCCACCGAAAACCAGTGGCCGCTCTTCCGCCCCGGAGGCAAGGATCGCGTGTTTGGCGGCAATGCGCCAGATGCGTTCGACCGGCCGGTTCGGGTCGACGGTGGCCGTGTTCTTCTGCACGCTTTCGACAGCGCCGAAGACATTGCCGTCATACCAGCCGAAGACGGTGGTGCGCGAGAAGATACGGACATTGGGAAGGCTGGTCAGTTCGGCAAGCGTTTGCGCCAGCAGATCGCCAGCGGATTTGTCACCGACCACTGCGGTTTCGGACAAGAGCGAGCCACCCGGCTCAAAACCTTCATCTGCTAGGATGACGCGCGCGCCGGCGCGGCCAGCAGTGAGTGCTGCGGCGAGACCGGCCGGGCCGGCGCCGATCACCAACAGGTCGCAATGCGCCCAGCATTTTTCATAACTGTCCGGATCGGGCTCGTAGGTCGCGCGGCCAAGGCCTGCCGCCTTGCGGATGATCGGCTCGTAGACCTTTTCCCAGAAGGCCGCTGGCCACATGAAGGTCTTGTAGTAGAAGCCAGCGCCGAGGAAAGGCGAGAGCAGGCTGTTGACGGCGCCGAGGTCGAAATCGACGGAAGGCCAGCGGTTCTGGCTGCGGGCCGTCAGGCCGCTGTAGAGTTCGACCAGCGTTGCGCGCGTATTGGCTTCCGTGCGTCCACCTTCGCCGATCGTCACAAGGGCATTGGGTTCAGCAGCGCCTGCCGTCAGGATGCCGCGCGGGCGATGGTACTTGAAACTGCGGCCGACAAGCTGGCGGCCATTGGCGAGAAGCGCGGAGGCCAGCGTGTCGCCAGCAAGACCCTGCATCGGCTTGCCATCGAAGGTGAAATCGAGCGGCTTGGTGCGGTCGAGACGGCCGCCTTTGGAGAGACGGAAGGAGCTCATGCGGTTTCTCCCTGCGCCGCAGCGTCCGTGACGGCGTATACCGCATGAGTGACTGTATCGCGCTCAACGATGAGCCAACGGCGGCAGCCGGATGTGTGATGCCAATGTTCCTTGTGGCGTCCGCGCGGATTGTCGCGCAGGTAGACGTAGGCGTACCAGGCGTCCTCACGGGCATCCGGTGCCGGGCGGGTGATGCCGGCATCGCCGCGAACGGTGAATTCTTCCTTGGGGCGCGGCCCGCAATGGGGGCAGGCGATCAGGCTGGCCATGTAAAGTCCTCAATGCAGATTGGGTTGCGAGCCGACGCCCTTTTCATCGATCATCCTGCCGCGCGCGAAGCGGTCGAGCCGGAAGGCGCGTCCCGTTTCATGCGGCTCGTTCTTGGCGATCAGATGGGCGTAGCAGAAGCCGGAGGCGGGCGTAGCCTTGAAGCCGCCGTAACACCAGCCGGCGTTCAGGTAGAGATTGTCGATATGGGTGCGGTCGATGATCGGCGAGCCGTCCATGCTCATGTCCATCACGCCGCCCCAGGAGCGCAGCACCCGGACACGCGATAGTGCCGGGATCATTGCGACGCCGGCTTCGGCGACGTGCTCGACCGTCGCCAGATTGCCGCGCTGGGCGTAGGAATTGTAGCCGTCGATATCGCCGCCGAAGACCAAGCCGCCCTTGTCGGACTGGGAGACATAGAAATGCCCGGCACCGAAGGTCACGACATTGTCGATGAAGGGTTTCAGACCTTCAGAGACGAAGGCCTGCAGCACATGGCTCTCGATCGGCAGCTTCATGTCGACCATGTCGGCAACTGAGGTGGAGTTGCCCGCTGCCGCCAGCGCCAGCTTGCCGCAGCCGATGAAACCCTGGCTGGTATCGACGCCCACCACGCGGCCGTTTTCGCGGCGAATGCCGGTGACTTCGCAATTCTGGATGATATCGACACCGCGCGTGTCGGCGCCGCGCGCATAGCCCCAGGCAACAGCGTCATGCCGCACCGTGCCGCCGCGCTTCTGCATAAGCGCGCCCTGGATCGGGAAGCGGGCATTGTCGAAATCGAGGAAGGGCAGCATCTGGCGCACCGCGTTGCGGTCGAGCAGGTCGGCATCGACGCCGTGCAGCCGCATCGCGTTGCCGCGCCGCGTATAGGCGTCGCGCTGGGCGTCGGAATGATAGAGATTGAGCACGCCGCGCTGCGAAACCATGGCGTTGAAGTTGAAGTCCTGCTCCAGCCCTTCCCAGAGCTTCATCGACAGTTCGTAGAACGGGTTGTTGCCCTGCAGCAGGTAGTTGGAGCGGATGATCGTGGTGTTGCGGCCAACGTTGCCGGAGCCGATATAGCCCTTTTCCAGGACGGCGACATTGGTGACGCCGAATTCCTTGGCGAGATAGTAGGCGGTGGCAAGCCCATGTCCGCCGCCACCGACGATGATGACGTCATACCGGTTCTTCGGCACAGGGCTCCGCCAGGCCGGGTTCCAGCCCTTGTTGCCGCGCAGGGCATTCAGAAAAACGGAAAAGGCGGAGTAGCGCATGTCGATATGATCCCGGGTGACTGGCGCCGATCATGACAGGATTGTTTTTCGCTACTTGCAGGAAAGAGACGGATTAGGACATAATCAGGACATGGCGACGGATGACCTCAAAAACGTGCAGAAGATTGGCTTTATCCTCATTCCGGGATTTGCGCTGATGTCCTATGCCTCTGCCATAGAGCCGCTGCGTGCGGCCAATCTTCTGGCTGGCAAGGACATCTATTCTTTGTCTTCCCATGCGCCCGAGGGTGCTGCGGCGGTGACGTCTTCAGGGATCCCTGTTCCCTCGCTGCCGCTACCGGGACGCGGTTCCGGTTTCCATACTGTCTTCGTCTGCGCCGGTGGCACGCCGGTCGATTGGAATGTTCCGGCGGTTATGGCCTGCCTGCGCCAATTGGCGCGCGAAGGCGTGCGTATCGGTGGCATTTCGGGTGGCCCCTATCTGATGGCCGCGGCGGGTCTGCTCGAGGATCGCGATTTTACCATCCACTGGGAGCATGCTCCGGCCCTCATGGAAGCTTTTCCGGGCCTGGTCCCGCGTCAGGCGCGCTACGTTCTGGACGGCAGCCGGATTACCTGCGGCGGCGGCGTGGCGCCACTCGACATGATGTATGCTTTGATCTCCGAACGCATGGGGTCCGACTTTGCTCGCCGCGTGAGCGACTGGTACCTCCATACCCATGTCGAGAGTTCGGGCGCGCCGCAGCGGGCATCGCTTGCCGAGCGTTACCGCATCAATCATCCGGGCCTGCTGACCGTGCTTGAGAAAATGGAAGCAACGATCGAGGCTCCCCTCGATCGCAGGACCATGGCCGCATTGGCGGGCCTGTCGCCGCGCCACCTCGACCGGTTGTTTTCCAGCCAGATGGGTTCGTCCTTTCTCCTCGAGTATCGCAAGCTGCGACTCGATCATGCACGCCGCCTGCTGCTGCAAAGCCCGCTTTCGATCTCGGAAATCGCTTTTGCCACCGGCTTTTCAAGTGCGGGTCATTTTTCACGGAGCTATCGTGCCGCCTTCGGTGAGCCGCCACGGTCCCAGCGGCAGTTTGGCGGCGTAGGAACGCCCTGAATAATTTTCTTCCCGGTTGAGAAATTTTCACTCTCAGGATAGCTTGTTTTCATTGAAGGCAGGGGAAGCGGAGCCATATGGTGAAGAAGCAACCAATCGATATCGGCCGGACAACGGATGACGAGCGGCCGGCGCTGAAGGCTGCATTCTCGCAGGACCCCCATGCGCTGCGTGAGCCGAAGGAAAACAACCTCGAAATCGCCATCGGCCATGAGGTGCGAGCGTTCCGCAAGAAGCTCGGGATCACGGTGACGGACCTTGCCACCGCCACGGGAATTTCGCTCGGCATGCTGTCGAAGATTGAGAATGGCAATATCTCGCCGTCATTGACCACGTTGCAATCCCTGTCGCGTGCGCTCGGTGTTCCGGTCACCGCATTCTTCCGCCGCTATGAGGAGCCACGCAACGCTGTTTTCGTCAAGGCCGGCGAAGGCGTAGAGCTGGAACGCCGCGGCACGCGCGCGGGACACCAATACAATCTGCTCGGCCATATCGACAACAACACGGCTGGCGTCATCGTCGAGCCCTATCTGATCACGCTTACCGCGGATTCCGATACGTTTCCGGCCTTCCAGCATGAGGGCATGGAGTTTCTCTACATGCTGGAAGGCGAGGTCGTGTACCGCCACGGCGACCGGCTCTTCACCATGCAGCCGGGCGATAGCCTGTTTTTCGACGCCGACGCGCGTCATGGACCGGAGCAACTGGTGAAACTGCCGATCCGCTATCTCTCGATCATCTCATATCCGCAGACACGGAGTAACATCTGACAATCTCGCAGCGCACAAATCTTGCTTTAAAAGAAAATAACTTTCTTCTCAGTTGAAATTCAAAACGTCAGCTGCTATCCATCTTTTCAGCAACGAAACGAAGGATTGTCCCCATGTGCGGAATTGTCGGATTGTTTTTGAAGGACAAGTCACTGGAGCCCAAATTGGGTGCCATGCTGTCCGATATGCTGGTCATCATGACTGACCGTGGCCCCGATAGTGCTGGTATCGCGATCTACGGGGCACCGTCCGACGGCCGCGCGAAAATCACCGTGCAGTCGGCCAAGCCGGCGACCGATTTCGCAGGACTGGGAGAGCTCCTGAAGCCTGCCGATGCAAGCGTTACGGTAGAACTCAAGAGCACGCACGCGGTCATCGAGGCCGATGCCGCGCAGGCTGCGGCCGTGCGTGACCTGCTCGCCTCTGAGCGGCCGGAAATCCGGGTCATGGGTTCGGGCGACAGCGTCGAGATCTATAAGGAAGTAGGCTTGCCGAAGGATGTGGTTTCCCGTTTCGGCATTCGCGAAATGGGTGGCACGCATGGCATCGGCCATACCCGCATGGCAACGGAATCGGCCGTCACCACGCTCGGCGCGCACCCGTTCTCGACCGGTGCCGACCAGTGCCTGGTGCACAATGGCTCGCTCTCCAACCACAATAACCTGCGCCGCGAACTGGTGCGCGAAGGAATGACCTTCGAGACGCAGAACGACTCGGAAGTCGCCGCCGCCTATCTCACCGCCGAAATGGCCAAAGGCAAGGATCTGGGGCAGGCGCTGACCAGCGCGCTTGATGATCTCGACGGTTTCTTCACTTTCGTGGTCGGCACCAAGTCCGGCTTCGGTGTCGTGCGCGATCCGATCGCCTGCAAGCCGGCCGTCATGGCCGAGACTGACCAATACATCGCCTTCGGCTCCGAATACCGCGCGCTCGTCAACCTGCCGGGCATCGAAGACGCGCGTGTCTGGGAACCGGAGCCCGCCACCGTCTATTTCTGGGATCACGAGAAGGCTGCCTGACCATGGACCTCAGCGTAAAACGAGAAAGTCTGGAAGCAATGCGCGTCTTCGACCTTGCCACCATGCCGCTGCGCGAATTGAACAGAGCGCTGCATAATATTGCGCCCGGTGCCAATGACACGAATTTCGAAGTCGTCAATCCGCGCGGCAGTCACTCCGTCGCTGTCGGCATCGATCAGCCCGTCACCGTCGAAGTGCGCGGCAGCGTCGGTTATTATTGCGCCGGCATGAATGACGGCGGCGCTGTCACCGTTCATGGGTCGGCCGGCCCGGGTGTCGCGGAAAACATGATGTCGGGAACGGTTGTGATCGAGGGTGATGCCAGCCAGTATGCGGGCGCGACTGGACGCGGCGGTCTGCTGGTCATTAAGGGCAATGCGGCCTCGCGCTGTGGCATCTCGATGAAGGGCATCGACATCGTCGTCCACGGCAATATCGGCCATATGTCGGCCTTCATGGGCCAATCCGGCCATCTGGTCGTGCTCGGCGATGCCGGCGATGCGCTGGGGGATTCGCTCTACGAGGCCAAGCTTTTCGTTCGCGGCGAGGTGAAGAGCCTTGGTGCCGACTGCATCGAGAAGGAATTGCGTTCCGAGCATATCGAAAAGCTCGCCGAGTTGCTGGCGAAGGCAGGCATTACCGACGTCAAGCCGACGGAATTCAAGCGTTACGGCTCGGCCCGCAAGCTCTATAATTTCAACATCGATAACGCTGACGCGTACTAAGGCAGGGACATATAGATGAGCTATCACAACCCATATACCCCGCCGCGCAAGTCAGCGACGTTCGACGATTATACCCTGGCGGAAATCCGCCGCGCGGCGGCGACCGGCATTTACGACATTCGCGGCGCCGGTACCAAGCGCAAGGTTCCGCATTTCGACGATCTCCTGTTCTTGGGCGCTTCGATCTCGCGCTACCCGCTCGAGGGTTATCGCGAGAAATGCGATACGACCGTCGTTCTCGGTTCTCGCTTCGCCAAGAAGCCGATCACGCTGAAAACGCCGATCACCATCGCCGGTATGAGCTTTGGTGCGCTATCGGGCAATGCCAAGGAAGCGCTCGGACGCGGCGCGACGATTGCTGGCACATCGACCACCACCGGCGACGGCGGCATGACGGACGAGGAGCGCGGCCATTCGCAAACCCTCGTCTATCAGTATCTGCCGTCCCGCTACGGCATGAACCCCAAGGACCTCCGCCGCGCCGATGCGATCGAGGTTGTGGTCGGCCAGGGCGCCAAGCCCGGCGGCGGCGGCATGCTGCTCGGCCAGAAGATTTCCGATCGTGTCGCCAACATGCGCAACCTGCCGAAAGGTATCGACCAGCGCTCTGCCTGCCGCCATCCCGATTGGACGGGCCCGGACGACCTTGAAATCAAGATCATGGAGCTGCGCGAGATCACCGATTGGGAAAAGCCGATCTATGTGAAGGTCGGCGGCGCACGGCCCTACTATGATACCGCGCTTGCAGTGAAGGCCGGTGCCGACGTCGTCGTGCTCGACGGCATGCAGGGCGGCACGGCCGCTACGCAGGACGTCTTCATCGAGAATGTCGGCATGCCGACGCTCGCCTGCATCCGCCCCGCCGTCCAGGCGCTGCAGGATCTCGGCATGCACCGGAAGGTCCAGCTGATCATTTCCGGGGGTATCCGCTCGGGCGCCGATGTGGCGAAAGCGCTGGCGCTTGGCGCCGACGCGGTTGCGATCGGTACGGCAGCGCTCGTTGCCATCGGCGACAACGATCCGCACTGGGAAAGTGAATACCAGAAGCTCGGCACCACTGCGGGCGCCTATGACGACTGGCATGAAGGCAAGGACCCGGCTGGCATCACGACGCAGGACCCGGAGCTGATGAAGCGCCTCGATCCGGTCGCGGCCGGCCGTCGCCTTGCCAACTACCTGAAAGTGATGACACTCGAAGCCCAGACCATCGCGCGTGCCTGCGGCAAGAACCACCTGCACAATCTGGAGCCGGAAGACCTCGTCGCGCTGACGTTGGAGGCTTCCGCCATGGCGCAGGTGCCGCTCGCCGGTACCAGCTGGATCCCGGGCAAGGGAGGCTTCTAAACCGACATACCTTTGGCCGTTGCCTGATCTCCCAAGACAGGTGGCGGCCTTTCCACGAAAAAGTGTCTGAATAATCCAAAGGGGAACACAGTGACACTCGATCTTGCTACCTTTGCCAAGGACCGGGGCATCAAATATTTCATGATCAGCTATACCGACCTGTTCGGTGGCCAGCGGGCAAAGCTCGTTCCGGCCGAGGCGATCGCCGACATGCAGAAGGACGGCGCGGGCTTTGCAGGCTTCGCCACCTGGCTCGACCTCACCCCCGCCCATCCGGACCTGTTTGCCCTGCCGGATGCCTCCTCCGTCATTCAGCTTCCCTGGAAGAAGGACGTTGCCTGGGTCGCTGCCGACTGCGTCATGGACGACAAACCGGTCGAACAGGCGCCGCGCGTGATGTTGAAGAGGTTGATCGAGCAAGCCGCCAAGCAAGGCCTTCGCGTCAAGACCGGAGTCGAGCCGGAATTCTTCCTGATTTCACCGGATGGTGGCAAGATTTCCGACGAGTTCGATACGGCCGAGAAGCCCTGCTACGACCAGCAGGCCGTCATGCGCCGCTACGATGTGATTGCCGAAATCTGCGACTACATGCTCGAACTCGGCTGGAAGCCCTATCAGAACGACCACGAGGATGCGAACGGCCAGTTCGAGATGAACTGGGAATATGACGACGCGCTGCAGACGGCCGACAAGCACTCGTTCTTCAAGTTCATGGTGAAATCGGTCGCCGAGAAGCACGGTCTTCGCGCCACCTTCATGCCGAAACCGTTCAAGGGCCTCACCGGCAATGGCTGCCACGCCCATATCTCCGTCTGGGATCTGGATGGCAAGACCAATGCGTTCGCGGACAAGGAAATGCCATTCGGTCTTTCGGCCAAGGGCAAGACTTTCCTCGGCGGCATCATGAAGCATGCCTCGGCACTTGCCGCCGTCACCAACCCGACGGTCAATTCTTACAAGCGCAT
Organism: Hyphomicrobiales bacterium; assembly: GCA_900471525.1. Lineage (GTDB taxonomy): Bacteria > Pseudomonadota > Alphaproteobacteria > Rhizobiales > Rhizobiaceae > Pararhizobium. The sequence continues at coordinate 133,137 of UCEZ01000015.1, read as the reverse complement.
CAACGCGCCGCGCACCATTTCCGGTGCGACCTGGGCGCCGAATACGGTCACGTGGACGGGCAACAACCGGACCCACATGGTGCGCGTGCCAGGCCCGGGCCGGTTCGAACTGCGTTTGCCCGATGGCGCGGTCAATCCCTATCTGCTGCAGGCGATCATCATTGCGGCCGGTCTCAACGGCATCCGGCACAATGCCGATCCGGGTCGTCATTACGACATCGACATGTACAAGGAAGGCCACACCGTCACCGACGCGCCGCGCCTGCCCTTGAACCTTTTGGATGCGCTTCGGGAATACGACAAGGATGAAGAGCTGAAGGCAGCGCTTGGGCTCGAGTTCTCCGCAGCCTACCTCAAGCTCAAGCATCAGGAGTGGAACACCTACGCGTCCCACTTCACCGAATGGGAACGGCAGACGACGCTCGACATCTGAGCGCCTGGCCACGTTCCAAGATCAGAAGAGACGGCATGGCCTGTTCCTGCTATCCGATGTCGCGAAACGGATGGACGGACGGGCCGGCGCCGCGCTAGCTTCCGTTCCACGATGCTGGGCCGGGAGGGCCAGCCAAGACCTCAAAGTGAGAGACTTAAGACGATGAAGAGCTATGTGCTGACTGTTTCGTGCAAATCCACCCGCGGCATCGTGGCGGCGATCACCGGTTATCTGGCCGACGAGGGCTGTTACATCACCGACAGTTCGCAGTTCGACGATCTGGAGACCGGCCTGTTCTTCATGCGGCTGACCTTCATCAGCCAGGAAGGGGCCTCGCTCGACAAGCTGACGGCCGGTTTCGAGGCGGTGAAGACCCGCTTCGGCATGGTCGCCGATATCCTCGATTCGGAGCACCGGATGAAGGTGCTGTTGATGGTGTCGCGCTTCGGCCACTGCCTCAACGACCTGCTCTATCGCTGGAAGATCGGCGCCCTGCCGATCGAGATCGTCGGCGTGGTCTCCAACCATTTCGACTACCAGAAGGTCGTCGTCAACCACGACATCCCGTTCCATCATATCCCGGTGACCAAGGCCAACAAGGCGCAGGCCGAGGCCCGCATCATGGACGTGGTTGAGCAAACCGGCACCGAACTGATCGTGCTGGCCCGCTACATGCAGATTCTCTCGGATTCGATGTGCCAGAAGATGTCGGGCAAGATCATCAACATCCACCACTCGTTCCTGCCGTCGTTCAAGGGTGCCAACCCCTACAAGCAGGCCTATGAGCGCGGCGTCAAGCTGATCGGCGCGACGGCGCACTATGTCACGGCCGATCTCGACGAAGGTCCGATCATCGAGCAGGACATCGCCCGCATCACCCATGCGCAGTCGGCCGAGGACTATGTCTCGATCGGCCGCGACGTCGAAAGCCAGGTGCTGGCCCGTGCCGTCCATGCCCATATCCACAATCGCACCTTCATCAATGGCAACCGCACCGTCGTCTTCCCGGCAAGCCCGGGAAGCTATGCGTCGGAACGGATGGGCTGAGTCCAGGCCGCTCCGCAACATTTTTTCGGCTGTTACCCACGTCCCCGAAAGCTCCGCGCTTTCGGGGATGTTTTGTTTTGCCCAATCCTTTTCCGGGTAATCGGCCGAACACTTTGTTTAGTCAAAGAGAAATCCTTTCCGTCCCGATCGCGGCCATTCGTGCTGCAGTGCAGTGGTTGCGATGCAGCAACGATTTCTCTTGTCATGTTAAGTAAATTGGATATCACTAAACATATTGCTCAACACGGCGGAGTGAGGCCGGGTGGGCGAAGGGCGGGGAGCTCAGTGGAATTTTGGAGTTTGATGCGTCCCCGACAGATGACGATAGCGCCGGTGTATTTCTCCTGTGACGGGGACACGCAGCCTGCGCAAAGCAGTCGGAATTCCCGAAGACGGCGTGGTGCCGGCTTCTGTATCTGGGAGGAATACATGCGGAAGATCACCAAGGCCCTTTTGGGGGCAACAACGGCTCTGACGATCTCGGCGGCCCTGCCGTCAGTGTCTCAGGCTGCGGAACTGACCTTGTGCTGGGCGGCCTGGGATCCGGCCAATGCGCTGGTGGAACTGTCCAAGGACTTCACGGCCCAAACGGGCACGGAAATGAAGTTCGAATTCGTGCCGTGGCCCAACTTCGCCGATCGCATTCTCAACGAACTGAATTCGGGCGGCAAGCTCTGTGATCTCCTGATCGGCGACAGCCAGTGGCTCGGCGGCTCCGCTGAAAACGGCTATTACGTCAAGCTCAACGATTTCTTCGACAAGGAAGGCATCAAGATGAGCGACTTCGCCGAAGCCGCCGTCAACGCCTATGCCACCTGGCCGAAAGGAACGCCGAACTACTGGGCGCTGCCGGCCATGGGCGACGCCAATGCCTGGTTCTACCGCAAGGACTGGTTCGCCAAGCCGGAAATCCAGGCGGAGTTCAAGAAGGCGACCGGCCGCGATCTCACGGTTCCGGCAACATGGGCCGAGTTGATCGAAACGGCGAAGTTCTTCAATGGCAAGGAGATTGACGGCAAGAAGGTCTACGGCGCGGCGATCTTCACAGAGCGCGCATCTGAAGGCATTACCATGGGGATTACCCAGGCGCTCTACGCCAATGGCTTCAAATATGAGATGACGCCCGGCAAATACGACATGGACGGTGCGGTCAATTCGCCCGACGCTGTCAAGGGCCTTGAGGAATACAAGGAACTCTACAAGTGCTGCACGCCTCCAGGCTATACCGACGCCTACATGGGTGAAACGCTGGACGCCTTCAAATCCGGCCAGGCGGCGATGGCGATGAACTGGTTCGCCTTCTTCCCCGGTCTTTACAAGGACGAGAATGTCGGCGGCGACAAGATCGGCTTCTTCGTCAACCCCAAGGGGACGACGGCCGCATCGACACTCGGCGGGCAGGGGATCTCGGTGGTTGCCAACACCGACAACATGGATGGTGCGCTCGCCTACATCAAATGGTTTGCGCAGCCGGACGTGCAGAAGAAATGGTGGTCGCTTGGTGGCTATGCCGTGCACAACGCCGTGCTCACCGATCCGTCCTTCAAGGACAGCCAGCCGTTCGCGGCAGACTTCCTCGTTGCCATGAACCAGGTCCAGGACTTCTGGCAGGAGCCATCCTACGCTATCCTGCTGCAGGCCATGCAGAAGCGCATGCACGACTATGTCGTCGCCGACAAGGGCACGGCCAAGGAAGCGCTCGACGGGTTGGTTTCGGACTGGACGGAAGTCTTCAAGGACGACGGAAAACTTTGATTTCCTCCCGGCATGACCGCCCGGTTCCGGCTCTCGGGCCGGGCGGTCAGACCTGATGCGCCTGCTTCTCGATTTCTGGTGACGCCCGTGACTGATACCGATACTTCCCTTATGGACAAGGCGGCGGCAAAGGCCGTTCGGGCAACGCCCGCGCCGCTTGCCTTTCGCGTGCGCGGCCTGTCCGATCGTTCGATCGCCTGGCTGTTCATCACGCCGACCATCGCACTGCTTCTGGCAATCAATATCTTTCCGCTGATCTGGGCGGTGTATCTGTCCTTCACCAATTTCCGGGCCAATCGGCCGAATGCGGAGATCAACGGTGTCGGACTGACCAATTACCAGCGCGTGCTCAACGACCCCGATATCTGGCAGGCGATGCAGACGACGGCGCATTTCGTCTTCTGGACGATCCTGCTGCAGATGCTGATCGGTTTCGCGCTCGCCTATCTGATCGACCGGAAATTCCGCGGGCATGCCTTCTGGACGACGGTCATCCTCATCCCGATGATGCTGTCGCCGGCGGTGGTCGGCAATTTCTGGCGGTTTCTCTACCAGCCGCAGATCGGCCTGTTCAATTACATCTATTCCTTCTTCACCGGCGTGCCACCATCCTCCTTCGAAATGCTCGGCTCGGTCGCCTTGTCTCCTTGGGCCATCATCATCGTCGATACCTGGATGTGGACGCCTTATGTAATGCTGATCTGCCTCGCAGGCCTGCGCTCGATCCCGGACTATATTTATGAAGCGGCCGAAGTGGATCGCGCCTCTGCCTGGCGGCAGTTCTGGTCGATCACGGTGCCGATGGCGCTGCCCTTCATCATGCTGGCCGTGCTCTTCCGCGCCATCGAGAATTTCAAGATGTTCGACATGGTCGTCCTGCTCACCGGCGGCGGACCAGGCTCGACCACGGAGGTCGCATCCATCACGCTGAAGCGGGAGGCTTTCGAAAGCTGGCGCACCGGCCGGGCCTCGGCCTTCGCCATCATCCTGTTCGTCGCCGTCTTCGGGCTTGCCAATATCTACGTCAAAGCGCTGAACAAGGTGAAACAACGATGAGCACCGCAAACTCAGCCCACTCCGTCGTCGAGCCGAGCAGCACCTCCAAGCGCATTGCCGGTGCCATCGTCATCCTCTATGCGGTGATCACCATGGTGCCGCTCGCCTGGATTTTCCTGACGAGCTTCAAGTCGCCGCCGGATTCGATCAGCTATCCGCCGAAGATCGTCTTCCAGCCGACGCTCGAGGGTTACTGCAACCTGTTCACGACCCGTACGCGTCAGACGCCGGACTACATCCAGTCGCTTGGCGCGCCGACATCGACCTGCGACGAGATTACCCGCAACCGCAACATGGTGATCGCCGGGCCTTCGAACTACTGGCCCCGTTTCCAGAATTCACTGATCATCGCCTTTGGATCGACATTCCTGGCAGTGTCCCTCGGCACACTGGCGGCCTACGGTTTCTCGCGCTTCAAGGTGCCGCTCGCCGACGACCTTTTGTTCTTCATCCTGTCGACCCGGATGATGCCGCCGATCGCTGTCGCCATCCCCATCTATCTCATGTACCGGCAGCTTGGCCTGTCCGACACGGCGCTCGGCATGATCCTGCTCTACACGGCGGTCAACGTGTCTCTGGCCGTCTGGCTGCTGAAGGGCTTCATCGACGAAATCCCGCGGGAATACGAGGAAGCGGCGATGATCGACGGCTATACACGGCTGCAGGCCTTCTGGAAGGTCGTGCTGCCGCAGGCAACGACCGGCATTGCCGCCACCGCCATTTTCTGCCTGATCTTTGCCTGGAACGAATATGCCTTCGCAGTGCTGCTGACATCCGGCTCGGCACAGACCGCGCCGCCTTTCATCCCGACGATCATCGGTGAGGGCGGGCAGGACTGGCCGGCGGTTGCCGCGGGAACAACCATCTTCCTGGTGCCGATCCTCGTCTTCACCATCCTTCTGCGCAAACAGCTGCTGCGCGGCATTACCTTCGGAGCGGTGCGGAAATGACCATCGACACGACGACCCCCCGCAAAAAACGCCCCTTCTTCCTTCGACGCGGGCCGATGGAGAACATCGCGACCGCGCTGATCGCGATCGGCTTCCTGATGCTGTTCCAGCCGTTCGCACTGGTGCTCTACACCTATTCGCTGGTGACGCTTTTAGCTGGCACCGTGATGTTCATCATCGTCTCGAAATTTCCGGAGTGACCCATGGCTGAAATCCGGATCGAAAATCTCCGCAAGCAATTCGCCGACTTCGTGGCGGTCGAGGATTCGAGCTTTACCGTTGCCGACGGCGAGTTTCTGGCGTTGCTCGGGCCGTCGGGCTGCGGCAAGACGACGACGCTGCGGATGATCGCCGGCCTTGAGTTGCCAACCAGCGGCAAGATTTTCCTCGATGGCGAGGATGTCACCTTCAACCGCGCGAGCGCCCGCGACATTGCCTTCGTCTTCCAGCTCTTTGCGCTCTATCCGCACATGAACGTGCGCAAGAACATCGGCTTTCCGCTCTTGTCCCAGGGTGTGTCCAAAGCCGAAATCAAGGCACGTGTCGAAGAGACGGCCAGGCTTCTGCAGATCAGCCATATCCTTGACCGCTCGGTGTCCGGATTGGCAGGCGGTGACCGGCAGAGGGTGGCGCTGGGTCGGGCCATCGTCCGGCGGCCGAAATGCTTCCTGATGGACGAGCCGCTTGGAACGCTCGATGCCGAGTTCCGTGAGGTCATGGTGCATGAACTGCGGGAACTGCACAATCGTATCCATGCGACGACGGTCTATGTCACCCACGACCAGCATGAGGCGATGGCGATGGCCGACAAGATCGCCGTCATGAACCACGGCATTATCGAACAATTCGGAACGCCGCAGGAGATCTACAGCCGCCCGGCGTCCATGTATGTCGCCGACTTCATCGGCTCGCCGCCGATGAACTTTTTGAAGTTCACCTCGGGGCTGCAAAAGGGTACTCGCTCGGTCTCCGTCGAAGGCGTGCAGATTGCCCTGCCGGAAGTGCATCAGGACCTCGCCGTCAGCGAACTGGCGCTTGGTGTCAGGCCGGAGCACATCCGTTTCAACGACAGCTCTGCCCTGCGCGGCTCGGTCTATGGCGCAGAATATCTCGGCACCAACCAGATCGTCGCTGTCGAAACCGGCAAGGGGCTGCTCAAGGCGCGCGTCGCGGCCGACCGGACCTTCAGGATCGGCGAAACCGTCGGGCTTGAGCTCAACAGCGAAAAGCTCTCGCTGTTCGACTGCGCCTCCGGTCGTGCCGTGAAATCGTCCCTTTATACGGAGGCCCGTCATGGCTGAGGTATCGCTTCAGAACATCAGCAAGTCCTTCGGCGATGCGCAAGCCGTGCGCAACCTGACGCTGACCATCCGCGACGGCGAGTTCGTCGTGCTGCTAGGCCCGACCGGTGCCGGCAAGACGACGACGCTCAGGCTGATCGCCGGGCTCGAAAGGCCGGACAAGGGACGGGTGACGATCGGCGGGCAGGACATGGCCGGTGCTGCTCCCGCCGGTCGCGATGTCGCCTTCGTCTTCCAGCAATATTCGCTCTATCCGCATCTGACGGTCTATGAAAACCTTGCCTTTCCGCTGCGTTCGCCCGCCCGCCGCCTGGGCGCTGACGAGATCGACCGGCGCGTCCGCGAAGTCGCCAAGATGGTTCGGATCGATCACAAGCTCGAAAACCGCTCGACCCGCCTCTCGGGCGGCGAGATGCAGCGCGTTGCCATCGGCCGTGCACTGGTGCGCAAGCCGTCGATCTATCTGATGGACGAACCGCTGTCGTCGCTCGATGCGAAGCTGCGCGGGGAGTTGCGGCTGGAACTGAAGCGTATCCAGAGCGAACTTGGCTCGACACTTCTCTATGTCACCCACGATCAGATCGAGGCAATGACCATGGCTGACCGGATCGGCATTCTCAATGATGGCGAACTCGTCCAACTTGGCACGCCGCGCGAAATCTATAGCAACCCGGTCAATTTGCATGTGGCGGCGCGGCTTGGCCAGCCGCATATCAATCTCATTCCGGAGGGGCTTGTCCCCGGCGGTCGCCCGCCGAAGGGGACGAAGACGATCGGCGCGCGCACCGAGCATCTGGAAATCCACGCGGGCAACGGCACGGCGAATGCTGAGATCGACTGGATCGAACATCTCGGCGACCAGAGCCATCTGCATATGCGCATCGCCGGCCACAAGCTGGTGACGCTTGCCAATCCCTACGTGCCGGTTAGCCCCGGCGACAAGATCATGCTGAGCCTGAAAGATCCTCTCTATTTCGGCGGTGACGGACAACGGCTTGTATAGCTGAAAACAGCAGGTTGCATCGTTTGCGCCATGGCGGAAGGATGCGGAACGAAAAACGGACTGGATGCGTGCCATGAAACATTTCTTCAACCGCAGGGAAAACATTGTCACCGAGGCTCTGGATGGCCTGTTGCGGACGTCTTCGTCCGGAACGCTTGCCCGCCTTGACACCTATCCCGACATCAAGGTGATCGTGCGGGCCGATTGGGACAAGTCCCGCGTGGCGGTGATCTCCGGCGGCGGGGCAGGACATGAGCCCTCCCATGCGGGTTTCGTTGGCCGTGGCATGCTGACCGCTGCCGTCTCGGGCGAGATCTTTGCCTCTCCGAGCGTCGATGCCGTTCTGACCGCGATCCGTGCCGTTACCGGCAAGCCGGGTTGCCTGCTGGTCGTCAAGAACTACACCGGCGATCGGCTGAACTTCGGCCTGGCTGCGGAAAAGGCGCGGGCCGAAGGTTTCGATGTCGAGATGGTCATCGTCGCAGACGATATAGCGTTGCCCGATATCAACCAGCCGCGCGGTGTCGCCGGCACGCTTTTCATCCACAAGATCGCCGGCCATCTGGCGGAAAAAGGCGAGAGCCTCGCTTCGGTTGCGGCCGCGGCAAAAGCTGCCGCGGCCGATATTGTTTCGCTCGGTGTTTCCTATTCCTCCTGCTCCATTCCCGGCCAGCCCTATGAGGACCGCCTGGGGGAAAATCAGGGGGAACTGGGTCTCGGTATCCACGGCGAACCGGGCGTCGAGAAGATAACCGTGCAGGAAGCCGGCAGTCTCGTCTCGATCATGACGGAGCGGCTATCGGCTGCGATGAAGCCGGATGGGCAATTTGCCCTCTTGATCAACAATCTCGGCGCGGTGCCGCCGGTGGAAATGTCGCTGATCGCCAACGCGGTATTGGCCTCGCCCTTTGCCGATCGCGTCGCGCTGACGATCGGACCGGGGCCGATGATGACGGCGCTCAACATGAATGGCTTTTCTCTGTCGCTGATCCGGCTCGACGCCGAGCGCGAGCAGGCGTTGCTCTCCGTCGTTGCACCTCATGCCTGGCTGCCGGCAGTTGTGCCGCATTCCGTGGCCATCCTGCCTGCCCCGAAGGCCGAGCGCCTGGCGGCAAAGGTTATGGCAAGCCATGATGCGGCAGCGGAACGCATGCTTGCCGCTATCTGCGACCGTCTGATCGCGCTTGAGCCGGAGCTGAACCGGCTGGACGCCAAGGCCGGCGATGGTGACACGGGCTCGACGGTTGCGACCGGCGCCCGCAGCATCCTTTCGCAGACGAGCAGCCTGCCCTTTGCCGACAGGGCCACGCTTTTCGCCGTCATCGGCGATACGCTGGCCACCGCGATGGGCGGTTCGAGCGGCGTCCTCCTGTCAATCTTCTTTACTGCGGCGGGCAAGGCGAGCGGGGATGGGCGGGGTCTTGCTGCGTCCCTGCTTGCCGGGCTCGAGCGCATGACCTTCTACGGTGGGGCCTATCCGGGTGACCGCACGATGGTCGATGCGCTGTCGCCGGCCCTTCATGCGCTGGCGACTGGCGGTGCCCGCGCCGCCGCCGATGAGGCTCGCAACGGGGCAGAGGCGACGAAGGCGATGCGCAAGGCCAAGGCCGGGCGGTCTGCCTATATCGGGGAAAGCGATCTTGACGGTATCATGGATCCCGGCGCCCATGCGGTGGCCGAGGTTTTCGCAGCTGTCGCCGGTATCCTGGAGCCCGCATGATCGTTGTCCGGGACCCCAGATCTGCCGTCGATCCCTCAGCCTTGATGTGCCGCGTGATCGAGGCGTGCCGGGATGCCATTGTCGTGCGGGAGGCCTATCTCTGTGATCTCGACTGTGCGATCGGCGACGGCGATCACGGCACCAATATGCGCAGGGGCTTGGACGCATTGGCGGCCGAACGCCAGCGCCTCGCCGGAATGCCGCTTGCGGAAGCGATGAGTGCTGCCGGCACGATCCTGGTGATGAGCATCGGCGGAGCAGCGGGGCCGCTTTACGGCACGCTGCTGCTGGAGATAGGCAGGGAGCTTTCCACCGGCCGGCCGGAGACGGAGTTTCCTGAAATCTTTCAACACGCAGTCGCCGCAGTTGCGCAGCGCGGCCGGTCGTCCCTTGGCGAAAAAACGCTGCTTGATGTTCTTTACCCTCTCAGCGACGAACTGATAAAGCACGTGCCTCTTCAACACCTCGCCGAGAAAATTCAGGGTTTCGCCGATATGACGATCGACATGAAGGCCATGCGCGGGCGTGCCTCGTTCCTTGGCGGGCGCTCGATCGGGCATATGGACCCGGGCGCCGCCAGCTGTGCACTGCTCGCGGCCATTGTTTGCCATGAACTGGCGAAAGCGGGTGCGGCATGACGGACAGGGGCGAAAATGTCGGCATCGTCATCGTCTCGCATTCGCCGCTCGTAGCAAGGGGGGCTGCCGACATGGTGCGCCAGATGGTTGGCGACAGCGTGCCGCTTGCCTGGTGCGGCGGTAATCCGGCCGGCGGTTTGGGCACCGATACGGGTGCGATCCTGAAGGCGATCGAGGAGGCATGGTCGGAAGCCGGCGTCGCGATCTTCGTCGATCTCGGCGGCGCGGAAACCAATAGCGAAATGGCAATCGAAATGATCGGCAAGCAGCGGAGGGCACGGATTGCGATCTGCAACGCGCCGATTGTCGAAGGCGCGGTCATCGCCGCCGCTGAAGCCTCCGGCGGCGCATCGCTGGCAAAGGTGGTGGCGACGGCACAGGAGCTGTCCCCGTCATGACGGAAAAGCGGCACGGTGTCTTTGGCGGAACGAGTTCAGTCGGCGGCAATGCTTCCGTCGAGCTGTTGATCACTCATGGCGTCGGCCTGCATGCGCGCCCGTCCGTGGTTTTCACCCGGCTTGCAAAATCCTTTCCCTGCACCATCGAGATCGAGGTCAACCGCTCCGGTCTGTGGCTCAACGCGAAAAGCATCGTCAAGGTCATGGGTGCGCGCATCCGCAAGGGATCAACGCTGAAGATCAGGGCGCATGGCCTGAGGGCCGATGAGGCGATCGCGGTCCTTGAAGCTTTGTTCGTCAATGATTTCGCCGAGGAAAGACCGCATGTCCGGGGCGCTTAGGCTGCAGGGTCAGGGCAATGGTTGTGGTTACGCGACCGGCCCGGCCCATGTCTCCACCGAGCCGCTCAGCCCGCGCGGGGACCAGGTTTCGCCATCACTGGAATTCGACAGTCTCGACAGGGCAATCGGTGAGTCCGTTGCGGCGCTGGAGAGCCTTATGGCGCAGACCGATCCGGCCAGCGCTGATATTCTCGAATTCCAGATCGAGATGCTGCGCGACCCGGTGATCGCCGAGATGGCGGCGGAGCAGATCGGCAAGGGACAGAACGCTGCCTTTGCCTGGGTTGCGGCGCTCGAAGAATACATATCGGGGTTCGAGCAGTCGGAAGATGATGACATACGGGCGCGGGCGGTCGATATGATCGACATCCGCGACCGCGTCCTTCGTGCGCTCGAAGGCATGCCCGCCGCCGATTTCCCCAAAGGGTCGATCTTCGTCGGCAGGGACATGGCGCCCAGCCTTTTTCTGGCGCATGACTGGACGGGGGGCGGGGGGATTGCGCTTGAAGCCGGAAGCACCGCCAGCCACGTGGCGCTGCTCGCCCGTTCCAAGGACGTGCCCATGGCCGTCGGCATCGGCAGCTTTGTCGTGGACCCCGAGACGCCGGTCCTGGTCGATGGGGACAGCGGCCTTGTCGTGGTGGATCCGAGCCACGCAGATATTGCAGTTCTGGCCAAGGGCGAAAGAACAGCGCTCCCGATAGCGCGCAGGTCCGAACCTGCGGTCTCCGGTATCGTATCGAGGAATGCCGTCGAGCTCCTGGTCAATATCAGCGATATCTCCGATATTCGCAGCCTCGATCCCCGCGCTTGTGACGGCATCGGCCTTTTGCGGACGGAATTCCTTCTGTCTTCTGCGGCGGATTTGGCCAATGAGGAAAAGCAGTTTCAATTGTACTGCGAGATGCTGAAATGGGCTGATGGCAAGCCGGTCACCATCCGTCTTTTCGATCTTGGCGGCGACAAGCCGCTCGGCGGTTTCGGTGTCGAGGAGCGCAATCCGTTTCTCGGTCTGCGTGGCATTCGCCTGCTATTGGCAATGCCGGTGATGTTGCGCATCCAGGTGCGGGCGCTTTTGCGGGCCGCGGCGTTCGGGCCGTTGAAAGTCCTCTTGCCGATGGTCACCCTTCCCGGAGAGGTCGAGGACACAAGGCGGATTTTTGAGGAAGAAGCGGCCGTTCTCGCTGACAGGCACATTGCGATCAGCATGCCTGCCATCGGCATGATGGTAGAAGTTCCTGCCGCCGCCATCATGCTCGATACGTTCGAGGATGCGGATTTCTTTTCGCTTGGAACCAACGACCTGGCGCAATATCTGACCGCGGCTGCTCGTGACAATCCTTCGGTCGTCGATCTCTATCGACAGGCTGCGCCAACCTTGTTGCGGCTCATCGCGCAGACGGTGGCTGTTGCGCATGACATGGGTAAACCGATCGGCATCTGCGGCGATCTGGCAGGCGACCCGGCGCGTCTTCCATCGGTGATCGCAGGCGGCATTCGGCAGATTTCCGTTGCTCCCTCGCAGCTTGCAGCCGTAAGGACGGTGCTGGAGCAGGCAGGAGTGGACGGCTGACATGGCACGCGACGCAAATGAAGATGCCATTGTGGGCTATAAGGCAATCCTTGCAGCGATCATCGACAACCGACCCTCCGGGACGCGCCAGCGTCTTGCCGTGGCTCTCGGCAAACATCGCAGCTTCGTCACCCAAATCACCAGTCCGGGCTATGCGACGCCGCTGCCGGCCCGGCATCTGGCAACGATCTTCCAGGTCTGCCATGTCAGCAAGGTCGAGCAGGACCGTTTCCTTCAAGCCTATCAGCTGGCGCATCCGGGCAAGCTGCCTGATCTCGGCAATGCCGGCGGCCTCAGGCAATTGACGGTCATGGTCGCCGATTTCGGCGATGAGCGAAAAAACCGGCTGCTCGACGAGGCGATCCAGGATTTCATTCAGAAGATCGTGCTGATTTCCGGCGAGGGAGACTGACATGGCCTTCCTTGCCGCTTCCTTAGTTACGACACTGGAAAATTCGCCCTGCTCGGATACGATTGCTGCTGGGAGCAGGAAATGAAGAAGTTCATGAACAGCGCCGGGACGCTGGCGCAGGACTGTCTGGAGGGTTTCGTTGCGGCGCATGGCGATATCGTCGTGTTCGGCGAAGGGCGAAAACATGTCCGGCGCCGGGCGCTGAGCCCGGCCAAGGTCGCGATCATTTCCGGCGGCGGCGCCGGCCATGAGCCGATGCACACGGGCTTCGTCGGACAGGGCATGCTGGACGCCGCCTGCACGGGCCACGTCTTCACCTCGCCGACACCGGATCAGATCCTTGCCGCCATCCGCGAAACGGACAATGGCGCTGGAACGTTGCTGATCGTCAAGAATTACGATGGCGACGTGATGAACTTCGAGATGGCCGCCGAAATGGCGATATCAGGCGGAACGAACCGCATCGAGACCGTCATCGTCAACGACGATATCGCTGTCGAGCGCTCGGCACGGGGAACCGGCCGGCGCGGCGTGGCCGGCACGCTCGTTGTCGAGAAGATTGTCGGGGCGGCTGCGCAGGCCGGTGCTGCGCTGGATGAGTTGAAGGTTCTGGGGGACGCCGTCGTTGCCGCAACCCGCACGATGGGCGTGGCGCTGAAGGGGACAACGGTGCCGCAGACAACGCGCGAGACATTCGTGCTCGGACCAAATGAGATGGAAATCGGTGTCGGCATCCACGGGGAACCTGGCCGTTCGCGCGACGAAATGACGGACGCATCGGCAATCGTCGCGCTGATCTGCGGACATATTCTCGATGACTTCGGCTCGCTCGACGGAAAGTCGGTCTTGCTTTTTGTCAATGGGCTCGGCGGAACGCCGCTGTCGGAGCTCTATCTCGTTTTCGGTCTGGCGCGAGCATTCTTCGAGCGGCATGGTCTGGTTGTTGCGCGTAGCCTCGTTGGAACTTACGTCACGTCTCTCGATATGGCGGGCGTTTCCATCACGATCACCCTGCTTGATGACGGCTTCGCCGCGCTTTGGGATGCGCCGGTACAGACGGCATCCCTGCGCTGGTAGCGGCAGGTCGTGCTCAGACCGGTGGTGCAATCTCGATCGGCGTCCCGTCGGAAAAACGGCTGAAACGGAACGGCGCAGGATCGACGATCGGTGTGTTGCCCGTGACCAGATCGGCAGCGAGATGTCCGGCGCCCGGACCGATGCCGAAGCCGTGGCCCGAAAATCCGGTCGCAATAACCAGGCCGGGAAGGCTGTCGAGGGTGGAAATGACCGGGACGGCGTCCGGTGTCACATCGATCAGGCCCGCCCAGATATGCTCCACTTTCGCATCACGCAGCACCGGCAGAGCCTCCGTGGCCGCCTCGAGCGCGTTCAAGGCTGATCTGCCATCCGGATTGGGATCGAGAATTCGATGCCGTTCGAATGCACCGGGCCGATCGAGGGGGACTGCGGAGATTTCGAACAGTTCCTGCCAGCTTCGAGCGCTGAGACCGAGTTGCACCGCGTCGCCCTCGGCCTTCCTGGCGGGTTGGAAATCGCGGAAGAAGGCAAAGCTGTCCGGCACCAGCGCGTGCATGTTGATGCCGCCACTGGCGATGGTGTAGCCGCCGTCCAGCCGTTTCCGATAGGCATAGGTGGCGGTCGCGCCTGCGCCGTCCGGTCCGCGGTTCACCGCGCTGGTGCGCAGCACCGAGTTGCGCACTTTCAATTGCGGCAACCGGATGCCAAGTCCCTTGCAGAACAGGCGCGACCAGGCGCCGCCGGCAAGCACGATGGCGGAAGTCTCAATGCGGCCCTTCTCGGTGATGACGGCGCTGATGCGGCCACCACTTTTCTCGATGCCACGCACGGCGCAGCCTGTCAGGATGCGGGCACCGGCCCGGCGCGCACCCATCGCAATCGCCGGCACCGCCTTTTGCGGTTCGGCGCGGCCATCGCTTGGCGTGTAGAGCGCGCCCTCGTAACGTCGCCCGGAGCCGAGCATTACGGCAGCGGTCTCGTCGGGTCCGATCTGGCGCGTGTCAAGTCCGTGGGCCTGAGCCAGTTTCAGCCAGGCATCGCGGTTGGCGATATCCGTTTCGTTCTCGGAGATATAGACAATCCCCGAACGGCGAAACCCGGTCTGGCCGGCAAGGCGCGCGTCCAGCCCGTCCCAGATTTTCAAGGCTTCAATCGCCAGCGGAATTTCGCGCCGGTCGCGGCCCATGACCCGGACCCAGCCCCAATTGCGGCTGGACTGCTCGCCGCCGAGAACACCCTTTTCGCAGAGCACGACATCGACGCCGCGTTCGGCAAGGAAAAGCGCCGTGCTCACCCCGATGATGCCACCGCCGATGATGACGACGTCGGCTTTTTTCGGAAGGGTGCGGTCGGTTTCGCTGTGGTCGAGGATGGGGCCGGGCATAGATGAGGGTTCCGACATCGAAGAGAGATATCTTCGATGTGCACGGTATATGGCTGTTGTTCAAGTGGCGAAGATTGGCCGGATGCCGAACCGTATGTATCCGTCAGGCAGGCAGGGAGAAAGCGTCGCTCTCGCCTTCGACGAGGTCTTCCGGCCAGACTTTCCGAAGATCCGCATCCGGATAGAAATGGCTGAAGGCCGGCATGGTGGCGAGCAATGCTTCCGCCAGCGCGATGCCCAGGTCGCGCCGCGACAGCGTGAAGCCGGTCAGGCTTGGCGACAGGAAATGCGATTGCGGGCTCTGCCGCCCGATAATGGCGATATCGCGCCCGGGCTTGAGGCCGGCTTCGCTGAGGCCACGATAAAAGCCGATGGCGATGGTCTCGTTGACAAGCAGGATTGCGGTTGGCCGGTCCTTCTTGGCCAGCAGTTGCTGGGCGACATGATAGCCGCCAGCTTCGTTCGGCTTCGAACTGAAGACGAGATCGGGATCGAGCGTCAATCCGTGCGCCGCAAGGGCCTTGGCACTTTGATCGACGAAAAGATGGCCGAGGTTGATGTCGTCATGCGGCCTTGTCACGGCGATCCGCCGGTGACCTCTTGCTACCAGCCGATCGATCGAAATCTGGGCCATGCCTTCGAAATCCAGATCGAGCCAGGGCTGACCGACATCGGTCAGGCTACGCCCGAGCGTAACAAAGGGGATTTTACGTTTGGCGAGAAATTCGAAACGCGCATCGTGTCTCTGGGTGGCCGACAGAATAAGGCCGTCGGCAAAGCCACGGGCGACGACGCGGCGGAGATAATCGTCCGGGTCCTCTTCCGACGAGCAGAGCAGGGCGACAAGATCGAGATGATGGCGGGCGAACACGGTCTGCACCCCGTCGAAAACACTCATGAAGAACGTATCGCCCTGACCGGTGATCTCGGTGCCGGTCTGCATCATGAAGCCGATGATGTTGGTGGTGCCCTGGCGCAGGCTGCGGCCGGACTGGTTGGGCACATAGCCGAGTTCGGCGGCGGCTTCGAGAACCTTTCGGCGCGTTTCCTCGTTGACGTCAGGCCGCCCATTCAAGGCCCGCGAAACGGTCCCGATGGAAATATCCAGATGTTGCGCAAGCCTGCGTATGCCCGTCATTCCAGCCGCTTTCAACGTGCGATTTTGATACCTGACGCTCATCTATTGACACGTTTCAAAAATCGTTCATAGTACCGTAAACGTTTACGGTGATCGAAATGGAGCGAAAACCGTAGACTTCGAGGAGGAGAATCCCATTTTGCGTGCAGTTTTGTGCGGATGCGGAGCTATGGCCAAAGGCTGGCTCAAAGCCATCGCAGACACCCCGGAAATTCGCTCTGCGGTTGATGTCGTCGGGCTCGTCGACGTCAACCCGGCGGCGGCAGAGAAGCTTGCCGAAGAGTTTGGGCTGACCGACGCGGTCATCGGCTCGGACCTTGCGGATGTGTTGGCGATGACCTCGGCCGATCTGGTTTTCGATGTCGTTATCCCGTCCGCCCGTCACGATGTGGTTGCGACCGCGTTGGCGCAGGGATGCCATGTGCTGAGCGAGAAGCCGATGGCGTCTTCGATCGAGGAAGGGCGGTCATTGATCGCTCAAGCTGGCGCCGCCGGAAAAGTCCATGCCATTGTCCAGAACCGCCGTTTTATCTCGGGTATTCGCCGTATCCGTCGCCTGGTTGAAAGCGGTGCGCTCGGCGAACTGACGGCCATCCATTGCGATTTCTTCATCGGTGCGCATTTCGGCGGGTTCAGAGAAGAGATGGACAATGTGCTGTTGCTCGACATGGCCATCCACACATTCGACGCCGCCCGCTTCGTCGCCGACAAGGTGCCGGTCGCGGTTTATTGCCACGAGGGCAATCCGCGCGGCTCCTGGTATGCGCATGGCGCCGCGGCCAATGCGATCTTCGAATTTTCCGACGACGTGACTTTCACCTATCGTGGCTCCTGGTGTGCCGAAGGGGCGAATACCAGCTGGGAAAGCCAGTGGCGGATCATCGGCACCAAGGGCACGCTGCTCTGGGACGGGGCGGACAACTTCCAGACGGGCGTTGTCGCCGGAACCGAGGGTTTCTTCCGTCCGATCGAGGCCATTGACGTGCCGCAGCCGGGAGACGAGGCGCAGACCCATGGTCATGCCAGCGTGATCGCGGACTTTCTCACGGCCATCCAAACCGGCGGCACACCGGAAACGGTTGGCAATGACAATATCAACAGCCTTGCCATGGTGTTCGCGGCGATCGAAAGCGCCCGTACCCGGCAGCGCGTGACCCTATGAAGAACAGGACGGTTTCATGAGCAATCCGGCAAAAGCCATTCGCATCGGCACCATGATCAGCGCATCCGCAGGCAAGGCGGCCGAGCGTATCGGCAAGGTGGCAGACATGGGTTTCGAGAGCTTCGAACCCTTCTTCTGGCAGACGACCAATGGCCAGAACCTTGTAGAACTCGGCAAGCGTTGCGTCGAGGCGATCGGTGACCGCGACATCACCATTTCGACGCTCGGCATGTTCGGCAATCCGCTGGAAACGACGGATATCGACCGCGATACGCTGCAGGGCTGGAAGGATTGCATCGACAATGCCCATCATTTCGGCGCCACCTGCGTTGCCGGCTTCACCGGGCGTATCCGCAACAAGCCGCTGACGGACAGCCTGCCGCGCTACAAGGAAATCTGGAGTGAGCTAGCCAAGCGCGCCGCCGACAAGGGCGTGAAGATCGCCTTCGAGAATTGCGCCATGGACGGCAATTGGGCGACAGGCGACTGGAACATCGCTCACAATCCGGACGCCTGGGAACTGATCTTCAACGAAACGCCGGATGATAATATCGGGCTCGAATGGGAGCCCTGCCATCAGATGGTCTATCTCATTGATCCGCTGCCGCAGATCCGCAAATGGGCAAGCAAGATCTTCCATGTGCACGGCAAGGACGCGACGATCCGTTGGGACGTCATCCGCGAGCACGGCATCTTCGGCAAGGAGAAATTTGTCTTCATGCGCACGCCGGGGTTCGGCGACACCAACTGGACGGATGTGATTTCCGAGCTGCGGCTTGCCGGCTGGTCCGGCTCGATCGACATCGAGGGCTGGCATGATCCGGTCTATCGCGACGCACTCGAAATGACCGGCCAGGTGCATGGCCTCAATTATCTGAAGACTTGCCGGGGCGGCGATTTCGTCGTCGACCCGATCTGACTGCTCAGATCGGCCTGAACAATCAGGCCGGTCCGACGGGAATGACATGGACTGAGGAAGGCCGGCATGGAGGATGACGGCCGAAGGATAACCACAAGGAGGAAAATTATGGGTATCCGCAAATATGCAGTCATCGGTGCGCTGGCACTTGCAAGCGTTTCGATGTTCGGTCTTTCCGCGAAGGCGGAAGACGTGAAGCTCACCGTCTGGTCGCTTGACCGCGACATTCAGCCGGCACCCCATCTGGTGGCGGACTTCAACAAGCTCAACAACGGCATCCAGATCGAGTATCGCCAGATCCAGTTCGACGATGTGGTGAGCGAGGCCATGCGCGCCTATTCGACCGGTCAGGCGCCGGATATCATCGCCATCGACAATCCCGAGCACGCGCTGTTTTCGTCGCGCGGCGCCTTCCTCGATCTCACCGACATGATCTCGAAATCGACGGTGATCAAGCCGGAGAACTATTTCCCCGGTCCGCTGAAATCGGTCGAATGGGACGGCAAATATTATGGTGTGCCGAAGGCGACGAACACGATCGCGCTCTACTACAACAAGGATATGTTCAAGGCGAAGGGGCTCGACCCCAACAAGCCGCCGCAGACCTGGGACGAACTGGTCGAGGATGCGCGCAAGCTGACCGATCCGGCCGCCAACGTCTATGGCCTTGCCTTCTCGGCCAAGGCCAATGAAGAAGGCACCTTCCAGTTCCTGCCCTGGGCGCAGATGGGTGGCGGCAGCTACGAGAACATCAATTCCGAAGGTGCCGTGAAGGCGCTCGAGGTCTGGAAGACGATCATGGACGAGAAGCTCGCCTCGCCCGATACGCTGACTCGCGGCCAGTGGGATTCCACCGGCACGTTCAACTCCGGCAATGCCGCCATGGCGATCTCCGGTCCGTGGGAACTCGACCGGATGACGCAGGAAGCCAAGTTCGACTGGGGTGTGACTTTGCTGCCGGTTCCGAAGGAAGGCGCCGAGCGTTCCTCGGCGATGGGCGACTTCAACTGGGCGATCTTCGCCTCGACCAAGCATCCGGAGGAAGCCTTCAAGGCGCTCGAATATTTCGCTTCGCAGGACGACAAGATGTTCAAGAACTACGGCCAGCTCCCGGCCCGCTCGGACATCTCGATCCCGGAAACCGGGCAGGCGCTCAAGGATGCCGGGCTCAAGGTGTTCCTCGAACAGTTGAAATACGCGAAACCGCGCGGTCCGCATCCTGAATGGCCGAAGATCTCCAAGGCGATCCAGGATGCCATCCAGGCGGCCTTGACGGGTCAATCGAGTGCAAAGGATGCGCTTGATCAGGCAGCCGAGAAGATCAAGGCTGTATTGGGTTAAGCTTGGCTGTGAGGAAGGGGGACTGCGGTCTCCCTCTTCTCCCCGGCGGGGAGAAGGTGGCCCGCAGGGCCGGATGAGGGGGGGCGCCGCAGGCGCCGCATTTCTTGCCCCGGCGTTGCCGGAGCCCCCTCATCGCCTCGCTTTGCTCGGCACTTCTCCCCGCTGGGGAGAAGAGGCGTCGCCGATGGCCCTGTGCCATCCAACATTTCCTCCCGGAAGGGGTTGTCTCCCGCGCGAATGCGCTAGGCAGCCCCGTTCGGAGCATCGGAGGCCCCATGAAGAGGCTCCTTTCCAGCGTCAGGGATGGCCGCGGTTTCGATATCGTGCTCGTTGCCTTTCCGCTCGGTTTTCTGTTCCTGATGGCGGGTCTGCCGCTTCTCTACAATATCCTGATGAGCTTTCAGGAGGTCGACATGTTCAGTCTCGGCACGTTCCTGCGTCCCTTCGTCGGCTTCAAGAACTACAGCGATCTGTTCGCCCAGCCGGAAACCTGGCCGATCCTTGGCAACACTGCCATCTTCGTCATTGGCTCGATCGCCGGGCAGTTCCTGATCGGCTTCGGATTGGCGCTGTTCTTCTGGGTGAATTTCCCCGGCGCCTCCTGGCTGCGCGGCCTGTTTCTCGTCTCGTGGGTGATGCCCGGCCTCGTTGTCGGCGCCATCTGGAACTGGATCCTGTCCGGCGATTTCGGCGTGCTGAATTTCATGCTGAGGGAAACCGGCATCATCAGCGGCAATATCTTCTGGCGCTCCGACCCGAACTATTCGCTCTATGCCGTCATCATGGCCAATATCTGGCTCGGGACAGCCTTCAACATGATCCTCTTGTCTGTCGGTCTGGCGAGCATTCCGGGCGATCTCTATGAGGCCGCCGAACTGGATGGGGCAAACGCCTGGCAGCGCTTCTGGACGATCACCCTGCCGATGATGCGCTCGACCATCGGTGCCATCATTTCGCTCGGCCTGATCTTCACGCTGCAACAGTTCGACCTCTTCGCCGCGATCACCTCAGGCGGGCCGAACAATTCGTCAAACGTCACGCAATACTGGGCCTGGGACCTGTCTTTCCGGCAATATGACTTTGCCAAGGGTGCGACGATCTCGGTCATCATGATCGTCTTCGTCATGTTCGCCTCGGTCGTCTATGTCCGCTCCACACGCCATGAGGTGCGCGGATGAGCGATACCAACCGCAACCGCCTGATGCTCGTCATCGCCATCATCATGGCGGCGATCTATCTGTTTCCGCTTTATTGGATGTACATCACCGCGCTGAAAAGCGGCTCGGAGATGTTCGCTACACCGCCGAGCTTCTGGCCGTCGGAGCCGCAATGGGGCACCTACACCTTCGTCTGGGAAAGCCGAGGCATGGGTCGCTATCTCTGGAACTCCCTGGTCATCGCTTTCGGCTCGGTCACGCTGATCACCGTGCTCGGCGTCGGCTGCGCCTATGTGCTGGCGCGGTATCGCAACGTCTGGGTCGATATCGGGCTGTTCCTGATCCTGATGCTGCAGGTCCTGCCGGCCTCGCTGATGATCACGCCGATCTTCGTCGGCTTCTCGCAGCTCGGCATGCTGAACTATCCGCGCCTGGCGGTGATCATCGCCATTGCTGCCAAGAGCATGCCGTTCTTCGTCGTGCTGGTCCGCGCCACCTTCATGGCCGTGCCGCAGGAACTGGAAGAGGCGGCCCTCGTCGACGGCAATTCCCGCGTCGGCGCCTTCTTCAACATCGTGCTGCCGCTTGCCCGAAACGGCATCCTGGTCAGCGCCATTCTCATCTTCATGCAGGCCTTCGGCGAATTCGTCTATTCGAAGTCGATTATCCAGGCGGTGGAACTGCAGCCCGCCAGCGTCGGTCTCAACTCCTTCATGGGGCCGAACACCAACGAATGGAACAGGATCATGGCCTATGCCACGATCTACGTGACCCCCATTCTCGCCATCTTCGTGCTGCTGCAGCGGCGCATCGTCTCCGGCCTTACTTCGGGAGCCATCAAATGACCAAGCAGATCGAGCTCTCGGGCGTCAACAAATACTATGGTGCCTTCCATGCGCTGAAGAACATCGAACTCAGCATTGCGAAGGGGACTTTTGTCGCCCTCGTTGGCCCGTCCGGCTGCGGCAAGTCCACGTTGCTGCGCTCGCTGGCCGGCCTTGAAAGCATCTCGACGGGCGATATGAGGATCGCCGGTGAACTGATGAACAACGTGCCGCCGCGCAAACGCGACATCGCCATGGTGTTCCAGTCCTATGCGCTTTATCCGCACATGACGGTCGAGCAGAACCTCACCTATAGCCTGCGCATCCGCGGTATCGGCAAGGCGGAGGCCAGGAAGGCGGCGCAGGAAGTTGCGGCCACCACCGGGCTTTCACAGCTTCTCGGCCGTTATCCGCGCGAACTCTCCGGCGGCCAGCGCCAGCGCGTCGCCATGAGCCGTGCCATCATTCGTCACCCCAAGGCTTTTCTGTTCGATGAACCACTGTCCAACCTCGACGCGGCGCTGCGCGTTCATATGCGCAAGGAAATCCGCACCCTGCACGACCGGCTTGGGGCCACCTCCGTCTATGTCACGCACGACCAGATCGAGGCGATGACTATGGCCGATCATGTCGTGGTCATGAAGGATGGCGTGATCGAGCAGCAGGGCGCACCGCTGGAGCTTTACGACCGGCCCGCCAACAAGTTCGTCGCCGGTTTCATCGGTTCCCCGGCAATGAATTTCGTGCCGGCGACGGTGGGCGAAGATGGCCGATCGCTGGCCGTCGATGTCGGGGAAAAGCAGACCATCGTTCTCGATCGCCAACTGCAACCCGGCCGCAAGGTGACGGCGGGTCTCAGGCCGGAACATCTCCATTTCGTCGAGCCCGGCCAGGGCGTCTTCCGGCTGCCGGTCGGCATCGTCGAGACGACCGGATCGGCAACCTACATCACAACATCGACTGAGGCGGAAGTCACGATCGTCGAGACCTCGCGAAGAGCAGTCAAGACAGGGGATGTCATCGATATTTCCGTTCTTCCGGCAGATGTTCATGTCTTCGATGATAAAACCGGGCTGAGGATTTAAGGCCTGTAGCTTTCAGAGCGGCCGCCCTCATTGGAAGGCGGCTGCTTGCCGATACCGGAGGAGCAGCCGGTGGGGAGAATGGTTTTCCTCGTGCTGAGGTCCTTGGCTGCGTGTGGCCGCCATCATATAGATCGAGGAAACCGTTTCGATAATCCGCATGAAGAAATGCAGAGAGTGGGATTATCCTTTGGCCAGATGTCGGGCTGGGCCAGCCGAAGCTGTACACAGGCCAATGCGGGCTATAGTCTTTTCGAACTGCAAGAGGCGCCGCATACCCGCATGAGCAAGACAAACGCCACCGGTCTGAACCCGATCCTCAGGATTGATTTCCCCCCTGCCGAGCGGTTGGGCCGGGGCAAGATCACACTGCTCGAACATATCCGCGAGACCGGATCAATTTCCGCTGCGGGCCGCGCCATGGACATGTCCTACCGGCGTGCCTGGCTGCTGGTCAGCGCGTTGAACCGGATGTTCACACAGGATGCGGTCGAATCGCAGCGCGGGGGAAAGCAGGGCGGTGGAGCAGTGGTGACGCCGTTCGGCGAGGAACTGATCCGCCGTTTCCGGGCCATGGAGGAAAAGCTTGACGCCGCGCTTGCGACGGAGCTGGCCTGGTTGGAAGAAAATCGCAATCCGAACGCCTCGGGCGTCGATGGCGCGGTCACAGATCCAGAGCGACACTCTTGATAACAGCATGAACCGGCTTGCCTATCTTTAGGGCGAGCATGTCGCGGGAGAGGGCCGTCACGCGCGACACGATCGTCACGCCGCCGCAATCCAGCCGGATATCCACCATGCCCTGCGTGGCCTCGCCGATCTCCAAGATGGTTCCCGGAAGAATGTTGAGCGCGCTCAATCCCTCCGGCTTGCTGGTTGCCAACATCACGTCACGCGCCGCGATGTGAAGGCGAACTGCTTTTCCGGCGCGGGCATCCAGGCGTGGCACACGTATCTCTGCGTTGCCGGCGCGGATGATCGTGATCTGATGCCCGGCGTCCGTCGATCCGACGATGCCGTCGATCACCGCGCCCGCCTCGCGGCGGCTGACCGCCGATGAGGGCAGGCTGAGGATGGTCGCTGCATCTCCGGAAGCGCTGATCCGGCCACCCTCCAGAATGATGACCTTGTTGGCCAGCCGCGCGACCTCCGCGACCGAGTGGCTGACATAGACGATCGGGATAGCGGTTTCATCGCGCAGACGTTCCAGATAGGGCAGGATTTCCGCCTTGCGCTCCTCGTCGAGGGCGGCCAGGGGCTCGTCCATCAGGAGCAGGCGCGGATCGGACAGCAGCGCCCGGCCGATGGCGATGCGCTGCTTTTCGCCACCCGACAGATTGGCCGGTGCGCGGTCAAGCAGCGCCCCGACGCCGAGCAGATCGACGATATGGTTGAAATTTGGTCCGTCATTGTTGCGTCGTGCAAACCAGCGGCCATAACTGAGGTTTCGTCGGACACTCAGATGCGGAAAGAGACGCGCTTCCTGAAAAACATAGCCGAAGCGCCGTCTGTGCGGCGGGACGAAAATCCGATTGTCGCTATCGACCAGAACATCGCCGTTGAACGCGAGCCGCCCGCTATCGGGACGCAGCAGTCCGGCGATGATGTTGATCAGCGACGTCTTGCCAGATCCGGAACGTCCGAAGAGGGCAGTCACGCCCCGGTCCGATGAAAACGACGCTTCGACGGAGAATGCGCCGAGCCGGTGCCGGGTGTCGACGACAAGGCTCATACGGCATCCACCTTCTTCGCCGCGAGGTTTGCCAGAACCTCCGAGACCATCAAAGCTGCCATGGAAATGACGATGGAGATGAGGGTCAGGCGAAACGCACCGGCATCGCCGCCGGGAACCTGGGTAAAGGTATAGATCGCCGAGGACAGCGTCTGGGTCTCGCCGGGGATATTGGAGACGAAGGTGATCGTCGCGCCGAATTCTCCCATCGCCTTGGCGAAAGCGAGGATCATGCCGGCGATGATGCCGGGCAGGACGAGCGGCAGCGTCACCGTCAGAAAAACCCATTGCGGCCCGGCACCGAGCGTCGCTGCCGCCTGTTCAAGCCTGCGATCGACCGCCTCGATCGACAGCCGGATGCTGCGCACCATCAGCGGAAAGGCCATGACGGCGCAGGCAAGGGCGGCGCCGGTCCAGCGGAAGGAGAAGACGATACCGGTATATTCGGCGAGAAACGCACCGATCGGTCCGCGTTTTCCAAACAGGATCAGGAGAAGAAAGCCGGTGACCACCGGGGGCAGGATCAGGGGAAGGTGAACCACGCCGTTCAGAATGGACTTACCCCAGAAACGGCCACGCGCCAAGAGCATCGCTATGGCGATGGCAAAGGGAAGGCTGGCCAGCATGGCGACCAGCGACACGCGTAGGCTGAGGCGTATCGCCGTCCATTCCGCGTCGCTCAAAACCAGCCAGTCCAAATGCTTATGCTCCGCCTTTGATGGCCAGACGATATGCGCTCCATCCTTTTGCGGATAGAGCGCATGCAGTGTTTTTTCAAGGCAGTCTTATTTCAGGATGGTAAAGCCCTGGGCTTCGAAAAGTGCTGCTGCCTTGGCCGACTTGACGAACTCGACGTAAGCGGTGGCGTCGGGGTTCTTGCTGTCGGTGGTGATGGCGATCGGGTAGACGATCGGCGGATGGCTGCTTTCCGGGAAGGTGCCGGCAATCTTCACGCCTTTGTCGGCGGCGGCGTCCGTCTGGTAGACGATGCCATACGGCGCTTCGCCCTTGGAGACGAGGAGGAGAGCGGCACGGACGTTTTCTGCGCCGGCTACGTTCTTTTCAACCAGGGACCAGACGCCGAGCTTTTCCAGTGCTGCCTTGCCGTATTTGCCTGCAGGCACGGAATCAACGGCACCCATGGCGAGTTTTTCGTCGCCGAGCAGTCCCTTCAGGTCAAATCCCTGCTTGATATCGACCGGTGCAGCATCCTGGTTGCCGGTCACCAGCACGATGCGGTTGCCAAGCAGGTTGGAGCGCGTGTCATCCTTGATCAGCTTCTTTTCGGCGACGTAATCCATCCAGGCAAGGTCGGCGGAGATGAAGACATCGGCCGGTGCACCGGATTCGATCTGCTTGGCGAGAGCCGAACTTGCTGCGTAGGAGACCGACGTTTCCTTGCCGGCTTCCTTCTGCCACTCGGCATTGACGGCATCGAGTGCGTTTTTCAGGCTGGCTGCGGCAAAGACGGTGACCTTTTCGGCCGCGGCTGCAGGCTGGGCCAGCGGCATTCCGCCAATCCAGAGAGCGGCTGCGGTCGCTCCGAGAAATTTCAGCAAGGTTCGACGTTCTATGCGCATGCGGTCCCCCATTTGGTTTCGAGATATTCCTTTAGATATAACGGTGTATCGAGATTGGCCAGCGTTATATTGATCAAAATATATTGAAACTCATTCGTCCCGACTCGGTATTGGCGCTTGCCATGGACCAGTGCGGCGTTAAGTTTTGCTCTCTTAACAGGACCGGGAATGGAGAGGCCGCCGACCCATGGAATCGAGTGTGAAGATCGAGGAAAGCTGGAAAGCGGCGTTGGCGGCGGAATTTTCCAGCCCCTATATGGCCGCACTGAAGAAATTCCTGCTTGAAGAGAAAAACAGCGGCAAGCAGATTTTCCCCAAGGGGCCTGAATATTTCCGCGCGCTGGATTTGACGCCGCTCGACAAGGTCCGTGTCGTCATCCTCGGACAAGACCCGTATCACGGCGAAGGGCAGGCGCACGGACTGTCCTTCAGTGTCAAACCCGGTGTTCGCTCGCCGCCGTCGCTGGTCAACATCTACAAGGAACTGCAGAGCGATCTGGGCATTCCGCCGGCCCGTCACGGTTTTCTCGAAAACTGGGCGCGGCAGGGCGTGCTGCTGCTCAACAGCGTGCTGACGGTGGAGCGTGCAATGGCCGCTTCACATCAGGGCAAGGGCTGGGAGAGGTTCACCGATGCGATCATCCGCGCCATCAACGAACAGGAACATCCCGTCGTTTTCATCCTTTGGGGATCCTACGCCCAGAAGAAGGCGGCCTTCGTCGACCAGTCCCGCCATCTCGTGATCCGCTCGCCGCATCCGTCGCCGCTGTCGGCTCATAACGGGTTCTTTGGCAGCAAGCCGTTTTCCAAGGCCAACGACTTTCTCGTATCGAAGGGCCGTAAGCCGATCGACTGGGCATTGCCGGATAAACCGGAAGTATCGGCTTAGGTCAGCGTCTGCGATGATGGTGGCCCGGGTTGCCTCGCATTGCGCCGGGCAACGACGCTTTCGCGCCAGACGGTGAAAATCCCGGCGCAGACGACGATCGCCGAGCCGAAGATCATGTTGAGGTTCAGCGTCTCGCCGAAGATGGAAACGCCGATGATCGAGGCGAAGACCAGCTGGAGATAGGTGAGCGGCTGGACTTCCGATGCGTCGAGCAGTTCGTAGGCTTTGATCAGGAAAAAATGGCTCGTCGTTCCGGTGATGCAGAGCATCAGCATCCAGGCCCAGTCCTGTGGCGCCAGCGTCGTCCAGTAGAACGGACCGATGGCGGTGATCGCCACGGCACCCGCGACGCCGGTGTAGAAAAAGCTGGTGATCGAGCTATCGTCCCGGCTGACCAGCCGCGTCGAGATGACATAGATCGCAAAGATCAGGGCCGAAGAAATGGGGATCAGGAACTTGATATCGAACGAGCTGTCGTTCGGTTTCAGGATCAGGAGAACGCCGAGCAACCCGATGATGATCGCCGTCCATCGTCGCCATCCGACGCGCTCGCCAAGCAGCGGCATGGAGAGCAGTGCCACGAAAAGCGGCCCGGAGGAGAAGATCGCTTGCGAATGTGCAAGGCCGACCACCGAAAACGAGATGATGACGATGACGATCTGGAACGCCAGAAGGACGCCGCGCAATATCTGAAGTGCCGGTCTCCTGGTGCTTGCCGCGAGGGCAAGACCACCGCGAGACCGCGCGGCCAACGCAATTGCGAAGGCGGCAAAGGCCCAGTACCGGATCATGGTGATGAAGACCGGTGGGTACAGGCCGCCGAGATGCTTTGAAATCGCGTCTTGTATCGAGAAGATCACAAGGGCAAGCAAGACGAAGATGTAGCCGGTTCGCTTCGAGGTCATGGCAATGGTCATACACCGGCCGCGCCGTAAGCTGCCACGGGATTTTTGCAACGCAGCAATGTTTGTGTAGGTCGCGTTATTGAGGCAACACGCGCAGCATGGGTGCTGCGCGTGTTGCAGGGTGGGTATCAGTCCTCGCGGAATGTGCGCTGCATCTGCTCCGTCAGGGGCTTTGCGAGGTAAGAGAGCACCGTGCGATCGGCGATCTTGATGTAGACCTCAGCCGGCATGCCCGGATAGAGCGACAGGCCCTTCAGAGCCGCAAGGCTTTCCGGCTTCGGCCTGATGCGCAACGGATAATAGGTCATGCCGGTGCGCTGGTCGGTGACGAGGTCGGGAGCGATGGTCACGACTTCCGCCTCGACGATCGGGGTGGTGCGCTGGTTGAAGGCGCTGAAACGGATTTCGACCGGCTGACCCAGGCGGATCTGGTCGATATCGTGCGTGGCAACCTTCGCTTCAACGGTCAGGCTGTCTGCTCCCGGGACGACGAGCATCAGCACCTCACCCGGATTGATGACGCCGTTCACCGTGTGCACCGCCAGCTGATAAATCCGGCCGTCCAGCGGCGCGCGAATGTCGATGCGCTTCAACTGGTCCATGGCAGCGATCCGGCGGTCTTCGTATTCGGCAATCTTGCCCTCGACGTCCGTCAGTTCCTTGGCGTTTTCAGTCCGGCGATCCTCGTCGAGCTGCAGGATCTGCAGATCGATTTCGCTGGACTTGCCGGCAGCCTGGGCGCGGGCGGCAAGGCGCGCGCCCCGGTCGCCCTCGAGCTGGGCGCGATCACGCTTCAGCTCAGTCAGCCGCTGCATGGAGACCAGTCCCTGGCCGTAGAGCTTGTCGAGACCGGTGAGTTCCTCGCCGATCAGCTTCAGCGCATCCTCGATGGCATTCAGCTGAACCGTCAGGCCCTTGGTTTCATCGGCGAGCTGGTCCTTGCGCGAGGCGAGCTGGCTCTTCATACCGACGAGCGCGTTCTTGCGGCTGATGAACAGTTTGCGTTCGCTCTGCTCGAGAACGGAAGCGGGAGTGCTCGATGTCAGTTCTTCCAGATTTTCCGGAATCTTGAAATCGGCGGACCCGAGTTGCTCGGCAAGCAGGCGGGCCCGGCGGGCATAGAGCTGGGCAAGCGTGTTCTGGACGATCGACAGGTTAGCACGCACGGTCGTGCCGTCGAGCTTGATCAGGATCTGGCCCGCCTTGACGCTGTCGCCTTCCTTGACCAGCACTTCGCCGACGATGCCGCCGGTCAGATGCTGGATCTTCTTGACGTTGTTCTCGACCACGACGGTGCCGCCGGCGACGATGGCGCTGGACAGTTCGGTCGTTGTCGCCCAGCCGCCGATGCCGACGACGAGCGTCAATGCGAGGATCGATACGGCCGTCATGTGCCGGCCCAGCGAACGGCGGGAGTTTACGGGTTTTGCTTCGGTATGGGTCACGACGCGGACTCCTGTCCTTCGCCCACGACCTTCAGCGACGCGGGGCCGATTTGTGGCTGGCGATTTTCCTTGCGCAGGATCTGCGCGAGCACTTCGTCCTTCGGCCCAAAGGCCTGCATCCGTCCGTCGTTCATCATCAGTACCATGTCAACGGCAGCGAGCGCGCTTGGACGGTGAGCGATGACGATGACGATGCCGCCACGTGCCCGCACGGTCATGATCGCTTCGCTGAGCGCCTGTTCGCCCTCGGCATCGAGATTGGAATTGGGTTCGTCGAGGACGACCAGGAAGGGGTCGCCGAATAATGCGCGGGCAAGGGCCACGCGCTGGCGTTGACCGGCGGAAAGTGCCGCGCCGCCTTCGCCGATCTCGGTTTCATAGCCATTCGGCAGCTTGAGAATGAGTTCGTGGACGCGCGCTGCGCGGGCGGCGGAAACGATGGCATCCGGCGACGCATCTTCGGAAAAGCGCGCGATGTTCTGTGCGACGGTGCCGGCGAACAGTTCGACGTCCTGCGGCAGATAGCCGATATGGCGGCCGAGCCTGTCGCCATCCCACTGGTCGAGTGCTGCGCCATCAAGGCGGACCGAGCCGCGAAATGCCGGCCAGATGCCGATCAGGGCGCGAGCAAGGGAGGACTTGCCCGAAGCGCTCGGGCCGATGACGCCGAGCGCGCTGCCGGCCTTCACTGTGAAGTTTACTTCTGCGAAGGTCAGGCGCTGTGCACCGGGGGGGCCGCCGGCGAGGCTTTCGGCACTCAATTTTTCCTTCGGCACCGGTAGTTCCAGCGGCGCATCGCGCTCAGGCAGGGCCTTCAACAGGTCCTTCAAACGCTGCCAGCTCTGGCGGCAGGAAACATAGCCGCGCCAGTTGCCGATGGCCAGTTCCACCGGCGCGAGCGCGCGAGCGGTCAGGATCGAGCCGGCGATGATGATGCCGGGAGATGCCATCCCTTCAATCACGAGAACCGCGCCGGTCGCCAGTACGGCGGATTGCAGCGCCATGCGAAACACTTTGGAGACGGCACCATAGCCGTTTCCGACGTCGGACGTCTCGCGGTTCTGTTCGCGGTAGTTGTTGTTCCGCAGATCCCAAAGCTGCGACATCCGGCCCATCATGCCCATGGCCTGCATGACTTCGGCGTTGCGTTGCGAAGCCTGTGCGAAGGCATTGCGATGATTGCCGGCCTCGGACGCCTTCTTCGACGGACCTTGTGTGCCGCGATTGGTCAAGAAGGTGAGGGCGATAAGGATGATCGAGCCGACAATCGCAACGATGCCGATCAGCGGATGGAACAGGAAGCAGATGCCGATGTAGAACGGAAGCCAGGGCAGGTCGAAAAAGGCGGCCGGACCGGTGCCGGAGAGAAATGAACGAACCTGGTCGAAATCACGCAATGCCTGCAGACCGTCGCCCTGGGTGCGCAGTTTCAGCGGCGCCTGGACCACGGCGCGATAGATACGAGAGCTCATCGCTTCATCGAGGGCCCCGGCGATACGCACGAGCATGCGACCGCGCACCATTTCGAAGGCGCCCTGAAAGGCGTAAAGCAGCAGCGCGAGCAGGCAAAGCGCGATAAGGGTCGGGATGCTTCTGCTTGGCAGGACCCGGTCATAGACTTCCAGCATGAAGAAAGAGCCGGTCAAATAGAGAATGTTGACAAGCGCGCTGGCAAGAAAAATGCCGATGAAGCCGGCCTTGCAGTTCCACAGAGCCTCGCCCGGATCGGACGCGTTCACTTTGGTTTTCGAATGGTTCGTCACTATAGTCCCTCGCGAGACGCTAACGGTCTCAATTGGAATGCACCAAGGTGCCACAATCTTTGTAAAGTCACATTACCTGGGGGTCTGTCACCTGGGGAACCTGCTAATGCGCGTCCGTTTCCGGCTTTTTTGTGCTAAATATATGAAGTTTTCGCGGTCTTAATGGATCAGTCTGAATATTGCCACGATTTCGCAAAGGTTTCTTTAAAAATATTTATCGTGCTTAATCGGATACTTGGCTGCATGAATCAGCCGCTCATATTGGTCAACTAGATGTTCTTCCGGCAATCGCGGTCTTGCGTCCATTTGTTCAATCGGCCAAAGACACGGAACGCGGCACGGCAAGGGCTTGGACATGAAAAACGTTTTGATCGTGGGTATCGGTACTGGCAATCCCGAGCATCTGACCATACAGGCGATCAACGCACTGAACAAAGCAAATGTCTTGTTCATCCCGACGAAGGGCGAGGCGAAAGCCCAGCTCGCCGGCATCCGCCGTGATATCGTTTCGCGCTATGTCACCCGACCGGATAGCCGGGTCGTGGAATTCGCGGTTCCTGTCCGCCACACGGCGGATCGTTCCTATAACCAGAGCGTCGACCAATGGCATGCGGCGATTGCCACGGCTTACGAACACCTGCTCCTCGAAGAACTTCAAGAGGATCAGACCGGCGCCTTTCTGGTCTGGGGCGACCCAATGCTTTACGATAGCACGATCCGGATCATCGAGCGCGTCCGGGCTCTGGAAACGGTGGTGTTCGACTATTCGGTCATTCCCGGGATCACCAGCATCCAGGCGCTGGCCGCCAGCCATAGGATCCCGCTCAATCTCGTCGGCAAACCAGTCGAGATCACCACGGGACGTCGGCTCGCCGAGAGTTTTCCGCAGAAGAGCGAGACGGCAGTCGTCATGCTCGACGGTGAGCAGGCCTTCATGAAGATCGACGATCCGGACGCGCGGATCTATTGGGGCGCTTATCTCGGCACGGAGCAGGAAGTCGTTATTTCCGGTCGGCTCGCCGATGTGAAGGACGACATCCTGGCATCCAGGGCCGAGGCACGGGCGCGCCACGGCTGGATCATGGATATCTATCTTCTGCAGAAGGGCGAGGATTTCGAAGAGTAGCGGCAAACACCAAGGTGACAGGCTGCTTTTCCACGCAGCATGGCGGCAGGTTTGTCTCTGCTGTAGAATGCTGTATTGACGGGCCGACAATGGTCCAGCGCAATTGATCGCGCCTTTGAAACACAGGGATGGCCGACCGCCTGCAATGACCTTCTGTACTGCACCATCTGAGGGAGTAAAGGAATCCGAACATCGGTCATCGATGCGCCGCGGAGCCTGCCCGTCGCTGGCTGCGCCGATGGTGACGGGTGATGGTCTGCTGGTGCGCCTGCGTCCAGCTAGGCCAGGGCTCACGCTTGACGAACTGAGCGAAATTGCGGATGCGGCCGCATTATGCGGAAACGGCATCCTCGAAGTCACCGCGCGTGGCAACCTGCAAATCCGCGGGCTGACGATGGAAACGGTGCCACTCTTAGCGGAAAAGATCGCCGATGCGGGGATCGAGATTGCACAAGGCCTTGCGATCGAAACGCCGCCTCTGGCCGGGCTGGACCCTTCCGAGGTTGCCAATTCTGTTTCTCTTGCAGAGCGGATGCGTGTCGCCGTGGCGGCCCATCAGCCGCCTCTTGCACTTGCACCGAAACTCTCCATCGTCATCGACGGCGGTGGCCAATTGAACCTCGGTGAGGTAACGGCCGATATCCGCCTGCGCGCCGTCCGAACTGATGGAAAGGTGCATTGGTTGCTTTCTCTTGCCGGCACGGAAGTGACGGCTTCGCGGATTGCCGCCCTGGAGGAGACTGCTGTCGTCCCCGCGGTAATCGACATTCTGGAAAGCCTTGCCTCGATGGGGAAGGGCGCCCGTGCGCGCGATATCGATGCCGCAGCTTTGAGCGCCCGCCTGGCCTCGGTGGTCGATCTCGACCCAATCGAGCCGCTGAAATCCTCGCCGAATTCTGCAGGCATCCACGAGCTTGGCGCAGGCTGCTCCATTTTGGGCGTGGGCCTGGCGTTCGGACAAATCCATGCGCAGAACCTTCGAACATTCCTTGAAGCGCTGAGCATTCTCGGGGCAACGGAAATCCGTCTGGCCCCCGGTCACGCACTCATGGTTTTGGGAATTGCCCCTGACCGGATAGATGCCGCACAGGCATTGGCGCTGGGTCACGGCCTGCGGGCCTTCCCGCGCGATCCGCGCAACCACATTGCCGCCTGCGCCGGCATCGGCGCGTGTGCTTCCGCCTTGATTGATACAAGAGCGGTGGCGCAAATAGTGATCGACAATGCCACGTCGCTGCTCGACGGATCGCTGACTGTGCATGTCTCCGGCTGCACCAAGGGCTGCGCAAAGCCTTCCGCCTCGGCGCTGACGATCACGGCTGCGCCAATAGGCTATGGGCTTGTCGTAAATGGCCCTGCCTCGGGGCTACCAAGCGCCTACATCGAAGAAAACAAGATAAGAACCGCGATGGAGCGCCTCGACAAGCTGGTGTCGGACGGCAAACGGGCTGGCGAATCGGCTCGGTCCTGCCTTACACGGCTCGGAGCGGACGCAATCACCGCCGCGGTTCAACAGGGATAGAGATGCCTGAATACGATTACATCCGGGATGGCGATGCCATCTACGAGCGCTCCTTTGCCATCATTCGCAGCGAAGCCGATCTGTCCCGCTTTTCCGAGGAAGAGGCCGATCTCGCCGTTCGCATGGTGCATGCCTGCGGATTGGTCGAGGCAGCGCAGTATTTCGAGTTCTCTCCGGGTTTTGTTCCGGCCGCCCGGCAAGCGTTGAAGGGCGGTGCGCCGATCTTCTGCGATGCCTTCATGGTCTCCCACGGTATTACGCGCGCGCGCCTCCCGGCTGATAATGATGTAATCTGCACACTGCGCGAGCCGCAGACTGCCGAACTCGCCCGCGAGATCGGCAATACCCGCTCGGCAGCGGCGCTGAAGCTTTGGGTCGAGCGTCTGGCCGGATCCGTGGTTGCGATCGGCAACGCGCCGACCGCGCTTTTCTATCTGCTGGAACTGCTGCGCGATGGCGCGCCCAAACCGGCTGTTATCATCGGCATGCCGGTCGGTTTTGTCGGTGCTGCGGAATCGAAGGACGCGCTGGCTGAAAATTCCTATGGCGTACCCTATGCCATCGTGCGCGGCCGGCTTGGCGGCAGCGCGATGACTGCGGCGGCCGTCAATTCATTGGCGAGGCCGGGTCTTTGAGCGCCACCGTGGGAAAGCTGATTGGCGTCGGCACAGGTCCGGGCGATCCGGACCTTCTGACCGTCAAGGCCATCAAGGCGCTGGAGGCGGCAGACGTGCTCGCCTATTTCGCCAAGGAAGGGCGACGCGGTAATGGACGCGCAGTCGTCGAAGGGCTGTTGAAACCCGGTATCCTCGAACTGCCTCTCTATTATCCGGTGACGGTCGAGATCGACAAGGATCATGACGACTACAAGAGCCAGATCACCGGCTTCTACGATGCCTCGGCTGAGGCTGTTGCCGAACACCTAGAGGCCGGCCGCACGGTCGCGATCCTCAGCGAGGGCGATCCGATGTTCTATGGCTCCTACATGCACCTGCATGTACGGCTGGCAGGACGGTTCCCGGTCGAAGTCATTCCGGGCATCACCGCCATGTCCGGCTGCTGGTCGCTGGCCGGTCTGCCGATCGTGCAGGGCGACGATGTCCTCTCGGTGCTTCCCGGCACGATGGGGGAGGACCAGCTTGTCCGTCGTCTTGGCGATACCGAAGCGGCCGTCATCATGAAGGTCGGCCGCAATCTGCCGAAAATCCGTCGCGCGCTCGTTGCTGCCGGCAAGCTCGACCAGGCCGTCTATGTCGAGCGCGGCACCATGGCGAATTCCGCCATGATCCCGCTTGCCGATAAGGCCGACGACGACGCACCCTATTTCTCGCTGGTGCTGGTGCCCGGTTGGAAGGACAGGCCATGAGCGGCACGCTTTATGTAATTGGCACAGGGCCGGGCGGTCCGCAGCAGATGACGCCGGAAGCGGTCGAGGCTGTGTCGAAATCGACGGATTTCTTCGGCTATGGCCCCTATCTCGATCGTCTGTCGCTGCGGCCGGATCAGAACCGTATCGCCTCTGACAATCGCGAGGAACTCGATCGTGCCCAGGCGGCCCTTCGCCATGCGGCGGAAGGAACCGACGTCTGCGTCGTGTCGGGAGGCGATCCCGGTGTCTTCGCCATGGCTGCAGCAATCTGCGAGGCAATCGACAAGGGGCCGGATGAATGGCGCGCCATCGACGTTGCCGTTGTCCCGGGTGTTACCGCCATGCTCGCAGTTGCCGCCCGCATCGGCGCCCCGCTCGGCCATGATTTCTGCGCCATCTCGCTGTCCGACAACCTCAAGCCCTGGGACGTCATCACACGCCGGCTGAAGCTGGTGGCGGAGGCCGGCCTGGTGATTGCGCTCTACAATCCCATCAGCAAGGCGCGGCCCTGGCAGCTCGGTGAAGCCTTCGATATCCTGCGCACTGTGCTGCCCGGTGAAACGCCGGTGATCTTCGGCCGCGCTGCCGGCCGGCCCGACGAGCGCATGCTGGTCATGCCGCTCGCAACCGCCGACGCGCAGAAGGCCGACATGGCGACGTGTGTCATAATCGGCTCGCCTGAAACGCGGATCATCCCGCGCCCCGGCAAATCCGACCTCGTCTACACGCCGCGCTTCATCTCCGGGGAGAAAACGTGATCGACAAGGCCGAGCGCTTCCTCGACAGTACCCACGGTGCGGACATCGGCCGGTTGCTGGCGTTCGACCATGATCACCTCGAGGCCGAGTGCGCGTGCCGCGGCAATCTTGCCGTAGGTCGCTGTGCCGCCGCTGTTCTTGGCGACGATCAATTCGATCCGGTTCTCGGTCAGGAGTTCGCGTTCCGCGGGTTCCTCGAACGGGCCGGTGGCGAGGATATAGCGTGCATCGGGAACGCCAAGGGGCGGCGTCACCGGATCAACGCTGCGGATGATGTAGTGATGCTGCGGAGCGCTCTCGAAATGGAATGCCTCCTGTCGCCCAATGGCCAGGAAAACGCGCCTCGGCAATTCGCCAAGCGCACCGGCAGCCTCGGCGACAGAGGAGACGGTAGTCCAGCGATCGCCGGGTTCTTGTTTCCAGGCGGGGCGGCGCAGCGAAAAAAACGAGATGCCGGTTTCAGCTGCAGCAACGGATGCGTTGCGCGAAATACGCGCGGCAAAGGGATGCGTTGCATCAATCAGAAGCTCGAAATTTTCCTCCCTGAGGAAATTGGAAAGCCCTTCGCTGCCGCCGAAACCGCCACTGCGCACCGGAACCGGCTGAGCCATGGGTTCTGCCGTGCGCCCGGCAAGCGAGAGCAGCAGGTCGCAATCCGCGCGAGGCGCCAGCGCGGCGGCCAGTTGCCGCGCCTCGGTCGTGCCACCGAGGATCAGGATGCGGTGTTTGCTCATGGGTGACAGTCAGCCCTTTTCGTCCGGTGCCCCTTGGCTGACGATCGTCGGCCTTGGCGAAGACGGTTTAGCGGGTCTCGGCGACGAGGCCAAGCGCTGCATCGCGAGCGCCTCGGTCATCTTCGGCGGCGCGCGCCACCTTGAACTAGCGGCGGCCTTGATTGCCGGCGAGCGGCATAGCTGGCTGAGCCCATTCGAACGCTCCGTCGAGGCTGTCGTCGCTCTTCGGGGAACGCCCGTCGTGGTGCTTGCCTCCGGTGATCCGTTCTTCTTCGGTGTCGGAGTGACACTGGCACGGCATATCGATCGTTCGGAAATGCGTGTTCTTCCGGCGCCATCCTCGTTCAGCCTGGCGGCTTCCCGTCTCGGCTGGGCGCTGCAGGATACGATAATTGTTTCCCTGCATGGTCGCCCCCTCGATCTGATCCGGCCACATCTTCAACCGGGCTCCCGTATTCTGGCGCTGACATCCGACGAGCATGGTCCGGCGGAGCTTGCCGCATTGCTCGCCGCAAGCGGGTTTGGGCAATCCCGATTGATGGTTCTCGAGGCGCTGGGCGGTGGCCAGGAGCGTGTGACATCGCAAATTGCCGCAGACTTTTCGCTTTCAGCCATCAACCCGCTCAACATCTGCGCGGTCGAGGTCGTGGCAGAGGCCGGTGCCCGCATTTTGCCGCTCGCATCCGGCCTTGCTGACGGGCTGTTCGAGCATGACGGCCAGATCACCAAGCGCGAAGTGCGCGCCTTGACCCTGTCCGCTTTGGCCCCGCGCCGCGGCGAGTTGTTGTGGGATATCGGCGCCGGATCCGGTTCGATTGGTATCGAATGGATGCTGTCCGACCCGGCGATGAAGGCGATCGCCATCGAAGGCTCGGCGGAACGTGCCGACCGTATTAGGCGGAACGCGGCGAATTTTGGCGTGCCGGGCTTGATTGTCGTTCATGGCACGGCGCCGGTCGCCTTGGCCGGATTACCAGCACCCGACGCGATCTTTGTCGGCGGTGGTGGCAGCGAAGAAGGTGTCATGAATGCGGCAGTCGCGGCTTTGAAGGTCGGTGGCCGGTTGGTGGCGAATGCCGTCACCACGCAGATGGAGGCGGTGCTTCTGGAGCATCATGCCCGTCTGGGCGGCTCGTTGATCCGCATCGATATCGCCCGCGCATCGCCTGTGGGTTCGATGACGGGCTGGCGCGCGGCGATGCCGGTGACGCAATGGTCATGGGTGAAGCCATGAATTCGGAATTTCAAGAGGAAGCAGTATGACCGTTCATTTCATCGGAGCCGGCCCCGGAGCCGCGGACTTGATCACCGTGCGCGGCCGCGATCTCATCGCCCGCTGCCCGGTCTGCCTCTATGCCGGCTCGATCGTTTCGCCGGAACTGCTGCAATATTGCCCGGAAGGTGCCCGTGTCGTCGATACGGCGCCCATGTCGCTGGATGAGATCGAAGCGGAATATGTGAAGGCCGCGGACGCGGGCCAGGATGTCGCGCGGCTTCATTCCGGCGATCTTTCCGTCTGGAGCGCCGTCGCCGAGCAGATACGTCGGCTGGAAAAGCATGGCCTCGACTATACGATGACGCCTGGTGTCCCCGCCTTCGCGGCCGCCGCTGCGACCCTTGGCCGGGAACTCACTATCCCCGCCGTTGCCCAGAGCCTCGTGTTGACGCGGGTTTCCGGCCGTGCATCGCCGATGCCGAATGCTGAGACACTGGCTGGATTTGGTGCGACGGGCGCGACGCTGGCGATCCATCTGGCCATTCATGCGCTGGGGCAGGTTGTCGAGGAACTGACGCCGCTGTACGGCGCGGATTGCCCGGTCGCCATTGTCGTCAAGGCGTCGTGGCCGGATGAGCGGGTTGTTCGGGGTACTCTTGGAGACATCGAGGCAAAGGTGGCGGCTGATCCGATCGAGCGGACGGCGCTGATCTTCGTCGGCCAGACACTCGGCGCCACCGATTTCCGCGAGAGTTCGCTCTACGATGCAGCCTATCAGCGGCGGTTTCGCGGCCGCGAAGGCCTGTAGAAGGCGTCAGATATCCATGCCCGATGTGTCCGGTTGCTCGCCGGTCGACTTGCGCGGCACGTCGTCACTGCCTTCGATCCGGTCGCGGTAGAGCGCTGATTGACCAAGCAGCATCAGCGTCACCGGCGTCGTCAGGATGACGAAGACGATGATCAGGACTTCGTGGACGATCCAGCGGTTTTGCAGCACGGCAAAGGTCAGCATCGAGGCAAGGCAGATGAGGATGGTTCCGGCGCTGGCGCCGAGCGTCGGCGCGTGCAGCCGGCCGTAGAACGTCTTCAGCCGGATCAGGCCCATTGATCCCACAAGCGTGACCGCCGATCCCAAAAGAAGAAGGATGCAGACCGGGATTGCCGCCCAGGCCGGAAGGTCGGTCAAGTGGCTCATTCGATCACCTCGCCGCGCATCAGGAATTTGGCAAAGGCGATCGAGGAGACGAAGCCGAGCAGGGCGATGATCAGTGCCGCTTCGAAGTAGATCGAATTGGCAGTGCGTATTCCGAATGTCAAAAGCAGCAGCATCGCGTTGATATAGAGTGCGTCGAGCCCGAGGATCCGATCCTGAGCGCGTGGCCCACGGACCATTCGAAACAGCGCGCATCCCATCGCAAGGCCAAGCAGAACCTGCGAGGCCAAGAGCGACCAGATGATGAAGAGTTCGTTCATTCGAATATCTCCTTCAGCGGGGCTTCGTAGCGGCTCTTGATCAGGTTCACCCAGAGTTGACCGTTTTCGAGATCGAGCACGTGGATCAGCAAGACGCCCGTCTGCCGGTCGAATTCGAGCCAGGCAGTTCCAGGCGTTGCCGTCAGGATGCAGGCGAGCAGCGCCAGTGCGTTTTCGTCACGCAGGCTGATGTCGATCGCCACGAAGCCGGAATTCACCGGCCGCGTCCTGGCGCGCAGGATCACATTCATCACGGCGATGTTCGAGCGCAGCACATCGTGTGCGACATGGCCTGCCAGAAGGGCGATGCGGCCAATATTCTTCAGCCGGGTCTTGTCCGGCTGAAGATTGACCATGACCCAGGCAAAAGCGATGCCGAGCATGGTGCCGAGCACGATATGACCGGGCGAAAGCGACTGGTTGATGAGCAGCCAGAGGCCAAGAAGCGACAATGACAGCAGCGGGAAGGGGAACCAGTAGCGCATGGCCTCCTACTCCCCTCCCGCCGGGCCGGCGCGCGGCGTCGACATCACCCGTCCGATGTAATTCTGCGGCTCGCTCAGCGATTTTGCTGTGGCGTCCATGTAGCGCATGGCAGGGCCGGCCTGGAGGCTGAGGAAGACGCAGGCCGCCAGAAGCAGGAGAACCGGGGCGATCTCGATCAGGAAGACGCGTGGAATGGTTCCTTCGATCGAGGTCCAGAAGGTGCGTATGCCGACGCGGTTCATGGCAATCATGGCGGCCAGGCCGGAGAGGATGAGCAGGGCGATGTAGGTCCATTCCGCTCCGGAGACCGGCGCATCACCGCCAAAGCTGCCGGGATTGAAAAGTCCGTGCAGCATGGCAAATTTGGCGAGGAAACCCGACAGCGGCGGCAGGCCGGAGAGAAGGATGGCGCAGGCGCAGAAACACAGGCCAAGAACAGCCATGGTGCCGGGCACAGCGACGCCTTCTTCCTTTTCCTCCTCGTTCTCGTCGACATCGCCATAGGCTTCCATCGTGACCGCCAGAACGTCGGCACCGGCGTCGCGGGCGCGCTCTACCAGTTCGATCAGCAGGAAGAAGGCGCAGATCGTCAGTGTCGAACTGACGAGATAAAACAGCGCTCCGCCGATGACGGCGCCGTTGCCGAGACCGATCGCTGCCATCAACGTGCCGGAGGAGACCAGCACGCAATAGCCGGCAAGCCTTCCCATCGCCTGCGAGGCAAGGACGCCGATCGCGCCGAAGCCGATGGTGAGCAGCCCGCCGTAGAGCAGGATGGGTTGCCCGAAGCCGAGGGACGCACCGGCATCACTGCCGAACAGCAGCATCGAAAGACGAAGGAGGATGTAGACGCCGACCTTGGTGAGGATGGCGAAGATCGCGGCGACCGGCGGCGTTGCGGCGGAATAGGTGGCGGGCAGCCAGAAGCCGAGCGGCCACATACCTGCTTTGACGAGGAAGGCGATGCCGAGAAGCGCTGCCCCCGCCTCCATCAGCATGCGGCTTTCCGGGCCGATGGTGGAAATCTTCAGGGCAAGGTCGGCCATATTCAGGGTGCCGGTGGCACCGTAGATCAGGCTGACGCCAATGAGGAACAGCGAGGATGCAGCAAGGTTGACGGCGATATAGTGCAGGCCTGCCTTGACCCTCATCGGTCCCGAGCCATGCAGCAGCAGCCCATAGGAGGCGGCAAGCATCATCTCGAAGAAGACGAACAGGTTGAACAGGTCGCCGGTCAGGAACGCGCCATTCAGCCCTGCCAGCATGAGCTGGAACAGTGAATGGAAATGATGGCCGGCGCGATGCCATTTTGCCATCGAGAACAGCTGCGTCGCGAGCGCGAGAACGGCGGTAAGCACAAGCATCAGGGCCGACAGCCGGTCGAGAACAAGGACGATGCCAAAGGGGGCGGGCCAGTTGCCGAGCAGGTAGACGCTGGCGCCGGATCCTCCGTCTCCCGGGGTTGCTGACGCCCGCATGAGGAGCACGCTGACAAGGAAGACTGCCATTGTCGAGGCGAAGCTGATCACGCCCTTCAGTGTCCGATTGCGCTCGTCAACCGGGATCAGGCTGGCCGCCGTGATGACGGGTAGCAGGATCGGCAGGACGATCAGGTGGTGGAACCAGGTCATGCCGCGCTACTCCCTGCCGTCCACATGGTCGGTGCCGGTGAAGCCGCGTGAGGCAAGAAGGACGACGAGGAAGAGGGCGGTCATCGCAAAGCCGATGACGATGGCCGTCAGCACGAGCGCCTGTGGGATAGGATCGGTGTGTGTCAGAAGTCCGCCGGTCCCGCCGGGCTCAAGCACCGGTGGCGCGTTGACCCTCAAACGGCCCATGCCGAAGATGAAAAGATTGACGGCGTAGGACAGCAGCGACAGGCCGATGATGACCTGATAGGTGCGCGGCCGGAACAGAAGCCAGACACCGGATGCGGTCAAGACGCCGATGCCTGCTGAGAGAACCAGTTCCATCAGGCGGTCTCCTTCGCAGCCAGCTTCGCCGCCCTGATATGGGCGCGCGGCGCACGCACCGACTGGTGGGCAAGTGCGATCAGGATCAGCACGGTCGCGCCAAGCACCAGCGAGAAGACGCCGAGATCAAACAGGATGGCGGTTGCCAAGGGAATCTTGCCGATGATGGGGAGCGACGCATATTGCGCGTGCGAGGTCAGGAAGGGATAACCGAAGACCCAGGAGCCCAACCCGGTCGCAGTGGCAACAAGCAGCCCTATCGCCATCCAGCGCAAGGGGTGGATACGCAGCCGTTCCTCGACCCAGCGCGTGCCGCCGGCCATGTATTGCAGGATGAAGCCGATCGACATGGCGATGCCGGCCGCAAATCCGCCGCCCGGCAGATCATGGCCGCGGAAAAACAAGAAAGCGGCCAGCATACCGATGACCGGGAACATCCAGCGCATGATGACGGAGGGAACGAGCAGATATTCGGTAATGCTGTCGCCCTTCTTGCGGTCCGGATGATCATCATCGAAGGCGTTCTGCACACGCTGCTGCTCGGGGGTCTCCAGGCTCTCGGTCGCCGGGCGGAAGCGCAGCAGAAGCGCAAAGACGGTCAGTGCGACGATGCAGAGGACGGCAATTTCGCCCAACGTATCGAAACCGCGGAAGTCGACGAGGATGACGTTGACGACATTGGTGCCGCCGCCCTCGCTATAGGCGCGCTCGAGGAAATAGCTCGAAATCGTCTCCGGTATTTCCCGGCTCATCATTGTGTAGGAGACAAGCATCATGCCGAGGCCGGCGAGTACAGCGGTGGCGAGATCGCGCAGGCGGCGCAGGCGGGTGGAGATCGTCATCATCTCCGGGTCGTCGGGATCCTCTATCCGTTTCGGCAGCCAGCGGAGACCGAGCAGGATCAGAACGGTCGTGACGATCTCGACGAGCAATTGGGTGACCGCGAGGTCAGGGGCCGACAACCATACAAAGGTGATGCAGGTGACGAGCCCGGCGCCACCGAGCAGCACGAGGGCGGCGAGGCGATGGAACTTCGCCTGATAGGCCGCACCGACGGCGCAGATCATGCCGATCAGCCAGATCAGGGCAAAGGCCGGGTCGATGCTGCGGAAGACGATCGTTGCTGGTTTGAAGCCCTGCGACAGCAATGTGAAAGCGCCGGCAAGCAGTGCCACCGCGACAAGGATCCGCATCTGCGGCTGCAGTCGCCGGGTGCCGGCGCGCATCTCGATCGACCGCGCCCATTTCCACGACAGGGTGACGAGCACGCGCTCGAAG
This sequence comes from Hyphomicrobiales bacterium, assembly GCA_900471525.1. Taxonomy (GTDB): domain Bacteria; phylum Pseudomonadota; class Alphaproteobacteria; order Rhizobiales; family Rhizobiaceae; genus Pararhizobium. The sequence continues at coordinate 90,216 of UCEZ01000015.1, read as the reverse complement.
ATGCGCTGGCCTTCCAGGCGGCGGAAGAAGGGTGGTCCTTCGGTGCTGGTGGCGAGATAGGGCCTCATGATCAGGAACAGCCCGACACCGCCGACCAGCGCGATCAGACTCATGAACAGCGGCAGGTTCCAGCCGTGCCAGACGGCAAGGCTATAGACCGGCGTTGCGTCGCCGAGCACCGATTTGACTGCGGTATGCAGGAAGGGACCGATGGTGAGCGCCGGAATGACGCCGACGACCAGGCAGGAGAAAACAAGGAAATAGATCGGCGCAAGCATCCAGTGCGGCGGTTCGTGCGGCATCTTCGGCAGGTCCTGCGGCGGCGGGCCGAAGAACACGTGGTAGATAAAACGCAGTGAATAGGTGACCGCGAACATGCTGGCGAGTGTCGCCACGTAGGGGGTGATCGTATCCAGCAGATTGTATTTGTGGGTTTCGATCGCTTCGGCGAAGAACATTTCCTTGGACAGGAAGCCGTTCAACAGCGGAACGCCGGCCATGGAGGCGCTTGCGACCATCGCAAGCGTCGCGGTGATCGGCATGTATCTGAACAGTCCGCTCAGTCGCCGCATGTCGCGCGTGCCGGTTTCATGGTCGATGATCCCGGCGGCCATGAACAACGAGGCCTTGAAGGTCGCGTGGTTCATGGTGTGGAAGATCGCAGCAACCGCCGCCAGCGGGCTGCCGAGGCTGAGCAATACGGTGATGAGGCCGAGATGACTGATCGTCGAATAGGCGAGCAACCCCTTCATGTCCTGCTGGAAGATGGCGAAATAAGCGCCGAGCAGAAGCGTAATGAGCCCGGCCAGGCCGACGATCCAGAACCACTGGTCGGTGCCTGCCATGACCGGCCAGAGGCGGGTGAGAAGAAAGATGCCGGCTTTGACGAGAGTGGCGGAATGGAGATAGGCCGAGACCGGTGTGGGCGCCGCCATGGCATGCGGCAGCCAGAAATGGAACGGAAACTGCGCGCTCTTGGTGAGCGCCCCGAGCAGGATAAGGATCAGCACTGTGGTGTAGAGCGGATCGTTGCGGATCAGGTCACCGGATGAAAGCACGACGTCGAGATCGTAGCTGCCGACGATATGGCCGATCAGCATCAGTCCGACGAACATGCACAAACCGCCGGTGCCGGTGATCGTCAGGGCCATGCGTGCGCCGTCGCGGGCATGTGCATTGTGGTGCCAGTAGCCGATCAGCAAGAAGGAGATGATGCTGGTCAGTTCCCAGAAGATCGCCAGCAGGATCAGGTTGCCGGATAGGACGACACCGAGCATCGCGCCCATGAAGGCAAGGAAAAGCGCGAAGAAGCGCGGCACGGGATCGCTGGCCGACATGTAATAGCGCGCGTAGATGACGACGAGCAGGCCGATCGCCGTGACCAGGCTTGCAAACATCCATGCGAAGCCATCCATGCGTAGCGAAAAATTAAGCCCCAGTTCGGGAAGCCAGTTGATGTCGTAGCGAAGAACCTTGTCCGACGCGACGATGGGATAGAGCCCAGCTGATACCGTAAGGCAGAACAGGGCGATCGATCCGGAAAGCCAGGCGCTGGCGGTGCCCTTGTGTGTCGGAATGCAGATTGCAACGAGGCTTCCCGCGAAAGGCGCAAGAACCAGAATCAGAAGCAATGTCGCTGCGATCTCTATGTGTTGGTTTCCTTTAAGCTTTCCGACTGAAAAGAACCGCAAGGGGTCGGCGAAGGCCGCAGCATCTTTGCGCCACGACCGGTACCCGAGTTGCAACGCGAAACGGCGCAAGGGCGTAGTGTTTTTATGTCTGCTTTCGACCGTGATGCCAACCCGCAACAACGATAAAATCGACCGCCTGTGGCAATTCGTTGCCCTGCGTGCGGTGAAGCCACAGCGAGAGGGTTCAACCGGCACGCGCGCTGCCTGAAGCGTATTGGAAATAATCGGGCATGATTTTTGTAACGAAATGTAAGCCCGAGGTAGCCGGAAATATTTCGACACCGAATGCGGCTGATGGAAACGGGCGGGCCGCGTGCGTTTTGGTGCGCTGCTGGTATAAGTGAGCCATGGATACAACACCGCACATTCTTGTCGTCGATGACGATCCCGAGATTCGCCGCCTGCTTGGAAAATATCTTGACGGACAGGGCTTTCGCGTCAGCCTGGCCGGCAGCAAGGGGGAATGCGAGGCGAAGCTCGCCGAGCTGAAGATCGACCTTCTGGTGCTCGATGTCATGCTGCCGGATGGCTCGGGGCTTGATCTCTGCCGTGCGCTGCGCGGACGGATGCCGCAGTTGTCGATCATCCTGCTGACGGCGCTGAAGGAAGATGTCGACAGGATCATCGGGCTTGAATTCGGCGCCGACGACTATCTGGGCAAGCCGTTCAATCCCCGCGAACTGGCCGCCCGTATCCGTGCCGTGCTCCGGCGCGGCCGCAGCGAGCCGCAACCCGCCGGTAGCCGTCAATACATCTTTGCCAACTACGTCGCGGATATCGAAAGCCGTACCCTGCTTGCGCCTGATGGGAATGCCGTCGATCTGACCGGCGGCGAGTTCGAGCTGCTGATGGTCTTTCTCCAGCGTCCGGGCCGTGTTCTTTCGCGAGATTCCTTGCTTGACCTGACACAGGGCCGAACTGCCGATCCATTCGACCGCTCGATCGATATCCTCGTCAGCCGCCTGCGTCGCAAACTCGGTGATGCCAGCGTCTTTGCGATGTTGAAGACGGTCCGTAACAAGGGGTATCAGCTGGCGGTTCCTGTTGAACGGAGCAACTAGCGATGCTGTCCCTTCGCACGCGGTTTACGGCGCTCTTGATCATCTCGGTCGTCCTCGTGCTGGTGATTGCCGCATTCGTGACTGCCTGGCTCCTGCGAAAGCCGCCGGAAGTCATGTTCGATCGTGTCCTTGCCGAAAAGGCTGAATACGCGCTTCTGCTGCTTCGTGCCGATCCTTTGGCCGCGCAGACCATGCATATCCAGATCCAGGAGAAACCCGAGCAGGATCGTATCGACCAGGAGCGGACGGACAATCTTGTGAAGGAGGGCCGGCGTCAGGGCTACACAGCCAATGTCGTCGTGCTCAAAAGCTTCAATCCGCATCGCAAGGATATCGCCGTTCATCTCGACGGCGAGCGTTGGGCCTATCTCGATTTCCCCGAACCCGGACCGTTCCCCTTCTTGCCGCTGGCCGCCTATCTGGCGCTGGTCGCGATCGGCATGGTTGGTATCTCGATTTACGCCAGCAACGTGATGATGCGGCCGCTGCGGCTCCTTGATGAAACGATCGCCAAAATTCGCCCCGATGGCATCATTCCGGAGTTGCCGGAGACGGGGCCGATGGAGGTGCGCACGACCGCAAAGACCATCAACCGCCTGGCGACCCGCCTGAATGCCGCCGTTTCCAGCCGCATGCGCATGATCGCGGCTGCGGGTCATGACATGCGGACGCCGATGACGCGCATGCGCCTTCGTGCGGAATTTGTGTGCGACGGAGACGATCGGCAATCCTGGCTGAAGGATCTCGATGAACTCGACCACATAGCCGACAGCGCCATCCGGTTGGTGCGCGAGGAAGTGAGTCCTGCCGCGCAGGAACAGGTGCCGCTCGACGTTGTTCTGTGTTCGGTCGCCGAAGAAGTCCGTGAAACGGATCTGCCGGTCGAGCAGGGGTCGATTGCGCGGGCGTTGGTGAAAGGCTCGCCCTTCGCGCTGAAACGCGCGGTGCGCAATCTGGTGGTCAATGCTGCGACCCATGGTCAGGGTGCCCGTATCTCGCTTTCCAGCAATGGGGATGAAGCCGTCCTGATCGTTACGGACAATGGCCCCGGCATCCCGCAAAACCTGCTTGATCGCGTGTTCGAGCCCTTCTTCCGCGTCGATCAGGCGCGTCGGCAACTTGTGCCGGGCGCGGGGCTGGGGCTCGCCATCTCGCGCGAGATCATCGAGAACCATGGCGGCACGATCACCATCGTCAATCGCCGCGAAGGCGGATTGCTGCAGACCGTGCGCCTGCCGCTGTGTCCTGCGGCACAGGGTTGATGGCAAAGCCGGCGGAGAGTTACCGGTATCCGCGCGTTGAATGATCGACACAGAATTGAAACGAACTGAAGCTGAGACCAAAGTCCCTGGTACAGATCGATCGAATTTTCAGGAAATCCTCCTCAGGAACACCGATCGGTCTAGTCCAATTACCTCGCCAGCGGCACAGAGGCGCTCAATGGTCGCTTGGTCCGAAGATTGTGACGGACATCGCCAGCCAGAAGATCACGGCAAGGTGTTGCATCCAACTCTCCCTTGGTGCTGCCCCGCAAGCTCGATCTCTCAACGTCTCCGAAGGGGTCGAAACCGGGAGCCCAATTTGCCTTGGAGACCGATCAACTCGCCATGATGACATAAAAAAGCGCGACGGATGTAAATCCGTCGCGCTCAATTTCGTCCGAACTGGACTTGCAGATTATTGGCTAACCGCCTCGATCGCAGCGCCACCGCCGATGGCGACGTTCAGAGCGACGTAGTTGTTGGAGAGACTGCGGATGCTTGCTGCGAGCGCGATGCGTGAGTTCGCCAAGTTGCGTTCAGCGTCGAGAACATCGAGCAGCGAGGTTGCGCCGCCCTTGTAGCTTTCACGCGCCAAGCCCAATGCCTCTTCGTATGAATCGACCACTTTGCGCAGCGCTGCAACGGTCTGGTAGTTGTTGCGGAGAGCGACGAGGGCGTTTTCGACTTCCTCGACACCGTTCAGAACGGTTTGCTTCCAGGCGAGGTATTGCTGCTGGGCCCCGGACTTGGCGATGTCGACATTGGCCTTCAACCGTCCGCCGTTGAAGATCGGAATGTTCAGGCTTGGACCGAAGGACCAGCTGCCAAGGCCGCCGGCAACGGAGGAGACGATCCGCGACCCGTCGATCGTGCCGCTCAGGCTGAGGCTCGGATAGAGCTGTGCTTCGGCAACGCCGATCGACGCGGTGGCTGCCGCCAGCAAACGTTCCGCCCTGCGGATGTCCGGACGGTTGCGTACCAGATCGGCAGGGACGCCGATTTTGGTGTTGTAGCGCGGCGTTGGCTGCGAGGAGCCGTTTCGTAGGCTTGCCGTCACGGTTGTCGCCGGCAGACCGAGCAGGGTAGCGATGTGGTTTGCCGCCTGATTGAACCCGGTCTGGTAACCAGGCAATTCAGCGAGCGTGGTGTTGACGAGGCCTTCTGCCTGAACGACGTCGAGACTGGAAGCCGCACCCGCCGCCTTGATGTCCTCCGTCAGCTTGAGCGTTTCGCGCCGCGAGGCAAGGCTCTTCTGCTGCAGTGCATAGGATTCCTGGTTGTAGCGCGCCTCGATGTAGGACGTGGTCAGGTCCGATAGATAGGCGAGGCGGGCCACATTGACGTCGGCATAGGCTGCATCGAGCGAAGCGTTCGCCGATTCCTTGGCTCGAGCATATTGGCCGAAAAGATCGATCAGCCAGGATGCATCCGCGCCGCCGCCGATCGTCTTGGTCTCGTTGTGATCGCGCCCGGTGCTCTTTCGAAGATACGAACCATCCGAGCCTTCCGCGCTCGCCGATCCGCTGGCATTGATCTGAGGCAGACCGCCGGACGCTGCAACGATCACGTTGGCGCGGGCTTCGACGATGCGTTCGATCGACTGCTGGACGTCAAGGTTCTCGCCCATGCCTTGGGCAACGAGGCTGTTGAGCTTCTTGTCGCGGAAGGCTTCCCACCAGGGGTTCAGCGCTACGTCGGCGTTTTCCGCATGGCCGCCTTCGGAGAATTTTCCCGGCAGAGCCGCGTTCGGAGACTGATAGTCGGGGCCGACCACGCAGCCGGATAGAAGAAGGAGGCTCAAGGGAAGGAGCGCTTTTGCAATTTTCATCTGGGTCCCCATCCGGCCCGAAGGGTCGGTAACAAACGATTCACTTTTGTCGTCTTTAACATTTTCCGCGCCGCTTGCGAGGGAACAATTGCAAAGATGGGCCTGAAATGGACTATCCCCAGCTTTGGTGTTTCCCAAGTGCCACGGCTTTGGGCATTTTGGTCGTGATTTCAAGGGCGGCGTAGAAAATTTCCATGCACGCAATTCACTTTCGCCAAGTCATCGCGTCGGTGCGAGAAGGACAGGCAGCCTGACCCATTAAAGGCTGTACATGTCTGACGTTTGTCGGTCCGGTGTCGAATTGTTTCCCGTGCGGCCGAACGGCGGCCGGTGCAGAATGTGCATGAGCAACATGCGCCCGGCGATCATCGCCGAAGTGGTGTCATGCCGCTCATGATATGGATCGTGGGGTAGCGTCATGCTCCCCGAGGGCGCGAAACAATCAGACCCAGATTTCGCGGTTTCCGAACTGCTCGCCGTCCTGGAAATTGCGCGTTCCGATCAGCGATGCCGGTTCTTCCTGGCCGCTTTGGCCATTCGATGCCGCCGTCTGTTGAGCCTGGGCTTTGCGTGCCTCCGTTGCTTCCAGCGCCTTGAGCTTTGCCTGCAGTTCGGCGATCTCTTCGGTTATTTCCGCCTTGTCATCCTCGGTCTTGGCCTCTTCCAGTTCCGTCTGCTTTGCCTGAATCTGGGCTTCCAGAGATGCGATCTGTGCGCTGCTGCTGCCGCTTGAACTGCTTGTGGTCAATGTCGACAGGAGTGAGGTGCTTGATATCGCTCCAACCATTGTCTTTCCTTTGCGTTTTCGTTTCGGGAGATATGAGAAACGCATCGATCCACTAACGAAAACTGACTGCAATCTTCAAGAAATCACCTCTGTTTTCCTGAGGAAGGGCGGGGCTGGAAACATTCCGGAAATGTCGACGTGCTGCGGTCGTGAGCAAGATATGACTGCATTTGACAGACTGCTCCGTAGTTTTCAGAAGATTATTCTCCGCTTGCGCATGCAGGCGCACTGATGTTCTCGCATTCCAGTGCGGAGCATTTGCCGAAGGTTCAAGAGATTTTGCTTTCCGGACATATTCGGCCGATATCGCGACACGAACGGGAAATGCGGCAATACAAAAACGTCGATCACGGAAACAAATCGATACACGCGCGGCGCTGGATTTGCTTCTCTGCAGCCCTGCAAATGAGGTTGGCGCCGCCGCCGCTGACCGATTTCGCGCGAATCATCAGATGATCTGGTGGTTCAGGCCGCGAGCCACCGGCGTTCGCGCGCGAAGTTGGCAAAGTCGTTGGCGCTCATTGGCCGCGCGAAGGCATAGCCCTGCAGCCCGTGACAGCCCAGGTCTTTTAGAATACGGGCGTGCTCCATGGTTTCGACGCCCTCGGCGATGACCTCGATGCCGAGCGAGATGCCGATATCGATGATGGAGGCAACCAGCTGGCGCTGTTTTTCGGAGGTCAGGATCGGGATGACAAGCTGCCGGTCGATCTTGAGGCGGCGCGGGGTGAGTTTCAACAGGCTGACGATCGAGGCGTAGCCGGTGCCGAAGTCGTCGATCTCGATATCGATGCCGAGTTTCTTGATCTGCTCGATATTCGAAAGCACGGTCATGTCGCTCTCCTCGAACGAGATCGACTCCAGCAACTCGAACGACACCTTGCCCTTCGGGATGACCATCTGGCTGAGGCGGTCGATCAATTTCTCGTCGTGCAGGCGGTGGTAGGAGAGGTTGACCGATACCTTCGGGATGTCGATCCCGCTTGCTTCCCAGCGGGTTGACTGGAACAGCGCCTGCTCGAGGATTCTCTGGTCGATCTCGGAGAGAACATTGATGTCTTCCGCCGTCTTCAGGAAGGCGTAGGGTGCCAGCAGCCCCTTGGTGGGATGGTCCCAGCGAGCCAGCGCTTCGACGCCGATGATATCGAGCGTGGCGGGACAGAACTGAGGCTGGAAATGGGCGATGAACTCGTTCTGTTCGAGCCCGCGCAGGATTTCATCCGCAGTCTGCTTCGTCTTGAAAACGGCTGTCTTCAGGGAATGGGTGAAGACCTCGTGCCGGTTGCGGCCGCGGCGCTTGGCTTCATAGAGAGCGATGTCGGCATTGACGAGAACCTGGGTGAGTTCTTCCTCCAGCCTTGCCTGATGCGCAATGCCGATGCTAACCCCGATACGGCACTCCTGTTCCTTGTAAAGTACGGGCACGCTCATCGCATCGATGATGCGTCGGGCAAGAGCGGTGTCGTGGCCCTCGATGCCGCCGTTGCGGGAAATGATGACGAACTCGTCTCCACCGATGCGACCGACAAAATCGTCATCTCCGGTATTGGCGCGAAGGATCTGGGCGGCGTGCCGGAGGATTTCATCGCCGGCCGCATGGCCGAGCGTGTCGTTGATTTCCTTGAACCGGTCGAGATCGATGTGGAAAATGCTGGCGAGGCCCTGTGTCGCGGCACTGGAATGTTTCTCCGCCAGGATCTCGTCGAGGTATCGCCGGTTCGGCAGCGCTGTCAGAGGATCGTGCAGGGCGTTGAATTCCATCCGGTGACGGGCCGCTTCCAGTTCGGCGCTGTGTGCCTCGGCCTGTCCCTTGGCTGCCTCCAGTCGTTCGTTCTTTTCGACATCGGCTGTCACATCCCAATTGACGCCGACGATTTTTTCCTTGCCACCGGCGCCGATGTATTTCGAGCCGACCGTACGGATATGCCGGGTCCGATTGCCGGAAAGGCGGATGCGGAATTGCGAGACATAGCTCGCGCCATGGAGGAGAGAGTTGCTGAATTCCTGTTCGGCTCTTTGCAGGTCGTCCGGATGCAGCGCGTCGCGCCAGTCCTCGTAGACTTCGCGTGCATCCTTGCGCAGACCATAGAGTTCCTTCATGCGCTCGTCCCACAAAAGCTTGCCGGAGGAGATATCGAGTTCCCAGATACCGATCTGCGACGCGTCGAGCGCGATCTTCAGGCGGTGGGAAAGCTCCTGCAGTTGATCCTTGTTGTGTTCGAGCACCTGGATATTGCGCTTCCGCTCCTCCATCAGCCGCCCGCTGATGAACATCGGCACGACGATGAAAAGGCCACCGAGCACGATGAGGCTTCGGATAGGCCACGCGTTGGGCGGTGCATCGACCCAGCCGCCCTTGGGCACGGCGCTGATCACCCAGGAGCCGCCGGGTAGAAAGACGCTGACTTCGACAGGATTGGCTGCCTTGACTGCGCTATCGCCATAAAACAAGGCGCCGTCTTCGCCCAGGCCGTCACGTCCGGAAATCGCCACATCGATGTCAAGCATCGGCGAAAGAAGGCCACTGTCCTGATAGAGCCGATCGACATCGATGACAGCGGAGACGATACCCCAGAAGCGGTTCGATGCGCCCCCGCCGGAAAGGGAGACCGGGAAGCGGCCGATCAGGCCCTTGCCGCCCTGAACCAGATCAAGAGGGCCGGCGAGGACCATCTTGCCGAGATCGCGAACCCGCAGTGCGGCGGCGCGCTGGTTCTCGTTCTTGCGATAGTCCAGGCCGATGGCCTTCTCGTTTCCTTTGAGCGGATAGACGAGGGAGACAACGAGGTCTGGCGCGGCGGCCATGCTGCGCAATCGCGACCGCTCGTTGAAAATGTTGCGTGCCAGATCGGAGAACCGTTTCTGGCTCATGCCGGGTTCCGTGGCGATCGTCGCAATCAAGCCACGGACGAGCTGGATATCACCGTTGATATTGGCTTCGAGTTTCGAGCGGATCGGATTGATCTCCGCAATCACTGCCGCGCGCATCTTTGCCGCATGAACGGCACGGTTTTGCTGTTCGGCAAATATACCGGCCACAACCACCACCATCAGCGCAACATAAGTCGGCAGATAATTCGGCTTGAGAAGCCGAATTATTGTTGATTTCCTGAGCACGCCCGACAGTCCCGAAAACACGAAATCCCCCACGCCGTTCTTTTACTCGACAGCAGTTGGATCGCAGTGTCGCAAAGTCGTCTTAACAATATGTGCTCCGCACACCCGGGAACTCAGGCATATGTCTATTTGGATTTCTTCTTTTCCGGCAGTTTCTTGCGGTCGGTTTCTGCCAGGTCTTTCAACTCCTTCTCCGACATGGACTTTTCCATGCTTTTGGAAGCACCCTTGAGTTCGGATTTCTTCATGTCGCCGCGTTTCGCCGACAGGGCGGCGCCGGCGGCCTTTTGCTGGGCTTGGGATTTTGCAGGCATCGTCTTTCTCCTTCCGTCGAACGCTGCCTGTTAACAACCGTTCCCTAAATTGGTTCCCGGGCTTGCGCTAAATCTTCTTCGGGCGGCCCGATCATCGCCAGCAGTGTTTCAAGCCGGTCCGCGTCTTGCGGCAATTTGTCGGTCCGCAGTCGCGATATGCGCGGAAAGCGCATGGCGACGCCCGATTTGTGCCGGCTAGAGAAGTTGATGCCCTCGAAGGCCACCTCGACCACGAAGCCATGGTCCGGCTCGGCGCGGATGGAGCGGACGGGTCCGAACCGCTCGATGGTGTTGTTGCGCACGTAGCGATCCAGCACCTCAAGCTCTGCGTCGGTAAAACCGAAATAGGCCTTGCCGACGGGCACGAGCACGTCCTTGCCGTCATCTTTCGTCCAGACGCCGAAGGTGAAGTCGGAATAGTAACTCGACCGTTTGCCATGCCCGCGCTGGGCATACATCAGCACCGCATCGACATTGTAGGGTTCGCGTTTCCACTTGAACCACGGTCCCTTCGATCTCCCGGAGGTGTAGGGCGAATCCAGCCGTTTCAGCATGATGCCTTCGATCACCGGATCAGGCGGATCTGCGCGCAGGCGGTCCAGTTCCTCCCAGCTGGCGAAGGGCACCAGTGGCGAAAGGTCGAAACGAGACGGTTCTGCTTTCTCTATGAGAGCTGCAAGTTCTGCGCGTCGCGTGAGAAAACTATCCGGCCGGATATCGCGCCTGCCGGAAAACAGGAGGTCGTAGCCGCGGATGAAGGCCGGATACTCCTCCAGCATCTTGCGGGTCACGGTCTTGCGGTTGAGGCGCTGCTGCAGGTCTGAAAAGGTCCGGGTGGCGCGGTTGGTGCGCATCGTGCCGCCGACCAGCAGTTCGCCGTCGAGAATGCCCTCGAAGTCCGCCGCCTCCAGAATGTCGGGAAAGGCACCGGAAATGTCATCGCCGCTGCGCGAATAGAGCCGCCGCGTGCCTCCGACATTGGCAAGCTGCACGCGGATACCGTCCCATTTCCACTCTGCGGCAAAGTCCTTGGGATCGAGCCCGGCAAGATCGTTGTCGCCGACCGGCGTTGCCAGCATGACGGCATGGAAGACGGCCGGTGTGTCGAGTTCCGGCTTGTCCGACTTGCCGTCGAGCCAGCGGAAGAGCGTAGTATAGGGCGGCGACAGGCCGTGCCACAGCGTTTCGATCTCGGTGATGTCGGCGTCGCCCATATCGGCAAGGGATTGTTTGACAAGCCGTGCGGAAACGCCGATGCGCAAGCCGCCGGTGATGAGTTTCAGGAAGGCGAAACGGCTTGATCCCTCAAGCTGGTCGAGCAGATTGCGCACGAGGCCGTGAACATTGGCCCGCCCCGTCGTTTCAAGCTGATGGACGACGGCGCCGAGCGACAGATCGGCTATCGCCGTTTTACCCCCGGCCGGAGGGTCCCAGACCAGCGAGATCGTTTCGGCGAGGTCGCCGACGTAGTCGTAGGAATAGCGGAACAAAACCTCGTCCATCCGCTCCAGCACCAGTTGCCTCAGGACATTCGGCTTCACGACATTGAGCGTCAGCGTGCCGGCGATCGCTGCCAGCGCATAACCCCGATCGGGATCGGGTGCCGCGCGAAAATAGTCCGTCATCAGCTTGATCTTGGCATTGCGCTGTGGGGTGAGGACCAGCCGGTCGAGCAGTTCGGCGAAGGCGCGCATCGGTTATTCTCCCTCGTCGTCATAGCCGACGAGATGCAGCGGCCGGGCGGAGATGCCCTGTAGCTCGCACCAGCGAACCAGAGCTTCCTCGCGGCCATGTGTCACCCAGACCTGTCCCGGCTTGATCTCGTTGATCGTTTCGGTCAGTTCCGGCCAGTCGCAATGATCGGAGATGATCATCGGCAGCTCGACGCCGCGCTGTTTGGCGCGCTGGCGCACCAGCATCCAGCCCGACGCGAAGATTGCGACGGGATCGGGAAAGCGTCTCGCCCATTTGTCGGCGAAGGCGGAGGGCGGGCCGATGACGACTGCTCCGGCAAAGGATTGTTTTTCCCCGGGCGCCAGCGTCGCCGGCCGGATGTCGCCGAGTGGAATGCCTTGGCTTTCGTAATAATCGCAGAGGTTGGTCAGCGCGCCATGGATGAAGATCGGTGCGTCGTAGCCCGCTTCGCGCAGCAGGGCGATGATGCGCTGGGCCTTGCCGAGCGCATAGGCGCCGACCAGATGGGCGCGCTCCGGGAATTGCCGCAGCGATGTCAGCAGCTTGGCAATTTCGCCGCGATCGTCGGGGTGGTGAAACACCGGCAGGCCGAATGTCGCCTCGGTGATGAAGACATCACACGGCACAGGCTCGAAGGAAAGACAGGTCGGATCGCGCCGCCGCTTGTAGTCACCCGAAACGACGATGCGGGTGGCGCCCGCCTCCACTGCGATCTGCGCGGAGCCCAGAACATGGCCGGCAGGATGAAAGCTGGCGGTCACATCGCCGATGGAGGTTCGGGCACCGAGCACAGCTGCTTCAGAGCTGATGCAGAACGCATCCCCGTAGCGGATGCGCATGATGTCCAGCGTCTCGCGCGTTGCCATCACATGGGTGTGACCCGCGCGCGCATGGTCGGCATGTCCATGCGTGATCAGCGCCCTTTCAACAGGCTGGACGGGATCGATGTAAAAGCCACCCTTCTCGCAATAGAGACCCTTGGGCGTCGGATAAAGCAGCGTTTCCGGTTTCATGAAAGCGAAGATAGCTGGCAATCGGCCGACTGCCAGCTATCGCGGCGAATTTTTACGGGCTCAGGCTGCCGCGTTCAGCCCCAGTGTCTCCGAGATGAGATTGAGGACACCCTCCGCGTCAATGCCGACACAGACGTTCTGGCTCGGCAGATTGTCCCAGGCGCTTGGCGGAAACAGGTGATCGTCGGCCTTCTGGATCGTCTGGCCATCGGCGATGCCGCCGCAGACGACGCGGATCGCGCCGCTGCGCAGCGTGAAGAGGTGCGGTGCGACGACATAGACGCACGCGCAGCTGTCATGGATCACCATGCCGTCCTCGACATGCTGCTCGTAGAAATCGATGTAGAATTGCGAGATGTCGGAGAGCAGCTTGGCCCGCTCGCCGCCGGTTGCGACGATGGCCGCCATCCTGGCGCGTGTCATGACCGTCTGCTCCGTGACATCAAGGCCGACGACGACGACAGGCCAGGGTGCCGTCATCACCGCGTCGGCCGCTTCTGGATCGCCATGGATATTGGCTTCGGCGGCAGGCGTGATGTTGCCGCGCATGTCGAAGGCACCGCCCATGATGACGACTTCCTTGACCAGAACGGCAATGTCCGGATCGTCGCGCAGTGCCAGCGCCAGATTGGTCATCCGGCCGACGGCAACGACCGTCACCTCGCCCGGGTTGGCGCGCACGGTCTCGATGATGAAGCGATGGGCTGGGCGGGGATCGCAGGGAAGATCGACCGTTTTCGGAGCGCCGATATTGCCTAGTCCATCATGACCATGAATACCGGTCGGCCAATCGACATGCGGACGCGAAGGATCGAGCGTTTCCCCAAGTCCCCGCGCGACGGGGGCAGGAATATTCCACTGCTGCTTCAGGTACAATGCGTTGCGCGTTGTGGTCTCGATCGAGGCATTGCCGAAGACGGAGGTGATGCCGAGGAGATCAATCTCGGGATGATTGTGCAAGAAAAGCAGGGCCATCGCATCATCGACGCCGGGGTCCGTATCAAAAATTACCTTGTGCATGATGTCTTCTTTTCGTTGTTTTGAAAGGTTGCCGCAGTTTTAGCGAGTGAAGTTGGCGCGGATGTGAAAGTCAACCGTGGCGCATCCGATGACGCCTGCCCCTGCGATGCCAATGCGCGCCATGATGTCGGGGATGTCCTTATGCCGAACGGGGATGTGAGCACCGGTTTTAGCGGGGCGGGGGCCAAGAGCAACCGATTTTGCAGGCTTGTGCCAGGCAAAGTGTCAAAACAGGGCAAATCCATCCGCTCGCGATACAAAACCGGCGGCATGCTTAAACTTTCTGAAACGTCGCCAAGGTAGGGTTGGGCGCTCAATCAGAATATGGGGCAAGCCCTGCATCCGCCCGGATGCGCGGCATTCCGGTGACAGGCCATGGAGTTGAAGCTGATGACGGAGCAGCGCGCGTGAAGCCGGTCTTTAAAAAGATACGTCTGCCTCGGAAGGTCATGTTCCTGATCGCCGGTGTCCTCGTGCTGTCCGGCGCATCTGGTGCTTTCGCCGTTTATTCCGGCAAGGAGGCTTTTCTCGGCGCAATGGAGCCGGATGCGCCTTCGCTCTCCGGTCTTGCCTGCACCACTATCGAGACGCTGAAGATGCGTCGCAACGGCCAGCGCTGGATCCGCAAATATGTCAGCACGGAATCGGCCTCGGGCGTCGATCGCGTTCGCACAGGGTTGCGGATTGCCGGCTTGCTTGCCAAGGAGGAGAAAGCCGATCTGTATCAGGTCGTCGTTCTCGACGCCGCTGGGCCGCTGGATCGCGCGGACCGGCGAGGCCCGGCCATCGGTGCCGAGGTGCTCTTTGCGCCCGATCCGGGCAAGTTATCGGGGATGAGCGCTCCCTTTGTTGCCCGGTACAACGAAAGCAAGGCAAATACGGTCGGCCTGTTCTACGGCCGTGAGGTCGCTCTTTCCGCAGAGGATATCAAAACCACGCTGACGGCGATGGACGACAAATCGGATTGCTTCGATCCCGTTGCAGCAGCAGCGGCGGCGGCAGCGGCTGGCGCTGTTGGCTCGGAGGGCGGCGAACATGGAGAAAAGCCTGCTGCCGCGCACGGCGAAGATGCAGGTAGCGGCGAAGTGCCGGCAGAGCACGGCGCTAAGGCTGCCGCACCGGAACATGGTGCCGAGGGTTCTGAAGAGCATGTCGGTGCTAAGGCCGAAGACAAGGGCTTCTTCGGTTCAATGCTGGCGATAGTGCTGGGCGGCGAAGGCGAAAAACCGCCGGCCGAAGATCATTCCGCCGATGCAACGGCCGAACATCCTGCCGAAAGTTCCGCAGGCGAACCTGCGGCGCATTGACGATACGACCGGCTAGGCATTGCCGCGAAATCAGACAATTGCATTGCCGGCGATGACGGCCAGAACCACGAATATCAGGAAGATGATCAGGGCGATGGCGAACAGCACGCGCGCGATCGTCGCGGTTGCGGCCGAAACGCCGGAAAAACCGAGAAAGCCTGTGATCAGCGAGATGACCAGGAAGATAAGCGCCCATTTCAGCATGGAAGGTTCCTTTTTGGATTCTGCGGGAATTGACGCGCAGGATCGGGAAAAGTTCCATCCACTCGGGTGAACGCGCCAGCCCGTGACGGGTTTGGTGCGCTCTTGAAGTGAGGCCGGTGTCTCAGTCCGCCTTGTTGCGGCGGGCCGGGAAGAGGATGATGTCGCGGATCGACGGTGCGTTGGTGAGCAGCATGATCAGGCGATCGACGCCGATGCCGAGGCCGCCGGCGGGCGGCATGCCCTGGTCGATGGCATCAAGGAACTCGTCGTCCAGCTGCTTTTCCTTTTCGCCGCGAGCATGGGCCTGCTCCAGCTGTTCGACCATGCGCTTGCGCTGCTCTTCCGGATCGTTGAGTTCCGAGAAGGCGTTGCCTAGTTCCCAGGCATTGCAATAGGTCTCGAAACGCTCGACCAGGCGCGGCTCGCCCGGCACTTCCTTGGCGAAAGGAGAAATGTCCTTCGGGAAATGCGTCACATGGCTCGGCTGGATCAGCGTGCCTTCGACCTTCTCTTCGAAGATGAAGGCGAGGCACTCGCCCCAGGTCCAGTCTTTCTCGACTGCAAAGCCGGCAGCCTTGGCGGCGGTGCGGGCTTCCTCGTCGGTCTTCATGGCGATGAAGTCGAGGCCGGTTGCTTCCTTGACGGCGTCCGGCATCGGAACGCGCTTGAACGGACCCTTGAAGGAAATTTCCTTGTCGCCGAATGCGAATTCCGTGGTGCCGTGGATCGACACCGCGAGCTTTTCGAACAGGCGCTCGACGAGGTCCATGATGTCCTCGTAGTCGGCATAGGCCCAGTAGCATTCCATCATGGTGAATTCAGGATTGTGCCGGGTGGAAACGCCTTCATTGCGGAAGTTGCGGTTGATCTCGAACACCTTGTCGGTGAGGCCCGAAACCAGCGTACGCTTCAAAAACAGTTCCGGCGCGATGCGCAGGTACATGTCGAGCTTCAGCGTGTTGTGATGCGTCTTGAACGGCTCGGCAGTGGCGCCGCCATAGACCGAATGCAGCATCGGCGTCTCGACTTCCATGAAACCGTCGTCTTCCATGAAGCGGCGGATGCCTGAGACGATCTTCGAGCGCTGCTGGAAGCGGAGCTTGGATTCCTCGTTTGTCATAATGTCGAGGTGTCGCTTGCGGTAGCGCTGCTCGATGTCGGACAGGCCATGCCACTTTTCCGGCATCGGCAGCAGCGACTTGGTCAGCATGGTGATTTCCTGCGCATTGATCGACAGTTCGCCGCGCTTGGTGCGCCGGACAACGCCGGTCACGCCGATGATATCGCCGATATCGATCAGCGGCAGCAATGCGCGCGCGTCTTCCGGCGTCGTATCCTTATGGGAGAAGATCTGGATCTTGCCGCCGGCATCATGGATATCCATGAACATGCCGGAATTGCGCGAGGAGTAGACTCGGCCTGCAACCGTGACGACATCGTCCGTCACCACGTCCGCTTCCAGGCTCTCATATTTGCTGGCCAGTTCCGCATTGGTGATCGTGCGATGGAAATGCGCCGGATAGACGTCGCCGATCTTTTCGCGCAGCATTTTCAGCTTCTGGGCGCGCACTTCGGTGACGTCGGAGGAGAGGGCGGTTTCGGTCTTGGTGTCGGTCATGGTTCAGTTCCGTCTTACGGTTCCCGGCCCCCGTCATTCCTGTGCTTGTCACAGGAATCCAGTGCGCCCAAGTCCTTGGGCGCGAGAGACCCTTAATGTTCTTTCACGGCGCGGACGCGCCGTGGCTGGATTCCTGTGACAAGCACAGGAATGACGGAGGAAGGGATTGTGCCTCTGTCAAATCCTGTGATGTTTGCCGCGATCAAGCGGCAGATTTTATTTCGAGCCCGCCATCGAGGCAGCCACCTGGCCAGCGACCTTGAGGCGCTGGCGAACGACGGAGCGGCCGAGGATAGCCATCGAGTCGAACAGCGGCAGCGACCGCGTCGAGCCGGAAACGGCGACGAACAGCGGTGCGACGATGACCTTGAGCTTCTTGCCCATGCGTTCGGAAATCGCACGCAGCTCGGCTTCGATCGACTCGACGTTCCATTCGAGGATTTTTTCCAGGTCCGGCTGGACCGTGTTGAAGATCTCGACCAGTTCTTCCGGGCTCGATTTGACCTTGGCGAAGGACGAGGCGTCAAGCGCGAGATCGGACTTGAAGAGGAAGCCTGCGAGATCCGGCAGCTCGCCGAGCTTGGAAATGCGCGACTGCGAGAGCTTGAGGCCCTGCGTGATGCGGTCGTTTTCCATCGCCCAGGAGAGAACGCGGGCGGCGAATTCGTCTTCGCTCAAGCCTTCGCGCAGCCAGCGGCCGTTCAGCCAGTCGAGCTTCTGGATGTCGAAGATCGCGCCGGCCTTGGACAGGTTGGCGGGATCGAACTTTTCGGCGAGCTGATCCATGGTCAGCATCTCTTCGCCCTCGGCGATCTGGATGAAGAACAGGCCGAGGAAATTCATCAGCGCTTCCGGCAGGTAGCCAAGTGCCGTGTAATAGGAGATCGAGGTCGGGTTCTTGCGCTTCGAGAGCTTCGACTTGTCGTGATTGCGCATCAGCGAGAGATGCATGAACACCGGCGGCTCTAGGCCGAGATACTGGTAGATCAGGATGTGCTTGGGCACCGAGGACAACCATTCCTCGCCGCGCGCCACATGGGTAATCTTCATCAGGTGGTCGTCAACGACGTTGGCCATATGATAGGTCGGCATGCCGTCAGCCTTGAGCAGAACCTGCATGTCGACCGCATCCCACGGAATATCGACTTCGCCATAGACGCCATCGACGAACTTGCAGGAGCCTTCGGTCGGAATCTTCATGCGCACGACGGTTGGTTCGCCGGCAGCCATGCGTGTCGTGACTTCCTCTGCCGAAAGCGTCAGGCAGCGGCCGTCATATTTCGGCGGCTTGCCGGCGGCGCGCTGTGCCTCGCGCATTTCCGCCAGCCGCTCAGGCGAGCAGAAACAGCGGAAACCGTGGCCGTTGGAAACGATCTTCTCGACGAAGGGGAGGTAGGTGTCCTTGCGGTCGCTCTGGCGATAGGGGCCGTAGGGGCCGCCGATATCCGGGCCTTCCGACCATGTCAAACCGCACCATTTCAGCGCGTCCAGCACCTTGGTCTCGAATTCCGGCGTCGAGCGGGTCGCATCGGTATCTTCAATACGCAGGATGAACTCACCACCCATCTTCTGCGCGAAGAGATAGTTGAACAACGCGATATAGGCAGTGCCGACATGGGGCTCGCCGGTGGGGGAAGGTGCGATGCGCACCCGGACTGGTCTGTCTGTCATGATCCTGGCCCGTGCTTTACGTGCTTTCGGCCTTCCTGCCGGGGAGGAGTGTCCGGATGTGAAGGCGCATGCTTTTAAGGGAAGGAAGTGCCCGATCGATGCCTGAAACGGCGGAAAATACCGGAAATTCCATATGGCTGGCGTGAGACCATATTCAAAAGGGCGCGTCAAGGAAAACTGCGCTGCGATGAGCGCCGCAGTCTTTCAAAAGGCAGTTGACAAAATATCCGAAGAGAATTATTTAACCAGTAAGTTAATTAACTTGTTGGTTTAATAAAAATGACCCAAGACCGCCTCAGCGCGACCCTCTCGGCACTCGCCGATCCGACACGCCGGGCGATCCTGGCGCGGCTGGCGTCGGGCGAGGCATCGGTGAACGAACTGGCCGAACCCTTCGCGATGAGCCTGCCGGCCGTTTCCAAGCATCTGAAGGTGCTGGAGAAAGCAGGACTGATCAGTCGGGGGCGGGAAGCACAGTGGCGCCCCTGCAAATTGGAAGCCGGACCTTTGAAGGACCTCAACGCCTGGCTCGAGAACTACCGGCAATTTTGGGAGGAGAGTTTCGACAGGCTCGACCTCTATCTGCAAAAACTTCAAAAGGGAGATGGGAATGACCGCAAGAGCTGAATTCGTGCCGGCCGACAAGGCCAACCTTGTACTGACCCGGACGTTCAACGCTCCGGTAGCACTGGTCTACAAGGTATGGACCGACCCGTATCACCTGGCGCAATGGTGGGGTCCGCATTGCTTCACCAATCCCGTCTGCGAAGTGGATCTCAGGCTCGGTGGCGTCATCCGCATCCACATGAAGGGTCCCGACGGGCAGATGTATCCGTCAAACGGCATCTTCAAGGAAATCGTCGAGAACGAGCGTCTGGTCTTTACCAGTACATACGACCCCGAAGACGGCGTCACCATGCTTGAAGTGCTTAATACGGTGACTTTCACCGAGAAGGACGGCAAGACCGAGATGACCCTGCACGCGCAGGTGCTCAGCGTGGCCGAAGCCATGCTGCCCGCACTCGACGGCATGGAAGAAGGCTGGAGCCAGAGCCTCGAAAAGCTGGCAGCGGTTGTCGCCACCGTCGCGGCTGCCTGAAGCCTTCTCTACCCGACATTCCCCTGAAGCGTGCGAAAGCCTCTTCAGGGGCACTTATTCCCATACTCAACAGGAACCCGAATATGTTGAAAATTCTGCTGATTATCCTTGCCGTCATTGTTGTGCTGCTGCTCGCCGCCGTCGTGTTCGCATCGACCAAGCCCGATACGTTCCACGTCGAGCGCAGCGCGACCATCAATGCCGCGCCGGAAAAGATCTACCCGCTGATCAATGACTTCAACCAATGGCAGGCCTGGTCGCCCTACGAAAAGAAGGATCCCGCCATGAAGCGTACGTTCGATGGCGCGACAAGCGGCCAGGGCGCCGTCTACAGCTGGGACGGCAACAACAATGTCGGCGCTGGCCGCATGGAAATAACCGAAGCGACGCCGTCCTCGAAGGTGCAGATCAAGCTCGATTTCATCCGTCCGTTTGAGGGACACAACGTTGCGACCTTCACGCTCACACCGGCGACGCAAGGCACGACTGTCACGTGGGCGATGGATGGCCCGAGCCCCCTCATTGCCAAGGTCATGGGCCTGTTCTTCAACATGGATACGATGATCGGCGGCGATTTCGCTCAAGGACTGGAAAACCTCAAGATCATCGCCGAGAAGTAAGACGCAAAAACCGGGAACCATTGTTGGTTTGAACCGTTTTCCTCACGAGGAGTGCGGGGCTGTGACAACCGGACCCGAGGGAGATGGAGAACGCGGAGATTTTTCCGGTTTCTCTTCGCGGCCAACGAAAAGGCAGGCGAGCTTCTTACCCCTTCGGCTTCGTATCCTCACTACACGCATATGTCGAATTGCCCCGGGATCGATATCCCGGGGCTTTTTGATGCGGGATTCAGCCGTCTCGGATTGTTGCAAAAATGGCTTCTCTCGATTAGGAGAGGAGTGTCGAAAAAGGCAGGACCGGATATGGTAAGCCCGGTCCCTTGAGGGATACCCCAAGCTCTGCTCGGACATATGTTCGAACCCGCGGCGTAGTCCCGGCGCATCCGCGTCGGTCTGCGGCGGGCTGTGCCTTCGGTTTCGTGCAATCCGCCGTGTATTTTTTGAAAAAACGGAGATTGCACATGCGATTGAATCATATCGACCTTTATAGCGCCGACGTTGCTGCGACGGCGACTTTCTTCCTCGATCATCTCGATTTTCTGCTGGTAGAGAAACGCGGCAACGATCAGTTTTACCGTCTGACGGACGGCTTCGGCATGGTCTTCGTCATCAGCTCGCCGATCGAAAAACTCGGTGGCGCCGATCAGATGGCGCTGAACGCCCAGACCTACCATATCGGCTTTCTCCTGGAGAGTTCCGCTGAGGTGGATGGCATATTCGGAAAGCTTGCAACGACTGGCTTTTCGATGGCCGCGCCGCGAAACATGCACGGTGCCTATGCGTTCTATGCCGTCATTCCCGGCAATATCCTGGTGGAATTTGCCCATCGCGCGGATGCCTGACGTCATAACCAAAAAAGAGGGAGCGCAGCCAAATGGATGCGCTCCCTCTCTCACATCGAAATCGGGACGGTAGCCCCGATCCTGATCGCATGATCAGTGTTTTGCAGCCTTTTCCTTCTGCCGCTTGCGGCGCGACAGCATGTTGAGCACTTCGACCAGTGCCGAGAAAGCCATGGCGGCGTAGACGTAACCCTTTGGCACGTGCATGCCCATGCCCTCGGCGATCAGGGTCGTACCGATCATCAGCAGGAAGCCGAGCGCCAGCATGACGATGGTCGGGTTCTTCTCGATGAAGCGGGCGAGCGGGCCGGAGGCGACCAGCATGACGGTGACGGCGACAATAACGGAGACCACCATGATCGGCAGATGCGGTGTCATGCCGACGGCGGTGATGATGCTGTCGACGGAAAATACCAGGTCGAGCAGCAGGATCTGGCCGATCGCAGCGGTAAAGCCCGTCGTCACAGAGCTGGCGATGAAGTCTTCTTCATGGTCCGCGGGATCGACGTTGTGGTGGATTTCCTTGGTGGCCTTCCAGACGAGGAACAGGCCGCCGGCAATCAGGATCATATCCTTCCAGGAGAAGCCATGGCCGAACGCTTCGAAGACCGGCGTCGTCAGTTGCACGATCCAGGCGACGGTTCCAAGCAGCGCCAGTCGCATGACCAGAGCCAGGCCGATGCCGATGCGGCGGGCGCTTTCCCGGTTTTCCGGCGGCAGCTTGTTGGTCAGGATCGAGATGAAGATGAGGTTGTCTATGCCGAGCACGACTTCCATCACGATCAGCGTAATCAGGGCAATCCAGGCAGTCGGATCTTGCATCAGGAGCAAAATATCCTGCATCGGGGGTGGTTCCTTCCTCGATTCAAGGTGCACATACGGGGAGCCCGCGCAGCCGATGGGCAGCGCGGGCGAAACGGATGTCCTCTATGTATGCGGAAATGAGGTCAAGGCAAGCGTCGAAAGCCGGTCAGGCGGGCCTTGATACCGTTAACTCTTCACCGGAATCCAGATTTCGGTGAGCCCCATGCCTGTTCGGGGATCGAACCGGTCGTCATAGCGCTCCATCAGGTCCGGAAGCCCGGTGTGCTTGTAGCCTGATTTGGGAAGCCATTCGGTAAAGATCACGTGGCATGTGGCGCTGATGCCCGATATGTGGCCGCGATGGGCAAAGATCGCGTAGGTCTGGGCGGGAAGCTTCAGGCTCTCAAACCCTTCGGGTAATTCGCTGGTGTCGCGAACCTCGACGGCCGACATGTATTGGAAGCTGCTGTCCTGGCCTTCCTCCTGCGTGCAGATGCCGTAGGCAACATTGCCGATCTGGCCGGGTATAGCGCCGAAATGCTCGTTGAACTGCTGCCATAACGAGGGAATGCCGGCATTGCCGCCATATTTGTAGGTCTGCTGCAGTCCTGCCATCAGCATGGCTGGGCTGGTTTCAAAACGGGGTTCGTCAAGTTTGGGGAGAGGTGCGGTGTTCATGCGGATAGGCTCCATGAGCTCGAGATCGCCGATATGCCCCCGGTTGCGGACCTCTTCCGGCGTCACGCCGAAATGATCGCGGAAGGCACGGGTGAAGGCTTCATGCGAGCTGTAGCCCGCATCAAGGGCGACTGCGAGGATGCTGGATGCGCCACCGGCAAGCGACAGAGCCGCCGCGCTCAAGCGCCGTGCCCTGATATAACCACTGATGGAACAGCCCGTTGCCAGGCCGAAGACGCGCGACAGGTGATAGCGGGAAAGCCCCGCCGTCTCCGCGATTTCCTCCAGCGAAATATCCCTGGCGTAATGGCTCTCTATGAACCAAAGCGCCTTGCTGATAGCATTCATCCAACCTCCCGCAGCAAACCGGATACCGTCTTAGCGCCAATCGCAGGAGCGCATTTGATCGTGGTTGCTAGATTGATGCCGGCGTGCCCGCAGCCTTTCAGGCCGTTGTCGTCTGTCTTACTCCGTAGGCGGCCATGAAGACGCGAACGGCGCCGCTGATGACGCGATCAATTTCCTCCGGCGGTGGCGCGGTCTCCATGGTTCCGAAAAGGCGGAATTTGAAGAAACCGCCACTGGAAAGGTCGAGAAACTGGCCTGCCGCCAAGTCGAAATCATCGATCTTCAGGCTGCCGATGTCGACCTGGTGCTCCAGGAACTCCTGGATGACCGTCCGCAGGTTTTCCGGCCCTTTGAAGAAGCGCTTGCACAGATCGGGCATGCGATCGCGGACGCCGAGAACGGTGCGCATCGCGTTGATCACCTTTTCATCGGTCATATGCGTAACGAAGCTGACGCCGAATTTATAAAGGCCGGTTTCGACATCCTCATGGGCGGCCAACACTGTGCGAACTGCCGCAAGGAAGCGCGCCCGCTCCTTTTCGATCATCGCCGAAAACAGGTCTTCCTTGTTCTCGAAATAGACGTAGATCGTTCCCTTGGAAACGCCTGCTTCCCGGGTTATGTCGTTCATGCTGGCCGCATCGAAGCCAACGCTCATGAAAACGCGTTTTGCGCCCTCGATGATTTGCTCGCGCTTCGCTGGATCCTCGCCGGCGGCACGGCGGCCGGAAAGGGAATAGGCTTCGCCGGGACAGTCGAGGGTACCTGCTGTTTCTGCCAATTTTTCGTTTTGTGCGGACATTGTTGTCTCGTCGTTAACTTTTCGAACCGTTTGGTTCGATTTGACTTGATATGCGATCGAAATCGCACTATGTCAATCGAACTGAACGGTTCGGTTCGAATTTCTCATATCAGGGCTGGTAGTGCAATATGTCAGTTTCAAGCAAATCCGGTGCCGCCCATGTTCGTCCCGTCGGCGACGATTTCGAGGCGCCCAGCGAGCAGATCGAGGCCCCCGAGGCCAAGAACGTAACCGAGCCGGCAGCCGAAGCGCAAGCGGCGCCGCAGGCGGCTGTTGCCGCGGAGAAGCCCGCTCCCAAGCGCCGCAAGTTCCTGATGCCGGTGATCGTGCTGGCTGCGTTCGCTGCAGGCGGCTGGTACGGCTATGAATGGTGGACCAACGGCCGCTTCATGATCTCGACGGACGATGCCTATATCGAAGGCGATATTGCTTCGATCTCGCCGAAGGTGTCCGGCTATATCGAGAAGGTCAATGTCGTCGCCAACCAGCACGTCAAGGCCGGCGACGCGCTGATCACGCTCGACAAGGAAGATTACCGCATTGCGGCCGACCAGTCGCAGGCGCAGATCGATACGGAAAAGCTGTCGCTCAAGCGCTTCGATGCGCAGATCGCTGGTGCCGAGGCCAGTGTCCAGCAGGCGCAGGCGCAGAAAACCGCCCTTGAGGCGACCGTCCGGGGTGCCGAAATCACGCTCGCGCGTGCCAGTGACCTCCAGTCAAAGGCTGTCGGGACGGTCGCCTCCCTCGATGATGCCAAGGTTGCGCTCGATCAGGCCAAGGCCAATCTCATCGGTGCGGATGCCAGCATCGCGACTGCCAAGGCCAACATCGCTGTTCTGGTCGCGCAGCGCGCCGAGGCCGAAAGCACCATCCGGTCACTGGAGCTTGCCCATGACAAGGCCGAGCGCGATCTGGGTTTCACGGTTCTGAAAGCGCCTTATGATGGCATCATCGGCAATCTTGCCGTTCAGGACGGCGACCTCGTATCGGCAGGTCAGCGTCTGGCGGCTCTGGTCCCGGTCGATCAGCTTTATATCGACGCCAATTTCAAGGAAACGCAGATCGCCCATATGGTTCCGGGCTCGAAGGTCAACATCCACGTGGATGCCTTCGACGAAGAGCCGATCGTCGGCACTGTCCAGTCGATCTCGCCGGCCTCCGGTTCGGTTTTCTCGCTGCTGCCGGCCGAAAATGCCACGGGCAACTTCACCAAGGTGATCCAGCGCGTTCCGGTTCGCATCGTCTTCCCGAAGGAAGTGCTGGACAGCGGTCGCCTGCATGCGGGCCTGAGCGTGGTCGTCGACGTCGATACCCGCACCGCGCCGAAGACGCAGGATACCGCGGCGGTCAAGTGATCCGGGTGCCGCGCCATTTGAGGCGCGGCTTCAACGGTTGATAAACGTCCCGGGCAGATGCGCCAGGACATGCACCATTTTTCATGATCACGATGGCCGGTCCGTTCGCCCGAACGTGAACCGCGCCAGGAGCAAAGCCGATGGCTGCCACTGTAACAGCGGGTACGATGCCGCTTCCTGCCGCCCGCGCGGAAGAGAAGATGGATCCGAAACGGCTGATCGCCTTTTTCGCGATGGTCTTCGGCATGTTCATGTCGATCCTCGACATCCAGATCGTCTCGGCCTCTCTCGCTGAAATCCAGGCGGGACTATCGGCCGGTTCCGACGAGGTTGCCTGGGTGCAGACGGCCTATCTGATCGCTGAAGTCATCATGATCCCGCTGTCGGGCACGCTGGCGCGGATCGTCTCCACGCGCGTGCTGTTTTCCGTCTCCGCCGCCGGCTTTACCGCAGCCAGCGCCCTTGCTGCGACGGCCACCAATATCGACCAGATGATCGTCTACCGGGCGCTGCAGGGTTTCATCGGCGGCGGCATGATCCCGTCGGTCTTTGCTGCCGCCTTTACGATCTTCCCGCCGTCCAAGCGCAGCATCGTCTCGCCGATCATCGGTCTTGTCGCGACGCTGGCGCCGACGATCGGCCCGACGGTCGGCGGCTATCTCAGCCATGCCTTCTCCTGGCACTGGCTGTTCCTCATCAACGTCATTCCGGGCATCATCGTCACCATCGTCACCTGGAATTTCATCGATTTCGACAAGCCGGAACTGAGCCTGTTCAAGAAATTCGACTGGTGGGGCCTGTTGTCGATGGCGGTTTTCCTCGGCACGCTGGAATACGTGCTGGAGGAAGGCAACAAGAATGACTGGTTCAGCGACGAAACTATCTTCATCGCCGCGATCGCATCCGCGATCGGGGCGCTGGTCTTCTTCTATCGTGCCTTCAAGGTCGATTTCCCCATTGTCGATCTCAGGGCCTTCGCCAACCGAAATTTCGCCTTCGGGTCTCTGTTCTCGTTCGTCATGGGCATCGGGCTCTACGGCCTGACCTATCTCTATCCGGTCTATCTCGGTCGGATCCGCGGCTATGATTCGCTGATGATCGGCGAGACGATGTTCGTCTCGGGCCTTGCGATGTTCTGCACCGCGCCCATCGCCGGCAAGGTATCGACCAAGCTCGACCCGCGCATCATGATGGCCATCGGCTTTTCAAGCTTTGCCGCCGGTACCTGGATGATGAGTTCGCTCACGGCCGACTGGGATTTTTACGAACTGCTCGTGCCGCAGATCCTGCGCGGTTTCGGACTGATGATGTGCATGGTGCCGATCAACAACGTCGCGCTCGGTACTTTGTCGCCGGAACGTGTCCGTGGCGCTTCCGGCCTCTTCAACCTGACGCGTAATCTCGGCGGCGCCGTCGGTCTCGCTGCGATCAACACCATTCTGACGCAGCGCCAGGAGGAGCATTACGCCCGGCTGCAGGAACATGTCCAATGGGGCAATCCCGAAGCCATGGACCAGATGAACAACATGATCGCCAAGTACAATTCGCACGGTCTCGATGGCGCGACGATCGCGATCCAGAAGCTGTCGGGCATGGTGACGCAGCAGGCGATCATCATGTCGTTCATCGATGTCTTCCTGATCCTCACCGCCCTGTTCGGCGCTCTGGTCTTCTGCGCCTTCCTGATCAAGAAGCCGCAAGCAGCGCCGACGGGTGGCGGAGGCGGGGGCCACTAACTGTTCGGAACTCTGCATCCCGTCTATACGTCGTGGCTTTCATCGGCCAAAATGCCCTGAAGGCAAACCTTCAGGGCATTTTGCATGGACGGTCATACATTCCCTCCGCTCTCCAGGCGATCACTTCTTACCAATCTCCTCAGCCTCGGCGTGATCTCGTCAGCCAGTCCGGCCATCTCAGCGGCGGCGGCAAAGCCGGCCTGGCCACCGATTGATGCGACGTTCCTATTCGCCGCCGATGTCCACACCTGCCTCGTTTCCGGCGGCACGCTCAGTCCCAATTGCGCAGAGGAGGGAAAGACCGATGCCAACCTTCTCCGTCATGTCGCGGCAGTCAATCGTATCACCGAACACAGGTGGCCGAGGGAAATCGACGGTGTGGCGACCGGTCTTGCCGGTGCCGGGCGAAAGATCGCGACACCACTCGGCATCGTCATCGGCGGCGATATGACGGACGATGGCGGCGGTCAGGTGAAGGTTCCGGGTGAAGGCCACCAGTTGCTGCAGTTCTCCAGCCGATACCAGCAGGGCATGGGGCCGGACCGCGTGCACTTTCCCGTCTATAACGGCCTTGGCAACCATGATCTCGATCAGGACGGCGCACCGCCGCATATCGACTGGTACCGCCGCGAACTGCGTGACTATGTCGAGCTCAATCATCGCCAGACCGTATTCTACAAGCCGCCGGTGGCGGTTGCGAATTATGATATCGAATCCGACAATTATTCCTGGGACTGGGGTGGTCTGCATCTGGTGCAGCTTCAGCGTTTCGGCGGCGATACCAACAAGGGTGCCATTAGCGGGCTGGATTGGTTGAAACAGGACCTTGCCAATTCGGCGGCCGACGGACGGCCGGTGGTGGTGTTCCAACACTACGGCTGGGATTCCTTCTCGTTGGAGAAATGGGATCCCGCGAAGATGACCTTTGACGACCAGGGGGCCGGGCATGCTCACTGGTGGGGTGACGACGAACGCGCCGCGTTGCTGGCGACGTTGCAGGGCTACAACGTCGTCGGTCTGTTCCACGGGCACGAGCACGACACGCCAATGATCTACAAACAGGTTGGGCTCGATCTGTTCAAGTCGATCGCCACCTTCAAGGGCGGCTTTGCGGTCGTTCACGTTACCAATCAATATATGGATGTCGTCCTCGCGCAGGCGCAGGGAACCACGGGCGAGGTGACCTTCCTAAAGGCTTTCAGCAAGCGTTTTACCTGATCCGCAGTACGGCCGATTGCGCCAAACCAACGGCGCTTTTATATCGATACGTATTTTTTGATTTACGTACATCAAATTTTCCTCTAAGCCTCCTTCTCGGAGGAAACATGCGCCCGACAGTTCACGATATTGCCGCTGCGGCAGGGGTCAGCCTTGCCACCGTCGATCGCGTCCTCAACCAGCGCGCCGGCGTCCGCACAGTGACGCGCGAAAAGGTCGAGCAGGCGATCGAGCGCATCGGCTACGTCCGTGACGTGGCCGCCGCCAACCTTGCCAAGAGCCGTGTCTATCCCTTCGTCTTCATTCTGCCATCGGGCGATAATTCCTTCATGCGCGGTCTTGAGGCCCAGGTGCGCGCGGCAATCAGTCGTTCGACCTTCGAACGGACGGTCATTTCCATCGTCACGGTTCCGGCCTTCAATCCCGAAGCACTGGTAGCAGCGCTGGATGAGGCGCGCGCGGTGTCGCCTGCCGGTGTGGCGGTCGTGGCAATCGATTCTCCCGAAGTCATCGCCGCCGTCGATCGGTTACGGGCCGGTCGTATTCCGGTCGTCACGTTGGTCTCCGATCTGGCCGGCTCGAAGCGCGATCATTTCGCCGGCGTCGACAACATTGCTGCAGGGCGCACGGCTGGGAGCCTGATGGGGCGTTTTCTTGGCGGCCGTTCGGGGCCAGTCGCGGTCCTGGCCGGCTCCATGCTGGTGCGCGACCACCGCGAACGGCTCGATGGATTCCACGCCGTCATGAAAGAAAGTTTTCCGGGCCATGCGCTGTTGCCCGTTATCGAAGGGCAGGACGATCCGGCCCTGGTGGAGCGCCTTGTCACTGAAGCGTTTGCCGCATCGCCCGAGATCGCAGGCATCTACAGTCTCGGCGCAGGCAATCGCGGGCTGATCGCCGCCTTGCAACGGAAAGGGGACGGTTCGACTATCTGCGTCATCGCGCATGAATTGACGCGGCACACGCGGGCGGCACTGAACGTCGGATTGATCGACGCCGTCCTGAACCAGGATGCAGGCCACGAGGTGCGCAGCGCCATCCGTGTGCTGAAGGCCAAGGCCGACGGCCTCGCCGTCATCGGAGCGCAGGAACGCATCCGGATCGACATTTTCCTCAAAGACAACCTGCCGTTCGACCAGGACAGCAACCAGGAGCCCGAACAGGGCAGAGCAGACTAGGGAGACCATCATGTATCTCGGCATCGACCTTGGCACATCCGGGGTGAAGGCATTGCTGATCGATGACGGCCAGCGGGTCGTCGGCTCCGCATCCGGCGCCACGGATGTCTCGCGCCCGCATCCCGGCTGGTCGGAGCAGGACCCGGCCCATTGGATCCGGGCGACGGAAGAAGCGATCGCCGGGCTCAAAGCCTCGCATCCGGCAGAGCTGGCAGCCGTCAAGGGTATCGGCCTCTCCGGCCAGATGCACGGCGCCACGCTCTTGGACTCGAATGACAAGGTGCTGCGTCCCTGCATCCTCTGGAACGATACGCGCAGCCACAAACAGGCTCTGGCGCTCGATGCCGATCCGCAGTTCCGGGCGTTGACCGGCAACATCGTCTTTCCGGGCTTCACGGCGCCGAAACTCGCCTGGGTAGCCGAAAACGAACCGGACATCTTCGGTAAGGTCGACTGGGTCCTGCTGCCGAAGGATTATCTGCGCCTCTGGCTTACCGGCGAGCATATTTCCGAAATGTCGGATTCGGCCGGCACCTCCTGGCTCGACACCGGCAAACGCGCCTGGTCGGAAAGCCTGCTCGATGCGACCGGGCTCACCGAAAGCCACATGCCGTCATTGATCGAAGGCACGGAGCAGGGCGGCACGCTGAAGGCAGACCTCGCTGCCAAATGGGGCATGGGTGCAGGCGTGGTCGTTGCGGGCGGGGCAGGGGATAATGCCGCATCCGCCTGCGGCATGGGCACGGTCGGCGAAGGCCATGCTTTCGTATCGCTCGGCACCTCCGGGGTGCTGTTTGCCGCCAATGCGAGCTATCTGCCCAATCCCGCCAGTGCCGTGCATGCGTTCTGCCATGCGCTGCCCAACACCTGGCACCAGATGGGCGTCATCCTGTCGGCGACCGACGCTCTCAACTGGCATTCGGGAGTAACCGGCAAGAGCGCCGCCGACTTGACCGCAGAGCTTGGCGACAGTCTCAACGCTCCCTCCGGCGTCACCTTCCTGCCGTACCTCTCCGGCGAACGCACGCCGCACAATGATGCAGCCATACGCGGTGTATTCGCAGGCCTTGGGCATGAAAGCAGCCGCGTGGTGCTGACGCAGGCGGTGCTCGAAGGGGTCTCCTTTGCTCTCCGCGATAGTCTCGAGGCGTTGCGCGCCGCCGGTACCACGCTTTCCCGCGTCACCGCCATCGGCGGCGGTTCGCGCTCGCGCTACTGGCTGAAGTCGATCGCGACGGCGCTGAACCTGCCGGTCGACGTGCCCGCCGATGGCGATTTCGGCGCAGCATTCGGCGCGGCCCGTCTCGGCCTTGTGGCAGCGACAAAGGCCGATCCCCTGTCCGTGTTCACTGCCCCGGCGACGGCCGAAACCGTTCAGCCGGAGGCCACGCTGCGCAGTGCCTACGAGGATGCCTATCAGCGCTATCGCCGTCTCTATCCGGCGATCAAGTCCGCAATGTCCTGAGACTTGCCCCTCACCCCAGCCCTCTCCCCGCCGGGCGGGGAGAGGGGGTAATCGAGCCAGCCGCTTGTTCCCTTCTCCCCGTCACGACGGGGAGAAGGTGCCCGAAGGGCGGATGAGGGGCTTCACGCATACGACAAACACTAGGAGACAATGATGAGCACAGGCTTTTTCGGCGATATCGCCAAGATCAAGTATGAAGGCCCTGACAGCACCAACCCGCTGGCCTTCCGCCACTACAATCCGGACGAAGTCGTCATGGGCAAGCGCATGGAAGATCACCTGCGCTTCGCGGTCGCCTATTGGCACACCTTCGTCTGGCCGGGCGGCGACCCCTTCGGCGGGCAGACGTTCGAACGCCCCTGGTTCGAAGACAGCATGAAGGCGGCGAAGCTCAAGGCCGACGTCGCCTTCGAGTTCTTCTCGCTGCTCGGCGTGCCCTTCTATTGCTTCCATGACGCCGACGTGCGTCCGGAAGGCAAGAATTTCGCCGAGAACACCAAAAACCTCAACGAGATCGTTGATTACTTCGCCAGGAAGCAGTCCGACACCGGCGTCAAGCTGCTCTGGGGCACGGCGAACCTCTTCTCCAACCGCCGCTATATGTCGGGCGCCGCCACCAATCCGGATCCGGACGTCTTTGCGTTTGCTGCTGCGACGGTGAAAACCTGCATGGATGCGACGCTGAAACTCGGCGGCGACAACTACGTTCTGTGGGGCGGCCGCGAAGGCTACGAGACCCTGCTCAACACCAACCTGAAGCAGGAACTCGACCAGCTCGGCCGCTTCGTCAACATGGTCGTCGAGTACAAGCACAAGATCGGCTTCAAGGGGGCGATCCTGATCGAGCCGAAGCCGCAGGAGCCGACCAAGCATCAGTATGATTACGACGTCGCGACGGTCTACGGCTTCCTGAAGACCTACGGCCTCGAAAACGAGGTCAAGGTCAATATCGAGCAAGGCCATGCGATCCTTGCCGGCCATTCCTTCGAGCATGAACTGGCGCTTGCCAATGCCTTCGGTATCTTCGGTTCGATCGACATGAACCGCAACGACTACCAGTCCGGCTGGGATACCGACCAGTTCCCGAACAATGTTCCGGAAATGGCGCTCGCCTATTATCAGGTTCTCTCCGGCGGCGGTTTCAAGACCGGCGGCACCAACTTCGATTCGAAGCTGCGCCGTCAGTCGATCGATCCGGAAGACCTGCTGATCGGTCATATCGGCGGCATGGATTGCTGCGCCCGTGGCCTTCACGCTGCAGCGAAGATGGTCGAAGACAAGGCACTCTCCGGTCCGCTCGATGCCCGTTATGCCGGCTGGAAATCGGCCGAAGGCCAGAAGCGTTTGACCAGCATGTCGCTGGAAGAAATCACGGCCTATGTCGAAAAGACCGATCTCAATCCGCAGCCGAAGTCCGGCAAGCAGGAATTGCTGGAAAACATCGTCAACCGCTACGTCTGATGCGCTGCGGATCGATCATTCACTCAAAGGGGCGCCGGTGGCGCCCCTTTTTCGTATCGTCCAAGGCACGTCCGAATGGCCAACGGCTTTGCCCTCGAATATCCTGCATGGGGATGGCCTGCTAAGCGACGCGGAGGGGAAGACACGACAATGCTCAAGACCTATCGGGGAAGCTGCCATTGCGGCGCAGTCCGGTTCGAGACGGATGCGGACATCAGCGCCGGAACCGGGAAATGCAATTGCACGCTCTGTACGAAGATGCGTCTCTGGTCGGTCGAGGTAAAGCCGGAGGCGTTTCGCCTGCTCGCCGGCGAAGCCGACATGGTCGATTATCAGGGCAGCAACAAGGTCGCGCATCATCTCTTCTGCCGGCATTGCGGCGTGCGCCCCTTCGAGTGGGTGGATGTACCGAACATGACCGGGGAGAAATATTACAATATCAACGTCGCCTGCCTCGATGGCCTCGACATCGATGAGCTGATGGCGGCACCGGTCACCTATTATGACGGCCTCAATGACGATTGGGGCTCCACGCCCGCGGAAGTACGGCACTTGTAACGCTTGCTTCCGTTTCCGGCGTCATCGACAACCCCAGACTGTGCCGACCAGGTGCCCTCCGCAGAATGGCTCACTGTTATCTGGTGGTGATTTGACACTGCTGCTCTATTCAGGCCCCTTCAAATGCGCGGGTGCGGGATTGAATCCTGCGTTTTCGCTGCCTCGGGCAGTTTGTCGCAACTTTGAGAAATTGTACCAATAAAACAGTGGCCTATGAGAATGGATGAGCATCCGGGCCGACCGTTTGGAAAGACATTTTTAACTATGCGGATCTAATCCTGCGGGCACGTTTGGATCACCTGCCGGCATGACGCCGATCGCGCAGCACGCATGCCTTTCCCGTCTCGATTTAGGATGTCCCAGTATGTCTTCCTCCGTTTCTACAACCAAACACCTCAACGAGCGGCTCGACTTCGTCGGGCTCGTCGGAGAAGAACGGGCTGCCCTGGGGCGGGCAAGGCCGACCATTTCCGCCTCCCTCGATGGAGCGCTGGACAAATTCTACAAGAAGGCGACGGCCAACCCGGAAACGGCGAAGTTCTTTGCCAGCGAGGCGCACGTGAAGAGCGCCAAGTCGCGGCAGGTACGGCATTGGGACCAGATAGCCTCCGGTGAATTCGATGAGAAATACGTCGAGGCGGTGACCGCGATCGGCAAGACCCATGCCCGCCTCGGGCTCGAGCCGCGCTGGTATATCGGCGGCTATGCGTTGATCATGGAATCGATCATCAAGGCCGTCGTCGAAAAGCATCTCGAAGGCTTTCTCTACAAGAAGAAGGCAAAAGACATCAGCATCGAGGTGACCGCGATCATGAAGGCGGCGTTCGTGGACATGGACTATGCCATCTCGGTTTATCTGGATGCGCTGCAGGAACAGCGGGCGATCGGCGAGGCAGAGCGTCAGGCGCTCGCCGCGCAGCAGGACGAGGCATTGTCGGCGCTCGACCGGTCGTTGACAGGTCTCGCCAAGGGCGATCTGACGGCCACGCTCGGCGCCGCACTCGCACCGCAGTTCGACGGATTGAAATCCAATTTCAACTCCGCGCTCGGTACGCTCGACAAGGCGCTTGGTTCGATCGTGCTGGCGGCGGACGAAACGTCCGGCAATGCCGGGGAACTCGTGACGGCCGTCGACGACATGGCACGGCGGACCGAACAGCAGGCTGCATCGCTCGAACAGACCGCCGCCGCCCTTGAAGAGATCACGACGATTTCCAAGGAAGCGGCCGTCCGCACCGAGGAAGCCCGCCGTGTCGTCGGTCATGCGACGGAGGAGGCGCGCAAATCCGGCGAGGTGGTGGAGCAGGCGGTCAGCGCCATGAGCGCCATCGAAGAATCATCCCGCAAGATCACCCAGATCATCAGCGTCATCGACCAGATCTCTTTCCAGACCAACCTTCTCGCCTTGAATGCCGGGGTGGAAGCGGCGCGCGCTGGCGATGCAGGCAAGGGGTTCGCGGTGGTTGCCCAGGAAGTGCGCGAGCTTGCGCAGAAATCGGCCGATGCCGCCAAGGAGATCAAGAGCTTGATCGACAAGTCGTTCGAAGACGTGCTGACGGGCGTGTCACTGGTCAACCGGACCGGCGATGCACTACGGACCATCGGCGAACAGGTGACCCACATCAATGGCCACATCGACGCCATCGCCGGCTCCGCGCGCGAGCAGGCGATCGGTATCGCCGAAATCAACACGGCGGTCACCGGCATGGACCAGATGACCCAGCAGAATGCAGCGATGGTCGAGCAGACGAACGCGGCGACCCACAATCTGATGCGCGTCAGCACGACGCTGAAGGGCCTGGCCGATCAGTTCACGGTCTCACAAGGGCGCCGCAGGGTTCCCGAGATCGTGGGTCGTCAGCCCGCGCGGCGGTACGGCTGAACGGATCGGTTGCGACGAAGAGGCGTTGCGCCGAAAGGTTCAGCGCTTTGTCCACTCGCGCGAGGGCGCGGAGACGGAATTGCGGACCACAAGATCGGGACGCAGGAGGATTTCCGTCTCGGCAGGCTGGCCGTCGGACAGGAGTTCGAGCAGCAGCGCCATGGCATGCTTGCCGATCATGGTGCGCGGCTGGCGGATCGTCGTCAGCGCGGGAGACATGAAGGCGGCCTGCGGCACGTCGTCGAAACCCGTTACCGAAAAATCCTGCGGGATATTGTAGCCACGCGCGCCAAGTCCGATCATCACACCGATCGCGGTCTGGTCGTTGACGCACATGAAGGCTGTCGGCAGCGTGTCGCGCATGAAAAGCTGCTCGACCGCCAGCCGCCCGCTTTCGATCGTGCCGTCGCCTTCAAGCACAATGCGTAGATCGGCGCCGACGCCTGCCGCGTCCATTCCTGCCTCATAGCCCATGCGCCGTCGTGTATAGGCGAGCCGCGTGCGGGAATCGCCGATGAAGGCGATCTTGCGATGGCCCTCGGCAAGCAGAAGGTCGATTGCCTTGCGGGCGCCTTCGATATCATCGACGCCGACATAGGGAATGCCGCCGTTGAAGACCGGCTCGAAGACGCCGACGCTCGGCGGCAGCCGCGCTGTCATGGTCTGGTGGCCGAAGGGCAGAATGCCGGTGAACAGGATCAGCCCGGCGGCCTGATTGGAATTGAGGAATTTCAGATATTCCAACCCGCGCTGGGCATCGTTCTGTGTATGGCCGATCAGCACGCCGTAGCCGTGCGAGCGCGCCTCGTTCTCAAGCCCGACCAGGATATTGGAGAAGTTCGGGTCGCCGATGTCGGGGGCCACGACGAGAATCATGTTCGAACGGCCGAGCCTGAGGCTGCGCGCCATGGCGTTGGTCGTGTAGCCGGTGATGGCAATCGCCTGGCTGACCTTGAGCCGCGTCGAGTTCGCGACTTTCTCCGGCATATGGATGGCTCGCGAGACTGTCGCGATGGAAACCTCGGCGATCCGGGCGACGTCTTCGATGGTTGCCGGTGTGGAATTCGACACTGCGCTCTGCCTTGGTTTTAGTCTCGGCGGGACACTACACAGACTTGCCCGGAGGTCAAAGCCTGCTCGAAGAATTTCTCCGTTATGCCCCGATGTAAACCTTTACATGATCTATGTAAAGGTTTACATAACATCCCAAGCGGATGGGAGCCGCAGGGAGGGATCATGAGTTCGCAGACCATCGACGCCGATGCCGGCGCGGTCGTGCTGTCCGCGCGGCGTATCAGCAAGTCGTTCAACGGCGTCCAGGTGCTCTTCAGCGTCAATTTCGATCTGCGCGCCGGCGAAATTCATGCGCTCATGGGCGAGAACGGCGCTGGAAAATCAACGCTCGTCAAAATCCTCTCCGGCTTCGAGCAGCCGACTTCCGGCGAAATCATTCTCGATGGCAACCCGGTCAAGCTGCCGCCGAATGGCGCGGCCGAGGCGCTCGGCATCGTCATCATCCATCAGGAATTCAATCTGGCCGAACACCTCACCGTCACCGAGAGCCTGTTTCTCGGCCGCGAGGTGACGCGCTTCGGTATGCTCGATCGCAAATACATGCGCGCCGAAACGCGGCGCGTGCTCGACCTGCTCGGCTCGCATGTCGACGAGAATGCGATGATCAGCGGGCTTTCCATCGCCGACAAGCAGATGGTGGAGATTGCCAAGGCGATCAGCCGGGATGCCCGGGTGGTGTTCATGGACGAGCCGACTGCCGTTTTGTCGCGTGAGGAGACCAACTTCCTGTTCCGGCAGGTGCGCAAGCTGCGCGATCAGGGCACGAGTTTCGTCTTCGTGTCGCACAAGCTCGACGAAGTCATGGAGCTGACGGACCGGGTCACGGTACTGCGCGACGGCCAGTGGATCAAGACGTCGCCGACGGCGATCCTGGATGGTGAATCGATTGCCCAATTGATGGTCGGTCGCGAGCTTTCCAAGCTTTTTCCGGCCAAGCGCGAGCCTGATGTCGATGAAGAGATCATGCTCAGCGTCAACTCACTCTCGACCGGCTATGTCCGGGACGCGAGCTTCGAAGTCCGCAAGGGCGAGATCCTCGGCTTTTCCGGGATGATCGGCTCGGGCCGCACGGAATTGATGGAGGCCGTTGCCGGGCTGCGGTCGCGCGCTTCCGGCGAAGTGATCATCAAGGGTGAGACTGTGCCGTCGGGCGATGTGCATGCGGCAAACCGCCGTGGCCTCGCCTACATGACCAAGGATCGCAAGTCCAAGGGGCTGCTTCTCAATTCACGCATGACGGCCAATCTGACGCTGCAGTCCCTCGAAAATCACGGCAAGCTTGGTTATCTTAACCCGGCCAGCGAGGCTGCCGCACTGGAGCGGGCGCGCCGTCGCTTCGATATCCGCGTTCGCGACGGCAACGTGGTCGCCGGCCGCATGTCAGGCGGCAATCAGCAGAAGCTGCTTCTCGCCAAGGTGATGGAGACCGAGCCGGACATCATCATCATCGACGAGCCGACGCGCGGCATCGATGTCGGCACCAAACAGCAGATCTATCATTTTATATCGGCGCTCGCCCGCGACGGCCGCTCAATCATCGTCGTCTCGTCCGAGATGCCCGAGGTGATTGGCCTTTGCACCCGCGTCGCCGTCATGCGCGAGGGCCGGATCGTCGGCATGCTGGAGGGCGATGAAATCTCCGAGCAGGAGATCATGCGCTATGCGGCCGGATTGAAGAAGAAGGCTGTCGCCTGACCGCGCAGAGGTGCGGGCGAGGCTGAAAGAAAATTCCCAGGGACAATGGGACGGGAGGTTGGTTTGGATATGAGCGTGAATGAGGAAACCCGGGAAATCCGGCGTCGAAACTGGCGGGATATCGACCTTCGGGCCGTCGCGCCCTTTGCGGCATTGGTGCTGCTTCTCATCCTCGGAGCCATCGTCAATCCGAATTTCATCGGCATCAACAACCTCGCCAACGTTGCGACCCGCAGCGCTTTCATCGCTATCATCGCGATTGGTGCGACGTTCGTGATCTCGTCCGGCGATCTTGATTTGTCCGTGGGGGCAATGGTTGCCTTCGTCGCCAGCCTAATGATCCTGTTCATGAACTCCGGCGTCATTGCCGATCCGGCCTTGATGCTGACCGCAGCCATCGCCTTCACGATTGTTGGCGGCGCCGCCTGCGGGCTGGTCAACGGCTTGATCACCACCGTGGGCAGGATTGAGCCGTTCATCGCGACCCTCGGCACGATGGGCATCTATCGCGGCCTGACGACGTGGCTTTCGCAGGGCGGAGCGATCACGCTGCGCGATCCGGTGCTTCAGGAAATGTACCGCCCCGCCTATTTCGGTTCCATCCTCGGCATTCCGGTACCGATCGCGGTGATCCTAGCGGTCACCTCCGTTGCCGCCTTCATTCTTTATCGCACCCGCTACGGTCGGCACGTGGTTGCCGTGGGCTCCAACAGTGACGTCGCCCGCTATTCCGGCATTCCGGTCAATCGCGTGCGCACCATCGCCTTCGTGATCCAGGGTCTCTGCGTTGCTGTCGCCGTGCTTCTCTATGTGCCGCGGCTGGGCTCGACCTCGGCGACGACGGGTATCCTGTGGGAACTGCAGGCGATCACCGCCGTCGTCGTCGGCGGAACGGCGCTGAAGGGCGGCGCTGGACGTGTCTGGGGCACCATCTGCGGCGCCTTCATCCTGGAACTGGTCGGCAACATCATGCTGCTTTCGAATTTCATCAGCGAATATCTGATCGGGGCCATCCAGGGCGCGATCATCATCATTGCGATGCTCGTCCAGCGCTCGCTGGTACGGAAATCGTGAATAACCGGGTTCAAGGGGTCGCCCGGTCCGAAGACTGCAAGACCCGCATTTACTAGGGAGAGAGAAACATGCGTAAAGGACTAATGGGCGCTGCAGCCGTCGCCATGATGGCGCTGACAGGCGTAGCCCACGCGGAAGACAAGAAGGTCACGATCGGCGTTTCGATCCCGGCCGCCGACCACGGCTGGACCTCGGGTGTCGTGTTCCATGCCGAGCGCGTCGCCAAGCTGTTGATGGAACAGCATCCGGGCCTCAACGTCATCGTCAAGACGTCGCCGGACCCGGCAAGCCAGGCAAACGCCGTGCAGGACCTTGAAACCCAGGGCATCGACGCGCTCGTCATCCTGCCGTCCGACCCGGATCCGCTGGTCAACGCCATCAAGGAAGTCAAGGGCAAGGGCACGTTCGTCGCCATCGTCGACCGCGCCCCGAGCGTCAACGACAACACCGTCCGCGATCTCTATGTCGCCGGCAACAACCCGGCGCTTGGCCAGACGGCCGGCGAATACATCAAGGCAACGACGCCGGACGCCGAAGTCGTCATCATCCGCGGTCTGCCGATTCCGATCGACCAGCAGCGCCAGGATGGTTTCGACAAGGGTATCGAAGGCTCCAACGTCAAGGTTCTCGACCGTCAGTTCGGCAACTGGAACCGCGACGACGCCTTCAAGGTCATGCAGGACTACCTGACCAAGTATCCGAAGATCGACGTTGTATGGTGCCAGGATGACGACATGGCCGTCGGCGTGCTGCAGGCCATCGAGCAGGCCAAGCGCACTGACATCCAGTATGTCGTGGCCGGCGCCGGTTCGAAGGACATGGTCAAGAAGGTCATGGATGGCGACAATATGATCCCGGTCGACGTGCTCTATCCGCCGGCAATGGTCGGTACGGCGCTCGAGATGACGGTTGCCAATTTCTACGGCCAGGTTCCGGTTCGTGGCGTCTACACGATCGACGCGACGCTCATCACCAAGGACAATGCCAAGGACTTCTACTTCCCCGATTCACCGTTCTGATCGGTTTTACTAGCTACCGGGCGCCCGCGAAAACGGGCGCCCATTTTATTGTCTGGAATCGCGTCCATCTTCGTTTTCGGTTTTTGCGGCACGTACCTCTTGCCGCCGTGCGGAGTCCGTGATTAGGTTCCGGCGCATTGAAATTCTGGCCATCCCCGCCAGCTGGCCGTTATCGGAAAGAGGCGTCTTGTCCTCGATGAACGGCGTGTTAAAACACTTCGGAAACGTTTACGGTCGATAATCAGGGAGGAATCTGACATGAAGACCATCAAAGGCCCCGCGCTCTTTCTCGCACAATTCGCTGGCGATGCTGCCCCGTTCAATTCCTGGGATTCGATCACCAAATGGGCCGCCGATTGCGGCTACAAGGGCGTCCAGGTGCCGAGCTGGGATAGCCGGCTGATCGACCTGAAGAAGGCAGCAGAATCGAAGGCCTATTGCGATGAGTTCACTGGCACGGCCCGCGACAACGGTATCGAAGTCACCGAGCTTTCGACCCATCTTCAGGGCCAGCTCGTTGCGGTCCATCCGGCCTATGACGAGGGCTTCGACGGTTTTGCCGTTCCCGAAGTCCGCGGCAATCCGAAGGCGCGTCAGCAATGGGCGGTCGAGCAGGTCAAGCTTGCCCTGACCGCATCGAAGAACCTCGGACTGAACGCCATGGCCAGTTTCTCCGGCGCGCTCGCCTGGCCCTATTTCTATCCGTGGCCGCAGCGCCCGGCCGGTCTTGTCGAGACCGCGTTCGATGAGCTTGCCCGCCGCTGGAAGCCGATCCTCGATCACGCTGAAGATTGCGGCGTCGACGTCTGCTACGAGATCCATCCGGGCGAAGACCTGCATGATGGCATCACCTACGAGATGTTTTTGGAGCGTACGGGCAACCATGCTCGCGCCAACATGCTCTATGATCCCTCGCACTACGTGCTGCAGTGCCTCGATTATCTCGACAATATCGACATCTACAAGGACCGCATCCGGATGTTCCACGTCAAGGACGCGGAATTCAACCCGACCGGCCGGCAGGGCGTCTATGGCGGTTATCAGGGCTGGGTCAACCGGGCCGGCCGCTTCCGCTCGCTCGGCGACGGCCAGGTCGATTTCGGTGCGATCTTCTCCAAGATGGCCGCCAACGATTTTGCCGGCTGGGCCGTGGTCGAATGGGAATGCGCCCTGAAGCACCCCGAAGACGGCGCACGCGAAGGCGCCGAGTTCGTCAAGCACCACATTATCCGCGTGACGGAAAAGGCTTTCGACGACTTTGCCGATGGCGGCACGGACGAGGCGGCCAACCGGCGCATGCTCGGGCTTTAAGGAAACTGCCCTCACCCTCACCCTCTCCCCGCAGACGGGGAGAGGGGACATGCCCTGATTTGGCTGAGGGGCTGCGGATTGGTCCTTCTCCCCGCCTGCGGGGAGAAGGTGCCCGACAGGGCGGATGAGGGGCCTATCAACACCAATTGAATTTCAGGAGAACAACATGGCAATCGAAGGAAGCTCTTCGGAAACCCGCGAAAAGCGTATCCGGCTCGGCATGGTCGGCGGCGGCTCGGGCGCCTTCATCGGCGCCGTTCACCGCATGGCGGCGAGGCTTGACGATCATTTCGAACTCGTCGCCGGCGCCCTGTCGTCGACGCCGGAAAAGGCCAAGGCTTCCGGTGCGGAACTCGGTCTTGACCCGTCGCGCAGCTATTCCGATTTCAAGGAAATGGCGATCCGCGAGGCCAAGCTGAAGAACGGTATCGAGGCGGTGGCCATCGTCACGCCGAACCATGTGCACTACGAAGCGGCCAAGGAATTCCTGAAGCGCGGCATTCACGTGATCTGCGACAAGCCGCTGACCTCGACGCTGTCCGATGCCAAGAAGCTGAAGAAGCTCGCGGACGAGAGTGACGCGCTGTTCGTGCTCACGCATAACTACACCGGCTATCCGATGGTCCGCCAGGCCCGCGCCATGGTCGCCAATGGCGATATCGGCGCCGTCCGTCTGGTGCAGATGGAATATCCGCAGGACTGGCTAACGGAAAACATCGAGCAATCCGGCCAGAAGCAGGCAGCATGGCGCACCGATCCTTCCAAGTCCGGCGCCGGCGGCTCGACCGGCGATATCGGCACCCACGTCTATAATCTCGGCGCTTTCGTCTCCGGCCTGGAGCTTGAAGAACTGGCCGCCGATCTCGACAGCTTCGTCAAGGGACGCGCGCTCGACGACAATGCGCATGTGATGATGCGCTTCAAGGAAAGAGACGGCGAGCGCGCCAAGGGCCTGCTCTGGTGCAGCCAGGTTGCCCCCGGTCATGAAAACGGCCTGATGGTCCGCGTCTACGGCACCAAGGGCGGCTTGGAGTGGACGCAGAAGGACCCGAACTATCTTTGGTACACCCCGTTCGGTGAGCCGAAGCGACTGATCACCCGCGCCGGCGCAGGCTCCGGCCCGTCCGCCGCGCGCGTCTCCCGCATCCCGTCGGGCCATCCCGAAGGTTATCTCGAAGGCTTCGCCAACATCTACACCGAGGCCGCCCGCGCTATCTATGCGCGACGCAAGGGCGAAGCGGTCGATCCGGCTGTCATCTATCCGACAATCGACGATGGCATGAAGGGAATGGTGTTCGTCGATGCCTGCGTGCAGTCGTCAAAGCGCAATGGGGCGTGGGTGAAGGTCTGACAGGGCGCTGCAAGCATCCCTGAAACGTCAGCTACGCGGCCGCTTAGGCTGGCGGCGTGGCATCAGCCTGCGCCGATGTGCTCATTCATATGTTTCAGCGTCAACTCCTGCCCGATATGGGAGAGTTCGGTGGCCACGGCTTCTGCCGCATAGGCCGCCGGCTCGACGACGCGCTCGAACATCTCTGCCTCGTAGGTGCTGACGCCTGTCTTCCAATCATCGGCCTCGACGAGATGGCGGCCGAGCTCAGCGGCATCGAGCATGGCGGCGTTGACGCCCTCGCCGCCGAAGGGCGACATGACGTGGGCGGCGTCGCCGATCAGCGTCACTCCGATCCGGGTCGGCCAATGGTGGCCGACCGGCAGCGCATGGATCGGGCGCGGGACGATATGGTCGTTGCCGGCGTGGATGAGATCGAGGAATTCGGGCGCCCATCCCTCGAATTCCTTCGCCAGGCGCGCACGGGCCAAGGTCGGTGCGGTAAAGTCGAAGGTCGCCGTCGCCCAGTCGGCGGGCACGCGAAAGATCGCATAGCCGCGCAAATGGGCATTGCCGTTGCGCTGGATGATCATTGCCCGGCCGTCGCTCTGGGCATCCATCTTGCCACGGCCGACGAAGGCCGAGAGGACCGGATGGCGTCGATCGACATCGTCGATCCCGAATTCGATGAAGGTCAGTCCTGTATATTGCGGCTTGTAGGCCGAGACTAGCGGCCTTGTCCGCGACCAGGTTCCGTCGGCTCCAACGACGAGATCGAAAGGCCCGGCTGTTTCGCCGCCGAAGATCAGGTCGTAAGCGCCGTCCGCGCGCGGGCGCACCTCGCTCAGATTTTGGCCCCATCGGATCGTATCCGCGGGGATCGACGCCAGCAGAATCTCCCGAAGCGCGGTCCGATCGACCTCCGGGCGGTCGCCATGGGTGCCATCGTCCGAAAACAGCAGCGTGCCGGTCTTGTCATAGACCCGGTTCCCCTGATCCTCGTAGCGCGCGATGCGTCGGAAATCTTCGTCCAGACCGGCCAGCTGAAGGGCGAGTTGTCCGGAATCGGCATGGAGGTCGAGTGTGCCGCCCTGGGGTCGGGCGAGCGCATGCGCCTCGCGTTCGAACACGGTTGCAGGGATTGCGGCGACGTGAAGCAGGCGAGCCAGCACCAGGCCACCGGGGCCGGCGCCGACAATGGCGATGCGGGGAACAAAGCTCATGGACAGGGGTCTCTCATTGGTTTATATAGGATCCTATATAATAAACATAGGAGCCAATGCAAGTGCCATGATAGACTGGAATCTCTTTTCGACGCCCGCGCCGCTGATCAATATGGCCGCCCGCGCCTTTGCCCGCCTCGGGGACCGTCAGCTGAAGGGGATGGGCTTCGGCGTCGGCCATTTGCCGGTGCTCTATCTGCTGCGGGATGGTGCGGCGATGCCGCAGAAGGAGTTGGCCCGGTTCGCCAAGGTCGAGCAGCCGTCGATGGCGCAGACGCTCGCCAGAATGGAGCGGGATGGACTGGTCCGGCGGGTGCCCGATCCCAACGACGGCCGCAGCAGCCTCGTCTCGCTTACCGCGGAAGCTTTGGCCAAGACGCCCGCCGTCCGGGAGATTCTGCGTCAGGGCAGCGAGCAGGCGCTGGCCGGCTTCAGCCAGGACGAGGTGGCGACGCTGTGCGCCTTGCTCCAGCGTCTGAACCGGAACCTGGACCTGATGGCCGTCGAGGAATAGCACACTGCACTAACAGGGAGCCTCGCCATCTCTGCGAAATCTTGATCGCGGTTTTCTGCAACGTTGCAGTTTTCGCGATCCCCGCACTGTACATCGCCGTCTACCTTGGCTAAACCGCCGCCGAACGGCGTCACACGCACAGACGGGATTTTCACATGATCGAAGCAAAGAAATTGGCAGAACGCTTCCCCGGCGATTTCATTTTCGGTGTTGCGACCGCCTCCTTCCAGATCGAAGGTGCGACCAAGGCCGATGGCCGCAAGCCGTCGATCTGGGATGCCTTCTCCAGCATGCCGGGCCGGGTTTATCAGGGGCATAATGGCGATATCGCCTGTGATCACTATAACCGGCTGGAGGAAGACCTTGATCTGATCAAGAGCCTCGGCGTCGAAGCCTATCGCTTTTCCATCGCCTGGCCGCGCATCATTCCGGAAGGCACTGGCCCGATCAACGAAAAGGGCCTGGATTTCTACGACCGCCTCGTCGATGGCCTGAAGGCCCGCAACATCAAGGCCTTTGCCACACTCTACCATTGGGACCTGCCGCTGGCGCTGATGGGCGACGGTGGCTGGACGGCGCGCTCGACGGCCTATGCCTATCAGCGCTACGCCAAGACGTTGATTTCGCGCCTTGGCGACCGGCTGGATGCGGTCGCTACCTTCAACGAGCCCTGGTGCTCCGTCTGGCTCAGCCATCTCTATGGCATCCACGCGCCGGGCGAGCGCAATATGGACGCAGCACTGCGCGCGCTGCATTTCACCAATCTCGCCCATGGCCTCGGCGTCGCCACCGTGCGCGAGGCGCAGCCGAATTTGCCGGTCGGCATCGTCATCAACCCGATGCACGTCTATGCCGGCAGCGACAGCGCCGAAGACAAGGCCGCCGCCGAGCGTGCCTTCGATTTCCACAACGGCGTCTTCTTCGGTCCGATCTTCAAGGGCGAATATCCGGAAAGTTTCCTCTCCGCGCTTGGCCATCGCATGCCGGCCATCGAGGATG
This sequence comes from Hyphomicrobiales bacterium, assembly GCA_900471525.1. GTDB lineage: Bacteria > Pseudomonadota > Alphaproteobacteria > Rhizobiales > Rhizobiaceae > Pararhizobium. Next base: position 45,343 of record UCEZ01000015.1, on the reverse strand, counting down.
GCGATATGGAGACGATCAGCCAGAAGACCGACTGGTGGGGTGTCAACTACTACACGCCGATGCGTGTCAGCCACGACCCGTCTAAGGGCGCCGAATTCCCGGCGACGGTCAATGCCAAGCCTGTCAGCCATGTGAAGACAGATATCGGCTGGGAAGTTTTCCCGCAGGCGCTCGGCGATCTCATCCGCACGGTCAACGACCGTTATGCGCTGCCGGATTGCTACATCACCGAGAACGGCGCCGCCTACAATATGAGCGTCGAAAACGGGGTGGTCGATGACCAGCCGCGCCTTGACTACATCGCCGATCATCTTGCGGTGACGGCCGACCTGATCAGCGAAGGCTATCCGATGAAGGGTTATTTTGCCTGGAGCCTGATGGACAATTTCGAGTGGGCGGAAGGCTACAAGATGCGCTTCGGTATCGTCCACGTGGACTATGACACCCAGGTCCGCACCATCAAGAAGAGCGGCCATTGGTACAAGGAGCTGGCGGAACAGTTTCCGAAGGGCAATCACAAGGCGGGGTGACGGCGGCGCTACGAACTGCAACATGCCGGGATCGATTCTCTCTCGGAGAAAAGCATGCCCGGCCCGCTCTTCCTTTATGCCATCTGCGGCAGCCTGCGGAAGGCTTCGAGCAATCGTGCCCTGCTCGAAGCCTTGCATGATCTCGCGCCGCCGGAGGTCACCATCGAAATCTGTGACTTGCTCGGCGACCTCCCGATCTTCAACCCGGACCGCGAAGCCCGCGACATGCCGGCCTCGGCGCTAGCGCTGGCCGCGAAAATCCGTGCAGCCGATGGACTGATCATCTCGTCGCCGGAGTATGCTCATGGCGTTCCCGGCGGGCTGAAAAATGCGCTCGACTGGCTGGTCTCGCGCGATGAAATTCCGCACAAGCCGGTGATGCTCGTCCACGCCTCCCATCGCGGTGATTTCGCACTGGATGCGCTGACAGAAGTGTTGAAAACCATGTCCGTCCGGCTGGTTGAGGAAACCTCCTTCCGCATCAATCTTCTCGGCAAGACACCAGAGCAACGTCAAGCGATTTTGGCAGATCCCGAAATTCGCGCTATTCTCGTGGAAAATCTGCAGCGTTTCGTGCAGGCGATCACCTGGATCGAAACGGCTCGATGACCCCGCACTGTTCCAGCCGGACTGCGCGGCCATGGCAAGCAGTCGCCCTCTTGGGATCATATCTTCGGCGGTCTGCCGGAATTTGAAAACATGCCGCGATAGCGGCAATTGGCACCGAATGATCCAGAGCCCTATCTTGCAAAACCTATTTTTTAGCAGCTGCTGTAAAAGATTTTGAAATGTTTTTCCCGACAAGGTGCGTGCTAGATGCGCGACTTGTTGACCTCCTTTCTGAATTCGATCCGGCTGAAGCGGCAACATGTCGTGCTACTTCTGCTGGTGTCCTTTGCCGTGGTCGTCATCGTCGCCGTGGCGGTGGTGCTGACCGCGCTGAAGACGGTTGCCGTTACCACCAATGCGCTTGATGAAAGCCGATCTCGCCAGGCCGTATCAGGCGCCCTGACGACACTGCAGAGCCAGATGGCCTCGACAATGGTGGATTACACTGTCTGGGATGCCGCTGCCCAAGCGGTCTATTCTCCCGAGGCGGAAGACTGGGTTCTGCAGAACTTTGATCTTGCCAATGCCGCGTCGGATATTTTCGATACGGCTTATCTGCTGGGTCCGGATGGCAAGGTCCTGATGGCGTTCAAGCGCGGCGTCCCGTTTTCCACATCGCCATCTCAGTTCCTGTCTCCGGCTTTCGACGGGATGATGAAAGCGGTCCGCAGCGCTGGCATTGGTCAAGGTGCGGGAGCATCCGGTTTTGTCCGAACCTCCGATGGTATAGCGATCGTCGGCGTATCGACCATTCGCGGTGCGTCGCCGGATGTTTCGGTGCCGCAGGACCGGCTGCAGCAGTTGGTGTTTGTCCGTCGTCTGGATCAGGCAAAGATCGATGCCATCGCCGAGACCTATCTCATTCAGGATTTGCGTCTGATCGATGCTTCGTCCGTCGTTCCCGGTACCGCCTTGATTTCCGATCCGGCTGGACATGTTATCGCGGGGTTGACCTGGACAGCGCAGTCTCCGGGCGATGTCAGCTATCGGCAGGTGCGCCCTTACGTTTTTGCCGCAATGGCAATCGTCGGGGTCTTCATTTTTCTGCTGGTGCTTGTCGGTTCGTTTGTCATCGGAAAACTGCGCGGCGACGAGATCGCGGCGCGCAAGATGGCGTTGACGGATCGGCTGAGCGGTCTTTCAAATCGCATGGGGCTCTTTTCCGGTCTGCAGGACATGATCGGTCTTGCGAGAGACGGCCGTAACGACGTGCTGCTGTTCTATCTGGACATGGACGGCTTCAAGGAGGTCAACGACGTCTACGGGCATGCGACCGGAGACCGGCTGATTATCAGCGTGGCGGCCGGTTTGGCGCATCTCGTTCCGCAGGGCGCCATCCTGGCTCGTCTCGGTGGCGACGAGTTTGCCATTGCCATGCCGGTCAACGGCGGTACGCGAACGGCCCCATCGCTTGAAACGCTGGTGCTGGATTTTTTCTCGGAGCCTTTCCTGATCGGAGAACTGGTCGTTGTGGTTGGCGTCAGTGTCGGGACTGCGGTTTCTGCGCACGGTTCCGTTGATGCCGAGGAGCTTTTGCGGCGGGCCGATATCGCCATGTACAAGGCAAAGGCGGAAGGCCGCGGCCGCGCTGTTGCCTATGACATGCAGATGGACAGTGCCCTTGCCGAACGCAAAGCCATGGAAGTGGCCCTTCGCGCGGGTATTCAGAACAAGGAATTTTTTGTCGTCTACCAGCCGGTGGTCGATGCCCGGACACAGGCAATTGCCGGGCTTGAAGCCTTGTTGCGCTGGAACTCCCCGCAGATGGGCATGGTCTCCCCGGATGTATTCATACCGCTGGCGGAATCATCCGGCTTGATCGACAAGCTCGGTCTGTTCGTGATGGAAGAGGCCTTGAGAACCGTGCGGACATGGCCGCATATCGGCATATCGATCAATATTTCCCCGGCGCAGTTCCGCAATCCCTTCTTCATTCCCAATGTCGCGCGGCTGCTTGAAGAAAGCGGCGTGCGCCCCGCTTCGGTGACACTGGAAGTGACCGAAGGATATTTCATCCACAATCCCGCCCACGCCCGCGGGATGATTGAAGCGCTCAACGCGCTTGGCGTGCGCATCGCGCTGGATGACTTCGGCGCCGGGTTTTCGAGCATCGGTTATCTCAGGCAGTTCGGCTTTGACCGGTTGAAGCTCGATCGTTCGATGACCAGCGCGTTGGAGGAAATCCCGCGCGGCCGTGAAATGCTGCAGGCGACGCTGGCGCTGGCTGCCGCCTTGGATATCCCCGTGACCGCCGAAGGCATCGAGACGGAGGAACAGGCAACTTTCCTCCGTTTGTGCGGATGCGACCAGCTGCAGGGCTATTTCTTCTCGCGGCCCATCGAGGAGGCGGCGTTGTCGGCGCTTCTGGCTGAAAATGCGGATTCGCGGATCGTTTCACTTTCGGCTTGAAACCCCCTCAGCTCCCCAGATGCCGCTCGCCGCGCTTTTTCGCCAGTTCCATCTGGCGCTGCCGCTGGCGGTAGCGCAGGCGGTCTTCTTCGGTGCGGGTTTCATGGCAGTGGATGCAGGAAACGCCGTGCTCATGGTGGGGTGACAAAAGGTCTTGCGGCGTCAGCGGCTGGCGGCAGGCGTGGCAGAGCGTGTGCTCGCCTTCCTTCAGGCCGTGGGTTACCGATACGCGGTCGTCGAAGACGAAGCAGGCGCCATCCCAGAGGCTTTCCTCTTCCGGCATTTCCTCCAGATATTTCAGGATGCCGCCCTTGAGGTGGTAGACCTCGCCAAAACCCTGCTCCTTCATGAAGGCTGTCGCCTTTTCGCAGCGGATGCCGCCGGTGCAATACATGGCGATTTTCGGCTTGGCTGCGAGATCCGCATTGTTCTTCACCCAGTCGGGAAAATCGCGAAAACTCTTGGTGTTCGGATCGACTGCGCCGCGGAACATGCCGATCGCCGTCTCGTAGTCGTTGCGGGTATCGATCACCAGCGTGTCGGGATCGGAAATCAACGCATTCCAGTCCTTCGGCGCGACATAGGTGCCGACGATCTTGTTGGGGTCGATATCCTCGACGCCCATGGTGACGATTTCCTTCTTCAGCCGCGCCTTCATGCGCAGGAACGGCATGGACGAAGCCCAGCTTTCCTTGTGCTCGAGGCCTGCGAATTCGGGCTGGGAACGAAGGAATGCCAGAACGGCTTTGATGCCCTCTTCGGGGCCGGCGATCGTGCCGTTGATACCCTCGTGGGCCAAAAGCAGCGTGCCCTTGACGCCGTTGTCGTCGCACATTTTCTGCAACGGTTCGCGAAAATCGGCGAAGCGCTCGAAGGAGACGAAATGATAAAGCGCGGCCACCAGAAACTGGCCACCGGCTTCCGGGCGAAGGGTTTGAAGCGTGTCTGTCATGCGGCGTGAAATACAGCTTTCGGCTCTTTCGCGCAATTGGCATTGCGGCCCGGTGTTCGAACCGGGCCGCACCAGCCTTGCTCAGATGCCTTCGGGTGTGAAGACGCGCAGGCGATGGCCGTCCGGATCGGCGCCGGTAAAGGTGTAGCCGAAATCCGTGGCGACGGGTTCCTGCAGGATGGTGACGCCCTTGCCTCTCCATTCGGCGTGCAGCGCATCGACGCCTTCGCGTCCGGCAACCGAAATCGCCAGTTCGCTGCCACCGGCGGAGCCGGTGACTTTTGGCTCCATCGTCTTTCTGGACCAGAGGCCGAGCTTGGTGCTCTCGTTCATCTTGAACAGCGCGAAGGTGGGCGAGAGTTCCAGTGGCGTCGAGCCGAGAACGATCTGATAGAAATTCGCGCTTTCGGCCGGGCTGTCGACGGCAAGCAGGATGTAATCGGCTGTCATGGTGATCTCCTTCGTGTTTACGGAGACCGTTTTAAACGGATATGCTGTCAGTTTATGGCAGTATGGTCACATATCCTGCGAGACGTTGTGCGCCCGTCGCCAATCCGCCAGCAGGCGCTCGCGTTTTCGGGGGACACGGATGTCGGTCACCGTCATCGAGGTGATACGCTCGGCGCGAAAATGACGAAAATCCTCGCGTAGCTCACACCAGGCAGCGAGAACTCGGGTTTCCTCGAAATAGCCGAGCGCAAACGGCCAGATGCGGCGGCTTGTGGTTTGCCCGTTGACATCGCCGTAGTCGATATCGAGCTTCAGGCCTTGCCGGATCGCCTCCCTGACCGCCGACAAATCCGTGGTTCCCACATTGGGTTTCCTGGCGGACGAAACGAGCAGGGAATTGGTTTCCAGCTCATGCCGGAGGTCGGCCGGCAACACCGCGGCGATTTTCGCCAGTGCATTGCGGGCCGCGTCTTTCAGTTCGTCGTCCGTCCGCGCTGCCACCCAGCGCGCGCCGAGCACCAAGGCCTCGATCTCCTCTTCGCTCAGCATCATCGGCGGCATCAGGAAACCGGGCTTGAGAACGTAACCGAAGCCGGGAGCCCCCTGAATGTCGGCGCCCTGGGCTTGCAGCGTGGCGATGTCGCGGTAGAGCGTTCGGATACTGATCCCCATGCGCTGGGCAAGCGTGCTGCCGCTGACGGGGCGCCGGTAGGTGCGCAGAAGCTGGATGAGGTCGAGAAGCCGGGTGGAGCGGGACATGGCCCAGCATACTGTCACGAAATGGCAGCATCAATCCTCAATCTGACAACGTGTCAGAGGCTCAGGCGGCGTCCTTCCACAACAGCCTGATTTTTCGACTCTCGTTTTCCGGTTCATCGCGGAAAACGGAATCCGCGAGCTTCAGTGCAGCCTCCCGCAGGGCCTCCTGCCGGGTAATCACCGCCGAGAGAAGATAGGCCAGATCTTCGCTTTTTCCGAAAAGGTGCGGCTGTTCGTTGACGAGCGAGGCGAGGAGCGCAAGATCATTGTGATGGCCGAGCAGATCGACCATCTCCGTCGCTTCGACCCGTTTTGCGTGCATTGCCGAAGGCCATAGTCGCTGTAGAAGGTCGAGATAGAGCCGGTAGTCCTGGCCGCGCTTGCGCAGCTCGTGAAAAAGATGCGCGTCCGTTGTGTTCTCGCAGGCAGCGCGTGCCGCTACGGCACGTTCCAGCGCCTTGCACCAGCCCTTTGCTATGCGTTTGGCGCCTGTACTGCCGTTATCCTCGAACGTGACACGGGAGAGCGCTTCAAGCGCCCGGCCACAGGTTGCGATCGCTGCCGCCACGCTTTCTTCGATTGGCTTGCCGTCAGCGGCGCGTTCATCGCGCCGGGCAGTCAGCACCTTGCTGACCCGTTTCAACGCCGCGCGTTCTTCACCGCTTTCAGCATTGGCGATCAGGTACCGGCTGACCTCGACGAGAGCTGTCGCATCGCGAAACGTCGAGAGCGTTCTTGCCATGTTGCGAATGCGCGCATTTTCCGTGCGCCGGAACGCCGGTACGTCGTCGGCGGCGAGGCGATAAAGGGAGCGCAGCCTCTTGAAGTTCTTGCGGGCATCGTGGATGGCCTCGACAAGTCCGTCTGGGCGTTCCGTCAGCACGGCGATGGCAAGATTCAGCTGCTCGGTGCCGACCGCCTTGAATTCTTCCGTGAAACTTTCAGAAGGGCGAATATGATAGCTCATGATCTGCCTTCGAAGCCAATGGGTTGGTTGAAAGATACTGGTTCGAGTAATGCGGGTCTCCGGTCACCTCCGTACCCAGCCATGCCGGAAGGCTCGGTATGTCGCTTTCAGAGCCCAATTCGACTTCGGCAATGACGAGACCTTCGTGCGCACCGCCATAGACATCGACTTCCCAGACAAAACCGCCATGCTTCACCTCATGACGGGTCTTTTCAATAATGAGGCCGATGGCCTTCGACATCAGGTCCTTCGCGTCGGCAACCGGAATCTCATACTCGAATTCGTCCCGCGTCATCGAGCCGGTTCCGATCTTGATCGTCAGCTTGGCACGCTTGTCGTCCATCAACCGTACCCGCACGGACCGGTCGTCCATGGTGACTATATAGGCCTGCAACAGGCACGTGCCGCGATCCGCCCTGCTGCGCCATTCGTCGGACGCCACCAGGAACTTGCGTTCGATTTCCTTGGCCATCGCATCGCCTGCTGCTTTGCCGAGATTGATTTTGCACACATTACAGGTTTGTGACAATCGAACAAGCAAGCACTTCGGGCTACCGGCGCATCGTGTGCAGGCTGCTTCGCAGTCCGGTTGTCAAGCATGTGTCACCATGCTCGAATAGGCTCGAAAGCTCCCGTTTGGTATCGACAAAAGCGGATGGGAAGAGTATTCGAACGTCACTTCAATCGTTTTAAAAGGGCTGTCCGGCATGAGCGAGAAAACCGATAGACTTCTTTCCGTCCTGAAATTGCAGCCGGTCGTTCCGGTGCTGATCATCGATGACGTGGCGACAGCCGTGCCGCTGGCGCGGGCGCTCGTCGCCGGTGGATTGAAGGCGATCGAGATCACCCTGCGCACGACCGCCGCTCTTGAAGCCATCCGCGCCGTTGCCAACGAAGTTGAGGGTGCGGTGGCCGGTGCCGGCACCATCCTCAACGCGGCCCAATATGAGGCGGCTGTCGAAGCCGGCTCGCAGTTCATCGTCAGCCCCGGCACGACGCAGGAACTGATCGACGCGGCCAACGATTCCGAAATCCCGCTTCTCCCTGGTGCCGCAACGGCCAGCGAAGTCATGGGCTTGCGCGAAGAAGGCTACAAGGTGATGAAGTTCTTCCCGGCAGAACAGGCCGGCGGCGCCGCCTACCTCAAGTCGCTGTCGTCGCCACTTGCCGGCACCCTGTTCTGCCCGACCGGCGGCATCTCGCTGTCGAATGCGAAGGACTACCTGTCGCTTCCCAACGTCGTCTGCGTCGGCGGTTCCTGGGTCGCGCCGAAGGAACTGGTGGCCAAAGGCGATTGGGCTGGTATCACCAGGCTCGCCGCGGAAGCGTTTGCGCTGAGGGGCTGATCGCCGCTCTGGCGGCATCGCCGCACGGAGTTCGACGCCATGCACAATGGCCTTGAGACGGTGTGTGACATACTCTCCACCCTGCGCGAAAGCGGGGTGGAATGCGATCTCTTCGGCGGATGGGCGGAGGAAGTGCTCGGCATCTGCCCGCCGCGTCCCCATGCGGACATTGACCTTGTCTATCGCGGCAGAAATTTCGACCCAGTCGATGCTTTTCTGAAAATGTGGGCTCCTCGCGTCGATGAAGTGGTCGAAAAGCGGTTCAGCCACAAACGAGCGTTTCGCTTCCATGGTGTGCTCTGCGAAATCCTGCTCGTGCAGGATTGGGATAGCCGGCCTTTCACGCTGTTCTGGGGCGATGCTCCCTTTCATTGGAACACACCTTTTCTTCATCAACGGAATCAGTATTTGGCCGGCGTGCCGATCTCGCTTGTCCATGAAGACAATCTTCGAAAATACCGTACAGACTTTAAATCCACCGAGAACCATCGCTGGCGCGATCCGGCGTCCCGCATCCCTTGATTGCGGCATATTTGACTGGCTCTTTCATTTGTATTCCTTTCGTCGCATTCCTATGTCTCAATCCGACTTCAACCGGCCAAGGGAGTGTGACCGAATGTTTGACGCGAAGAAATTGCTGGACCAGTTTTTGGGCTCGCAGATCCCCGGTGCCGGCGGCACGGTGCGTGATCGTGCCGGCCAGGTCACGCAGCTGGCCAAGGACAACCCGCTTGCAGCCGGCGCCATCGCGGCCGTGCTGCTCGGTACCGGTACCGGCCGCGAAGTGACGGGTGCGGCGTTGAAGCTCGGCGGTCTCGCCGCCATCGCCGGCCTTGGTTACCAGGCCTACAAGAATTACCAGGCCGGCAACGCGCCTGCCACGCAGCCGGAAGCCCAGGCCCAGCCGGAACTCCTGCCGCCGCCGGCCGATTCTGGCTTCAGCACCGAACCCGCCGCCATCCGCAACGATTTCGTGCTCGTTCTGGTGCGCGCCATGATCGCCGCTGCCCGTGCCGACGGTCATATCGATGATGCCGAGCGCGCCCGCATCATGGACAAGGTCAAGCTCTCCGGTCTCGATTCGGAAGCAGAGCAGTTCCTCAACGATGAGCTGAGCAACCCCGTCGATCTCGACGCTATCGTCGCCGCCGCGACGACGGACGAGGAGCGTGTCGAGCTCTACGCGGCCTCGCGTCTTGCCATCGATGCCGACAGCCGGGCCGAGCGCGGTTATCTCGATCAGTTGGCAGGGCGACTCGGCCTTGCCGATGCGCTGATTGATCACATCGAAGCAACGGTATCGGCGGCCAAGACACCGGTTGTCGAGGCGCAAGTGAACAAACCCCAGACTTCGGTGCCTCAGACCGGCGAGCCGCCGATCAAGTCGCCCTGGTGATCGATCCATCATCAATTTGCATTTGTGCGGATGCCTGAGCTGTCCTATGCCAGCGTCGAAGCCTTGTCATGACCGGTCCGGCACCCCGGGCTGGTCTTGAGGCGGGTGGTGTGGCCTCTCCGGGAGTTTGCAGATGCGTGATTTGACGAATTGGAGCGGGTGTCCGGCTCCAAAGCCGGTGACCCTGGAAGGCCGTTACGTCCGGATCGTACCCTATGACCGGGCCGCGCATCTCGAAGCGTTGTGGCAGGCCTTTGGCGGGCTGGATATCAATGCGCGTCTTCAGTATTTTGCGCAGGACGATTTCCGTGGCATCGAGGATTTCGACGCCTGGCTGACCGCGGTGCAGAAATCCGGCTGGATCACCGAAGTGTTCTACGACAAGGCTAGCGGCGAGGTTGTCGGCATGGCCAACTACATGCGCCCCGATCCGGCCAACGGCGTGGTCGAGGTCGGCGGTGTCGCCCATTCCTTCTCGATGGCACGCTCACCTCTATCAACCGAAGTGCACTATCTGATGGCCAAGCACGCCTTCGAGGATCTCGGCTATCGGCGTTACGAGTGGAAATGTGACAACCGCAACGCGGCAAGCAAAAAGACCGCGGATCGTCTGGGCTTTACCTTCGAGGGCGTGTTTCGCCAGCATATGCTTTCCAAGCGGGCCAACCGCGACACCGCATGGTTCTCGATGATTGACGGCGAATGGCCTCTGCTCAATGCGGCTTTCGAAACCTGGCTGTCGCCGGAGAATTTTACCGCCGACGGGATGCAGAAGCGCAAGCTCGAAGACATCCGCGCGGAACTTGCTGAAAAGGAGACGGCATGAACACGCCGGAAAAGAAGGAACGTTCGCCGGCCATCGCTGCCGCGGTCATCCTGCTCGTCGTCGGAGTGGGGTTCTTCATCTTGCCGAAAATCATGCTCTGGCTCGGCACGTTCTCGCCCTGGCTTGCGGCCGCCTTCGGTACGCTGTTCGTGCTCGGCTTCTTCCTGATCTTCTGGCTGCGCGCCCGTTATCAGCGCCGACGCGGGCTCTGACTGTTTTGTTTCACGCCATTCCGGACGTAAACCGCTGGAATTGCTTTAGCCCTGCAGCGACGCTCCGAGAAGCACGATGCCGAGCACCAGCACCAGCAGCGCGCCGGATATTTCGATGCCGTTGCTGATGCGCATGGCCGATGAGCCGCTGGACGCATAGCGAACCGCCAGATCCTTGGCGGTCACGGCCAGCGTCGCCAGCACCGAAACGGTGATCGCAGTGCCGATCGACATAGCAAAGACCGAGAGCACGCCGCCGAGGTAAAGCCCGTTCAGCAGCGCGAAGCTGAGCACGATCAGGGCGCCGGAGCAGGGGCGCAGGCCAACGGCGATGATCGCCGACCAGGCTTCGCGAAGCGCGAACCGGTCGCCTTTCAGCATCGACGGATCGGGAGCGTGCGCGTGGCCACAGGTGTCGCAGACCTCGCCCGGGCCATGGCTGTGACCGTGATCATGGGAATGGCTGTGATCGTGGAAATGATGCGAGTGGTCGTGGTGATGTCCGTGAACCTCCACCGCCGCTGGGACGAGGCGGCGCTCACGCATTCCCCTGAGCTTGCGAAACAGCAGCCAGCCGCCGAAGGCCGCAATCAGCGCGTAGCTGACGACTTCGAGGAAATGCGTCGCCTGCGTCATCGAGATGGATGATCCGCGCAGGACCAGATAGGCGGCGCCGACGAGAAGGATGGCGACGCCTCCCTGCATCATCGAGGACAGAAACGACAAAAGCACGCCGCGCTTCAATTCGGTTTCGTTGGCGATCATGTAGGAGGAGATCACCGCCTTGCCGTGGCCGGGGCCGGCGGCGTGAAAGACACCGTAGGCAAAGGACAGCCCGATCAGCGACCAGAGATGCCAGGGGTTTTCCCGCATGCCTTTGATCGCTTCCGTCAGCGTATGATAGAAGCGTTGCTGCTCCATGTTCACAAAGGCGAAGAAGCCGCCAAAGATGCCAGTCGTCTGGAAGGCCGGCTCGGCTGTGCCGATGCCGAGCGGCGACTGCGCGTGGGCAATGGTTGCGCAAAGGACGGTGAGCGTCAGCGCAATACCCAGCAGACGAACGGGATTGCGGGCCATCAGCATTTGAATTCGATCCTTGTCGCAAACATCTTCGACATGTCGGTTCCCGTCGGATCATTGAAGAAAGCGTCGGTCAGGCTCGCCTGGTTCTGGGCAAGCACTTCGTCGGGATCAGGACGGACCACCTTGTGCTCGCAGGCGTTCAGCTGGTCGCCCACCGGCACGAGGTCGCCATCGGTCGGGAAATCCATCGCCGTGTACATTGTGGGATCGTAGACTCCGAACGACATATTACCCTTCAACGGGATCGCCTCGGCGGGCTTGACCGCAAACATCAGAAGCAGCTGGCCGTCCTTGTAGTCGGCGGTCATTTCATCGGGCTTGTTGACCTTGACGGTTTTGCCGTTGTCCGTGATCGTCGTGTAGTAATTGTATTCCTGCAGCGAATCGAGAACGGTCTGGCCGACCTCCTGCAATTCGTCGGGATCGAGCTGAGCATTGGAATTCTTGTCGAAATCCATCACCACGCTGGCGGAAAAAAGCTCGTCGAACCGCCAGACATTGCGCAGTTCGGTGATCTGGTTCGTGCCATCGGCGACGATCTCAAGGCGTGCCTCGGCGAAGATATGCGGGTGAGCCAAGGCTGCGCATGGGGCAAGCAATGCCGCTGTCGTCAGGATCAGGGACGATGGTTTCATGCTGTCATGATTCCTCTGGCTGTTGCGGCGCATCGCCCGCATTCATGCAATGTATGTCAAATGGGACGGAATTGGGACTTTTGCCCTGCGGCAAGCGCGTCAATTTCCCGTGTTCTTGCGGAACCACGTGTGCAGGAAATCGACGAGTGTTCTGACTTTCGTCGGCAGATAGCGCCGATGCGGATAGATCGCGTAGATGCCGCGGTCCTTCGGAAGATAGTCCTCCAGGATGGCGACAAGCGTTCCGGCGGCAATCTTCGGCCTTGCGATGAATTCGGGGACGCCGGAGATGCCGATGCCGGATTCTGCTGCTCGAACCGCCGCCAGCGGGCTGTTGACCTCGATCGGCCCGCCGACGGGAACGCTGAAGCCGGTGCCGTCGGGCTCGACAAAGCGCCAGTTGCTGTAGGAGCGGCCGTTCGTGTCGATGATGCAGGCATGCCGGGAGAGTTCGGACGGGTGGTTGATGGGGCCGCTCTTTTCGAGAAACTCGGGCGACGCGCAGATCTTGATTTGGAAATCATCGAGTTTGCGGGCGATCAGCGTCGAATCTTCCAGCTTGGTGATGCGGATCGCAACGTCGAAGCCTTCCTCGACGAGATCGACGAAACGATCATCCGAGACGATTTCGAGCGAAAGTTCCGGATGCGCCTTGCCGAAATCGATCAGCGACTGGCCGATATCCGCATCGACGAAGGTGCGGGGCGCTGAAATCCGCAGCCGGCCCTTGAGGTCGGAATTGCTGGCCCGGACGAGATCCGCGAGGTTGTCGATCTCTTTCAGGATTTCCGATGCCGTTCGGTAATAGGTATGGCCGGCTTCGGTCAGCGAAAACTGCCGGGTTGTGCGATTGAGGAGCAGGGCACCGAGTTCGTCTTCTAGTTCCCGTACATATTTCGAGAGCAGCGCCTTCGATCGCCCGACGCGACGCGCCGCTGCTGAAAATCCCTCGGCATCGACAACATCGATAAAGGCGCGAATGCGGGTCAAAGTGTCCATCGATCAGTCATTCCCCCTGGTTTCTGAATTTCGCCTATCGATTCGCCGCAACGGTTGCCTTGCCCCTGCAATGCAGCCCTGCGTCTCTCACATGCCCGGAAAGTTTTCCAGCGCAGCTTGCGAAAGTCGGGCAATTTTTCTCGATTTAATCCTATTGAAATCAATGGCTTGTACCGACAAAAACGACACATGTTATTGTTCAGTAAATGTGAACGCTATGATTGTTTCCGTCTCTGGAAAAAATTCAACGGCGATTTCGAAAAAACTCTTGATTACGACAGGTTTTTTTCTTATTTCCCACTCAGCCCAAAGTCGCACGTGCCCATGGGTGTCCGCCGACCCTCGAATTTGGTGAGGAAATCGGTAAGGTACCTGGAATTAACCCCTCCAGTCGCTACTCCGGCCAACCGGAAAATGCGAGGACATCTGAAGCAACGACGGTGCGGGCCTTTTTGTTCTCTCCCTGCTTTCCATCAGCGGGGGTTACTGAAGAGGCACACCTTCATTGCCGGAAGTGCGGTAGGGTTCTCCCTCCAATCAATGGCAGACAAAGCGAACAAAGCTCTTGGCGGAGCGTTGTTCACCTAAACGCGCATTACGCGCATGTCTGGTCCCGGGGTCTCCACCGGCTGGTTCCAGTACGTGTTCGCGTATGCCCTTTGTCCTCCGGTTTTTCCGGAGCCTAACAGATTGGGGAATACCATGACGACTGCACGCATCATCGACTTCTTGAACACCCGACGTCCCGAAGGCCCTTGCCTTGTGGTTGACCTCGATGTCGTGCGCGACAATTTCAAGGCTTTCCGCCACGCTCTGCCGGACAGCTCGATCTACTATGCCGTCAAGGCAAACCCGTCGCCGGAAATCCTGCGCCTGCTCGCCTCGATGGGCTCCAACTTCGATTGCGCGTCCGTCGCTGAAATCGAAATGGCGCTCGACGCCGGTGCGACCGCTTCGCGCATCTCCTTCGGCAACACCATCAAGAAGGAACGCGACGTTGCCAAGGCGCATGCGCTCGGCGTTTCGCTGTTTGCCGTCGACAGCCACGAGGAAGTCGAAAAGATCTCCCGTGCCGCCCCCGGCGCTCGCGTATTCTGCCGCGTCCTGACCGATGGCGAAGGTGCCGAATGGCCGCTGTCGCGCAAGTTCGGCTGCGTCCCGCAGATGGCCGTCGACGTTCTCGTCTACGCCCATCAGCTGGGCCTGTCCTCGCACGGCGTCTCGTTCCATGTCGGTTCGCAGATGACCAAGGTCGATGCCTGGGATTCGGCTCTGGCCGATGCCAAGCGCGTCTTCGTGCAGCTGGCAAAGCAGGGTATCGAGCTCAAGATGGTCAACATGGGCGGTGGTTTCCCGACCAAGTACCTGCGCGACGTGCCGTCGGCTGAAGCCTACGGCAAGGCGATCTTCGGTTCGCTGCGCAAGCACTTCGGCAACAACATCCCGGAAACGATCATCGAGCCGGGCCGCGGCATGGTCGGCAATGCAGGTGTGATCAAGGCGGAAGTCGTTCTGATTTCGAAGAAGTCGGACAACGACAACCACCGCTGGGTCTTCCTCGACATCGGCAAGTTCGGCGGTCTCGCCGAAACCATGGACGAGGCGATCCGCTACCCGATCCGCACCGCGCACGACGCCGACGAAATGGAGCCTTGCGTTCTGGCCGGCCCGACCTGCGATTCGGCCGATGTGATGTACGAGAAGAACATGTATCCGCTGCCGATCTCTCTGACGATCGGTGACGAAGTTCTGATCGAAGGCACCGGCGCCTACACGACGACCTACTCGGCCGTCGCCTTCAACGGTTTCGACCCGCTGAAGTCCTACGTCATCTGATTGACGTCTAATAAGCCTGCTCCGGTCAAAAGCCGGAGCAGCAAATTCACAATTTGTCTTCGATACCGTTTGAATCGGTTTTGAGTACGGGAGGCCAAGATGGCCGCTGTTCTTGATTCTGTCCGCGCCTTTTTTGCGCAGAATGCCTTCACCATCGACACAGAAAATCCGGGCGATGTCGTCGCGCGCGAAAACCTGCTTGACCTCGCCATGGGGCCAAACCGCCGCCGCAAGTCGTCCGAGACGCTGCGCCGCGGCCGCGTGCCGGCCGAAGGCCTGGCGCTGGTTGCCCGCGATCCGAATGGCCACGTCATTGGCACGGTGCGTCTGTGGAATGTCGAAGCCGGCGTCAGCCGCGACGGCATGCCGGTTGAAGCCCTGATGCTTGGCCCGCTGGCTGTCGATGGTCACCATGAAGGCAAGGGTATTGGCGGCGCGCTGATGCGTGCGGCCATCGGTGAGGCAAAGACCCGTGGCCACGGCGCCATCCTGTTGGTCGGCGATGCGCCGTACTACGAGCGCTTCGGCTTCTTTACCGGCAAGGCCCGCCATCTCGTCATGCCAGGCCCCTTTGAGCGCGACCGGTTCCTGGTGCTGGAACTGAAGGACGGCTGGCTGGAAGGCGCTGCCGGCATGCTGGTCGCCAGCGGCCGCAAGCTTGCCATGCCGCGCCTGCGCCGCGCCGCCTGACATTTGATCCCCGTTGATCCCCGCCTTGAAAAACCGTGTCATTCTTTGACGGTCTTCAGGACGGGAAGCCGGGTTCGCGAACCGGCCTCGCCACTGGGCGCGGTCCGGTCCTGAAGGCGGTATCGAGAGAAACGGGCAAATACCCGTGGCATCCGGTACCGGCAGGCAGCAAAGCCTGACACTCTACCAAACCGATAAAATGCTGCCTGCCTTTTCCCAAGCAGCACCGCTCCGGAGTCCCGACTGTCTCCGGAGCGGGGTTTTCGGCGTGCGTAAAAGCGCGCTGTTTTCTAAAATTCTTTCTTGAGGAAGTATCGCGGGATTGCGCCGGGGACGCCTTCGAGGGCGCCGAAGACCGTATATCCCAGTTTCTCGTAAAAGGGCTTCGCCTGGAATTCGAACGTGTCGAGCCAGATGCCAACATAGCCCCGGTCACGGGCGATCTTCTCGGCTTCTTCCATCACACGTGATCCGAGACCCATGCCGCGATAGCGTTCCGGCAGGATCAGATATTTCACGAAGGCCCAGCCGTAGCCGTCCGTTGCGTAAAGCCCGCCAACAATCTCACGGGTGTCCGGATCGCGGATATAGATTGCGAAATCGGGGTCGTATTCGCTCAAACCTGTCTGAACGGCGTTGAATGCAGCCAGTGTCTTTGAGAGGGCCTTGAGACCGTCTGCATCCGGATTGGCGGCAACGATGTCGATGATGGGAAGTTGCATGAACATGGACCTTTTGATCTGCGCTTGGGGAGAAAAGACCGAGATCATAATGGTGGCGTCTTGCCATCGGCAACGGGCACCACGGTGCGCCAATTGACTTTTCCGCAGGAGCCTCCTAAACGGGGCCAACGGGTGAGAGCCCCGGCCGTCCGCAAGCTCCAAGCTTTTGGTGAAGTCTCTCGTTCCTCTTCGGTCGTCCATCCTATGGCGTGCGAACGGTGGCAAGGCGGGCTCCCTCCGAAAGACTGCACGCTCCATGTTTGGAGACTTGAAGATGCGTGGAACGATCCCGCTACCCTCACTCGATGCCCTGAAAGATCAGGCGAAACGGCTGCGTGCCGGTCTCGCTGCTGGCGGTCAAGACATCACCCATTCGAAATCCCTGGAGCTTCTGGCTGCGCAATACGGGTTCCGCGACTGGAACACGCTGCATGCGATGGTCGGAAACCGGCCGCCACTCAATCCGTGGATGCTTGGCTCGCGCGTAAAGGGCCATTATCTCGGCCAGCCGTTCGAAGCGAAAATCCTCGGCGTCCAGGCCATCACCGCCCAGCCCGGCCGCTATCGGCTGGTCCTGGATTTCGACGAGCCCGTCGATGTCGTCACCTTTGACAGTTTCTCGGCCTTCCGAAAGCGCGTCCAGTGCACGATCGACGAAACCGGCCGAACGGTCGAGAAAACCTCGAACGGCCGGCCGCAGGTGGAGTTGATGTGGTGAGATCGAAAGAGAAATCTGTGGCGCGCTGATCTGCGCCACAGATTCAATTTGCCTCAACCCGCGATATCGACCACGCCGCAGTCGCCTGCTTCCGAGCCGAAGGCCAGCTGACGGCCGTTCCTGTTCCAGGCCATGGCGGTGATCGCGCCTTTGCCGGGGCGGCGCAAAAGCACCTCCTTGCTGTCGGCAAAACGCACCACGAGGATCATGCCGTCGGAGTAGCCGATCGCTGCGATTTCTTCGACAGGGTGGCAGCAGACCTGCGTCACCATGATGTTGCCGCGGGTGCCAAGCTCAAGCGGCGCCTTGCCCATCGGGCCATCCTTGGCCTGGAAGGGCCAGACGATGGCGGCAGGCGCGCCGGAGGACGCGAGCCATTTGCCCTTGGCGGACCAGGAAACAGATTTGATCTTGGCTGGATAGCCGGTCATCCGCATATGGCGGGTTTCTGCGCCGGG
Source organism: Hyphomicrobiales bacterium (assembly GCA_900471525.1). Taxonomy (GTDB): domain Bacteria; phylum Pseudomonadota; class Alphaproteobacteria; order Rhizobiales; family Rhizobiaceae; genus Pararhizobium. The sequence goes on along the minus strand of UCEZ01000015.1, from coordinate 27,746 downwards.
CTTCGTGTCCAGCTTCCAGCCATGCAGTGCGTTTTCCTGCATGGAGGTGACGACGAAACGGCCGTCGGGCGAGAAGGTCACGCCGGTATGCGCGCCCTTCCACTCGAGATCGACCGGCTGGCTCGCCATCGCCACCCAATGCAGCGAGACGCCGTTGTAGCGGGCGACTGCGATGCGCATGCCCTTCGGTGCAAAGGCGATACCTTCAACCGTCCGCTCCTCGGTGAAATCCTTGACGGTGCCGTCGGCGAGCCTGACATGCGCCGTCTTGCCATAGGCATAGGCGACTGACCCTTGCGGCCCGGCGGCAACCTGCGAAATCCATTTGCGCGGTACATTGGCGATTTCACTCATCGTGCCGTCCGTCTGGACGCGCAACACCTTGCCGTCCTCGCCGCCGGTCAGCAGCGTGTCCGTCGCTTCGTCGCGAACGCAGGAGAGCAGGCCCTCATGCGCTTCTATGGTTTTGTGGCCATGATCGAGACGATGGATAAGACCGGAAGATTCGGCAAAGAACGGTACGTCGCCGAGAAAGGCAACGCCGGCGACGTGGCCGTCGAGATCAAGGGGGGCGACTGTGGGCATTAGACAGGCTCTTCTTCTGAAATGGCTTTCCAATGTTCCGAATGGAAGCTCACTTTCGTCTTCCAGCTCTTTACATCGAAATACAGGGTCATCAACTCAACATCATCCTCTTCCCGGTAGGGTAGCCATGAAACCAGAATGCGTTCATGACCGAGGTCGATATCCGACGCGATCTTGGTCATCTCGATAAAATGCCCTGCTGGCTGGGATAAGAGGATGCGGGCTTCTGCCGGACGCGGACTTATCATTCTGTCGCGCGCGTTCTCCAGCGCTTCATTTGGGTCATACGGTTCCTCGTCATCGACGAGCCTGTAACACCCGGAAGTGATAACACTGGCGCCCTCAGCCGGCACCGCCTGATCGACATAGGAAAAGCGGAACCACTGGCTCCAATTTTCCAGCAACCAGTTCGCAGACAGGCCGCCGCGCCCGCTTCGGCTCTCGCGGGGAAAGATACAGAACGTCAGGCCGGATTTGTAACCTGAAACGACCATAAGACCGAGGCCGCAGTCGTCATCGCGCGGATCAAAGACGAGCAGATCGACGGACTCCGAGCGTGGTCCCAAATCATAGTTTTCAGGCAGACGAAGAACGTCACCTATCTCCAGTTCGGACCCTCGCAAATCCTCAAGCGGCGTCGCCATTCAAGCTGCGCAGGCGTTAAAGGTGCGCTCCAGCTTCTCCCGGTCGAGTTCGCGGCCGATGAAGACGAGGCGGCTCTCGTGCTTCTCGCCGTCCTTCCACGGGCGCTGGTGATCGCCCTCGATGATCATGTGTACGCCCTGGACGACGTAACGTTCCGCGTCGCCCTTGAAGGCGATGATGCCCTTCAGCCGCAGGATGTTCGGGCCTTCCGTTTGGGTGATCTTCTGGATCCACGGGAAGAAACGGTCCGGGTTCATCTCGCCGCCGCGCAGCGAAACCGACTGCACGGTCACGTCATGGATCGGCGAGGGGGCGTGATCGTGGTGGTCATGGCCGTGATGATCGTGGTCGTGGTGATGATGGTCATGATCGTGATGGTGGTGATCGTGGTCGCAGTCCGGACCGCATTCGTGATCATGGTCGTGATGATCCTGATCAAGGAAATGCGGCTCGTTTTCCAGCGCCCGTTCCAGATTGAACGCGCCCTGGTCGAGCACCTTGGTCAGGTCGATGTTCGAACGCTCGGTGCGGTGGATGCGGGCCGACGGGTTGATCGCGCGGACGGTCGCTTCGATCTTTGCCAGTTCTTCCGGTGTGACGAGATCGGTCTTGTTCAAGAGCACGACGTCGGCAAAGGCGATCTGGTCTTCGGCTTCGCGGCTGTCCTTCAAGCGCAGCGGCAGGTGCTTGGCGTCGACAAGAGCGACGACGGCGTCGAGTTCGGTCTTGGCACGCACGTCGTCATCCATGAAGAAGGTCTGGGCGACCGGCACCGGATCGGCAAGGCCGGTGGTTTCGACGATGATTGCGTCAAAGCGGCCGGGACGGCGCATCAGGCCCTCAACGACGCGGATCAGGTCGCCGCGCACCGTGCAGCAGACGCAGCCATTGTTCATTTCATAGATTTCTTCGTCGGATTCGACGATCAGATCGTTGTCGATGCCGATCTCCCCGAACTCGTTGACGATGACGGCATATTTCTTGCCATGGGCTTCCGTCAGGATGCGGTTCAAGAGCGTCGTCTTGCCGGCGCCGAGATAGCCGGTGAGCACGGTGACAGGAATGGGCTTGGCGGCAGCTGTGGATGCTTCGGTCATGGGAACCTCGGAAAAATCGGGATGCCTTCCGGCACGGGGTTGGTGTTGATATAGGAGATGGAAAGCGCCAGCGCAAATCCCGCGCTGTTCTGGTACGGAATAATTCCAACGAAAATGCAGTTCCCGCAGGAACAGACGGTATCGGCTGCGCGCGCCGACAGTACGGGCATAATGCGAGAGCGTCTTTGTGATTATTGTGCGGGCGGCACCTTCCACAAGCAGATCCGCAGATATTTGTTTCAAAAAAGGGGAAGCGGCAATGGCAAACAACGTCTATGTCATCGACAAGCTTGCGAAGAACGGCCAGACGATCACCGTTGCCGATGACGGCTCCGGTAGCGACTGGCTGACGATCGACGGCGTCTACAACGCGCGGACGGATATCAGGCTGAGTTGGGAAAGCTCCAACGGCGTGTCGCAGTCCGGCTCAGGCTTTTATTTCACCAATGCCAATATCGGCTCGCGGCTGATCGTTAACGGTCTGATCGAAAACGTCAGAGGCAGCAATGGCCTGGACTTCATCCAGGGCAACGAGCGCGCCAATATGCTTTATGGCGACAAGGCTGCGACTGGTGCAGGCGGCGCGGACATTCTATGGGGGTTCGACGGCAACGACACCATCTATGGCGGCGCTGGCAACGACGAGATCGCGGGCGGCGGTGGCAATGACAAGCTTTTTGGCGGTAGCGGCAATGACGATATCGCCGGCGGCGCAGGCACGGATATCATCGAGGGCGGCACCGGCGCTGATACGCTGAGGGGTGGCGCCGACGTCAGGGACCGGGTTTCCTATGCGGGCTCCGCTTCCGGCGTGACGGTCACACTCACCCATGGCGCGACGACCACCGGATCCGGCGGCGACGCCCAGGGCGACAAGATCGGCGGGTTCCTCGATGCGCAGGGCTCTGCCCATGACGACCGGATCACCGACAGCGTCTCCGATACGATCGCCTTCGGCTACAACGACAATCGCTTTTACGGCGGTGACGGCAACGATACCCTCAGTCTCGGCGGCGGCAACGACTACGGTCTCGGGGAGGCCGGAAACGATACCGTCGGCGGCGGGCTGGGCGACGATCGTCTCTACGGCGGCGACGGCCACGACTATCTGAGCGGCAGTTCCGGAAACGACTTGCTCAAGGGCGATGCTGGAAACGACAAACTCTATGGCGGCGGTGGTGCCGATGACCTTTTTGGCGGAGTGGGCGCCGACCGGTTCGTGTTTGCCTCAAAATCCGATTCGACGGTCTCATCAACCGGCCGGGACACGATTTATGATTTCTCCGGGACCGACGGGGACCGCATCGATCTTTCCTCCATGGATGCGAAGACCACGAGTTCGGGCAATCAGGCCTTTGCCTTCATCGGAACAGCAGCGTTTCACGGTACAGCCGGCGAATTACGTTATGTCAAGACGTCCTCGGACACCTATGTCTATGGTGATGTGAACGGCGACAAGACGGCGGACTTCGCTGTTCATCTCGACGATGCCGTGACGATGCTGAGCGGCTATTTCACACTCTAGCGAAACAGCGAGAGATCGAAGGCTGCGATATCCTCCAGCAACTCGATGAGACCGGACACGGCGTGGGCGATCAGTCGTTCGCCCCGCTCGGCGGTCGCCGCTGATGCGTCACCGGCAACGCCCTGGTCGTTCAGATCCGACATCTTCCAGCCGAAGGCGTGCGGGCCATAGGCACGCAGGTGCTTGTACCGCTCGGTAAAATCGCTCTGGCGAGACCCGAACCGCGCAGCCTTGCTCATGTCCACCTTGTCCGGATGGAGCGCCAGCATCACCGATGTCTCGATATCGCCGCCGTGGATGTCGATCGCCTTGTCTTCCGGCGCAATCCAGCCGTCCGGTTGTCCGAATCGGGTCCAGCTTGTCGCGACCGCCAGCATGCCGAACCGCACGCGGGCTTCCGTCGTGACGATCGTCATCAGCGGCGAATTACCGCCATGGGCATTCAGCATGACGAATTTGCGGATGCCCTGCTTGTGGAGATCCGCCGCGATGCCGAGCCAGCGGTGTACCGCCTCGTCGTAAGTCAATGAGCCTGTGCCTTCCACATCCATATGCTCGATCGAGTAGCCGACCGGTTCCACGGGAAGAAAAGTGACGGGCAGGGCGGGTGGCAGGCGGGCGATGATCCGCCCCGCGAGCCCCTCGGCGATCAGAGTATCGGTGTCGAAAGGCAGGTGCGGCCCATGCTGTTCGTGCGCGCCCAGCGGAAGCACGGCGATCCAGTCTTCCCGCTCGAAGGGGGGAAGATCGGAAACATTGTCTTTCCAACGCGGTGCGGGCAATGTCATGCTTTATTTATGCCTTTCGGTTGTACTTGCGGTGCAGGCGTCATTCGAGTCATACAGTGGACGACTGGCCGTGCAAGAAATTTGGTGGAGGACCGATGGGAAAGAAGAGCAAGGCCGAAAAGAAAGCCAAGGGATCCAAGAAGAAACACCACGACGTTTTCGTCGAGGCACAGGATCTCGCATCCGTGCTGGTTCAGGCGGCGCGGTCGATGCGCACCGTGCTGTCGCGCAATCTCCTCGAAAGCGGCCTCTATGCCGGCCAGGACGGCGTTATGCTGGCGCTGGCGGAAACTGATGGGCTGACAGCCGGTGTGCTGGCGATAAAGCTCGGCGTCAAGGCGCCGACCATGACCCGCACCATCGGCCGCATGGAAGCGCAGGGCTTCCTGGAGCGCAGGGCGGACGACGAGGACGCGCGATTGACCAAGGTCTATCTGACGACCGTCGGTCGTGATCGCCTTCAGACCATCGCCGAGGCGGGCAAGACCTCGGAGGAGATGGCGACCAAGGGTTTGACCGAAAAACAGATCAAGACGCTGATGAAGCTGTTGCGCGCCGTCGATGGCAATCTTCAGAGCACCGCCGCAGCGGAGTAGATTTCCCTGAAGCCGGCTCATGATTTCCCGATTGCGGCGGCAATTTAAACAGTTTAAAGAAGAATTAAAAATAGCGGTGTCCAGCCGGCGAAATTCAGGGGGAAACGTGGCGCAGAAGATCAAGCTCTCCACCATTGCGGAAACGCTTGGTGTGTCCACGGCCACTGTTTCACTGGCATTGCGCGACAGCCCGCTCGTCGCCGCAATGACACGCGACAAGATCAAGGACCAGGCCCGCGCCCTCGGCTACATCTACAATCGCCGCGCCGCCAGCCTGCGGACATCCCGCTCCGGCATCATCGGCGTCGTGGTGCACGACATCATGAACCCGTTTTACGGCGAAATCCTCAAGGCCATCGAGGCCGAACTCGACCGCGACCGGCAGACCTTCATTCTGTCCAACCATTATGATTCCGTCGAGAAGCAGCGTGCCTTCATCGAGACCCTGCTGCAGCTGGGCGGCGACGGCGTCATCATGTCGCCGGCAATCGGCACGCCGCCGGAGGATATCCAGCTTGCCGAAGACAATGGCATGCCGGCCATTCTGATCGCGCGCTCGATCGAGGGGCTGGACGTGCCGATCTTCCGCGGCGACGACGCCTATGGCATCTCGCTTGCCACCAATCACCTGATCAGCCTTGGACACCGGGTCATCGCCATGGTCGGCGGCACGGACCAGACATCGACCGGCCGCGATCGCTACCAGGGTTATGTGACCGCGCTGCGCAAGGCCAATATCGAGGTCGATCCGAACCTGCGCATCCCCGGGCCGCGCTCCATGCAGGGCGGCTTCGAGGCCGCGGTTCACCTGCTTTCCCTGCCCCAGAAGCCGACGGCCGTGGTCTGCTGGAACGATCTCGTTGCCATCGGCATGATGAACGGCATTGCCCGCGCCGGGCTCGTTCCCGGTCGCGACGTGTCGGTCACCGGTTATGACGACCTCGAGGAAGCGTCGATCTCGACGCCGGCGCTCACCACCGTCTGGAACGGCCAGTCCGATGTCGGCCGCAGTGCCGCCCGCGCCCTGCTCGACAAGCTCAACGGCAGCCACGAGCCGGACGGTATCCACCTGATCAAGCCCGAAATGCGGATCCGTCAGTCGACCGGCCCCCTTCGGGCCAATTCCACCGAATAGCCCGGTCCAATCCTGGAAGGAGCGAACCATGCCGCAAGGCCGCCCGCGTATTCTTGTGCCCGGAAAGATGAGCCAGCGTGTGCTCGATCGTTTGCCGGATCATTTTGAGCCGGTCTTCCTCGCTGCCGCCGATGCCGCATTGGTCACAGCGGATATGGCTGCTGGAATTTCCGGAATTGCCGTTCAGGGCAAAATTCCCGCCGGCTTCATGGACGCTTTCCCGAACCTCGAAATCATTGCCAATTTCGGCGTCGGCTATGACGGTGTCGATGCCGGACATGCGGCAAAACGCGGCGTGACGGTGACAAACACGCCGGATGTGCTGACGGAAGAAGTGGCGGATACGGCGATTGGCCTGCTGCTCAACACCGTGCGCCGCCTTCCCGCTGCCGAACAATGGCTGCGCCAGGGGCGCTGGGCCAGGGAGGGTGCCTTTGCGCTGTCGCCGCTAACCTTGCGCGGTCGCACCGTCGGCCTCTATGGGCTTGGCCGTATCGGCCTGGCGATTGCCAGGCGGCTCGAAAGCTTCGGCGTCTCCATTGCCTATCATACCCGCACGCCGCGCGACGGGCTTGCCTATACCCACTATCCGACGCTCAACGGTATGGCCGAGGTGGTCGATACGATCATCGTCATCGTACCGGGCACCGAAAGCACCCGCCGGACGGTCAATGCGGAGGTTCTGGCGGCGCTCGGGCCGCAGGGCGTGCTGATCAACGTAGGGCGCGGCACGACCGTGGACGAAGCGGCACTTGCCGATGCGCTTCAGCGCGGCGTCATTGCTGCCGCTGGTCTCGATGTTTTTGAGAGCGAGCCTTATGTCCCGGATGCGCTTTTGGCGTTGCCGAACGCCTCGCTGTTGCCGCATGTCGGCTCGGCCTCACAGGCGACACGCAACGCCATGGCCGATCTGGTGGTGGACAATCTTGTTGCCTGGTTCGAAACGGGTGCCGCGCTCACCCCGGTCGCTGAAACGCCGTTCAAGCGGAAGACCACCTGACGGACCTCTCGCAGCGCCGTCAGGCTTTTGTCTTCGAAGCCGCATAGGTACGGACGGCATCGCCGAACGCCTGGAACAGCGTCGAGGATGGGCCGTCCTTGCCGACCCAATATTCCGGATGCCATTGCACGCCGACGGCAAAGGCTTTCGCATCGATGACGGATACGGCCTCGATCGTTCCGTCTTCGGCGACGGCCTCGACGGCAAGACGCGGTGCGGCCCTTGAGATCGCCTGCCGATGCAGAGAGTTCACCTGCACTTCGCCGGCGCCGAGGACGGAGGCAAGGCAGCTGCCTTCCTTGATGATGACGTTCTGGCGAATGCCATAGGCGACGTCGAGTTCGGACACGTCCGGCTTGCGGTGATCCCAGATGCCGGGCATGTCCTGGATTTCGCTGGCCAGCGTGCCGCCGAGCGCAACGTTCAATTCCTGGATTCCCCGACAGATGGCCAGCAAGGGGATACCGCGTTCCAGCGCGCGCCGGATCAGTGGAAGGCTCGTCGCATCGCGACCCGGATCGAAGGGGCCATCACTTTCTGTGGCCTCTTTTCCATAGAGGGAAGGATGAACATTGGTGCGTGATCCGCTAACCAGAACACCATCCACCCGATCAAGGATTTCATCCGCATCGTTGCCGCTCTCAAGCGCCGGCACGAGGAATGTCATCACGCCCGAACCTTCGACCGCGGCGCGGACATATTGATGTGGCGTCGCATGCCAGACGTTGCCGTCGAATGTCCTGAAATCAGCCGGTATGGCAACAACGGGTTTTGGCATTGCGGGTCTCCACCTGCGCCTCCTCGCTCCCGGTTCAGGGCGAGTCGTGGTCTTATATATCATCTTATCAAGCCATTGCCGCGAGGAGCAGGGCAAAGTCAACTCCAGCTTTGGCAGGAGGGCCTGCCAACCGCTTAGCGCCAACGGGTGAGATTTGACCTGTATGCTTTAGACTTGCAGTAACCATTCCGGCAGTTAACTCGCCGGACATCGGCTTGAAGGAACCTCCGTGCTGGAAAAAACGAATAACCAGTTCACGGGTGAATCTATGCACGGTTGCAGAAAAGCGATATTCTTTAGAAACGGCTGCAATATTGGGTTGAAATCTTTCAATGAGACAGCATCTGGACCGCCATGCCTAATATATGGGAAGATTTTTTCCGGTAAGCGCGCGAAATCTTTCGTTAAACCCTCGGGAATAACACTTCGCCAAACCGGAGCAAAGGGTTCATGAAATCAAATGAACAGAGCGCTCTTCCGACCGATGTCTACCTTTCGTTCGTGAGCTCTCTCTACGAGTACCGCCAGACGCTTTTGATCGGCATGCTGTCGCATGTCGTAACGTTTCTGCTCGTCCTTGCAAAAACCGCTGACGTTTTTTACCTCGGCTGCGCTGTCGCCATCGCACTGATCTGGTTGGTGCGCAGCATCGGCATGCGCCAGTTCGACCGCGAAAACCTGGCGGAACTGGATTTCAAGGGGATCCGCCGCTGGGAAAACCGATACAATATCGGTGGCGTCTGCGCGACAATCACGCTCGGTACGGCTTGCGGATATGCCATTCTCGTCAGCCGCGATCCGTTTGCAGAACTTGCCTGCATTTCCGTAACGCTTGCCACCATGGTGTCGCTCGTCGGCCGCAACTACGGTTCGGCGCGCGCGGTGGTGGTCATGTCGCTGTCGGCCTGCGGCCCGATCATCGCCGGCCTTTTGGGCCTGATGGACGGGTTCATGGCGTTGCTGGCGGTCCTGATGGTGCCATTCATCCTGACGACCTGGTCGATGGCGCGCGGCGTGCGGGAAACCCTGCACAAGAACGTGCTGGCCGCGCGCGAAATTTCGACGATCGCAGGCCGTTTCGATCTTGCTCTCAACAACATGCCGCATGGCCTGTTCATGCTGGATGCCGACAACCGTATCCTGGTGGCCAACCGGCGGGCCTGCGAGCTCCTCAATCTCGGCGATCAGGAGCGCCTCAAGGATTGCCATCTCGATGCCGTGCTGCGCTACGGTGTCCGTCACACGTTCCTTGAATACGATCAGGCAAAGCAGGTCCTGAAACAGCTCGGGCAATTGATGCAGGGTATACAGTCCCGCGCGCTCATCCCATTTTCAGACGATCTTTTCCTCGAATTTTCGGCCAGCCGGCGTGCCAATGGCGGCGTCGTGCTGATCTTCGAAGATGTGACTGCGCGGGTGCGGGCGGAGAAGAAGATCCTGCAAATGGTCCGCTTCGATACGCTGACCGGCCTGCCCAACCGCGATTATTTCAGCGAGCTGGTCGGCAATGCGCTTGTCGATCGCAAACATACGGGCCAGGCCGGCTTCATGGTTCTCGATGTCGCGGAGTTCAAGCATGTCAACGATACGCGCGGCCATGTCGTTGGCGACAGGTTGCTGTGCGCCATCTCGGAACGGCTGAAGAAGGTGACGGGAGACAAGGCGATCGCTGCGCGCCTGATGGGCGACGAATTCGTGCTGTTCTTTCCAAGCGAAACCAATCGGCGCGATCTGGAGGAGCGCATACGGGCAGTGCACGCGCAGATGCGTGGCGCTTATCTCGCCAGTGGCTTCACTTTCAACATCTCGATGAGCGCGGGCTACGTCGTCGTCGAGAGCGCCGACTTCCGGCTGGAAGACATGCAGATCAAGGCGGATCTCGCACTGTTCGAAAGCAAGAACCGCGAAAGAGGAAGCTGTACCGCGTTCGAAGCGGAAATGGATGCAAACTACCTCGACCGGCAGAAACTCAAGGCCGATCTGCGCGAGGCCCTGGAAACCGGCAGCCTCTCGGTCGCCTACCAGCCGATGTTCCTTGCCGACGGATCTCGCATCGAATGCTGCGAGGCGCTTGCCCGCTGGACGCACCGGGAGCGGGGGCCTGTACCACCTGATGTTTTCATCCAGCTGGCCGAAGAGATGGGGATCGTTTCCGAGATCACCAGAGTCATCCTGCGGCAGGCCTGCCTCGACTGCCTGACATGGCCCAAGCATATCGCCGTTTCCGTCAACCTTTCGGTGCTCGATCTGCGCAACAGCGAAATCGTCTCGATCGTGACCGGCGTTCTTTCAGAGACAGGGATGGAAACGTCGCGGCTTCACCTTGAGGTCACGGAAAGCTGCCTGATGGAGGAAGCCGCCAAGGTGCGGACAATCCTGCAGGAGTTGCGCGCGCGTGGCGTCACTATCGCCATCGATGATTTCGGGACCGGTTACTCGAGCCTCAGCTATCTCGACGCGCTACCACTCGACATCATAAAGATCGACCGCTCCTTCGTTCGTAACATCCGCGAGGATGCGCGCCGCTTCAAGCTTTTGCGCGGCATGGTCAATCTGTCGCGAGAGCTCGGGCTGAAGATCGTCATCGAGGGGGTCGAGACCAACGATCAGCTTGCCCTGATCAACGAATACAAATGCGCCGATCTGGTGCAGGGTTATGTGTTCGCCGCACCCATGCCGGCCGTGGCGATTGAAAGCCTGTCGGACACTCTGTCGAAGAAGATCGCCGTGCCAAAAAGGCGCACCCGGCGCATCGCCCAGGCGTCCTAAGCCGGTTCGACATCCATTTTCTTATCCAGACTTTCATGTGTCAGACATTGGGCCAATCATCTGCATCAAGGTGTTACACGATTAATTTCGCTGTTTATAATTTAGCGTTAACGATATGTTAAGGTTAACAAATGGTTTACGGTTAAGGTTTTATTTAAAGATTGTGAGGTGCCTCCGTTTATAACATGAATGCTCCGTTAACAGGGGCATTTGATTGAAATGAAAGCGGAGCAGCAGAACAGGTTTACAGAGCGACTGCTGGAACTGTTGGACCATGTCGAATATCGCCGGGTGGAAACGGGGGAGGACATGGAGGATGTCGCCCGCATTCGTTTCAAGGCCTACAAGATGGCTGACATCCTGCCCCTGTCCGGAACGACACTCATCGACGACATCGATTTCGACAGCCATGCCTACGTGTTCGGGATCTATTTTGAAGAGCGGCTGATCAGCACTGTGCGGGTGCATCACGTGACGCCGGCGCATCGTGTCAGTTCCTCCGGGTCCGTTTTCGGTGCGGAGATCGCCGGTTTTCTCGATGCCGGCATGTCGCTGATCGATCCGGTTCGCCTCGCGGCTGATCCGGTGGTTCTGAGGGAAATGCCCGCCATCCCCTATCTTACCCTGCGCGTCGCCACCATGGCGTCGGAGCATTTCGACGTCGATCGTTGCCTGTCCCTGGTCAAGCCGCAGCATGCGGCCTTTTACAAGCGCGTTTTCGACGCCGACACGATCGTCTCTCCTCAGAAGAATTGCGGCGACTACAAGATCGATCTCACGTTGCTCGCCGCCCGCGTTCGTGAAATCCGGCCTTGGCTTTATACCCGTTTCCCGTTCTTCGATTCGGAGCCGTTCGAGCGACGGATGATGTTCGGCGAAAGCGGCACGGCGCAGCACACGCCCCTGACGATCCTGCCGACGGCACGCCTGGCACTGACGACGCAGAGCCGCTCGCGCGTCCTGGCCTGACCAGGTTTTCATGCCGTCGCAATTGTCGCTGGGCAAACCCTTATGCCGCAGGTATCCACCTGCAGTTTTCGTTGCGTTTGACCGTGGCTTTGTGTAAGGCCACCTATGTGCAATCGGTGCTTCACGGCATCAGGAATGTGCACGTGATGGATTTGAGACGAGATGCGGTGCTCCCCGGTGGAATAACAGGGCAGGGCGCAGCTGAATTTCAGGGAGACATGGACGATGGCTGAACATCATTCCGGACCGGCCGAAACTGGCGCGCCGATGGATTATGCCGAACACGAGAAGACCTACAATTTCTTCCTGGACGCGACGAAAATCCTTACGATCTTCTGTGTGGCCCTGCTGATCTCCATGGCTGCCGGTTTCTTCACCAGCGCCGGCTTCTTCACGGCCCTCGTTGTCTTCATCCTCATCAATGTCGGCGGCTTCCTGCTCCTGCGCTGATCGGCTTTCCAAAGTTTTGATGAAAGCGGCACTTGGGAGTGAGGTGCCGGTTTTCCGATGGTCCGGCAATTGCCGGGCCACAACACGCATGCGCGCCACTCACCGATGATGGCTTTGCGCGCGAATATCGAGTGTGCGGGAATTTGGAAACCAGCGGGCCGACCGTGTTCCGAACGCCCGTCTCAGGGAGGAACCTGTGACAGATACCGTATTCATACCGTTGGAAACCACCTTCGGCGAAGGCCGTGTTGGCGGCTCTCCCGAAAGTGTCAAGAAGCTGAAGACCCTTGGCTTCGACGTTATCGTCGAGGCTGGCGCTGGTTTTCTGTCGCGGATTCCAGATAGCGAGTTCGAGAAAGCCGGTGCGCGGATCGGGTCTTCTGCCGATGCTGCAAATGCCGATGTGGTGCTTAAGGTGCGCCGGCCGACCTCTGCGGAAGTCGCGGGCTACAAGTCCGGCGCTATCGTGCTGGCGATCATGGAACCCTATGGCAACGAACAGGCGCTTGAGGATATGGCCAAGGCCGGGGTTTCGGCCTTTGCGATGGAACTGATGCCGCGTATCACGCGCGCCCAGTCGATGGACGTTTTGTCCTCGCAGGCCAATCTCGCCGGCTACCAGGCGGTGATCGATGCCGCCTACGAATATGATCGCGCCATGCCGATGATGATGACGGCTGCGGGCACCGTGCCTGCGGCCAAGGTCTTCGTCATGGGCGCCGGTGTTGCCGGCCTGCAGGCAATCGCCACGGCGCGGCGTCTCGGCGCCGTCGTCTCCGCGACCGACGTGCGTCCGGCCTCCAAGGAACAGGTGGCTTCGCTCGGTGCCAAGTTCATCGCGGTCGAGGACGAGGAATTCAAGGCGGCGGAGACGTCGGGCGGCTATGCCAAGGAAATGTCGGCGGAATACAAGGCCAAGCAGGCCGCGCTGACCGCCGAACACCTGGCCAAGCAGGACATCGTCATCACCACTGCGCTCATTCCCGGCCGTCCGGCACCGCGGTTGATCACCCGTGAGATGCTGAAAGCGATGAAGCCAGGCTCGATCGCGGTTGATCTCGCCGTCGAGCGCGGCGGTAATGTCGAGGGCGCGGTTGCCGACGAGGTCGTTGAGGTTGAAGGCGTCAAGGTCATCGGTTACGCCAATGTGCCGGGCCGCATCGCAGCGTCTGCCTCCTCCCTCTACGCCAAGAACCTCGTCACCTTCCTTGAGACCATGGTCGGCAAGGAAACGAAGGCGCTTGCCCTCAACATCGAGGACGAACTCGTCAAGGCGACGATGCTCACCCATGGCGGCGCGGTCGTGCATCGGAATTTTGCACCGGCTCAGGTTGCAGTCACAGCTTAAGAATTGGAGAGGGCGGCTCTGGTGCTTCGGGGAGAAGTACGGCCGTCCAAGGGAGATGTTTGATGGCCAATGACCTTCTCGACAAGGCGATCGGCGACCTCGACCGGGCGGTCGAAGCGGTGCGCACGGCAGCTGAATACGTGCCGGATGCGGCTGGCAATGTTGCCCACGGGCTTTCCGGTGGCGCGATCGACCCCTTCGTCTTCCAGCTGGCGATCTTTGTCTTGTCGATCTTCGTCGGCTACTACGTTGTCTGGTCGGTGACACCGGCCCTGCACACGCCGCTGATGGCGGTCACCAACGCGATCTCCTCGGTCATCGTCGTCGGCGCGCTTCTGGCCGTCGGCATCTCGGCGTCGGGCCTTGCCACCGGCTTCGGCTTCGTGGCGCTGATCCTTGCCTCGGTGAACATCTTCGGCGGCTTCCTGGTGACCCAGCGCATGCTCGCCATGTACAAGAAAAAAGACAAGTGAGGCTGCCCTGATGTCACCCAATATCGCAGCCTTCCTCTATCTCGTCTCCGGCGTGCTGTTCATCATGGCGCTGCGCGGCCTGTCGCACCCGACCACCTCGCGCCGCGGCAATATCCTCGGCATGGCCGGCATGGCCATCGCCATCGTTACGACGCTTCTTCTGGCGACGCCGTCGCTCGGCGGTTTTGTGCTGATCGTTGTTGGCCTTGCCATCGGCGGCGGGGCGGGCGCCTATATCGCCCGCTCGATCCCGATGACCTCGATGCCGCAGCTGGTTGCCGGCTTCCATTCGCTGGTTGGCCTTGCCGCCGTTCTGGTGGCCGCCTCGGCGCTCTACACGCCGTCTTCCTTCGGCATCGGCGAGATCGGTTCGATCCACGCGCAGGCGCTGGTCGAAATGGCGCTCGGCGTTGCCATCGGCGCCATCACCTTCACCGGTTCGATCATCGCCTTCCTGAAGCTCGACGGTCGCATGTCCGGCAAGCCGATCATGCTGCCCTACCGCCATGCCATCAATATCGCGTTGCTGGCGCTGATCGTCTTCTTCATCGTCGGGCTTGCCCTCTCGGAGAGCCATTTCGACTTCTGGGCGATCGTCGTGCTTTCTCTTGCTCTTGGCGTGCTTCTGATCGTGCCCATCGGCGGCGCCGACATGCCGGTCGTCGTCTCGATGCTCAATTCCTATTCCGGCTGGGCCGCCGCCGGCATCGGGTTTACGCTCGGCAACCTCGCGCTGATCGTCACAGGTGCATTGGTCGGCTCGTCGGGTGCGATCCTGTCCTACATCATGTGCAAGGGCATGAACCGCTCGTTCATCTCGGTCATCCTCGGGGGCTTCGGTGGCGACAACGGCGCTGTTGCCAGCGATGACGGCGTCCAGCGGACGGTCAAGCAAGGCTCGGCCGACGACGCCGCCTTCCTGATGGCCAATGCGTCGAAGGTGATCATTGTGCCCGGCTACGGTATGGCCGTTGCCCAGGCGCAGCACGCCGTGCGCGAGCTTGCCGATGCGCTGAAGGCGAATGGCGTCGAGGTGAAATACGCTATCCATCCGGTCGCCGGCCGTATGCCCGGGCACATGAACGTGCTCTTGGCCGAAGCCAACGTTCCCTATGACGAGGTGTTTGAACTGGAGGACATCAACTCCGAATTCGCCCAGGCCGATGTCGCCTATGTCATCGGCGCCAACGACGTCACCAATCCGGCGGCGCGCGACGACAAGACCTCGCCGATCTACGGCATGCCGATCCTCGACGTCGACAAGGCCAAGACCTGCCTCTTCGTCAAGCGCTCGCTCGGCTCCGGCTATGCCGGCATCGACAACACGCTGTTCTACAAGGACGGCACCATGATGCTGCTCGGCGATGCCAAGAAGATGACCGACGATATCGTCAAGGCGATGAATCACTGAGCCTGTAGTGCCGCTCATTCGAGCGGCACGACACTGTTTCCGTCTCAGATCTTCTTTCCTACCCGGCGTTTTAATCGAAATTCAACTGTCCTCGCATAATCATTGATTGCCACCCGCAATGGTTGGCGCCGGTGTTACGAAAGAGGATCATGAATTCATCTTCGCAATTCGGTTACGCCCGGCAGCTTGATGCGGGGATCGGGTGGTTGCGGTTCCACGGCGAGATGGAGCGCGAATACGCGTTGCAGGTCGACAGGGATGAGCGCCGACCCGCAATGGTTAGCGCGGTTTTCTCCCTGGCCTTCATCATTCTATTCGGGATCTCCGATTGCGTACGACTGCTGCTGGTGGAGCGTTTTCCCGATCTTACCGCCGATATGTGGGGTATTCTGGTAAGCCGGTTGGTGACAGTCCTGGTTCTGCTTGGATGCCTGTATATTTGCCATCGACAGCACGGGGTGTCGCGGGTGGCGCCTTTGTCGATAACCGCGGTGCTGACGCTTGCGGTGTGTGGGGCAGTGTCGGTCTGCCTTTACAAGCGTAACCATCTCGGCCATGCCGAGTTCGCCCAACTTCTGTTCGTCATGGGAGCCTTCTCTCCGCTCGGGCTCCGTTTCCGTCGCAGCATTGTGCTGGCAGCCGGCGTTGTCGCCATCACCCTCGCATTGCGATGCTGGCTGCTACCGCTGGAACTGCATGGGCAGCAATTCAACGCCATGCTGCTTTTGACACTGATCTTCTCGGCAGTCGGCGGTTATCTCCGCGAGCGTGCGCATCGGGAGCAATTCCTATTGCGTGGCATCCTCAAGGAGCAGGCGTCGCGCGATCCGCTGACAGGGCTCGCCAATCGGCGTGGTCTTGATGAGCAGCTTGAGATGATCCGTCTGCAAGCCAGGCGGGAAAACGTACCGGTCGGCTTGCTGTTGCTCGATGTCGATTTTTTCAAGCGTTATAACGATCGCTACGGGCATCAGGCCGGCGATCTGGCATTGCAGCGCGTGGCGACGTGTCTGGACGCCTTTGCGCGCCGCCCGCTCGATATGGCCTGCCGGATGGGGGGAGAGGAATTCGCGCTTGTACTGTACGATTGTGGGGTCGCGTCGCTGAAGGACCGTGCGGATGAGCTTTGCGCCGAGGTGAGGGGGCTCCGTATCGATCATGCCACGTCCGATATCTGCGCTTTCGTGACGATCAGTATCGGAGGTTCCTTGTTGCTGCCGCAGGAAACAGCCTGGTCCGCTCTCGATCGAGCGGACCAGTTGCTTTACGAGGCCAAACGGGAAGGGCGCAATCGCACTTCTGTCGAGCGTCTACTGCCCGCCGCTGCGGTCGCATAACCGGCGCGCGGCGCCTTTTTCTCGTCAGACACCAGCCTTGACGCGGGCGAGACCTGCACGGGCCGGTTCATATTTGGTGTCGAGCGACAGCGCGTGCGAATAGGATTTTGCCGCCTTCACCTTGTCGCCGCGGCGCTCGTAGACCAGCGCCTGGTTGGCCCAGGATTCGGCGATCTTGCCGTTCAGGTTAATGGCGGTGTTGAAATCTGCGAACGCATTGTCGTCGTCGTTCGTGGCGACGTAGGAGATGCCACGGCCGTTGTAGGGTTCGGGCGAATTCGGCGACAGCGAGATTGCCGTCGAGAAATCCTCGATGGCCTGCGCGTGCTGCTTGCGTGCCTGGTAGATCAGGCCACGATTGTGATAGGCGCGCGGGTCGGTGGTGTCGAGTTCGATCGCCTTGTTGAAATCGGCGAAAGCCTGATCCAGCTGGCCGGCCTGGCGGTAGAGGTTGCCGCGGCCGATGAAGGCGACGTCGTAACGTGGGTTGAGCTGCAGGGCCATGTTGTAGTCGGACTGCGCTGCGGACTGGTCGCCCATGTTCCGCTCGACCAAGGCCCGGTTGGCATAGGCCTGATAGAAGCGAGGATTGAGTTCGATCGCCTTGTTGAAGTCAGCCAGTGCCCGGCGGAATTCGCCGGCACGGCCGTAAGCTGATCCACGGACATTGTAGCCTTCAGGATCGCTCGGATTGGCCGAGATCACACCGGACAGGGAAGCGATGTTCTCCTCTGTGCCCTGCGCCCGTTCGACGCGCATCATGTCGCTCGACGTATCCCCGGTCGTGCAACCCGAAAGCATCAGCGCTCCGGCAACGGCCAGCATGGAGACGAGGGCGAAACCGCGTGTGTTGGCACGCCCGGTGTTGATGCTGGTGTAGTCGGAAAAATCCGCAGTCCTGGCAGTCGATGTCAAGATTGATCCCTCAATTAAGCGAAGTCTCGCGGCATGCCCCGGGCCTCAAGCGGCGAATCGGGTAAGCATGCACCGTTTCAAAGTCGAGGAGCACATCAAATGCACCACCGTGGGTGCCTGCTCCATGCCCGAAGACTGTAGCACGCTATGCGCACTACTCGCACGGTCCGGAATTGATATCCGGTCGCACAAAGCCTGAAACGGATGCTGAACCTGCCGTCTCAAACAGAAAAAGCGGTGGCAACCATGTCGCCCCCGCCTGAATTACGCGTCTGATGCGCTGGAAGCGCTGATCAGCGTGCCGGAGCCGCCGCAGGGCGACCGCCGCCGGTGACGACGCCACCTTCGCGCTGTGCACGCTTGCGAGCCAGCTTGCGAACGCGACGAACGGCTTCAGCCTTTTCGCGAGCGCGCTTCTGGGAAGGCTTCTCGTAGTAATCACGCATCTTCATTTCGCGGAAAATGCCTTCGCGCTGCATCTTCTTCTTGAGTGCGCGAAGCGCTTGATCGACGTTGTTGTCGCGGACTAGTACCTGCACGTTAATCCCGTTCCTTTGGTTTCGAGTGATCGCCTCATGAAGTCAGGTCAACGAGGCAAAAAAATAAGGTTCGCTGAGCCAGAGGGCTTTACGATTGAAAGAGCGGATACCAGATCGGTTGTTCAAAGTCCAGCCGCGAGTTGCTCTCGATGTCTGAAAATTGCCGGGAACCCGTGTTTCTTCCACCTCACCCGCGTAACTTGCGTTCACGCGGTGTCGTGTTCAGCTGTTATGTATAGTGTTCCAGACGATCTGCAATGCCTTATATCATGTCGGGCCGCGGCATGTCGCAACTCGTGCGACAAGCGCCGTCTCGCGTCGCAAAAGAAACGTTGCGGAAGTCCGGGATTTGCGATTTCTAACGTCGACCACAAGAAATTCACCGGCCTTTTGGCAGGACTACGGAGTGTGAAGGCGGATGCGCAAATATTCGGTTTTTGCTGTCGCTCGCGAAGCGATGCGCGGCCACAGGGGATGGGAGGCGCAGTGGACCTCGCCCGAGCCGCGCAAGGAGTATGATGTCATCATCATCGGCGCCGGCGGCCATGGCCTCGGTACCGCCTATTATCTCGCCAAGGAGCACGGCATCACCAACATAGCCGTGCTTGAAAAAGGCTGGCTCGGCGGCGGCAACACCGGCCGCAACACCACCATCATCCGCTCCAACTATCTCTATGACGAGAGCGCGGGAATCTACGACCATGCACTGAAGCTGTGGGATGGCCTGAGCCAGGATCTCAACTACAACGTCATGTATTCGGCGCGCGGCGTGATGATGCTGTCGCACAACATCCATGACCAGCAGGTGTTCAAGCGCCATATCCATGCGAACCGGCTGAACGGCATCGACAATGAATGGCTGACGCCCGAGCAGGCCAAGGAATTCTGCCCGCCGCTCGATATTTCCAGGACAGCCCGGTATCCGATCAACGGTGCTGCCCTGCAGCGCCGCGGCGGCACGGCCCGTCACGATGCCGTCGCCTGGGGTTATGCCCGCGCTGCCGCCGACCGTGGTGTTCACATCATCCAGAACTGTGAGGTCACCGGAATCCGCCGCAATCCGGATGGTTCCGTCGCGGGTGTCGATACCAATCGCGGTCAGATCAATGCCAAGAAGGTCGGCGTCGTCGCGGCCGGCCATACCTCGGTGCTGATGGAGATGGCCGGCGTGCGCATGCCGCTGGTCAGCTATCCGCTACAGGCGCTCGTCTCCGAGCCGATCAAGCCGATCTTCCCGTGCGTCGTCATGTCGAACACGGTGCACGCCTATATCTCGCAGTCCGACAAGGGCGAACTCGTCATCGGTGCGGGTACCGACCAGTATTCGTCCTACTCGCAGACCGGCGGTCTGCAGATCATCACCCATACGCTTGATGCGATCTGCGAACTCTTCCCGATCTTCCGCCGCATGAAGATGATGCGCTCCTGGGGCGGCATCGTCGACGTGACACCGGACCGGTCGCCGATCCTGGCCAAGACCCCGGTTCCGGGTCTTTACGTCAACTGCGGCTGGGGCACCGGCGGCTTCAAGGCAACGCCCGGCTCGGCCAATGTCTTTGCCCACACCATCGCCAACGACGCGCCGCACAAGATCAATGCGCCGTTCACGCTGGAACGCTTCCGCTCGGGCCGCCTGATCGACGAAGCGGCCGCCGCCGCCGTTGCGCACTAAGGGGAACACAAAATGCTTCTGATCTATTGCCCCTATTGCGAGGAAGAGCGTTCCGAGCTCGAATTTCGCCAGGCCGGCGATGCCCATATCGCCCGTCCCACAAACATGACCGAGATGACCGACGAGGACTTCGAGGCGTTTTTCTTCCTGCGCGACAACGTCAAGGGCCTGACCTTCGAGCGCTGGCGGCACCTGAACGGCTGCGGCCGTTTCTTCAATGCGGCCCGCGACACCGTCAGCGACAAGTTCCTGACCACCTACAAGGCCGGTCTGCCGCGTCCCGATCTCAGCACGCTGCGTCCGGCGACGGAAGCCATCGTCGAAACCTATGAAGCCACGGAGTCGGACGCGAAATGAGCGGCGCCAATCGTATCCCCGGTGCAGGCCGTCTCACCCCTGCAAAGACCGCCCGTTTCTTCTTCGACGGCAAGAGTTATGCCGCCCTTGAAGGCGATACCGTCGCCTCGGCGCTACTTGCTAACGGCGTTCATCTCGTCGGCCGCTCGTTCAAATATCACCGCCCGCGCGGCATCGTCTCGGCTGGTGCCGAAGAGCCGAACGCCCTGATCGGCGTCGAACGCGACGCTGCCCGCAAGCAGCCGAACGTGCGCGCCACCGTGCAGGACGTCTTTGACGGCATGAAGGTGATCTCGCAGAACCGCTGGCCGTCGCTGGCATTCGACGTCGGTGCGGTCAACAACCTGCTGGCACCGTTCTTTGCCGCCGGTTTCTACTACAAGACCTTCATGTGGCCGAAGCAGGCGTGGAAGCATGTCTATGAGCCGCAGATCCGCGCGGCCGCCGGTCTCGGCGTTTCGCCGACCGAAGACGACACCGACCACTATTCCAGCCGCTACGCCCATTGCGACGTGCTGGTGATCGGCGCCGGTGTCGCCGGTCTTTCGGCAGCGCTCGCCGCTGCCAAGACCGGTGCCCGGGTCATCATCTGCGACGAGCAGCCGGAAGTCGGCGGTGCGCTGCACTACGACAAGAGCGTCACTGTCGATGGCCAGGACGGCTTCACCTGGGCTCAAGGTACGGCTGCCAAGCTGGCGAAGATGGACAACGTTACTGTCCTGCCGCGCACGACGGCGTTCGGCTACTACGCCCAGAATTTCGTCGGCCTCAACGAACGTGTCACCGAGCATCTGGCCAAGCCTGACCGCAAGCTGCCGCGCGAGCGTCTCTGGCAGGTGCGCGCCAAGCGCGTCATCATCGCCACCGGCGCCATCGAACGCCATATGGTGTTCGCCAACAACGATCGTCCCGGCATCATGCTGGCCTCGGCGGCGCGGACCTTCCTCAACCATTTCGGCGTCGCCGTCGGCAAGAAGATCGGCGTCTATACGGCGAACGATTCGGCTTACGAGGCTGCCTTCGACCTCAAGCGCGCCGGGATCACCGTTGCGGCAATCGTCGATAGCCGCGAGAAGCCGGGCGAGGGCGTTCTCGCTGAAGCCCGCTCGCTCGGCATCGAGGTTCTGACAGGTCACGGCGTGGTCAATACGTCCGGCAAGCTCAGGGTCTCGTCCATGTCCGTTGCCCGCAATGGCGGTGGCGCTGTCCGCAAGATCGCCATCGACGCGCTGCTGGTGTCGGCCGGATGGACGCCGTCGGTGCATATGTTCTCGCAGTCGCGCGGCAAGGTAGCCTACGATAACGAGACACAGCGCTTCCTGCCCGGAACCTATGCGCAGGATTGCCTGTCTGTCGGCGCTTGCAATGGCACCAATGACCTGCAGGCCACCATCGAGGAATCGCTGGCGGCCGGCGAGCTGATGTCGAACGCGTCCGGCTTCACAGCATCGGAAAAGCTCGCGCTTCAGGGTAGCAATGCCTTTGCCTGGACCGGCGGGATGGCCGGGGCTGCGGAAGGTGCCGGTGCCGATACGACCGTCAAGGCCTTCATCGACTTCCAGAACGACGTCTGTGCCAAGGATATCCGCCTTGCCGTGCGTGAGGGCATGCACTCGATCGAGCATATCAAGCGCTTCACCACCAACGGCATGGCGACCGATCAGGGCAAGCTGTCCAATATCCATGGTCTGGCGATCGCCGCCGAAACGCTTGGCCGTGAAATCCCCAAGGTCGGTCTCACGACCTTCCGTGCGCCTTATACGCCGGTGACTTTCGGCACGCTGATCAACCATTCGCGCGGCGAGCTGTTTGACCCGACCCGCAAGACGCCGATGCACGCGTTGGAGGAAGCCCAGGGCGCGGTGTTTGAGGATGTCGGCCAGTGGAAGCGCGCCTGGTACTATCCGCGCGCCGGCGAGGACATGCACCAGGCGGTCAACCGCGAATGCAAGACCGTACGCGACGTCGCCGGCATCTTCGATGCCTCGACGCTCGGCAAGATCGAGGTCGTCGGGCCGGATGCGGCGCAGTTTCTCAACCTCATCTACACCAATAGCTGGGATACGCTGAAGCCCGGCCGCTGCCGCTACGGTATCATGCTGCGTGAAGATGGCTTCGTCTATGACGACGGCGTCGTCGGCCGCATGGCGGAGGATCGCTTCCACGTGACGACGACGACGGGCGGTGCTGCCCGCGTCATGAACCACATGGAAGACTATCTCCAGACCGAGTTCCCGCATCTGAACGTCTGGCTGACATCGGCCACCGAGCAGTGGGCCGTCATTGCAGTACAGGGACCGAAGGCCCGCGAGATCATCGCGCCGCTGGTGGAAGGCATCGATCTTTCGAACGAAGCCTTCCCGCATATGAGCGTTCGCGAAGGCAAGATCTGCGGCGTGCCGACCCGGTTGTTCCGCATGTCGTTCACCGGCGAAACCGGCTTCGAGGTCAACGTTCCCGCCGATTTCGGCCCGGCCGTCTGGGCTGCCATCTGGGCACAGGCTGAGCCGATGGGCGCTTGCGCCTATGGCACCGAGGCGATGCACATCCTGCGCGCCGAGAAGGGCTACATCATCGTCGGACAGGACACGGACGGCACCGTGACCCCGGACGATGCGTCGCTCGGCTGGGCTGTCGGCAAGAAGAAGACCGACTTCGTCGGTATCCGCGGCCTGCGCCGCCCCGACCTGGTCGCCGATGGCCGCAAGCAGTTGGTTGGTCTTTTGACCAAGGACCCGAAGGTCGTGCTGGAGGAAGGTGCGCAGATCGTGGCCGATCCGAACCAGGCTTTGCCGATGACGATGATCGGGCATGTGACTTCGGCCTACTGGTCTGAAAACTGTGGCCGGTCGATCGCGTTGGCTCTGGTTGCCGGCGGCAAGGCGAAGATCGGGCAAACGCTGTACGTGCCGATGCCCGACCGGACGATCGCCGTCGAGGTGAGCGACATGGTGTTCTTTGACAAGGAAGGAGGCCGCATCAATGGCTGATCTGGCAACCCGTACTCTGCCGCTTTCCGGCTTCCACGGTGGCTCCGGCGCTGCAGCGCTTTCCGTTACCGCTCCGGCAACCCGGATATCGCTTCGCGCAAAGCCGGATGCTGTCGAAGCTCTTTCCGGCGCCCTCGGCCTTTCGTTGCCAACGAAGGCCAAGACTTCGGCATCCGCGAACGGCCGCCACGTGCTCTGGCTCGGTCCCGACGAGTGGCTTGTTATCGACGAGAACGAGGCCGATCTGATGGCGGCGGTTGCGTCGAGTGGCGTGCTGCATTCGGCGACCGATATTTCCCATCGCAACACGGCTATCCTCGTCAGGGGCCGTGGTGCCGAGGTGGCGATCAACGGCGGCTGCCCGCAGGATCTGTCGCTGGCGGTCTTCCCGGTCGGCGCCTGCTCGCGTACCGTTCTCGCCAAGGCCGAAATCGTCCTTCTGCGGACGGCGGAGGATGCGTTCCGAGTCGAATGCTGGCGCTCGTTTGCGCCTTACGTCTCGGGGCTTCTGAATGAGGCCGCCGAGGACGCGGGGAACTGATATTGTTGGTCCGGTCTCAATGCAGGCCGGGCCAGCCGGTCCATTCAATCCAGCGGCCATGAAAATCGGCGCGGCCGATCAGGTGTTTTTCGCCTGAGGGCCAGATTTGCAGCGTCAACGCCGCGCTGTGTTTCTGATCGTCCGCCTCCATCTGCAGCCGCGCCAGTGGAGTGTTCACTGTCGCGCGCGCGCCAGCCGCAGCGATCAGCGCCTCGCCTTTTTCCTGCAATGACCCCGGCAGATATTGCCATGCAATCGTGTGGTAGATCACGTGGACCTGATCCTCGTGAACGGGCTGGAGACGTTGCGCCAGCCAGTCCACCGCGTCTGCCCGTTCCACGGTCTGGCGGTTTGCGGCGGCGATCGCCAGCGCAAAGCGGGTGCGTTCCAGCCGGTCTGCCTGATCGGCCCAGATGTAAGAGAGAAGGCGCAGGGCATCTTCGTCGCGCGCCGGGTTCAGCGGGTTGAGATCGCAGCCTGCGCGGCTGGCTATGTGCACGGGAACGTTCGGCGGTCGCGCTCCGCGCCATTCCGGCGCGATCAGCACCGGTGACGACTGCAAAGCCCAGGCCATATCGCCGAGCCGATAATCGTAATGGTCCCATTGCAGATTGAGGCCGGCACTGGCCCCGACTTCCGACAGCACCAGCGGCTTGTGGAACAGGCTCGAAATCGTCAGGAAACCGGGGAGAAGCGCTGCGGAGCGGCGCACTTCGTTTGTCTGCGGTGCCGATTCCAGGCGGTCGAGGATGAAGGACGCATGCGCGCGGCAAGCATGTTCCACGGCGTTCCAGAGATCATCCGCTTCTGCTGCGTGAGGCGGATAGACGGAGGCGAGTTGCTCGTCGGAACCGGACAGCACCAGTGCGTGCAGCGCGCCGGCGAGGCGAAGTGGCACGGAATCGCCGTTGGGCGAGGGATCGCCGGACCATGACAGAATTTTTGCGCCAACGGGGTAGGCGGCGGTCAACCGCTCGGCGGCCAGCATGCAGAGGCTTGCGGTGAAGGGCGAACCGAGACCCCGGCAGGCACTGGCCTGCTGGCCGAAAGCGAGACGGACGGCCTCTTCTGTCGCCGGTTTGTCAGGCATCGTCCGGCCGGTCCTTCGGGTCGAACTGGATGATGGTCAGCCAGTTGGCGGTGAGGGCCGGTTTGCGCTCGCCCTCGATGTCGACGGTGACGTCGTAGGTGACCATCAGCATGCCGGCGCCGCGGAAGCGGGCCTCGGCCATGGTGAAGCGGCCGCGCACCTTGGCACCGCTTTTCACCGGCGTCATGAAGCGCACCTTGTCGAAGCCGTAGTTGATGCCCATGGTCTGTTCGCGGACGCGGGGCAAGCAATTGTAGTTCATCGCCGACAGCAGCGACAGCGACAGGAAGCCATGCGCAATGGTACCGCCGAAGGGCGTTTCAGCGGCGGCGCGAACCGGGTCGGTATGGATGAACTGGTGGTCGTCGGTGGCATCGGCAAAACCGTCGATGGTCTTTTGCGTGACCGTGATCCAGTCGGAGATCCCGATCTCCTTGCCGACGAGATCCTTGACGTCAGACAGCGAAATTTCCTGCGGCATTCTCTTTTCCGATCAAAAACATCCCCCCGTTCCTCTATATGCCGCTCTTTTGAAAAACGGCAATCAGGCGGGCGGTATGGCTTATAAAATTTCAACGTGGAAACTGACGCTGCGCGCCGCGATCATGCCGTTGCCAGCTTCGCCGGAAGGCAGAAGGCTTTGCCACCGGGCGTCCTGCCGCTCCGGCAGATGGAACGGATGTGGGGCATGGCTACGATTGATGACGACGGCAAGGCGGGTGCGCTTGTTCTGGACGGCATCCCCGCTTGCAAGGAGCATCACCAGATTGTCGGTCGAGGGGCTCTCCCAGTCTCCGACGGTCATGGGCTGGCCATCGAGCCGCAGCCATTCAATATCGCCGTTCCCGGTGAAGAATCCGGCTTGGTGGAAGACATCGAAGCGCGAGCGGATTTGCGACAGTGCTGCCGTATGGGCAACGAGCGCATCATCAAGGGCAGGCCAATCGACCCAGGTGATCTCATTGTCCTGGCAATAGGCATTGTTGTTGCCGCGCTGGCTGCGGCCTGCCTCGTCGCCGGCCGTCAGCATGATCGTGCCGCGGGTGGCAAACAGGGTCGAGAGCAGGGCCATCACGTCGCGGCGACGGAAGGCCTGAACCGCAGGATCGTCGGTCGCCCCTTCGGCGCCGTTGTTCCAGGAGTGGTTTTCGTTGTGGCCGTCGCGGTTGTCCTCGCCGTTCGCCTCATTGTGCTTGCCGGCATAGGAGACGAGGTCCATCAGCGTGAAGCCGTCATGGGCGGCGATGAAGTTGACGCTGCGGGTCGCTTGGCCACCGTTGCGGGAAAAGATGGTCGAGGAGCCGGCAAGGGCTGTCGCCAGGTCACCGATGATATGGCGGTCGCCGCGCCAAACGCGGCGCAGGTCGTCGCGGGCGCGGTCGTTCCATTCGAGGAAGGGGGCCGGGAAATTGCCGAGCTGATAGCCGCCAGGGCCTATGTCCCAGGGCTCGGCGATCAGCAGGCGATCCTTCAGCACCGGATCGGCCAGCATTTCTGTCAGCAGGGCCGCATCGCTGCGGAAACCGTTCATGTCGCGGCCAAGAATGGAGCCGAGATCGAAGCGGAAGCCGTCGATGCCGGCGGAGAGGACGAAATGGCGCAGGCTGTCGAGGATGAGCCGGCGCACGACCGGATGGTCGCAGGCAATGGTGTTGCCGCAGCCGGTGTCGTTGATCAGTTCGCCGGGCCGGTCGGTGGCGTGGCGATAATAGGTGTGGTTGTCGAGACCGCGCATGGAGAGCGTCGCGCCCCAGCGGTCGCTTTCACCGGAATGATTGAAGACCAGATCGAGAATGGTGCCGATCCCTTCGGCATGCAGCGCTGCCACGGTTTCGCGAAGTTCGGTCATTCCGCCCGGCACGAGGCGCGGATCGAGTGCCATGAAGGCGATCGGGTTGTAGCCCCAGCCGTTCGAGAGGCCGAGCGGCGGCAGGTGGCGCTCGTCAATCCAGGCCGTGATCGGCATCAGTTCGATGGCGGAGACGCCGATGCGCTTAAGGTGGGCGATGATGGTTGGATGAGCCAGCGCGCCGGCGGTGCCGCGTAATTTTTCAGGAATGTCCGGATGCAGCATGGTGAAGGGGCGGACGGCGACTTCGTAGATGAGGCCGCCGGCTTGGAAAAGCGGGGCTTCGGACGGCGCTGTTTGCGGCTCGGTGACGATAGCCTTCGGCACGAGGTCGGCGGTGTCGTCGCCGAAGGCCGAGAGGCGGGGTTCGTAGCGAAAGGGGCGATCGAGTTCGCGGGCATAGGGATCGACCAGCAGCTTGGCGGGATCGAACCAGAGGCCCTGATCCGGCTCATAGGCACCCCAGGCGCGAAACCCGTAGCGGGTGCCGACCGGGGCGTCAGCGACCGTCAGGCTGTGAACGCCGTCCTCGCCGCGCTGCATCGGCAGGCGGCGCAGTTCGCTATTGCCGGTCTTGTCGTAGAGGCAGAGTTCGATGCCGGATGCGGAGGTAGACCAGACCGAAAAGGTGGTGCCATTGTCGCCGAGCGTGGCGCCGAGAGAAGAGAAGACGGGCGGGTTCGGCATAGGTGTCACCTTGAAATGGCGGGGCGGGAAGCAGTCTGGATGCTGTTTCGTATCAGTTTGGTTTGACAGTGATTTGTCCCCGCTTTGGTTTGGGTTGCAAGCGGTATTGTTCTTGCCCTCCCTCAAGGGGGGAGGGTCGGAGCGAAGCGAGGCGGTGAGGGGCGGCAAGCTCGGGAGTTCATGGCTTCGCCCCCCTCATC
>UCEZ01000098.1 GCA_900471525.1 Hyphomicrobiales bacterium | reverse complement strand
GCCCAGTTGATGCTCGCCGCCGCCCACTACGAAAAGGGGGACCGCGTGCCTGCGGCACAGGCGCTCGACAATGCCGAGCGCCTCGATCCGAACGATCCGGTCATTCCAGTCGTCCGCACGGCGATCGCCATCGATGAATACGATTCCGACGCCGCGATCCGCAACGCTCAGGAGATCATGCGCCGGACGCGTGCACAGGGCGGCGACTATGCACCACTCGGCGCCAACCAGCAGGCAGGCTCAACACTCAACGACGCTTTTCGGCTGCAGGGGCTGGACGCATGGGGACAGTATTACGGCGATGTGGTGTTCGATCCTTTTGCCGGATCCAGCTATATCGACCAGGCGGTGCGCGGCAGCGTCAATCCGTTCACCAGCGAATACAGCTATGACGGCAAGATCATCGAAAACAGTGTCAATGACGCGGCATTCTCTTCCTTCATTCAAGGGCTGATGATTGAGCCTCATATGCTTGCCAGCCGCGACCGGACCGCCAATCTGGTCCAGAGACCGTTCATGGAAGCATCGATCGGCGGCGGCTTGGTCTCGGGCGACGGGGAACTCGGATATATCGGCGAGGCGGAGCTTCGAGCATTGGGCAATTCACCCTTCCCTGTCAGCGTCTACAGCACGTTGCAATGGGAAAGGACACCGCAGAGTCGTCCGCTTGACGATATCACCGGCAGTTTTTCAACCGAGACGGAACTTCTCGGCGGGAGTGGCTATCTGACGGCAACTCCGACGCCCGACGACCGGTTCGTCCTTTATAGCAATTACGCCCGCAACGATCTTTCGCTCGATGCGAGCGTTTTGACGACGGTGCCACCGATCCCGTTTCCATTGCTCTTAGACCGTGCACTGGACGTGTCTGCAACGTCTCTAAACATAGGCGCCGGGTGGAGCCACACCATTGCCTACCAGAATATCGTCAACGCGGGTCTCTTCTATTCATCCAGCAAGGCGCATGTTCAAGACAATGGCTCCTTCTTTGGAATTCCCTTGATCGAGGAAAGCTCNNGGGGGAAAAAACCAGCGTCGTTGCTGCCGTTGGACATATTTACGGCGACGGCGACCTGACCTTTCGCTATGGGCTTGAAGGCGGCATGCTGAAGCTGAAGTCGCACGTCACATATAGCAGTCTTGTGCCGCCAGTGACGTTTTACGACATTGCCGCCAGCGACACATCACCACTCGGCAGGGCCTACGGCTCTATGCTTGCCGAAATAACGCCTTCCTTCAAGGCAGAGGCAGCCTTGTTTGCCACCTATCTTGAAAACGGCGACGGCGCGATCCAACGGCTGGAGCCGCATGTCGGTGTCGCCTGGAGCCCTTTCGAGGGGCAGTGGCTGAGAGCTGCCTATCTGCGTGAAGGCGCAGCCTCCGACACACCCACGCTCGCCCCGATCGGTGTGCTTGGCATCCAGTCGAATCAGCTCGATCTCGCAATGGACGGCAAGGCGGATACCTTCGCGTTTCGCTGGGATGCCGAATGGACCGATCGCTTCTTCACGTCCGTCGACGTCCAGCATCAGGAATTCGATTCCATTACTGCTACCTTGCCCTACACGGTTGATACGATCGCCATCGATGAAGGGCGGCTGGACCGGGCCAGCCTGACGGCAAATCTCTGGCTCGGCCACGGTTTCGGGCTCTCGGCCACCATCGCCGCCAACGATTCCAGTGGCCACGGCGCCATTGTCGGCGACACATTCGACGGCGGCCTGCCATTCGTTCCGGATACGGCGGGCCGCGTTGCTCTGACCTGGGTCAACACCAGCAATATCCGCGCAACGCTTGCTGCGAACTATACCGGCGAACGCCTCGACAATTCCGGCGTCAACCTGGATGATTACTGGACGCTTGATGCCAGTGTAAAATGGGAATCCCCGGACAAGGGCATCGAGGTCGACCTCGCGGCTTTCAACCTGCTGGACGAGGATTTTGATATCGCCTACGCTCTTCCCGGTTGGGGACCGACCTTCAAGGGGACGGTGAAAGTGCGCTTTTGATGACAGTGATGAAACCGCTGCGGAGCCCGGCAATCAACTCCTCGGGCGATACCGCAGCCCGCCGCACCCAGCGCCGCCGGACAGGCCTTATCCTGCTCGTCGCACTCACGACAATCATCCTCTCCCTCGCCTCGCTCACCTCCCCCTTCTCGCTCGCCGAACTGCGCAGCTTCGACTATCTCTCGACCCTCTCTCCCCCACCCCTCCCGAA
>UCEZ01000099.1 GCA_900471525.1 Hyphomicrobiales bacterium | reverse complement strand
CGCTCGGATCGCCGCCGATCCGGTATCCCGACGGAAAATTCTACATCAAGATCGGCGGCGATCCGAGCGACATCAACATCGAGAGCGAAGGTGACGTTCGTGCCTGGTTCCGCGGCGACGCCAACCGCGCGGCAGCCGATCACATGGCGGGCCTTTTGTCTCGCGCCATGCCTTCCTTCGTCCCTGCCGCGCTCAAATGGAGCCCGTGCGTCACGACGTTCACCCGCCACGGCTATCCCTATATCGGTTTTGCCGATTCGGACCGCGTTGCCGTGCTCACCGGCGGCAACGGTGCTGCGGCCAAGAGTTCAGACGAGATCGGCCGGCTTGGCGCGCAACTGATGGAGAACGGCCAGCTGGACGCGCCCGAATACGACACGGATTTTGTGGTCTGCTTCCGGTAGAATCACCCGTCGCGCCGCCTTTTTGTTTTTGGCGCTGGCAATTGGCGGAGGCGTCGGTTATGCACCGCCTGCCAGTTGGCCGGGCAGCCGCGCTCCGCTAGGACCGAAAGGTTGCGGGGGGAGGAAAGTCCGGGCTCCACGGAAAAACGGTGCCGGATAACGTCCGGCGGGGGTGACCCCAGGGAAAGTGCCACAGAGAGAATACCGCCTGCCTTGGCAGGTAAGGGTGAAAGGGTGGGGTAAGAGCCCACCGCGCGCATGGCAACATGGGTGGCAAGGCAAACCCCACCGGGAGCAAGACCGAATAGGGATGACGTGGTTCGCGCAAGCGTTCCGGCCTTTTCCGGGCCAGTCATCCGGGTGGGTTGCAGGAGGCAGCGCGCAAGCGTTGTCCCAGATGAATGGCTGCCACGTTCCGGCTTTCGGGCCGGAGCCATACAGAACCCGGCTTACAGGCCAACTGGCAAATTCCTTCTTTTGCGATGGATACGGGGCGGTTTGTGAAAATCGCTTATCCGCTTGAATGCCTAATATTTTTAGATGTTACTAATATTTAAAATGCGCATTTTATCGCAAAGGGATTCCGCTTTGAAACCAAAGTCTTGAGGGGTCGTTCGTAACCTTTTGTTAAACTTAACGGACTATCAATATTTGCTTACAACGCGTGCTGAAATAGAGCAAATCCCATTGACGCCCATATGGTCCCATGTTATCCCATTCATGCACTGCACACGGGCTGATTGAGGCCTATTCACCGCAAGATTCGGGACCTCCCTACGGAGGGTTTTCGAACGGGCATGTTGTCCGTGGGTGGGGTGTTGTGCGTCTTTTTGATGGTGCGCGCGGGCTGTTGGGGCTGGCGTGTCTGCCGGGAACGGCTGTATCGTGTCATGAACCGCTTCCTATCGCATGCGACAAACCGGATCGATTCCAAGGGGCGGGTTTCCGTTCCCTCGATGTTTCGTTCCGTGCTGACGGCGCTCGATATTCGGGAGCTTTACTGCTTTCAGGATTTCGTTTTTCCGGCTATCAGCGCCGGCGGTCCGGAGTTGTTGGATCGCTTCGAAAGGCAGATCAGTGGCGAGGATCCGTTTTCGCCGCAGGCCAATCAGATGTCGCTCCTCATTCATGGGGGCGGGGTCTTCATGAAGCTCGACCAGGAAGGTCGGTTGATGATCACGGACTTCATCCGCGATTTCACCGGCATCACCACGGAGGTTACCTTCGTGGGGCGGGCGGATCATTTTCAGTTGTGGGCGCCGCAGGTGTTTATCCAAACGCAGGCGGGGGCACGGGAAGAGCGCAGGTTGCGAGGTCTGCGTTCGGACTAGAGTGGAGAGGCGGAATGATGGCGGAACAAGGCGAAGGTTTATCCGATGCCGATGGCGGACCGGTCCGCCA
>UCEZ01000100.1 GCA_900471525.1 Hyphomicrobiales bacterium | reverse complement strand
GCCCATGTCCTTGCGTCCGAAGTCGACGACGAACGCCCAATCGTGTCGGGAGAATTGCCGATCGGTGGGCATCGCTTCGAGGGTCTTCTGCCGCCTATCGTTTCAGGGCCATCCTTCACGATCCGGCGCCGTGCCTCACGCCTCGTTCCTCTCGACGACTACGTTTCCAAGAAGATCATGACGACTGACCATGCGTCCGTGATCCGCAATGCCATCAAGTCCCGGCTGAACATCGTGGTTTCCGGTGGAACTGGGTCCGGCAAAACAACACTTGCCAATGCCATCATTGCCGAGATCGTCGACCATTGGCCGGACGACCGACTGGTCATTCTCGAAGACACCGCGGAAATCCAGTGCGCCGCCTCCAACTCTGTTGCTCTTCATACCAGCGACGGCGTCGACATGGCGCGTCTTTTGAAGAGCACGATGCGTCTTCGCCCCGATCGCATTATCGTCGGGGAGGTGCGTGACGGAGCAGCACTGACCCTCTTGAAAGCCTGGAACACCGGACATCCCGGTGGCCTCTGCACGATTCACTCCAATACCGCAAAATCTGCGCTGCAACGGCTCGAGCAACTGACCGCGGAGATCAGCCAGCAGCCGATGCAGGCCGTGATCGGGGATGCGGTGGATCTAATCATTTCCATCGAACGAACGCCAAAGGGACGGCGCGTTTCGGAAATCCTTCATGTCAGCCGCTTCGCCGGGGGACAGTACCAGACCGAATCTTATGGAGAGGAAGCGCTCAATGCGGCTTAACCGGAAGAATATCACCATTAGCCTGCTCGCCATCGGAGCGATCGTGGTGGCGACACCCGCACTCGCAAGCACCGGCGGTTCTCTTCCCTGGGAAGGCCCCCTGCAGCAGATCCAGGAATCCATCACCGGCCCGGTCGCGGGCGCTATCGCGCTTGCAGCGGTTGCCATCGCCGGAGGCATGTTGATTTTCGGGGGTGAGCTAAACGATTTTGCGCGTCGGCTCGTCTATGTCGTCCTGGTCGCAGGCATCCTCCTCGGCGCGACCAACATCGTCGGCCTGTTCGGCGCGAC
>UCEZ01000107.1 GCA_900471525.1 Hyphomicrobiales bacterium | reverse complement strand
TTTTTCATCAATCGCTCGTCGCCCGAGGCGATCGCTTTCGCCATAGCGAACTGATTGGCCTGGCCCTCGCCAAGGTCGTCGAGCCGGCGGATTGACGTATCACCGGACAGCGCGGCGGCGATGAAGCGGGCCTTGCGCTCGTTGTTCTGCCACATCGATGCATCCAGCGACCCCTGCGTAGCATAGGCGAAGATGTCGACCTCGTCGTGCTGATTGCCCTGGCGGACGATGCGACCTTCGCGCTGCTCGATGTGCGATGGCAGCCACGGTACATCAAGATGATGCAGTGCCTTGAGGCGGAGCTGGGCATTGACCCCTGTCCCCATCGTCTCAGACGAGCCAATCAAGAAACGGACCTTCCCGGCACGGACATCCCCGAACAGGCGCTGCTTGGCTTCCGTCTTCTTGTAGTCCTGCATATAGGCGATTTCGGAAGCAGGAACGCCGAGGCGGATTAGTTCCTCGCGGATCCAGCGGTAAGCGGAAAAGCCCCGCGTCTTCTCGACGTTGATGGTTCCGAGGTCGGAAAAGATCATCTGTGCTGCACCTGGCAACTCATAGGATTTACCGTCCGGCCGGACATAGGCGCTGTCGAGCGACTCCTGCCAAATGCGAAATGCGTTCTGGACGAGGAGGTTGAGCTTGTTGTCCGGCTCGTTGTCGTTGTCGGGATCGACCAACCGGAGATCGATTGCGGCATGGCGGCCGTCGGTGATGACAGAAAGCAGAATATCGTCGCCGGGCTCGGCAGGTCCCTGGCGCATTTCGATCGCC
Source organism: Hyphomicrobiales bacterium (assembly GCA_900471525.1). Lineage (GTDB taxonomy): Bacteria > Pseudomonadota > Alphaproteobacteria > Rhizobiales > Rhizobiaceae > Pararhizobium. Next base: position 4,042 of record UCEZ01000107.1, on the reverse strand, counting down.
TTGATGCGCGCATCGAGAATAGTCTGGTAGTTCTTGAACGCCTGCGTCGGCTTGGCGGTCAATATCTGCCTACGGCCAGTCGAGATCGCCGGCACCTTCACATATCGGCGAAGGTCTTCCGGCATAACGACGTCCGCGAAGCTCCGGAACATGGCAATCAGTTCGGGCACGTTGACGAAGCTCGCAAACCGGCTGACCGGCTTGTATTTGCCTGAGGGTTGGATCTCCAAATCGGTCGTAGTATCGCCAAAACAGGAAGCCCAGGCATCAAATTCGTGCAGCCCGCGCTCGACGAGCGCCTGGTGGCCGAGCAACCGCTGGATCGAGAACATCTCGCCAAGTGTGTTGGTAATGGGGGTGCCCGAGGCCAGCACCAGTGCGCGGCCGGGGTTCTTGGTCTCGATGTAACGGGACTTCACATAAAGGTCCCAGGCTCGCTGCGAGCCGTTCGGGTCGATACCCTTCAGCGTCGACATGTTGGTGGCGAAGGAGAGCTTTCGGAACTCTTGCGCCTCGTCGACGATGATCTGGTCGACACCGATCTCGGAGATGGTGAGAAGATCATCCTTGCGGGTCGACAACGACTCCAACCGCTCCTTCAGCCCTTCCTTCAAGCGCTCCAGCCGCTTGCGCGATACACGATCCTCGCTGTCGACCTTGACCAGTAGCTCCTCGTAAAGCTCCAACTCGTCCTGGATCATCTGTTGCTCAAAGGCGGAAGGCACGGCGATGAACCTGAAGGCCGAATGAGTGATGATGATCGCATCCCAGGTGGCGGTCGCGGCGCGCGACAGAAAACGGGCGCGTTTGTCCTTGGTGAAGTTCGTCTCGTCGGCCACGAGGATCCGCGCATTGGGATAAAGCGCCAGGAACTCGCGAGCCGCCTGCGCCAGGCAATGGCCGGGCACGACCAGCATCGCCTTGGCGATCAGGCCAAGACGACGTTGCTCCATGATGGCTGCGGCCATTGTCATGGTCTTGCCGGCGCCGACGGCATGGGCAAGATAGGTCGAGCCGGAGGAGATGATCCTCCAGATGCCGCGTTTCTGGTGCCCATACAGAACAAAGGCGCCAGAGGCGCCGGGGAGGTTCAGATGGGAGCCGTCGAATTTTCGGGGCGCAATGTTGTTGAAGCGGTCATTGTAAATCCGCGCCAGCCGATCGGTGCGGTCTGGATCGGTCCAGACCCAGTTCTGGAAGGCTTCCTTGATTTTCTGGAGCTTGTCACGGGCGGCTTCCGTGTCGATGACGTTCAGCACGCGCCGCTCACCATCGCTGTCCTTGAACACGTCGAAGATCTGGGGGACACGGCTATTGAGCGCATCGGCGAGGAGTTCGCCGGCGTGCCGGCGGCTCATGCCCCATTCGGAGGTGCCGACGGCACTGTAGCCGAGCTGACGAGCCTCGACGGTCCACGATCCCAGTTCCGGCATATGGTGGATCCGGATTTCAACGCCCATCGTCTCCTTGACAAAGGCGACGACATCGCCGGCCGGTATCCACGGAGCGCCCAGGCGCGCGGTGATGTCGGAAGGACCTAGATCGGCGGGCTGAACATCCTGAAGGGCGCGGACGTTGCGCTCGACCGCGGGATCAAGTGATGCGGCGGCTTCGGCCGCTGCCAACTTGGTGCGGACGGCGCCGGACAAATAAGCATCCGATGTTTGCCAGGATCCATCGGTGGGATCGCGGAAAATTGCGTCGCCTAACACGTCGATGACTATCCCGGCATCAGCGTGCAACAACTCGGCAATATGCTCGACGTCCACACGGCCCCGCTCGTTGAGCACCACAGCCAGCGCGTCCGCGGCGCTTGTGATGATCGGCGGGGCAGGGGGAGATATGACCCGCTCGGAAAAAATCGGGCCGGGCTTCGCCGTATCGGTGTCGAGATCGTAGTCTTCGATCGATGCAACGAGCCAGCAATCGGGATCATCGCGAAAGGGCTGGAGGTTCGGTTGACGATGGGTTTCTCTGATCTCATCGGTTTCGTCACCCTCCGATATGGAGACGGTAGTGTGGTTGATCGGCCCGAAGTCCCTCACGAAGGTCGACCATGCGATGCGCAGCCGAACTTGCAGATCGCGCCAGGGTCGATCGGTTTCCTGTGCTTTCAGGAGGTCGCGGACGGCGTCACGGATCGGGATGAGTTTTTGGATGATCCTGACGTGCTTTTCCGAGATGCCGTCGCCAGACCGACCCTTACGAACGACGATCGTAACGGGCGCCCCGTCGATCATCTGCATGAGGCCGTGTCTGTTATCGAGGAAGAAGCTGCCTTCGCGGATATTCGCGTTGTCCGGCCGGAGGTCGATAATCTCGCCCAGCTCCTCTTCCAGGTCGATGTCGATCGGCGTTGGCTCGCCGTCATAGCGGCCTTCCGGCAGAAGGTTGAGTGCAGCTTCAAGAGCCGTTGCGAGTTCCTCGCCGGCGCGCGGCAGGCACGTATAGCTCTCGCCGAACGGACCGGAGGTCAGAGCATGGGTGCCGAGCACGAAATGCGGGTGACGCGCGAGCCAGCGGTTTACGCGAATTGCCCCGCCATCGTCGGTCGCTGCGCGGATCTCCTCGATATCGAGCCACGAGAGGTCACCTTCAGCCTCGCCGGCCTTACGCCTGCGGAAAAAGAGAGTATCGACCACGACGTCGGTGCCGGCATCTGCGCGAAAACTTCCTTCCGGAAGCCGGATTGCCGCGATCAGATCGGCCGACTTGGCAATGTGCTCGCGGCAGGTCGCGTCCGCCTTGTCCATCGTTCCGGAACTGGTGACAAAAGCTGCGAGCGCTCCAGGTTTCAGAAGATTGATGGAGCGCGCAATGAAATAGTCGTGCAGACGAAGGCCGAGTGATCGATAGGCGCTGTCGGATCGCACCGTTCGATCGGAAAATGGCGGATTGCCGATCGCCAGATCGAAAACCGCTGGAAGGTCGGTCCGAGCGAAGTCAGCGTTGACGATCCGCGCGTTAGGCTGCAGCAGACTGGCAATTCGCGCCGTAACCGGGTCCAGTTCCACACCTGTGACAGCGGTCTTGTCGCGATAGGCTTCCGGCATGAGGGCCGGAAACAGGCCCGTGCCGATACCAGGCTCCAGCATACGGCCGCCCCGCCAGCCGAGCCGTCGAAGGCCCGACCAGATTGCCCGCACGATAAACTCCGGGGTGAAATGAGCATACTGGGTGCAGCGTGCCAAAGAGGCGTAGTCTGCGCTGGTCGCAGCGCTCTCCAGCGAAGTACCGAGATCGTCCCAACCTTCCGGGAAATCAACCTCGCCCGGGCGCCGGAACATGCCGTTGGCAAGGACGGAGGATCCAAAGCCAGTGAACTGGACAAGCCTTGCCTGTTCGTCAAGGGTCGCGGGTCTGTCCTGCCTGTCGATCTCGGCAGCAAGCAGGATTGCGGCGATATTCATTCTGCCTCGCTCCTTCCACGTAGTGGCGAGACCACGCTCACCGTCGAGATAGAAATTGCGGCGATCGCCCTGCGCTCGCCGGGCTGGCAATTCGGTCGAACGGCGTGGCAAAGCCGGCGAGGATGGCGTCGGCCGGGGATCATTGTCGCTCGCAGGTTCCGGCGCGAAGTCACCGAATGCGGTGACGCCGAGACCTGAGGAGAGGGCACTGCTGCCAAACATGTCGAGCGTGAAGGGATCACTCATTGGAAGCTCCTATTGAATTGGGGGTCAGACACGCGCGCGCTCACGGTCGGCATGCCGGTCGGTGAAGCGGGCGGTCGTAGCGGATCAGCGCGGAGGAGAGATCTTCAGGCGCTGTAGGTTGAACCAGAGCGCTGTCTCGCTCAGCTGCGTGGCGTCGAGCGCGTTGGCGAAAAGCGACTGAAGCGGCTCGGCGCGAATGGAATTGGCGCCGTCATGCGGCAATTGGCGTGGGGAGATGGCGCAGTTGCACCGGCAGCTTGGCAGCGATTTCAGCTTCCGTCAGTTCGTCAAGCAGCTTTAGGAAGGTGCCTTCGCTGCCCCCGTAGAGCACGACCGTGCGTTGGCCGCGCTTCGCCTCCGGCCAGTGGGTGCCGGCATAGCCACGA
>UCEZ01000102.1 GCA_900471525.1 Hyphomicrobiales bacterium | reverse complement strand
GAGACGATCTGTCCGGCGCGAGCGAGTTCGATAAAGCCGACGATGGCGGCAAGCGATGTCCCCTTGATGAGCTGGACGAGAAATCCGACGGTTGCCGGCAGCGAGACCTTGAAGGCCTGCGGGAGGATCACGTCCTTCATCCGCGAGATATAATGGAGGCCCAGGGCATTGGCGGCTTCGGTCTGGCCCTTCGGGATTGCCTGGATGCCGCCGCGCCAGATCTCGCCGAGAAAAGCGCTGGCATGCAGCGTGAAGGCGATGGCAACGGCCGCCCATGCCTCAACGCTGATGCCGACAAGCGCGATCCCGTAATAGACTACGAACAGCTGCATCAGCAGGGGCGTACCCTGAAAGACGGAGATATAACCCGCCGCCGTCTTGCGGAGCGCGGAATGTGCAGACGTCCTGGCAAGCGCGATGATGAGGCCGAATATGCCACCACCGATGAAGCCGATCGCAGATAGAAGCAGTGTCCACTTCAAACCCTGCAGCAGGAAAAGCATTTCGTTTTGGCCGATAACACCCACTGTCCTGCTCCTCACCGCACCGGATAGCTGAAGAAATGCCGCGAGATCAGCGCAAACAGCCCCATCATCATCCAGGAGATGACGAGGTACATGAGCGTGATCGTGAAATAGACCTCGAAGCTCCGGAACGTATCGGACTCGATGATCTGTGCGACGGAGGTCAACTCGTAAGCCGCAATGGATGTGCAGACCGATGTGGTCAGCGTCAGCATGATGAACTGGCTGGTCAGCGAGGGATAGATAGCCCTGAGCGCCGGCTTCAGGACGATGAGGCGAAACACCTGCGCTTTATGCAGGCCAAGCGCGAGCCCGGCTTCAACCTGACCCTTGTGGATGCTGTCGACACCGCCACGAATGATTTCAATGGCATAGGCGCCACCGTTGACGGCGAGCGCGATGATCGCCGTCAACGGTGGAGTTGAGGCGAATACCCATCATCGGCAAGGCGAAGAAGATGAAGAAGATCTGCACCAGGAAAGGCGTATTGCGGACTACTTCGACGAAGGCGATGACGGCCGCGCGCAAGGGACGGATATTCGATGTCCGGGCCGCAACGCCGATCACGCCGATCACCAGCGCCAGCGACATGCCGGCAAGTGCAAGGCCGATCGTAGCCAGAGCCCCCATCAGCAGGTCGGGCATCTTTTCGAAGACAACGCTGAAATTCAGCACGTAGTTCATGACAATATCTCTCTTCGCCGACAGGCTCCTCTGCCTGTCTCCTTGTCGTATTCGCTATTGCGCTGTTGCTCGTGACTAGCCAGTCAATGCACGGGCGGCATCGTGAAGGCGACGTAAATGCTCCTCGGGCGCCTGACTTGTATGGATAGGCACCTCCACTGAGACGGCAGCGCCTGTGGGCAACACTTGCATCAGGCTCGCGATGGGGAGCGCACCCAGCCCTGGCGCAAAACGTCCTGTTCTGGCCTCACTGACCATTTGATCCGCCGTTATCGGCGCAGGTCCGCGGGCGTCGCAGAGCTGAATGCTCCTGATCATGCCTTGAGGAGCAGAAGAGACGTCCTTCGTCCGCCCGCCATTGCGGAAGAAGTGCAACGCATCGACCAGCGCACCGCCATTGTTCCGTTCCGCATCCTGCACGATCGAGAGGCTGTCTTGAAAGCTAGCGACGGTGCGCCAGCCCATGTTCTCAAGATCGACGCCCATTCCGAAGGCGGCCGCGAGGTCGCAAAGCGCTACGAAATTGGCGACAAGGCGTCCCCGATCCGGGTCGTCGCCGCAAACGCTGAGACGGCGCGCACCGAGCGCGCTGGCGCCTGCAAGCATTGACGTCAGGGCGGCGGGATCGAAGTCCGGCCCGATGACAACGAATTCGATATCGTAAAGCGAAATACCTTCGCCATCGAGGCGGACTTTTACGTCGCGGGCTGCGTCGCTTCCCACCGGCAGCTCATAGTAAGGAGCGCCGGGAAAGGCCGGATGAAGACGCAGGCCAACCGATGAAAAACCGGCTGCGGCTGCCATCGACACGAATTTTGCCGGCTCGACATCAATCGCTGAAAAATGCGCGACCCCCAGCGACGACACTGAAGTCTTGGCTGGTATTGTTTCCTCCCGGGTCTCCATTCAGGCAATTCCCTTTTCAGCGAGATGCCGTCGCAGATTTGTGCCGGTACGATGGATGTGCTCACGCAGCCGGTCGCAGGCATAGTCCATATCCCGCGCCACTGTTCCTTGCGCGATTTCGCTATGTTCAACGCTGACATTGCGATCGCCGGATGTGCGGGTGAGAAATGTGCGCCGATAGCGGTCGTTCAGGTTCAGCATGGTCTTGCAGAAACTGAGGAGCAGCGGCTTCCGGCAGCCCGAAATCAGGGTCAGATGAAACTCCCGGTGGACAGCTTCCCACTGCTCAAGCGTTTCGGGTTTTGCCGCATCCCGTTCCGTGCGGTTCAGGCGGTGCAGCGCACGCATGACATTGCCTTCCCAATCGACATCGCCGACGCGCATGGATTCCCGCAGCGCATATGTTTCGAATTCCTCGCGCAAACTGGTGATCTCTTCGAGGTTCGACAGCGAAACGGGCGACACGCGGTAGCCGCGATTATCTTCGAACTCGACCAATCCGTCCGAAATCAGGCGCGCCAACGCCTCGCGCAAAGGACTGAGGCTGACGTTAAAACTCTGTTTTGCCCGATCGAGATTGATCTTGCTGCCTGCTTCGAGCTCGCCGGAAATGATCGCCTCGCGCAATCGCGATACCAACTGGCTGGCGATCGTGTTCTTGCCGTCATCCGGAAAGGATGGCGTTGCCGCCTCCGTGCCGCCTTCCAAAATGAGGCTGCCAGGTCCTGATTGCAATTGACATCCTCCCAGATGGTTTCGCTGTTTCTGGCGTCGAGTTTCATTATCGACGATCCGTATAATAAACGATTATTTCTGTCAACAGATTGGTGCGACTGGGCGTCAATCTTCGGGGTGCGATCGACCTTATATAAATTTTATTGAATAATATCAACGATATTTTCCTGAATTTTGCGCGACATACGCTTATTCCCTTGAAATATCCCACGTTTGCGTGGAGGTTTGGCTTGACAAATAATCGATGATTTTTCAAAACAGGCGCGCCGACAGGGAGGTGTGAGATGGTGATACGGACGCAAGAGGATGTGACGGCGGCGGCTCTAAAGGTCACGGAGCAGACCTCGAATGACCGACTTCGCGAGATCCTGACCGCGCTGGTGAAGCATCTGCATGCCTTTGTTCGCGAAGTCCGCTTGACGGAGCCGGAATTTCGCGATGCCACGGCGGTCCTCAACGAAATCGGTCAATTGCAGACGGACAGCCACAACGAGTTCGTCCTGATGTCGGGTTCGTTGGGCGTTTCAACGCTGGTCTGCCTGCTCAACAACGGCGATCAGGGCCAGACCGAAACGTCCCAGTCGCTGCTTGGCCCCTTCTGGCGCCTCAACTCACCGCGGGTTGAAAATGGCGGCACGATTATCCGTTCGGATACGCCCGGGTCTCCGCTGTTTGTGCGGGGCCGGGTTGTCGACAGACACGGTGAGCCCGTTGCTGGCGCCGAAGTGGACGTCTGGCATGCGTCGCCCGTCGGTCTCTACGAGAACCAGGATCCTGATCAGGCCGAGATGAACTTGCGGGGCAAATTCACCACGGACGCAGATGGCCGCTTCTGGTTCAGCACGGTCAAGATGGTGGGCTATCCGATCCCGGTGGACGGTGTCGTCGGCCGGCTTTTAAAGGTGCAGGGACGTCATCCTTATCGCCCGGCGCATCTGCATGCGCTGATCTTCAAGCAAGGTTACAAGACGCTTATTTCGCAGGTCTTTGACCCCAGCGATCCGAATATCGATTCCGACGTTCAGTTCGGCGTCACGTCAGCGCTGACAGGTGATTTCGTGCAGCATGACGAACCGCATCCGGACGATCTGAGTGTCGATATTCCCTGGTTTTCCCTGGAATACACATACGTGATGGAGCCCGGCGAGGCGGTCTTGCCGCGCGCGCCAATCAAATAA
>UCEZ01000103.1 GCA_900471525.1 Hyphomicrobiales bacterium | reverse complement strand
ATGGCGCAGCAACTGCCGATTTCAATGCAGCTGCGCCGCGACGCTAACCAGGTGCGCTGGTCCGGCGCGATCCCGGCCAATCAGCTCATCAGGGCCTGGAGCGCGGACCAGGCGTTCGAAATCATCCTGCCGGACGGGCCGGGCCTGTTGGGGCCAGCGGCGGTCGCCATCCTGCGCGTCGCCTGCCACAGCCGCACGAGCCGCCTGCACGTGGCGCCCGCCCTTTGGTCCCAGCATGTCCGCGCACTGAGCATCGACTCGCTGCACGCCGAGGGCATTGCGATGCCGACGATCGTCGGCGGCAATCCCGGCGGCGCGGCACAGGACCCGATCACGATCGCGTCGGATATTCTGGCGCGGCAGATCCATCGCGCACTCGACAGCTGGCTGCTCGAACAGCTGCACGCGCATCTCGTCCCCTTCTTCGCCAGCAACGCCGATCCGGGGCGTTCGATCGGCCTCACGATCGCGCCCGATCTGCGCGCCGCCATGGCGGAGACCTGGGCGCAATGGCACGCGGCCTTCGGCGACGATGCTGCACTGCTCAGCCACTTCCTGCGGCTAATGATCTGCGCGGTGGATGACGACAATAATCGTGACGCTGGCCAGGTGCTGGTCGGCCCGACCAAATGGAAAGAGATCGTCCGCGGCACTGCCGTAGCGCTCGCCATCGCCACCGCCTGGCATACGACATCTCCCAAAAGCGCTGGCCCCGGCAACCTCGTGCGGCTGCGCGACGGCGACAGTGACTGGGCGGGCCATGGGTGCGCAGCAGATCTGATCAACGGTAGCGACATGTCGCTGTGCGCCGCCACCTATATGTGGCAGACCCAGTTCGTGATTCTAATCGTCAAGACTACGATCGAGGTCGCGCGGAACGCCGAGCGCCCCTTCGCTCAGGTCGAGACCGATCAGCCGGCACTGAGCGAGACTGATGGATCGGGTCCGGTGATCATGTCGATCAACCGCGAGTTTTCCGAAGCGGTGGCGGCGGGTCTTGCGGCGCTGCGCGCGTTGCTGGCGGCAGTCGAGGCCCGGCATTTCGAAGCGTTGGACAAAGCGATCATGAAAGGTGCGGCATGACAGATGAATCGACCCTGTCGCCCGGTCTCGCGGATTTCGCGGAGCGGATCCGCTCGGCAGCGCTTGCGCTCGATCTCAAGGTCTTGGACCGGCCCGAACTGGCGAGCGCGACCTTCAATGGCGGCTCGAGCAAATCGACATCAATCAGCCCGACCGACCTTCCCGCCGAGAGTCACGGCATCCGCATCGACCGGTTCAATGTCGTGCTGGGGGTATTGCCCGACATCGCCACCCTGGAAGCCGTTCGCGAAACGCTGCGCCGATACCGCAACCAATGCGTCGTCGCACGCTCCTATCTCGGGACGAACGAGACGCTCGACCTGCAGCTGATGCTGCTCGGGCCGCGGTCGAGTGAGCGGCAGGATGCATGGCGCGCGCTGGCCTTGCTGGTCGAGCGCGACGACCGTGTGGCGCGCAAACTCGCTTGGCTTCGGCCCGAGGACGAAAAGCGCGACAAGGAGAGTTTCACCGAATTTCTCAAGCGTACCTTTCTGGCCCGTCCGTGGGAGCATGCCGAGGGCGAGTTCGAGGATGCGGCGCTTGATGAGCTGAGCGGCGGCGATGCGTCGACCCAGGGACTGCCTCGCACGCTGGCCGACGAATGGGAGCGCATCGCGCTCGACGAGAAGAAAACCCCCG
>UCEZ01000104.1 GCA_900471525.1 Hyphomicrobiales bacterium | reverse complement strand
GCTTCGCCGCCGCCGATGCAGAGCGAGGCCATGCCACGCTTCAGATCGTAGCGCTCAAGGGCTGCCAGCAATGTGACGATGACGCGAGCGCCGGATGCACCAATGGGATGGCCGAGCGCGCAGGCGCCGCCATGGACGTTGACCTTGTCATGCGGCAGGTCGAGATCGCGCATCGCCGCCATGGCAACGACGGCGAAGGCCTCGTTGATCTCGAACAGATCGACGTCCTGCAGGTCCCAGCCGGTCTGCTCGCTGAGTTTTTTCAGCGCGCCGATCGGGGCGGTGGCGAACAGATTCGGCGCCTGTGCATGGGTTGCATGGCCGACGATGGTGGCAAGCGGCGTCAGGCCCTTGCGGTCCGCCTCGGAACGGCGCATCAGCACCAGCGCGGCGGCGCCATCGGAAATCGAGCTGGCATTGGCGGCGGTCACGGTGCCGTTTTCGCGGAAAGCGGGCTTCAGGGTCGGGATCTTTTCAAGCCTTGCCTTGCCCGGCTGCTCGTCGCGGCTGACCACCTGCTCGGTCTTTCCGGCCTTGACGGTCACCGGCGTGATTTCGGCGTCGAACAGCCCCTCCTCCATCGCCTTCTTGGCGCGGGTCAGCGAGGTTACGGCGAAATCGTCCTGCGCGGGACGCGTGAACTGGTAGGCCTCGGCGCAGTCTTCGGCAAAGGTTCCCATCAGGCGTCCCTTGTCATAGGCATCCTCCAGCCCGTCGAGGAACATGTGGTCGATGACGCGGCCATGGCCGAGCCGGTAACCTCCACGAGCACGATCCAGCAGATAGGGCGCATTGCTCATGCTTTCCATACCGCCGGCAACGGCGATGCCAGCACTGCCGGCTGCGATGAGATCGTGTGCCAGCATCACCGCCTTCATGCCCGAGCCGCACATCTTGTTGATGGTGCTCGCACCGGTCGCAAAAGGCAGGCCAGCGCCGATCGCCGCCTGCCGGGCCGGTGCCTGCCCCTGCCCTGCCGGCAGGACGCAGCCGAACACGACTTCTTCGACCGCATCCGGCGCAACACGGCTACGCTCCAGCGCGGCGCGGATAGCGGCGGCGCCGAGTTCGGGCGCGGTGGCGTCCTTCAGGTCGCCCTGAAATCCACCCATTGGGGTGCGGGCGGAACCGATGATGACGATGGGATCATGCTGTGTCATTTCAAACCTCCCGGAACCAGCCTCAACGCGGCGCCATGCGCAAGGCGCCATCGAGGCGGATAACCTCGCCGTTCAACATGGTATTCTCGCAGATATGGCGCACCAGCGTCGCAAATTCAGCCGGCCGGCCAAGACGCGGCGGAAAGGGCACGCTTTTGCCGAGCGCTTCCTGAACTTCGGGCGGCATGCCGGCCATCATCGGCGTTTCGAAGATGCCCGGCGCGATGGAGACGACGCGGATGCCATAGCGGGCGAGTTCACGGGCGATCGGCAACGTCATACCGACGACGCCGCCTTTCGACGCCGAATAGGCGGCCTGGCCGATCTGTCCGTCAAACGCAGCGACCGACGCCGTGTTGACGATGACACCGCGCTCGCCTTCGCCGTCCGGCTCCTCGTTCTGAATGGCCGAGGCTGCAAGGCGGATCATGTTGAAGGTGCCGACGAGATTGATGCCGACGGCGCGGGCAAAATTTTCAAGGCGATGCGGGCCATCGCGCCCCAGCACCTTTTCGCCCGGCGCGATGCCCGCGCAATTCACCAGCCCGTGCAGGTGACCGAAGGTTTCGAGCGCGGCGTTGATCGCGGCCTGTCCATCGGCCTCGTTGGTGACATCGGTGCGTATGAAACGGGCGCTGGTTGCCCCGAGTTCGGCGCTGATCCGATCTCCTGCTTCGGGATTGACGTCCGCAATGATGACGCGCGCGCCAGACTCGACCAGCAAGCGCGCGACCGCGGCGCCGAGGCCCGAGCCACCGCCCGTGACGACAAAGATTTTTCCGGGGATCAGCATGGCACGGCGCTCCGGTCCAGGGCGCGTGCAGAGGCTGTCTGTCGATCCATCATGCAGCCCTCCCGTGCCGCGTTTCATCGATGATGCGGGCTTTTCAGCTATCGCATCTTGCCGGACTGTACTCTGGCGCGATATTGCAAGCGATGACAGAACTGTCCTTCATTTTTCGGCCAGTTTTGCCATATCGGAGAAGAGACGATGGTTGATGCAGACCGGCGGATGATTTCGCCCTCTTTCGTCGAGGAAGCGCTCGATTGCCTGCGCCGGCAGGGCAAGGAGACGGCGCCGCTGCTCGCCTCGCTCGGCCTGCCGCCCGTCGTGGACAAGCCGATTTCTGCGGAAACTTATGGTGCGCTCTGGCTCGCCATTGCAGCAGCAGTGGACGATGAATTCTTCGGCATGGGCGGACGGCCGATGCGGCGCGGCAGTTTCACGCTGCTGTGCCATTGCGTGCTGCACGCGGAAACCCTGGAGCAGGCGCTGCGCCGTGCCCTGCGTTTTCTCGGCGTGGTGCTCGAAGACCCGAGCGGCGAACTGGTCATCGGGGATGGACTGGCGGAAATCGTGCTCAGAGACAAGGGGGAGGCCCGGTCGGCCTTCGCCTACCGGACCTACTGGATCCTGCTGCACGGCATAACCTGCTGGCTGGTGGGGCGCCGCATTCCGATCCGCAGGGTAGACTTCCGCTGTGCCGAGCCTCCGCAGGGCGCGGATTACCGCCTGTTCTTCGGTGCGCCCGTACAGTTTTCGCAGCCCGTCAGCCGCCTCGCCTTCGATCGCGCCGTCCTGAAGCTGCCGATCGTGCGGACGGAGCAGGCCCTGAAGCAATTCCTTCGCGGCGCACCGGCCAATATTTTGGTGCGCTACCGGTATGATGCGGGCCTTGCTGCCAGCGTCCGCAAGCGCTTGCGGCAAACCAGCCCTTCGGGCTGGTCCGGCTTTGCGGANNGGCATCAAGGACGAGATCCGGCGCGACCTTGCGATGGAGATGCTGCTCCACGGCGACAGCGGCGTCGGGGAAATCGCCGCCCAACTCGGCTATTCGGAGCCGAGCGCCTTTCACCGGGCCTTCCGCAAATGGACGTCGAAAAGCCCGAGTGCGTTCCGGCGGGAGACAGTAGCGTTAGCCGGCGAGTAGATGACGGCGAGCTGCCTCAAAGCGAATCGCGCACCCTGTCCCAGGCATTGAACAGATGCCGCCCGAGCACTTCCGACAGTCGCGCCTTGTCGCGGGCTTCGAGTGCCATGATCATTTCCTCATGCTCGGTGACGGCTTTGGCCATATCCTCAGCTCCAACCACATTTTGCTGATGATGCTCAGGGTGACGCTCGGCATCCTGGTCGGCGTGCTGCCGGGGTTGGGGGCTCCCAACGGCGTTTCGGTGCTTTTGCCGCTGACTTTTTCGATGGATCCGATTTCGGCGATCATCCTGTTGTCCTGCATGTGCTGGGGTGCGCTATTTGGCGGATCGACGACATCCATCTTCTCCAAAATCCCGGGGAGCTCCCTCCGTTGCCACGACGTTCGACGGTTATCCGATGGCAAAGACTGGCCTGGCGAGCCGGGCCTTGACGCTCGCCTTCGCCAGCTTCATCTCGGTGATGCTCGACTTTGCACTGGCCTCGGTCGGCATCAACGCCGATCTCGGCAATCTCATCGGGTTGCACCGGCCGGTGGAGCATTGGCAGGAGATGATGGGCAAGGTCGGGCCTTTTGCCAAATACTGGCACGTCAAGAATTATACCCGTACGGAGGATCCGGCATCGGGCGTGATCGTCACGCATCCGGCTCCGCTCGAATCCGGCATCATCAATTATCGCGCCGCAATCCGCATGGCCCTGGCGCATGGCTTTTCGAGCCCGTTTCTTTGTGAACATTATGGCGGCGACGGGCTTTCCGTCAGCGCCGCGAACCGCGATTATCTGAGGCGCATCCTGCCTCGCGACCAAGGACAGACGCCATGACCACCATTTTCGATGCCCCTGAGGATTTCGCAACGACCGCGCTTGCAGGCTTTGCCGCGGTCTACAGCCGTTATGTCCGTCATGTGAAGGGCGGGGTGGTGCGTTCGACCAAGGTACCGAAAGGCAAGGTTTCCGTCGTCATCGGCGGCGGCTCCGGTCATTATCCGGCCTTTGCAGGTTATGTGGGTCCGGGGCTTGCCGATGCGGCGGTGGCAGGCGACGTTTTTGCATCTCCCTCGACCGCGGCGGTCGCACGCGTTTGCCGTTATGCCGATCAGGGCGGCGGCATCCTGCTGGGTTTCGGCAACTATGCCGGTGACGTGCTGAACTTCGGTGTCGCAGCCGAACGGCTCCGGGCCGAAGGTATCGATGTGCGCATCGTGCCGGTCACCGACGATGTCGCCAGTGCGCCGATGGATGCTGCCGCGAAACGGCGCGGCATTGCCGGCGATCTTGTCGTTTTCAAGATTGCAGGTGCTGCGGCGGAAGCCGGGATGAACCTTGATGAAGTGGAGCGTGTGACGCGCCGCGCCAACGATCGTACCGTTTCGTTCGGGGTTGCCTTCAAGGGCTGCACCCTTCCGGGGGCCCCCGCTCCGCTGTTCACCGTTCCGCACGGTCAGATAGCGCTGGGCCTCGGCATTCATGGCGAGCCGGGTATCAAGGAAGAGGCGATCGTTTCCGCCAAGGATCTGGCCAGGCTCCTGACGGACAAGCTGCTGGCCGAGCGTCCGGCCGCGACGACGAAGGTCGGTGTTGTCCTCAACGGTCTCGGCGCGACGAAGTATGAAGAGCTGTTCGTTCTCTGGACGACGATCTCGGCTCTTTTGAAGGATGCAGGGCTGGATGTGGTGGCGCCGGAAGCGGGCGAGTTCGTTACCAGCCTCGATATGCAGGGTTGCTCGCTGACCTTGCTCTGGCTCGACGATGAACTGGAGACGCTCTGGTCTGCGGCTTGCGATACGCCGGTGCTGCGCCGGGGCGCGACTTTCGCCACGGAACTGGCAACCGATGCGCTTGACGACACCGAAGGGCAGACAACGTTCGCACCGGCTTCCGAAAGGTCGAAGGAGGCTGGAAGATGCGTCGCCGGTCTTCTCGCGGACATTGCGACGGCGCTGAAGGATGCGGAAGAGGAACTCGGCCGGATCGATGCGCAGTCAGGTGACGGCGATCATGGACAGGGCATGCGCCGAGGATCGGCTGCAGCGCTCGATGCGGCCAATGCTGCCGTTACGGCGGGCGCGGGTGCTGCGAGCGTGCTTGCCGTCGCGGGTGATGCCTGGGCCGATCGTGCCGGCGGCACGTCGGGGGCAATCTGGGGTCTGCTGCTGCGCTCCTGGAGCAATGCGCTGAGCGACAGCGACGCAATTGAGAAGGACGCGGCCGTCAAGGGTGCACGGCTTGCGCTCGACGGCGTGACCCGTCTTGGCCGCGCCCGTCTTGGCGACAAGACGCTGGTCGACGCGTTGGTGCCCTTCGTGGAGGCGCTGGAGCGTGAGGCTGCTTCGGGCGGGTCGCTTCCGGATGCCTGGCAGTCGGCGGCGGCGGCGGCCACGTCTGCTGCCGACGCGACTTCGGCACTGACCCCGAAACTCGGCCGCGCCCGGCCGTTGGCTGAAAAAAGCATCGGCCATCCGGATGCCGGCGCCATTTCGCTCGCACTTGTCGCGCGCGTTGCAAGCGATTACCTCGTCGAAAGGACGGTACGATAAGATCGCAGCACCCATTGGCTTNNAGGTCACGCCGATTTCGGCATGACCTGTTGTTGCCGGTTTCACATGTTTACGCCACAGCGAACCGGCATTGCGACGCTGATGTCGATGTCAGCGCGCGAGTTCTTTCTCGATCGCGGAAACGAGGCGTTGGTCGTCTGCAGTCACGTCCGGGGCAAAACGGGCGACAACATTGCCATCGCGACCGATCAGGAACTTTTCGAAGTTCCACAACACATCGGCGGCATTGTCCGGTACGACGCCGTAACCCTTGAGCCGGTCACGCATCGGTCCCTCGCCGATGGCATTGGGTACCGCGGTGGTCAGGCTGCGATAGAGCGGGTGGATCGCATCGCCCTTGACGGAAATCTTCGAGAAGATCGGAAATTGGACGTCATAGGTGCTGGTGCAGAACTCGACGATTTCGGCCTCGGTTCCCGGCTCCTGCTGCATGAAGTCGTTGGCGGGAAAGGCAAGGATGACAAGGCCTTCGTCGCGCTTGGCTTCGAACAGTTTTTCGAGGCCTTCATATTGCACCGTCAGGCCGCATTTGGAGGCAACATTGACGACCAGCATCACGCGTCCGCGAAATTCGGAAAGGGTGGTCTGGCGTCCGTCTGCGGTCTTGACCGGGATATCCAATGGGGATGTCGTCACGTTTTTCCACTCCGCTCCCGTTGCATATATCGGAAAGCCGGTTGGAGCATTCTGTCCCGATCAATCCTTGTCGTTGAATATCTCGTAGAGGATTCCAAGTCCACGCTGACCGTCGCGATTGCCGATTGCAGCGAGGGCTTCGAACACTTGGCGCGCGTCGGCATAGCGCTTCAGCCTGAGATAGGCATATCCACGCAGAGACATGAGATCCGTTCGCTCGGGGCCGAGTTGCTTCAACTGGTCGAGCACAAGCAAGGCTTCCCGGGGACGGCCCCCGTCGAAGGCGGCGACGGCCTTGTCGGCCAGAATGGCCTGTTGCAGTTCGAATGCGCGCTTGCGGTTCTGCGGCGCCTTGACCGCGGAGACGGCCGCCTTGCTCGCCAGACCGGCGCGAAGGTAGGCAAGGCTCTGGCCGTAGGCCGCGTCCTCGCGTGTCTTCGCCGACGATCCGAGCAGGCCGACCTCGAAGGCGGCCGCCGCTTCCATCGGCCTGTTCAATTCCATCAGGCACCAGCCGCGTGTCAACGCTGCCTCCGGCGGCAGGGTTTGCGGATTAACCGTGGATTTGCAACCGCGACTGACGGCGACGGTCCGCCGCGGGCGTGTGACCACGAACTCGCTTGCCTGGTCGTAGTCGGTTTCTTCAGCGACTGCTGCCGTACGCGCCGGGCGTCTGGCGCCAACGGTTTCGTTTGGAACCGGCACCTGCTTTTGCGTCGTCTCGGGCTTCTCCTCTACCTCGCCAACCTTGGCGATGCGTTCCGATCTGCCGGCCCACAGGCGTTGAATCTCGGAAAGGCCTTTTATGTCCTCCAGTTGCTGATAGGTCACTGCCAGCCCGTAGGCGGAAGGTTCGTCGTCGAGCTTCCAGCCGAGCGCGGTCCTGAACCATTGCAGCGCCGTCTGTGGCTGGTTGAGCGCACGGGCGTACCAGCCGAACTGTTGTGCGGTTGATGCGTCGCGGGACTTGATCACCTCCGCGGCGATCCGCTTCAACACTTCGGCCGTGATGGGGACCGGCGGATCAAGCGCCAGCAAGTTCGCAGTCGCGGCGAGATAGACCGACTTCGCGTCCTTGGATGCGTCGCGCCAGCGATACATCGTGTCTTCCGCAGCGAGTTGATCGTTGCGGTCGATCAGCGCAAGCGCGAGGCCTTGAGATGCAGAGGCGGAATCTTCCTTGTCACGGGCTTTCCGGAACCATTTCTCCGCTGCCTCCATGTCGCCACGCGGCAGGTAGTACCAGCCGAGAAGCAGGGCGTCCGAGGCAAGTCCGCCGGTTTCGGCAAGCCGCTCCAGACGCGAGACATATTGTGGCGGGACGACGATCTTCCCGTCGCCATTGGCCTCTGCGACAAACCGGCGGGCGAGATCGTCGCGGATGCTGTCGAATTCCATCGTGCCGTCAGGCGCCGTTTTCTCCTTCGCCAGGAGATCTTCGACGC
>UCEZ01000105.1 GCA_900471525.1 Hyphomicrobiales bacterium | reverse complement strand
GCCTGCAGGTCGAGCATCCGGTGACGGAGCTGATCACCGGCATCGACCTGGTCGAGCAGATGATCCGCGTCGCATCCGGCGAAAAGCTGCCCTTCGGTCAGGCCGACGTCCGGCTGAACGGCTGGGCGATCGAAAGCCGGCTCTATGCCGAGGATCCCTATCGCAACTTCCTGCCCTCGATCGGCCGCCTGTCGCGGTACCGCCCGCCGAAGGAAGGCCAGCACGCCGACGGCACCATCGTGCGCAACGATACCGGCGTCTTCGAAGGCGGCGAGATCTCGATGTATTACGACCCGATGGTCGCCAAACTTTGCACCTGGGCGCCCGACCGGCTGACGGCCATCGACGCGATGAGCACAGCACTCGACGATTTCGAGGTCGAAGGCATTGGCCACAACCTGCCGTTCCTCTCGGCCGTCATGCAGCACGACCGGTTTCGCGCCGGGCGTCTCACCACCGCCTTCATCGCCGAGGAATTTCCGGACGGATTCCACGGGGTCGAGCCGGACCCGGCATCGGCGCAGAAACTCGCCGCCGTGGCGACGCTGATCCACCAGGCGCTGCAGACCCGCGCCGCGCAGATCTCCGGCACGATCGGCCATCACCGCCGGGTGATTGGCAAGGACTGGGTCGTCACCTTCGGCAAAGAGGAGCATGCCGTGACGCTCAATGCGTCCGCCGACGGCTCTTATGTCGAGCTTTCGGACGGCAACGTCTTCGCCGTCGCCGGCGACTGGACGCCCGGCCGCAGCCACGCCACCTTCAACGTCGAAGGCACCGCGATGGGCGTGAAGNNTCGACCTTCTGGGCACCGCCATCCGCCTGCGCTGGCGCGGCATCGACGTGCGCGCCCACGTCCGCAGTCCGCACGTTGCCGAGCTTGCCCGGCTGATGCCGAAGAAACTGCCGCCCGATACATCGAAGATGCTGCTCTGCCCCATGCCCGGCGTCATCACCACGCTTGCTGTTTCCGAGGGCGAGACCGTCGAGGCCGGCCAGGCGCTGGCCACGGTCGAAGCGATGAAGATGGAAAACACCCTGCGCGCCGAACGCCGCGGCGTGGTGAAGAGGATTGCAGTTTCGGCGGGTGCGAGCCTCGCCGTGGACGAGTTGATCATGGAGTTCGAGTAGACTCAGAGAATACCCCCTCACCTGCAATTTCTA
>UCEZ01000106.1 GCA_900471525.1 Hyphomicrobiales bacterium | reverse complement strand
TCGTCCTTGATCTCAGGCCCATGCATGGGTGGTCTCTCAGGCGGCTTTCAGCGTCTTCTCACAACGAAGAAGCATGCCATACAAGTCGCGGGGATCGTCCGGATCCGCCAGCAGATCGAGTTCGGTGAACATTCGGAGATCCACGATTTTGTCACCGACATAGCGAAGGGCGGAGAAGTCCTCGATCGCAAACCCGACGCTGTCGAAGAGCGTAACCTGCGTTTCGTTGATCCGGCCGCTGGCTTCACCAGTCATGACCTGCCAGAGCTCGGTGACCGGATGAGAAGCCGGGAGTTGCTGGATATCGCCTTCGATGCGGGTCTGCGGCGGGTATTCCACGAAGATATCGGATCTCAGCAGAACGTCCTTGCTGATCTCGGTCTTGCCGGGGCAGTCGCCGCCGACGGCATTGATGTGTATTCCGGGTCCGACGTGATTGTCCGACAGGATCGTCGCATATTGCTTGTCCGCGGTCACCGTCGTGATAATGTCGGCGCCCTCGACGGCTTCCGCAACAGAGCGGCACTCGACGATGGTGAAGCCAAGGCCGGTGAGATTGCGCGTGCATTTCCTGGTCGCTGCAGGATCGATGTCGAAGAGGCGAAGTTCGTCAATGCCGAGGAGTGATTTGAAAGCCCGCGCCTGGAACTCGCTCTGGGCGCCATTGCCGATGATGGCCATCGTTCGCGAATTGGGCCGGGCCAGATACTTCGCCGCCAGCGCGGAGGTCGCTGCCGTGCGAAGGGCAGTCAGGATGGTCATCTCCGAAAGCAGCAACGGATAGCCGTTGCCGACATCGGACAGCACACCGAACGCGGTCACAGTCTGGCGGCCATCGTTGGTATTCTTCGGGTGGCCGTTCACATATTTGAAGCCGTAGAGCGTTCCGTCGCTGGTCGGCATCAATTCGATAACCCCCTCCCTCGAATGGGATGCGACGCGCGGGGTCTTGTCGAAGACGGGCCAACGCCTAAAGTCTTCTTCGATGGCGGCTGCGAGCTCGGTCAGGAACCTGTCGATACCCACCG
>UCEZ01000111.1:2951-3529 GCA_900471525.1 Hyphomicrobiales bacterium | reverse complement strand
ACAAGCGGTTCAACCTTTTCCGTCGGCCTCTCGACACCCTGCCCACTCCGCTGCGCCTCGGCAGTGGCTGGGGGCTGAAGAGCGGCCGGGGAACGAACGTGCTCATCGACACCACGGTCAAGAGCCGTAGGCCGCTCTTCAGTTCGACCGGGCGAAAGGCTGACGGCAATCTCGCTGCGGACGCCAAACTCTTCCGCAAGGCCCCGCCGTTCGGCAAAGGCGCGGGTATAATCGAGCGTTGTCTCCTTCGCGCCCGATCGGCCCATGCTGGCGCTGAGCCCCTTCATGTCCTTCAACTCGTCGCGACCGGCATACAGTTGCACGCTGTCGCGATGGCGCGTCATCGCCACATAAGTCAGATGCCGATCCATGGTGCCGGACGCCATGACGAAGGCACGATCGACCGTCGCCCCTTGAGATTTATGAATGGTCGTCGCATAGCCGTGGTCAAAGGCTTGGTAACTATTCACCGGTATGGAGATGACACGGGCATTGTTCTGCCCTGCGCCGTCGAGACGTATCTGTAGTGCGTCCGGCTCGACGGCCTCCACCGTTCCCAGCATGCCGTTCTTGACGCC
>UCEZ01000111.1:0-2943 GCA_900471525.1 Hyphomicrobiales bacterium | reverse complement strand
CGTCATTGGTCTGGAATGTGAGCTCGCCACCCTCTTCACCGCGCCCCAGCCGAAGGCTGTCCTGAAGCGATAGACGGATATCCGCATTGATCGCCCGGACATCGACCCGACGATGCGCCAGAGCGATCCGCGATCCCGACGACCGCTCCTCCAGATCGGAGAGATAATCGCGGACCAAGCCGGCGCGCGCCTCATCCCTGTTGTCGGAAAAGGTTACAGCACCGCGATCGGCATAGGCGGCAAGACCCTCGCCTGTGCGATGGGTGGCAAACGCAATCGATGCCTCCCGCTGCCAGCCCTCGCTCTGTCGGCGGATTTCGGAAAGCTCGACCGCACCGACACGCTCGGCAATTGCCCGGAAGGGAGATCCCGCCCCAATCGCCTGGAGCTGCTCGTGATCGCCAACCAGAACGAGTTTCGCGCCTCGCGCCTCAGCCTCCATCACGAACCGCGCCAACTGCCGGCTTCCGACCATGCCGGCCTCATCGATGACAAGAACATCACTCTTGCCGAGCTGTCCCCTCCCCGACTGCCAGCCATATTCCCACGACGCTAATGTGCGCGAGGCAATACCAGAGGATTCTTCAAGTCCCTCAGCAGCCTTGCCGGCAAGTGCTGCACCGTGAACCCTATACCCCTGCCGCTCCCAGGCATCGCGCGCAGCCGCCAGCATGGTGGACTTCCCCGCGCCAGCAAAACCAATCACCGCAGTAACCTGCTCCGGCCCGGTGATGTGCTGAAGAGCCACACGCTGTTCCTGGCTCAATCCGGAACGCTCGATCGCCCGCTCCCGATCGGCCAGCAGCATGTCGCCGCTTTCAACTTTTCCCGAAAGTGAAGCTGCGGTTCTTGCCCTGATCGCTTCGTCCTGTAGGCTCAATGCCCGATCGACATGATGTCGGTTAACGCCATGGCTGGAGGACTGCGCCATTCGCTCAGCACTCGCGGCCATGGCGTGCTCGATCTCCAGCATCTCCCGGGTCGAGTACCGCGCCAGCTCGCCATTCTGCTCCGGCCGCAACTCGACCAAAGCCGACGATGCCATGACAGCCGCAAAGGCATTCTGGAAACCCTGGCTATCGTCGATATAACGATGCAGCGCCCGTGCCACATCATGCCGGTCAAACACGCTCTTCTCGCTGGTCAGGATCGACAGCACCTGCTCCGGCTTTTCCCGGATGAGCGCGGCGTTGCGCCGTGCTGCCTTCTCGTCGATCCGCGCCCGCGACACCTCCAGCCCACGCCGGTCCATCTGCGAGGCAAAGACACCCATATGCTCGGTTGGCTCGATCTCAAGCCCGCGTTCCTGATGCGAGCGATGATCGATCCGCACATCCAGACCGGCCCGCACCAGATGACGGTTGGCGTGGTTTTCCCAGGCCTGGCGGATATCGCGAAGCTGCATATGCGAGGTCGGCTGATTATGGTTCAAGAGCCACTTGTTCTCCCGCTCGATCAACGTCTTTTCGCCAAGCCCATCCGGTCCAACTGTCCGCGTCGTCATCAGCACATGGGCATGGTAGTTACGGACATCGCCTTCTGTGTGCGGCTGGTGAATGGCGAAGTCCACCGCAGCGCCATAGCGGTTCGCCAGATCGCGGGCAAAGTCCCGTGTCAGCGAAAGTCTCTGCTCTCCACTCAGCTCATGCGGAAGTGCGATCTCGAACTCGCGGGCTACCCGCGCATCCTTGCGTTTCTCGGCATGCTCGACCGCATTCCACAGCCGAGACCGATCAAGCGCCCACTCCGCCTCCACACCGCCCGGAAGAATGATTTCAGCATGCTCGACGCCCTTCTTGCGGGTGAAGTCGTGCACCAGGCCGTCGCGCTCATTCACCATCATTGTTGCAGTCCGATAAGCGGCAGCAGCCACGGCGCTACGACCGCCGCTGCGGGCTATCGGCTTCATGCTGCAATGGTAAATTGCCAAACGCGGGTCTCCGATTTGCAATCGAAGATATCAAGCGCTGAGTTGCGCAGCAACTCGTAAGTGCGCCCTTGTAAACTTCGTTCGCTTCACTCCCTTCGTCGGGATCACGCAAGACGTAACCGCACCAATACATCTTTAGGGTTGTTGCAGACGAAACGATGTGTAGTCTCGTTGCATCATCAGGAGGAGCAAATGGCAACCAACAACTCCGCAACGCTGGCATTGCTGATCGACGGCGACAACGCCTCGCCAAAGATCGTGGTTGGTCTCATGGCCGAGATCGCCAACTACGGGACGGCCAGTGTCAAGCGCATCTATGGCGACTGGACCGGACCCAACCTCAAAGGCTGGAAGGAATGCCTGCTCGAACATTCGATTCAGCCCATTCAGCAGTTCGCCTATACGACCGGAAAGAACGCCACAGATGGCGCGATGATCATCGACGCCATGGACTTGCTTTACACCGGCCGCTTCTCCGGCTTCTGCATCGTTTCCAGTGACAGCGATTTCGCGCGGCTCGCTGCCCGCATCCGTGAACAGGCCGTCACGGTCTATGGGTTCGGTGAGCGTAAGACCCCTCGTCCCTTCATCACCGCTTGCGACAAGTTCGTCTATTTCGACGTGCTCAATGCGTCGGCTGAAGAGCTCGAAGAGGCAGCTGTTCCCGCTCCCCAAAAGCCAGCAGAGGCCAAGCCTGCCGTGGCAAAGGTTGTGCCCAAGAAGGCGGGTCTGGATAAGGCGGCACGGGACATGTTGACCAAGGCTGTTATCGCCACAGCCGAGGACGACGGTCGAGCCAATCTGGCGCAAGTGGGAGGACACCTGGCAAAGCAGGCGCCCGACTTTGATGCACGCAACTACGGCTTCCCCAGGCTGATCGATCTCGTCAAAGCCTCTGGCATCGTTGATGTCGAGCGCGCGCCAGACAACCCGAAAACCGTCTTGGTTCGCCTCAAGAAAACCTCGGCCGGCAATACGAAATGAAGGGATGAAGATGGCGCGCAAGACGATCG
>UCEZ01000112.1 GCA_900471525.1 Hyphomicrobiales bacterium | reverse complement strand
TCGTCAACAATGCGGGTATCGCGCTTGGCGGCCCGATCGGTGACATCGCTTTCGAGGATTATGAACGCATGATCGCCGTCAACGTCACCGGTGTCTTTGTTGCCACGCAGGAGGCCTCGCGCCACATGCAGAGCGGTGGCCGAATCATCCATGTCGGCTCGTCGATGGTCCGCTACGCGGCCTTCCCGACAGCTTCGCTCTATACGCTAACAAAGGGCGCTGTAGCTGGCTTCAACCGCAGCCTGGTGCGTGACCTCGGTCCGAAGGGCATCACCGTCAACACCGTGCACCCCGGCCCGACCGATACCGACATGAACCCGGACGGCGGCCCCGTCTCGCAGATCGTCGGCCCCGGCATTGCCATCGGCCGCTACGGCAAACCGGAAGAGGTCGCCAGCGTCGTCGCTTACCTCGCAAGCCCAGAAGCCGCCTTCGTCACCGGTGCCGATATCGTCGCCGATGGTGGTTTTACCGCCTGACTCACCGCCGGTGTCTTGTCCTTGCAGCACCTGACTCTGCGTCAGGCGGCAAGGGACCGCCCCAACCTCTGATTTTCAAGGAGTATCATCATGTCCATCGGTATCATCGGATCCGGCAATATCGGATCAGCCTTCGCTCGCGCTCTTGCCAAGGCTGGCATTCCAGCCATCATCGCCAACAGTCGTGGTCCGGCGTCGCTCGCAACGCTGGAAGCTGAGCTCAGGCCGTTCATCAAAGCCGGCACCCCGGAAGAGGCCGCCAGCGCCGACATCGTGCTCGTTGCCGTCAACTGGTCGAAGCTGCCGCAAGCTCTGAGGGACTTGCCGGACTGGAACGGCCGGGTCGTCATAGACGCCAACAATCCGATCGAAGCGCCGCTGTTCAAGCCCGTCGATCTTGGCGGGCGCGTGTCGAGCGAGGTCTTTGCCGGTCTGGTGCCCGGCGCCCGCGTGGTCAAGGCGTTCAACCACCTGCAGGCCCATCTGGTTTCCAGCGATCCTGCTGCCGAAGGCGGACGCCGCGTGTTGTTTTATTCCGGCGACGATGCCGCCGCAAAGGCTGACGTCGGCGCCCTGATTGGCCAACTCGGTTTCTTCGGCATCGATCTCGGCGACCTCGTAACAGGCGGCAGGCTTGCCCAGTTTCCCGGCGGCCCTTTGCCGACGCTGAACCTCGTCAGGTTCGGATAATTATCTTGTGAACCGGCAGTGCGCGGCAAAGCGTGTTGCCGGTTCTCCTTGCAAATTCGGCGCGACACCCGCCGTCAAATAGTGTCCTATGGGGCCAGGTGGCCGCAGAGCTGCCGGTGACAACCAGAACCCGAGGAACACGCAAGCGATGAAACTGGCCACTTTGAAAGACAGTACCCGCGACGGAAAGCTCGTCGTGGTCTCCAAGGATTTGACCCGCTGCTCGGAAGTCGGTCATATCGCCCGGACGCTGCAGTCAGCACTCGATGACTGGGCCCATGTTGCCCCCCGGCTGGCACGTGTTGCCATCGGCGTGGAGACCGGCTCACAGCCGACCATGCGCTTTCATGAACATGATGCCGCATCGCCGCTACCGCGCGCGTTTTTCTGGGCTGGCGGCTCCGGCGGCTTTTCGTGCCCGCGCGATCCCATTCTGGTAACGGACGGTGTATCGGACATTTCCCTGACGGCCCAGCTTGCCATGATCGTCGATGATGTCGATGCGCAACCCGGCGCCGACGAGGCGAAACAGGCCATTCTTCTCGTCCTGCTCGCCAATGATATTTCAGCCGACGGAACCAGTGCCGGATCGTCATTCTCGCCGGTCGCCGTGACACCGGACGAACTGGGCGAGGGGCCCGATCTTTCGCTGCTTGTTCGTCGCAACGGCAAGCCGCTCGAGGGCGGCAAGGGAAGCGCTAGGGGTAGCGCCGGTGTCGTTGCCGCTGCAGCCCGCGCGCGATCGCTGGTTGCCGGCAGCATCGTCGCTATCGGCTCCTGCCGTGTTTCCTCGGACCTGTCAGTCGGAGACACGCTTCGCATTGAAATGAACGACCGCACCGGGCATTCCATCTTCGGCGCCATCGAGCAGACGGTTCAAACGCGCGGCAAATGAACGACATTGGGTTCCGGCCAACCCGGGACCCGATTTCCCTGCGGCAATTCTCGCCTTCGATTCTTGAATTGTCTTTTTGCACTGCACACGTTAGGTAAGCGCGCCGGGTTTCATGCGGACGTTCCCAATGAAAACCGGCAGGGCCAGCCGCCGTGGACAAGGTGGCAAGCTTGCGGATTGGAGGATCCCGAGATGGAAACAATCACCACCATTGCAGATCTGCGTGTGCGTCTGGCGGAATATCGCCGCTCAGGCAAGACGATCGGCCTGGTGCCGACCATGGGCTATCTGCATGTCGGCCATATGGAACTGGTCGCCCGGGCGNNTCCGCGCGATCTCGCCCGGGATCAGGCGATGCTTGTCGAAGGCGGTGCCGACTTCCTGTTTGCCCCCGGCGTCTCCGACATGTATCCGCGGCCGATGGATACCGTGGTCGACGTACCGACGCTCGGCAGCGAGCTGGAAGGTTCCGTTCGCCCTGGCCATTTCGCCGGGGTGGCGACGGTGGTCACGAAACTCTTCAATATCGTCCAGCCTGATCGTGCCTATTTCGGCGAAAAGGATTTCCAGCAACTGCAGATCATCCGCCGCATGGTCGAGGATCTGGCACAGCCGGTCGAGGTCGTTGGCGTTGCGACGGTGCGCGAGGCCGATGGCCTCGCCTGTTCCTCGCGCAATGTCTATCTGACGCCCGCCGAACGGGCTGCCGCGGCGATCGTGCCGAAAGCGCTCGACGAGGCCGAAAGGCTGATTGCGGGCAGCCTTACGGACGTGGCAGCACTTGAAAACGCGATCACTGATTTCATCGCTTCAGAGCCCCTCGCAAAGCCCGAAGTGGTCGCGCTGCGTGATCCGGAAACACTGCACGAACTGACGGAAATCGGCGAAAAACCGGTTCTTCTGTTGCTTTTTATCCGCTTCGGGAGCACGAAGCTGCTCGACAACAGGGTTTTCAGCCCAAAAACCGCAAAATTTGCAAAGGTGGCGTGAGCATGAGTGTACAGGCAATAAAGCGGCGCCTGAGCCCCGGCAATATCGAAGCGCTGAAAGGCGAACGGCCGATCGTCAGCCTGACCGCCTACACCACGCCGATTGCGCGGCTGCTCGATCCGCATGTCGATTTCATGCTGGTTGGCGATTCCCTCGGCATGGTGCTCTATGGTCTCGATTCGACCGTCGGCGTCACGCTCGACATGATGATCGCCCACGGACAGGCCGTCATGCGCGGTTCGGAGAAAGCCTGCGTCGTCGTCGATCTGCCGTTCGGCTCCTATCAGGAATCCAAGGAACAGGCGTTTTCGAGTGCTGCGCGCATCCTCAAGGAAACCGGCTGCAGCGCGGTCAAGCTCGAGGGCGGGGCAGAAATGGCCGAGACGGTCGATTTCCTCACCCAACGCGGTATCCCTGTGCTTGGCCATGTCGGCCTGATGCCGCAGCTCGTCAACACCATGGGCGGTTACCGCTCGCTTGGCCGCAATGACAAGGAAGCTGCGAAGATTCGGCGCGACGCCAAGGCGATCGACGATGCCGGTGCTTTTGCCATCGTCGTCGAAGGAACGATCGAGCCTTTGGCGCGCGAGATTTCCGAAACGCTGCGCGCACCGACCATCGGCATCGGCGCATCGCCGGCCTGCGATGGCCAGATCCTCGTGTCGGACGACATGCTCGGCATCTTCAGCGACTTCAAGCCGCGCTTCGTCAAGCATTTCGCTGAACTGGCGCCGCAGATATCCGCGGCCTTCGAAGCCTATGCCAACGAAGTCAAGGCGCGCACGTTCCCCGGCATCGAGCATACGTTTCAGATCAAGCCCAAGGCTTAAAGTTCGATTCCCAGCGATCCGGAGTTCGATCAGAAATTCGGATCGCTGCATCAATCTTATTGAATTGTTCCTTGGCCGGTCGCGTCCTATCTGTGCGTTCCATCTCTCGCACATCTCGGGAGGCGTGGTTTGGCGTTTGGTCGCCGCCGCTCCGGAAAGTTTCCTTTATGACAAAAGACGATTTCTGGCAGGGTGTTCGCGGCGGTTTTCCCGTCATGGTGTCCGCTTCGCCCTTCGGCGCATTGTTCGGCGCGCTCGCGGTCGATAATGGGTTTTCCGTCTTCGACGCCGTGTTCATGAGCGCCACTGTCTATGCTGGCGCCAGCCAGATGGTCGGCATCGAGCTGTTCGGCCACAACGTCCAGCCATGGCTGATTGTGCTATCGGTCTTCGCGGTCAACTTCCGCCATATCCTCTATTCCGCATCGATGGCCCGCCATATCCGCCATTTCTCCATGCTGCAGAAGTTCTTCACCTTCTTCCTGCTGGTCGATCCGCAATATGCCGAAACAGAGAAGCGGGCCGAACGCGGCGAGCCGGTGACCTTCGCCTGGTATCTCGGCTTTGCGATGATCATCTATCTGCCCTGGCAGTTCATGACCATGCTCGGGGCGATCTTCGGCCAGATGATCGGCGATCCGCGCGCCATCGGTCTCGATGTGCTGCTGCCGATCTATTTCATGGGTCTCGTTCTCGGGTTCCGCAGGCGTGATAACTGGTTGCCGGTCGTCGCCGTCAGTTCACTGGCATCCATCGCCGCCCTGCATTTCGTCGGCTCGCCCTGGCATGTCAGCATCGGCGCCATCGCCGGCATCCTGCTTGCCGCCTGCCTGCCGCTGCCGAAACAGCATGAAGAGCCGGTCACGCTGGAACACGAGGTCTGATCATGGATAGCACCGAACACATGCACCTGATCTACATCATCCTCGCCGCCGCGTTGGCGACCTTCCTGACGCGCATCGGCGGCTA
Organism: Hyphomicrobiales bacterium; assembly: GCA_900471525.1. Classification (GTDB taxonomy): domain Bacteria; phylum Pseudomonadota; class Alphaproteobacteria; order Rhizobiales; family Rhizobiaceae; genus Pararhizobium. Next base: position 891 of record UCEZ01000112.1, on the reverse strand, counting down.
TGTGATGATCACGCAGATGAAGCGCATTCCGCCGCGCATGGAAGCGGCGCTGAATTCGGTGCCGGCCGCCGTGCTGTCGACGCTGGTTGCGCCGGCCTTCATCTCCGGCGGCTGGGATGTGGCAGCGGCGATGCTCGTCGCCTTGATCGTCGGTCTGCGCTTCTCGTCGCTCTGGATGCTGCTTGTCGGCTGGCTCGTCGTCATGGCCATCCGGCATGTGGTGATGTAGGAAATTGCCCGCCCCTCAGGAGCGGGCCAAATGCCCTATCGCTCCAGCGGCGCGGTCGCTGTCTTCAGCCATGCCAGCACTTTTTCGTCCGAGATCAGCGATGACAGCTTGTCCCGCGTTTCGGCGTGGTAGGCGTTCAGCCAATGCAGTTCTTCGTCGGTCAGAAGGCTCGCAACGATCAGCCGGCGGTCGATTGGGCAGAAGGTGAGCGTCTCGAAACCGAGCATCGGCAGGTCGCCGCCGTCGATCGGGCTGGCCTCAAGCACGTGCACGAGATTTTCGATGCGGATGCCGAAGGCACCGGGATGGTAATAACCGGGCTCGTTCGAAAGAATCATGCCGGGCAGCAGTTCCTGCATCGAGGCGCGCGAAATGCGCTGTGGTCCTTCATGGACAGAGAGATAGGAGCCGACGCCGTGGCCCGTGCCATGTGCGAAATCGGCGCCTGCCTTCCAGAGCGCTATGCGCGCCAACGGATCGAGATCGACGCCACGCGATCCTTTTGGAAAACGTGCGACGCTGATGGCGATCATGCCCTTCAGGACCAGCGTGAAGAAGCGGCGCTGCTCGTCGGGCACGGTGCCGATTGCAACGGTACGGGTGATGTCGGTGGTGCCGTTGATGTATTGCGCCCCGGAATCGATCAGGAACATCGTGCCGCC
>UCEZ01000113.1 GCA_900471525.1 Hyphomicrobiales bacterium | reverse complement strand
GCGGAGCAGCGTTCTAATACAGCTCTCACGGCCGAGTTGATGGAAAAAGCCAAACGCTGGGCGCCACTTGGTGATATCAAGAACTACCGCAAATACGAGCAGGACGAGGGTACCGCGTTCATCGGCTTTGAACCGCCAGATCCGCTATCGCCTGACCACGAGAAGCGGATGATCGAGAATACCACGTTCCTTCAGGAGCACTCGGTCATAGGGTGGGCAACGCAGTCCGTCGCCGCCAACGCTCTTCAGCCGCAGATCGACTTGGAGGCTGCAGTGGCGTTCGCAAAGGAGCGGGACGGTCGCGACGTGTTGACACTACGCCGGGACGCCGAGAACCATGGCTCACAGACGGTGCTTTCTGCGGTGGCGGTCGCCATCATCCGCTTCGCTCATCCCGAAAGCCCGCATCATACGTGGGCGTGGGATGTTATGGACCGCGTCGCAAAGATGGCCGAGCCAGCCAATGTATTTGGCGGCGAACGCATTCCGTGGCATCCGGCGAAGCATCTGGTTGTCGCGCTGTTCCACGATCGAAAATCGTCGACACCACGCCCCAATGACGTGAAAAATTTGATGGCGATGGCGATGCACCCGAACGACTCGGTGTCCGAGATTGCTTTCGATGCGCTGTTGGCGGACCCAGATGAATATGTCCGTTGGGTGGCCGCCCAGATGGCGACGGACTTGTGCATCCACTACGCTTTCGAGATGAGCGATGACGGTCAGCAAGACCTTAGCGCCAACCAGAAAGCTAGGCGTGACAGCGTGGCTCGTGCGCTTAGCCGCCTCAACGCCACTGCGCTGGAATCGCTGACAACTATTCCCCCAGCGTGGGTTCAATCACCGCGACGGCCACGTTTTGGCCGCAACGGAGAGGCGTTTGAATGGGGCGATCCCAACCCCTCTTTTGACCCCCAACTCGCCGCCAAACTATTTGTGAAATTCCCTATCGAGAAATGGCTCGCGAGCGCAACCTACAAGCAGCTTGTCGAGCACTGGCTCGTTCAACTGGTGAACTGGACGGCCGAGCGGATGATGCCTTCCTGGCAAGACTCGAGGGATCGTCGGCGTGGTTCGTCCTCCGACGCGGCTAAACTGACGGAGTGGAACAGCGCTCTTGGACAGTTGATCGCAAGGGCGGCGCCGCTCGTAATGCTTACGTTCGCCCGGCACGAACTTCTCGCTCCATTCCTGACGAACGACGACCACGGACTACGGGTTCTTGAGCCCTTTGCGACGGAGGTTGTGACACGGCATGTACTCGACGCGCCGACAGTGCCGCCCAACACGTTCGAGCTATTGGACGATTGCGCGACCCGCTTGATCCAAGACCCAGTCTTCACGCCTGATAACTACAGAGCCGGTGAAGTTGGCGGGTGGGATATGCCGAAGCTTATCAAGGCCCTGTTGTTCGTTCCGATTGACCAAGCCGCTTCGGGGTCGGCCCGATTTGCGAACGGCGATTGGTCACAAGTAGCCATTATAATGCCGCTCGTCACAAAAGTAATCGCGAGCGCAGGATGGTCGATGTTTGTCGCGCAGACTTTCATAACGCTTTGCGAGCGTGCTGGCACGGCTTATCCAGCTTTCGACTTCGCGGCGCAGGTCAACGCTATGCTGGATGCTCTGCCCAATGCTAAGGGAGCATGGTCAGGGACGACCCTACCGGCTAGGATAGCCGCCTCGGTTCAACGGCTCGCAGATGCGAACTTTCCGTTACGGCGCGATGATGCCCAGAGTCTCCTTCGCATCCTGGATGCACTAATAGACCTCGGCGACCGACGCAGCGCCGCCCTTGAGCAGACGGGCGCTTTCAAGAACGTTCAGCGCCCTAATCGGGAACATGGCGCACGATAACTGATCTCTCACGGAGGAGGATTTTGCACCTCAAGTTATCTGCCTTCGGGGCAAGGCGGGCCTTGATCGACCGACAACTTCTAGGTCCGCTCTCGACGTAGCTGCACCGGAATCTGCCATTCCGCTAGCGGCCCCCAAATCGGCTATTCATCCTCAAGCTCGCGTGTGGGCTACAGAATTTCGTATGAGCACATATCCGACAGGGTCAGCGGTTCTGATCCCTTCAAGGCGAAGGATACGAAATCGGTTCTGCTCGATATCGGCATGGAGCCGCGTTCAACACCCGTTCGCCGCCCACAATCCAACGGCATGGCCGAGGCATTCGTCAAAACCTTCAAGCGCGACTACGTCTCGGTGAACCCCGTTCCGGATGCACAAACCGTCATTGACCGGCTGCCGGACTGGTTCGAGCACTATAACGCTCTTCACCCGCACAAAGCTCTCGGCTATCGTTCTCCGCGAGAGTTCATCGCCGATCAAACCAAACCCTGATCATGTCCGTTTTTTTCGGGGCAACTACATTTACTGGCTGGAATTGCCATGACTATCACCAAGGGATGGCAGGTGCATAAGCAGCGTTGTACCCACAGCTACTCCTGGAAAGGCTTTACCTTCGTCTTTCTCGCTTGGTCGGCAATGACACCGCCATTTATCGTGTCAGCTTGCGACGAGTTTACCTGCCAATGGAGCCTGAGATTTGGCTGGTGGGCCAATCTGATACGACAGGTGCCACTTTTTGATAAACTTGACCCTGGTACGACGGTCGCGGTCGTGATGCTCGCCTATGTAATCCCAACGGTCTACTTTCTTGGCCATTGCCTCGGATGGGCGCTCTATGGAACGAGAAGACTTCTTCGGCTTGCAGCGTAGCCATCATCTGACCGGGTCAATTCTACTTCACCGAACGCTTACCATCGAATGCCATCCTTGCTAGGTCGAAGGATCACAAGGTCGCGTGGCACTACATCGCGCCGGCAAACCGATGCAGAATGGCGGTGTCGAGAGCTTCAATGGTCGCATGCGCGACGAATTGCTCAATGAAAGCCTGTTCTTCGGCCTCGATCATGCCCGCAGCGCGTTGCTGAATGGGTGGACGATTACAACCATTTCCGGCCGCACGCATCGCTCGGATACCAGACCCCGGCAGACTTTGCCGGGACCATCGCCGCAACCGGATAGTTAGCTGTAATATTATCATTAAAAAAATCTAATTTGAAATCATAATGCCGCTCTTCAAAGCTCATTATTTGACGGCGATATCGTCGCACAAGAAATCTAATCCCGAACCCTCAGAATCATTTATCCTGTATCTCGCACCTTCTATTTGATCTAAAGCAACATTCATAACGTCTAATTCTACCGATAGTGATTTTAGCAAATTTCCTAGAACTACAGAAAAGCATCTAGTAAAATTTAATGTAATGAAATCTGAACTAGTATTGGAAAGTTTTATTTCAATTTCATACACACTGTGATTGTCGATGGACCTTTCAGCGCTGAAAGATTCTAAGATTCTAAAATTACCAATTTTGTTTTTTATGTCCTCACAATCTTTATTATTCATGGTCTAATCTCCTCGGGATAGCGATAGAGGCCCCATTGATGGCTTAACACTTCTTTGCCGTTAGCGTAGCCGGGACCGTATTCCCATGCATGATAATGGATTGCTGGTTTTCCAGCAGTTTTATTCCCTGCGTTAAAATCGGTCCTGCCAATCATCCTTCCATAGTGATCGTAGTGGCCGGTCCAAGGCTGTATTTTCCCGTTTGAGCTTTTATAAATGCCCTCCAGCGTTTGTATGCCGGGAGTCACCTGCGTTGGAGCTTCACCAACAAATATCCCATCGTTAGCTAACGCCGTAGCTCCGTCAACAGCGGCTTTCTGAGTTGTGTTTTTCGTGGCTGCCTTGACCAGACCTGTGCCACCTTTAACAGCACCAAAGGTGACCACACCAACAGTTGCCCCAATTGCAGCACTTTTGACTGAGGGGACTTCACCATGGAGTGCATCACTTACCGCTGAATATGTTGCGCCGGCGATAGCAGCTCCACCTGCAGGTGTCGCAACGTAAGATGAATTGTATCCTGCCCATGCCGAAGCGGCCCCCGCCGTCGCGGCAATTCCATATTCAGAAGGACTACTAAGTTTCCCATTATAGGCATCCACTCCGGCTTGCCCCACCAGCCCGCCAAGCGCACCTATACCCGCTGCAATACCATCATCGAGGCCGAACCAATGCCCGTTCGGATCACTGTTGTTGACCGGATCATTACCCGCGTAGGCATATCGATTTGTCCCAACACCCTCGATAGTTGGATCCATCGTATCCGGCGAGATAAACCGGGCTTTGGCCGCCGATCCGAAGGAAACGGACATTATGCTGCAAATGAGCAGCATGCTGAGAATGCGGGTCAGAACCCCGCCGTGAAAGCATTTCATGAACAAGTCCCCACTCGCATCAGATCATTATTGCGCCTGGCCGTCTTGCGGCCGCCACCCCATGGCTTCCGCCTTCGCGAAGGCCTCTACATTCTGTCTGTACCACTGATCGGCTTTCCGCTTCAGATCGGCCGGAATGTCTTCCATCCGCGTGTATTTGCCTGCTATTTCCCGCTGGAGCAGCCCGCTATAGGCACTCCCCTTCTTCACCAGGCCATAGGCGAAGTTTGAGTAGTGGCTGAGCACCACGTCCGAGGTGGCGATCGCATCCTCGAAAGCGCCTGCTTCGATCTGATGCTCCACCAGAAAAGAGGCGATCAGCGCCGCTGCCTCCTCATGGGACAGGGGCCGGAGATAGACGCCGTTTTCGACAGCCTGATCCGACATCGGCAGTTTCTGCCTATACCAGGTATCGCGGGTGAAACCACCGCCGCTGGTGGCTTCCAAGTTCCAGACAGCGCCAGCATCGTCGGTATATTTTACGAACACATGCAGCGGCGCCTCAGCGAGCGTCATGGTCAAACCGAGACGCTGGCCAAGTGCCAGAAACAGGATCGGCATGGTGATGCAATTACCGCGCCGCGTTGTCAGATAGCGTTGAAGCAGGCGGTTTGCGGGCTTCTCCCCAAGGGGATCGTCGAGATCATACAGGAAGGACCTATTACCGTTCCAGATTCCGCTCTCATATAGATATCGCTTCAAAGCCGTGAGCGTCTGGGCACTTGTGGCGTGTTCTCCAGCCATCACTTTCACGTCGCCGACCATGCGGCCGATAATCTCTTTTACGGCATCGGGGTTGGTGGACGCATCCACCAACTGGTCAACAGTCAGTTTGACGTCCAGGAGATCCTTGTCTCCCTCAAACAGGGCCTGAGTTCTTGTCCGCCACAACTGAGTGTCGTCGGTACGGGCTTCCGCACGTGCTACAGCAGACCCCACGCCTAGAACGAGAGATATGATTAGAAAAACGACGTGCAGTTTTTTCGCTACAATATTCGCTTTTGGGCACGTTTTGGCGCGGTTCGTCGACACTATCATTTCAGGGGCTCGTGCTCTCGATCCCCTCAACGGAGCTGCTTGGAACCGCCGTTGTCATCCCATCCTGAGCGCTCTGCATTGTCGGGTCCCACGTATCCGGAGATATGAAGCGTCCGAACTTTGGATCCATGTAGCGGGCATTGAGGTAGATGAGGCCACTCTCGGGATCGAAGCGTTCGCCGATATAGTTCTTCTGCGTCGTCATCGTCTTGTTCTGGCTTTCGCCATAGACGACGTAGCGGGTGCTTTCGGCAATGGCGCCGCTGGCGCTGGTGACCGCCCGTACCGACGACAGGTGGTCGCGGTGCAGGAAGTACTGTCCACTCTTATCGGAGCCCAGGACACCGACCACCTTGACGTCCATATGCGGGTAGCGGGTGAAGGTCGCCGTCGTCGGGTTATATTCGACGTTGGCATCGATATAGAAGGTCGAGCCCGTGTCGATCGAGCTCTTCTTCGCACGGGCGCCGTCCGGACCATATCGCACATTGAGCGTGGCGCTCGTCGCCGTCTTGACCGAATAGACCCGGTTGGCGACATCGTAGGTGAAGACACGATCATCCGCTGTCGTTTCGGTATTCTTGCCAATTGTCAGCGTGTTGCCGTTGTCATCATAGGTGAAGTTCAGCCCGTTGAGTGACAGCGGCGCATGCGGCAGTGCGGCCGTGGCCGCCGGATAGACGAAGCTTCCCGCCAGCCGGGAGCGTGTCAGAAGATTGTCGTTGTTGGCGTAGGTGAAGCTTTCCGAGTAGCCGGAGTTCGCATCGCCGGCATATTCCGTCTTCTGGATCCGGCCGAAGCCGTCATAGGTGTATTCCCAGTCGTTGTTGGTCCCGGTGGCGTTGATCGACTCGATCCGCCCCGTATCGTCACGCGTGTAGGTGCCATCGGCAATGATGGTAGCGCCCTTCTGGGTGACGAACTTAAGCAACCAGCGCCGGGTCGGACTATAGGTGAACGTCGTCGTCACGCCATTGTCATAGGTAATCGTCGCGGTCTGCCCATCTGGCTCGTAGGTGGTTGCGGTTATATAGCCTGGAACAGAGAGAAGCTGGCCCTTGCGGTTGTAGACCCATGGATCGGCAGAAGAGCCGATCGTCAGAGCCTGGCCGGCGCCATAATATTTCCAGATCGGTTGGCGACCTTGATCATAACCTGCCTTTTCAACATGAACGAGCGAACCGCCTGGAAGCAAATTGTCCGTCAGTGTTACCTGCTTCAAACGCTGCAAACCATCCGCACTGTAACCGAACTCCTGCCGGTCAAACTCCTGACCTGACAGCTCGTTATAGGACGTCGTCAGCTGCCCCTTGTTGAAGTAGCCGGTCCTTGCCTCGTCATAGGTGTTTTGCGACAGCAGAATACCACCCTCTCTGTCCGTGTCGGCGTCGGCTGCAGCAACTGTTTCATAGCCAAGCGTGCGCAACGGTCGGCCGTTCTTGTCGTAGCTGATCGTCGTAACTTTTCCGCGCGCATCGGTCTGGCGGATCAGCCGGTTGGCGTTGTCGTAGACGTAGTCCCACGTTCCCAGATCCGGATCCTGCGCCTTCGTGCGATTGCCCATCAGGTCGTAGGTATAGGTCCAAACCGCACCCGACGTGTCCTTGGCACTGATCATGCGGTGCGCGGCGTCGAAGGTCGCGCCATGGATCCAGCGGCTCATGGAGCTTCCATCTGTCGTCACGCTCTTCTGGTATTTGGCGATCACATCACCCGCCGTCGACGTATAGGTATACGTATACGTATACCTATTGAGGTAATCTTTCTCGTCCGTTACTCTGGTATATTCCAGCGGGATGTTGTCGGAGACGCTGATCTTGACAATGTCAGGATCCGGGTTGTTGTAGAGCCCATAGACGATGCTTTTGTAGCTGTTGTCGGGATTGGCGATCTTGATCGGCCGGTTGGCCCAGTCGAACGTCGTGATCGTCGAATAGATCGTCGCATCCGCGATGTAGGGCAGGCTGACCTTCGCCGCATTGCCGCGAAGATCGTATTCCGTATCGACCCGCGTAGTGGGTGAGGAGCCATCGCCGATCGTCAGCGACCGCCAGGTGCGGCCGAGGCCGTCGAAGTATTCGTATTGGTCCGCAGTCGCCGTGCCGTTCGGCAATGACGTCGATGTCTTGATGCGCTGGGCGCCCGGATCGCCGAAGTCCAGATAGGCCGTTGTCTTCATCGACCCGGTCTCTTGATTGACGACCTCCGTGGGCCGGCAGAAGACGTCGTAGCTATGGGCGGTGACAATGCCGTTGAAGTCGGTCTGGGTGGCCGGCCCGCTGCACGCCGCATTCGGTGTCGCCGTCTCGGTCAACCCATTCGGATAGACCGTCTTGGTAACGAACAGGTGATGCGTGCTGTCGTAGGTATAGGTCGTTTTCTCGTCTTTTGCTGTATTTGCAGGATCCAGTATCCGCGTCGAAGTCGCGACATTACCATAGGTGTCCTTGGTGAAGGCGGTCGTCTGGCTGGACGTCGAGGTGGTAAAATCGAGCCGGCTTGTCAGGAAGCCCTGTTCCGGCGGGGCCCCATACGCGTTCCCATCGTAGATAAATTGCTGCTGGCTCACACGCTGATTGCTGACGGCCTCTGTACCTTTGAACGTCCGCGACAGGCGCAGCTTGGAGACAATATAGGCGCTCGGATTGGCGTCGAAGAAGTACTGCGACAGCACCTCGTCACCTTCAAGAACATCGGTTCGACCATAATCCTGTACCTGGGTAATATTCCCATATTCGTCGAACTCCCGCTCGGTCCTGAGCGTCCGCGTCACGGCCCCGACCGAGATCGCCGTCACCGTCGCGGTGTTTTCGGCCGTGTAGGGAAGTGTCGTCGTGTTGGTTGCGTAGGTTTCAGCAACTGAGCGGCCTACGACGCCGACGCCGTCCAGATATTCCGTCTTCGACGGCAACCCGATCGTCGCCAGTGTCTGCTTGTAGGTCGTCTTTACAACGGGAGCATTTGCCTCGCTCGAAGGCAACGTCTTCGTCACCGTCCCGAAACCCAGAAAGCGCCGCTTGTCGATGTTGTAGTCGCCGCCAGCATAGGAGTATTTGGTCGTCGCGGTCTGGCCGCGTCCGTCCAGGATCGACAGCGCACTCACCGTCGGCATGCTGTAAGGCAGATAAGTATTCTCATAGGCCGTCGACGGCGTGTAGACCGCCTTCACCTGACCACCCTGCGACGTCGTCACCGTGTTCAAAAGGTTGGCAATCCCGCCAGACGAAGACGTCCCGTTCGAAGCGCTCCCATACCAGATATGATAGAGGCGGGTCTCGTCATAAAATTTCAAAACCTCTCTGAGATACTCGGCGTTGCTCTCATATTTGGCATCCGTGGGAAGAGCTGGCACTGGTGCCGTTAACAAATCAGTCTGCCCATCGCCGTCAAAATCACCTGCGGTGGTGAAGCTGGACGAAATCCCGAGTGATACTTTCTCGAAAAAGCCGCGCTCGCTCTGGGAATGTTTGGCGCCGAATATGCTCCAGGTGTAACCCGGGTAGTAGATCCGCGGCTCCCCTGACGGATACTTAAAATCCGAAATGCTGCCTCCGGTAATTCCCAACCCAAGTTCAGCTCTTCCGTCCCCATCGACATCGGAGATAAAAGTGGACGCCACGTAGGCTTGAGGGCTCATGCCGTTTTTAGCAGTCCAGACGACAAACCGGTCGCCCGTAAAGAGGTAACTGGTGAAGACGGTCTGCCATTTTTCGTCGGCAACGACAGCATCAAGCACGATCAAATCGTCCAGGCCGTCACCGTTTAAGTCCAGATATATACAACCACTTCGGCAGAACGTTTCGCCAAGGTTCAATTCTTTACTCTCGCCATTCTGGCTATAAAGAAGAAGATCATCCGCTCCTGACCAGGAGTGAATTTGCTCCCGTCCGTCGCCAAAAAAGTTTCCCTTCCGGTATGCACCTTCAGTTAGAAAGTCACGACCCTCGCCCTTCTTGTCCAGAGGGTTGAGCTTCGGGAAGCTGTTATCGCAAAGAGGCTTCAGGTATGCGTCTGTGACGGAATTGCTGGAACCTGAGTCTGCCTGACAATCATTGATTTTGGCGGCGAACTGTCTACCATTCTTTGTCAAAGTCATCTGCCAGCGGACGGGCCGCGTATTATTGGAGTCGTCAATAGCCAGTAGCTGCGTCTGCTTCTTGTCGCTGCCAAAATGGCCGGGGATAAGGGGCAACCCTGTTCTCAATCCGCCCCGCTCGAATGGATCGCCATTCACCACAATTGATGCGCATTTGGCTCCATTCAGGTTAAGCGCCGAATCCGCTTCACCGCCGCTACCGCTACTGACGAGCCTATATGTGCAGCCGTCGGTGTTGTATTTTTTTTGTATGATCTCGGTAACACCGTCGGAGTTGACGTCCATCGCCGATATTTCCGTGGACGAAATGGATTTCCATTCGTACTTGATGGGCCCCTGGTCGTTTAGCTGACGACTGAAAGTGGCTTGAAGATACGGCGCACCGGTTACGCCGGCAACATCCTTGCCAGAGCGAAACCCTTTTGCGTTTGCGTTGTTGTAGCTGAAGGATGTCGCTGGCAGGGCGCTGCCTTCCATGGCGATGATTGTCTCTTCGGCATCCATTTCGAGATCGCTGCCGAATTGTTGCACCGACAGCAAGCGCGAAGAACCGCTGAGCGGTGCCTCGTCATAGGAGAGTTTGTAGCCCCAGGTCTTTATGCCCGCCGTCTTCACGAGCACCGTTTTGATGCGCCGATTGATCGTGGAGAGGGAATGTCCATTCCCACTGGTAATGAAGTCGGGACGCTCTTCGCGGTAAAATTCGATCGAGCGGTAGCTGCTGCTGGATCCCTTGTTGTAGTAGGCGATCCTGGTGGGGTAGCAGACCGGCAGCTCCGGGCAGGCGTAGCTGTAGCTCACCGTGTTGCCGAACGTGTCAGCGACGGACGTCGCCAGCCAACGATATCTGAGCCGGACATCGTCGTTCTTATCGCCAGGCACCGTCGCGGCGGCGCCCGGAATCTTTCCAACTGTGGTAAACGTGGTTTTAGTCCCGTCCCGCGCAGTGACCTCCCAGACCGGATTGGCACTATCGCTGCCGTCGAACTTGATCCTCAGGTAGTTTTCGACCTCTGAAACCCAGTTGCCACCAGCGCCACACGAGGCACCGCCCGACACACCAGGGGTCCCGCATTTAACAAGCGGCTCGCCATTCAGAAGATAAATATCGTCGTCCGTATAGTGAGGCACGCCCTGCTGATAACCGGCCCGCTCGATGACGGGAACCCCGGAAAGGCCCCAGCCGTAACCAAGCCAGCCCTGATAGTCACCGCCGGTCTTGGTCTTGCGGCTGGAATTGTAAGTTAGTGAAAGCTTCGGCTCCAGACCACGGAAAGCGGGGACGTCGATTGGATAGCGATACGAAAGCGAACCATTGTTGGTCACGTCAGGTTGTGACTGTTCCACACGACGCGACAAGCTCTTTACTTCTCCCTCAGCTCCCGCCTCGGAAGCAGTGACCGCCAGCGAGTCAGTCCCGGCGGAGAGCGCCCCTTCATCGGAGGGGGACACTGCGGTTAAATCGCCATCCGGTACCACAGGCTGTTCTTCACCTGTCGGTTGCTCTTCAACAGCTGGCTGGACCGAGGTCGGCAGCTCTTGAACGCTTGACCCCGTTAAATCGGGTGCGACGGCATCTTCAGCAAACGTGTTCCCATTCAGTAGCAAAAAAACAGCAAAAATGAAAATTAATCGGACGTTTTTAAAGCACATGCGCCATCACCCCAACTTAAATAGCACACACGCCTAAATTGATTCGGCAACAAGCGCAATTTGATCGCCCAATAAAAAAAGGCAAAAATGTGTCTTTAGACGAGGCTTAGGTTGTGTGATTTTAGGCGCTGCCATGAGGTTCGTTTGAATACTGCTTTGGTGGTGGGAGAGAACACGGACCCAAACACTGCGAACGCGATAGCTCCTGCTAAACCAATAGTCGCGCAGCCCATGCACTCACCAGCATTTGGAAACTCAGCCCTTCAATTTATCAAAGAGACCGTACGAGATGCATTGAGCTCAGAACCCTCAATGACTTCAGAAATTCGAATTCGTACGGCGAAAGGAAGTTTCGGTTCCGTTGCCCAAGCATCGAGCCAGATCATATTGCTCTCCGCATTTCGCGTCAGATAACCAAACGTCAGCTTGCCAACTCCCTTGTACAATTCCTCCGATTGAACCTGCGAGATCTCATCTTGCCGCGGTAATCGATGTGGCCTGGATTTTCGCACCAAGATCGTACCCGTCGGCGAGGCTTCCGTGGAATACCACGTTTCCCGAAGCGCCTTGGCCGAAAAACCCGTTCGGATAACCGCCACAAAACGAAGGCTGTCCGACGAGCCCGCCATGGGGATGAACGCCTCCCCGTCACGATCGAGAAGCGGCAGTGAAAGCGCACCCGCCAATTCGCCCGCCATATGATCGGCAACCGCCTCCAATGCGGACTGGGCATATTGCCTTTTCTCAAGTTGCGCCCAGGTCTGCATCTGCCGGATGCCCCCAACCATCATAGCTGCCATCACGGCGGTCAGAACCAACACGACAAGCATTTCAACAAGCGTGAACCCCGCATCGCCAAGACATTGAGAACCGTCGCTTTGGGAATGTCTCCTCAGGATCCGCAACGCCAAGTTTCTGCCGGCTCCCCGCGCTGCTCTATTGCACATTGCCGTCTTCACTCGTTGGAACAGGACGATATGTGACGAAACGGCGAATGACGCGATCATCCGTTGGCGCAGTGACATCCAGCGTCAATTTCTCGGCAGTTATTTCAGTGCCTGCATCGCTTAGTGCGAGCGGCTCACGTCTCAGTTTCCATTTCAGACCATCGGCTGCCATTCCACTCTCTTCGCCGTGTCTCCCCAACACACTGAGACGCTCGGCAAAGACGTCCTCCGCCACACGATCTGCGGCACGAGCCATCTTGGCGGAGGCAAAAGAGCGAAGCGAATAAGAAAGTGATTGGTTCGCCGCGACGAGCGCTGCAGACAGGACCACGAAAGCCACCAGAACCTCCAAAAGCGTAAAACCGCTGTCCTTTGAGGTGTCAGAATGCATGGGTGGAGTATTCTGTAAGCCCGGTCAACCAATTGACGCGGACATAGGCGGCATTCCCAGTGGGCTCACTCAAGGTGATTTCGACACCGGATGATGTGCCATCAGGAAGAAACATAATTTTCGGAACGGTTTTCGGCTGTGCGATTTGCCGGCCTATCGTAACCGTTAGTGTCCAGGTTCTCGGGATCACGATCCCGGCTTTTCCCGTGGTGTCGGAAAATGTCTTCTCTTCGATATTGATCTCTGACGTTTGAATACGGCCCGTGTTCATAGCTCGATACCGCAGAGCGGTCATGCTTTCCGACACATCCCGCGCCAACGTATACGGCGATTTGGCGTTTCGGACCTGCTGCACCGAGATGGCTGCGATACCACCAACCACGGAGACAATTGCCAGAACGACCAGCATTTCTATCAAGCTGAAGCCGGCAGTCACAGATGGGGCAGGGACCGGAGAAACTGTCATTGGACGGCCAAGTTGTTGATGCTCAAAAGCGCATCCATAACGGAGACGACGATACCACCGATGACCCCGCCCATGACAATCGTGATTGCGGGTGTAAGAAGCGTCAGCATTCGTCGGATGTTGCGACTGGTCTCCGTCTCCAGCAGAAATGCCGCTCGCTTCAGCGCATCCGGTAATTTGTTTGCCTCGTCCCCCATCTCGATGAGCGACAAGCTGGTGCTATCAAAAAGATTGGCCTCCTTGGCGGCTTTTCGAAACGGAACACCCGCTGTCACCGCGCTCCTGATGGACGTCATTTTCGAGCGATAGGCGGTAACGGGGCAGGATGACGCCGCCAGTTCCAATGCCTTTTTCATCGGAACACCGTTGGCGAGCAGCATTCCGAGGACGTGCAGATATCGTGCGCAGCCGCGGGCGCCGCTGATCCGACCCAGCAACGGCATTTTAAGCCATAGGAAAGACACGGCATCTCGCCCGGCCGCCGTTTGCCGGGCGTACAGAATAGCCACTCCGCCCAAAAGGATGCCGATTGGAATAAGCCAACCGTAGGACAACAGCAAAAGCCGGCCCGCGGAGAGGACAGAAATCAGGACTGGTCGTTTGTCTGCAATCCCTTCAAAGACCGGGTCGATTGCCGGCACCAGCGCGAACATGATGATACCAACCGCAAACAGCATCATCAGCACCAGGAATATCGGATAAAGAAGCGCTTCGAGGACTTCGGTCTTTCGCTTTTTCTCCTCCTCGAACATTGTCGCGAGCACCGACACGACCTCATCCAGACGACCGCTGTGCTCGCCGCTCACCAACAGGGCGACGACAGCCGGATTGGCGTCGGGAAGCTTGGCGACAGCCTCCGAAAAAGAACTGCCAGACCCGATCGACCCAACGACGTCTGCAAGCCCCTCTTTCCCCTTTTGACTGGCAGCGATTGCCTTGAGCGCTGCGTCAATGGTGAAACCCGCTTGCAGCAGAATGGTGAGTTCGGAAAACAGGCGATGGAAACTGATAGAACGCCGAGCCATGATTTTTGCCCAGATCGGAGATGCCGTACCCCGGCTTACCTTCTCTTCTCTCAGGTCAACCAGCTTGCGGCCGCTTCTTGAAATAAGCCGTGCCGCCTCCAGCCGGCTTCCAGCCTCGATCTGGCCTTTCGTCTCGACCCCGTCCTTCCCATAGGCGCGATAGGAGAATCTGATCACGTGTCCACCACCGTATTGAGAACCCGAGAAACCTCGAGTTTTGACGTGACGCCCGCTTCTACCAATCGGGACGCACAGACCGCCATCGTCGTCATGCCGTCGGCAACCGCCTGGTCGACAATATCACTCTCCGCGGCGCCGGCGCCTAGAAGGGTCGAAAGTCGCGCGCTGGATTCCAGGACTTCATAGATAACCTTGCGTCCCGAATAGTGTGTGCCACGGCAGGTCGGGCATTCGTGCGTGTCGCCTTCCTTGCAAGACGAGCAAAGCAAGCGAACCAGGCGCTGCGCAACCACGCCCCGGATCGTCGATGCAATCAAATATTCTTCAATCCCCATATCCCGCAGACGGGTAAAAGCGCCCGCCGCTGTGTTGGTATGCAGGGTTGTCAGCACCAGATGGCCGGTCAAGGCTGCCTGTATCGCAATCTGCGCGGTTTCCTTGTCACGAATTTCGCCTACAAGGATAATATCAGGGTCTTGTCTCAGGACCGATCGCAAGGAGCGCGCGAAGTCGAGTGCGATCGCGGAATTCACCTGAAGCTGCGTGATCCCCTCGAGTTGGTATTCCACCGGGTCCTCGATGGTGAATATCTTCACCCCCTCCTTGTTCAGCAAGCTGACCAGGGAATAAAGCGTGGTCGTTTTGCCGCTGCCTGTGGGACCGGTGACAACAACCATTCCATTGGAGGATTGCGCAAGTTGGACAATCTTCCGGCGGGCCTCGTCATCGAAGCCGAGCGCCGACAGATCGGTTGAGACATTGAGGTTTCTCAGCAGGCGCAAGACAATCGTTTCGCCATGCATGCTCGGCACGATCGACACGCGGAAATCGACCTCGGCGCCGCGGATCGAAAGACGCATCCGACCGTCTTGCGGCAGCCGGCGCTCGACAATGTTCAGGCCGGACAGAATCTTGATGCGGGTCACAATGCCCGACAGCATCGCTTTCTGAACGGTTTCGCTGCGCGAGAGCACGCCATCACGGCGATAGCGAATCTGAACACGATCCGAAAACGGCTCGATGTGAATATCGGTCGCCTCCGCGTCAAACGCGCTCTGAGCCATCCTCGCCACGAAGTTTATGATCGGCGCTTCCAGGGCGATATCCTTCAACCGATCGACATCGTCGTCAAAGGCAACATGCTCCGGCGAAATGTCTTCATCCGCCGCCACTTCGGAACGGGCAATAAGCGCATCGATCGCCACCAGAACCTGTTTCCTGGGGAAGACCCTGATCTGAATGTCCCTGTTAAAATAATATCCCAGAGTTTCTACCAGACCGTTCTCAAGCGGGTTGGCAAACGCGACAAGGAGGTCGTCATTGTCGAAACCAATCGGAATTGCAGCCCGCGTTTTGGCAAATTCCAAATCATAGTTCTCAAGCCCATCGACCGGGAAAAAGGGCTCGGCAAGCAACGCATTTGGTACGTTGAAATAGGCCCGCAACCAGTCTGCAAGACTGGCGTCGGTCAACAAGCCAAGCTCGGTGACGACAACGTCGAACGGCAGAGGACTCGTCCGAATTGCTGACAGAATCCGCTGGGCCGATTCCACCGACAAAACGTCGTTGTTCCTCAGGAATTCAACGAAGGCGCTCTCTGAGATTTTTGGGCCGTTCCGTTGCATCATAGGCCTTCAGTCAATTTTCCGAGATATTCCGGGCATTGCAACGACTCCAGCATTTCGAGGCCCAAGCTATCCAAACTGGTAAAGGTGAGGTCTCTTTGTAGGATTTTCGCAGAGGTGCCTGGTTCGGTGGAGCGTGTCATCATGATCCGCGACAGAAATCCAAAGGGCTCGCCACGCTTGAATTCAGCAAAGGAGATTTCGGCGTGACCCGACGGCAGATCACCGGCGACAACAAATTGCTCATTTTCTCGCAGTCTCAGTTGTTCCTGAAGAACGCTGGATGAATGTGCGACGGTGACAGAGTCCGTCTTGTTGTACAGTGTGAAAACATCCCCTAGGTGCTCCATCTCCGGAGCGGGGGGCGTGAGGATGTCGTACAGTTCCGCGATGCTCTCGAAGGGTGCGTGTTTCACAACAAATGCCGGATCGACGGCGGCGCTTCCACCCACATCACCTAGCTCACGATAGGCTTCGACGCGGTCTGCAAAACGCGTCGTATCAACGTCACCATAACCCAGTGATCGAAACCCGATTGTCAACAGGGCATTGCTGGCACTGTTCAGGCCAATCAGACCATTCTGGTCTTGTATCCGCAGATAGAATACCTTGTCCTTCCCCTCGCAGCGCTGCCAGCCGGTAGCCCTCAACGATGTTGAGTAAGCCGCATAGACCACCCGGGACAGGCCCGGAGCGAGCAATTCGAACGCCGTGCGTCTGGAGCTATAAGCCGAGGAGAGCACTTGAGTCCGGCTAACCACAGCGAGCGGCGTGATCACGGCCGCCACCAGAAGAACGAACATGAGCGCCGTGATCAGTCCAAATCCGCTGCTCTGTTCCGGGGGCGATATGTCGCTGTTGCGCACCATCATCATTTGTCCGGATAAAGCGAAATGTTGAAGCCGACGCTCGCGTCGTTTTCATTGGACAATTCGATATCGTAGGTCCCAATTTCGGTGATGCGCCAGCCACCAACAAGGTCGCCCTTGCGAAACCAGGAACTCGCACCGGTGTCCTCCAAAGTGATTAACGCGCTTGGCGTCTTGGCAACCGGCTCCGTTCCCAACAATTTCAGCCGCGGTCGCTCGACCTCGACGACTGGCGTTTCCTCCTCCACCATGACCGGCGGTGCCGGTTCTTCTTCTGGCACGGCCTCCTGCTTTGCCTGATAGGGCCGCCTGTTTCCCGAAAACAACGGACGCGAATAGGTCTCTGTCGTTTCCGTATTCGGCCCCTCTGCCGCCATCTTCTCCTCATCCTGCAGCAATGCGATATCGGAAAATGCAAATTTCGAGGGAATCGCCGAGGTGGCTATTTGCAGTCCGTCAGCCCAAACCGACGCTCCAAGGCCCACCAGACACAGGATCCCGAAAATGGTGGTTCGCAAGGTCATCCGAGCCCCCTACAGCGGTTTCTCTGCAGCACCCGAAGCGCCCAGAAAAACGATCGTGGCCGTCAGCTCAACGGGCAGGTTCTCCTCAGACGAGGTCTGCTGGTAGTTCGAATGGACCTCTATCTCCTTGATAAACAGCCTTGGCTGATTGCTTTCGATCGACGAAACCGTGCGGTGGACAGCCTCCATGCTTCCCGACAAGTTGACCTTGAGCCCAATCATCCTGATGTCATTTTCGCCGGCCTCGCTGACATTGTTGACGGAGTTTATCTGTCCGCCGGCGGTTCCAACCACGTCCTGCAGCCAGGACTGCAAGGCAGCAGTCATGACCGCTTCGTTCTCGCCGCTGAGCAGCATCGGGTTTGCACCATTTTCCGGAAGCAATTGCGCTTCGAAGGA
>UCEZ01000114.1 GCA_900471525.1 Hyphomicrobiales bacterium | reverse complement strand
ATCTTTCACAAACGTCAAGGAGATACGACGATGACGATCGAACATCACATCGAGGAACTGCGCACCGAACTGAAGAACGCCTTCGACGCAAACGAGCGGCGCCAGATCGAGGTCGAACTCGAACTTGCCGAGGCCGATCTGATGGTTGCGCTGGCCGAGCGGGACGGTACGCTCGAAGCCGAGCCGCCCTTTTGAGGCGGCTTTCACCGTAGCACAAGCCAGTCGGCCGGATCGACCGGCCGACCGGCTGTCAGGACTTCACCCTCGACACTCCCGCCGGCTCGCACCGGAAACGGTCATGGCCCCTTCGGGTCCACGGGACTCTTCTCTCTCTGACGCCCTATTTTACTCCAGCAAATCCGGCGTCAAGGACGGCCCGGTCTCCCCCAATTTTGCCGCAAGCGACAAAATCGGTTCCCCCGCTTGCAAGCCGCGTTCCGCGGTCCTTGACCCCTCTTTGCCACAGAGTTGCCGATCTCCGTCATCAAGATGAAGGAGATCACATCATGACATCTGACCAGAACCTCATGCTCTACGCCAAGCTTGCCGGCTTCCGGCTCGTCGTTCTTGCAAACAGCTTCAGATGCGACACCTCATTCTTGCACGAGCTTCATCACCGGCTGATTGAAGGGCTCGAGGCGGCGATCGATCGGATTCGGACCATTATGGAGTTGGAGCACCGACTTCTCGTCGGGACCGACGACGAATTCACCGCCTTTCAGTTGGAAGGCGAGACCGAAATTCTCGGACGCTTTGTTGTCAATTTGCTAGACGAGCTCGAAATCGATCACGACACCCATGAGTACCGCATCAACGACGGCGGCTGGATCAACGCGTTGGCGGCCGACTATTGCGGCGTCGAGATCGACTATCCGGTATTGGTTTCCTTGACCGAACAGGAATTCGGTTCGCTCGCGCCGATCATAAAGAATATCGTGCGAGAAACGGGAATCCCGGTCCGCGCCGCTCGTGCATTGGCGAAATGGGAGCTTGCTCGAGCCGAGCCGCCCTTCTGAGGGTGGGCCAACTCACCATCGCTTGCAAAGCTCGCCTATGCCGACTGCGGTGAGGAGGACTGTTTTCCGTTCTCGATTCGACCCCGCTTTCATCTGCATCGGGGATGCTGCATCCCGCCCGTCACGACGCAATCTGACCGCGCCAGAATTTTCCCCGCCGCTTGAGCGGCTCTTCGCGCGACAAAATTCAGGT
>UCEZ01000115.1 GCA_900471525.1 Hyphomicrobiales bacterium | reverse complement strand
ACCTGAATTTTGTCGCGCGAGGAGCCGCTCAAGCGGCGGGGAAAATTCTGGCGCGGTCAGATTGCGTCGTGACGGACGGGATGCAACATCCCCGATGCAGATGAAAGCAGGTCGGAATGGAGAAGGGCGCATCGTCGCCCTTGCCGCCATCGCAGATGGTGGGCTCGACACTGACGGTGAATGACCGCCCTCAAAAGGGCGGCTCGGCTCGAGCAAGCTCCCAATTCGCGACGGCGCGAGCGGCGCGAACCGGGATTCCCGTTTCCCGTACGATATTCTTTATGATCGGCGCGAGCGAACCGAGTTCCTGCTCGGTCAAGGAAACCAGCGTCGGATAGTCGATCTCGGCGCCGCTATAGTCGGCCGCCAATGCGTTGATCCAGCCGCCGTCGTTGATGCGGTACTCATGCGTGTCGTGATCGATTTCGAGCTCGTCTAGCAAATTGACAACAAAGCGTCCGAGAATTTCAGTCTCGCCTTCCAACTGAAAGGCGGTGAATTCGTCGTCAGTCCCGACGAGAAGTCGGTGCTCCAACTCCATAGTAGTCCGGATCCGATCGATTGCCGCCTCGAGCCCTTCAATCAGCCGATGATGAAGGTGGTGCGAGAGTGACGTGTCGCACCCGAGGCTGCTTGCGAGAACGACGAGCCGGAAGCCGGCAAGCTTGGCGTAGAGCATGAGGTTCTGGTCAGATGTCATGATGTGATCTCCTTCATCTTGATGGCGGAGATCGGCAACTCTGTGGCAAAGAGGGGTCAGGGACCGCGGGACGCGGCTTGCAAGTGGGGGAACCGATTTTGTCGCTTGCGGCAAAATTGGGGGAGACCGCGCCGTCCTTGACGCCGGATTTGCTGGAGTAAAATAGGACGTCAGAGAGAGAAGAGCCCCGTGGACCGGAAGGGGCCACGCCCATTTCCGGCGCGAGCCGGCGGGAGTGTCGAGGGCGAAGTCCTGACAGCCGACCGGCCGGTCGATCCGGCCGACTGGCTGGTTCTATGGTGAAAGCCGCCTCAAAAGGGCGGCTCGGCTTCGAGCGTACCGTCTTGCTCGGCAAGCGCAACCATCAGATCGGCCTCGGCAAGTTCGAGTTCGACCTCGATCTGGCGCCGCTCGTTTGCGTCGAAGGCGTCCTTCAGTTCGGTGCGCAGTTCCTCGATGTGCTGTTCGATCGTCATCGTCGTATCCCCTTGACGTTTGTGAAAGAT
>UCEZ01000116.1:2954-3832 GCA_900471525.1 Hyphomicrobiales bacterium | reverse complement strand
GTCGCCGACAGAGGGGGGTATCTTCATGGCTGAACCGTCCTCTGCACCGCACATCTACAACGCCACCACCTATGACGATCTCGTCGACTGGGGCCTGCAGCCCGACAGTATCGAGGGCCAGTCGAAGTCGACCGGCCGGCTCGTGCACAAGGGGCCGAACAACCAACCGGAATCAGGCATCTGGGTCTGCACCCCCGGCCGCTGGCGGCTGTCGATCCCGCGCGACGAATTCTGCCATTTCGTCGCCGGCCGTGCTGTCTATCGCTCCGATGGCGGCGAGGTGATCGAGGTGGAGACGGGCACTGTCGTGATGTTCCCCGGCGGCTGGACCGGCGAATGCCATGTGATCGAGACCATGCGCAACATCTACATGCTGGTCTGACCGGCAGGACTTGAAACTACTGCTGCAGCCTCCCGCCGATTCTTGAGAACGCGGATGCTGCTCGAAGAAAAAACGAAAGGAAACATCCGATGACCGCCNNCCCCACTGATGCGCAAGCCGCTCGAGGAAATCGACCTCAAGGACTGGGGCATCATCCCCACCATGATCGAGGGCGAAAGCCGTACGACGGGCAAGCTGATCCATAAGGGTCCGGACGGCCAGTCCGAATGCGGCCTCTGGGTCTGCACACCCGGCAAATGGGACTGCCACGTGACGCGCGACGAATTTTGCCACTTCCTCGAAGGCCGCTGCACCTATGTGCACGAGAGTGGGGAGGTGATCGAGATCGCGCCGGACACGGCCGCGTTCTTCCCGCGGGACTGGAAGGGTGTCTGCACCGTGCATGAGACGATCAAGAAGGTTTACATGATCCGGTGAGGGGAGGTTGGGGATTGTTCCTCATCGTTCCAAGGAGTGCCCCTCATCCGCCCTATCG
>UCEZ01000116.1:0-2928 GCA_900471525.1 Hyphomicrobiales bacterium | reverse complement strand
GAGGGCTAGGGTGAGGGGCCACTTCACCGCAAGCTCGAAGTCTCCGATAGGAAAAACCGATGTTCAATCCAGCCGAGCCTGTCTTCTACCTGCACCCGGTCTATGTTCCAGCCAAGGGTGAACGGCACACTGTGATCAACCCCGCGACGTTTCAGCCGGAGGGCGCGTTTGCGGAAACGACGGCGGCCGAACTGGATAGCGTCCTCGCCGTCGCCCGCGAAGCCCAATCCGATTGGAAACGCCGCGACGCCAAGAGCCGCGCAACCATCCTTCACAAGATCGCCAACCGCATTGAGGCGACCAACATGCGCGCCTGCGCCGAACTGATGTCGCGCGAGATGGGCAAGCCCTATCCGGAAGCAATCGGAGAGGTCGCCAATTGCGCCGGCGCCTTCCGCTATTTTGCCGAAATGGCCCGGGACGAGGCGGGAAAGGTGGCGGGCACGACGCAGGCCGGCTCGTTCCAGTACGCCCGCTATGAGGCACTCGGCACCAGTGTCCACATCATGCCGTTCAACTTCCCGATCCTGTTGATGTGCTGGACCGTGGCGGCCTCGCTCGCCTCCGGCAATGCCTGCATCATCAAGCCGGCGCTTGCGACGACGCTGTCGACGCTGGAGTTCATGGCTGTCTTCGAGGCCCTGCCGGACGGCCTGATCGCCTGCATGCCGGGCGGTGCCGAGGTCGCGCAATATCTGATTTCATCGCCGATGACGCATGCGGTCGCCTTCACCGGGTCCGTTGCCGCAGGTAAAGCAGTAGCCGCGGCCGCTGCCAGCCAGATGAAGCCGGCCGTGATCGAGGCGGGCGGCAGCGATCCGATGATCATCACCGCGCATGCGCCGCTCGATGTCGCCGCCGCGGGTGCCGTGACCGCGGCCTTCCACATGTCCGGCCAGGTTTGCACCTCGGCCGAGCGCTTTTTCGTGGTTGAGAGCGTGCATGACGCCTTTATCGAGAAATTTGCCGCCGAGGCTCGCCGCCTGCGCATCGGCAACGGCTTGGCCAGAGCCGAGATCGGCCCGCTGGTCAGCGAGTCCGCGCGTAAAAAAGTCATCCGGCTTGTCGAGGACGCCAAGGCCAAGGGCGCAACGGTGGTTCTCGGCGGAAAAATCCCGGATAGCGAGCCGGTCGGCTGGTTCTACGAACCGACCATTCTCACCGGTTGCACGTCGGACATGGCGATCATGCAGGAAGAATGTTTCGGCCCGGTTGCCGCTGTGGCCCGCGTCGCGGATTTCGACGAGGCGATCGCGCTTGCCAATGACAGCCCCTTCGGCCTTGGCGCGTCGGTGTTCACTACCAGTCTCGACGAGGCGATGGAGGCGGCCGAACGGCTCGAATCAGGAATGGTCTGGGTCAACAATCCGCTGATCGACAATGACGCGCTGCCCTTCGGCGGCTGGAAGGCCTCCGGCATGGGGCGTGAACTTGGCCGCCAAGGGCTCGATGCCTTCCGCCGTTCCAAGATGGTGATTATCGATCACAAGCCGGTCATCCACGAATGGTGGTATCCCTATCCCGACAGCTGGTTCTACGAGGAGGGCGGGCGCAAGCACGTCTGATTTCCTCTTCTCCCCGGCGGGCAGAAGGTGGCGCAAAGCGCCGGATGAGGGGGAGCGCAGCTCTCCGGCAAAACATGATGCCCGCGGGGCAAAAATTCGAAAAGGGACGTCTAGCTCATGAAAATCTCTATTCTCGGTGGCGCCGGCCTGATGGGCGCCGGTATCGTCCGCGACCTCGTCTCCGATCGCGTCATCGTCGACATCACCTCGATCCGTATCTGCGACACCTCGCGCGAGCGGATGGAAAGTCTGGTCGCCGATCTCCGTGATCCACGATTGGAACTGTTCGATCTCAATGTCACCGATCCGACCCGTCTGGCCGAAGCGATTGAGGGCGCTGATCTCTGCATCAACTGCGTCCCGACCCTGCTCGGTTTCCAGATGACCATCTTCGAGGCAGCGCTTGACGCAAAGGTCGCCTATATGGATCTCGGCGGTCTCGGAACCTTCACCGTCAAGCAGATCGCCGAACACGAGCGGTTCAAGGCGGCGGGCGTCACGGCCGTCGTCGGTGTCGGCGCCGATCCCGGCATGTCCAACGTCATCTGCCGGGCGGTGGCCGACGAACTCGATACGATCGAGAAGATCAACCTTTATTGGGCAGCCGAACTCACCGGCGACGAGAATCCGATCCTCATGCCGCCTTACAGCGTCTCGACAGTGCTTGCCGAATATGCCCATCCGAGCACCCAATTCTTCGACGGCAAACACGTCGAATGCGCACCGATGACGGGCCGGGAGGTGATCGACCTGCCGGAACCCTGGGGGCGCTGCGAATTCATGTATTCGCCGCATTCGGAGCAGCTGACGGTGCCGCTCGCCGATGGCATTCGCGACAAGGGTATTCGTGAGTTTACCTGGAAGCTACATCTGCCACACCGCGAGCACGAGGCCTGGGTCGGTCTGGTGAAGGCGGGATTCGGTGATTTCAACGATCCGGTCGAGGTCGGCGGTATTTCGGTGAAGCCGCTCGACGTGCTGAACGCCGTCATCCAGCGCAACATCGCCCGCAACCAGCATCGTATCCCGCAGCAGGAAAGCGCGGAAATCCACTTCGCCATCGGTCGCGGCATGAAGGATGGAAAGCCGGTCGAGGTCCAGTACGACGTCATCGTCACGCCCGATCCGATGTATGCCCCTTATGTCGATGCCGGAACCTCGATGAGCGCTTCGATCGCTGCGCAGTTGGTTCTGAAGAACCCGAAACGTCCCGGCGTCTGGGCGCCGGAGGAATACTTTACCGCGGCCGATTTCTTCCCCGAACTGGAGAAGCGCAAATTCAAGGTCAGCCGAAGCGTCAAAGCACTTTAGGCCGCCAATCGCGGTGGAAAGCTCATTCCGCCAATTTTGACCGAATGGACAA
>UCEZ01000118.1 GCA_900471525.1 Hyphomicrobiales bacterium | reverse complement strand
TGCGGCACGACCACCGTCGAGATCGACCAGGTCAGCCGCAGTTCCCAATCGAAAGGATCGTCTCGCACGCGCTCGAAGCAGCTTGCAGCCCGACCGCTCATCCAGCCGCATGAAGTTCTGCGGATGCGGGCCGACGAGCAAATCGTCTTCACGGCTGGCAATGCTCCACTCCGATGTGGCCGCGCGATCTGGTTTCGGCGCGACGACATGAAGGCTTGCGTCGGAGCGAACAGGTTTCACACGCTTCGAAGCTCGCCAGGAGCCCGCCTGATCGAGCCGGCGGGGAGTGCAACGAGCAACGCCGATCCAGGAAAATGAAGAGTATCGGAGAAATCAGCATAGCGCCGCCCCTCGGGCGGGATTTCGGGAATTCTCGTCGTGCAGGAGCAGGAAACGGGGCAGCCGCAGGAGCCTCAACTGAGTTACCCGAAGGGGAGGCGGGACCGACTGCACCCTGCACCGGCACACCGGTTAAGCGGCCCAACTGCCATTCGCCGCCGAACTTCTTTGTAAACACAGATGAAAGCACGGCGGGCATAGGTTGAGACGAACATGAGAGGATCGGATAGTGAAGTCGAACGTGATTCCGTTCAGAAGGACCCGGAGGTTTGGTAGCATGCACGATCGACATCGCGCCCTGGGAAAGTCACCCCGATCCGGACAGAGCGGCCGGCGCAAACCATTGACGGCAATCCTCTGGGCGATGGTGATTGGCGGGGGAGGCTGGCTTGCCCTTGGCGGTTCCGGCAATCTCATCAGTCTTGGCGCCCTAGCCATGACACCGGCGACGGATTCATTGTCAGCCGCGTTTTCGATCTGCGGCGATAGCAGCAGAATGAATTGCGTCGTCGATGGAGATACGCTCTGGTTTCGAGGCGAGAAAATCCGAATTGCCGATATCGACACGCCGGAGCTCAGCCCACCGCGCTGCCAGGCGGAAAGAATGAGAGGAGAGGCTGCGAAAACACGCCTCATGACGCTGCTCAATGCCGGGAAATTTTCGCTTGTCGCCGGCCGCCGCGACGAGGATAGGTTTGGCCGCAAGCTCCGCGTCATTACGCGCGCAGGGCACTCCCTCGGAGACACGCTCATCGATGAAGGCCTCGCCAGGCGCTGGGACGGTGCGAGACACGGATGGTGCGGCTGAGGTGCCGCGAGAGGATCGTCACCCGAATGGGCGGAGACCGTGCGCGGGCTCCGTGAGCGCAGCGCGTAGAGCCGTGCGCCAAGGCGCCTAGCCCAAGTCGATCACTCGCATTTCATCAAAGATCTGAATCGATCCTTGTCGACCGATTCATAAGTGTCGTTGGACGCGATTGCCGGGATCAGCGATTCTGACCTGATGATCTCGCAGCCCTATCAACTCTATGTCGAACGCTCGGATGCCTCGAGGAATATGGCGCGCTACTATGCCATGTCGATCGAGCCAAATCTGTTCGGCGATATTTGTCTCCTTCGCAAATGGGGCCGGATCGGAGCGAAGGGACAGATGATGATCCACCATTTCGGTCGGGAGGAGGAAGCGGTCCGTCTGTTCCTCGATCTCCTGCGGCAGAAGCGAAAACGCGGCTATCGCCCGCGCGCTTGCAAGCCGAGATAAGAAAGGCCCGCCGAAGCGGGCCTCGACGGCGCGTCATCGGCGCCGGTTCCAGTCGGTTTCGAACGACACCTCGATCTCGACGAAGAACGGGATCTTGATGGCGAGTTTCAGACCCAGCTTTCCTTTACGAATGAAATGGCTGATCACCTTGCCGAGGGTACGGAGCCGGCGGCCGGTGGCGGCAAGGAATTGAGCGAGCTGTTGCATGATGGATCTCCTTTCGAATTGCGGTCATCGCGGGGTGAGATCGCAGACCGGAAAGGAGGGACGCACCCATAGGGCCGGAACGAAGTGGAGGATTTGACGGCACCTGAATTTTGTCGCGCGA
>UCEZ01000119.1 GCA_900471525.1 Hyphomicrobiales bacterium | reverse complement strand
CCGGCGGCTGGCAGCACCGAACGCATTCGCGTTTCGCCGGCTCGATCCGGGCATCGCAGTCGCCGACGCGGGGAGGGGCGGCGGGACTGTCCGACTTGGAGGCCATGATCCTGATTGCCATCGCCGACTTCCAGCCGATCACCCGCAGCGAGCTGTCAAAAACCTTCGGCAAGGAGATCAGCCGCGACACGATTGCCGGCCTGCGCAATGCCAACTTCATCGGCTCCGGTCTGCTAAGCATTGGAAACATACACAATCAAACCGAATGCACTGAAGCTTTCGAGAAATTGCGCTCTGATGCATCGCGCACAAAGCCTGCGCCCGAGAATGTAAACGGCTTTGTCGTCACGCCGGCCCAGTCCGATGATGTTGTAATCGTATTCCACGCGTTCCGGAGAGACGGTCTCGCTTTCGAGGAACTGGCGATCAGGAGGCTTGCTGGCGATGCATTGGAGCAAACCGGCCTGTCTCGATGCGTTTTCATAAGCCGTATGATAGAAGCCTGGGACGCCGCGCCATATAGTGCGGTCGGCGTGATCAGAAGAACCACGAGTTAGGCGCGCTCGGAAGAAAATGGGGGCGAGGGTACAGCTACCTTTTATCTGGAGGAGGACGATACTGTTCTGAATTCAAATCGACGACTTTAGTCCCAACTGCACCGCGAGAAGTCCCAACTAACCCGATTGCTACAAGTCGCTGCCATCAGCGGTAACAATGTCAGCACCATTCAGGCGATCGTTGCCCTCGATGCTTGGAACGAAATGTTGGTCCTTCAGCATGCGCCTTGGCTCGTGCCGACTGTTTTGCGCCGCGATCCTGCGCGAAGCTGGCATCACCACCGGCGCCTACCTGGCCGCCATCAATCTCCGCCTGAAAGCCATTTCCGTCGACCGGCGCCCGCATCGCGACCGGGAGACGCGGCTGCTCGCCATCGCCCACGGGCTTTTGGCGGACGCCGAGATCGGGCTGGAGGAGCATGACCGGCTGACGCTAGCTCGCATCCTGATGGAGCGAAAGCTCGTTGGCCGGCGGGCCTCGTCGAACCTGCCGGCTCTGATTGCTCTCGTTATTGCAAAGCCACTCGTCTCGACCGGCATGATCGCAAACGCGCTCGCCATCACGCCGCAGGCGGCGCTTCGGATCATTGGCGAATTCGAGATGACGGAGAGGGGGAGGTTTCGGGAGTGGGGAGTGTTCTAACGCCCAACTGCGTCCGCAGCGGTTGATACCTTTATGCCAACTGCGCCTTCCGCATCCCGGCCTCGGTCAAAAACTGGTCCTCCAGATAGTCCACTGCCGAGCGGAGTCCGGCAGCCTCCATCGCTTTCAAATGTTCAACCGCATGCCCGGGCAGGATTGCGCGAAGTAGTTGATCGCAGCCGCTGTCGTTTCGCCAATTTTTGTACTGTTCCTCCTTGAACGAGTTCGTGAGAAGCAGAGCGGTCCGCCCATACACCGCCTGTATAACGAAATATATGGACCAGAGCCGTTGGCTAACGAAAGGCCGCTCTCTCGCCGCCTCATTGCCGCCCGCGTTTGCCATTTTGGTGATCGCGATTTGAGGATTTTGGAATTCGAGGATCGAATCCATCAAAGGCATATCGTCCGCGCCGATGAAATACGCGTTCATCTCTTGGGGAAGGAGGATTGTGTCAACGAATACGACCATGCTGAATTCGGA
Source organism: Hyphomicrobiales bacterium (assembly GCA_900471525.1). Taxonomy (GTDB): domain Bacteria; phylum Pseudomonadota; class Alphaproteobacteria; order Rhizobiales; family Rhizobiaceae; genus Pararhizobium. Next base: position 2,312 of record UCEZ01000119.1, on the reverse strand, counting down.
CGAAAACCGCTGCAAGATCTGCCAGAGGTTCTCGACGGCTTGGATCTGACGCTGGTTGAGCGCGCTGCCAGGTGGTGCCGCAGTGTTCACGGTGATAGTTTTGGCATGTACCGTATGCGCGGACAGACCGCCCGTCTGGCCAACAGATGAGACGTTCTGTTGAAGCGAAACCGCAATACGCGAAACCTCGTCCTCGGTGACAGATGTCGCGCTCGCCTCATGTTCACGTTTTAGTTGGAGCAGGCGCTCAACCGTATATGAATTCTCATCGTCGTCGATCACGGTATGATGTGTCGGACACATCAAGATCAGGTTGTCACGATGATGGCGATGAGATGCCGATTGATGAGGGTCGAACCGCGCACTCCCTGGACGAGCGCCTTTGATATGGCAGACCTCGCCAACGAGCGTGTCGTCAAGCGCCATAGGCGCCTTGCACTTGGGAAATGCACAACGATTGCCAGATTTGGCAAATAGAAGTTTTACATCGGTAATACCTGGACCACTTGTTGGCATCGATCGCTCCGGGCAAACGTGTTCGTGGATATCAAATCACTGGTTGCTACAAAGTGGTATAATATCTGTCCGCTTATATCGGACGCTAGATGCCTCTCGATACTTGCTGGGCAAAATGACGATAATCGCCTGAGCAGGCGGTCGTCGACGGGCTGATCGCGACTAGCGAACACGTTCCTCGTGTTATCCCGTTTGCCGAGCTGATGATGACGCGAGCTGCTGACTTTGGTGCATATGGGATGTAGCAAGCCGTCGGTAGATGGCTGGATGGCGGCGAGGGCAGGTCAGCCGCGTAACCCAACCGCGTTAGGCGGTGTTGGCGGTCGACGACTCGCTGTCCCGGCGCAAAATCCGCGCGGCAGCCTGATTGTGCTCGGGCTTCTCCCACGCTACTCCCTTTTCCGAAGGTGCCGTAAGCAGCACCGTCGAACAGGGCAGACTCGCGGCATCGAATTTGCGAGCGATGAAATCGCTCTCGCCGCGATCATGGCTCGACATTACCAGCTGATAGCCGTTGAGCTCCACCATGTTGCGCATCACATCGACAAACGCGGCTGTGTGAATGATGTCGTTATGCTGGAGCGGATCGTCGAGCAGCAGCGCGCGCCAGCGCGACCAGGGATAAGCTGTGCTCGCCGCGCACAGGATGCTGAAGCCATTGGCGGCGAGCTGCCCCTCGCTCAACACCACTTGTGGGGGCAAGTCCTTCTTCGTCTCGATCGCATTCTCGACCCGCTCACGATATTTGAGCGCCATGCCGAAACTGGTAGCATCAACCCGCGTATCCGCCTTGAATTGGATGCTCTCGCCCGGCGTGCTGAGCATCGCCTCGTTAAAATCGTCGATCACAGTGTTGAGCGGATCGAGCACGCGGTTCGAGAAATCATTCGCCTGGGCTTGAAGATCTTCCGAATAGCGTTTGACCGCATTGCGGGCGGCGGTGGTCGATTTGACGGCCGCGCGGGCGGCGACACGCGAGGCCTCGAGCGTTGCGAGATGGGCAGCCGGATCGCCAACGCCGTCTTCACCACCGGCCGCGCGCATCGACGCGATGATCTCGTCGACCTCGCCTTGCAGCAGCGCATCCTCATTGTCCCGCGCCAGCACTAATTGCCGTTCGGCGAGCGATCGCAGTCCAATCTGCGCCGCGTCTAGCGCGGCGAGGCCGCGCTGATAGCCATCCTGGCTCGGACTGTCGGGCAGGCCAGCCTCGCTCCATCGCCGTTGCAGCTGGCGCGCCGACTGCTCGGCATTGGCGCGGGTGAGATCTGCTGCGGCCAGATCGCGCTGCGCGGCATCGAGCGCCGCCTGGTCACGCTGCACGGCCGCTACGGTCGCGGCAGCGGTGTCGGTCAGGTGCGCCAATCGAGCCCGCGCCGCCTCGCCCTGTTCGCGTTCGTTGGTCAGCCGCGTCTCGATATCGCTGATCGTCGCATTGGACAGGTTCCGCGCGGCGATCCGGTCGGCGCAAGCGACATCCTCCGCTTGGAATTGCGACAATCGCGTGCCGAGCTGGCTTTCGCGGCCGATCAAATCGTCGAGGTCGCTGGCTGCCGAGGTGCGCTGCTCGGTCGCAGCGGCCGCGCTTGCTGCCTGCGGTTCGAGGGCTGCTTCGGCGGTCGCGACTGCCGACTCCGCGTCGCGTCGCCGTGCCGTCGTGATGGCGACATAGTCGCTGCCGTCAGGCACGCCGAGCGCCAATGCGATCGCCGTACGCGCATCGATGAGCGCGCGTTGCGCCGCCTCGGCTTCATGTTGGAGTTTCTCGACTGCTTCGATCGGTAGGCGAAGGGTTG
>UCEZ01000120.1 GCA_900471525.1 Hyphomicrobiales bacterium | reverse complement strand
GATCGGCGGCAGGAGATAATAGCTCTCGTCCTGCTTCAGTGCGGCACCGATGAGCGACGGCATTCCGGCAAACCGCGGCAGGTCGTCTTCCGCCACCTCGGCGAAAAGCACGGTCCGCGCCTTGACGGCGAGATCCAGCGGCCGGGCGAGCAATTGTTTGGCGATAGAGAACCCGCCGGCGGCAATGAGAACGCGACCACCGGTAAACGAGGCTCCATCCACGGTTCGAACATTGACCACGCTGCCGACACGAACGACGGAAGAAACCTCCGAGCGAATGACCGTAACACCGGCTCTTTCGGCGAGGAGGACCTGCGCCTTGACGAGCGCCCGCGGGTTGATGTGCCCGGCGTTTCGGGGCTCGAAAACGCCGCCATAGCCAGCCGGAAAACGGAACCAGGGAAACTGGTCTGCAAGGGCCTGCTCCCCGATGAAGGGAGCATCGACGCCGAGACGGTCACGGGCGGCGATGACGTTTTCAAGGTAATTGTCCTCGCCACCGGGCAAAGGTGCCGCGATCAGGCAACCGGCTTCACCGTAGAAATCGACGCCGCTGGCAGTCGCGATCTCATCGTAGCGCTCGATCGAGCGCCTTGCGAGCAGCGCCCAGACGGAATCCGGATCGATCGTGCGGGTGATGCGGCCATTGTCGTAGTGACTGCTAAAAACGCCGTCGTGGCTCGCCCAGTCTTCCGGCTCATCCGGCCCGATCAGCGCGATCCTGGCGCCGCTCTTTGCCAGGTGCCGGGCGGCCGCCGCCCCCATCATGCCTTTGCCAACAATGATGAAATCGAATGTGCCTGCCATGCCGCGCCCTCAAAAAACGATCTGGCGGAGATAGCATGACATTCGCCGGCTGGCATCTGCGAACTTGAAAACGCCGGAACGCGAAACTCCATCCGGCATCTCGGACTGCTTAGTCTATGATCGCCTGCACCTTGCCGCAGTAGCGGCGCGATACGGGGTTCATCTTCGTGGCGCCATGGCCCGCGTTGTAGCGAAGGATCGTGCCGCAGGTAAAACCGCCGGACAGTTCATGCGCCATGGCGAGGTATTTCATGCCGAACTTGATATTGGTTTCGGGATCGAACAGGCCACGCTTGCCGCCGGAGTAACCCATCATCCGGGCCGTGGCGGGCTTGATCTGCATCAGACCGACTTCGCCGGCGCTGCCGCGTGCATTGGGGTTGAAGTTGCTTTCGACCTTGATCACCGCATGCGCCAGATCGATCGGCACGCCATACTGCCTGGCATATGTCTGGATCAGGCCGCTATAGACCGATGTCTTGAGCGAGGCGCCCGGTGCGGGATAACCTGTGGTTCTGGTGACCGGCTTGATGGATGAAGTAATGGTTTTGTCGATGCCCCCGGCATACGACGTTTCAACCCCGGAAAACAGCATGCAGAAGCATGCCGCTGCCGCAGCAAGATGCGATATTCTCATTTAGTTTGAAGTCTCCACTTTCGGGCGCAGCGACGTTGAGGGCACACCCCGCCCTACCGTCTCATATCCCGATTTTCGTCATCAACAGGAAGGGCTGGAGGCCTGAATTGCCTGCGGTTCGGTACGGCCGCAAAAGACCCCGGCATCATGGTGATGATGTGGCAGCGCACAAAATTAGTGTGACGAAGACCCGAATTGGGACTGAAACTCCATTGCGGATCGGTCGCTCAGCGGCTGAAATTCGGGAGCGTGGACAGCAATCTGTGGAGCGTGTCGAGTGTCGAAATATCGGCGATGCCATCGACCTGGGACTGGCGGAAATGGCGCTGGAATGCAGCGACGGCACCTTCCGTCTTTTCGCAAAAAATGCCTGTCACTTCAATTCCGTAGCCATAGAGCGACAGCATCGTCTGTATGGCTTCGACAGGCTGCCCCTGGTCGCCCCGTTGGAAAAATCGTCCGCCGCCGATCGGGGCTGCCGGAACCCAATGCCCGACACCCGCCGAATGGAGCCGCTCCCACGGAAATTTTTCTCCCGGATCGACCTTGCGAATGGGGGCCACATCGCTATGTGCCAGCACCCTTTCGGGAGCGACGGACCACCGTTCGCCACAATTTCGGCACAGTTCGACGACCGCGTCGATTTGCGCTGGCGGGAAATCCGGCAGCCCCCCGGGATGGCCGGCATTGGCGATTTCGATGCCGATCGAGCGGGAATTGATGTCCGTCTCGCCTTTCCAGACGCTCTTGCCCGCATGCCAGGCGCGGCGATCCTCGGCGACCAGCTGATCGACCCTGCCGTCCTCGTGAACGAAGTAGTGGCTCGAAACCTGGCTCTCCTCGCGACACAGCCAGTCGAGCGCGGCAACGGCCGTTTCCATGCCGGTATAATGCAGGATGATCATGTCCGGCTTCTGCCCGCCCGCCCGTTCCCCGTGGTTGGGCGAAGGCATGGCGCGCGCGGCAGGATAGTCGCAG
>UCEZ01000121.1 GCA_900471525.1 Hyphomicrobiales bacterium | reverse complement strand
CGAGCCATTCCCGGTGCGTGTCCGCGTAGCTTGCCAAATGATCGTCGAACGGTCCGCGAACCAGCGCGCGGCCAGGGCCACGCCGCAAGATCACCGCGTCGGCCGCAATCGTCTCGCCGGAGCAGTCGAGCCAGAAATCGGCGGCCGGCTCGGGTGCGGGGACGGGAGCCGCCACCCGGGCAACTGCACCACATTGCAGGTGCCTGAATGTCCGCTGGGCGTCCGCGTCACAGGCTTTGATCGTGAGATACGCAGCAAGCCGGTTGAGCGTCGAGGTCGAGACCTCGAACATTTCGGCGTGCTGGGTTTGCAGCGTCAAGCGCACGCCGGGCCGCAACTGCGCCGCAACCGCTGCGACCAGACCAATCGCCGTCAGCTGGCCGAGCAATTCGTCATCATAGGCTGCGAGGAAATCGAACCGGTTGCCAGCGGCATCGGCGGCACGGGCACGCACGTCGATGTCGGCGAGCGTGGGAGAGAGTTCGTCGATACCAGGATGTTGAGAGACCATGACGATCATGCCGGAATGGTCGAAGTTCGTCGCGCCGGCCGCGACAAGGTCGATCAATCCGCCGTCACCCGCGCCGCTGATGAAGAAGCGCGGCGTCGGCCTGCCTTCGAACTCCGCCACCGGCACACCGGCATCCGACCAGTAGCTCGCGCTCTGGATGTTCTCGACGGGCTCACGCGGCTCGAGACCGAACCCCACCGCCAACAGTACCATGTTGAAACGCTCGGTCGGCTCATCCCCAGGATCCGGCGCCGGGTCGTCGAGATTGACGAAGCGGAGGTCATAGCCATCGGCGGCCAAGGCCAGGCCCAGCACGCGATGACGCGTCCGGCGTTGCAGGCGCTGACCGAGCCGGACCGCAATATCCCCGAAGCCGACCAGCACGTCCTCACGCACCGACCGACATGTTCCGGACTCCCAGTCGAGGATCGGGAGGTTGGCGATCGGATCGACGGTGTCGTGCGCCGGCCAGTCATAGATGTGCGGATCGAGCCGGCGGCGTTCGGTGGTCGACTGGAGTGACAGCAACTCGCCCGCTGTTTCGAAGAGAACGACATTGGCGTTCGAGACGAGCGCGGCTGCCGCCGCGGCAGTCACGCCAGCCGCGCCGCCGCCGATCACCGCGATGCGCGGATTGGCGTTGAGATAGCCCAGATACTTGAGCGAATGGACGAGCGACAATGCACGCACCTGCTGCGAGTAGAAGGTGATGCGCCGGTCGAAACAGCCGATAACGAACAGGTTTGGTCGGTTGCGGACCGCCGCTCCGTCGATGATATCTTGAGCCAGCAGCGGATCAGCCAATTGAAGGGCCTTCTTCTGCTTGCCGCTTACGCGCAGACATAACTGCTGCTGCGCGAGCATTCTCACTGATGTTCGACAACCCGTTCCCCTCGGCCGCGACCGCGCATGCGGTCGCCATTTTGAAAGTTTATGGGGAAGATATGAGCACTTCGCAAGATTTGAATAGGTTCTCGTGCAACTAATCGTCGACTCGACCGCAAATTTAGCCAACTCTCGGTTCCGTGCACCCCTCGCATTTTCCTACCCTCGGGATGAAGGCTGCTGAGCGGACATTATAAGGGACATTATCATGGATATTCAGCGCGATGGACTCTTCAGAGATGTGCGGGTCGCAAGTTCGTATCCGCTCAACAGCTCCTATAAGCTCGTCCATTGACTAGCCCCTTACAGACCTGCGTTCAGCGCGTTGAACTGCAGCTTTGCGCCGTCATTTCGGCCGTTTGGCGAATATTCCACTCCCACCAAAGCGGACCTTCGAGCGAAGAGGCAAACGATGTTCCAAGGGCTCATCGCATCTTTTGTTTGCGTCGCCGCAGCACCGTTTCAGCATGGTCCACAAAGGCATATGGAACTTCGTCCGACAGAATTCGTCCAAGCCAGAGCGGGTCGTCGCGGGTAGTCATCAGGTACGGGTCCGCCGTTTCAAGGATTATCGTAATCAACGTCCATCGGTGGTCATGCGATGCGGTTGAAAACGCCGCTAGGTGTTGCCGCAAACTGGATTCCTGGCGCAGCTGATAGAGCGAATGAAGCGCGGCATGCCGAACCTCATTAGACTCATCGTGACCAGCCAAATCTCTTAAGGCACCATCGATTGAGGGGATTTGTACCCATCCTCCCAGCTCCGCTATGGCTTTACGCTCCGCCATTGAGCCTTTTAGGCGTGCCGCCAGCGCACGCTCGACGCTGATCTGGTCCAGCTGGCGGAGGGCCCTTCCAGCAGCACGGCAGAGGCCATCTCGTTTATTCGCCATCACCGCGGTCACGAGTTTTTCCGCGGCTTGTTCGGGCGCGAACTTAACCAATAGCAGGCAAAGCCGACGCTCTATTTTTGGATGAGAACCAATCGCTAGTTCAATCGCTTGGACCGCCCGAGCAACATCGTATTTCGCCAGCCCCTTGATGGCGTGCAGCGGAGCGGTTGTCACGAACGACTGCTCGGCGAACGCCTTATCCAAAATGCGGTCACGTAGTTCCGTATTGTTAGTCTCGGCGGCAATATCATACGGACCGTCGAACAGATGTCTGTCTGACTGGCATCGTCTTACGGCTGCGTCGATGGCGAGCTGCCGCGTCGGAGCATTGCCATACAGCGCGCGAATAACTTGATCGTTGCGCGGTTCCAGGGTGGAAACGTTCGCTCTCAGCCAACGTTCGAGAGCTGGCAAACCAAGTTCCTTCAGGTTGAGCAGAGCGCTGAGGCCCCACGCTATATTGTTTTTTGCCTCGGTTTGGATAAGCCGCTCGGCAAGCGACACGAACTCGTCCGACCCGTCCTCAAGCGCCTGCAGCGCATTGCAGGCATATAGAGCAACTTTGCTGTTGGGATCAGCCGCCTTAAGTATTGCGCGCGCCAGAGGAATTAAGTCTCTATCATCGCTGACCCATGCGACAAGGAGACTTAAAAGCAGGTCGAGTTCCGTTGATGCAGGGTTCTGGAGCGTCTCGCTTGCGCGCTGTGTAAGATTCTTCGGCATGGGGCCGCGATGCGCCCTGAGATCGGCCAGATCGACTGGTGCTTGCGCAATCTCAGCGGACCACAAAGCTTGGACCAAGGCGGCGTCGGCACCCAGAGCCGCGAGCACGCTGAACGATTGGTAGAACTCCCGGTACGGCTCGGAATCAGGTTTATGGTCCCCATCGCGTGGAACCCGCCGACTTGCTATGGTCGAGAGCCTTTCGACTATCTCGCTGTCCTGGCGCATCACAGCCCAGTTCATGCCGCTGTGGCGAACCCAGAAGTGCTCTGATTGCAGCTCGCGATTTATGAGCCTTGTGATGCCGGCGCCACCCATCAAAACCAGCACACGGCGCGCGTTCTCCTTTATGTGATCCAGATAGTTGCTGTTCGAATCGAGGCGGCGGCAGGCGATTTCAACAATCATCTGTTCCAAATCGCCGCCCGCTTCTTGTTGCAGGATGGCGATTAACGCCGGGCTAGCGATGCGTCCGATAAAATCAAGCGGATGATACAGCCAATTCGGGTCATCTGTTGCGCCACTGGCAATGTGATCGCGCAGATCGCGTTCCAGCATGCGAAGAATAAGACTGAGCATGGCAGCGTCCATATCATCCGGGCGATCCCAAAAGATGTCCTCAATGACGCGTCTTTGCCTTGGACTCGAGTTTGCCAATTCCAGGATACGCTGACGCGTCAAATCCGGATGAGTGTTTAGAAGATTGGGAAGCCAATGCTCCCTCACGAGAGTGCGTTCAGACTCGCCGACATCTGCAAGCCTATTGATCGCCGCCAACGGATCAAGGACCGATAGCGCATTGAGCGCCGACCCGTTCGCAAAATCTTCTAGTCGTTTCAGATTCGTTACG
>UCEZ01000122.1 GCA_900471525.1 Hyphomicrobiales bacterium | reverse complement strand
CGCAAGGAGAGGGCGTGACATCCGAAAAGACATCGGGAGGCCGGCGGACATTTTCGCTGGAGGAAGTCAACGCGATCCGCAATCACTTGGGTCGCACGAAACCGAATTATTTGCCGGGCAGGCGCGAAGGCGAACATCTCCAGGTTATCGCGGTTACAAATTTCAAGGGCGGATCGGGCAAGACGACATCGTCGGTCCACCTCGCGCAGTATCTGGCTTTGCGGGGCTACCGTGTATTGGCGGTTGATCTCGATCCCCAGGCGTCGATGTCAGCCATGCTCGGCTTCCAGCCTGAGTTCGACGTGGGAGAGAACGAGACGCTCTACGGTGCTATTCGCTACGATGGTAATCGGCGAAACGTCTCTGATGTTGTCCGCAAAACATATTTCCCCGGGCTCGATCTGATCCCGGGCAATCTTGAACTCCACGAGTTCGAGCATGACACGCCGACGGCGCTCGCCGACAGTACGCGCAACGAGAACGAGATGTTTTTCATGCGTGTCGGCAACGCGCTGCAGTCGCTCGAAAACGCCTATGACGTCGTCGTCATTGACTGCCCTCCAACACTCGGGTTCCTGACCTTGTCTGCACTATGCGCGGCAACCTCGGTATTGATCACGGTTCATCCGCAAATGCTGGATGTCGCATCGATGAACCAGTTTCTGGCTATGACCTCTGACCTTCTCTCGGTCGTCAAGGCCGCAGGCGGAAATCTTCAATACGATTGGATGCGCTATCTGATCACGCGCTATGAACCCAACGACGGTCCGCAAGCGCAGATCGTCGCTTTTCTGCGCAGCCTGTTCGGAGAACGCGTCCTGACCTCCATGATGGTGAAATCGACGGCTGTCTCCGATGCCGGCTTGTCCAAACAGACCATTTACGAGGCTGGTCGCGACACGATGCATCGACAGACCTACGACCGTGGCGTCGAATCCATGGACAGCGTCAACGCCGAGGTCGAGCAGCTTATTCGAAGCGCATGGAGTAGAACATGAAGGGGCGCGATATCCTCAAGGGCATGCTCGGCGCGACAGATCAGGCCAAGCTTGAAGTGCCAACTGCGAGCCACGCCCATCGTCCGACAGGCGCTGTCAGGGCGATGAACCTGTCGCTGGGAAAGTTGGGCGAGGAAGCGGCCGCTGCCAAAAGCCTTCGCGAATCCCTGGCGTCCGGACAGACAGTGGTGGAGCTTGAGCCTGGACTGGTGGAAATGTCCTTCATTCGCGATCGTATCCCGATCGACAATGACGCCGACTTTGACACCTTGAAGCTCTCTATTCAGGAGAGTGGCCAGCAGGTACCAATCCTCGTGCGGCCTCACCCCGCAAAGGCAAATACGTATCAGGCAGCTTACGGCCATCGACGCCTCAAGGCAGCATCCGATCTCGCGATCCCGGTAAAGGCCATCGTTCGGAACCTTAGTGATGAGGAACTGGTCCTTGCTCAAGGGCAGGAGAATGGCCCACGCCTTGATCTCAGCTTCATTGAGCGCTCTTTGTTTGCCCACCGCATGCTGCAGCATGGGTTCGATCGAGACACGATCGCCAAGGCCCTGGCAACGGATAAGCCCGAGATATCCCGTCTGCTGCAGGTGGCTCAAACCATTGACGCCGAGATAATCCTTGCGATTGGCCCAGCTCCTAAGGTTGGACGGCCACGTTGGCTTGCGCTGGCTGACAAGCTCAAGGACGAGACACTGCTCCGGAAGGCTCAAAGCGAAACCCGCAAATCAACATTCTTGGGCGCAGAAACTAACAAGCGTTTTGAGAACCTTTGGAAATCCCTGGAGCC
>UCEZ01000126.1 GCA_900471525.1 Hyphomicrobiales bacterium | reverse complement strand
CGAGCAGGTAGAGCACGGGCCGGGCAGGGGAGGCGGGCTCGCGCGCCATGTCGGAGAGGCTTTGGGTGATGAGCAGTCGCAGCCATCTGGAATAGGTCGAAAGCCGATCGGGCGGCAGCACCAGAAACACCGTCACGTTGCTGCGCTTGAGATCGGCAAAGCGGAACTCCGATCGGTTAAGCACCGCGGTCATGCGTGGACTGTCGAGGAAATGGGTATGTCGTTGTGCGGCCGACAGAACGCCGGCCGCCTCCCGATCCGACTTGCTAAGATGACGATTGGCGGCGCGTGCGATCAGTCCGCTTGCCTCGTCCATGTCCTGCATTCGAGCCAGGAGAACGGAGAACCGATCCGGGGCAAGGGTCAGATATTCGCGCAGCGTTCCGAGGTGCCGGCGACCTGGAGATTCCGCTGTCGCGATCTTGAGGATCAGCCCGGCAATGAGCGCCTTGGCCTCCTCATTCCAGTGCGCATCACCCGCCATGCCCGGTTCGTCGAACACGAGGGCGTCGGCCAGCGTATTGGCATCTTCGGCCACATCGAGACCGTCGGGATCAAGCATATCGAGGGGATTGAATGCCGAAGAATGGCTGCCCGTCACACCGAATGGATCGAGGATATGAACCGGCCCGAATTGTTCTCGCGCGCGACCCGTGACCCTGGCATTCTCTCCTTTGGGGTCGATGCAGATCACCGAGCGTTCAATTGTCAGCAAATTGGGAATGATGGTGCCTACACCCTTTCCGGTTCTCGTCGGCGCCATGGTCAGCAGATGGGCCGGTCCGTCATAACGCAGCAACGCGCCGGTCTCCGGATCGCGACCGATCAGCAGGCCATCATCTGTTGTCGAAAGCTTCTGCAGCTCCTTGCCCGTCGCCCAACGGGCAGAGCCGAACACGGAAGAAATCGGAACGTCCGACATGAATGCCGAGAAGAAACCTCCCACACCGAACACGAGCGGCAGATATCTGGCGACGGCATGGACGAGCTGGCTGATCTGCCCCTGCTCAAAGCCGCCGATCAGATGGATGAGAAAGCTGGCCAACAGCAGCAGCGCCGAAAATAGCACCCCGACGATCGCGGATCCAATAGCCAGGACCGGAGCCTTGACGATGGATTTGGGGAACAGCGCAAACGTCATTCCGGATTTCCGCGGCTGAACCCTTCAGGCGAGGACTGTGGCAGGAGAATATCGTCGAACAGGGCCTTGTCGCCGTCCCGGGTGAGGAAGCCGGGCAACTCCTTGCGCAGCCAGTCGCCCAGTCGGCGCGTGAAATCGACATCGTTGGAATTCTCCAGTCGATGCAGCACCAGCGCTCCGAGAAGAACCTTGCGACGGGTGTCTTGAGCGCGCTCCTGTTTTCCCAGCCGTGCCTTGAGCATCTTCTTGCGTTCTTCCAGTTCAGAGATGCGCTGTTCGATCGTCTTGCGCGCCATCTTCATCCCTTCATTTCGTATTGCCGGCCGAGGTTTTCTTGAGGCGAACCAAGACGGTTTTCGGGTTGTCTGGC
>UCEZ01000129.1 GCA_900471525.1 Hyphomicrobiales bacterium | reverse complement strand
ACCTGCAGCAAGGCTGCTTCGACCTCGGCGGCCAGTACCGTATCGGTGCCGACAGCGGTATCTACCGGCTGTGCGGTCACCGCTGCGATGCGCTCGGTCTGCTGCAGGCGTTCCTGCCACTGTGGTGAGTCGTCGCCATGGCGAAGCCGGGTCAGGGTCAGGGCATCGGCCCAGGCCTGGCGCAACAGGGTCTGCACGAAGCGCGGTGGCTCCTGCGCATCGCAGCACTGATCGATGCGGGCGCTGGCCTGGCGCCGGGCCAGTTCCAGCCGTTCCTTGCCGCGTGCAGCTTCCACGTGACGGCGTTCGGCCAGTTCGGCACGATGCGCGGCGGCACGCTGGTGCTGCTGTACATCTTCATTGGCAGCGGCGAAGGCTTCCGGCGCGCGTGCATCCTGGCCGAGCAGGCCCTGCAGCCGCCGGCCGACGACATGCTGGTGGCCGGCCAGACCCGGCTGATGGGAGTACAGGACCTGTCCGACCTGGAACGCCTGCGCGAGCTGTTCGAGCTGTTTTCCAGCAAACGCGAGATCCTGCAGCTGCTGGAGCGCACCATCCAGGCCCCGGGCGTGCGTATCTTCATCGGCGAGGAGACCGGGATGATGCCGCTGCAGGGTGTCTCGCTGGTCACCGCCCCGTACACCGCCAATGGCCAGGTGCTGGGCGTACTGGGCGTGATCGGGCCGAAGCGGATGGCCTACGACCGCATGATTCCGCTGGTCCAGGCCACCGCCGATGTGCTCGGCGCGGCCTTTTCACCGGCCGGGCGCACTCCCGGAACATCCGACGCTTGAAACGCAGCATCCCGCCCACACTAGGGTGGGTGGAGGCGGAGATTGACCGCCAGGGACCCAGACATGAACCACGAACATCCAGATATCGAATCCCAGCAGAGTGCCGCCGATGCGGCCGCCGCCGCCGGCGTGAACGACGAAGTGGAGCGCCTGCGCGCTGAGCTTGATCAGGTCAAGGCCGATGTACTGCGCGAACGCGCCGACCTCGAGAACCAGCGCAAGCGCGTCGCCCGCGACATCGAGCAGGCC
>UCEZ01000130.1 GCA_900471525.1 Hyphomicrobiales bacterium | reverse complement strand
CCCCATCTATTTGAGGAGTACGTTACGACAGGGGTGGGGGCGAGTACCTATCAAGTTAGCCACCAATTCAAGCCTGATCGGACGACTTATAGCAGTCTGCGTCGTATTCGTGGAAAAATGGGAACAGTAGCCGTAGCTTTCGAAGTTGAGGATGTGCGCCAGGGACGCGTTGCGTACGATGACAATAGCGACGCACTCCTGATATTCGGACCCTCTGCGGATTTGAAGAAGGAAATCGAGGACAATGTCACACCTGGTCCCTGATGATGCGCAATCTGCGGCGATATGGCTTCTAGACGAGCTGGAAGAGGTAAAGCCGTCTGCTTTGGATGACGCTCTGCTGCAGGGGCGGCTTTCTAAAGGCCATGACTTCTCGGGCGTGGTCGAGCGCTTGGGACGGGTAGCGCCGCGACTGATAGCAGGCACTGATGAGCGAGAACGCCTTATTACCTTCACCCCTCAGAATGCAGGAGTGTATGCGTCGCTGTCGGAACTCTTGTGCGCTAGTGTCAGTCATCGAAGGAGCGTCCCCAGCCGCTTTTTCCTTCGTGATAGTCGGTACTCTGGGCCCGGTGCGCGCGACGCTGCTCCGGCCGACGTTGCAAGCTATTATGACATGATCTGCTTGTCTGAGATTGTTCGGGACGTAGGGGACTATCCTTCAGCGGCGGAAAAGTTTATTAATTTTGTGGTAAGGCCGGACGCAAAATTTCGTGTGGAGATGGATTTTTCGGTGGCGGAGTTGGTTTCCATCGATGGGGTTGATGATTTTTTATCCAGCTTTCTTTGTTCTGATTTTCACGCCGAGGAGAAGCGAGATATTGTGCGGGATTGCTTGGCGGACCTTGCAAAGGGAATAGCTACGGTTCCGCTTGCCATGGTGGCTCGTGGATTCGATGTAGTCATGAAAAACTCGCGGGCATCGTATGCGTTGCTACTCGCAAATTTTTCGGCAGCATCCGTTCAGAAAGAAGTAGATAAGCAGAACCTGGAAGACACCTTGCGCCTCAATAAGAC
>UCEZ01000132.1 GCA_900471525.1 Hyphomicrobiales bacterium | reverse complement strand
TCCCCGCGCTGATGCTGCCGCTGGTGATCCTGGCAGAGATCGGTGGTGCGCTGGCGATCATTGCCGGCTGGCAGACCCGGATCGTCGCTGTGCTGCTGGCGGGCTTCACCCTGGCTACCGCCTTCCTGTTCCACAACAACGTCGCTGACCAGACGCAGATGATCATGTTCCTCAAGAATGTCTCCATTGCCGGTGCATTCCTGATGCTGGCCGCCAACGGCGCAGGCCGGTTCAGCCTGGATGCGCGCAAGACCCGATGAGGGCAGGGCGCTGCGCCGAGCGCGGCGCCACCATTTGCAACACAATGCAGGGGCCTCCGTACCGGAGGTCGTCTGAATGGAGACCGCGGGTGATCGATCTCAATGATGTGGCCCTGTTCGTACAGGTGGCCAAGGCCGGCAGCTTCGCTGAGGCCGCGCGCCGGATCGGCATGCCCTCCAATACTGCCAGCCGGCGCATCCAGCAGCTGGAAGAGCAGCTGGGTGTCCGGCTGCTGCATCGTTCCACCCGCAAGTTGACCCTGACCGATGCCGGTGAAGGCCTGTACGCGCGCAGCGTGGAGCAGATCGAAGCGCTGGCGGACGTCACCCTGGAGCTTTCCGAGGGCAGCGAGGTGCCGGTGGGAAAGGTGCGCGTCGCCGCGCCGGTGGATTTCTTCAACTGGTTCCAGCTGGAGTGGGTGCAGTCATTCCTGCAGGCCCATCCACGGGTTCGCCTGGAGTTCGTGCTCAATGATGCGCGCGCCGATCTGGTCGCCGACGGCATCGATGTTGCGATCCGTGGAGGTGCAGTCACCGGACCAACACTGATCGCGCGCCGGGTGGGCAACAACCGTGCAGTGCTGGTGGCCAGCCCGTCCTATCTGGAGGCACGGGGAGCGCCCAGCGCATTGGAGGACCTGTCCGCGCACGACTGTATCGCCGTGCCCTCGGGCTGAGGGCGCACGCAGTGGCGCTTGATGGGGCCGGATGGCCCCGCTGAGGTAGAAGTGCGCGAGCGATACAGCGCCAACTCGGCCTTGGCC